>CAIQAB010000034.1 GCA_903869675.1 uncultured Verrucomicrobiota bacterium | reverse complement strand
GATTTTTGAGAAAAAATCGAAGCATGTGACGGTTCCCCGGACTCCGTGCTGGCATTTGAGTTGTTGTCCCACACCACTGGAGAGCTCCCAGTTAATGTAAATCTGTTCACGAAATTATCGTTTATAGACGGGGGTTTAACCGTGAAAACGTCCGCACTTGCCACCGTGCCACCCGGAGCTACCACAGATATTACCCCCGTAACTGCGCCGGTCGGCACAGTCGCGGTAATTTGTGTAGCGCTATTTACCGTGAATGAAGTAGCAGACACGCCGCCAAACAAGACTGCGGTAGTTCCAAGAAAGTTCGATCCGGTAATAACGACGCTGGTTCCGTCTGAGGACGGAGTGAGACTTATGATTGTAGGTGGAGGCGAGCCAGTGCTCCACAGGAGCTTAAACGTGCCGACCGCTCCACTGTAGCCATCCACCGCAATACGATAAACCAGCCCTGCTGAGGCGCTAAAAGAAACCTGACTGGCATTATTTGCCAGCGCATCGTCGTTGGAAGCAATTACGGTAAGTGAACCGACTGCCGATCCCGAATAAACAGCCAGTAACGTATCAAAAGAATTATTTTCGGTATGAAATTCAACTACTCCTGAAGCGGGTGCCGTCCACTTAAACCAGACCGACTTTCCCCCCGCATTGCCCGCATGAGAAGGTTCTCCTACTTCTTTCGATGCCCCTGTATTGTAACTAGTAACACTACCGGTGCCGGTAGCGATGACCTGAGCGTTAACGAACATGTCGTTGCTGAGCGCGGTAGTAACCGAGAAGGCGATGGCGCTTACTGCCGCACCACCGGCTGACCGAACTGTTATGGGACCATTCGTAGCTGCAGTAGGAACTGTGGCCGTAATAGTAGTCGAATTTGTTACCAAGAACGTCGCGGGGACGCCATTGAACTCCACAGCCGTTACTCCGATTAAATTAGCCCCCGTTAAAGTTACGGAAGAGCCCACGACACCAGCCGAAGGAGAAAAACTGGTTAAAGCCGGCTGTGAGGTGGTAGCTGCCCACGCCAAGGTGGTTGCACCGCCTGCAGTTTCAGAGCCGACACCTGCACTTTTCCCATCTACGGCGATGTAGTAAGTTGTTCCTGACCCCGCTACCCAAGCAACGGAGCTGGTGTTCAAACCATCCGCATCGTCATTTGCCACCACCGGGGACAGTGCCGAAACTCCACTTCCCGTGTAAACTGCAAGGAGAGTATCGAATGCGCTACCCAAAGTGGTGAAACGCACAGTCATGTTGGAGGGGGCTACCCAGCGAAACCAAATGGAACGCCCCCCTACGTTGCCCGCATGGATGGGTTCTCCGCTTTCGCGGGTTGCCCCTGCATTCGAGCCTGAAACAGAGCCAGACGTGCCACTGATTAACTGGGCGCTGGCAAAATTATTGTTCGATGGCGGCCCGATGACAGTAAAGTTTGCCGCGCTCGTAGCCGTGCCGCCGAGAGTGGTAACCCTGATAACTCCTGTAGCCGCCGCCGAAGGGACCACAGCGGAAATTTGAGTATCGGAAAGAACGGTAAAGTTAAGTGAAGGGATTCCTCCAAATGTCACGGAAGTAGTTCCCGTCAGGCTAACTCCGGAAATTATTACCGTTGAACCAACAGCTGCGGACGCAGGGCTTGAACTCGTTATAGTCGGAATGGGAACAACAATAAAACTCGGTCCAGTTCCAGTTCCAAAGGCATTGGTGACCGAGACAACTCCCGTGGTCGCACCAGAGGGGATCGTGGCGGTAATCTGATTCGCACTGTTAACCGTATATAAGGCGGAAAAATTATTGATTTTAACCGAGGTGGTTCCGGAGAAATTGGCACCAGATAATACAACCGAAGACCCAACACCGCCCACAGATGGAGTGAGGGAGATAATTATGGGAGAGGTAACTGCCGTAAAGTTAGTCGGGCTTGTGGCTGTAATAGCCCCCACGGTTACCGTTACTCGTCCTGTAGTAGCTCCAGCTGGCACAGTGGCGGTTATCTGACTCGCACTGTTAACCGTAAAAGTTGCGTTCAACCCATTAAACTTCACCACGGAAGCACCTGTAAAGAAACTACCCGAAATAACCACGCTGGTTCCGACGGCACCAGAAGAGGGGGTGATGCTGGAGATAACCGGAGAAGGGGTGACGGTAAAACTTCCTGAACTGGTAGCTGTGCCGGAAGGGGTTGTTACTTTTAACACCCCCGTCGAGGCACCTGCAGGAACCATGACGGTAATTTGAGTGCTGCTATCCACTGAGAATGCAGTGGCTGCGACATTATTGAAACTTACGTTTGTGGTGCCGGTAAATTTTGTGCCGGTAATCAGAACTGACTGCCCCACCGTGCCGATGGTTGGGTTGAAGCTCGTGATGGTGGGTGACTGGGGCGCTGGAGCAGCCGCGAGCACCTTGTCCGCCATAACTATACCTACACCGGAGTCACGGTCCGAACCCAGCGCTTCTATGTCCAAAGTCGAAGCCATCAGTATGCTGCGATACTGATCTGTGGTAAGGCCATTGTTATAAGACCGAAGAAGCGCGGCTATGGCTCCGGCGTGTGGCGCAGCGGCAGAAGTGCCAAAAAATGGATTAAACCCAGAAGTTGCGCACTGCACGCCGTCGGCAGCTGAAAGATCAGGCTTATTCCGAACAATGCCTCCCGACGAAGAGAAATTCCCTGGAGTGTAAGGAGTGCCATCCGCGTTAAAGAACATCCGGCGACGACCATCCGAACTAAACGTTTCAACAGGATTCTTGGAACCGCCTTCAAAAGCGCTGGGATAAGAGGTCGCTACTTTAACTGCTGCCACGCAGAATGCGTTGACGGCGCAAGATTGACCACGTGTGATACCGTCTGTGCTAACGGAAATTTTTGAGTGCCCGGCTTCAAGATGTAGAAAACGATCAGCGCCTGAGTATTTTACAACTACGATCCGGTTACCCGTAGCAACGGCCCCAACCGATTCGTAGGGATTCTGGCTACCGGATTGGGTATTAGAGGACTGAGCAATTACAGCCCCAGACGAGTCGAGGATGAAAAGATCGTAGTCATTTCCCGAAGCGCCCAAAGGATCAGCCCAGAATAGATCGGCGCGAGCGTTTGTGCCAGTTAGCACATTGTAGGAGAGCGTGCCGAAACGTTGAATGGGGCGAGCGGCACCGTTTACTGTCATCGTGCTTCCTTGAACAAAGTCACCCTCCCAGCACGCAGTGGTCCCGTCATTTTTATTTCCAGAATTTCCTGCCGACGAAAAATAAAGCGTCCCTGCTGCGGTGACCTCATTCACCGCCTTTGCTATAATGTCATCCTGAAACGGTGATTGGTCATCGTAACTAACATCATCAATTATAACCCGACAACCCGCTGCATGAAGGGCTCGGATGTTTTCCGCGAATGCGGCGGAACCTGTAAACGCAGTCGCAAAATAGAGAGAGGAGCTGGGGGCCAAGTCATAGACGATTTCCAACATCGCTGTCCCTTCACCAGATTTTGCTCCGTTCTCGTTTCCTGCCTGACCGGGCAACACGTTCACAGTGGCAGGCAAATCCCCCGAGGCCTTTACCGTTGAGAGGTAGTCCACGCTATCGGAAAGCACTCCAACCTTAATGCCCGCACCGCTCACACTGTAGGTTGCGCGGGCGTTCACCGCCTTATGCGTTACATCCCCCTCAGAGGTGTTGGTCTTGTTGGTGACCGCACGAACCGCCGGCATTACGAATGCGACTTCGGAGAGATTTGCGATGCCGGTAATTTCGTCCAGTGGCAGCCAAGCACGGATAGCCCGATGTTGGGCAAAATGGTTTACCACAACACCGCCATGCTCGGTGATGCTGCTGAGCAAACGCTCAGTTACATCGGCCTTAATGTCGGTGAGAATGCGCCCGGCGGAATCACGATCAAGAGACGGGGCTGCCAGTGGTGCACCACCAGGGGCTGCGATTCCTTTCCGTTGGTCATTCGCCACCAGCAGCTGAGAGTCTATTTTTCTCTCTGTAGGGGTGCGACGTTCCTTTGCCTCAAGTATAGAGGCGATTTGCCGCAAGGTTTCTGGCGGTAACGGAGGCGGATCTCCAGCAGACAGTGAAGTGCTGGCATTGCCAGGATTGGAGGTTTCTTGATGGGGTGCAGGGGTCTCCTGCGTAGGCGCAGAAATGTCAGTAACCTTAGCATCACTCGGCTTTTCATGAGTCGGAATGCTAACTCTCGACCGCGTCGTTTCATTCGGTGAAACTGAAATGCCTAAAAGCTCGGCATTGCGCCATGCCAAGAATGAGAGAATCAGAAGCGCGCAAATAACAGAGGCAGAGCGCGAAAGGTTTCTCATGATAAATAGAGATTCGCCGTCAAGGATTGGGTGATGCTCAGAAACAACAAGACAAATTCCTAAATGCCATTAGAAGCAACGGGGAAGTAAGATACGCCCCCTGCCCGTTTCTTTCACACATAAGGTTTACCTTCGCTTGCCAGGGTGACTCATGACGATGAAATGCCCTACAAGATAGTCGTGTCCATCCACCCAGCCAAGAAAGGCTTAGCGCACACAAAGGCCGCCACTCACCTGCACTCTAACACCCGCTATCCACCGCAGCTTCACCGCCCTCGTTTTCGAGACCGCTCAACCGACCCGTAACAGCATATGCCAGGTCGGCCTCGTGCGCGTCGAGGCGGGGCGGATTGTGCGAGAAATCAGCCGCAGTGCGTATCGCGTCACTCGTTTCCACCTGTTCCATCGGACTGCCAGACCAAATCATCACCCATTGATCCGCCGGCGTGTCTAATCCCACAATCCCATCTCGCCCACTTGTAGAGCTGCATGAATGGCGAAGTCCCGGTGTGAAATCCTGGTGAGTTTCGGT
This sequence comes from uncultured Verrucomicrobiota bacterium, assembly GCA_903869675.1. Classification (GTDB taxonomy): domain Bacteria; phylum Verrucomicrobiota; class Verrucomicrobiia; order Opitutales; family Opitutaceae; genus IMCC26134_A. The sequence continues at coordinate 23,418 of CAIQAB010000034.1, read as the reverse complement.
AAACACCCAGAGGTCGGCACCGATCACGTCTGTATGATCGGCTGACGGGGTATTTTAACGCCCGCGCGTTGGCGCTGGCGGCGCGCGGCATCGAAGGCCTCGTGCGCAATAGTGGCCGGGTGCGCCTGCTCGTGGGATGCACGCTCGAAAAGGCGGAGGTCGATGCAATCACCCACGGCGCGGAGATTCGCGACCAAGTAAAATCCCATCTGCTGCGCTATCCACTCAAGCCGGGCAATCAGCGCGAGGTCGAAGCCCTCGAACTGCTCGCGTGGATGGCCGACGAGCCGGATTTGTGCGTGATGTGTTTTTCAGGACGCGGTGGCGAAGTCCGGGAGAAGGATGGCACCTGGCGGGCGGTTTCGCGCGAAGTGGCCAAGCGCCATTTCCGCGAAGGCAAAGCCGACGTGCTGCTCTGCACCGATGCGGCGGCGGAGGGTATCAATTTCCAATTCTGCGGCTCGCTGGTGAACTACGATATGCCGTGGAATCCGATGCGAGTGGAGCAACGCATCGGTCGCATTGATCGTCTCGGCCAGAAACACCCGGTCATCCGCATCGTGAACCTGCACTACAAGGACACGGTCGAGGCGGATGTTTACCTCGCGCTGCGCAAACGCATCAACCTATTTACCAGCGTCGTCGGTCGCCTTCAGCCCATTCTCGCGAAGTTGCCCGGCGTGATCGCACAAACGGTGTTGGCGGGCAAAGGTGCAAACAAAGATGCGCGGGCCGGGGCCGTCGGAGACCTGGAACAGGCGGCGGCGTTGGCGGAGTCGGGCGGCTTTGACCTCGACGGTTTCGTTGATGCCGATCTCGAAGAACCCCCGCAGCCCGAACCTACGCTCACCTTGGATGATTTGGAAAAAATCGCGGCGCGGGCTGATCTATTGCCCGGCGGAATCACCGCAAAGCCTCTGGGGGTCGGAGAGTTCAGCTACCTCGCGCCCGGGCAAACGAGTCTAGTGCGAGTAACGACCCGGGCGGAGTATTTCGATGATCACGCCGATAGCTTGGAGCTGTGGTCGATGGGCGCACCGTGTTTCCCGAAAGAGCTAGTCCTGGCCGATGGAGTAAACCTGACGCGCGCGGAGTTTAAGGCATTAATCGGATAAACAAAAAGCCCCGGCGCGGGTGCGGCCGGGGCTGAACGAGGCAGATGGAACGGTGCGCGGTCAGGTTTTGAACGAGTCGTTGGGTTTGCCGTCGTCGGCGAGGTCGCCGATGCGGTTCACGGCGTCTTTGAGGAAGGACGAGACGGCGAAGACCGTGAGGCCTACGGGCGTGCCGGAGAAAGGGCCGGCGATGGTGCGGGCGAGAGAGGTCTTCATAAAAAGTAGCGAGGAGTGAGTAGCGGGTAGCGAGTAGGTCGGCGGCGGAAGACGGAGCGCGTCAGCGCGGAGATGGTCGCGGCGCAGACGCGGCCCCGAAGGGGTGAATCTCAGCGGGTGCCCGACGTGGCGGGCGCGGAGATGAACAATTCAGGGGCCTCGGCTTTGGCCTTGGCGTAGATGGTCTGGAAATCGGCGCTCGGGTGGGCGGCGCGGACGGCGGGGAACCGCTTTTTGAGGACGCCTAGATGGCGGCGGATGTGGTCGAGCTGGGAAATCGAAAGAAGCTTCTGATCGTGCTCGCGCTGCTTGAAGGCGAGGTAGGTCGTGACGGCATCGGCAAGGCTCTGCTCGCGATCTGGGGCGCGGTAGTTGGCCAAGGCAAAATCGAGTTAGAACGAAAGCGACTTGGGCGCGTCGGCGAGGCGGCGGAAAGCGGCCTCGGCCTCGTGAAGCTGGGCGTCGGTCAAACGCGTGGCGGTGGTGCGAATGCCGGTCTCGGCCTGCAGACGTTGGATTTCCAAGGCCTGACGTTCGGCGGAAGCCTCGGCGCGGGTCGGGAAATTCTTGCGGATGCGCTTGCCGTCGAGCCAACCGGTGACGCGAAAAACGATCTCCCCTGAGGGATTCGTGAATTCTGAGATGACGAACTGTGCGGCCTGGTCCATGTGAGATTTGCCACGTCAACTGACAAATCTGCTGTCTGCCTTAGCCCGTCAGAGGTAAAAACTGGCGGAGAGGGGGGGGATTGATTCGCTATGCTCAGGGTCTTACCCCGGCGCTGCTGCGCCGTCCATATCCCGCCTCAAATGCTAACGCATTTCGTTCGACTGCGTCGAAACGCCATTTGCTGCGCAAATGGCGGAGAGGGGGGGATTCGAACCACCTTCAGGCAAACAACAGAAAGCCTTCGTTTAGTGTGCTTTAGGTTGTAGGTTAATAGTTTAGAACAGGATTTAAGATGCAAGAAAATGCAGGGAAGTGAAGCTAAAAACAGCCTTCCTGACAAATCCGTGGCAAATAATTTGGCACGAAAAAGCCCCGCGCGCACGGTGCGGGCGGGGCTGAGGGCGTCGATCAATCCTCGCCGGGGAGCATGATCGTGATACACGGGCGGCCGGTCTCGTCGGGGTGGGAAATGGCTTTCAACGTGTGCAGACGCTTGCGGCCGGTGCCGGTGATGATGACCCGAAACAGGCGCCCACCCTGCCAGACCCGCACGGGCGAGACGCGGGACATCCAGAGGATGTCATGCCAGACGCCGCGCCAGTCGTTCGCGTGCTTCGGGCTCGCGACCGCCTGCTCGATGAGGGCGAAGACCGTCGCCGTCATGGCGACGTGAACGCTCGGGAAATGCTGCGCGGAGACCTCGGCGAGGTCGCCGGTGGAGGCGTCGGCAAGGACGCCGTCAGCGATGGCCTGGGCGCGGGTGTAAACGGAAATGACGGTGAAGCCGTCAAAAGGGTGGCCGGACTGGTGGATCTGGTCGCCGGGCTGAGGTGTAGGATCACGGGAGATGTCACGCATGGGATGTGGGAGGAGTGCGCCCCAACGAGGGCGCGGGATGGAGTAGCGGGCCGCGCTACGCGGAGCCCCCAGATGGCCAAACCGAAAAAACGGCCGCCCCCGAGGGATGCCGACGGGAAGCACCGGCTGCGCAAGGTGGAGCGCAGCGGGACGGGACGCGGGACGACGCAGTCGCCAGCGCCCGCCAGCGAGCAATACCTAGAGGCGTGGACGGGCGGAGTGCGCAGCGCGGAGACCGCCAGCCGTCGCAGGTGCTACCCTAAAGGCACCCTCTGGGCACGGCCACGCTCGAAGAATTCGAGCCTACGGCGAGTGTCGATCCCAGATCGGATTTTCGCGTTCGAAAACATATCGAAGTTGATCACGGAAAAAGGGCATGTTCATGCCGTCATCTACTCCGACGACCGTTCGCCCATCTCGTTGGGGAAACATTGGACTCCCGCGCCAGGCCTTCATGCGGTCAGGGCTGCCGACGACAAAATGGAGAACGATGCCGTCGATTATCATTCTGACGACGCGAAGGCCATGCTCACCCTCAAACCGCATCGCCTCTGGCATAAAACCGATTGGAGGGCGGTCGAATTTGCCGTCATCAAGGTTCAGATGAACTGTGGAAATGAAACAGCCGTATTCCCACGGGTCGCCGGGATCACCGTTAAGAAGCATCTCGCGCAAGCGAGCATCGTGCTTTGGGCCGAGATCCACGAAACGAAACGCATGTGAACGAGCAGCATGGCACCTCCACAATAACGATAGGAGGTAGAGTTTCGCTGATGTGTAATCTGGGAGATTTATGAACGTGTGACGTTTTAGTGGAGCTGGGGTTAGGTTGTCGAGAAGGCCTCCAGCGAGTAGCCGGGCAACGTGATTTTCCCATTTGTGGAGCCGGTGCTCGCAAGACCCGCACAAGAGATACTCCACACAGTCGTCCTGTAGCGGACGCGGTAACCAGCCGCGCCTACTGCCCTCGAAACGCATGAAGGTTCCATCCGCTTCCTTCATGCGTTTGAAGGTGAACTTCGGATAAATGTGCGAACGACATAGGGGCTTGGACGATCCGCAAAGGCGGCACGTATAGTGAGCAGGATCAGGCTCGATGAACTTACTTTGGACGGACTTCATACTCACTTACGATCCTTCCCAATATTTCCTGCGATGAAATCGGAGATAACTCTAACCTACTTTGAAGGAGAATCTCATGCTCCAGTGTGTGTAGCTGATACCCTCGCGAAGAATAGACAAAAGCTCTGACAGATTCTGAATCCGCGATTCTAAAAACCGCGATTTGCCCTCTGTCTTTGATGGCATGAACCAGCGCCACACTGGGAACCAGCGTGGCAGAGATGGGCCTGTCTGTAATTGTGGCTCTTTGTGAATCGAAGCAGCCGCCATGATATAAAATTTGGCCGGCCGGGAGCCACATTCCATGCGTCAAAATGACGTCGTTAGCTCTGGGCAGATCGTCTGCCGATAGTCGGCCCGATCTGAACTTCTTCATGATGGGGACATCCTTTAGAAAAGGCATCCCGTGCTGCCATGATTTGTAGATTTTGGAGGCAAGCAGGGCGTCTTTGACCGCTGAGTCCTCCGCGCAGTTGCCAACGCTATCAATTATGCGCGGCCAGATTGCATGATGACTTTCATACGTGATAGACGGAGTCGCATTTCCAATTATTAGGTCACGTTGAGTCGGCTCCCGCGTTTTCAGCGGGAAGCAATCCACACGGCCCGGCAAAATCGTGTAAGGACGTTTGCGTCGCGGTTTACCCATGCACGGAGACTCCTAGCAATTCCCAACGTGGGATGGTGCCATCGGCGAATTCGGTGCGGCGGGAGGAAATCCAGAGGTTTAGGGTCTCCTCGGCGCGGGCCTCCGTGTCGGTGTCGATGGTCGCGCAGGTGCTCGGTGACGGTGTGCTAAAGCGGCCGGGGTCGCGGCTCAACTCCTCAACTCTCGCCGTGCCGTTCAGACTAACGATGACGACGCCGCTGAATGTGCCTTTGTCAGCACGATCCCACGTCACCCGGTAACGGGCTTCGACTTTGGCGCTGTCTACCCCACCGGAAAGGCACGCAACTTCGGAGCCGAAGGGCGGGTTTTGGAGATGGATGATCATCGCATCCACGAAGGGATGGCCGATTCCGAAGAGTTCGGAGCCTTTTTTGCGGGTCGCGAGGGCGCGGTCGAAGGTGACGTTGTCATACCGCGCGCCGACGTTGGTGAAGTTCTTGAGCGGTTCGGGGGTGATGATCTGCCAGAACTCGCCCGACGGGACGGCACTGCCGCCGAGACGCACCACGGCTTCGCGGCACCATTCGCCGAGTTGTTTGAGGTGGAACTGGCCGGAGATGCGGCGGTATTGCTCCAGGTTGAAGCTGGTGAGGTCTTGCGAGAGGTCGTGCAGCGCGGTGCGGGCTTTCTGAGCGGTCTCCATCATGCGGTCGAGTTCGCGGCTGGTGCGGGAGTAGTCGCGATCAATGAGCGCCTGCTTGAACAACTGTTGGTAGTTGGGGGTGGAGCCGAGGAAGCCGAGAATGTCGCTGCGGAAATCCTCCAGCGGTTCGCCGGTCTCGGGGTCGGTCTTGCCGATGGATTTGGCGATGTGCTCCAGCTTGTCCCAAAGCAGGCTGTAGATGTTTTCCTCGACCGTGTCTTTGGCGACGAGGTTGTAAACCTGTGAGACTTCTTTCTGGCCGAAGCGATGAATGCGGCCGATGCGCTGCTCGACGGCCATCGGGTTCCACGGGAGGTCGTAGTTGAAGAGCACGCGGGCGATTTGAAGGTTGATGCCTTCACCGCCGGCCGAGGTGGATATGAGGATGCGTGCGCCGTCCTCCGCCCAGAACTTTTCAGCCGCCGCGATTTTATCCTCCAGTGGGCCGCCTTGGATGGAGACGACGCGCTCGGGGCCGACGATGCGGGCCAGCTCGGTTTTGAGAAACTCCATCGTCTCGCGATACTGGGTAAAGATCACGAAGCGCTCGCCGGAATTTTCGGCGCGGAGTTTGCCGATGATCATTTCGAGGCGCTCGAACTTGCGATCCACCCCCTCGGGCACGATGCGGAGGAGTTCGCGAACCTTGGCGGTCTCGTCGGGGATTTCGGCGTCGCCGTAGATGCCTTCGTCGCCCTCTTCGTCGGAGTCGAGTGACCAATCGGTGTCGTTCTCCGCTTCGATGAGTTTTTTGAGCGTGCGCTCGCGGACTTGGGCGATGCAGGTATCGGCCTGGGCATCGGTGGAGGCGGAGGGGGCGAGGGCGTAGATTTCTTTGGCGAGGGCGCGCATTTCGTCCTGCAAGCGCAAGTAGCGGTCGGACAGCTCCGGCGACGGCGACGCTTTGCGGCGCATCTCGACCTCGATTTGTTGGCGCACGAGGAGGACGAGGAGACGGCGGCGAAGTGCCTGCCGGATGGCGCGTGGACTCGACGACATCATCTTCTGGAAGGCAACCATGACGAAGCCGATGGCGCGTTGGTCGCGGGATGGGCGGGCGGCCTGTCCGCTGGGGCCGACACCGGCTGCGTTGTAGCCGTCTTTCAGATAGCTGGTGAGCTTTTCGTAGAAACGCTGTTCGCGGAGGGCGGGCTCGAAGCGTTCGGTGGTGACTTGGCGGCGCACGAAGAGCGGGCGGCCGTCGCCGTCGGTAACCTCGCGTTTGGTGCGGCGGATGATGACACGGTTGAGGAGGCCGCGATGGGCATCCATTGCCTCGGGGGAATCGAAGAGCTGGTCGTCGAGCAGGTGGATGAGCGACCAGAATTGGTAGGCGTCTCCTTGGTGTGGCGTGGCCGATAGGAAAAGCAGATCGCGGGTGTGACCGCGCAGGGCATCGGCGAGCTTGTAGTTGAGCGTGGCCTGAACTTTGGAGCCGTAGCGGAGGCGGGTGAGATGGTGGGCTTCGTCGAAAATAATCATGTCCCACTTCGGGGCAGCGAGCAGGCGCTCGGTGCGTTGCGGGCGCTTGAGAGTATCAATCGACGCGATGACGCGGTGGTGGTTTTCCCAAGAGGTGGGTGCGTAGTCTTGGAAATCGGTGCCGAGGATCTCGAACTCGATGCGGAAGCAGTCGCGCAGCTCGCGCTGCCAGTTTTTCACCAGACCGGCGGGCGTGATGATGAGCACACGGCGGGCCTCGCCGCGGGTGATGAGTTCGCGGATGGCCATGCCGGTCTCGATCGTTTTGCCGAGGCCGACGTCGTCGGCGACGAGCACGCGGCGGCGCTGCATCTTGACGAGGTCGTGGGTGAGGAGGATTTGATGCGGGAGGAGAGCCGTCTTGGCGTTGGAAAGCTCGCCGCCGGAGTTGCCGAGGGCGAATTGCCAGGCGAGTTGACGAAGGAGGAAATCGCGAGGGTCGTCGTAGTGGCCGGCGCGGAGGCGATCCCACGGAGAGGAGGCTTTTTCGAGTCGTGTGACGGGCAGGGTTTCGAGACGACGGCCGCCCTGGCTATCGAAGACGACATCGGCGATGAAGAGGCCGCCGGTCTGCTGGACGCGGAGCACCTCGCCGACGCCATGGGCATAGCGGCCGACGATGCGGACGCGGTCGCCGACGCGGAGATCGGGAGAAACGATGGTGGCGGCGCTCATGAAAGCGTCTCCGCGAAGTGGTAGCCGAAAACCTTGCCGGGGATGACCTCGCGCGTGCTGGGGTTTTTGCCGAAGAGCTGCCAGAGCGGCACGAAGTCCTGTTTGGTGTGGTGAGCACCGAGATCGTTTTCGCCGCCGAGGCGGAGCGGATAGGCGACGGGGACTTGGATGTCGGCGAGGAGATTGACCTCGGCGGCGGCGCGTTTGAGGCGGCGGCGGTAGTCGAGAAGCAGGGAAGCGGCGGTGGCGGTGAGGCGCTGCTGAGTGCAGTCTTGGGCAATGAGTAGCTCGTCCAGCCCGGTGACGCAAAGGCGGGTGCGCGGCGCGAAGGGGAACGGGTCTTGCTCGATCTCGCGGAGGAAATCGAGGAAGCCGATCTGTTCGGAGGCGGCGGGCATGGTGCCGCCGTGAAGATCGAGCGCAGTGCGGGGAAGGACGAGGTAGCCGGACATGGATTTATGTTTTATCTCTGCGCAAGGTAGCGGGACAATGGATGGGACAGACCAGCATCCTCTATTTTCATGTCCAAGATTCGAGACAGCTTAACGACCTGCTGCCCAGGCGTAGCATCACGTTTTATGATCTTTTGAAGGTAGTCTTTTAGTGACTCGATTCCGGTGATTTGGTGGACGATGACGAGGTAGCTAGGCAAGGCGGTAAGGTCTTTACTCTTCATGGCGGCGAGTTGGCTACCGTCACGTTTGGCAAAACCGATTTCATAAGGAACCCATGGAGATGCCACTGTGTTTGGTGTAACATAAGCCAGCAGGTCTGTGGAGTTAGTGATGCCTAGCTCGATTGCTGTAGTAATGGCCTGATGGTCATTGTCGCGATCAGCCTTTTGAAGATTAGGGTCATCGGCGTCGAGATATACATCAATACCTTGCGCCATGATGTATTCACCGATTTTTCTTACTGCTTCCTTGTCTGTGCTCCGATGCGAAAGGAATATGCACGGCGCAGAAGGCTTCCGCGTAGCCATGGAGAAATTAACACTGGCGCGCTTCTCGAACGCCTCATGCAAATTCCGATACTGGGCTTGGATCTCGGGTAGCTTGTAACGATTGATGCCGGGCATGGTTTTGGTGTGTTAGCTGGACTTGGGCGCAGTCGGACTGAGGAGCGACGTGAGTTGCACGTCGGAGTAGAAGCCGAGGAGGAGGTCGCAGGGTTTGGCCCAGCGGTCGGGGTCGCGGCCTTTTAGCCATTCGAGCGCGGCGCGCAGCGGACTGCGTTGGGCCTCGAAAAAGGTGATGAGAGGATCGAGCCGTTCACCGGTTTCCGCGCTGGCTAGGAGCAGATGGAGCACGTCCACCAAGGGCGGGCCGACGACGACGCTACGTTCGCCGCCGACGATGCCGAGGTCGAGTTGCTCGGTGGTGGGCGGAGCCTTCATGAGGGCCTCGCGCAGTCCGTTGAGACGCTCGGCGGGCGTAAGGATGGCCCAGGAGCGGCTGCCTTTGGCGCGTTTCTTGTGCAGGAGCGGTGGCTTGTGGTCGGTAAGGTCGCTGACCTCGAAGACGCCTCGCGTCGTCTTGCTAAGGGAATCGACGGTGATCTCGCGTTTATCGGCGAGGGCGAGGAGCCAGACTTGGGTGATGGCGTCGGCGTTTTCGAGTTCGCTGGGGAGCGGGTTTTCGCTGCTGGCGATCTGCTCAACAAGAAGCCGAATGTCCTGCAATGCGGCACGGAGCGGCATGGGCTCGCCCTGCCAATCGACTACGGCGCCGTAGTGCTGGGAGTAAACCTCCAGGCACTTGCCAATAAGAACCATTCTGACGTCAGGCGCGGGTAAAGCAGTGCCGCCGTAACGCCCTGATTCTATCCTTTTTATCTCCTCATGCGCTTTTCGCCGAACTTGGCTTTTAAGTCCTGCCCAGCTTTTACGTAACACTACGTCTTGTTGGTTTTTCAGCCTGCAAACATGCACTAAATCATAAGCAATAGACTCCTTTTCCATTAGGTTCATCGCATTTTCGCTATCCGCATGAACTGGATATATAGCTTCGATTACCAATCCGGCATTACATATTGAATTCAACACCGCTTCCCATGCACGATCCTCTGCATGGTGAAATGTGAACGCAACTAACCCACTTGGCTTCAATTGCTTGGCTGCTTTAGCGAGAACCTGTGTTAGTCCATCTTGGAAGTCTTCCGCACTCATGCCCCGATGAGCGCTCTGAATTATTTCCTCTGTCTTAGGCGTGTATTCGGCCAAAAACTGAGGATACCTGTTTTTTAACCCAAGCCTGAGCCAAACATAAAAAAAGTCTGCCAGTTCAGAGTAGTTTACATTGTCGGCGTATGGCGGGTCGGTGATGACCAAATCGACAAGCGGGAGGGTCTTGATTACTTCCCGAGAGTCGCCGCAACGCAGATCAAAATTCTTAATTAACGGTATTGGATCGCGGCCAAATGATTTCTCGGGCTTTCCGTTATCGTCACATTTGCCGTCATACGGGTTGTGCGCAAATTCGATCCCTTCTCTTAGAGAGGCGATTCGACGCACATATGTATTTGTTCCCGAAACCGAACCCCAAACATTCTGTTCACAGAAAGCCATGAGAGGGTGATAGTCGTGCCTAGCGAAAATTCCTGCTGGTGCCGTTCCCCCTGCCGACTTGCGGGCGCTTCTAAAGCGCGTGAATTGATTATTTGTCTCCAGCATATTGGAAAACGCGCATAAGAGAAGGTCCTGAAGACCAATGTCTTCTTCTTTTAGGATTCCGTCTAAGAGCGTGCTTATGGCGAGGAGCTGGCGAGGGAGAAACATGTCTGACCAGCTCCAGTAGTGGTGACCGTGGCAGTGGGTCTTTGTTTTTTCGCCCTCCGGAATCTCGCTCTTGGGATACGGAAGTTTATCGGCATTATCTGACCATGTGCGTCCTATCTCCTGTATGTGCGCGAGGTCAGAAGGACTGTGGCGAGCGTAGTATTTCCCCTTTTGCAGCCAAACAAGGTTGTGGGTGCGCGGAATGGTAACGTTTGGAGGTGTGATTTCGATACCGGGCGGTTCGTCGTCTATATCCTCCGTGCCTTCAGATTCGACAAGATCGGCAGAAGTTTGATCGGTAAGACCAAGCGCTAGTAGGTTATCGTCCGCTTCATTGCGGAGAAATCGAGGATCGCAGCCTGGGGCATATGCTTGGAGGCCGTAAGCCGACACAGGTAGGCGGTCGGCTTCAGGCAAGCTACGAATAGCCGCAATAACGGCTTCATTACCGCCACAGTGCGGGCAAACGAAGCGTCCCTTTTCTGGCTGGTTTCCTGCGTAGGGAGCGAACTCGTGGCCGCCGGGGCTGGTGACGCGGGCGTCCTCGGCAAGGTCACCGCGCCATTGAAATACTTCCTCGGTGTGGGGACAGAGAAGAACCGTGAGCGGGACTTTTTTGCGCTTGGGTTTGTGGCCTTTACCACCGGCGGAGGCCGCGCCTTTGCCCATGACCGGCTTCACGATTTCGGTGCAATGGGGGCATGAGACGTGGCCAGAAGGAACCTGGCCGTGGCGGACGGAGGCCTGACCTCCGGAGGGTTCGCCCTGAGAGACAAAGATGCCGCCCTCGGGATGGGCGTAAGTCCAGCGGGCGGTGGCGCGGCCCGCGCCGCCTGAGTAAGCGGCGGCGTGCACCATGAGGCGGGGATCTGCGACGAGGGCGGCGGGCTCAATCTCCCAATCGAAGACCTTGTGACAACGCGGGCAGGTGCAGTCCGGGTGGTAGCGGACGGTGGGGCTCTTACCGGCGACGACGTAGTCGCCGAAGAGCGGGACGGACTTTTTGCAGGTGGGGCTGGTGCAGGGAGCGGACTTCACCCAGTAGGTGTAGATAACGTCGGACGCGCCAAGTGCCGGGGCACCGGGAGCGGGCAGCGACCACGGAGCCTCGGTGCGGTAGAGGTCGAGGAGGGTGTCGCGGAGCGGCTTGCCCGACCAAGAGACAGGGCGATTGACGAGGCGGGCGAAGGCGGCGTCGAGCGAGGGAAGATCGACGGGCTCGACCTGAGTTTTGACGACGAACCACGCGACAGGGTTGAGGTCGATGCCGACGACTTTGCAGCCGAGACGGAGGGCCTCGACGACCGTGGTGCCGCCACCCATGAAAGGATCGAGGATGACCTTGCCCTTGGTGTCGGGATCGTCGGCATGGTCGCGATAAAACTCCGCCATGATGTCGGTGCCGGCGGGCTTTAGAGCGCCAAGGAGGATGCCGCGAAAGACGCACGAGGCCCGCCGGGCGAACCATTTGTGCATCATGTAAATCGGTTTGAACGAATTACGCTCCGGCACGGCGAGACGGTTGATCTCGACGATGGGGAAAGACTCCTCGATGGCGCGTTTGGACATGGTGCTTAAATGACGGGATTAGCCGGGGCGGCCGACGTGGTCGGCACCTGAATGACGGGTTCTAGTTTGTAAGCGTCGCAGATTTCGTGGGCGGCGCGACGCATGATTCGGCGGATCGAACTCCAATCTTCGAGCATGAGTTTCAGGTTCTCAAAGTCCTTTTGAACCTCGAAGGGATTACGGTGGTCTGGTTTCTTCATCTGAATATCCCACCATGAGCGGTAATTGCCCTGCCACTTCTCCAAAAACGGGCGCAATGCGTCGGTGAGGATGCGCTGAATCATGACGCCGAGGTGGTCTTTGGTGGGCTTCTCAATGCGGCCTACCGGAAACTTGCGCATGATAGACCGGGCCTCTTGGAAGAAACGATATAGGGACGTGAAGCTCTCAGCGTAGATTTCGCCCTCGAAGTTCGTGGCCTCTTTGTCCCCCCATTTTCCCACCACGGCGACGCGGGTGATGATTTCCGCGTAAAGCTCCCAAGCGCACTGGCGGTCGTCGTCGGTGAGGCGGCCATCGAGTTTAATGAGGCCGAGATTGATGGAGAAGTTACCTTCTTTGATGGTGGCCATGGCGATTACCCGTTGCGGGCTTTGATGGCTTGAGGGTTGACGATCTTGCTCTGATCGCGGGCGACGGCGTCCTCGATCCAAGTGGCCATAAGCGCAGGATTGGCGGCGAGGTCGTCCCACGATTTCCATACGGCGTAGCCGCTATGGTAATTGCTGGCGAGGCGGTCGGGAACGATGGATTGCCCTTGCAGGTTGCGCGAGATGGTTGGTAACGCGATACCGATCAGGCCGTGGCCTTTTTCGAGCGTGGCCTTGATCTCCCAATCGACGTATTTGCGCTGGTGGGTTTCGGGGCCGCAGAGAACGATGGTGCAGGACGTGCCGGCGATGAATTTGTCACGGATGCGTTGGATGACGTAATCGGTGTTGTCGCTGTCGATTAGGCGGTCGAGCGAGTTGTCGAACACCAAGTCCATTTTATCGTGGAGGACGCGGGAAAGCTCGTTGTAGTAGGATTGGTCGTTGTCGTGGTGGTAGCTTATGAAAATGCGGCGGCGGACGGGCGTCGTGAGTCCGGTCAAAAGCGTGCCGAGGTAACGCGAATTTTGGTAGGGCTGGCTCATGTTGTAACGATGTCGGTGGGTTTATAGACGATGAAGCCCTGGGCGGAATCGAAGCCCTTGTCGGCGGTGGCGAGTTCGCTGAGGCCGAGGCGGCGGCCGACGGCGAGGTTGAGCGAGTCGTTGGTGAGGAGGGTGAACTTTTGCTGAAACTCCAGGGCGAGGTGGAAATCCTCGGGTAGGACGGGCTCGACGAAGAGGCCGCCGCCGAGGAGATCGCGCACCTCGTCGGCGTAGGCGGAGAGAGAGCGGAGGAGGCCGCGATTCTCGCCGAGGGCGCGGGCGGGATTGGAGCCGACGAGACCCTTGAACTTCGCCTCCTCGATCATGCGGCGATGACTGAACTCGGCCAAGATGGTGGTGGTGATGATGCCCTCCAACGCCCCGGTATCGCAGCGTGCGAGAAGGCCGCGACATTGGAGCGAGGAGCGGCGGATGCCGTAAATGAGCACGTTGGCGTCGATGAGGACGCGGGTGCCGTTTCTTAGTTCGTCGAGATTCATGCGGTAGGGTTTCGTCGATAGGAGTCTACGCGGGTTTGACTCATTGATCGTAGAAATCTGCGTCCATGATTTCTTTGAACTGCTCGTCGGTAACGGCGAAGGCCGGGCCGCGCTCTAAGAGACGGGCTAGGCCGGACTTGCGCTGGCGGCGGAGGTAGAACGTGACGGCGTCCTGGACGAGTTCGCCGACGGGGCGGCGCTCGCGGGCGGCGGTCAACTTGAGCTGCTGGTAGATCTCTTCTTCGATCTGGGTGCCGACTTTGATTTTGCTCATGGTGAGGACAGGTTAATTGCGGTTAAGGAGAACCCAAGGGACGAGCGACTCCATGAGGGAGAGGCCGCCGTGTTGGTAGAGTTTGCGACTGCTGCCGCCTTTGGGGCGGGTTTTGAGGCGGCCGCGCAGGAGGGCGAGGCGGCGCTCGGGAAAGAGTTGAAGATCGGGGTGGCGGGCAGGGAAAGCCTCGTCGGGTGAGAAGACGCGGCTGCGTTGTTGGCTAAGGCTTTCGGGCGCGGTCGAGGGGCGGGCACTCTCGGCGGTGCCGCCGAAGAAAATATAACCGTGGTCGCTAGTGATGACAATGGGCACGCCGGGCGGGACGGCCTGCACGGTGTATTTCCAAAGGGTGGAAACGTAGTCGGCGAACTGGGGGAAGAGCTGGGTATCGAAGCGGGCTTCGTCGTCTTTGAAGAGGCGATCCGGGTAGGTTGACCAGAGGAGGAGGGATTTGCCGGTGGGCAGGGCGACGCGGGGGTTGAGGCTATCGAGGTAGGCGGCGTGAACGCCGCGCGAGGTGAGTGCGCCGAGGCCGGGCAGCTGGCTGGGGCCGGTGCCGTGGGCGGCATCGGGGCCGACGACTCGTTGCGAAACGAAGTCCACCGTCTCGGTGGGCAGGCAGGTGACGATGGGGCGGGATTCATCGACGCGGAAGCCGGTCTTGGCGGCGAGGTCGAGGAGGAGCGGCAATTCGCGGAGCGAGAGGCCATCGAAGACGATCACGGCGCGGGCGATGGGCTGGGCGGAGGCGGGTGGTGAATCGAGACCGAGAAAGGCACGCGGCGTGGGTGCATGGGCAGTGGCGGCGACAAGCTCATCCCAGACGCGAGCGGCACCGGTGGAAATCGTCTCTTCGGCCTGGCAGACGGAGGCCTCGCCGAGGCGGAGATACTCCTCGCGGGGTAGCGTGGCGAAACGCTCCGGCGACCAAACCGAGTGCATGAGCCAATCGGCGATACCGGGCACGCGCGAGCCGCCGGAGAGCAGCAGAGCGGAGGGGAAATCGACGAGGGAGGACATGGTGACGATTAGGAGCCGAGGGTGAGCGTGACCTTGGCGGAGCCGGGGGAGAAGTCGGGCAGGCGCTCCATCATAGCCTCGACGGCGGCCTTGTTGAAGGAGCCGGGGAACTCGAAGGTGACCTCGCCATTGAACGTGCCGGTGCCGGTGAGCGAGCCGCGCAAGAACGAGGGTAGCGTGGACATATCGGCGGTGCGGCTCTCGTAGGCGATGCCGATGCGGACGCGGACGACGGCCTTGCCGTCGGCCTGGTCGAGCTTGGCGGCGACCTCCTGGCGGAGCGCTTGGCGAGAATCGCAAAAGCCGGTGGTGAGGGTCTGCGCGGAGCTGGCGAAGGGGAAGGCCTCGATGGGCGTGGCGGAAGCGCCGCCGCCGGTGGGCGCGGAGGTGGACGGAGGGGTGATGCCGCCAGCGGAGGCAGAGGAGAACGCGGGTTTTTCCACCGGCGCGGCGGCGGGGCGGGCGGAGGGCGCGGCAAAGGCGGCGTCCATCAGCTCGTCTTCACGGAGGGAGGGATTTTCGCCGGCGTGCTGAGTGCCGGTGGAGTGCGCGAGATTAAAGACGCCATCGAGAACGAGGCTGCGAACCGCCTCGATGTAGGTGGTGGGATAAACAAGGACGGGGAAGCCGAGGGTGTTGCGGTATTCCGTCTCGGCGGCGGAGACTTTGCGGCCAAGGAGGTCGGCGGCGCGGCCCTGCATGTGCTCGGCGACGAAGGCGGCGGGAAAAAGATTACGCGCGAGGTGGGTGAGGACGGTTTGCTTCGTGAGGGGCTGGACGGGCTCCAAGGTGTATTCGCCCTCGGCGGGAGTGGCCCCGGTGCGGTGAATCTGCACGTAGGCGTAGTTCACCTTTTTGATGGCCTCGGTGACGGCGACTTTCTGGTCGGTGGCGATTTTGGAGAATTCGCGGAGTTTGTCGGCATCGCTCGTGGTGGCGGTGGCGAGGGCCTCGGCGGCGATGGCTTTGCGGGCCCAGGCAAGGATGTCTTTATTGGTGCGGAGGTTTTCCTTTTCGGCGCGGGGTTCGAGCAGGACGACGGTGTTGCGACGCTTAAGCCCGAAGTAGAGGGAGTGACGGTCTTGGGCAGTGAGGCGGCGAGGGGAAATCACGAAGCGGAGGCCGTCGGTGTGGAGGCCGTCGAGGCGGACGCGGGCGAGGTCGATCTCGCCAAGGATAATGGCGTCGGACTCGCCAAAAACATCGGCACGCCACCACTGCGCGATGCGATCCCAGGCCTCGGTATCCTGCACGGTGAGGCTGCGCAGCTCGACCTTGGCGTGGGCGTTTTCGCGGGTGTCGAAATAGACGTTTTGGTCGCGGCGATGAAAGAAGGAGGCGAACTTGGTGAAGCCGTCGAGGGTCTGCTTGAACTGGTTGTAATCGAGGGCGGGGTCGAGGACTTGGCGAGCGAGTTCATCCTCGGAAATGCCGAGAGTGCGGGACGGGGCGAGACTGGCGATCAGGGTCGAGGAGGCGATGCGCTCGGCGAGGGGGAGTTTGGCGAGGTCGCGGAGGTTAGCGTCGGCGCAGGAGATGAGGTTTTGCGACGGCTCAAGATCGGCGAGCCAAGTGCGAATGTCGGCGTCGGTGAGGACGACATCGGAGAGGGTCAGCAAGTTGGTGTGCGGGCCGCGCAAGCGGACGAGAGCGGCGAGGAAGGCGAGCGCCCCGCGCGTGCCTTGGAAGCCGCCTCGGCTCTGGGGGATACGTTGGGTGACAACGTCGATCAACTCGGGCGAGAAGGGATAGTTTTCGCGCACGCGCTCGATGTAGTCGGAGTTGGCGGGGATGCCGAAGCGTTGCCACGTGTTGGCATAGCTTTTGACGACGTTGTCGATTTCGGGGTTGGGGCTGAGTGGGGATTTCTCAAAGAGGCGGTGAAAGAGGATGTGGAGCCGGTCGCGAGTGTCGGTGAAACGAATCTCGGTGGGTTTTACGCGCTTCAGGGTGAGGCCGGGCTCGATGTTGCCGTCGTAAACGGAAGCGATGAGGACGACGTTGGAGTCGGCACGCATGGACTCCTCGGAAATCATTTGGAGGAAGTTGATGTTGTCTTGGCGCTGGCTGTCGCTGCCGATGGCACGGATGCCGCTTTCGAGTTCGTCGAAGAGGAGGACGAGCTTACGACCGGCGAGAGCGGCGCGGAAGACGTCGATGGTTGGGGGACGGGAGCCGGTGAAGCTCGCCCCGATGGCGTCACCGACTACTTGCCAAAGGGTGTCGAAGGGGAAGTCGGTGAACTTGCGGAGCAGGACAAAGACGTTGGCCGGGATGGTGAGTTCGAGCTTTTGCTCGGCGAGCCACGCGGTAAGCTCGGAGTTGTTTTGAACGAGATGGTAGGCCAGCGTGATGAGATGACTCTTACCCTGCCCTTTCGGCCCCTCGAAAAGGATGCTGCCGACCTCGGCGTCGGTGGAGTGGAGGCGAGTGTGGAGGGTTTTGATCAGGCGGCGGACGTCGTTGGAAACGAAAGTGGCGCGGGCAAAGTCGATGGGTTTGGCCTCAAGGGACTTTTTCTTGGGGTCGGTGATGCGGTCTGGGTCGATAACGCCTTGGATGCGGCCAGAGGTGACTTCGGGACGAGGGGAAAGGAGATGCGACAGCATGAAGGTAGATGCGCATAGGTTTCTTGAGGCGTCAAGAAAGTAAATTCATTTGAGGTGTAGAAGGCATGAAAAAGCCCCGGCGCACGGGGCGGCCGGGGCTGAAGGAGGCAGGTGGAACGGTGGGCGGTCAGGTCTTGAAGGAGTCGTTGGGTTTGCCGTCGTCGGCGAGGTCGCCCATGCGGTTCACGGCGTCTTTGAGGAAAGACGAGACGGCGAAGACCGTGAGGCCAATGGGCGTTCCGGAGAAGGGGCCGGCGACGGTGAGGACAAGACCGGCGGTCTTACCGAGGAAGGACAGGATGCGGATGGTTTTGGCGTTCATACGCCTTGCCCCGATGTCAACGGTTCCCGCGAGGCATCGAGGGCTTCCTCAACGCGCCATGCGGCGTTGTCGCTGCGGGGGCCTTGGTCATGTGCGCCAGCACACTCCCCGCGACCTCCTCGCGACGCCTTGCCTGGCATCGTCGATCAAGCCCTCGCTGCACTCCCGGTTTCAATCTTCGGAAGGTGATTTGGGTTTCCGATCTCGGAGTTGGTCGCGGATGCGGAGGCAGAGGTAAACCAGCGTCGCGATGCCGACGAGAAGGCCTACGAAGGCGTTGAGCTGGTCGAGGGTGATGACGGCGATCCAGCCAAGACCTACTCGGTGGAGGACTGGGTCGCGGGTGAGTTCGGCGAGGGTGGCGAGCATGGCAGTAGCGAGTAGAGGGTGGTGAGTAGCGAGTATCCGGATGCAAAAAAACGGGCGGCGGTCACATGTGACCGGCCGCCCGTGGTTGGCTGTGCGAACTGGCGGCGGTGCTTACGAGGCAGTGACTTTGCGGGCGCAGACGGAGGAGGTGACCCGGATGTCTTCAGACCAATCGACCGCGAGGATGTCTGAACGGGCGGAGTCGTCGCGGTAGGTGCGGACGACGTCCACACCGCCACGGCGGAGGCGGAAGGTTTTCATGAAGCTCGGATCGTAGAGCGTGGGGCTGGCGTTGGCGTGGAAGACGACGAGCTGTTGTCCGATGATGTTCACGTTGGCCTTGGCCGCGCCGAGTTTGGCGGTGTCTTTGGCGAGGATGCCGACGCGGATGTCGATGCTCGGGTTGAGGAGCAGAGAACCGAACTGCGCCATGCTGACGCCGACCGACGCCGCGCCGGGGAAACGGGCGATGACCTTGGCGTTGTTGCGAAGCTTGTTCCAGAGCGGGAGGCCGATGACGAGGCGGTTGGGCATGCGGCCGGTGTCGGTGGCGAGCGCCTCGATTTGTTCGTCGATCTTCGCGATGGGGTCGTCGCTCGCGAGGGTGATGTTCGTCGCGGCGGCGAGCGCAGTGAGCGCGGCGAAGACCTTGGCCTCGTGGGAGGTGACGGCGGACGAGACAAGGGTCTGGGTCTTGGCCTCCTCCAGGCGGAGGGGATCGTTCTGGCCCGCCTCGTCGCGTTCGTGGTCGTCGATGGCGATTTCGAGCGCCTGCGGGAGACAGTTGTAAGTCGGATCGCTGGCGGCGAACTCAAGGCGCTTGGCGGGGCCGCCGACGGCGCGGGAGGTGTCGATGACCTGAAACGTGTTCTTGTCGTCGAAGCTCTTGTATTGGCCGGTGGCGGCGGGAACAACCACCTCGGGCGCGAGGAAGTTGGCGAGCGTGGCGGAGATGTCCTGGGCGAGGCCGCGCGCGTAGTTGGTGAGGGTGACGTTGTATTTCGTGGAAGACATGGGCGTGTGAGCTGAGGGCTAAAGGGCGGGCGGCTTAGGTGAGGGATTGCGGGGCGATGAGGACGGCCTCGATGAGTTCATCGATGGCTCCGGTTTCGAGAGACTGGGCGACGATGACGCGGGCACCGGTGCCGGCGTCGGTCTGGGTGCGACCATCGGCGGTGAGCTGAAGGTAGGTGCCGGGTGCGGTGACGGCGGCGGCGAGCTTCACGCGGACGGTGCCGGCGAGGCCGCCCGCGCCGATGGCGACGGTGACGCGGTCACCGGCCTTGCCGTCGGTGAGAAGAATGCCGAGGGGCTTGACGGGGAGAAGCGAAACGAGGGCGACTTTGCCGAGGAAAAGAACGACAAAGCGGCCGACGAAACCGGTGAGATCGGCGCTGGCCTCGAAAGGCAGAATGGCGTTGGTGCGGGCGAGGGAAGTTTTCATGTTTTTCGGGCGGGGACGGTTGGGTTTAGAGAGGAGGTTTCGGAAACTTCGGAGATGAGCGGGAGAGACGGGCTAAACCCAACCTCTCGCCCACAGACGCGACCCACGGCGTTAGAAGCGGCGCGCCGGTCGGTCATGGGCCTGAGCCCACTCCCTCCCGATGCTTGCTTCTGCCTTGCGATTCATCGTCTCTGGGCTTCGCCGCGCTCCGAAAAAGGGCGGGCTGTGTTGATGGTTAGCGGAAGAGTTCGGGAGCCTCGGCTTTGGCCTTGGCGTAGATGGTCTGGAAATCCGCGCTCGGGTGGGCGGCGCGGACGGCAGCGAGCTTTTGCTCCTGCCGCGTGATGAGGTTGGCGGGATTGGCAGCGTCCTCGTGGCCGGGGGTGATTCGGGCGAGCACGGGATTGACGGTGAGGGCGTCGAGCGCCTTCACGGCCTTGGCCTCGTCGCGGAGGAGCGCATCGACCCAGAAGCCGCGCGCGTCGGTGTCCTTGGCGGGGAGGCGACCGGCGCGGACGGCGGCATCAACGAGCGACTCGGCGCGTTGGCGGGCCTGCGTCGCGAGAGTCGATTTGAGGTCGGTGATTTCGGATTTGAGCGAACCGACGGAGCGCGAGACCTGCGTGACGAGGTCGGCCTCCTCGGTGGCGGACGCCTCGACTAGCGAGAGCGAGCGAAGGGTGGAGATGAGAGTTTGCATGGGCATCGGCTCGTGCGCGGTGTCAACGGGGGCGGCGGCGAAGAGGGGCGCGATGCGCTTGAAGGCGGCGCGATTGACGAGGCCGCCCATGTTGATCTCGGAGCCGGTGACGTGGCCGGAGGCGTCGAGGTGGAAGGTCGGCGAGAAGCGGCGAAAGGTGCGGCCTTCGACGGCGCGTTTGCCGGCGTCCGACCATTCGAGACGGGCGCGGACGCCACCGGTCTGCGGATCGTCACCGGCCCAGTAAAACTCGGTGGGCCACGCGGAGGCTTCGCGGTCTTCGTGATTGAAATCGAAGAAGGGCCGATCCTCGCGACCCTCGGCGGCGGCGGTCATCTTGGACGCGAGAAAAGTTTGGAGCACGGCGGCGGTCGCGGCGCTCACGGCGACCTCGACCGACACGGGCTTGCCGCCTTGAGAGGCCCGAATGCGATGCCGACCGGGCGGCATGTATTGGATGTCGGCGGGAAGCGTGGAGCCCTCGGCGAGGGCGTTGGAAAAGGCGGCGTGAAGCGGCTGGGTCATGCCGCTGCCGAGGTGTCAACGAAGCCAAGCCGGGTTACACAGAGCCGAGCCGGAGTGATTTTTGAATTCAATTATCTGCAACGTGGAGAGAAAATCCACGTTTTGGCTGATCGTTGTCACTGTCTCGCGAGTTGCCTGCCCCGAATCTAATTGTGATCCGGTAAACGTGATAACGATTGACTGGAACCCCCGGATTACTATCCAAGATGAATGAAGATTAACCGGGTAATTGTTATCTTGGCCGCGCTCTTAGTGACAGATGTGGCCATGGCCCAGTATTCCTCCAGACAGCAGCAGGATGAATTAGACAGACTTAGGCGCCAAGCGGAGCAGGATCGCGCGGCGGCTCAGAGAGAGGCAGATGCTGCGAGGTTCCGAGCGGACCAAGATCGTGCGGCTGCAAAGAGAGCAGCAGACGATGCGAGGTTCCAAGCGGACCAAGATCGCGCGGCGGCGAAGAGAGCAGCAGACGAAGCGAGGTTCCAAGCGGACCAAGATCGCGCGGCGGCAAAACGTAGCAGTTGGGCTCCTTAAGAGCGAAAATAGGAAAGGCGAAAGCAGTCAGTGATCGTTCGACTGCGAATCATCGTAGACGAAAACAAGATTGAGAACCAGTAACGAGAACGACTAAGGGAAATTATAGCTGTCTTTCGGCACGCGGATCAAAACGCTCCGACAGTTGTAGTGCGCGGGCGGCGGGGAAAACCAACCGTCCCCCCAGCGGCGACCGTGGCGGCCTTGGCAAAGGGGTGTTGTGCGGTTGTCGAGGGTCGCATCCCAGACGAGGTATTCATCGGCGGCGTTGGCTTCGGCGACCTGCTGCGGGAACGCGGCCTGTGCGGCGGCTTGGCGCGCGGCGAGTTCTTGCGCACTTTCGGAGATCGCGTCAATCGGCGTGGCGCAACCGCACGCGCACGCCGATTGGAAGCGCTCTGGCACCTTGTGCCGTTGCGAGTCTTCGCGCCCGCTGTGCGGGCACCCGCTCTGACTCGCCCCTCCGCGAAGCTCCGGGGCCACGCCTGCGGCGCGACCATCTCCGCGCTGCCGCGCTACGTCGTAGGGTATGAACAAGTCATCACCCGCCTGCGGCGCAGGCACGTGATGACGTTCATACAGATATTGGAACGAGACGGGCAGGCCCATTTCGACGAAGAGGGTTTTGTCACGCGCGGCCATGTCTTGCTCGCGACCGGGGCGAGAAATCTCAACCTCAACGAACGGGATCTCCTCCGCGCTTCCCCAGTTGAGCGCGATCAACTGCGGGATGAGCTGGTCGTTGAGGACGGCGACGATGAACTCGGCGTAGGTCTCGAAGAGATCCAGCTCGACCTCGCGGTGAACCTCGCTGGCGGCGCGGCTGCCCTGGCCGTTGTGCTCAACGGAGAGGTTCTGCCCGAGAAGCATGATGTCGCACGCGCGGTCGGCAATGCCCATGAGTCGCTCGCTGGGATCGTTGGGGCCGGCGACTCCGGGCGTGGTGCCCTGCATGATTTGCAGGTTGGTGCCCTGCGGAAACGCGCCCCATGAGGCGGTGCCCATGTTGCGGAGGGCGGCGGTGATTGCGTCGATCTCGGCCTGGGTGGCGGTGGTCGGGTAGTTGGCCCAACGCAAGGGCGTGCCGAAGAGTTCGGCCTTTTGAACAAGCCATTCCCAACCGAGCATGTGACCGAGCCAGAGAGGAGCGAGGGCGCGGAGCTGCGCGGCTTCGCCGAGTGCTCCGGACTTGGATTGAAAAATGCCGGTGAGGAATTTGCCGGGGTATTTGGCGAAGGGCGTGAGCTTAGAATCGAAACCTGAAACCTGAGAGCTGAAACCTGAAACTGGAAGGCGGAGCGCGAGGGTGCCGTCGGTGTTGATGCCGAGGTAACGAGATGGGACGCGGCGGAAGCCGACCGGAACAACGTAGCCGGTGCTATCGGTGGCCCAGTCGATCTCCACGACGGACAGGCCACGGGCAACGGCGTCCATGAGATCGTAAACGCCGGAGCCGAGCGGGGCGCGCGTGGTGTCCACGTAGCCGCGTTGGAGGTGGAGCGCGGATTCGACGAAGGCGGCTTTCTCCTGCGCGGACGCAGAGGGCTTGCCGTTCTTCGGGGTGAAGGGCTGCACGTTCAAGGGCAGCTTGCGGATGGCGTTCTTGATCTTCTGGAGATTGGCTCGGAGGCGCGGCCAAGTGTCCTCCATCAGGTTGAAAAGATCGCTCTGCGCGGCGAGGTCACCACGGGCGCCGGCGTCGAGCAACGCGCCGACGGTGTCAGGCGAAAGCGAGCGGCCGAAAAGCTGCGGCTCGTAGTCGCGGTTGGTGGGACGGATGATGGGCGCAGCGAGTTTCATTGTCGGGTGGGGACGGTTCGGTGAAAGGATTGAGGAGCGGAAAATCGGAATTCTGAGGGGTCGGATTTCACCGAACCTCTCGCCTGCAAACGCGGCTCGCTGCGTTGGAGTCTGCGCAACGGTCGGTCATGGACTGATGTCCACTCCCTCGCGTTGCTGGCCTCCGCCTTGCGATCCATCGTTTCCAGGCTTCGCCGCATCCCGAAATGGGGGGAGTCGGTGAATCAGACATGCTCGGGCCTCCGTGTCATCGCGCCCACGCGCCGCGGTAGCGGGTGAGCGCGGGGCGATGGCGGGCGTTGAGGCCGGTGGGAACACGCTCGGCGGCGAACGCTCCGCACCAGGCGGACGGGTTGCGTTGGGCGGCGTGGATCGCGAGAGCGAGCGCGGT
>CAIQAB010000033.1 GCA_903869675.1 uncultured Verrucomicrobiota bacterium | reverse complement strand
GTTAAGCCCCGAGCAGCTGATGGTAGTAGGACGTTAGGTCCCGCGAGAGTAGGTTGTTGCCAGGTTTATGCCCCGATTGAGCTAACGCTCAATCGGGGCTTTTTTTGGGTAGCTTTTAGACGATATTCGTGGTTCTTATGTGGATCAGTATAACTTAATGTTGTAAGTCATAATACAACTCTCAACACCGCGTTATTTCATCGGTGGAAAAACGACAGTATTCAGCTGGTGCCTCTGTGGATAGTTGAGGCAATGCAAGCGCGATAAGTCTAGTGAGCAGTAGATGACTGGTATACTGATAGTCACGATGCGTATAATAGATAAAGTTCGCTCCGATTCGACGCTGTCTCATGGGCTTTCGCATGGTCTCCAAAGAAACACAGTTCCCGGACTTCCTTCCATGGCTCAGTAGCTCAAGCTGGGGTCATGACAGTAGCTAACTTCAAAGATACATAACTATCTATTCCAACTTCCGTAGAAATGAATAATGGTGAGCCAACACCTCTATAACTAGACGGATATAGATGTCGTGATCATCAGGTAGGTCGCAATGGTAGTGCGCGGAGACAATTGGACGTTTACCCCTTGATTCAGGGGGGCTTTTCGGCCTTTAAACCCTCTTCCTTTTGGTCCTTTTGGCATACTACCACGCCGGCTGAGATCTGAAAAAACATTCATTATCCGACTGATGCACGGCTCTACAACCCGGCGCGGGAACGCTTGGTAAAGGAAGCGTGCAAGTTAGGACTGTTGATCAAACAGATTTACGAACACGTAGGCCGTGGTCTGGTAATTTATTAGGCTGTTAGGCCATGCTCGGCAGATGAAACGCTGTGTGCGCAAATTGCGGCCCAACCTGAGCCTAGTGATGCGTGAGACCTTGCGCAGAAGCGCGGTGACGAAAGGATGGCTTATAGCGTGCGCGAACCTTAGGTGGCGTGCAGCGCCACTGGCAAAGCGTAGCGCAAATATGAGTTTGGTCAGAAAATAGTATAGCAACGACGGGCTAAGTTCTCTGGCTAATCGCTGCGCTATGTGAGCATGGTAATACTTGCGTCAGATGCGTCTTTAAGGCACAAATATATCAATTGCAGTATATTATATCAAAATAAGCATCTCAAAACGGTGCACGTAGACATGGAATACCGCCGGGCACCATTGCGCCGGGCATGCCGAGGTGCTGGTGAAGCGACGCGGGCGTCGTTTTAGCCCTAAATTTCTCTGGCGGTGAATGAACGCCGAGATTCCGCTGAATCGATTATCAGACACCTCAAAAGCGATTACTAACTGGAGCGCGACCGCTTGAAGGGCTATCTTGGTGACTCACTCAACGCTCTTCAGAGCCGCCACAAACTTCAAGAAGCTCATGGACTTCTTTTGGGTCCATCTACTCCGCTGATCTCTTCGCTGTTCCCGCGTTTTCCGAAGGTCACCACGCTGTGTCCTGCCTACAAATGACGTTTTGCGGAGCCAACTTAGTAGTCAGCGTTATGCAACATAAGGAACTTGCACCGTCGTTTCATGCTCAATCACGAAATGCTTTGCCTCGATCACGGTTTCTATCCATGCTGGACATCTTTTCAGACGATTCAGCTTCAACTAGACTTGAACGATGGGCCCTTTTGGATGCCTTCGCTTTTCCTCCCGCATGATTTGGTCCTTTGATCGCGTTGACCAACTGGCGAATACTCCCGGCAGTTGCGCCATACCGCTGTTTTCACTGGTTCATCTGCAACGAATGCACTGCCCCGCGTAACTTGAGTGGCTCGATCCTGGACGGCGCTTCAAACTGAACTTCGGCATTAAATTCGGTGCCGAAGACAAGAACTTACTTCGGGCATTCTGCACTTCCGTTGGAGTATGCCAACGCGCTTTTCCAGCGTGGTGGTAGGGGCAGGGTAGGGTCAGGGTTTGAGAAGACTATTCCATGGCGCAGCAATCGAATTTTGGACGTTCGCGCCCCGTGTTTTCCTTGGGGCGAACCAGTTGTTTTGCACGCAAGAAAAAAGTTTAATTTTTTTCTCGGTATGTTCACCAAAACGATTTGACCAAGTGTGTCTCAACTCCCATACGTTGTGGCATAAATTGACTTTAGCCACAACCCCTAGTGGTGAATGACTTGTTGGTAACTTGCGGTAACTCATCATTGCCAATCCATTTTTTCCGTTTTTCTCCGTTTCATTACCCCTTGAATTCACCGATTCGTTACCTGTCCGATTTCGCTTTAATTTTTCATTCCTCAAGTTTCGTCCATTCGCGTCCCTTCTGCTTAATTTTCCCTATCCCTCCTCCTTAGCTCATTCATGCAAAAATCATTCACCGTTGGCTCCAAAATTTTTACCCTCGACCAAGATAAGGCCGAGGCCGCTTTTGCTGGCAAAAAAGTAATTAATGGTCACCAGACCATGTGTTTTAACCTTTTGCCCTTAAAATACACCTGGGCCTACGACCTTTACCGCAAGATGAAGGCCAATCATTGGGAGCCCGAGGACATCCCCATGGGCAAGGATATTGAGCAGTGGCGCGACACCACGCTCGTCTCCGATGCTGAACGCTGGATCATCCGCATGGGAATCGGTTATTTCTCTGCTGCCGAGGGTATCGTTGGTGACAACATCCAGCATGTCGTCCGCGAGCTTGTTACCGCTCCCGAACTCAAACTGGTGCTGGGTCGTCACGCCCACGAAGAAAATATTCATGCTGATTCGCTGCTCTACATGATCAGCTCTCTTGGCATCAATCCGCATGAATGCGAAGCAATGTTCGAAGATGTTCCCACAATCGTTCGGAAAAACGCATTCGTCACCAAAGTCTCGCGCGACCTGCGCCGCGATTTAGACTTAACCCGCTCCGAGAATAAAAAACTTCTGGCCAAGAATATATTTGTATTCGGGCAGTGCATGGAGGGAACGCAATTCTACGGGCTCTTTGGCATGGTTCTTTCCCTTTATCGCCAAAATAAATTCCGCGGGATAGGCGAGATGTTCCGTTACACTTTGCGCGATGAGAGCAATCACATCGAAGTATTTCGCAACTTATTCATGGATCTCGTTGAAGAAAATCACGAGATATGGACACCCGAGTTTAAGGAAGAGTTGCGCGAAACCATGCGGGAGGCGGTGACTTTGGAAAAGGAATTCATCCGTGACTGCCTACCGGTCAACGCAGTGGGCCTCGCGGTTGACGAGTTCCTTAACTACATTGATTACATCGCAGACCGCCGCCTTGAGGGCTGCGGCCTTGAAACCCTTTCCCCTGGCATTAAAAACCCGCTCCCCTGGCTGGCTGAGATGATGGATATTAAAAAGGAGCAGAATTTCTTCGAAGGTCGTGTGACCGAGTATCAAAAATCCTCCGCGCTTAATGACGGTGTGAAGGATGACGATCTCTGAGCCCCTTCGTTATTATATCATTTTAATTACCCCCCCCAAAAAAAACCTTCCTTTCGGGCTGATGCGGCCTCCGCCGTGTTTGCCACTTGCGCGGCCCCTTTATTAAAAGGGGCCGCTTTCCGCCTTGATCGAAACTATTTCTGTCTCTTCCCACTCGCCACGCCGCATAGACACCCTACCGCCTGTGAATCCCGTTCTTCAGCACGATCTCGCTCTTAAAAAAGCCACCCAGACCCCCCGCGACCAGAAGCCCGCCTACGCTTGGCGTGACTGCATCCTCGCAGATACGCCGCTCCTCCCTGAAATTCTGCTCCTTGCACCTCATGGCGAGACCCCTTTCGATCTTGGCGAGATCGCTGACACTTTGGGCCAAGCTCTGGTCAATGTGCACCTCGCACGCGGTGAACAGGGGAACGTCTACACCGCAGAATCCCGTGCCTTTGTGGGGCGGATTTTGAAGGAAGTTGCTGCGACCCTCTCCGCGGAGGCCCAACGCACGTCCCCCTTTAGCATCTCGCTAAATGATTTATATCAAACGCTTGAACGTATCTTGGTTGAGGCCAAAGCCTACGATGTCGCCAAAACTCTGCTGTTGAACCGGGGGCGCAAACTTGGCGGCTCCGCCTCGGCTACCACCATCCGTGTCATCCGCCGTAATAAACAGGTCGTTCCCTACATCCCCCAAAAGGTTGAGCTCGCTATTGCCAAGGCGTTTCTCTCTCTACAGCGCGATAGCCGGCCTGCCGCCGCTATTACTGAAGCTGTTTCCAACCGCGTCCTCGCCTCGAAGCAGGCCTTTGTCCATATTGAGGAAGTTCAGGATGTCGTTCAGGAGGAACTGATGAAGGCGGGCCATTTTAAAGTGGCCGAGGCCTATATCCTCTACCGCGCCGCCCGTAATGAGGCCCGCACCGCCGATGAAATCCCCGCCGGCAACACGCCGTCCGCTACCCAGCCTACGATGATTGTGGTTAAGAAGGCTGACGGCAGCACCACCCTTTGGGACCGTGAAGATCTTCGCCTGCGCATCGAATTTGCCTCCATTGGCCTCGAACTCTGCCTGACCACCGAGCAAATCGAGATCGAGCTTACCCGCTCCATCTTCGACCAGATTACGCAGAAAGACCTCGACCAGACCATCATTCTTAACTCGAAAACCCTCATCGAGAAGGACGCGGATTTCGCTAAATTCGCCGGCCGGATCCAACTTTCCTATATATATGAAGAGGTCTTGGGTTGGGATATTGTTCGCGATGGCATTACGAAGCTCAAGTCTTTCCATGTAGAGGCCTTCAAAAAAGCCATTGCCCACGGTATCGCGATCAAACGTTACACCCCCCGCCTCGCTGAATATAATCTCGACGCCCTCGCCGCCGAGCTTGATCCCACCTCCGACCTCGAGTTCGATTTCCTTGGCGTCCAGACTTTGTATGATCGTTATCTGATCATCGACAAGACCGTCAAACCCGCCCGCCGCCTCGAGACCCCCCAGTTCTTCTGGATGCGAGTCGCGATGGGGCTCTTCCTTGATGAAAAGATCGACCGCGAGAACCGCGCCGTGGCCCTTTACGGTTTATATAAGAGCCGCCGCTTCTGCAGCAGCACGCCGACCCTCTTCAATTCCGGCACCTTGCACTCCCAGCTTTCGTCCTGCTATCTGTATTATGTCGATGACAGCCTCGAGGGCATCATGTATCGCGGCATTGCCGAAAACGCTCAGCTCTCCAAGTGGGCTGGCGGCCTGGGCGGATCCTGGACTGCGGTGCGTGGCACCGGCGCCTACATCGGCGGCACGAATGGCGAGTCCCAAGGCGTCATCCCTTTCCTGAAACTCCATAACGACCAACTTGTTGCGGTCAACCAAGGTGGCAAACGCAAAGGTTCTGGCTGCGCCTATCTCGAATCTTGGCACAACGATATCTTCGAGTTCCTCGAGCTTCGTAAGAACACCGGTGATGACCGTCGCCGGACTCACGACATGAACACGGCGAATTGGATTCCCGACTTGTTCATGAAGCGTATGGAAAACCGCCAGCACTGGACACTTTTCCGCGCCAACGAAGTCGCCGATTTGCACGAACTCTACGGCAAAAAGTTTGAGGAGGCCTATGTCCGCTACGAACAACTGGCCGAGCAAGGCAAGATCTACGGTCAGCGTATCGAGGCTCTGGAGCTATGGAAGAAAATGCTATCCATGCTTTTCGAAACCGGCCACCCCTGGATCACCTTCAAGGACGCCTGCAACCTGCGCTCGCCCCAAGATCACTGCGGTGTCATCCACAGCAGCAACCTCTGCACCGAGATCACGCTTAATACTTCGAACGACGAGACCGCCGTTTGCAATCTCGGCTCCGTGATTCTCGAGACCCATCTGAAGTCCGATGGCTCCCTCGACCATGAGAAGATGCGCGATACTATCCGCGTCGCGGTTCGGGCCCTCGACAACGTCATTGATATCAACTTCTACCCCACCGAGGCGGCCAAGCGTTCAAACCTCCGCCATCGCCCCATCGGCCTCGGTGTCATGGGGTTGGCTCATGCTTTGTATATGAAGGGCATCCCCTTCGCCTCCCAAGGGGCCGTCGAGTTCAACGACGAGGCCATGGAAGCCATTGCTTATTATGCCTACGAGGCCTCTTCCGACCTGGCGGGTGAGCGCGGAACCTATTCCTCCTACGAGGGTTCCAAGTGGTCGCGCGGCCTTCTCCCCCAGGATACGATTGATCTGCACGAGCAGGAGCGTGGCGCTCCCATCGAGGTCGCCCGTGGCGGCAAGATGGACTGGATCCCCGTGCGCGCCAAGATCGCCCGCCAAGGCATGCGCAACAGCAACGTCCTCGCCATCGCGCCCACTGCCACCATTTCGAATATCACGGCGACCAGCGCCTGTATCGAACCGTTGTATAAAAATCTTTATGTGAAGTCTAACCTCTCCGGCGAGTTCACCGTCTTGAATCCCTTCCTCGTCAAAGACCTGAAGAACCGCGGCCTTTGGGATCAGCAGATGATTGACGATCTGAAGTATTTCGACGGCGAGTTGAAGGATATAGACCGAGTGCCCGAGGAGATTAAGGTCCGCTACCTCACCGCCTTTGCTATCGACCACAAGTGGGTGGTAGACGCCGCCGCCCGCCGCCAGAAGTGGATCGACCAGTCTCAATCGGTCAATCTCTGGCTACCTACCGCCGATATGAAGACGATGAGCCATATGTATCGTCATGCTTGGCGCGCCGGTCTGAAGACCACGTATTATCTTCGCTGCCTCGGCGCCTCCGGTATCGAAAAGGCGAGCGTGAATAATAAGAAAGAGGTTCGCGGCATCGCCGGCGGCGTCACCGCGTCACCGGTCGCTATTGCGGAGCCTGCCAAGAAGATCTACACGGCTTCTGAAAAAACGGCTTGTAGCATTGAGGCGATGCGCAATGGCGGCGAGTGCGAAGCTTGCCAGTAAAAAACCAAAGCCCCGACCGTAAGGTCGGGGCTTTTTTGTGACATTAATTAACCCCTGGTGCTCGCTGTGGATAATGTGGTCGCTGAAGTGCCCCTCCCTCAGGCGAATTCCCACTTGTAGGGATGTTTAGAGAGTAACCGGTGGCCGGTTTCGGTCAGCCAGGCTACGTCTTCGATTCGGCAACCACCTAGGCCTGGATAATATAGGCCCGGTTCTACCGTTACGACGGCGCCAGTCCTCAGCGGGGTCTGCACGGGCGCGGAAACTCGTGGCGCTTCGTGAACCGCTAGGCCCAGGCCATGACCGGTGCCGTGGAAAAAGCCCACCGAGCCAGTCGGGGTCGCCTTGGTCTCGTAGCCTCGGGCGGCAAACACCTTCACGCATTCCGCATGCACTGCGGCGGAGATAACGCCGCCCTTGAGCAATCGCCGAGCGGCTTTCTGGGCGGCGGCTACGGCTTCGACGAGGGCGCGCTGCGAGGGTGTGGCGCGGCCTTTTAGATAGGTTCGAGTCATATCGCCATGGTAGCCGCTGGCGGTGTGGCGCGGGAAGATGTCGATAATAATCAACTCGTGTGGACGCAGTGGGCCGGTGCCGCGGCAGTGGGGGTCGCAGGCCTGGTCTCCGCCGGCCACGATGGTATCGATCGCGAGTCCACCAGCTTCTAGGCACGCGATCTCGATCGCGAGGCGCACGCGTTCGCTGGTGAGCGGTGTGCCACCGAGGAGAAGGCGTTGGCCGGAGATTCGGGCGCGTCGCAGGATTGCCTCGGCGGCCGAAAAACCGGCCTCCGCCACCCGGTTACCGGCGCGGATGGAGGCGGCCTCACGGGCGGTTTTTATTTCCCGCTCCGGGAGCACGGGGCCGGTGGCCACGGTGGTTTTCAAGCCGCGAGCGCGGAGCCGTTCCAGCAAGCCGGCGGGGAAATCCTCTGAAACTACGAACGCTGCTATGCCTAGGCGCGCAGCGAGCAGAGCCATTATGTCGGCTGGGCCGGGCCGGGTGTCGGGCGGCAGAAAACTGGCCTCCGCGAGGAGGGGCTCGAGGCGGAGGATTTCGTCGAAGGCGGCTTCTTTCAGTCCGCGGCCGTATTCGAGTGCATTAAGCACGGCGATCCTCCGGCCTTGATGGGCGAAGGCGAGGAAGGGATCGTGGCACTCAAAGCGGCCGAAGTGCAGCAGGTCGCGATTGGCGTGGGTATCGGCGTAAAACAACAGGGCGGGCTCGGTGGGCACGGTCATGAAGGGATGAGAAGGCAAGTAAAGTGATCCTTCGCCTGCGGAAGTGAAATCCGAAACCTTCGGGACGGCTGCATGCACTCGACGGGCTGTTATTAAGCGAAAGGAGGTTGTGCGGGGCGTCAGGGCGGCTACCACGGTGGTATGACATCCCTTTTGGCCAAGCGCCTCCTCTTGCTCGCGAGTTTGTTGCTGGTCGGCTGCGCCAAGGCGGCCGAGCCAACGACCGGCGCTGTGAAGATCGCCACGGGTGCCGACGTGCGCGGGACGGAGGCCTGGTTCCCGCTCACCGTGGGTGAAAAAACCCTGCGGGTGCAACTGGTGGTAACCCTGGATGAACAGCAGCGCGGCTTGATGGGACGACGCGATCTCGGGGCCGATGACGGTATGATCTTCGTTTACCCTGCTCCTCAGGAAATGAGTTTCTGGATGCGCGGCACGCCTACGCCGCTGGACATAGGTTTTTTTAAGGAAGATGGCACGCTGGGCGAAGTGTATCCCATGTATCCCTTTGACGAGACCCCGGTGAAGTCGGTTGGAAGCGACTACACCTTGGCTCTCGAGACGCCGCAGGGATGGTTTGCCCAAAACGGCCTCAAGCCCGGCGTGAAGCTCAAACTCGCGGATGTGGCCGCGGCCTTGCGCTCGAGGGGTTTCAAGCCTTCGCGTTACTCGGCCGAGCCTCGCTGAGGCTTTGGGCGGGAGCGGTGTGACCGGTGCCAGTAGGCCG
This sequence comes from uncultured Verrucomicrobiota bacterium, assembly GCA_903869675.1. Lineage (GTDB taxonomy): Bacteria > Verrucomicrobiota > Verrucomicrobiia > Opitutales > Opitutaceae > IMCC26134_A. The sequence continues at coordinate 7,550 of CAIQAB010000033.1, read as the reverse complement.
CCTTAAGCGCGTTTGGGTGATTTTATCGTTCCCGGGTCTGTGTGACTTGCCGGCGTGCTCGGCATGGCCCTAGCTTCTACGTGTCCGCGCACCGCCAACCCGATCCCATTCGCGCCCCAGCTCTATCTCCCATGCACGACGAAGCCCACGCCGCCGCCGCCCTTCTGCCCACGCTCCCCGATCCCCGGGATCCTCGGCTCCTAGCCTATTTGAATTTAAAGCTGCGCGAACTCGGTCAGCCGCCGGTGGTGTTATCGGATACCGGCGATTCGGGTGATCCCGCCTCTTTTGCCCGCCTGGTCGACCATCTCGTCGCTCTCGGCCGCGAAAAAGACCGTATCCTTTCCAAGCACCTTTGCCCGGTCGATCAGCGCATTCAGAATTTCCTCTACGCCAGCCTCGAGGAACACGGTCACGTGCCGCACCTCCCATCCGCCACCCTCGTCCTGGATCGCCCCGGCCTGGCCCGCGCTCTCTCGCTGCCGCCCGGTGCCAACGAGCACAAGAGCTCCATTCTCACCTCGACCCGCCTGCACAACGGCATCCTCCACAACCCGAAGTCGGACCGCCGCACCACCCAAGGCATCTTTCACGTCGCCGAAGGCGGCCTGCCCATCCCCGACGACAAGAAGGCCGTGCCTGCGTCCGTGTTCGCCGCTCTGCTCGCCCGCGCCCTCCATCCGCCCGCCGAGTTGCTCGCCCTGCCGTTCACCGCAGGCGAACCCAGCCCCGCCCTGACCTTCGTCTCCCTTTACCTCCGCCCCATCGTCGTGCCCGAAGTGCCTGGCTTCACCCCGGCCCGCCGAATGGAGACGCGTTTCCTGATTCCCGGCTCGCTGGTCGCTAACCTCGATTTCGTCGAAAACATCTTCGGCAACGCCGGCGACCCCGCCCTGCCGGTCAACGATGCCGCCCTCGATCCCGAATCCTGGACCGGCCACACCGGCTGTATCATCCTCGCACCCCACTTAAACGGCCTCACCAAACAGGAACTCGGCCTCCCCGCCTACGCCGCCGCCACCGAACGCCAGCGCCGCGACGGCATGTGCTGGAAAACCGGGAGCGAGCCCTACAACGACGGCGTCGCCTTCAAGATCACTTGCCGCGATGCCTCGGGCGTGGTCGTGACCATTATTTCCGATAACTACTTCGGTTACTGCAAGAAGGAGGTTAAAACCCAGATTTCCTTCGCCGCCAACTTGCTTGGTCTCGCCGAGGAGGAGCACGCCGGCGGCGCGCTTGCGTTTCCCAGCTATGACTTGGGTGAAGATTTTCAGCTTTCCGCTTTCATGCCCGTGGTGGACCACGCCTTCGAGGACGCACTCGCCTTCCTCGGCGAACGCGCCGACTTCCAGCCCGGCGGGTGGGCCCGCGACCGCGAATACGCGAACATCCACTACGTCCCAGCTGATGCCCGCTTCGACTTGCGCGACCAGCGCATCACCTGGGGGCCTGCGGCAAACCCCGCCCACGTCCTGAAGCTCCTGCCAGGCATTACCTACGTCCTCCCCTCCGGCTACAAGGTCGAGATGGTTCGTCCTGACCCCGCCTCCCGCTGGCGCCTGCGTGGCACCACCGCCGAGGGTCTGCTCTGCCACAAGCCCTGCACTGTCTCCGGCGGCGGTAAGTCCGAGATCTCCAAATCCATCGCCGACGCCACCTTCTCCGGCCCGGTGTTCATCTCCGATGCCGCCCGCGACCTCGATCTCGTCGAGGCGATTCTGAAGCGCGATTACTCCGATCGCTACCGCGACCCCGCCCTGAACAAACCCAACGGACGCCCCATCCTCTCGGCCCAGCGCTCCCTCGGCTCGGTCGTTAAGCTGCTGTCCCGCAGCCCCGACTACACCGACGCCTACAACGCCTGGCTCGGCACCATCCCGCGCTACATCCGCGATCTCGTGCTGCTCGTCAAACGCGTGCACAAGCCCTGGAACGGCGATGATTGGCGCCGCCATTTCTCGGTCGACAGCATCAATGGCCGCCCTGGTAACGAGCTCAAATACCATGGCACGCGCGCTACCACTCAGTTCCTTCGCGTCGGCTATGCGCCCGACGGTGGCTGGCGCACTTTCTCCCTGCGCAGCGATTTCCTCCCAGCCGTGAAAATTCAGGCCGAGGATGACATCACCGCCTCCGCCGTTGCCCCCGCTCCAGCCGTCCGCGGCCTGCCCGTCTCGACCCCGCCCGAAGCCTCGGTGAAGATCGTCCGTAACTGCGAGACCCGCCTCTTTCAGCGCCCCGACGACGCCGTCGTGCGTGGTTATGACAAGCACGCTGAGAAGGACTTTGCTGGAGGAAACAGTTTTTTCTCCAACTACGAGCCGCTCTCCCGCGCCGCCGCCGCCGAGTTGCTGGAGGATACCCTTGGCTTTGATGCCTACACCGAGCAGGTGAAACAACTCGTGCGCGATTTCGTGGCGTCGCCTGTTTCCGAATACGTCGTCTTGCCCTCGCACCCCCGCATCGTGGATGGAAAACCCACCAAGAACCCGCGCTATCTCCAGGTCCGTCCCGACCTGCTTGATCCCCGCGCCACCGCCCTCGCCTTCATCGGCGCCCGCCTTTACCGCCGCATCCCGGCCGCAGCCCCGGTGACCTTCCCGGTTGGTGCCATCCTCATGGGCCGCCGCCAGAACCCGCCCGAGAAGGGCGTGCGCGCCCTTTGCGTCTTCAGTCCCATTCATTATCAGGAACTGCCCGAGGCCTTCATGGACCTCATTGCCAGCCTCACCGGCAAGTCCCCCTCGACCACCGGTGCCGGCTCCGAGGGCGCGCTCACCAAGGGCCCGTTCAACGCCCTCCCTCCGATCTACGATCTGAACGCCGCGCTCGTATCTTTCCTGCTCACCAACCTGCCGGCCTTCTCTACCGCCGCCGGCTGGGTCGGCCCGAAGCTGCGCGTCGACCACGACGTCTCCTTGCTCGTCCCCGAGCTTTGGTGTCGCATGAGTTCCGAGGAACGCACCCCGCGATACCTTATCGATCACGGGTATCTCGAAAAGTGCGAGGACTTCGTTCACGATGGAAAACCCGTGCTCGCCTCGCGACTCGGCTACCGGATCACCGCGCGTTTCGCCCAGACCTTCCTGGGCCGCGTGATGAGCAACCCCTCGACCGTCTTCGAGGAGGAACACCTGAAGCCCGAGCTCGCCGACCCCGCGATCTTCGCCGATGGCATGGACAATATCGTCGGCGCCATGAAGGCCGCCGCCGAAAACTACTTCGCCGACGGCTCGGTCGCCGCCGCCTGCCCGCCGCTTCAGGCCCTGCTCCACATCATGCGCGACGGCACCTGGAACGGCCACGATCTTGCCTCGCCCGAGGTGCGCCGCCTTTTCGATCGCGCCGAGATGTTAAAGAGCGACTGGTATGCCGCCCGCCTTGACGCCAAGCGGCAGATTGATGCCATCACTCTCGACGCCCAGGCGCGCTATCTGGAGAAATTCCTCAAACGTGCGACCTACGCCGATGTCTCCGTGCAGCTCGACATCCAGGGCCGTCTCGGTCGCGTGGTGGCCCGGGCCCGCGCCGCTGCGAAGGATCCTGCCTACATTGAGAATCTGCGCGGCACCCTCGGTGCCGAGCCAGCCGTCGCGCCCGACATCGCCAAGATCCTCAAGCGCGTCTAAGAATGTTTCGGCCCCCGCTCCCCGGCCGGGGCGGTGTTCGTTGGGGCGCGAAATGTTTGCGTGCCGCCGGAGCAAGCGCCTGTGTCGCCCCTTGCCTAGCTTCCCTTAACTCGGCTCACTGTTCGTCCAGTTTGTTTCAGCCGTCACGCGTCCCATCCCAATCGAGCTTTTCGATGCCGTAGCGCCCAGCAAGGACGCTCGGGCGTATTTTCCGAAGCCAGCGCGGAGTCTCGCGGCGCCATTCACACCCGGCCGCAGGTCGCCGATTTTATCCTAGATGTCGCCGGCTGGCGCACCGAAGCCGATCTGCGAAACTCTCGCCTGCTCGAACCATCGGCCGGCGAGGGTGATTTTCTCATTCCCGCCGTTCGCCGCCTGCTCGATCAATCCGGGCCCGATGATCTGCGCATCGCTTCGTGCATCTGCGCCGTCGAGGTGAACCTCGGTGCCCTCGTCATCTGCCGCGAGCGTTTGCACGGCCTGCTCGGCGAGCGTGGTTGGAGCCGGATCGTCAGCGAGAAATTGCTCGATGCCTGGCTTGCGCACGCCGATTTCCTGACCGTGCCGCTGGCCGCCGATTTCACGCACGTTGTCGGCAACCCTCCCTGCCTCCGGTTGGAAAAGCTACCTAAGTATCTCTTGCGAAATCTGCGCCAGATCCGCCTGCCCGACTGGCAATCGGTCCCGGCAAAGTTCTGACGCCACCTCGCCGAAGCCGCTTTGAAAGAGGACTCCGTTATGGCCGCCGTGCGCGAACCCTATGGGTTCAATAATGCCATCTGGCGGCAGTTCGCCCTTGCCGGCCAACCCGCTCCAACCGCGGGGCGCATCAGAATTGAAACACTACCCCGAGGCGGTAGGTCCAGGTGCCTCCCTCGGTGTAGGCCGCCGTTGCGGAGGTCGCCAAATTCTTCGTCAGCCAATAGTGGGCGCGACCACCGGCCCCCCATTCGCCGCCGTTCCAATTTCCGGCGAGAAACTCGGACCAGGATACCTGGGCGGAGACAGAAAGACGCTCCGTGACCAGATATTCGCTGCCCACATCCAATTGATACCAAGGATCGTTCGAAGTCGCCCACCATTGGTAGCCGAGCGTCGCCGTGGCGAAGGGTCGGAAATCGCCGCACACCTGATAGACTGTGAAATAGCCGGCGAGATCCTGGAACTCGTTCGCCTTGTCGCCGCCCTCGGACCAATTATGCGTGAACAAGACGCCGGCGTCGACGTTGGACGTGATAGGCATGTTGACCGAAGCGCCTAGGCCATAACCGGTCTCGGACACGTGTTGCGTATCGGTGACGATGAAAGAGGCCTCCACGTAACGTTTGCCGAGGAGACCGGAATCGGTGGGGGCCGCGTCTTGCGCAAAAGCCGGCAAGGCGCAGGCGGTGGTGAGGCCAAGGGCGAAGAGTGACTGAATGGTTTTCATGAGATTTAAGGGGCGAGGGCTTTTGGTGGTTGAACGGTTTTGATGGGATTGAGGGAGCGAGGGCGTTTTTATCGATCGGGCGTCCGGGAAGGTGGCGCAGCGGGCGGAAAACAGAAAAACCAGACGGCCTCGAAGAGCATTCGAGACCCGGTGGTTCGCGGCCGGATCATCCCGCGCTCAAGGGGCGAGGAACTGGATCTGGCCCTGGACCGGCTCGTCTCCCTTCACGGTCGGAGGAACCGCGAAGTAGCCCTCGCCGACGACGGTCCCGGCGACGACCGAGGGATGCTGTAACAGGACGCCAGATACGGATACCTTGCGCGAATCCGGCAGCGTGTAGGTTGCGGTAAAAAGACCGTTGGGTCGGAAGCTGCCGGGGATCTTCCGCCCGCGAGCGTAGATAATCCGGGCGGTGTTGTCGCCGCTGAGAACTAGGTTGTCGGCCTGCAGGGCCTGTTTGCCGGGCAGACCGTCCAGCTGGATCGCGTCCGCTTCTTCGCTCGCGAAGGAGACAAGGACCGAGTTACGATCCAGACCCAGGGCGAAACCGAGCGCGTCCCTGTTCGTGGATACCAGCCAGCGTTCGGAGATGGCGGTGATGGCGATGGGACCGAAGCCGATCCGATGATTGCCGGAGGCTGGGGCGGGGTTCTTGGCCCAATACAGCTCGCTGCCGACTGAGCCGGTCACCTGGTAACGGGAGGGGGTGCCCGGGACCTCGGTGTAGCGAATCCGACCGCCGACGTAGCCGCCCGTCTTGTAGGGCTTCACATACCAGCGGTAGGAACCGTCCGCGCCGGGGGCGAGGGAAGCGGAGAGCGGGGTGCCGTCACCGAGCTTGCCTGCGAAAACCATGCGTCCGCCGACGGAGTCAATACTGACGAGACCGAAACCGCTGCCCTCGGGTGCGACCTGGTTGCCGAGGTTCAACGGGGGAAGCTCCGGATCGTCGAGCGTGAGGGTGTAGTTCCCCCGCCATGGGGCGGGGTTGCCTTGGTTAAAGGACGCGAGCTTTGTGCCGGTTTCGGATCGACCGAGGGTGGAGACGAGCGCGCCCATGGCGTCGAGCTGATCGAGCGATGCGACAAACAGCTGCCCGGCCTCGGCGTTGGTATCGAAGGCGAGGTTGACGCGGAGGGGATCGAGCGCGCCGCGGTCGATCGTTGCGCTGCCGGTGCCGGATTCATAAGCCTCATCGAGGGTCAATAAGCCGGTCAGGACATAAACCTTCGGGCTGGTCTCGTGGATGAGCCGGCCGGTGAACGCGCCGGTCTGGCGATTGACCACGATTTCGACCTTGCCGATGGGCAGTCCGGACTCCGGCGAGTCATCCAGAATCGCCTCGAAGCCGCCGCTCATCTCCGGAAGGAGCGGGTCCACCGTGATGGTGAAGGTCGTGGCGGGGCCCCGGGTGACGACGCCTCCGGCGGTGGTGATGGCCACGTAGGTCACGCGATAGACGCCGGGCTTGGCGGTCACGACCGTGGGCGTGGTGACTCGACCGGTCGCGGGATCTAGAACGAAGCCCGCCGGCAGGCCCGTGATCGAGTAGGTGGTGTCCGCGGGCGGCAGGGCCGCGCCGGGCGTGAGGTAGATCACTGTGCCCAAGGGACCGCGAATGGTGACGCGGATGAGGTCGGTTACGTTGAGGTTGAGGATCGCGGTGCCGGTGCCGACGGCGTTGGTCGCGCGGATGGTCACGCTGGTGGCCGCCCGGGTGGTCGGGACGCCCGAGACGACGCCCGTGGTGGAATCGAGCGTGAGGCCGGCTGGAAGCGCACTGGTGGAGTAGCTGGTGGGCAGGCCGCTGGCGGCGATGGTGTAGCTAAAAAGCAGGCGCAGATTACCCGTGGCGGTGAGCGGGCTGGTGATGATCGGAGCGACCCCGGCGGGGATCACCGTGATGGTCAGCAGGGCGCTGCCGGTGCCGGTCGCGTTGGTCGCGCCCAGCAAGACCGCCGTGGTGCCCGCCGTCGTGGGGAGGCCGGAGATGTTACCGGTCACGGTGTTGATGGTCAGACCGGCCGGAAGGGGCGCGGCCGAGAAGCTGGTCGGGGTGCCCGAAGCGGTGATGGTGAAGCTGAAGGGCGTTCCGGTGGTGCCGCCGGCGGTCAGCGGGCTGTTGGTGATGATCGGAGCGACGCCGGCGGCGGCGATGGTGATCGTCAGGGCGGCGTTGCCGGTGCCGGTGGAGTTGGTGGCGCCCAGGAGAACCGAGGTGGTGCCGGCGGCGGTGGGTGTGCCGGAGAGGTTACCGGTGACGGTGTTGATGGTCAGACCGGCGGGCAGGGGGGCGGCCGAGAAGCTGGTCGGGGTGCCCGAGGCGGTGATGGAGAAGCCGAAGGGCGTGCCGGTGGTGCCACCGGCGGTCAGCGGGCTGTTGGTGATGATCGGAGCGACGCCGGCGGCGGCGACGGTGATGGTCAGGGTGGCGTTGCCGGTGCCGGTCGAGTTGGTGGCGCCCAGGAGAACCGAGGTGGTGCCGGCGG
>CAIQAB010000032.1 GCA_903869675.1 uncultured Verrucomicrobiota bacterium | reverse complement strand
GTTAAGCCCCGAGCAGCTGATGGTAGTAGGACGTTAGGTCCCGCGAGAGTAGGTTGTTGCCAGGTTTATGCCCCGATTGAGCTAACGCTCAATCGGGGCTTTTTTTGGGTAGCTTTTAGACGATATTCGTGGTTCTTATGTTCATGTATATTGTAACCTAAATCCCTCAGCTGATTATGCGCGCTGACATTGAAGTCGCTGGGGAAGAGGCTTATGAATGAGTTCTCGACTATAGGGCAGCTTCAACCGGTAAAGTGGTCCCCGAAAGTTGAGCAGGGGTGATGTTTAAATCCAAAGGAGATTTAACATTTGGAAAAAACGTTGTTCCTTCAGCGCCGACTTTAAGGTGCAGGGTTTGAGGTTGCCCCGAATCGACGGACACGAGTTGAGCCACTAAAGAAAGTCTCAACTGATGAAAGAAACCAAACGGACAGAAACGAAGCCACCCCGACATGACGAAGCGTTCCGGCAGCAAGCGGTGCGCATGTGGAAGCAAAGCGGGAAGTCAGCGGAGCTGACGGCGAGGGAGCTGGGGAGAAGCGTGTTCCAGCTCTACGACTGGAATCGGAAGGGGCAGCCGGACCGGTCCGCCGGTCCAGCTGCCCCTTCCGATAGCAAGGAGTCGCTGCAGGCCGAGAACGACCGGCTGCGCCAAGAGCTGGCGAGGATCACCGAGCAGAGGGACATCCTAAAAAAAGCCGCGGGCATCCTCTCCGAACCATCGCACAGCGGTATGCCCGGATTAAAGCGATGAACCGCGAACATCCAATCAAAGCGATGTGCGAGGTGCTGGAGGTCTCGCGTAGCGGGTATTACCAATGGCAAAGCGCGCAAACTTCGGCGCGTGCGCAGCAAACCTAGGCGATCAAAGCGAAGATCGCCCGGGTGCACGAGGGTTCCCGCCGCACCTATGGGAGACCACGGGTGCCGGCGGCCCTGCGCGAACAAGGCAAGCAGGTCGGTTGCAACCGCGTGGCTCGGCTGATGAAAGCAGCCGGGTTGCAAAGCCGCCAAGCCCGTCGATATCGTGTGCGCACGACCGACAGTGCACATAACGACCAGATCGCACCCAATCTGCTGGCCGAGGTGCCCGCTCCAACCAAGCCGGACGAGGTGTGGGTCACAGACATCACCTATGTGGAGACTGGCGAGGGCTGGTTATACGTGGCCAGGGTGCTCGATCTTTATAGCCGCCGCTTGATTGGTTGGGCCATGGGCTCGAGCCTGGCGACCGCGCTACCCTTGGCCGCTTTGCACATGGCCCTGGGGCGACGCCGACCCGATGCCGGTGTGCTTCATCACTCGGATCGCGGATGCCAGTATGCCAGTGCAGACTATCGATCCGATCCACGTGATCGCGCAGCGCCACGAGGTGCACCAGGTGCAGGTGAGTCAGTGGAATAAGGAGGTGGCGGAGCGGCTGCCGGAGGTGTTCGCCAAGCCGTCCGCTCAGGTGAAGGACGAGATCGCGGCGGCGCAGAAGGAGAAGGAGCTGTATGCGCGCATCGGGCAGCTCCAGATGGAGCTGGATTGGCTCAAAAAAAAGTTGGCCCGCTTGGGAGTTGAGGAGCGTCGCGGCATGATCAAGGCAAAGCATCCCGGGTTGAGCGTGAAGCGGCAGTGCGAGCTTTTGGAGCTGCCGCGCTCGACCTATTACCACCGAGCGGAGCCGGAGTCGGACGAGAACCTCACGGTCATGAGGGTGATCGACGAGACGTATCTGGCGTTGCCGTTCTTCGGCAGCCGGCAGATGACACGCTGGTTACGAAGGCAGGGCCATACAGTGAATCGCAAGCGGGTGCGTCGGCTGATGGCCGCGATGGGGCTGGAGGCGATTTATCGTCGGCCAAACCTGTCGAAGGCGGCGAAGAAGCATCCGATTTATCCGTATCTGCTACGGGGTTTGGCGGTGACGCGGTCCAACCAAGTCTAGGCGACGGACATCACCTATATCCCGGTGGCCGGCGGCTTCGTCTAGCTTTGCGCGGTGATCGACTGTCACAGCCGCTACGTGCTGCCGTGGGAACTGCCGGACACGCTCGACGCGGCGTTTTGCGTGCGTGCGGTGCGACGAGCCATCCAATTGCATGGTGTGCCGGAGATCTTTAACACCGACCAAGGCTGGCCAGTTTACCAACCCGCTGCTCGCCCTCGGCGTGCGCCTGTCGATGGACGGCGAGGGCCGGTGCCTGGACAATGTCTTTGTCCAGCGACTGTGGCGCAGCCTCAAACACGAGGAGGTCTATCTAAAGCGCTACTAATCGGTGGTGGAAGCGCACAAACAGATCGGCGCCTACCTCGCCTTCTACAGCAACCGCCGTCCGCAATCCGCCCACGGCCAAGCCACCCCGCACGAAGTTTACCGCAAACACCATCAGACCAAACAGGCCGCCTAACGTCGGCACGAGCAGGCGGGGAGGGAGCAAAGATCCCTCCCCAGCACCCCTCCCTGATTTTACTTTCCGTCAGTGAACCCAAACCATAACTAAAAAAACCGCTCAACCTGTCTAACCGACGGGTTCTACTTCACAGCTATCTCCAGCCCTCAGCCCTGCCTATAGTTCGCTGTATGACGGCTAATAAAGGTGGCGTGCTCAGCCTATGGCGTTACGGACGTGTTGAAACGGGGGCTATAATGGTCTCGCCCAATACCTACTGCAGGCTGCTTCTGGTTTCCTACACTCTGGACTCAGGTTCAGATTGGATATTCACGTTCAGTTTTATGTATGCCCCAGGGCGCGCGCAACGACTCTTCGAATAAGTCCGGCTCTTCTCATGTTCTGGATAGTATGGCTTATATCAGACGTTAGCTGGCAGTATTTTATTACACACACATAGTCTTCCGGATTCTCCGGAGCCAGACTGCAGGCAGTTGACGCCGTCCATAGACCTCCTCTTGCACTTCGCTCGGCAGGATGCCAACTTGGTTGATATCAGCATGAGCATCCATAAGAAGAAGTGCGGCAATAAAACATGACAATATTTGAACGAATATATCTAGTTGATTTTGATGCTTCGTTTCAAAATAACTACGTCGTAACGGGGAAGTGTGATCGACATTACCTCACTGCCAGTTAGCACATTTACCATTGAGCTAGGCAGAGTAATTTTCTCGGTGCAATGAGAGAAATTCAGTATAATAAATAAATCATTACCATTGCCAGTCCTGCGGCACACTTTGATACCTTGGGGAACCTGTATAAAGGGTGAACTGATGCCGGCCTCCTTAACCCAGCCAAACACAATCCGCCCCATTAAATCATCGTCTAAAACCGCCCCTAGATATGTAATAGAGCCTTCACCATGCCGACGGCGAATCGCCGCTGGCATTTCGCTCAACCAGCTTTTACCGCTACCATAACGTAGCATCACTTCTGTGTCGGAACCTAGTGGCTGAAGTCGCTCGGCCCAAATAGTGGCTTTGCCGGAACCCCAAGGTCCATTTACACTAAGGTCTTCAATTAGTGCATAATACTGTTCGACGCGACCACCTAGTGTTATTGCAAGTGGCCCGGGCTGCCGCCAGCGATTTAGTGCATTAAATTCATTTTTCATTCCGCTACGTGGACCGAGCACCAGATGCCCCCCAGATAGAACATATTCAGTTAATTTTTCCGCAAGCGCAGTTGAAATTACATTAAGACTTGGCGCTATAATTAATTTGTATCGTTTTAGGTCCATCTCCGGGGTTATAATATCGATCGATTGAGTTGCCTCACTCAATGCACGATAGTATTCGATTAAAATCTGCATTTGATCGTAGCGCTGGCTGAAGGGGTTGAATTCGATGGCCCAGCGACTGTCGTAATCATGTAGCAATGCAACTTCTGATACGGGTTGCGTGCCGTTTAGGACCGGTCCAGCTATAGCAAATTCAGCTCCAGTCTTGGCAATTTCTTCATATATTGGCAAGGGTTCCCCGTCAGGTCCTACAATTGATCCGTGGTATTGCTCTTGTCCATTGAGTGCGCTGCGCCATTGCCAGAAGCCTATGCCATCCGCGCCGTGACCAACTGCGTGCCATGCCATGGCACGTGTTTCTCCGGGATCCAGTGCGTTGCTTACCGAGCCCCAATCAACATAGCCCGGAGCCATTTCCATAACCCAAAAATTCTTTTGTTTCCATCCTCTAACTAGATCGTGCGAGGCACCGCTGCGCGTCGGGTCTAGGTGTCCGGTGCCATTTTTTGTTTTGTCAAACCAACCGGCACCAAGGTATTCATCCCACGAAATAATATCTAAGTCGGCCGCGATAAGTTGACGATTGAATCGATTCGCCCAACCCAACCCCCCGAGATTGGTTGTAGTTATTTGCCGTGGATCAGCTTGCTTACGAAGCACCTCGATTTGGTCACGTTGAAAATCTCGCCATGTATCGGTGACAAATCGTTTGTATTCGAGTAACAAGCCTGGATTGGCTCGACCGGTTGTCATCGGTATTTCATTCCACTTAGTGTATGTTTGGCTCCAGTAAGCAGTGCCCCAGTTTTTATTCAGCTCTTCTAGGGAGCCGTATTTTCTCTCTAGCCAGCGATGAAAGCGAGCGCGCGATTCTAAATCGAACGAATCCTCAGTGTATTCATTGCCAATCTGCCAGGCTACTACATTGGGATTTTTGCCAAAACGCACAGCGAGCTTGCCAACGATTTTTTTACAGAGAGCCCTGTATTTTTCGCTGCCTATGGAAAAATGTCTGCGTGAACCGTGCTCTAGCCGCGTGCCGTCCTCTGTCACGCGCAGGATTTCAGGATACTTGGTTGTCATCCAGGCTGGTGGCGTGTCAGTCGGAGTGCCGATTATGGTCACCATTCCGTGCTTTGACGCAGCCGTGATCGCCCGTTCCATCCAGTCGAGCTCGTAATGGTTTTCGTTTGGTTCTAGAGAACTCCAAGCAAACTCACCTATACGCACCATATTGAGTCCAGCGGCCTGCATTTTCGTTAGATCCGCTTCCCAATCAGATTCCGGCCATTGTTCTGGATACCAAGCACAACCATACATTAATGGCGGCACCGATTGCGGGGTGACGGGAAAGCTATCGCAGAATACACTAAGTTCAGTTAGCGTGAAGATCAACAAGAGGGAGACTACACGGGAAAAGTGCTTCATGGTTATATATTATGGCAGGCGATAATTGGGGGCAGTTTAGGGGGTAGCCGTCTTCCCATTACGTTCGAGGTCGATAAGTTTTAAGCGTTAGTTTTTCGCTTTGTAGTCCAGGGGTGCTGACCGTGAGCACAATTTTTCCTTGCTGATCTCCCGCCCGAACTACGGCCAGTGCGCGTCCTTGGTAAAGTATCTGCCTTGCTTTTGTATATGACTCCAGCGAAGTCATATCACCAGTGCCCAGTGCAGCTAGTGAACCGACGCCTTCGATTTTTACATCTACCCATGGTGAAGCATTTGGCTGCAATACACCGTGTTCGTCCAGCGCCTCGATCGTGACATAGGCCAGATCTTGCCCGTCAGCTCTTAGATTCGACCGGTCTACCGATAAACGCAGCTTTGTTGTTTCTCTCGCCGTGCGGAGCGTAAAGGTTTCGACGCTTTGGCCTGCGCATAGGCCTATAGCTTTCAGCTCTCCAGGGGTATAGGGCACTTTAAAGACTGCCTTGAATTCCTCCCTTTGTGTCGTGCGCATTTCACCTAGCGCACGTCCATTGAGTTCAAGTCTGACCGCATCGTAACGTGAGTATACCTCGACTGTTAGCGGGCGTCCTTCATGCCCAGGCCATGTCCATGATGGCAGCATCGGGGTTACCGCCCACGGCGTTAGCGCCCACGCCCCCTGTCCTGGCTCCGGCACGTGAATAGCGGCGTATATTTTTTCGCCCTTATCCCAAATAATCTGCCGGTAGTGTGAAACCGGCTTGCGCCATCCGGTTAAGTCCATGTCTCCGCAATATGCTCCATGCCAAGGAAACATTTCACCTTCCCAGTGCTTTTTGGGTTCTTGTCCGGGCGGATACACGCGACCTATGCCGGCTTCACCCAGATAATCGATCGCGCTCCAGACGAAATCACCTATGATGTAAGGATGTGCAGTCATTACTGCCCAATTCAAAAAAGCCTCACTCTGATAGGATTCTGAAGCCATTATGACACGTTGCGGGAGGCGTTCATGATCTGCTTGGGCGTTCTGTAGCTCGTAGTTATAGCCTGCCACATCCAGTGATTCGAAGAGAGGGTCCAGTTGCGGCCATTTTTCGATCGCGCCCAGTCCGTTTACCCCGGCTGTGATCGGTCTAGTGGAATCCAGCGTGCGGATGCGGTTGGATAGCCCTCGGGCGATACGTTGGCCCTGTTCGTTTCCACGCTCAAACATCTCGTTTCCCGTGCTCCACATTACAACTGAAGGGTGATGCCTGTCGCGGCGAACCCAGGCATCGACGTCTTTGCTCCATGATTGCGCGAAAAATATACTGTAGTCGGACTTGTTTTTCGGTTTTTCCCAGCCGTCGAATATCTCGTCCACGACCAGCAGTCCGAGACGATCGCAGGCATCGAGGAAGGACGTGGATGGAGGGTTGTGCGCCGTCCGCACCGCGTTGAAACCCGCCGCTTTGAGTAACTCCACCTTTCGCTCCTCGGCCCTGTAAAACGATGCCGCTCCCAGTAATCCGGTATCATGGTGAAGATTGCCTCCCAGTAATTTGATCGGTTGGCCGTTTAATTCAAAACCGCGATCGGCAGATACGCGCAAGGTGCGAATTCCGAAACAGGTCGAGGTCTCATCCAGTATGCTGCCGTCATATCCACGCACTCGAGTGAGCATGCTATATAGATGTGGAGATTCCGGACTCCAGCTCAACGGCTTCTCCACCTTAACGTCCAGGGACCCGGTCCAGTTTTGTTCAGTCGCTACAGTCGCCTGGGTTTGGGTTGCTCCGACCACCCGCTTGTGAGAATCTAGGATCTGAAATTCAAGTGTTACGGCCCGGGTTTCAGGGGCAGTGTTGACGATTTCAGCATGCACGCGGAGTTGGGCGTGTTGGGGGCTCAATTCCTCGGTCGTTACCCATACCCCCCCTGTCGGCACGCGCACCGGATTTGTGATACGTAACCGGACCGGCCGGTAGAGTCCTGACCCTGAATACCAGCGACTGTTGGGCTGCGCCGAGTTGTCCACCCTCACAGTCAGCACGTTTCCCTCATTGATTTTGAGCTGCCGGTTCAGGCTGAAATGGAATGGAGTGTATCCGTAGGCCCAGCTTCCTAATTCGGTGCCGTTTAACCAGACTCGCGCGCCCATCGCCGCGCCTTCGAATTCGATTTCGGCGTATTTGCCAGTCCATGATTTTGGAGCGTTAAAATGAAGACGATACCAGCCCGCACCCGTAGGGAAATAGCCCCCGTGGCCCGCTGCCGGGGCCGAGGCATCCACGGGTCCTTGGATGCTCCAGTCGTGCGGGAGCATCACAGGCTTCCAGTTCGAGTCTTCGAAGTCCTCCAGTTCCGCGCCCCATGCTTCCCCTTGATGAAAACGCCACCCGGTAATGAGGGTGGTTTCGCATCGCGGTTCGGCTGAAGCCAGCGGCATGGCACGCCAGAAAACAATCAGCAGAACGTAAAGTAGACGAAGCGAATACAGGGGCATAAAACGGGTAATTCAATGGCGGCGAGGCATTACGGGCGCCACTCCCCTCCCAAGACCTGGCTTGGAAGTTATTCGTGGTTCTGGATTATTGCAGGTTTTTCTGTTTCGAAGATTTGTTTTAAATACGCAGTGTTCGCTCTGAAGTTGAATAACACTTCATGCGCACGGGCTGCATCCCTGGAGCGCTCGATGACCAGCCAACCGCTCCAGCGAATGGCTTCGAGGGTCGTCTTGATTTTGGGTAAGTCCACCTGCGGGTCGTTTTGCAGCCAGGCGCCGTCGCTGTTGGAGGCGTGAATCTGCACGATACGATCCCGGCCCAGGGTTGTGATCTCGCTACAAATGTCGCGCCCGTTTTGGAGCGCATTGGCAAAATTAAAGTAGCTCTTCACTGCAGTAGAACCGATTTCTTCGAGCAATGCCGACTCTGCCTTCGCATCAAGTGAGGTCTCGATGCCGATGATTACGTCTGACTCCACGGCTTGTCGGCCAGCAGCTTTGAGGCGCGTGACAATGGCTGGGCGCAGTTCGGGGTGCTTCGCGAGGTCGCCGCGCACTCCGAGCGGGAGATAGAGAACGGCAACGCCCATGGCTTTCGCGGTGTCGATCGCGTCTTGCACCATACGGTCAACGCCTTCGCGCTCGGCAAAGGATTGCGCGTAAAACCCCGACATCGCGATCGAAGAGATGCCTAGGCCGAGCTCCTGAGCCTTGGCGAGAAACTGCCCGCGCGCAACGGGATCGCTGAGTTTGCTATCAAAAGTAGGTCGGTCGCCCAACCCCCCCATATCCACTTCCACCCCGTCCGCACCGATGTCTTTCGCGAGTTGGAACGCGCCGATTTTCTGGCGTTTGAGAATCATCCAGTCGCATACCGCGACCCGGAAGCGGGGGATTTCCGCCGACGAGGCCGATAATCCCAGCCCGAGTAGGCAGATAAGCCAAGCCGAGCGCTTCATGTGGAGGTGGCTCGACGTTGCGCCAGCTCTGCTCGAATCCGTGGTTCCATGGCCTCAAAGCGCCGGTAAAACAGAACCGGAATCAAACTAAGGACAAAGCAGACGGCTGGCAGCCAAAGAACACCTGTAATGATGGCTTTAAGTGCGGCGGGAGTTTGTTCGTGCTTTGGCACATAGCCGGAGGCATCCAGCAGCCACATCGGAATTGCCCCGCCCAGACCGGCGCCGGCTTTGAGGCAGAAGGCGGCACCGACTGCGGTCAGCAACCCGGCGGCCCGCACGCCAGTTTTCCATTCCCCGTAATCGACGCTCTCGGAGAGCACCGAGAACGGCATGGCCATAGCTGCTCCGCTGGCGATGAAACACACCGTCCAACCGCTCATTACTAATCTTACAGATGGCTCCGCTCCACTCAGTCCCAGCCACACAATAAATTGGCCCAAGGCCATGCCGGTCAGGCCCAGTGCCCATACCGTGCCCTTGGAAACGTGTCGGCAAAACCAAGGTAATAGCAAGGCGCTGGCGAGCGAAGCGAAGTCCAGACTGTTGGCCAGCTTCAGTAGATCGGGGCGATGGAGCACGTATTCAAAAAAGTGCGGCGCAACGGTTACTCTGGCGATAAAGCCCACCCAGAAAAACAAGCTACTAGTAAAGATGATAAACCAGGGCCAGTTGCCGCGCAAAGCACCCAAGCCACCTCGCAGAGACATCGGTTTGGTCTCAACCGGCACGGTCTCCCTCAGGTTCCGGAAGGCGAACAGGAACAAGCCCACGGACAGCACCGCAAAGATCGGCACCGCCATCATGAATCCGCGCCGATCGTCGCCTCCGCCGAGCAGGCGCACGAGTTCCAAGCCCGTTAGATTCACCAACAGCACTCCGAGTTTCGAGCCGAACATCCGGAAAGTGGTCAATGTGACGCGCTCCGCCGGATCGGGCGTGAGCGCGGATAAGATGGAGGTAACCGGGGTATTGATGCCGGTGTAGAGGATATTGCAGCCGATGTAGGTGATGGCGGCGTAGGCGATCTTGGCGCCGTAGCCCAGATCAGGGGTTAGAAAGGAGAGCACCCCAAAAAGCGCGAATGGGCCGCAAAGCCAGAGAAACCACGGCCGGCTCTTGCCCCAGCGACTGCTTGTGCGGTCAAAAACAAGTCCCCAGATCGGGGCATCAATCGCATCAATCCATCGTGCCGCGAGCAGGATTGTGCCCACGGCTGCCGCCGAGATGCGAACTGTATCGGTGAGGTAAAAAGGCAGATACCACATGATCCAGCAGAAGAGCATCTGGCCGGCGACATCGCTGGCGGCGTAGCTCAGGCGGACGGTGGTGGAGGTTTTATTCATGGGGCGGGATTGTCAGGTAAGCGTCGCCTCAGGCGGGGAAGAGACCTGCCAATTTATATCGTGCGAGCATTTCGCGGACTTTGACCGGTTGACCGGTGGCGGCGGCCTCATCCATCGCCTGCATGAGCGCCACGGTAACGATGCCTTCGGTAGCATCCGGTTTTGGTGCGGTGCCTCTGGCCAGGCAGCGCGCGAAATAGTCGAGGTAGTTTTGGTATTCCCCTGCATGATGGGAGTGCCCCCCGAAACGGAAAAAATGAGCGTCCCGGTCTTCGAAGGTCTCCAGCGCCGATCGCGTGTCGGTTTTCCAGGCATAGCGGAGGTCGTAGTAATCCCCTTGGCTGGCGCCCTTGGTTCCGCGCAGCACGCAGCTCATATTGCTGTCACGCACATTGGGCACCACCGGACCGGAGTAGGCGCCGCTGACTCGTGCCACCCGCCCCTCGGCATCGCGCATGACGAACTGAAATGTGTCGGCATGAACCAGACCGTGTTTTTTCCCATTTGGGCTGAGCAAGGCGTAACCGGAGACCTCGGTGATGCGCGGCAAATACCAGCGGACGAAATCCACCGGGTGGCTAAGTCCGCCATAGAGCCACTTGAACTCCGCCTTTCGGGCCCAGGGCTTCGCGAGGAACCAGCGGTGATCGGCGTTATAGCTGGCCTCGACGCAGAAAAGTTCGCCCAGGATCCCTTCTTCAAAGTGTTCGCGCTGGCGGGCGAAGGGCGCGAAGTGGCGTGAGCTCTGGCCAACCATCACGTGACGCCCGCTCTTTTTCACTGCCGCGAGCACCTTTTTGGCCGAGGCTAGGCTGTCAATGAAGGGCTTGGTGCAGATCACGTGTTTGCCGGCCTCGAGAGCGCGAATCACGTGTTCCGCATGCAAATGGTCCGGCGTGTATATGCCGATGGCGTCAATGCTCGGATCGGCGAGCATGTCGTCATAATTTTTGGTGAAGGCCTTAGAAGGCAGACTGAACTCGGCGAGTCGCTCGCGGCCCAGTTGCTCGTTCACGTCACACAAGGACACCACGTGCCAAGCCGCGCTGCTAAGCGCGCCAGATACGATGCTGCGGCCTTCGCCGAGTCCGAGAACGCCCAAACCGAGTTTTTTCATGGGGTAGAAATCAGGGGGCATAACGCCGACAACCGACGGATGAGATGCCAGCTTACTATAAGCTATGACGATATAAACAAAGCTAGCCATTTGCCGACCAAAATCACCTTTATACTAAGCTTTGTTCGAAAAATCCTTCCCATCCATTGGCGCCGCGATCATCCCTTCCGCGATGAAAATGAGCCTTTCCCCCCGGGTGCTCACCGCCATCTGCTTGTTTGCCGGGCTATGCTTGTCTGCCCATGCGGCCGAGTTTTGGGTCGCCCCGAATGGCAGCGACAGAGCCGATGGCACCCCCGGGGATCCGCTTTCGCTAACCGGCGCCCAGCGCCGCGCCAGAGAATTGCGTCGGCTTGCGCTTTCTCCGCTGAACGAGCCCGTGCGAATAATCCTGCGTGGAGGTGATTATGCCCTCGATTCAGCATGGTGCATTCGCTCGGAGGATTCCGGCACGGCCGAGAGCCCAACCGTTTTTGAAGCCGCCGCCGGTGAGAACGCGGTGCTACAGGGCGGCATGGGCATTTCCGCTTGGTCAAAACTGGATGCGCCGGTTCCGGGCCTTCCAAGCGCGGCCCTCGGAGCAGTCTGGGTAGCTGAGGCCCCGATCGTAGGCGGTCGTGTGAGGGAGTTCCGGCAACTCTGGATCAACGGCCAAAAGTGCGTCCGCGCCCGCACGCCCAATGCCGGTGAGATGGAGCGGTTGCTGGCTTGGGATAAAAGCACCGAGACCGCTTTGGTCCCCGCCCAAGGCGGTTTGGCCGGTGATCTAAACGGCTTGGAGATGGTCATTTACCAGCAATGGGAAATCGCACTGTTGCGCATTCGTGAATTTACGTTGCAGGCCGAGAGCGTCCGGGTGCGTTTTCAACAGCCCGAGAGCAGGGTCCAGTTTGAACACCCCTGGCCCGCGCCGATCATGACCGAGGGCTACCGCGCGCCGTTTTTTCTGCAAAACGCACTTTGCCTGCTGGATACCCCCGGCGAGTGGTTCCATGATGTTACAGCGCGGCGCATCTATTATTGGCCCCGACCCGGTGAAGATATGTCTCCCGCCAACGCCATCGTGCCGGCGCAGGAGACCTTACTCGATCTCTCCGGCACGCTGGATCGGCCTATTCACCATGTGGAATTCAAGGGCTTGAGCTTCGCCCATACGGCGTGGATGCGGCCCGCGTTGTTTGGCCACGTGCCTCATCAGGCCGGCTTTTATATGACCGAGGCTTATAAGATGCTTCCTCCGGGCACGCCCGAGAAAAAGGGTCTCGAAAACCAGGCCTGGCTCGGCCGACCGCCGGGCGCGGTTCGCGTCTGGGCGGCGCAGGATGTCCGGTTTGAGCGTTGTCACTTCGAGCATTTGGCCTCCGCCGGACTCGATGCGGAACACGGTCTTCGCAATCTAACGGTGGAGGGCTGCGTTTTTCAGGATATCGCCGGCAACGCCCTCCAACTCGGCAAGTTCCAAGACGGCGGGAGCGAGACCCACTTGCCGTATAATCCTGCCGACGATCGCGAGGTCTCCGCGCGCTTGCGCATAGCTAACAATCTGATCACCGACTGCGCCAACGAGGACTGGGGTTGTGTTGGCATCGCCGCCGGCTATATCCGCGAATCGTCCATCGAGCACAACGATCTGAGCGAGTTGCCTTATTCAGGCATCAGCCTAGGCTGGGGCTGGACATACCTAAGCACCGCGCAACGGGACAACCTGATTCATGCTAATCGCATCACTCGTTACGGCAAGACCCTCTACGATTTTGGCGGTATCTATCATCTTTCCGCGTCACCAGGCACTAAAATTACTGAAAACGCAGTCGGAGAAGTAACGCTGAATTCCTATGCCGAAAAACCCCACTGGGGGCATCTTTACTTAGACGAAGGCTCATCCTATATCACGGTGCGCGACAATTGGACTGCAACCGAACAGCGCCTGTTTAACACCAAGGGTTTCGGCGTGATCTGGGAAAATAACGGTCCATTTGTGGACGATGCCATAAGACAGGCCGCCGGCCTTGAGCCTGCGTATAAGGATCTACTGCCTGGCCCGCCGCACACATCCTCCAGATAAGCTATATCGCGGCTTTCTGCATTCGCCTCCGATATTATGATTTTACATTTAACTGTATAAAATATAAAATAAGCATTTAAAAAACTGGATATAAAATGCTAAAGGCCCGATTTCACATTTGGTGCTTCGCCAGGGCAGGATCAAGTCCTCCCTTGCTTTGCACTAGGCACGGCCTGGTTTAATATTTATACTATCGACTCCCTTTCAGGGTTTCTGGGGCGGGGGCCACCGAATTTCCGTTGGTTATACGAGATTGCGATACTTGCACTGGCAACCCAAGACCCGGTCCAAAGATTCGGTCGCGTCCAGCTGGCGAAAGTCCTGATTTCAATTCTGAAGTATATCTCAAATTCACGCGTTTCAAGAAACTTTCTGCAGGATCCTAAGCATTGTGCTACGCGATTACCACTCAGGGACGGCTATGCCCCGAGGAAACGGTTGACCATTTTATTGTGGAATACATGGTCTCCCAGAACAAGATATCATCTCAGTTTGTCCCGCACCTTTATCCCCAAAACTTTTAAATCCCTTAGGACAATCGTCCCTACACGTTATGCGTATTCCCTCCGGTCTTTTCCCCATGCGATCCCGCCGCAATGCTTTTACCCTGATTGAGCTTCTCACGGTGATTGCGATTATTGGCATCCTTGCCGCGATCATCATCCCGACGGTGGGCAAAGTGAAGCGCACGGCTAAAAAGGCGCAGTGTGTTTCGCGGATGCGGCAATGGGGCAGCGCCATCGCCTTGCAGGCTAACGATGCGAAATCCAAGGTTATATTGGATTTCGCCAAGGACTCCACCGGCACCGGAAGTTATATCTTAGACACCTATTTCAACAGCGGCGGCAACACCGTGGTGGAGGATACCAGTGGCAAAACTACTGATAATAAATATGCTACTAGGGCATTTTGGGGCTGCCCCACTGGAATCAATGGTGGTGCCACCCTTACCGCGCCTCAGTATGCATTTGTCGTTCCCAGTGGCGTGAGTTCCACCAAGCCAGCGATTATATTATTTGGAGTTTCAGTGCCCAAGTATTATTCGCTTACGGAAGTTTCATCGCCCTCTAAATTAGTCCTGATGATTGAAGTTAAGAACGGTTCGAATCGGGTTGATGTTGCGACTAGTGGCGTGAAGAGCGCGCTTGAGGCTTCAAACGGGGTTCGCTCCATGCAGCAGGAAGACGGGTATGTGCGGCATGGCGGCACTTCTCTTGCACTATATCTCGATGGGCATGTCACCGGCCTGAGTCTGGTTGATACTGATTACACTGTCTCCAAGGAGAAATTGGACCGATCCTTTTCTCTGCAATAGAAAGTGGCGCGGTAGGCGTCATTATTCCGGCATGTGTTAATCAAGGCGTTGCCCGTTGGCCCAAGGCCGGGTCTACTTTATAGTTCGTTACGTTTTCCGCAGAGTAACTACACATTCCAGGTGGCGGGTTTGAGGGAAGAGGTCGAAAGGTTGCACCGCCGTCAGTGCATAACCGGCGGCGGTGAAGGCGCGGAGGTCGCGCATCTGGGTGGCCGGGTCGCAGGAGATGTAGATCACGGCGCGCGGTCCATACGCGAAAAGCTGCGTCAGGAAGGCCTCGTCGCATCCTTTGCGAGGGGGGTCGATCAGCACGACCGTATCGCTGGCGGGAAAAGTCAGCCCGGCAAAAATCGCGGCGGCGTCTCCAGCTTGGAAGTTTACATTCCCCAGCCCATTGGCCTCGGCGTTTTGCTTGGCGAAAATGATGCTGCTTTCGCTGATCTCGATGCCGGCAACCCGCTCGAAGGCGGGCGCGCAGGTAAGGGCGAAGAGGCCGCTGCCGCAGTAGGCATCCACGAGGAAGCGTGCGCCGGTGCCGGCGGCCTGTTGGCGGGCGTAGCCGGTGAAGGTCGGCAGGATGAAGGGGTTGTTCTGGAAAAAATCGCGGGCCAGGAAACGCAGTTTTAGGTTTCCCACGGTCTCCGTGACAATGTCGTCGTAGTTGGTCGTCACCTGACCGGAGGCGTCACGCAGCAGCAAGGTGCCGCCACGCGCATAGGCGCCCTCGGCGGCGCGCGACCGCACGTGCTCGCGGCTTTCCGTTAGCCGGTTATTGATCGGCCCGGTGGCGATGGGGCAGGCGGGGACGTCGAGGATATCGAAGCGGGTGCCTTGGCGTAGAAAGCCGATGGGCATCTCGGCCGCCTCGGCGGCGGAGCGGGGGGCGTTGAAGTGAGGGGTGATCTTCGATCGATAACCGTATTGGGCGGGGGAGCCGATCACGGGGGCGACGGGGAATTCGAGCCCGGCCATATGCAGCAGGAGTTCCTCCACCTGCCGGCGTTTCCAGGCGAGTTGCGCTTCGTAGGCGAGGTTCTGGTATTGGCAACCGCCGCAACTGCCAAAAAGGGGGCATACTGGCTGGATGCGCTCGGGCGAGGGGGCGAGGACTTCAACCAAGTCCGCCTCGGAGTAGTTCTTGTGGTTGCGGAAAATGCGGGCCCGGACGCGTTCGCCGGGGAGGGTGAAGGGCACCATCACCACCCAGCGCGCGCCGGGCTCGGCGGGGCGGGGCACGCGGGCGAGACCGACGCCGAGGTTAGTGAGCGTGGCGATCTCCAGTTCCAGCACGGCGTGGTAGGGGAAGGGATCGGCGTTGAATTTCTTTTTGGGCTTGGCCACGGCGAAGGGAGAGAACACGCGAACCGAACGGAGAGTAAAAGGATTTTGTCTTTCGCGCCGCTTCGGTGTGTTTTGTCGGTGCCGTGGTCAACGCCGTCGAACACATCACCAGTCTCCAAAACCCCCGCGTAAAGCAGCTAGTAAAGCTGCGCGACCGTCGTCCGCGTGACGAGGCGGGGGTCTTTTTGGTCGAGGGTTACCGCCAGATCCGCCGGGCGCTGGAAAAAGGCGTCACGCTGACCGAGCTCTACATCTGCCCGGAGTGGTATCCCGGAGATCAAGGCAACGAGCCCGTGCTCATCGCCGAGGCGCAGGCCGCAGGCGCGAAGGTGTTTCAGTTGAACCGGGATGCGTTTGCGAAGGTCGCCTACCGGGAGCGACCGGATGGCTTGCTTGCAGTGGCGCCCCAGTGGCGACGGACTCTGGCGGACTTGGACGCTTTGCTCGCGAGAAAAAACAAAGTTTCTCCGTCTGCCTCCTTTCTTTTGGTGGTGGAGGCGATTGAAAAGCCGGGTAATCTCGGCACCATCTTGCGTAGTGCGGATGCAGCTGGCGTGGATGCATTGATCGTCTGCGATCCGGTGACGGACCTTTTTAACCCCAACGTCGTGCGCGCTTCGACGGGCGTGCTGTTCTCGGTGCCGGTGATCGTGGCCGGGAGCGACGAGGTGCGGGCCTGGTTGCGCGCTCGCAACATCCGGGCGGTGGCGACGACGCCGTCCGCGACGAAACTTCACACCGTTGCCGATTTGCGTGGGCCGCTGGCTATTGTAATGGGCAGCGAGCAGTATGGATTGAGTGATTTTTGGCTGCGTGAGGCAGATGAGTGCGTGCGCATACCGATGGCCGGGCAGGCGGATTCGCTCAACGTCGCTATGGCCACGATCATCACGCTCTTCGAGGCGGTGCGTCAGCGTGGTGCGGCTGGTTAGGGCTCCGGCGGCATGTGCGCCGTTAAATCCTACTCACCACCCGCTGCGACTCAGCCTCGGTCCCTTACGACTAAACTTTCTTTTACCCTTCTGTCCTATGCTAAGATTTCTCATCTTGTTTTTTTTGGCGAACGTGGTGTCGCTTTTTGGCAACTCCACCGACGAACGCTATCTGTCCGGACGCGGCAGCGACGATGCCCAGCTTTGGGATTTTTGCTGCACCGCCGGTCGCAACAGCGGAGTTTGGACTAAAATCCCTGTGCCGTCCTGCTGGGAGCCGCAAGGCTTCGGGGCCTACGACTACGGCGTTGAACTCCGGCCCAGCAAACGCATGCCGCTGATGCCTCCCGCGCCGTCCGAGCAGGGGCTTTATCGTCGTGAGTTCACGGTGCCGGCGGAGTGGCGCGGGCGGGTGGTAAGGCTAGTTTTCGACGGTGTGCTTACCGACGCCGAGGTAAAACTTAACGGCCAGTCAGTCGGCCCGATTCATCAGGGGGGATTTTACCGGTTTAACTATGACATTACGGAGCGTCTGCGCTTCGACGCCTCGAATCTACTCGAAGTCACCGTCAGTAAGCGTTCCGCCAACGCCAGTGTGAACACCGCCGAGCGCATCGGGGATTATTGGAACTTTGGCGGTATATTTCGCCCAGTGCGCCTCGAGGCGCTGCCGGCGCGGTTCATTGACCGGGTGGCGATTGATGCGCGGGCGGACGGCGCGTTTCGGGCGGATGTTTTCCTCGGCGGCGCCTTGCCCGCCGACTCCGAGGTAGGCGTGCAGATCAAGACGCTCGTCGGCGAACCGGTCGGGCCGCCCGTAATTCTGGCCGGCGCACCGGTTGGCCAGCGCGCCACGGAGCCCGTGACCTTGCGTTTGCAAGTGCAGGCGCCCGCCACCTGGAGTGCTGAGACGCCGAATCTTTATCTCGCCGAGTTTACCCTGCGGGCGGGCGCGGGCGGAGCGGTGACGCACACGCTGACGCAGCGCTTCGGCTTTCGCACTTTCGAGCTGCGAAAGGGCGACGGTCTTTATGTGAACGGCCGCAAGATCACGCTGAAGGGCATCTGCCGCCACAGCTTCCGACCCGAGACCGGCCGCACGCTTTCGCTCGCGGCCAACCGCGAGGACATCCGCCTGCTGAAGGAGGCTAACATGAACGCAGTGCGCATGTCGCACTATCCGCCCGACGCCGAGTTTCTTGATCTTTGCGACGAGGCCGGACTCTACGTGCTCGACGAGCTCGCCGGCTGGCAGGGCTGTTACGATACCCCGACCGGAAGGCGTCTGATCGGGCAGATGATCGCGCGCGACGTGAACCACCCGAGCATTCTGTTTTGGGACAACGGCAACGAAGGTGGCGAGAACGCCGAGAACGACGACGAGTTTGCCAAACACGATCCGCAGGCGCGCCCCGTCCTGCATCCGTGGGCGCTGTCATTCCGCAACATGAACACTTACCACTACCGGGAATACGCCGACACGCTGAAGTATGTCGAAGGCCCCGATATTTTTATGCCGACGGAGTTTCTCCACGGCTTGTTCGATGGCGGCATGGGTGCCGGCCTCGAAGATTACTGGGCTCTGATGGGCGAGAAGCCACACGCCGCCGGTGGTTTCCTGTGGGGGTTGGCCGACGAAGCGGTGGCGCGCACAGACGAGGGCGGCCGCCTCGATGCGCGTCGTGACCTGGCGCCGGACGGTCTCGTCGGCCCCCACGGCGAAAAGGAAGGCAGCTTCAACGCCGTGCGCGACATCTGGTCGCCGGTGCAGGTGCCCTTGCGTCAGCTGGCGGACGACTTCACCGGCACGCTGCCGGTGCGCAACCGTTACGATCACGTCAGTCTCGCGGTCGTCACCTTCGAGTGGCGCTTAATGCAATTTGCGCCGCCCGGCGCGCTGCTCCACCACCGCACGCTGCTGGCGCATGGGCGGTTTCAAGGGCCCGACCTCGCGCCGCGCACGGACGGCGAGTTGAAGATTCCGCTTCCTGCCGATTGGCGCGAGTCGGACGTGCTTTACCTCGCGGCGCTCGATTCGCGGCAACGTGAGATTTGGACCTGGAGCTGGCGTTGGAAACACGGCGCGGCGGCGATCGGGAACGCGGTTGCGCTCACCGAGGCAGTTGCACTCACCGATGAGGGCGGCGAGGTCGTCCTCACCTCCGGACGCAACACCGCCCGTATCAGCAAAGCCACCGGACTGCTTGCCGGGCTGGAGCGTGACGGTCGCGCCATCTCTCTATCGAAGGGGCCGCGGTTGACCGCCTACCGGCGTGTGGCGCGCAGCATGGTCCCGATCGTGATGCCACCCGGAAAACTTCTGTCGCTCGACACCCGCTGCGAGGGCGACGCGGTCGTTGCCACCGCGAGCTACGATGGCGCCTTCCGGCAGGTTCGCTGGACGGTGACGCCCGACGGCGATGTGAAGCTCGATTATGAGTTCAACGGCCCCGGTTTGGTGGACATCCTCGGCGTCGATTTCGATTACCCGGAGGAAAAGATGAAATCGAAGGAGTGGCTCGGCGGCGGTCCTTACCGGGTCTGGGCCAATCGCCTGCGCGGTGTGCAGCTCGCCCGTTGGGAAAACGATTACAATGACCCGATCCCCGGCATCAGCTGGGCTTATCCCGAGTTCAAAGGCTGGTTCTCCGGCTGGGAGTGGATGGCCTTCTCGACCACCGAAGGGCGCTTCGCCTTCATCAACGACGGCGGCCAGCCCTACGCCGGCGTTTATTCGCCGCGCGACGGCAAGAACAACCCCGTGCTCGCGCTGCCTCGCCTTGGCCTCGGCGTGTATCAGGTGATTCCAGGTATCGGCACCAAGATGTCCCTGCCCGCCGCGCTCGGTCCTCAGGGTCAGCCGCAGAATATCACCGGTCCGGTAAAAGGCTCGCTCGTCATCCGCCTGCTCGATCTGCCGTGAAACTCCGCCGTTTTCTTGGCCTCTTCTGGTTTATGGCGGCCTGTGTTACCGCGGCGCTCGCGTCGGAGAACCCTCGTCGCGAGACGAGCCTCAACGGTGGCTGGCTCACGGTGGCCGGTGATTACGATCCGGCGAAGAGCGATGCCTTTGCGCAACCCGCGTTCGATACGGCCTCCTGGTCGCGCGTGGACGTGCCTCACAATTGGGATGACTACGCCGGCCTGCGCCGCCTTGTCCATGGCAACCGCCACGGCACTGCATGGTATCGGCGCGAGTTCACGGTGGACGCCGCCGAGCGCGGACGTCGCGTTTATCTCTATTTCGAAGGCGTTGGTTCCTACGCGACCGTCTGGGTCAACGGCCACCCGGCCGGAACGCATGCGGGCGGACGCACCACCTTCACCCTCGACGTCACCGACCTCGTAAAAGCCGGCGAGGCCAACCTGCTCGCGGTGCGGGCCGATCATCCGGCGGGCATCACCGATCTGCCCTGGGTGTGCGGCGGTTGTTCGACGGCGCCGGGGTTTTCGGAGGGCAGCCAGCCGATGGGGATATTTCGCCCGGTGACGTTGGTCACCACGGAGCAAGTGCGGGTGGCGCCGTTTGGGCTTCACGTCTGGAATGACGCCGACGCCAACGCAACGCAGGCGACAGTGCATTTCACCGCTGAACTGGTCAACCATGGTGCAGGTCGGCCGCTCGCTCTGGATTCGCGATTTTTAGATCCGGCCGGCCGCGAGGTCGCGACGTTGCATACCGAGGGTTATATTGCCGCCGGCACTTCGACCGCCGGTTGTGCGGTCGTTTTGCCCAAGGTGTCTCTCTGGTCGCTGACCTCGCCTTCGCTCTACACCCTAGAGACTACGATTCGTGAAGGTGAGCGAGTGTTGGACCGTGTCACAACGAGCTTTGGTGTCCGCACCATCCACTGGCCCGATCTCGCCGCGCCGGCGAGCGCGCCGTTTCTGCTCAACGGCTCGCCGGTTTTCATCAACGGCACTTGCGAATACGAGCACCAGCTGGGTGCGAGCCATGCATTCGCGGAGGAACAAATCCGTGCCCGCGTCCGCCAGATCCAGGCTGCGGGCTTCAATGCCTTCCGCGACGCCCACCAGCCTCACAATCTTCGCTATCAAGGCTGCTGGGATCGCGAGGGCCTGCTCTGGTGGCCGCAGTTCGCCGCACAAATCTGGTTTGATACACCGGAATTTCGGGCGACGTTTAAAACCTTGTTGCGCGAGTGGGTGATCGAGCGGCGCAACAGCCCCTCGCTCGTCCTCTGGGGGCTCGCCAATGAGAGCAAGCTGCCGGCGGATTTCGCTGCGGAATGCGCCGCGCTCATCCGCGAACTCGACCCTACGGCATCCTCGCAGCGCCTTGTCACCACCTGCAACAGCGGCAAAGGCACCGACTGGAATGTGCCGCAGAACTGGACCGGCACCTACGGCGGCGATCCCGCGGCCTACGCCGATGATCTTCGCCGTCAGCGTCTCGTCGGTGAATACGGCGCATGGCGCAGCCTCGGTTTGCACAGCGAGGGTGGGTTCAGCATGGACGGCATTCGCAGCGAGTCGCGGAGCGATGCCATCATGGCCCAGAAAATCCGCCTCGCCGAGTCGGTGCGCTCTGAGGTGCCGGGGCATTTTCACTGGCTCTTCGCGACCCACGAGAATCCCGGACGCGCCATCGGCTCGCGCGGCCAGCAGGGAAGCGACGGATGGGATCCGCTCGATCGTCTTGGCCCCGCCAATAACAAGGGGCTGCTCACGCTTTGGGGGGAGCCGACCGATGCGTTTTTCCTCTATCGCGCCAGCTATGCCCCGAAGAAAGATCCGATGGTTTATATCGTGTCGCACAACTGGCCCGACCGCTGGGAAACCCCGGGTGTGAAGAGCGGCCTCGAAGTCTATTCCAACTGCGACGAGGTCGAACTATTTAACGATGCCGGTGTGCGTTCCCTCGGGGTGAAGCGAAATGGCGGCCCAGGCGTTCCGTTCCGCTGGGACGAGGTCGAGATCGCGACCAATGTGCTCTACGCCGAGGGTCGGGTGGCGGGTCGCTCGGTCGCGCGCGACGCCATCGTGCTCAATCACCTGCCCGAGGCTGCGGGGCGCGGGCGACTCAACGGCCCCGCCACGGTCACCACGGCGGGTGAGCCGGGCTGGAATTACCTCTATCGCGTGAATTGTGGCGGTCCCGACTACACCGATTCCCATGGCCAGACTTGGTTCGCCGACCGCGACCTAGCGCCCGGCGACACTTGGGGCACGCATTCTTGGGCGGCCGGCTACGGGGGGCTGCCGCCGCGTTTTGGCAGTCAGCGCGATCTTCACGAACCGGTGCGCGGCACTGCTGATCAGGCGCTTTTTCAAACGTTCCGTTATGGTCGTGAGCAACTGCGTTTCGAATTCGCGGTGCCGGTTGGCAGCTACCGGATCGAACTTTATTTTGCCGAGCCTTGGTATGGGCGTGGCGGCGGAGACGCTACGGGCTGGCGTTTGTTTGATGTCGCGGTGAACGGCGAGACCGCTCTACGCGATATCGATCTCTGGCGCGAGGCGGGCTACTGTTCCGCAGTAAAAAAGATCGTCACGGCGCAGGCGTATGCAGGGCGGCTTGTTATCAGCTTCCCCAGGGTTTCGTCTTATCAGGCGGTAATCAGTGCCGTGGCGATCGCCTCGCTTGATCCGACGGTGCGTCCTCCGGTGCCCCAAAAGATCACACGGGTTCGCCCTGTCGCCTCGCTCGATTCCTCGCCCGGCGGTGCGGTGCCCACGGGCCAAGTTTATCCGGTCGCGCTCGCGAAACGCAGCGGTGCGAGCTTAACTTGGCCTATCGCGCTCGGATTGGGCGGGAGTCATGATTTCATTTGTCGCTACACCAATCCGGGCGCGGCCGCCGATGCCGAGTTCCGCGTGAATGCTGGCGACGGCACGGTCATGGACCTGCGCATCCTGCGTTTCCGGCCCACGATCGGGGACGTCAGCGCCGAGGTCCGCATCGAGGGTATCGGCATGAATGCGGGTGACTACACGGTGACGGTGGCGCCACCTGTGACGTCCGGTATCCAGATCGAGTCGCTGCGCTCCGACTAGGCGTTTAGGAGCGGGGGGAAACCGGGGGAGCTGCCCGATTTTCTTCCAGTCCGCTCAGCCCTTCAGCTCGATTTGCTCAACCAGTTCGATCCCGTAGGCCTCTAGGCCCACGACTTTGCGGGGCTGGCGGGTGAGCAGGCGGATTTTTTTGAGGCCGAGTGCGCTGAGGATCTGTGCCCCCAGCCCGTAGTCGCGCAGATCCATGGCTGGTCCGGTCTCGGCGTTGCTGGCTGGCTTGGCTGCGGCCGCGCCGAGACGTCGGAGCAGAGTTTCTCCGGGGTTGGAGGGTTCCATGTAGAGCACCACGCCGCAGCCGTCGGCGGCGATGGCGCGCAGGCTGGCTTCGATGGCGCCGAGCGTCGGGCCTTGTTCGCCGCCGTGGAATACGTCGGTGAGCACGTTGGCGCTGTGAACCCGCACCAGAGCCGGCTCGTGCGCGGCGGGTTCCCCGAGGGTGAGAGCCAGGTGGTGGCGCTTGTCGAGACGGCTACGGAAGACGTGGACGGTAAAGGTGCCGTGCGCGGTGGCGAGTGGGCGCTCGGTGATTTTCTCCACCAGTTTGTCCTGCCGTAGACGATGGGCGATGAGTTGCTCGATGGAGATCATCTTCAGACCGAAGCGATGCTTAAACTCCTGGAGCTGCGGCAGGCGCTGCATCGTGCCGTCGTCGTTGACCAATTCGCAAAGGATGCCGCACGGCTCTAGGCCGGCGAGCAGGCACAGATCCACCGCCGCCTCGGTGTGGCCCGCTCGTTCCAGCACGCCGCCGGCCCGGGCGCGGAGCGGGAAAACGTGGCCGGGTTGCACCAGTTGGTCGGCGCGGGACTCGGGATTGGCCAGGATCTTGATCGCCACGGTGCGGTCGTAGGCGCTCACGCCCGTGCTGATGCCTTCGGCGGCGTCCACCGTGACGGCGAAGTCGGTGCGTTGCACTTCGCGGTTGCGCGCCACCATGGGCCCGAGGCCGAGGCGGTCGAGCTGCGCGCCGAGCATAGGGACGCAGACGATGCCGCTGCCATGGCGTATCATCAGATTGATCGTCTCGGGCGTGGCCTTGGAGGCCGCCATGATCAGGTCGCCCTCGTTTTCACGATCCTCATCGTCGGAGACGATGATGGGCTGGCCGGCGGCGATGGCCGCGATGGCGTCTTCAATGGAATCAAAGGGAGCGGTGGCGTCGGACAAGTGGGAAGCGGTTAAGGGTGAAGACTCTGAGCGTGTAGCCGTCGGGGGCAAGTCCCGTGGTCAGTTGAAGCCAAGCCGGGGATAATTGCCCCGACCACGTGCTGCCTCACGGTTTGGCGGCGTGTTGCAACCGGTAGGCTCGCGGGGTGCAGCCGCAGGAACGACGGAAGGCTTCGTTAAAACGACTGATTGAGTTGAACCCCGAGCCAAATGCCACGTCGACGATCTTCTCGTCGGTGGTGGCGAGGAGACGTTGGGCGTGGGAAACCCGATGGTGAGTCAGGTATTCGATAAGCGTGGTGCCGAAGGCTTTTTTGAACAGCCCCATCGCATAGTTGGGATGGAGCCCCATTTCGCGGCCGATTTCGGCGGCGGTGAGTTGCTCGGTATAACGGCGGGCGATCAGGCAGGCCATTTGCTCGACCTTGCTCAGCGCGCTCCCATGCAGCCCGGCGGGGCGACTACGGCGTGCCCGCGCGGTTTCGCGGGCCACCGGCAGGGCGCTGATCATGCGTCGCAGGCGGGCTTCCATTTCCAGCATGACCACCCGGCTCACCTCATCGCTGGGCTCGGCGAGATCCTCTTCCCATTGGGCAAAGAGTTCCTGATCGTGCCGGATACGACTGGCTCCGAGCTTTTGGCAGACCACCTCGCCCCGCAGCAGACGCTGCACAAATGCATCCGGTAATTGGCATTGGAGAAACCAGGCGAAGGGGATCGTGGCCACGAAGTAATTGATTCCAGGGGAGAAGCCCAGAATCTGGTGGGGGATCGCCGCCCAAAAAACGCCCATCTGCCCGCCTTCGATGCGCACCTTCTTGCCGCCGAGCAGGTAGGTTACCCAGCCCTCAGTCAGCACGTTTACCTCGATTTCGTCGTGGTGATCCGGGCGCTTCATCGGCGAGGGCGTCCAGCGCACGCAAGAGAAGCCGTAGGGGGTGAAATCGGGGCGATTGGGATCAAAGGAGACCATGTTAAAACTTAGGATACAGGGAGTATCCCATAATTATTCGTCAAATGCAGCAAATCATTATTACTTTCTTGTGCCGGCTGGGTTTTGGGATAAACAACAGTCTTCAAACCCAAGATTCGCTGGTCACCCCCGCAGCCCTCGAATCCCCTTTTTCACGCCCCGTAATCCCCTTTTACCGCCTTATCCGCTATCTCTTGGGCGTGTCCAAACCACGCCTAGTGCGCCTCCAGCGCCACTCATTCACTAAGCAACCCCCAATTTCTAATCTACCTATGAAAAACCAACGCAATACCCGCACCCTGTTAGCGGCCATCGCCGCCCTCGGTCTCTCGACGTCCTCGGCGTTCGCCGCCGCATACACCCTCACCCCAAACGGAACCGCGCAGGATTGGAATACGGCCGCCACTTGGGGTGGCGGCGGCACCCCTGGCTCTGCTGCCGGTGATTCGGCTGTTTTGAGCGGTGACTTCGGCGGCGTATCTCAAGCGGTGAACGTTTCATCTACGCTGGCCAACGGGCTAACTGCGTTGACCATTGGTGATACCAACGCGACCCCCCTGGGAACCACAATCGGCACCACTGGTGGCAGCCTTTTGCTTACCGGTGCTTATATTAACAGCGCTGGCACAGTTGGAGCCGTGAACGCTATCTCTGCCCCAATATCCCAGTCTGGAAATCTCTTTTTTGGGACCTCCACTGCAGTAACAACTAGCGCTGCAAACAACCCGTTATCGATCACTGGAAAGATCACCCCGGCTGGAACCGCCGCTAGCCGAGCCATTGAAAACTCCAGTATGAAGACGGTTACCTTGGGTGATGTCGACATCACCTCTGGATCCACGGCTTCTGTCATTCTCACCATCCGATCCGGCACAACTAATGCAGGAACTATCGGAAGTAATTTAGTGCTCAATGGCACAATTGCTGATGGTGGTTCGGTGGCTGGCGCGCTGACTCTAGGTGCCCGCTCTGGCCTTGCGGTCGTTAGCGGGGCCCCTGGAACGAATTTCAGTTCGATCCAAATCAATGGAACCAACACCTACACAGGTGCTACTGTCTTGGGTATCCAATCTAATGTTAACACGGTTTTTAAGATAAACAGCGACCAGCCGTTTGGACCGCTGGCAAGCAGTGCCCTTACGATTGGAGCGGGTTCAGCCCAAAACACATTAGAGGCGGTAACCACTGACCGCACGATCACTAAATACTCTATCCTCATTAACCGGCCGATCGCCTTCCAAGGCACCAACAGTGTCACCTTGGCTGCCCAAACCAAGATTGATCTAAGTAATAGTCCCGGCACGGGCCTTTCTTTTTTCACAAATAACATCACCGCTGCAGGAAAGACGGTCACGATTGGGTCGTCTGGCGGTGCCATGAATTTGAACAGCGCTAACACCACCGATCTGTATCGCGTAAAAGACTTTACTGGCGGTGGCACCACCATCATCGCGTCAAATATCGCCGACAACTCCGGAACCGTTCCGGCGGATTCTCGCATGGGCCTTTTCATGAATGGCACCGGCACCTTGATTCTGACCGGCACCAATACGTTCCAAGGTGGCATCCGCATCAATGGAACCGGCACGGTTCAACTGGGAAACAATGGCACGACCGGATCGCTTGTTCCCACCAACAGTGTGGCTCCCATCGTTAACAGCACCGCTACGGGCAACTTGGTCTTCAATCGGACGGACGCCTACTCCACCGCGATCACCACGAACGGACCGGTTGGTATTACCCAAAAAGGCAACGGCGGCTCGGTAAAGTTAAGCAACACCCAGTTTAATTCCGGTAATAACGCGGTTGGAGACGGCGTAAATGCCAGTAAATTGGTTGTAAACGGAGCGGCTGTTTCTCAATCATCTACAACGGGAGCGACCGTAGCCACTGTAACTAACTCCCAGTTGGCCGTTACTACGGTTACGCTTACCACTGGTAATACCTCAAACCTCAAGGTGGGGCAGCCTGTTTATGTTACGGGAACTCCGAGCTCATTGGCCTATGTTGAATCAATCACGAATAGCTCCACGTTTAAGGTCGGTGGCCTGCAGACCAGCACCACTGTCGGCCCGCTGGCTGCAGGCTCTGGACTCTCTTTGACCTTCGGTGCCGGTTCGGCGCTGGGCACCGGCTCGACCACGGTTAATAACCTTTCCACCCTTGCCGGCACCGGCTCGATCACCGGCAGCGTGAGCGTCTCGTCCGGCGGTCGTCTCGCCCCCGGCGTGAACACGGTTGATGCCGATTCCAGCGGTCGCGGCAACTTTGGCGTCGCCGGCACGCTCTCGACCGGTCCGCTCACCCTTACTGGCGCCAAGCTCGATTTCGACTTGGCGGCGACTGCCGCGGGCACGAGCGATCTCTTGAATGCCGGCAGTTCTGCGGTTTCCTTCAGTGGTTTGAGCTTTTCGTTCAACACGCTGACCGCGGAAACCTTGGAGGCGGGCGCATCCTATCATTTGATCTCTAGCAGTGGTTCATTCACCGGCGATGCCGGCAGCATCTCAACCACCTTTGTCTCGGGCTTG
Source organism: uncultured Verrucomicrobiota bacterium (assembly GCA_903869675.1). Taxonomy (GTDB): domain Bacteria; phylum Verrucomicrobiota; class Verrucomicrobiia; order Opitutales; family Opitutaceae; genus IMCC26134_A. The sequence goes on along the minus strand of CAIQAB010000032.1, from coordinate 72,878 downwards.
CAGGGTTATGTTCCAACCTACTCTGTCACGGGATCGGGCTTGGATGTGACTTTCGCCGCGGTTCCTGAGCCGGCCTCCGCTGGTCTTCTGCTGGGTGCGGCCGCCTTGGGTGGGTTCCTCGTCCGCCGCCGTCGCAAGACTCAGAGCTAATTCAAGCATTCAAGATTCGTTTTTCACGTCCGTCGCATGATTCATGCGGCGGACGTTTTTATTTGTCCGGTAACGTTTGCACGAAAGATTTTCGGCCCACTGGGCTTGGCTTCGAGTTATTCATTCGAGTTAAATTACGATTCCGCAAATGCCGCGGTAATTGACGGAGGAATAACCGGTCTGATTGTGTTACTGTCTTCTTTTACTCAACTCAGTGTCTTTCGGTTATTTCCAGCGTAAGCTTCTTTCATGAAATCTGCCTCACTCTCCCTCGGTGTCATCTTTGGCAACCGGGATTTTTTCCCCGATCGCCTAGTTCCTGATGCCCGGGCCGACATCGTCAAACTGCTCGGTGAACTCGGGATCGAGGCTATCATGCTGGACCCGAACGAGACCAAGCTCGGTGGGGTCGAGACGCATAACGACGCGCGGAAGTGCGCCGACCTCTTCCGCCGCAATCGCGACAAGATCGCCGGCGTGCTGGTTTGCCTGCCCAACTTCGGCGACGAGAAGGGCGTGGCCGACACGCTCAAGATCGCTGGTCTCAACGTCCCGGTTCTCGTCCAAGGCTACCCCGACGAGCTCGACAAGCTCGACGTCATCCGCCGCCGCGACGCCTTCTGCGGCAAGATCTCCGTCTGCAATAATCTCCGCCAAGCGGGTATCGCCTACTCGCTGACGACGAAGCACGTCGTGCATCCGCTCGACGCCTCCTTCCGCGCCGACCTCTTTAACTTCGTCGCCGTATGCCGCGTGGTTCGCGGTCTGCGCGGCGTGCGCCTCGGCGCCGTCGGTGCGCGTCCCGGTGCCTTCAATACCGTTCGCTATTCGGAAAAAATTCTTGAACGCAACGGCATCAGCGTCACCACCGTGGACCTTTCCGAGATCCTCGGCGCCGCCGGGAAGATCGGCGAAAGCGACAAGCGCCTCGTCTCCAAGGTCGACGAGATCAAGGCCTACGCCAACGCCACCGCCGTCCCGCCCGCCAAGCTCGCCCAGATGGCCCGCCTCGGCATCGTGCTCGACGACTTCGTCGCCGCCAACCATCTCGACGCCACCGCCATCCAGTGCTGGACCTCCGTGCAGGCCAACCACGGCTGCAACGTCTGCACCTCGATGAGTATGATGAGCGAAAACTTCATGCCCAGCGCTTGCGAGGTGGACGTCACCGGCGTGCTCACGATGTATGCCATGCAGCTGGCCTCCAACTCGCCGTCCGCGCTGGTCGACTGGAACAACAACTACGGCGCCGCCGACGACAAGTGCGTGCTCTTTCACTGCGGCAACTGGGCCAAATCCTTCCTGCCCGACATCAAGATCCTCAACGCCCCCATCCTCGGCTCGACCCTCGGGGTTGAGAACACCTGGGGCGCGCTCGATGGCCGCACGCCTGCCTCGCCGCTCACCTACGGCCGCATCACGACCGACGACGCCGCCGGCGCCATCCGCACCTATGTCGGCCAGGGCGAGCTGACCAACGACGAGTTAAAGACCTTCGGCAACCGTGCCGTGGCCCGCGTGCCCAAGCTGCAAAAGCTCATGCGCCACGTCTGCCGCGAGGGTTTTGAACACCACGTTGTCATGAACGCCTCCAGCACCGCCGGCGTCCTCGCCGAGGCTTTCGAGCGGTATCTCGGCTGGGAAGTTTACCACCACGAGGGGCCTCAGGAATGATATGACCGATCGCGATCTAGTCCTGAAATCCTTCGCGCTGCGCCGGCGCATGCTCCGTCTCATTTACGACGCCGGCGCCGGTCACACGGGCGGCGGGCTTTCCTGCCTCGATATCCTCAACGTCCTTTACGGCCGGGTGCTTAACATCACGCCCGCCACGGTTGCCGATCCGCTTCGCGACCGCTATGTCCAGAGCAAGGGACACTGTGTCGAGGCGCTCTATGCCGTCATGTCCGACCGCGGATATTTCCCCGACGCCGACCTCGACACGGTCTGCCACTACCAGAGTTACTACGTCGGCCACCCCACCCGGAAAATCCGTGGTATGGAAATGAACACCGGCGCGCTTGGTCACGGCCTGCCCATCTGCCTCGGCATGGCCCTCGCGGCCAAGATGGATGGCGCCACCAATCGCGTATTCACCCTGCTGGGCGACGGCGAACTCGCCGAGGGCTCCAACTGGGAGGCCGCCATGGCCGCCGCCCACCACAAGCTGGACAACCTCGTTGCGATCCTGGACCACAACACCCTTCAGATCACCGGTCACACCCGAGATGTCATGTCGAACGAGCCCCTCGACGAGAAGTGGCGCGCCTTCGGTTGGGAAGTCCGCATGGTTGACGGTCACGACTACGCCGCACTTACCGCCGCGCTGACCACTCCGCCTCCCGCTGGCAAGCCGCTCTTCATTCTCGCCAACACGTTGAAGGGCAAGGGCGTCTCCTTCATGGAAAACGTCGGCAAGTGGCACCACGGCGTTCCGAGCGATGCCGAGCTTGCCCAGGCCCTCGCCGAGCTTACCGCCGCCGAGCAAAAATATCGGGAGGCTGCCGCATGAGCGCGCCCGCCCCGTCCATGTTTTCGCCCGCCGCGAGCGCCATGCTGCAGCACCTCGGCCTCAAAAAAGGCCGCGCCAACCTCGAGGAATTCGCCGATACGTTACAGGTCCTCGCCGCCGCCGACCGCAATATCATCGCCGTCACCTCCGATTCGCGCGGTTCCGGCAAACTCGCCCCCTTCGGCAAGGCGTTGCCCAAACAGATCGTCGAGGTCGGCATCGCCGAGCAAAACCTCGTCGGTGTGACCGCGGGCCTCGCCGCTTGCGGCAAGAAGGCGTTTGGCGTTTCGCCGTCCTGTTTCCTCACCGCCCGTTCGCTCGAACAAATCAAGAATGACGTCTGCTACTCGAACGTGCCCGCCGTGTTGGTGGGCATCAGCTCGGGCGTCAGTTACGGCGCGCTCGGCTCGACCCATCACTCGCTGCACGACCTCGCCGTCCTCCGTGCGATCAACAACGTCACCATCATCGTCCCGGCCGATAACTTCGAGACCCGCGAGGCCATCCGCTTCGCCGCCAAGGCCACGCGCCCGGTTTTCGTGCGTTTCGGCAAGGCCGCCATGTTCGACGTGACGCCCGCCGGCGCGGTGTTTGAGGCTGGCAAGGCCATCACGATTCGCAAGGGCACGGACGTCGCCTTTATCGCCAACGGCGAGACCGTCGTCCACGCCGTGCTCGCGGCCGAGCATCTCGCCGCCGCAGGCATATCCGCCCGGGTGCTCAGTCTGCACACCGTCAAGCCGCTCGACACCGCCGCCATCCTCGCCGCCGGCCGCGAATGCCGCGCGGTCATCACCGTGGAAGAGCATATGGTGGCCGGCGGGGTGGGGGAGGCCGTGGCTTCTACCCTGCTCCAGGCCGGCCTCGCGCCTCGCTTCAAGATGATCGGCTTTCCCGACGAGGACACCGTGACCGGCGCGCAGGCGGATCTCTTCCGCCACTACGGCATCGGCATGGAAGGTCTCTCCGCCACGGCTGTCAGTCTCTTGAAATGAGCGTCGATCGTGAAATCCGGTCCCTTCTCGTGTGGAGCCTAGCGCTCGGTTGGCTGGCGGCTGGCCATGCGGAGAGCGGTCTTCCTCCGCGGGAGCCGTCCTCGGTGCGGGCGTCGACGGTTTGGACGAACAGTCTGGGAATGAGGTTTAGGCGGATTCCGGCCGGGGAGTTTCTGGCCGGCAGTCCGGAGGCCGAGGCGGGCCGGGACGCCAACGAGACGGCGCATCGTGTGACGCTCACCCGGTCCTTTTGGTTGGGCGTGACGCACGTTACCGTCGGACAATTCGCGGATTTCGTGAAGGCGAGCGCATATCGGACCGCGGCGGAAAAACAGGGTTGGGCGACGGGCGCCTGGGACGTCGCGGGTGAAAAATGGAGCCGCATCGAGGGCGGCTCGTGGAAAAGCCCCGGCTTCCACCAGGATGCCAGTCATCCGGTGGTCTGCGTCACCTGGCACGATGCGGACGCCTTCTGCGCCTGGCTGAGCGAAAAGGAAGGGCGAAACTATCGCCTGCCCGCCGAGGCCGAATGGGAATACGCGGCGCGCGCCGGCGTGGGAACCGCCTATTCTTGGGGCGACGATCCCAAGGCCGGTGCGGGCTGGTTGAATGGCTCCGACCGCACCAGCGAGAACCTCTTCGCGCTGTTCCCCGGGTTCCCCTGGTCGGACGGGTTCGTCCATACCTCACCCGCCGCCACTTTCCGTCCCAATGCCTGGGGTCTTTACGATATGCTGGGCAACACCCTGCAATGGTGCGGCGACTGGTTTGGCGAATATCCGTTCGCGGCCGTGGAAGACCCGCGCGGTCCGTCCCTCGGGAAGGAGCGGGTGTTGCGCGGGGGAGCATTCGTTTACGGCCCGCGTCATTGCCGGAACGCCTTTCGCGGCCGCAACTCGCCGGACTTCCAGAATTTTTATGTTGGCTTCCGGGTGCTGTGCGAAGCCGCGGAGATCGATCGGCCATGAGCATCTTTCTTGCGCTCGACCAAAGCACCTCCGCCACGAAGGCCCTGCTCTTCGATGAGGACGGGCGTGCGCTCGATCGCGAGGCACTTGAGCACGCGCAGCACTATCCTCAGCCCGGCTGGGTCGAGCACGATGCCGAGGAGATATGGCAAAACACACTCACCGTGTTGCGCACGCTGCTGGACCGCCAGTCCGCCAGGGTCGGCGAGATCGCGTCCCTCTCCATCACGAACCAGCGCGAAACGATCGTCGTTTTCGAACGTGGCACCGGCCGTCCGCTGCACCGCGCCATCGTCTGGCAGTGCCGTCGCGGTGACGAGTATTGCGTGGCCCATGCCGCCGGTGGTCGCGAACCGCTGGTCCACGCCAAGACCGGACTGAAACTCGACGCCTACTTCTCCGCCTCCAAACTCCAGTGGCTGGTGCGCAATCAGCCCGGACTCGCGGCGAAACTCTGCGACGGTTCGGCGCTGATTGGCACGATCGACACCTACTTGATCTACCGGCTCACGCAGGGCCGGGTTTTTGCCACGGACTCCACCAATGCCAGTCGCACCCTGCTCTACGATATCGTCCGGCTCCGCTGGGATGAAGAGCTCTGCTCGCTTTGGGAAGTGCCCCTGTGCGCCCTGCCCGAAGTCCGCGACAGTTCCTCCGCTTTTGGTGAAACGACGCTCGATGGCACTCTGGCTAGCGCGATGTCCATTCGAGGGGTGATGGGCGACTCCCAAGCATCGCTCTTTGCCCAGCGCTGCTACACGCCCGGCGCGGCCAAGGTTACCTTCGGCACCGGTTCGTCCCTTTTGTTGAACATCGGCCACACGCCTCGCTTCTCCAACCAAGGCGTGCTTACCGCCCTCGCTTGGACCCACGCGGGAGTGCCTACCTATGCTTTTGAGGGCATCATTATTTCCTCTGCCTCCACTCTGACCTGGCTGCGCGACCAGATGGGGCTCGCCGCTGATGTCCCTGCGATCGAGCAACTCGCGCTCTCCGTGCCGGACAACGGTGGGGTTCATGTCGTCCCGGCCTTCACCGGACTTGGGCTTCCGCATTGGCAACCAGCCGCGCGTGCGGCGATCCTCGGTCTTTCCAGCCACAGCGACCGCCGTCACGTGGCCCGCGCCGCGTTCGAATCCATAGGCTTTCAAATTCGAGATGCGCTGGCGGCGATGCGCGCCGAGGCGGGTGTCCCGCTGGTCGCCTTGCACGGAGATGGAGGGCCGACCGCCAGCAAGTTTCTCATGCAATTCTGCGCGGACTTGTGTGGTGTGGATCTACGCGTCGCCAGCATGTCCGATTGCTCGCCGCTCGGCGCCGTGCTGGCCGGGCAGCTCGGCCTCGGCTTGGTCGCTTCGCTTGAGGTGGTGGACGAGCAAGCCCGCGCGGATCTTGTTTATTCTCCGCAACTCCCTGCGTCGTTGGTGGAGCGATTGACGGATGGGTGGCGCCGTGCCGTGCGCCAAACCATTCTCAGCTAGCGCATGTGTTCACTCGAATGAAGCCCGCCCGCTTTTTAATTTCCGCTCTGTTAATGCTATCCTTTGGCGGGAGCTCGTCCTTTTTGCGCGCTGCGGAGAAGTCCTTGATCGACACGACTCGTTCGCCGCAGGCCAAGTTCTACATGCCCGACCTCGCCGACGTGCGTTGGAACGGGGGCTTGCTCGGGGAACGCTTCGATGTGTGCCGTGATACGATGATCCCGCACATGTGGACCATCTTTTCGGATCCCAACCAGAGTCACGCCTGGGATAATTTTTTGATGGCCGCCGGTCTCGGTGAGGGTCGTGGCGACGGCAAACCCCATGGTCCGCCTTTTAATGACGGCGACTTGCTCAAGTGGTTTGAGGCGCTCGTTCAGATCTATGCGCTCGCCCCCGCGCCCGAGCTTGATCGCCGCATGGATGACATGATCGCCGTTATCGCGAAGGCCCAGCGCGAGGATGGATATCTGCACACGCAGAAAATCATCCCTCAGCGTCGCGGCCAGGTCGGCGCCGTCTCCAAAGAGTTCGAGGATCGCGAGCACTTCGAGACCTACAACATGGGGCATCTCATCACGACCGCTTGCCTCCACTATCGCGCCACCGGCAAAACCAACCTGCTTGATCTCGCGCGCAAGGCCGCTGACTACATCGATCGGCTCTGCAAGGAGCACCCCGAGGAGCTCGCTGAAAATGCGATCTGTCCGTCGCATTACATGGGCGTGATCGAGCTTTACCGCATCACCCGCGACCCGCGTTACCTCGAGCTCGGCAAGCAGCTCATCGAGATTCGCAGTCTTGTTCCCGAGTCAGTCGGCAGTGATCACAATCAGGATCGCATGCCTTTCCGCGCGATGACCGAGGCCGTCGGCCACGCGGTGCGCGCCAACTACCTCTACGCCGGAGTCGCTGACGTCTTTGCCGAGGATGGCGACATCTCGCTACTCAACACTCTCACCACCCTCGCGGATAATGTCGCCACCCGTAAGCTCTACGTCACCGGCATGACCGGTGCGCTTTATGACGGCGCTTCGCCGGATGGCGTGGATCACACCCAGCACAAATACATCAAGACCGTCCACCAAGCCTACGGTCGTAATTACCAACTCCCCAATCTTACCGCTTATAACGAGACCTGCGCCACTATCGGTTACGGGATGTGGACCTGGCGCATGTTAACCGTCACCGGCGACGCCGCCTATGCCGATCTATTTGAGCGAACCCTCTACAACGGGGTGCTTCCCGGCATCAGCCTCGAGGGGGAGCATTATTTCTACGTTAACCCGCTGAAGAAACTCTCTGGATTCGATGTGCCGCTCCGGTGGTCACGCACACGCATGGCCAACATCAAGTCCTCCTTTTGCTGTCCGCCCAATGTCGTCCGCACCATCGCCGAGGCGCACAATTACGTTTACACTCTCTCCACCGATGCCGTCTGGGTGCATCTATACGCTGCCTCGACCCTCGATACCCATTGGCTTGATGGCAGCCGGATCCGGCTCAAGCAGGAGACGGATTATCCATGGTCCGGGAACATTAAAATCACGGTCGGTGAAGCTCCGGCCAAGGAAATCGCCTTGCGCCTGCGCATTCCGGGTTGGCTTCAGCCCGGCGCGGCGACCCTCGCGATTAACGGCCAGCCCATGGTCACTGGTCTCACTCCCGGTGCCTACGTCGAGGTCAAACGCATCTGGTCCGCCGGCGATGCTGTTAGCCTCGCCCTCGCTTTCCAACCGGTGCTTGTCGAGGCGAACCCCTTTGTTGAAGAGGCGGTCAACCAAGTTGCGGTGAGATACGGTCCGCTCGTTTACTGTGTTGAGGCCAACGATCTTCCGGCGGGCATCCGCTTGCCGGATGTCGCGCTCGCCCTCCAAACGGCGACACCTGAAGCTTTCCAGCCTGTTCGCGAAAAGATCGCGGGTGCCGACGTTCTCACGCTCACCGTTCCAGCCCTCGCTCGCCCACCGATTGTCTGGCAACCGGGGCAGCTTTATCGCGAAATCGCACCTTTCGAAAGTCGCACAATTGCGCTGAAACTCGTTCCCTATTACGCATGGGGCAATCGTGGCGATACCGACATGTCGGTCTGGTTGCCCATCCGCTGATTTACCTCTTTCCCCGTCCTTTGTTACCTCAATCCCCATAAACTAATATGAGCCTAAAAACCAGCCCATCAGTCAGTCCCGCTTCCGATTCCGGGGCGATCACCGCCCAGCAATGGAAGTGGTCCGCCCTCGCCGGCATGGCATCCTACCTCGACGCCGGTTCGATCGTCGCCCTTGGCGCGGGTCTCGCAATCTTGCAGAAGGAATTTGGCCTCAGCGACGGGGCTGTCGGCGTTCTCGCAGCCATAGGTCCAAACGCCATCGGTTGTGCGATTGGTGCGCTGATCGGTGGCTGGCTCGGGGACAAACTCGGGCGCAAGCGCATCTATCAATATGACCTGATCGTCTACGCGATCGGCATTCTCATGATCGCGTTTTGCGTGAATCGCGAGATGCTCTTTATCGGCACTTTTATTATCGGTCTGGCGGTGGGTGCAGACGTTCCCACCTCTCTCGCTCTGGTCGGTGAATTCGCCCCCGACAAGGCACGCGGAAAACTGCTCGGCTTCACCCAAGTCGCCTGGTGTCTCGGTCCGGTTATCGTGCTTTGGATGGCGCTCGCGTTGTCCTCATTCGGCATGCTCGGAATCCGTATCGTTTTCCTTCATCTATTCGTGGTCGCCTTTGTCACCTGGGCACTGCGCCGCGGGCTAGCGGAATCGACGCGCTGGAAGGAAGCTGCCAAGACCGTCAGGGGCGCCGGTCACAACGTGAGTGCATTGTTTACCGGTTCTAACCTCCGGGCCCTAGTATGGACGGCCACGATCTATCTTTTCTGGAATCTAGCGGCGGGCACTGCGGGCATTTTCAATCCTTACATCATCAGCACGCTCAATGCGGGCAGTCAGGCGATGAGCGTAGGCCTCGCTAGCGCCAACTTTGTGATCACCATGATCGTCACCATCACGATTTTCATGCGTTATGCCGACCGCGACTTTAAGACCCGCAAGCTGATCTGGGGTGTCGGCGCTGTCATGCAGGTAGCCGCTTATGGCTTGTTTCTCGTTATGCCGTTCAACATCGGCACGGTTACGGCCAACATTCTGCTGTTTTCCATTAGCGCAGCGCTCTCCGGCGAAGCGTTCTACAAGGTTTTCAGCCAGGAACTTTTTCCGACCATGCTGCGTGGCACCGCGCAGGGCATCACGTTCGGCGTCGCCCGCACCATTCTTGGTGTTTGGAGCTTCTTCGTCCCGATGCTCGCCCACGCCGGCATCAAGCAAATCGCCGGGCTTCTCACTCTGTTCCTCGCGATCAGCGGCATCGTCGGCTTCTTCTTCATGCCCGACACCTCCGGCAAATCCCTTGAGCAGATCGAAGCTGAGCGTGCTTAATTTGGATGAGCTCCCCGGGCACCTTGGTTTCGCGTCTGCGTTGTGAATACCTTGTCGACCCGCTGGGGTTGGATGAACGTGCCCCGCGCCTGAGTTGGCAACTCGCCTCCGAGCGACGCGGCGCGCGGCAGGTCGCCTACCGCGTCCGCGTCGCCAGCACGCCCGCGAAGCTGGCTGCCGGCCGCCTCGACCGATGGGATTCAGGCCGCGTCGTCGGCGACCAGACGACGCACGTCGTCTACGCCGGCACGCCGCTACGCTCTCGTGAGGTCTGTCACTGGTCGGTCGAGGTCTGGGACGAAACCGGCGCCTCGGCCGTCTCCGTGTCGGCCAGCTGGAGCATGGGCCTGCTCGATGCAACGGACTGGTCCGCCCGCTGGATCGCCGCCGACCCCGAGATCATCCGCCAAGATCCGGAGGCCACTGCTCCCACGCTCCTTGATCCGGGCACGCCAGCCGTGTTTAATCGCGCCTTCGATCTGCCTGCCGCTGTTGCTCGCGCTACGGTTTACTTCACCGCCCGTGGCTTGGTTGATCTCTCCGTCAATTCCAGCCGTGTAGGCGCCGACCTCTTCGCGCCCGAGTGGACCGATTACGACAAGCGCATCCAATACCGCACCTATGACGTCACGGCCTTGCTTGCTCCTGGTCGCAATACTCTTTCCGCCACTCTGGGCGACGGCTGGTGGTCGGGCTACGTCGGCTGGCAGGAAACCCGCGCCCGCTACGGTTCGCTGGAAAACTCCCTGCTCATCCAACTCGAAGTCGAGCTAATCGACGGATCCCGTCTGACGCTTGGCACGGACGGTTCGTGGCAGTGCGCGACTGGCCCCATCCTCAGTTCGGATATGATGATGGGCGAAATTTATGACGCCCGACGCGTCTCGCGCGACTGGCTCGCGGCCAAAGAGGTGGTTGCCCCCTCTGTTCCTCTTGTCGCCCAACGAGCTGAACCTGTCACCATCACCGAAGAGCGCGTCCCGGTTTCCTGTAACGAAATATCGCCGGGTGTCTGGATCTACGATCTTGGCCAGAACATCTCCGGCTTCGTCCGCATCCGCGTGCGCAACCTTTCGGCCGGCACGCGGCTAAACCTCCGCCACGGAGAACGCCTCAGCCCCGACGGCACGCTCTATGTCGAGAATCTGCGTCGCGCCAAGGCCACCGACATTTACGTCACCCGCGGCGACGCCGAGGAGGTTTATCAACCTCATTTCACCTTCCACGGATTCCAGTTCGTCGAACTCACTGGCCACCCTGGCACTCCGCCCGCCGGTGTTGTCACGGGTTGTGTCATTCATTCCGCGACGCCCCCGGCTGGCCATTTCGAGTGTTCGCACGCGGGAGTGAATCGCCTTTGGTTGAACGGCCTTTGGTCGCAGAAAGACAACTTTCTCTCTGTCCCCACGGATTGTCCGCAACGCGACGAACGTCTTGGTTGGATGGGTGATGCTCAGGTTTTCCTGCGCACCGCGACCTACAATATGGAGGTCGCCGCCTTCTTTACGAAGTGGATGATCGACGTCGAAGACGCGCAGACGGCCGAGGGTATTTTCCCTGATGTCGCTCCTCGTTTGCGTGAGGGCGAAAACTTCATCGGATTGGGAAATCTCGGCGGCGCCGCGGCCTGGGCAGACGCGGGTGTCATCATCCCGCACACCCTCTGGCGGGTTTACGGTGACCGCCGCATCCTGGAGCGTCACTATGGCGCGATGGTGAAGTGGGTGGAGTGGATCGCCTCGCACAATCCCGGTGGCCTGCGTCTCCATCAACTCGCCAACAACTACGGCGACTGGCTTTGCATTCCGAGCGACACCTCTTTCGGCACGCATTCGCCGATGAAAAATCTAGTCGCGACCGCCTATTGGGCCGACGACTGCACCAAGCTCGCCGAGATTGCTCGCGAGCTCGGCCGTTCTGCTGATGCGTCGCGCTTTGAGCTGATGTTCGAAAAAGTGCGTGCCGCCTTCCAAAAGGAGTGGTTGCTGCCTGACGGGCAACTCGCTGTCGAAACGCAGACCGCCTACCTTCTCGCGCTCGCGTTCAATCTGTTCCCGCAAGAGGTTCGCGTCCGCGCCGCCGAACGCCTCGTCGACAACATCCGCGCGCTCGACTGGCACCTCAGCACCGGTTTTATCGGTGTGAGCTTTCTCAATCCGATTCTTAGTCTCACCGGACATGCGAGCGTCGCGTATAAGCTACTTCTGCGTGATGATTATCCCTCTTGGCTGTATCCCGTGAAACACGGCGCTACTACCATTTGGGAGCGGTGGAACGGCTGGACCAAGGAAGAGGGCTTCTTTGTTCCTCATATGAACTCGTTTAACCACTATTCGCTCGGTTCAGTTGGTGAATGGTTATTCCGCCATGTGCTCGGTATCGAAATCGATCCGGAGGTCGCTGGATTCCAGCAGTTCATCTTGCGTCCTTACATTGCGGATGGTCTGGATCACGCCCAGGGTTATTACCGCACGCTGCACGGCGAGATCCGCAGCGCGTGGCGCCGGCGTGATTCCCGTTTTGAATGGACGTTCACAGTCCCGGCAAACACTCGTGCGCGCGTTTACCTGCCCTGCGCGCCCGATGTGATTCCGCGCACCGATGATTTGGCAATTGTGGAGCGTGGCGCCGGTTTCGCCGTGTGCCTGGCGCCGGCCGGCACTTACACGGTTTCCAGCACGCTCGTTCCATCATGAAGATCACCCGTCTGGTGCCGATCATTTTGCATGCCCCGGTAACACGCGGAGGCATCGCCGACAGCACCCACTCTATTTCGCATTGGGGAGCCCCAGGCGTCGCCATTCATACCGATACTAGACTCATCGGCTTCGGCTTCTCTGGCACGCACGCGCACCTCCCGACGGACAAGCTTATCGTCGACTGCGCGGTCCACAGTTATGGCCCGCTTTTGCTCGGCGAGGATCCCTGCGAGGTGCGTTTCCTCTGGGAGAAGCTCCACAAACACTCGCCTGTCCAGTGGGTCGGCCGCAGTGGCATCACTCATCTTGCGCTCGGTGCCATCGACATCGCACTGTGGGATCTTAAGGCCAAGGCGGCGGGTTTGCCGCTCTGGAAACTTCTCGGCGGTTCAGCCGCCAAAAAGGTCGAGGCCTACAACACCGATGGCGGTTGGCTAAATTGGCCGATCGATGTGCTGGTTGCGGATTGCCGGCGTATGGTGGAGTCCGAGGGCTACCGCGCGGTGAAGATCAAAGTAGGTTCCCCTGATCTCTCGACCGACCTTCGCCGTCTCGCTGCCGTTCGCGAAGCACTTGGTCCGAGTATCCGCATCATGACCGACGCCAATGGCAAATTCACGTTGCCTGAGGCGATCCGGCTTGGGCGCCGACTAGCGGAGTTCGATGTCGTTTGGTTTGAAGAGCCCACCACGTTTGACGATGTGCTCGCTCACCGCCGGTTGGCCGAGTCCATCGAGACGCCCATCGCACTAGGTGAACAGCTTTACCTCGCTCACCAGTTCCGTGATTTTATCCATGCTGGGGCTGTTCATTTTGTTCAACCGGACGTGACCCGTCTGGCTGGAGTCTCGGAGTGGTGGCAAGTAGCCGAACTTGCCCACAGCTACAGTCTGCCCGTGGTTCCTCATGTAGGCGATATGTGTCAGGTTCATCAGCATCTCAGTTTCGCGCACGCCGGTTGCCGTTTGCTCGAATATATCCCTTGGCTGCGTGACTGGATGAAGCACCCTGCTCTAGTTCGAAACGGCTCATATGTCGCCCCGGAGGCTCCGGGTGCTGGTATGGAGCCTACATCCGAGGCACTAGCCAAAATCAATCTCGTCTGACCATGGAAAGAGTCACCGCCACTTACCTGATTGAGACCCACCTTCCGGTGGCCAAAGCTGCCGCCACTCTCGCTGGCGAGCAGTCCTCCGGAACTTTTGTCGCCGTGCCGGGCGAAACCGCTGAGCTCAGGCAGCGCTTCGCCGCGCGCGTCGAAAGTATCACTGAATTGGAAAGCGTTGCTGTGTGCTCGCTCCCCACCGGCCGGGCGCCCGCATCCCTCTATCGACGAGCTGAGGTCGTCGTTTCTTGGTCTATTGAGAATTTCGGCACAAACCTAGCCGCGCTCGTCTCCACCCTCCAAGGCAATCTCTACGAACTGGCCCAATTTTCCGGACTAAAGCTGGTGGACTTCGATGTGCCTATGTCTTTTGCGGGGGCTTTTCGCGGCCCGGCATTTGGTATCGATGGGTGCCGCCACTTGACTGGCGTAATGGATCGCCCGCTGATTGGCACTATTATCAAGCCCAGTATCGGACTGACCCCGGAGCAGACGGCTTTGATGGTAAAGGAGCTGGTTGAGGCAGGCATCGATTTTCTAAAGGATGACGAGCTGATGGCTGATCCACCGCACTCGCCTTTCGCGGCGAGAGTGGATGCCGTCATGCGGGTGATCAATGATCACGCCCAGCGCACCGGAAAGAAGGCGATGTATGCCTTCAACATCAGCGATGAGCACGACGCAATGCAGCGCCACTACGATAAAGTGGTGTCAGCTGGAGGCACCTGTGTCATGTTGAGTTTGAACAGCGTGGGTCTGGTCGGCTCAAAGCGCATATGTGATCGAGGCCAGCTTCCCATCCACGGGCACCGCAACGGTTGGGGCATGCTCAATCGGCACCCGTTGCTCGGCATAGAATTTACCGCCTACCAGAAATTCTGGCGCTTGGCTGGGGTGGACCAATTGCACGTTAACGGCATCGCGAACAAGTTTTGGGAGCCTGACGACTCTGTTGTCCGTTCAATCGCAGCGTGTCTAGCGACTGAACCGTTGGGTAAACCGTTGATTCCGGTCGTGTCCTCCGGTCAGTGGGGTGGTCAGGCGCCGGAGACCTGGCGCCGGACTCGGACGAAAGATTTACTCTACATGGCTGGCGGCGGCATTCAGGCCCATCCTGATGGTCCAACTGCGGGTGTGCGTTCCCTCCGCCTATGGTGGCAGGCGGCGGTGGAAGGGCTTTCCTTCGCAGATGCCGTTGCGAAGTATCCTGAGCTTGCGAAATCGGCGGCCAAGTTCGGCCAGGGCACGTCTTAGCTCATGTTGCGCCTCGCTTACTTCGCCGATGATTTCACGGGTGCCACAGACGCGCTCGAATCGCTCGCGCGTGCTGGTCTGCGCACCCGGCTTTTTCTGGATCCTCCTTCCGCTGCGCAATGCGTCGGACTGGATGCGATCGGAGTCGCCGGCCTTACTCGTTCGCTCGCGCCGGATACAATGGAGTCGGTGTTGCGTCCGGCCTTCGGTGCGTTACGCGAGCTTGGCCCAAGCCACGTCCACTACAAGGTCTGCTCCACCTTCGATTCTTCGCCTGCCGTCGGCAGCATAGGGCGTGCGATTGACGTCGGTGCGGCCGTTTTTGGAAAGCCGTTTGTCCCGCTGCTAGTGGCTGCGCCTGCGCTTGGGCGTTACTGTGCCTTCGGAAACCTTTTCGCGCGCTACGGTATTGGCAGCAACGGTTGTATCCATCGTTTGGACCGCCATCCCTCGGTGAGCAAGCACCCCGTTACTCCGATGATGGAAGCCGACCTTCGAGTTCATCTGGGCAAGCAGACAGCTAGGTCTATTGGCTTGGTGGATGTCACTGATTTGGAGCGGTCCTTTGAAGAGAACTCCGCTATCCTTCAGAAATTGGTGACTGGCGGTCATGAAATCGTGCTTTTTGACGGGCTTAATGGCCGCCACTTGTCGCGTGTCGGAGCTTTGATTGACAGTCTCTCCGAAGGTGGCCCGGTGTTTTCTGTTGGCTCGTCGGGACTCGGGGTGGCGTTGGCCTCG
The DNA here is from genome assembly GCA_903869675.1 of uncultured Verrucomicrobiota bacterium. Taxonomy (GTDB): domain Bacteria; phylum Verrucomicrobiota; class Verrucomicrobiia; order Opitutales; family Opitutaceae; genus IMCC26134_A. Next base: position 57,531 of record CAIQAB010000032.1, on the reverse strand, counting down.
CATTGGCGAACTAGCGCCCGTCCATACCCGATGGCGGCCCCTGCGGCATCTTCATTGCTGGTGCTCTCCGGGAGTTGCTCGCCGGTGACCGGTGGCCAAATCGCTTGGGCTCGTGCAAATGGCTTCGATGGTTTTGCCCTTTCTTTGGATTGCACCGATTTTTCTGCGGCACTCGGACTGATAGTCGAGTCGCTGCAAGCGGGCCGCGATGTAGTCGCCTATACCAGTCTGGGGCATGCCAAGTCACCTTTGCCTGCCGACCGACTTGGCACAATGTTGGGGCGGATTGCCCGCGAAGCCATCGCCCGGACCGGGATCAAACGCATCGTCGTGGCTGGTGGCGACACCTCAAGCTATGCTGGAAGAGCGCTCGGTATCGAGTCTCTGCAGATGCTCGCGCATCTGGCTCCAGGCGCACCGCTTTGCCTTGCCCGCGCGCCCGGTTCCCCGGCGGACGGGGTGGAGATTGTGTTTAAGGGAGGACAGGTTGGGGCGTCTGATTTTTTCGCTCAGGCCGCCGGACGTTCTTAGGATTCAAACCACGTAGCATACCACATCTATGGCCCGTAAAACCCTCGCTCTGATCCATACGTCCGCGACCTTGGTCCCGGTTTTTCAACAGCTCTGCAAGGCGCAGCTGCCGCACGTGGACACCTTCAACATCGTGGATGACAGCCTGGTGCGCGCGATCGGAGCGAAGGGCGCGCTGACCGCCGACATCGCGCGCCGTGTCGAGGCTTACATCACCTCCGCCGAGGCAGGCGGCGCCGATTTTATCCTTGTTACTTGCTCCTCTATCGGGCCGGCGGTCGAGGCCTCCGCGCCGTTTTGTGCAGTGCCCGTATTGCGTGTTGACCAGCCTATGGTAGACTCGGCGGTCTCCTCCGGGCGGCGTATCGGTGTGATAGCGACTTTGCCGACTACTTTGAACCCGACTTCGGATCTTGTCCTTCGGCGCGCGAACATAGCCGGCAAATACGTTGAACTGACCGCGCGACTTGTCGCGGGTGCTTTCGATGCGCTAATGGCTGGTGATGCGGCGACTCACGATACGCTGGTCACCGCCGCGCTGCGCGAGCTATCCGGGCAAGTGGACGTCATTCTCCTCGCCCAAGCTTCGATGGCCCGCGTTGTGGATAATTTATCCGCGGTTGATCGGCGCGTGCCGATCTTTGCCAGCCCGCCCACGGCGATTGCGCACCTCGCGACGGTTCTTTGATCCAATGCAATCACTCCGCAGGCTCTGCCTTGTCCTTTCGTTGGCCGCCGCAGTCGGCCTCATCACGGGTTTGATCTTCGGCGCTCCAGCTTGGGCCCCTTGCGCGGTTGTGGCAGCAGTCGGTCTTGCGATCGGTCTGGGGGCGTTGCCTTCACTCAAGGGTTACCAATACACCGCTTGGATTTTAGCCGCCGTCGTGGCGGCAATGATATACCCGGCGGCCTTCACCCATTGGGGTAATCTTAACCTACGCAACAAGTGGCTACTGCTCGGGGTCGTGCAATTGGTGATGTTCGGCATGGGAACCCAGATGAGTCTGCATGATTTCTCCGGTGTCTTCAAAACTCCGCGCGGCGTAGTGGTTGGCATCGTGTGCCATTTCTCGGTCATGCCGCTAGTCGGCTACGGGCTCACGCGGCTCTTTGACTTCCCACCGGAGATCGCCGCCGGGGTTATTTTAATCGGGTCCTGTTCGAGCGGTCTGGCGTCGAACGTGATGGCTTATATTGCCCGCTCGAATCTCGTGTTATCCGTAACGGTAACGGCGGTCACGACGCTGTGTGCACCGTTTATGACCCCTTTATTAATGAAGGTGCTGGCCGGCACTTTGGTTGAAGTGAAATTTATGAACATGATGGTCGAGATCGTCAAAATCGTGATCGTTCCAATCATGGCCGCGCTTTTGCACGATGGGCTTAAGCGAGCGTCGGAGCGCGAGCGCGGCGCTGTCTTCGCGGCGGCAGTCGCTGGAGCAGTGGCTTTGCTCGCGCTGCCTGCCGGTGGCTGGGCTTGGTTGTCCTTAAGGTGTGACGCAGGCACTTTATTAGGCGTCGAATTGTCCGCTTTCGCCATCGGCGCGGTGGTGTTCGGTGTGCTTTATCATGTGGTCGTGCAGCGCTTCGCGGCGGTAGATCGCCTGATGCCTCTCGCGTCCATGGCTGGTATCGTCTACTTCACGACTGTGACCACGGCAGCTGGCAGAGAAAATCTGCTTAAGGTAGGGGTGCTGCTCTTTCTCGTTTCGGTGATCCATAACGGCGCCGGTTATTTTTTAGGTTACTGGCTCAGTCGATTAGCAGGGCTGGACAAGAGTTCCTCCCGCTCCGTGGCCTTCGAGGTTGGTCTGCAAAATGGAGGGATGGCCTCTGGGATTGCTGGGGCCATGGGCAAGCTAGGCACCGTCGGTCTCGCTCCGGCCGTTTTCAGTCCTTGGATGAATATCTCTGGCTCCATTCTGGCCAATTTCTGGAGCCGGCGGCCGGTGGCCGATGTTAACAGCCCGGGCAAATCCTGAGGCCGTTGTATGTTCTTTTTTCGGTTTCTCTTTTGCGCTGCGTTTCTCGCCCTGTCTTTAACCGAGGTAAGGGCGTTTTCCGGCGACGCTTCGGCCGATCCACTCGCTGTTGGTTTTGAAAACCCGCCGGCTGACGCCCATCCGCGGACCTTTTGGCTCTGGATGAACGGCAACGTCACGCGGGATGGCATCACTCTCGACCTTGAGGCCATGCACCGGGTCGGAGTGGGCGGCGTGATGATGTTTGACGGCAGCGATTATCTGCCTGCCGGCCCGGCGGGCTACCTTGATGCGAATTGGCGCGCGCTCATGACGCACGCGATTCGCGAGGGAAATCGACTGGGGATCGATATCGGCATGCATAACGCACCCGGTTGGTCGAGTAGTGGCGGGCCCTGGGTGACACCGGAAATGTCTATGCAGCAACTTACTTGGACCGAGACCGCCATCGTCGGTGGCCGGCGCTTCGAGCACGATCTCGTCCGTCCGCACAGCAACGAGGGTTTCTATCGCGATGCCTATGTCGTCGCTTTCCCTTCTCCGCCGGCAGAGGCCGTGCCCTACGAGCAGTGCCTCGCGCGTGTCAGTGCCGGCGGCGTCGCTTTATCCAAGAACGCACTGAGCGACGGTTTGTTCTCTACTGCGGTCAAGCTATCACCTGACGCGCCGATGCTTTTCGAGTTTTACGAACCGATGGAGTTGCACGGGCTGACTGTGCTGCCCGCGTTGGAAAGGCGCTTTCCAAGTCTTCAGATTGAGGCCTCGGTCGATGGCGTGTCATTCACCCCGGTTTGCACCGTCGGATCGCCCGGCCACCACGGGATCGTCGCTCCGGGTGCAAGTGCTTTTGCGCCGGTGTGGGCGCGTTTCGTGCGGGTAACGCCATCGCGTGATGGCGAGATCACCGACCTTGTTTTTCACCGCTCTTCGCGCATCGCCGACTGGGTGGCAAAGGCAAACTTTGACTATCGCGTAACCGGTCAACTCGTTCTGCCTATGCCAGTTCCTGCGGGCTACGCCATTGAGCCGAAGTCTATCCTAGATCTGACAGATAAGCTTCAGGGCGATAGGCTAGTGTGGGATGTCCCTGAAGGCGCTTGGACGATTTTGCGTATCGGCCATACCAGCACCGGGCAGAAAAATGTAGCGGCATCCGCGACCGGTCGCGGACTTGAAATCGACAAGTTTAACCCGAAAGCCGCCGAGTTTCATTTTCATCACGTGATCGACCAAGTCACGGCGGACGCAGCTGCAGTTGGCGCAAAAGGCCCGGCGACGGTCACAATTGATAGCTATGAGGCTGGCATGCAAAACTGGACGGAAGCTTTTCCCGCCGAGTTTCGTCGTCGCGCCGGTTATGGTATTACGGAGTGGTTGCCCGCGCTCTTTGGTCGTGTGGTTGGTGACGCGGGGCGGTCCGAGCGTTTTCTCGCTGATTTTCGACGTGTCCAGGCTGATCTCATGGCGGAGAATTACTACGAGCGCATGCATCAACTTGCGCGTGATCGCGGCTTGCGATTTTTCGTCGAGGGATACGGTCCCGGCAATTTCGATGAATTACGTGCAGCCGGTCTCGCTGACGTGCCGATGGCCGAGTTTTGGACGCGCACACCGTGGACGCCAAATCGAGTGGTGAAAATGGTCACCTCCGCCGCTCACGTATACGGCAAGCCCGTCGTCGGCGCGGAATCCTTCACCGGCGAGTTCAAGACTTCCCGCTGGCTCGAGTATCCCTACGCGCTTAAAATCCTCGGCGACGAGATGGCGGCGCAGGGTGTCAACCTGACCGTGTTTCACCGTTACGCCCATCAACCTCATCCCGATGCGGCGCCTGGAATGGCGATGGGGCCGTATGGCTTTTTCTTTGATCGCACGAACACGTGGTTTGAGCACAGCAAGGGCTGGATCGATACCGTAGCGCGCACCGGGTTTTTGCTTCGTCAGGGCACTTATGTCGCCGACGTGCTCTACTTCACTGGCGATCGTTCGCCTGATCCCTCGCAATACGCCATGCCCGTTCTGCCTGCCGGCCATACCTACGATCTGGTGAATACCGATGTGCTGCTCAACCGGATCATGGTGCGCAACGGTGCCTACGAATTGCCTGAGGGCGGACGCTACCGTTTGCTGGTGTTACCGCCCGACCTTAAGTCGATGCGAACTGCGCTGGTGGCCAAGTTGCGTGAGTTTGTCATGGCGGGCGGCGCGTTGCTAGGGCCCAAACCCGTCTTCTCGCCCTTGCTGGATAATTATCCGTCCAGCGAAAGTGAGATGCTTCGCATCGCCGATGAACTCTGGGCTCCGCAGCGCCAGGGACTCGGCCGTGTGTTTGCCTCCGGCACGATCGGCGAGGCCTTGACCGAGCTTGGCGTGGCCCCCGACGTCACATGGCGCGGCGAGCGATCCGACGCCGACCTGTCCTGGCAGCACCGTAAATTGTCCGACGGTGATCTTTTCTTCCTGGCCAACCGCCAGCGTCGCGCGGAATCCATGGTTGTTTCCTTTCGTGGAATGGCAGGCCGCCAGCCGGAACTCTGGGCCCCGGAGACAGGCACCAACCGTCTCGCCGCCGTGCATGACAAGGCAGGCGACCGCGCGCTCGTGCCGCTCGCTTTTGATCCGGCAGAATCAGTTTTTGTGCTGTTTCGGCGGCCTGCCGCACCTGCACCCGAGCCGCTGCGCAAGGATGCGCGCGATCTTGTTTCAACCACTCCTGTGTCCGCGCCTGCTCCGGATACGAGCGGATCTTTTGCCATGTCGATCTGGCTCAAGCCAGACACCGATTTACGCGTGATGCCGAAGGAGTCGATCACCGGCCGGATCGACGAGGTGGGTAAGTTTTACGCCATCCCCGCTGACCCCGGGGACCTTCGTTTCGGCGCCGGCCATGCCACTGCCGGTCTGGCGGTCGGTCGCAACGGCATTTTCGTCGTCGAGCGGTCCAGCGATTCGTGTCCGGCCGTGCTCGTCGCCGACGTAAAAGTCTCCGGCTGGACCCATGTCGCGGTCGTTTATCGCGACGGCAAACCTCGTCTCTACGTCAACGGCACCTTCATCCGCGAAGGAATTTCCTCGGGAAAAATTGTTCACTCCGGGGTCGGCTCGCCGATCCCGCCGGTCGATTACACGCTTAACTTCAATGGCGTCGCCGCCTTGACGCGCGCCGCCGGCCAACCGCCGCCGCCCTCGCGCGGGCAGGTCTTTTATTTTGAGGGTAACTCTATCCCGCCTGTCACCATCGCGGGTATGGTGGACGATTCCGCTATCGCTGCACTGGCTGCTAAGGGGCTTCCTGCTCCGATCTTGCCGGTCGTCACTGATCTCGCGCGCCGGACCGATGGCGGCGTAACCGCGCTCGCATGGGAAACCGGCCTTTATTCGATTGGAGACACCCCCGTCGCTACGGCTAACGTTCCCGCGCCCGTGCTGCTTACTGGTCCTTGGTGCGTAGGGTTTCAGGCCGGACGCGGTGCACCGGAGTCGGTGCAATTGCCCGAACTTAAGTCCCTGCATCTAAACGCCGAATCGGGCGTGAAGTTTTTTTCCGGCACCGCGGCTTACACGCATCCACTCGACGTGCCTGCCGACTACCTTGCTCCCAATCGCCGTGTGATGCTCGACCTTGGCCGCGTGGAGGTGATCGCGGAAGTCCTGATCAATGGACGTCTCGTTGGCCAAGTTTGGAAGGAACCGTATCGGCTGGATGTCACTGATTTCGTGCAAGCCGGGGTGAACTCGCTCGAAGTGCGCGTGACCACTCTCTGGCCCAACCGCCTGATCGGTGACGAGCAATTGCCGGCCGAGGATGAATTCGGAATCCGCGACGAACAGGGGAACGACCCTCATGGCATCACCCGGCTGCCTGATTGGTATAAGAACGGCCAACCCAAGCCTCCCGGCGGCCGGGTGACGTTCTCGACCTGGCGTTTCTACGACAAAGACGAGCCGCTCTTAGCGGCCGGCCTGCTCGGTCCGGTCCGCTTGCTCAACCCGGTGAGGGTGGAGCTGGCGACGCAACGGCAGGATTGAAGCACGGGCGAACCCTGATGCGGTTTTGGTTCGGCCTGATTCGGAATCAGGGACGAGCCAGGCGATAAAAGGCTCTGGGGGCGGGTGGTGCAGGATCGCTGAACGCCACCGTGCCGTTCATGATTGCGAGCAAGGCACCGGGCACCGGGGCCCAGTCGTTGTTCAAGGTGGCGGAGCGTTGGACGGTCTCGGTCAGGTTGGCGGGGTTCGTGACGCCGGCGGGTGCGGGCCAGCTAAACGTGATTTCTCCGGTCGCGGGATTAAAAGCCAGGCCGCTGATCGTTGGCAGGGGTGCGGGGGCGATTGTATTCTCTGTGGTTTGGGCCGTCGTGAACTGGATCGGGTCATACGCGATCACCGTGAATCTCGCGGTATCAGGATTAGTCAGCGGACCGACCCGAACGGGCGCGCCCCACGCGGCCAGGGTGCGCCAAACCGGGGCGGAGCTGACGGCGCCGTTGGCCTGCACCCATTGGCGCGGGGCGGCGTTGGTGGAGATGGCGTAAAGAACTCCGTCGCCGTTGCCGTTGGCGTTGATCGTGAGATCGAGCAGTTGCGCGGTGGCATCGACATTTCCGAGGGTGGTCGCACCGGGTTTTTTCGGCAGCGGGTGGGACTGGTTTTTGAAGAAATTGTATATGGCGGTCAGGCTCGAGGCGGTCGTCGTGACGTGGTGCGCGCCGGTGCCGGTGATCTTTTGATAGGGCACACCCAGCGCCACCAGCTTCGCCTCCAGCAACTGCGCCTGATACACATACCAGGCGGCATCGTCGGTATTGTAGCTCAGGAACACCGGTGCGCTCGCGGCGGTGGACATGTAATAAGGCGCACCCTGCAACTGCCAGAGCGGGAGGTTGGATGCCGTTGTTCCCCAAGCCGTTACAAATCGGCTGTAGATATCCACGGCCGAACCCGCCGGGTCGCCGGTCGTCGTCCCGCCCGAGTGCGCGTAGTCGAAAATCCCCGAACCGAGCACCACGGTCTGCGGGCGGCCCGACAGCGCGGTCGAGTAGCCAGCCGAGTCGATGGCCGGCACCGCCAGGTCGCCTATCCCCAGCGAGCCCGCCGTCGCGCCGCGCGAGAAACCGTGCAACGCGATGTTGCCCGAAAGGCCCAGGCTCGCGCCCACCTCGCGCAGCACCCGCACCGAAGAACGGACCTTTTTGATCGAGTCGTAATTTACGGCGAAGTTTTTTTCGGAATTGGTCTCAAACGAGGCGAAGTTGTAGCCGTTCGACTTTGGCTGGCCCCATTCGCGGAACTTCGGGTGGTCCGCCATGGCCCAGGCGATTCCCGCCGCCGGCGCGCCTTCCAGGATCGTATCCGTAATACCGGTGAAGGCGTTGCCGTTGTTCATCCGGTCGTCGACGTTGCCGAAGTAGCTGTTCGAGCAGGAGTATTCCAAGATGATCGGCACGCCGCGTGAAGGCCGCGACGGGTAGGCGATATCCATGCGCAACTCCACGTCGGTGGTCTCCGCCCCGTTGTAAACCGTCCGATCGTTGAGAAAATACGGCACGTTGCGCAGCAGTCGGTAACCCTCGAATAGTATGTAGCACTGGTTTTTAGCCGCGTTCAGACCGGTTGATCCGGGAAACGTCGCGGTGCCGATCTCGTTACGGATTTTCAAAACGTCCGCGTTGAGGAAAGGGGTGGTCGCTTGGGCGTGGCCGGCGTAGTCGAGTTGCACCACGCGGTATCCATTCGCGGTGAAGTCGGCGATGATCGTGGCGTCGGGTTCCTGGCCGATGCGCTCGCAGCCGAGATTTTTGAGATAAACGATTAGCGCCGGCGTGGTGACCACGGGACTGGGTTCCGTCACGGTGGCGGTGATAGCGCTGCCCGTCGCGGTGCTGGTCCACGTCACGGCCCTTGTGACTATGCCCATCGAGAGAAACAGGATTCCGAAAATCAGTCGATGGGCTTTGAGGAGGTTCATGTCAGGGGAAGTGGAGTTCACGGCCCTCGCCGGGATTGAGGGTAAGGGTGGTCGAACTGGAGCCGTAACGCACCATGGTTTTCGCGCCGCCGACACTGCGGATGTTTGCCTTGGTCAGGTGGCCGTCGCGCCAGGCGAGGTCCACCTCGAAGCCGCCGCGCGCGCGCAGGCCGCGCACCGAGCCTTCCGGCCAGGCGGTCGGCAGGGCGGGGAGCAGGACGATCTGGTCGGAACTGCCTTGCAGCAGCATTTCGGCGATGGCGGCGGTCATGCCGAAGTTGCCGTCGATCTGGAAGGGCGGGTGGGCGTCGAAGAGGTTGGCGTAGGTGCCGCCGCTCCAGCGGATCTTGCTCGTGGCGGCATCAGCGGGCTTCAGCGCGTTACGGAGAATTTTGTGCGCGTGGTCGCCGTCACCGAGCCGGGCCCAGAGCGCCATCTTGAACGCGAGACTCCAGCCGGTGGAGCCGTCGCCGCGCACCTCGAGCGTTTTGCGCGCGCCGGAGGCTAGTTCGGGTGTGCCGAGCGGTGTGATCTCGTCGCCCGGATAAAGACCCCAGAGCTGGGCGATGTGGCGGTGTTGCGGGTCGGCCTCGGGGTATTCCTCCTGCCACTCGAGAATGCGGCCGTCGGCGCCGAGGCGGGTGGGGGCGAGGCGGGGCAGGGCGGTGTCGAGTTCGGCTCGGAGATCGACGTCGCGGTCGAGCAGCGCGGCGGCGGTGCGGGTGGCGGTGAAGAGGTAGCGGAGGAGTTGCTGGTCGGCGGTGGGGCCGAGGCAGACGTGGGCGGGTTTGCCGTCGAGGAGGAAGGAGTTTTCCGGCGAGTTGGACGGCGCGGTGACGAGCCGGCCGGTCTTCGGATCGGCGATGAGCATATCGAGGTAGAACTCGGACGAGCCCTTGAGGATGGGGTAAACGCGTTCAAGGAAGGCGCGGTCGCCGGTGAAGAGGTAGTGGTCCCAGAGGTGCTGGCAGAGCCAGGCGGAGCACGAGACGGTGGAGCCCCAGGAGGCGGACTCGCCGGGCGAGGTGAAGCCCCACGGATTCGCCAGCAGGAAGGAAACCCAGCCGCGCGCGTCGTAGTAGGCTCGGGCGGTTTTTTGGCCGGGGGCGACCAGCGATTCGATCAGGGCGAAGAGGGGTTCGTGCAGCTCGGAGAGATTGGTGACCTCGGCGGGCCAGTAGTTCATCTGCACGTTGATGTTGGTGTGCCAGTCGCCGTTCCAGGCGGTCTGGATTTTGTCGGCCCAGATGCCCTGAAGATTCGCGGGCAGACCGCCGGGGCGGGAGGACGAGATGAGCAGGTAGCGGCCGAAGTTAAAATACAGCGCGGCGAGCGAGGCATCGGGCGCGCCATCGTGGAACGAGCGGAGGCGTTCCGGGGCAGGACGCGCGGCGGCGGCGGAATCGGGTGCGCCGAGGTCGAGGGCGACGCGGTCGAAGTAGCGGCGGTAGTCGGCGACGTGAGTGGCGCGGAGTTTTTCGTAGGAAATCGCGGTAGCGCGGGCGAGGTCGGCCTCGGCGGCGGCGCGGGCGTCGGTGACGCGGCGGCCGGCGAAGGTCTTGATATCGGTCGCGGCGGTGACGAAGAGCAGCGCTTCGTCGGCGTCGCGCACGCGGAGAGTGTTACCTTCGAGCGTGACGGTGCCGCCGGTAGGAATGACACGGACGCGGGCGGCGTAGCGCGCTCCGTTGGTGCCGCCGAGGCCGTCGTTCAGCTGACCGCTCATGAGCAGGCCGTCGGGGCCGGCTGGCTCGACGGTGAAGCGTTCGGGGCGGTCGAGGCGGGCGACGAAGGAGATGCGGCCGGGGGCGCTGGCGGTGAGGCGGAGAACAAAAGTCTCGGCCGGCGCGCTGACAAAGGCTTCGCGGGTGTAGCGCACGCCGTCTTGTTCGTAGTCGAGGCGACCGACGGCCTCGGCGAGGTCGAGCGTGCGTCGGTAGTTTTTGACCTCGGCGGTGGTGGACGCGGGGAACGAGAGGCGCAGGTTGCCCAGCGTCTGGTAGCAGCCGAAGGGCGTGTTGGCGCCCGAGCCGTTGCCGGAGCCTTTTCCGGCGCAGGTGAAGTTCGCGTTCACGAGGGCTTCGGCCTCGTGGTTTTTGCCCTCGAGCAGCAGTCGGCGGATCTCGGGCAGCACGAGGTGGGCGTCGGGGCGGTCGGCGTCTTGGGGCGAGCCGGACCACATCCCGGATTCGTTGAGCACGATGCGCTCCTCGGCGACGCCACCGTAAAGCGCGGCGCCGAGCCGGCCGTTGCCCAGCGGGGTGGATTCGAAAAGATCTTCGCCGGGCGCGGTCAGGACGACATAGCGCGCCTCGTCGCGTGGGGTGGCGGCGAGGGTGAGCGCCAGACCGAGCAGGAGGGCGAAAAGTCGGAGCATCATGGGGGCGGGGAAGCCGGACGGGGCGGCAAGCAACGTGGGCCGTGCTGGCCGATCAAACCACCAGAATTTTTGGCCGCAAGAAGGCGCAGAAGACGCAAAAGACGGAAGACGCTAGCGGGCTTGAAGGAGTGCGGCGGTTTGCTCCGGAGTGAGAGTGTCGCGGCTTTCGAGCCAGGTTTTGGCGGCGGCGGGATCTTTGGTGAGCCACTCGGTGACGTGTGCGGTGACGAATGCGGTGCGCAGGGTCGAGTCTTGGATTTGGGCGTAGAGGTCGGCGGCGACTGCGGGCGGGGTGTGTTTCTTTCCGCTTTGATCGCGCGTGAGATTGGAGATCGCGTAGCTGCGCACGTCGCCGGGGAGCGACTCCGCCCAACGGAGGGCGGCGGAGGCGTCCTTAGCCGCCCAGTTGTAGATCTGTTGTCCGGAGGGGTAGTTGCTGCCGTCGCGGTCCGCCACGAAGGGGATGTCTTGCTCGGATTGCCAGCGGAGGGCGGCGGCGGGGTCGGTCTGGCCCCAGGCGTAGGCAATGGCGCTCACGGCCGCAGACTTGGCCGGGCCGGCGGGGAGGGCCTGCCATTCGGCGACGGCGGTGGCGGGTTCGTCGCGGGCTATGTTCCCGAGAAAGGTGGCTTGCAGGCTGGCTTGCATGGGGGCGGCAACCGAGGCAACGGCCGGATCGGAGGCGTGGGCACCGAGCCAGGTGAGGACGGCGGAGGGATCGTTCCCTGCCCACCTTTTCAGGATGCCGCTCAGGTGGTGGTCGCGGGTTTCCCCTTCGGGCAAGGCCAGCGCGAGCGGAAGGCGGCGCTCGGGGCCTCCACCGCCGCCGCCAAATGAAAGGGTGCGGTCAAGCACGGCGGCGCGCAGGTGGGCGTCGGGGATTTGGGCGAGCCACGCCTGGGCTCCGGCGGCGTCATCGGCGGTCCATTTGGAGACAAATTCACCCAGGGCACCCAGGCGGTCGCCGCCAGAGAAGCCGGGCTGGCCGAGCAGAGCCTGGGCAAAGGCGGCGCGGTGCTCGGGGGAGGGTTTGATTTCACTCAACAGCATCGCGCGGCTTCGTCCGGGGCGGGCGGGCTGGGCGACAACCCAGGCGAACATCGCGGAGGGATCGCGGTCGGCCCAGACACCGAGGGTCTCGCGCAGGAGGGCGATGCCTTTGCCTTTGTTCCAGAGCAAGGCGCCGTAGGTCCGCAAGGTGGCGGCGGGGTCGCTGCGCGCGAGCACGGGGAGGAGCGAGGGGAGGAGTTGTTTCAAGAAGGTCTCGCCGCGGGCGGCGGCGAGATCGAGCGCGGCGCTCGAGTCGGTTTCGGCGAGGAGGGGGAGGGCCGCGCGGCTGAATTCGAGGGCGGCTTTTTCGTCGGGTAGGGAGCAGGCCCAGGAGGCGGCGGCGCGGGCGTCGCGCGCGACCCAAGCGGCGAGGGCCTCGCGGGCGAGTTCGCGGAGGGCGTAGCGCGCGGCGAACCAGTGGGTGGCGGCGGCGGGATCGAGCTCCATCCAGGAGACGGCGGCGAGGTGGCGCAGGGCCTTCTCGGCCGAAGACGGAGACGCGTCGGCAAAGGTGGCGAGCAGGCTCGGGTAAGCGGAGGCGGGCAGGCGCAGGAGCAAGACGCGAAGAGCGGAGGCGCGGTCGGCGTAGGTGGGCAAGCCGCCTTCGGGCGAGCGGAGCGCGCGCCAGGCGGCGATAGCCGAGAGCGCGGAGCCGTTGGCGGCGAGACGCGTCGGCACGGGGGCGGAACGCCACGACCAGGCGAGGGGCGGCGCTTCGGGCGAGGTGGCCGAAGCGGCCGGAGTGGAGGCGGCGGTGAACCACCAGGCGGAGCCCGCGCCGAGCGCGATGCCGAGGAGAAGTGGGATCACTTGGTGAAATGACCAATGACGAATGCCGAATGACCAATGGCGGGGAGGGGGGCGGGGGCGGAGCATGGAGTTCAAGGCGCGTTTTTTGCGGCGGGCAGGAGCGATTCGGCGCCATGCGAGGCGGCCCAGCGGCGGGCGGCGACGGCATCGAAGCTTGTCCAGCCGGCGAGGGAGTCGCGCAGGAGGGCGTCGCGGAGGTCGGGGGTTTTAAGCGTGGCCACCACGGCAAGGCGCGCGGAGGGATCGGGACTATCTTCGAAATGAGCAGGCATGCCGGAGGGTTTGGTCCACGTCAGGCTGGAGAGGGCGCTGCGTTGCTGGGTGGCGCTGGGAAGGCTTTCGGCCCACGCGACGAAGCCGGCGGGATCGCGGGCGATCCAGGTGGCGCTGGCCTGGCTGTAGAAGTAAAAGTGCGATGTGTAAGGCTCGAGGAGCGACGACATGGCTTCGCTTTCGGCGGGGCTGAGCGCGGCGGTGGAGGCCTCGTCGAAGTTGAGGCCTTCGGGGATCTGGGTAAAAAGCCAGGCGGCGGCTGCGTCGGGCTCGCTGATGGCCCAGTTGCGGGCGAGGCCGGGCGCGGCTTGCCGGCGATCATCGTCGGAGGCGAGTTTGCCCCAAAGCTCGAGCGCGGCCTCGGGGGAACGCAGCGGGAGCGCCTCGGCGCGGGCGATTTGAGCGGCCGGGGAGTCGGCGAGCGGGCCGGAGGCGGGGTTTTCGAGCCAGGCCAGGGCTGCGTCGGGCGACCGGAGGCTCCAGAGCGCGAAGAGGCGGGTGTAGGCTTGGTCGCGCGCATCGCCTGGCGGCAGGAGGAGGATGAGCCCGAGGGCGCGCTCGGGATGGTTGGTGGATTCGATACGGACGGAGTAGGCGAGCACGGCGGCGCGCACGGCGGCGTCGGGCAGGGTATCGAGCCAGCGCAGGGCGACGGTGGAGTCCTGGCCCAGCCAGTTGCGGAAAAAATAACCCAAAGAACCATCCCCGGGGTTTTTCCGCGCGAATTCGGTCAGGGTATCGGCAAACGGTGCAAAATTGATCGGCGGGTCGCAATCGGCGCACTTGTCGAGGAGATCAACCAGCTGGCTCGCGTGGGCGGAGGCATGGGAGTTGAACCAGATGAGGGCGGCCTGGGGATCGCGCGCGGCCCAGCGGGCGAAATCTCGGGGCAAGCCCCGGGACGCGTCGCCGGTCTGTGAAAAAACATCTTCGCCGAGCGTGGCGAAGGCGGCGGCGGGATCGTGGGCGAGCCAGACATGGAAGAGCCCGGCTTTGACAGCGGTAAACAGATCCGCGTCGCCGGAGCGGGCTAGCGCGAGGGCGCGGCGAGGATCGGTGGCGGCGAGGTCCGCGAGGAGTTCCCCGCACACGTGACGGGCGAGGTCGGCGGGAAGGGCGGCCGCCCAGGCGTAGGCCGCGTCGAGATCGGAGCGTGACCAAGTGATGACGGCTTGGGCGGTGAGCCAGGCGCGGGTGGTGGCGTCGATGGCCGAGGATGTTTCGAGCGCGGCGGCCCAGCGCGCGGCGGCGGGAGCGGCGAGCTCGGCCCAGGCATCGAAGGCGATACGGCGCAGGCGATCTTCGGGGCGGCCGCGACGATCGGCGGTGGCGGCTAGGAGTTGGGCGAGATTGTCGGAGGGAAGAAGGGTGAGCAGGGCACGCAGCCGGTCGGCGCGCTCGATGGCGGCGGATTCGGTCGCGTCGTCCCCAAGCGCGGGAAGGGCGAGGAAGGCGTCGAGGGCGGTCGTGGCCTCGGGGTCGGCGAGACGAGGGGGTGGAGGAGGGGGCGCGGGGAAACCGGCGGGGAGCGAGGAACGGGGAGCGGGCAGGGCGGAGGCGGCGGTGGGCGGGATCGGGTGGAGATGCAGGAATGCCCAGGTGGCGGCGGAGCCGAGGGCGAGGCCGGCGCAGAGCGGAACAAGGCGGGAAGGGGAACTCATGGCTGGTGATTCGACCGCGCGGGAGGTGTTTCCTCACGCGGGATTAAAAGCGGCAATCGAGATTGGCGCCGTTTATTTGGCGCTGACGGCTGGGGCTGCGGCGGCGCGCAGGTCCTTCGAGGTGGCGAGGGCGATGACGCGGCCTTGGTCGCCGACAGCGCAGTAAAAGTGGTAGACGATGCCCTCGTGTTTCAGGACCCAGGGTTTGTGGGCGAACTGTTTGTCGTAGGGCTCGCTCGGCTCGACCAGGTGGGGGCCGTCCCACTTGGTCCAGTGGACGAGATCGTAGGAGGCGGCGAAGGTGTCGAAGGCACCCGGTTTCCAGAAGGCGCCGAAGTAGAACATCACCCACACGTCGCCGATTTTGGCGAGCTGCGGGTCGCCGCTGATCGCCCAAGGCGTGGCGCCGACGTTGTTGATCACCGGGCCGTGACCGAGGCGGCGCCACACGCGCAGGTCGTCGGAGATGGCGAGGCCGATGCTCTCCTGGCCGTAGGGCGGGGCCTTGCCGTTGTAGGCCATGACAAAGGGCGCGCCGAGGGTGCGGGCCTCGTCGCGGACGATGGCGCTTTTGTAGAGCGTGGTGTGCTCGAAGTCGCGGGTGTCGGGCTGAGAAGGGGAGAGAACGGGATTTTCCGGCAGGCGGGTCCACTCGCGGAGAGCGGTGGGATCATCGGTGTGGGCGAGGCCGATGGAAAGCGGGTCGGTCTCGTAGCCCTGGAGCGCGCCGCCGAGGTAGGAGAGCCAGTAACGGCCCTCGTGGGTGCCGAGCTCGTGGGTGGCGTCATCCCAGCGGGTGTCGTAGAGCGAGAGGCCGCCGTCGGCTTGCCAAGCGTCCCAGCCTTGTTGGGCGAAGGGCAGGATTTTGCCGAGGCGTCGCCAGTGGAGGAGGTCGTCGCTGACGGCGAGGTGGGTCTCGTAGCCGACCTTGTTCTGATTGACGACGAACATCATGAACCAGCGGCCGCCGTGGCGGAAGACGTTGGGGCAATCGAGCACTTCGCCGGGGCCAGCGGGAAGGACGAGGCCATATTTGTGGGGCGTTTTCACCTGCTCGTGCAGTTCGCGCATGAGTTTACCGGAAACGAGGCGCGGTTTGCCGGTCGCCGGGAACGGGATGACGGCGGGGCGCTCGGGCGTGGCAGGGCGGGTGGCGGAGGCGCCGAGCGGCGACACGCAAACGAGCAGCGCGGCCAGCAGACGGGCGGGGTGGCGGGGCGAGATCATGGCGATAACGGAGACTGGGCGTCGGAGCCGCGGGTATGGCGCCCCGAAGAAGACCCGTCGCCGCGAATCAATGACCGGCGGCGACCGGCGGTGCCGCGAGGTAGTTGCCGTAGGTGAGCAGGCCGACGGCGGCGAAAAGCAGGGCGATGGCGGCGGCGACGATGGTCTTGGTCGCGGGGCGGCAGGATTTCCATTCGCCGATGGCGACGCCGAAGCCGCAGCTGAGCAGGATCAGGATAATCATGTGGATCGCCCAGCTCGAGAATTTGAACTCGCCCATGCGCACGTGGCCCAGGCCGTAGAAGAAAAACTGCAGATACCAGAGCAGACCGGTGAGAGCCGAGAAGGCGTAGTTCAGCGCCAGGCTGGCGCCGCCGGCGGAGGTGAATTCCCCCGCGGACTTGTCGCGGGTGATGAGCCAGAGGCAGTAGATCAACGTGGTGGTGAACGCGCCCGAGTGGGAGAAGAGGTAGATGACGTTGCCCTGGAAATTGCCGGCGCCGTATTTCGCGGCGACGTCGGCGACGGGTTGACCGGCGGCGAGCGAGAAACTGAAGACGGCGGACAAGACGCCCGCGAGCACGACGATGGGCAGGCCGAGGCGGGGGTTGAAGGTCGAGGTGGCGGCGGCCTCGGTGCTTTGTTCGCGTTCCTTGCGGAAGCCGGCGAGGCCGGTGACGAAGGTGGCGATGGCTCCGAGGAGCACGCCGCCGATCACGTAGGCGCCGCCGGTGTTGGAGAGGGTTTCGCCGAGTTTGCCGGCCACGATGGGCGGGATGAGCGTGCCGAGCACGCAGGAGAGGCCGATGGCGATGGCGTAGGTGAGCGAGAACCCGAGGTAGCGAATGGCCGCGCCGAAGGCGATGCCGCCGACGCCGTAGATCGCGCCGAGCAGGTAGGATTTCAGCATCGCATCCGTGGGGGCCTCGGCGAGCACGGTGCCGAGTTGCGGGATGGTCGCGGCGGCAAAAATCCATGGCAGCACGAGCCAGCAGGCGGCGGCCTGAACGAGCCAGTAGGTCTGCCATTTCCAGTTTTTGACGTAGCGCTGCGGCGCGTAACAAAGCGCGGCGGAGGCGGCGCCCACGGTGTGGAGGAGCGTGCCTAGGATCGGGGAGGGGTCGGGGGTCATGGAGTGGAAGAGGGAGTGACTGAGTTTTTGGGGCTACTGGTTTCAGGGACTAGATCGACCAGTTCCAGGCCATGAGTTCATCCTGTTTCCGGCATTCGACGGCGACCTCTTGTTTTTTGCGTGAACGGACGACCAGGTTTTCGTTTTTGTAATAGGCGATGCTGTTTACCGGGATGCTTTCGAGCAACCAGACGTTGGCGCCGACGACGGAATGGGCGCCGATGCGGGTATCGCCGCCGAGGATGGTGGCGTGGGCGTAGATGGTCACGTGGTCGCCGATGTCGGGGTGGCGTTTGACCCCTTTGACGGGGTTACCGTCGGAATCGACCTCGAAGGATTTCGCGCCCAGGGTCACGCCTTGGTAGATTTTAACGTGGTGGCCGATGGTAGCGGTCTCGCCGATCACCACTCCGGTGCAGTGGTCGATGAAGAAATACTCGCCGATGCGCGCGCCGGGGTGCAGGTCGGTGCCGGTGCGTTCGTGGGCGTATTCGGTGAGCATGCGGGGCAGCAGCGGGACGCCCAAGCGGTAGAGTTCGTGGGCGAAGCGTTGCAGCGAGATTACGAGGACGCAGGGGTAGGCGAGGATGATTTCCTCGGTGGAACGCGCGGCTGGATCGCCGGCGTAGGCGGCCTGCACGTCGGTTTGCACGATGCGGCGCAACTCGGGTAGCCGGGCGAGCACGGCGTCGGCGATTTCGGTCGCTTGGACGTCGGGCGGGCTGGAATTGAGGGCGAGGGTGGCGTCGGTGGTCCGGGCGAAGCGGAGTGATTTTTCCAGATCAGTGCGGAGGCGCTCGCGGACGTTTTCCAGTCGCTGCCGGGTGACGGCTGGCACGTTTTCGCGAGTGAGGGGCTCGGTCTCGAAAAAGCCCGGGAAAAGCAGGTGCATCACGTCGGAGGCGAGCCGATTGACGGAGGCCTCGGAAGGCAGGTTGCTGCCGTCGAGGTGGTTGATGCCGCCCTGGGTCTCGTAAGAGCGAAGCAAAGCCTGTAGCGTATCGTCGAAGGTCATGCGAGTAGGCGCGCTTAGGCGTCGGGAGTGACCTTCGGGGCGGAAGCCAAAGGGTCAAAAGGGTTTTTCTAAAAAACGATTTTGGGGCTTGTCAGTCCAAGCGCGGATTGTCTCGCTCTGCGCTCCTCTCCGTTAGCAATGCCCAGATGGTGGAATTGGTAGACACACACGTTTGAGGGGCGTGTGCCGAAAGGCGTGCAGGTTCGAGTCCTGTTCTGGGCACCATTTTTTGGACGAAAGTCCGCCTGCGCGGTGCGCCCCCCAGGATGCGGACATAAAAAAGCCCGCCATTTTTGGCGGGCGATGGCATGAAACAATAGATCCCTATCTGGATAAATTCAGCGCACGCGGCGCTTGAGGGCGAGCTGGACGCCGGCGAAGCGGATGGCGCCCTGCAGGCGCTCCAACTCGGACGTGTCGATGTTGAGGGGGGCGGCCTTGAGTTGCTCCTCGGCGCGCTTCAAGGCGGCCTCGACCACGCCTTCGTCGATTTTCTCGGCGGTAATGGCCTGTTCGGCCAGCACGGAGACGGTATCGCCTTCGATCTGGGCGAAGCCGCCGCCGATGGCTAGGTGAGACTCCACGCCGCCCTTAGTCACGCGTAGTTCGCCATCAGCCACGCGGGTGAGCAGCGGGATGTGCCCGGGTAAGATGCCGATCTCGCCCTCGGTCGTGGGGATGACCACGGTATCGATGGTGTCGGAGTAGACCCGGGCTTCGGGGGTGACGATTTCTAGGGTGAGAGGCATGGGACGGATTTTATGAAACCACGAAAAACAAGAAAAGCCGGAGTAGAGCCGGCGGGCCGGTTTTCGTGCTTTTCGTGGTTAACTGACTTCCTGCTTACTTTTTGGAACCGGTCGCGGCGAGAACCTCGTCGATACCGCCCTTCATGTAGAAGTCGCCCTCGGCCACGTGGTCGAGCTCGCCGCTGAGGATCATCTTGAAGCCTCGGATGGTCTCCTTGACCGGGACCTGCTTGCCCGGAGAACCGGTGAAGACCTCGGCCACGGTGAAGGGCTGGGATAGGAAGCGCTGGATCTTGCGGGCGCGGTAGACGGTCTGCTTGTCCTCGGGGGAGAGCTCGTCGAGACCGAGAATCGCGATGATATCCTGGAGATCCTTGTAGCGCTGGAGGACGCGCTGGACTTCGCGGGCGACCTGATAGTGCTCGGCGCCAACGATCGAGGGCTCCAAGGCCTTCGAGACGGAGGCGAGGGGGTCCACGGCGGGGTAGATGCCGAGCTCAGCGATGGAGCGCTCCAGCACGATGGTGGAGTCAAGGTGGGCGAAGGTGTTTGCCGGAGCCGGGTCGGTAAGGTCGTCGGCGGGCACGTAGACGGCTTGGAAAGAGGTTATGGAGCCCTTCTTTGTCGAGGTGATGCGCTCTTGGAGCTGGCCCATCTCGTTTGACAGGGTGGGCTGGTAGCCCACGGCGGAGGGAGAACGGCCGAGGAGGGCGGATACCTCGGAGCCGGCTTGCGAGAAGCGGAAGATGTTGTCCACGAAGAGCAACACGTCCTTGCCCTGCTCGTCGCGGAAGAATTCCGTCATCGCGAGGGCGGAGAGGGCGACGCGCATACGGGCACCCGGGGGCTCGTTCATCTGGCCATAGACCAGGGCGACCTTCGATTCGGCGAGGTTGTCCTGCTTGATCACGCCAGCCTCGGACATTTCGTGGTAAAGGTCGTTACCTTCACGGGAGCGCTCGCCGACGCCGGCGAATACCGAGAAGCCGCCGTGGGCCTTGGCGATGTTATTGATCAACTCCATGATCACCACCGTCTTGCCTACGCCGGCGCCGCCGAAGGCGCCAACCTTGCCACCCTTGGTGAAGGGGGCGATGAGGTCGATGACCTCGATGCCGGTCTCCAGGATGTCGGCCTTAGTGTCTTGATCCACGAGGGCGGGGGCCGCGCGGTGAATGGGATACTTCTTGGTGTGGGGCACGGGGCCCTTGCCGTCGACAACGTCACCGGTGACGTTGAAAATGCGGCCGAGGATCCCGTCGCCTACCGGCACGGAGATCGGGGCGCCGGTATCGATCACGGTCATGCCGCGGGATAGACCTTCTGAGGAGGACATCGCGATGGCTCGGGCGACGCCATCGCCGAGGTGTTGCTGGATTTCCAGGGTCAGCTTCTCTTGGCGACCGGAGACGGTGAAGTCCACGGTGAGGGCCTGGTAGATGGGCGGGATGGTGCCCTCGGCGAACTTAACGTCCACCACGGGGCCGATGACTTGAACGATTTTACCGGAGTTCATGTGTTAAAAGCGGAGATGCTAAAAAGCGGAAATATTGAAAAAGAGGGTGAAGTGGGAGCTTGTGAAGAGATTCGAGGGCTTGGGACTTTAAGCGTTTCAGCCTTTCAGCTTTTTCGCTTTTTCCGGTTAGCCGGTGGCGAATTGGGCAGCGGCGATCTCGAGGATCTCGGCCGTGATCGCAGCTTGGCGGGCCTTGTTGTATTCAAGGGTGAGTTCGCCGAGTAGCTTGGTGGCGTTATCCTTGGCGGTTTTCATCGCTACCATGCGGGCGGAATGCTCGGAGGCGCGGGCAGAGAGGACGAGTTGGTAAATGTGGCGGTTGACGTAGAACGGGATCAGGGCCTCGAGCACCTCGTTGGCGGAGGGTTCAAAAAGCATGTCACGGTCATCGTTGGTATCGGCGGGTGTGCCGGCCTCGGTTTGGGCGGCCGCCAAGAAGGAGGCGAGGTTGGCGAGGGGCAGCACCGGGCGGACCTGAGGCTCTTGAACGAGGGTGTTTTTGAAGCGCGGGTAAATGACTTCGATGGTGTCGATTTCGCCATCGAGATAGGCTTTCACCATCAATTCCACGGCGGGCTTTACCTCGGAGAAGGCCAAGCGGTCGGAGACGCTAAAATCGGCCACGAGATCGCGTTTCGTGCGGGCGAGGAACTGGCTGCCCTTGCGGCCGATCGCGTAGAATTTGGCCGGGGTCTTTACCTCGAGGACGAGCTTGAAGAGGTTGGCGTTGAGTGGACCGCAGAGACCTTTGTCAGTGGTCAAAAGCAAAATACCGCGGGTCTTGATCTCGCGCTGGTTGAGGAAAGGGTGCTGGACCTCGGTGAGGCGGGGCGCTAGGCGGGCGAGCATGCGTGCCAGCAATTGGGCGTAGGGGTTGCCGGCGAGGGCAGCCTGCTGCGCCTTTTTCATCTTCGACGCCGCCACCAACTCCATCGCCTTGGTGATCTGGCGGGTGTTTTTGACGGATTTAATCCGGCGGCGGATATCGCGGGTGGATGCCATGAGGGGGAGGGAAGTAGCGAGTAGCGGGTAGTGGGTAGCGAGTAGGTTAAGAGTTACGGGTGGCGTGGCTTGGGATGCTCGCTACTCGCTACTCACTACTTCTTCAGGCGGCCGTGCTCTTCCAGGCGTCGAGGGCGGCGACGATCTTGGCCTCGAGGTCCTTATCGAGGGCGGCCTTCGTGCGGATCTCGGTGAGGAGGGCATCCTGGCGGGCCTTGAAGAACTCGCGGATGGAGACGGAGGTGGCGGTGACCTTCTTCAAGTCGGCGGTGTCGTAGTAACCCTTTTGCAGGGCGTAGATGGTGACAACCTGGAGCTCGATGGAGATCGGGCTGAAGGCGGGCTGTTTAAACAGCTCCACGATGCGGGAGCCGCGGTCGAGCTGGGCCTTGGTCTTGGCGTCGAGGTCGGAGCCGAACTGGGCGAAGGCGGCCAGCTCGCGGAACTGGGCGAGCTCGCCCTTGAGTTTGCCGCCGACCTGCTTGGTGGCCTTGATCTGGGCGGCGGAGCCGACGCGCGAGACGGAGAGACCGACCGACACGGCGGGGCGGATGCCTTGGTTAAAGAGATCGGTTTCAAGGAAGATCTGACCGTCGGTGATCGAGATCACGTTGGTCGGAATGTAAGCCGAAACGTCACCGGCAAGGGTCTCGATGATGGGCAGGGCGGTGAGCGAGCCCTTGCCGTCAAGGCGGGCGGCGCGCTCAAGCAGGCGGGAGTGGAGGTAGAACACATCGCCGGGATAGGCTTCGCGTCCGGAGGGGCGCTTCAGGATGAGCGAAATCTGGCGGTAGGCGACGGCGTGCTTGGAGAGATCATCGTAAACAATGAGGGCATCCATACCGTTTTCCATGAACCACTCGCCGATGGCGGCGCCGGAGTAGGGAGCGAGGTATTGGTTGGCGGGATTATCGGCGGCGGGGGCGGCGACGATACAGGTGAACTCGAGCGCGCCGGCGGCCTCAAGGGCGGCGATGGTGCGGACGATATTGGAGTTCTTCTGGCCGATGGCGACGTAGATGGAGTAGACGGGACGGAACTTAGGGTCGCCGCTGGCGAGGCCCACGCGGTTGATGTTCGCCTGGTTGATGATGGTGTCGATCGCGATGGTGGTCTTACCCGTGCCGCGGTCGCCGATGATCAACTCGCGTTGACCGCGGCCGATCGGAATCATGGAGTCGATGGCCATGATGCCGGTGAAGAGAGGCTGGCTGACCGACTTACGGGCCATGATGCCGGGGGCGATTTTCTCGACCGGATAGGACTCGGAGGAGGCGATGGGGCCTTTGCCATCCACGGCGTTGCCGAGGGCGTCGACTACGCGGCCGAGCAGGCCCTTGCCGACGGGGACGGAAAGCAGTTTGCCGGTGGTCTGGACTTCGTCACCCTGCTTCAGCTGGGAAACGTCGCCGAGGATAACGCAGCCAACCTCGTCTTCGCCGAGGTTAAGGGCGATGCCGATGACGCCGCCGGGGAAGGCGACCATCTCGTTATACATCACCTCGGAGAGGCCGGAGACCTTGGCGACGCCGTCGGCGACGGTCGTGATGACGCCGGTGTTCTTGCGGACAGCCTTGGACGAGAGCTTGGCGATCTGCGATTCGATTTGGGCGAGGACGGTGCTCATTTTTTGAAAAATAGTGGGTGGCGAAATGCGGTTAGTGAGAGGAAGGTGCTGTGGACCAACTTAGGAAGCGGCTGAAAGGGCGGCGAGCTGGCCGGCGACGGATGATTCGTAGACATCGTCGCCGATGCGAACGCGCAGACCGGCAAGGAGGGTAGGGTTGGCGGTGGCGAGGGGGGAGACGGGCCGGGCGTAACGTTTGCTGAGGGCGGAGGCGATGGCGGCTAAGGCTTCGGCAGTGACCGGACCGGCATGCTCGACGCGGGCTTCACCCTTGGCGATTTCCACGGCGATGGCCTTGTGGTAGGCTTGGAGCGAGGCCAGGGGGTTAGCGGGCGGATTTTTCTCGAGGTATTCGAGAATGCCAGCGACCTGCTCGGCGGATACGCAACCATCGACTAAGCTGAGCTGGACGAGTTGTTTAACGAAGGCGCGGATTTTGGCTGGGACGGCGGACATGAGGGGAATTTTGAAACGCTAAAACGCTGAAATGCTGAAATTATAAAAACGGAGAGGAGCGGGTGCGTGGATTTCCGCGTTTCAGCTTTTGCTTTTTCAGACGGCCGTAAGCTCGCGGGTGGCGGTCTCGTTGTAAGCGGCGCGGTCGGCGTCGCTCAGGCGCTTGGCGAGCACGCGCTCGGTCGTGGCTACCACCAGACGGGCGATCTCCTTTTGGGCATCAGCGAGCATCTTTTTATGCTCCAACTCGATGGCTTGCTGGGCTTTGGTTACGAGAGCGTTGGCACGCTCGGTGGCGGCGGCGGTCTCGCGTTCGGAGAGTTCCTTGGCGGCCTTGCGGGCCTCGTCGATGATCTTGTTCGCCTCGAGCTGGGCGGTTTTTAGCTGGGCGGCGGCCTGTTGTTGGGCCTCGGCGAGCTTGGTGGCGGTGGCTTCAGCGTTTTTCAAGCCCGCCTCGATCTGGTGGTTGCGCTCGTCCATGGTGGCGAGCGTGGGCTTGATCGCGAAGCGATACAGCACATAGGCTAGGATGGTGAAGCTGAGGAGCTGCATCCCGACGTTGGTCGCGTCGATGCCGAATTTCTCGACGAGGTCGTGGACAAGCCCGCCGGAAGCCGCGCCTTCATGGGCGGTGACAGCTTCGTGGGCGGGGGTGGTGGCAGCCAGAAAAAGGGAGAACATGGCGGGCGGTCGACGGGCGGAAAAAGTGGGCTTAACGAAAAGAGGGGCGGGGCCTTGGTGCGTGCAAAAGCTCGTCACCAAGGCCCGAAAACTGCGCCAGGGATTACTTGGCGAGGAAGAGGGCGAGGAGGCCGAGACCTTCGGCGAGCGCCATACCGAGGATGGACTGCACGAGGATCTTGCCGGAGGCGGCAGGGTTGCGGCCAACGGCCTCGGCGGCCTTGGTGCCGATGAGACCTACGGCGATAGGAGCGGCGACGAGGCCGGCGGCGGAGGCGATGTTGCCAGTGATTTCAGCGATGATCATGGGATGTATTTGGTTTTGGTTGTGGGTCTCGACCGTGCACACATGGATGTCGCGAACGACGTATGCTCCCGGACGGGAAAAGGTTGGAAAATTAGTGTGCAGCCTCCTTGGCGTGATCATGAGCATCGTCGTGGCCATGGTCGTCGCCGTGGTTGCAAATCAAACCGATGTAGACGGCGCTGAGCAGCGTGAAAACGAGGCCCTGGACAAAGCCGACCAGCAGTTCGAGGAAATAGAACGGCGGCAGGAAATGCATCGCATGGAGCAAGTTCTCACCACCGAACACGTTACCGAAGAGACGCATCGAAAGGGTAACCGGGCGGATGAAAATCGAGACGACCTCGATCACACCCACGACGAGAAAAACCAATGAGAGGCCCCAATAAATGGCAGGGGCTAGCTCCGACTTATCGGCCTTGTTGCCGAAGAGATCCTTGATCAGCAGGCCCGGGCCAGCGTAGCGCATTACGATCACGAACCACGCTCCGAAGGAAACCAGGGCCAGGGCGATGGTGCCGTTCAGTTCCGAGGTATGCGGGCGAATCAGCGGGGTGTTCACGTGGAAATGACCTTCTATGATGTGACCCCAGCCGACCGTCCCCACGAAGGGCAGAAGGCCCGACCAATTGTGCAATACGATAAAGACAAATAAAGTAACCAACAAGGGATACGCCATAGGCATGGCTTTTTTACCCACGATGGGCTCGTAAAGATCCCGCATGGCGGTGAGCGTTGATTCCAAAACTGACTGGGCGCGGCCGGGGATAAGCTTAGGTGTGCCGACCGACAAGCGAACAACCGCGATAATCGCTAAAGTCATCACCCAGCTTGTCAGGATGGAATTGGTGACTGGCAGCCCGATGAAGCTCTTGAGTGAAGCCGCCGCTTCGTGTCCACCCTCGGACGCCTGCGCCGTCGCGGCGAGTGCCGCAAAAAGCGGCAGGGCGACGAGGGTTTTGAGGACGGCTGCGTGAACGCGGGGGGGCATGGCGAAAGGATAAAAGTTCATGACATAGGTAGCCGCCCGAAGGGTCGTCAATCCCCGAAGTGGGTTACTTCTTTTAACGACACGCATCATTAGGTTTCCAATATCAACTTTGAGGGGCGCTAATGTTAGGGGATTCGGGCGCCATGTGCCGTTTCCGAGCGCAAGGCGGTGAATGATTGAGGCGCACCCGCCAGCGCCCGCTCCTCGAAAACTGAAACGTGCTCGAAGGGCCAAGGTGCCTCCTCCGGCGTGGCCACGCGCCAGCTAGCGTGCGCCGCGATTACTTCGCGGGCGTAGATGAAGTATTCCGGGTGGTCGGTGCGGAAATGCAGCGCCGCGCCTGCTTCCGTCAGCTCCGCCAAGGTATCTAGCAAGGCGGTCTGCATGACTCGATGTTTCCAGTGCCGGCGCTTCGGCCAAGGGTCGGAGAACAGTAAGAAAATGCGTCGCAGCCGCGGTGAGGCTAAGGAAAGGGCGGGGTGGGGGGCGGCCAGCGCTTGCAAAAATAGCGCGGCCTCGGCCTGCACGAAGGCGAGGTTGGTGAGCCGTGCGCGTGCCGCTTTTCGAGTGGCCCTGGCGATGCGGTCGGCGATCAGGTCCAGGCCCACGCAAAACTCCCCCGGATGCGCGGCCGCGTAGGCGTTCAGATAGTGGCCGTGGCCGCAGCCCAGTTCCAAAGTCAGCGGGGTGCCGCTTGCGAGGGGCAGTTGCGGCAAAAACTCCGCCTGCAGCGCGGCAAACCGCTTTTCTCGGATGGAGTCGTAGATATCTAGGGGCACAAAAAATCGCGGGTAAACGCCGACGCACGCAAAGCCCGGCGCCGGGGTCAACGTGTTACGGGTTGAACCTCATGGATTGAGTCGGCTCCATTACGAGCCATGTCCGCCGTCCGCCCAGCCTCCGAAGTCATGACGCCCGCCGCCCACCTGCTCGGTCTCACCCGGCCTGAGTTGATCGATCGCGCGGTGGCGTGGGGCTTCTCGCCGATCCACGCCACCTCCCTATGGAACGAGATTCATCTGCAGGGGCGGCTCACCTTTGCCGAGCTCGCGGCGCGTGCCCACGACCGGATGCCGGCGCGCTTCGTGGAAAAAGTCGCCGCCGAACTCTCCTGCGATCTACCCTCGGTCGCGCTTGAGACTCGCTCGTCGGATGGCTTCACCCGCAAATACCTCCTCGCACTGCACGACGGGCACCGGATCGAAACCGTGCTCATGCGCTACCACGGTCGCACCACTGCGTGCGTGAGTTCGCAGGTGGGCTGCGCCATGGGCTGCGTTTTTTGCGCTACCGGCCAGATGGGCTACACCCGCCACCTCACCGCCGCGGAGATCGTTGCCCAAGCCCTGCACGTTGATGCCGTCCTGCGCGCCACGGCTGCGCCGGCCAAGGAAGACTCGGGTGCGCCTATTCCCGCGCTCGCCGAGCCCGCCCACCCATCGCCACACCACCGCCATGCCCGCCTGCGCAATCTGGTCTTCATGGGCATGGGGGAACCCCTCCATAACTACGATGCCGTCATGCAGGCCATCGATATCCTGCGCGACTCCGCCGGGCTCGCCCTCGGCGCGCAAAAAATTTCCGTCTCCACCGTCGGCGTGGTGCCCGGTATCCGCCGCCTCGCCGCCGAGCGCCGGCCTATCCACCTCGCGGTTTCTCTGCATGGTGCCACCCAGGCGGAACGGGCTGCGCTCGTGCCTGCCGCCCGCAAATGGCCGCTCGATGAGCTGATGGACGCTTGCCGCGACTACACCGCGATTCTCGGTCGCCGTATCTTTTTCGAGTGGACGCTTATCGAGGGCAAAAATGATGGTCCCGACCACGCTCATGCCGTGGGTGCCCTGTTGCACGGCATCCCCGCTCAGGTAAACCTCATCCCGCTCAACCCCACCCTCGGCTATGATGGCCGGCCGACCGCACCGAACGGCGCGCGTGGGTTTCAGGACGTGCTCGCCGGTTACGGTATACCCTGCACCGTGCGGCAGCGTCGAGGCATTGATATCGCGGCCGGTTGCGGGCAACTCGCGGTTGCCGGCTGAGCCAAAGTAAAGTTCCGCCCGGTCTTGCGTCCCTCCCTGGCAGTTTACTTGGCCGGAGGATCGTGCAAGGTCATAGGATTCCCAGCCAAGCGGCGTGCTTTGCGTTTCGGCCCCGGCGGATATTAATTCGCTGCTGGTTTTTTCTCTGCCCCACCCCATGCCAAGGTTTTTCATCCTTATTTGGATGGCGTTCTCCGCCATCGGTCTGACGCCCTGCGCCCGCGCCGCCTTGACCCAGCGCTGGTCATTTAATCACACCGCAAGCGCAGCTCCTTCGGGCACCGTCATGATCGACTCGGTTGGGGGCAAATCCCTCACGGTGCGTGGTCAAGGCGCCACCTTGAACGGCTCCGCCATTGTCCTGCCCGGCACGACTAACGGCAACCAAACTGCCGCGGCGGTGTCTGCCTACATCGATCTGCCCAACGGTCTGATCTCATCCCGCACACACCTTTCAGTGGAGATCTGGGCTACGCCCATCACCGCCAAGACGTGGCAGCGACTCTTCGATTTCGGTAACATGGCCGGCGCGGGCGACGGTCTGGGCGCGACTGGCGAATGGACGGGAGGACTTGCCACCGCTCCGGGCACTACCACCGCCTCCGACCAGTTTGCTCTCACGCTGGCGGTCAACAGCGATCTTAACACGCACCGGCTCTACGGCCGGCTCAACTATGTCGCGCCGAGCACCGGCAATTACTACGCGGAGTCCGCTCTGGCGACCACCGCCGGCCAGCGTTACCACTACGTTGTCACGTTTGAAAACGGCGTAGGCACCTATGGCAGCGCCGGCGCACGCGAGACATGGTTTCGCAACGGCATCCAGATCGGCACCGTCGACGTGCCGTGGCAGCTCAGCCAGCTCAACGACGTCAATAACTGGATCGGCCGGTCCCAGTTCTCGGCTGACAACTTGGCCAACGCTTCCTTCGACGAGATCCGTCTCTACAACCACGTCCTGAGCGTGGCGGAGATCACCGCTAACTACGGTGCCGGTCCCGACAGCATTGTCGCCCCGCCCCCGCCCGTTGCTGCTCCCGCCCCCGACCACCGCTGGGTGTTTAATCAACAGGCCGACTCGACGGTCGATTCCGGCCTGACTTTTGCCGACGACCTCGGCGGCCTGGTCGCCACCCTGCGCGGCCAGGGCGCTATCCTTACTGGCACCGCCCTTCGCCTTCCCGGCACCACTGATGGCAACCAAACCGCCGCCACCATCTCTGCCTACCTCGATCTACCCAACGGCCTGATCTCCGCCCAGCCCAGCCTTACCCTTGAGGCTTGGGTCACGCCGCTCTCCTCTAAAAACTGGCAGCGACTCTTTGATTTTGGGCGATGTGTCACCACCTCCGGAGCGGGCGCCGCCACCGGCGAGATAGTGGATGGTCCCTCCATACCCGGAGGCACCGCCGGTTTCGATAACATCGGCCTGACTCTCAACACCGGCACCAATCTCAACAGCCAGCAACTGGAGGGCCAATACGACGGAAACGCGCCCCTCTATTCCAGCACTACCGCCGCCACCGCCGCCGGCACGGAATATCACTACGTGCTGGTGATCGAGGATGGCGTTGGTGCCTACGGATCCGGCGGTTGCCAGGTGCGCTGGTATCGGAACGCGGCCCTGCAAAACTCCCTGGATTTGCCAGTCCACACCGCGGGCTTGGAGGACGTGAATAACTGGATCGGCCGTTCCCTGTATTCGGCTGACTCAAATGCTAACCTCTCCATCAATGAATTGCGCATCTACCGCCGTGCCCTCACCGCCGGGCAGGTCGTTGCCAGCTACGCTGCGGGGGCCGATCCTGGAGCGGGTGCGCCCGAGCCCCTGCCGCCCGCTCCGCTGCCCGAAAACCGCTGGTCCTTCAACGCCACCTCCGGCGCGGCTGCCTCTGGCACCGCCTTGGTCGATACGTCGGCACGCGAGACGCTCACGGTGCGCGGCAACGGGGCCACGTTCAACGGCACGGCCATCGTGCTGCCCGGCACCACCAACGGCAACCAGACCGCCGCCGCCATTTCCGCCTACCTTGATCTTCGTAACGGCTTCATCTCCGACCACCCCAGTCTCACGCTCGAGGCCTGGATCACCCCGCTATCCTCCAAAAATTGGCAGCGTCTCTTTGATTTCGGCAATACCACTATCACGAGCGGGACCGCCGCCGCTCCCGGCGAGATCGTGGACGGGACCTCCGCCCCGGGCGGGTTTGTGGCCAACGACAACCTGTTCCTTTCGCTCAATGTAAACAACACCCTCGGATCCCACCGTCTCGCCGCCAAACTCGACGCCGGTGGCGAGACCGGCCTGAACACCGACCTTTCCTCCATCACCGTCGCCGGCACCGAGTATCATTATGTGCTTACCGTGGAGGACCAGACCGGGTCTTACGGCGCCACCGGCTGTCGCGTGCGCTGGTTTCGCAATGGCGAACTGCAGGGTTCGACGGACCTCGCCTGCCGGCTGACCGATATCAGCGACGTCAATAACTGGATCGGCCGCTCGATGTGGGCCGCTGACAACAACTCCAACTTCGCCCTGAACGAACTACGTTTCTATCCTCGCGCCCTTTCCGTTCCCGAGGTCGTCAGCAGCTACCAAGCGGGAGCCAACGCCTCCTTCGCCGCCCCGGTCGCCAACGCGGACACAGCCGTGATCCAGCCTTTGCAAAAAGTCCTCGTCGATGTGCTCGCCAACGATACCGGATCACCCATCCCGGCCACCCTTCAAATCGTCACCCCGCCTGCCACCGGATCCGCCGCGATCAAAGGAGGAAAAATTCTCTACGCCCACGCCGGCCCCTCTTCCAAGCCAGTCACTTTCTCCTACCGCGTGGGCAATGTCAGCGGCTCCACCGCCACCGGCACCGTCACGATTACTTTCGCCACGGCGCTCCGCATCACCAATCCCGCCCTCACCATGCCCGTAGCCCCGCCCGCGACATTTTATCAGGTCGTGGACGCGATTCCAGGTGTGACCTTCAGCGAGCCGCTCGGAATGGCCACCCAACCGGCCAACACCCGCCGCCTCTACGTCCTCGAGCGCATGGCCAAGATCCAGCTCGTGCCCGACATCACCGCCGCCACTCCTGCCAAAAAACTCTTCCTCGATCTTCAGCAGGTGGTCGCCGGCCGAACCCCAGCCGAGACCATTGAAAACGGTGCCAATTATGAAAACGGCCTGCTCGGCCTCGCCTTTCATCCACAGTATTCCACCAACGGATATTTTTACGCCGCCTACACCGTGCGCATCGCCGGCGGCTCCTTTTATCAGCGCATCTCCCGCTTCCGCGTCAGCACGACCGATCCCGACGTCGCCGACCCCGCCTCCGAACTCGTCCTGCTGCAGCAACTTGACGAAGGCCCCAACCACAATGGCGGCGACCTGCACTTCGGGCCCGATGGTTACCTTTACTACGCTGCCGGTGATGAGGAAAACCCCAACGACTTCCGCCAAAACAGCCAGCGTTTGGACAAGGATTTTTACGCCGGCATCTTCCGTTTCGACGTCGATAAAAAGCCCGGCAATTCGGAACCCAACGCCCACGCCGCCATCCCGACCGATGGCGGTCGCGCTCGCTTCTCCGTGCCGGTGGACAATCCCTTCGTGCCCGTGGCCAAGGGCGGCGCTTGGGACGGGGTGTGGAACGGCGTGCCCATCACAGACGCCACCAAGCTCCGCATGGAATACTGGGCCGTGGGCCTCCGCCACCCGTGGCGCATCCGCTTCGATTCGCTCAACGGGCAACTGTGGGCCGGCGATGTCGGCCAGAATACCTACGAGGAGATCAACCTCATCGTCAAAGGCGGTAACTACGGTTGGGTCTGGCGCGAGGGCCTGAGCGACACCAATTTCTCAACCAACCCAAGCCGGCCGGCCGCGTTCACGTCCATCGACCCCGTGTGGGTTTACCCGCACACGTCGATCGCCGGCGCCGATCCGCTCTTCGCTGGGAATTCCGTGGTCGGGGGCGTCGTCTATCGCGGCAACCGGTTCCCCGAGCTCTACGGCCACTATATTTTCTGCGATTCCGTTTCCGGACACATCTGGAAACGCGACTCCGCCACCGGAGCCGTCACCCGCATCACCGGCGTGCCCGGTGTCTACGGCGGCCTGGTCTCCATGGGAGTCGATCCTTCCAACCAGGATGTGCTCTTCGCCGACTACCTCAACAGCCGCATTATCCGGCTCACTACCGGGACCGTCACGAATACCTTCCCCTCGACGCTGAGTGCCACCGGACTGTTTGCCGATCTCACCGACCTCTCCCCTAGCCCGGGCCTAATTCCCTACGAGCCAAACCTCACCTTCTGGAGTGACTATGCGGTCAAACGCCGCTGGTTCACCATTCCCAATTCCGGCCAGATGACCTGGCAGCGCGATGCCAATTGGACCTACCCGGCAGGGATGGTGTTGGTGAAGCACTTCGATATCGATCTCACCCGGGGTGATCCCGCCACCCGCCGCCGCCTCGAGACTCGCGTGTTCGTCAAGGGCGATAGCGGCTTTTACGGTGTCAGCTACCGTTGGAACGACGCCCAGACTGATGCCACCCTCGTCCCGGACGAGGGGGCCGAGTTTGATTTTACCGTCACCGATAAAGGCGTTGCTCGCACCCAGCACTGGACCATCCCCAGTCGATCCAGTTGCCTCACCTGCCATACCCCGCAAGCCGGCGGGCCGCTTTCGTTCAATACCCGCCAGCTCAACCGCGACAACGTCATCCACGGCTACTCCGGCAACCAGCTCTCCAACCTTGCGGCCGCCGGTTACTTCACCAACGCCGTCGATGATCCCAAGACCGTGCCCCGTCACGTCCGGCCCGACGAAACCCTCTACTCGATCGAGGCTCGCGCCCGTTCCTACCTCGCGGTCAATTGCGCCTACTGCCACCGCGCCGATGGCACCGTGTCCGGCGCCTTCTGGGACGGCCGTCCCCAGTTAACCTTGGCTCAGACGAATCTGCTAAATGGCCCCGCCACCAACAATGGCGGCAACCCCTCTAACCGCCTCGTTGTTCCTGGCGATCTCACCCATTCGATTGTCTACAACCGCGTCTCGATGCAAAACGGCTTCACGCGCATGCCGCCGCTTGCCACCTCCGAGCTGGATCCTTCCGGCATCGCCCTCCTTGCCGAGTGGATCTCCGCCCTCGGTGCGCGTGCCGACTATACCACTTGGCGCACCGCCACCTTCGGTTCCGCCACCTCGGCTGCAGGCGCCGAAACCGCCGATCCCGATGGCGATGGTCAGACTAACCTTGCCGAGTTCATCTCCTACACCGGTCCCCTTGATCCGGGCAGCTCGTTGAATGTTTCCATCAACCCTGCCCCCGCCGGCAGGGCCGCGATTACCGTAGTTTTTGTGCTGCCACCGGATCGTGCGTGGTCCTTTGAAACCTCCACCGATTTGGTCACTTGGTCCCCTTGGGCTCCCCCCGGGGCCGATGGCCTGCCTCGGGCCGAGGCCACTCGGATCGAGCTAAATGCCCCCGTGCCGGATGGCACCGCCCCCCGCCGTTTTTTCCGCCTAAACCTAATCGTTCCCTAATGTCCCGTTGTTTAAGTTCATTTTAGAAGTCATCGGCCGCAAAAAGACGCAGGAAGCTCAAATTCAAACCCAGTGTTTCATGTTTCTGTCTTTTTTGCGTCATTTAAGGCTTTTTGCCTCCATCATCCGGTTTGGTTTATTCAAACTTCTTCGATGACGGAACACTTGGCGCTTTCTTCAAAATAGGCCTTTGCTCCGTGAGAGGTAAACCATGCTCGGCCCTGGCGACCGAGGCGGAGGTAGCCCCGAGGGCCATTCCGTCGAGGTCAACGCCGGCCCAGCTTGGTTTGCCTCGCTCCCTCCCTGCTCCGCTGTCGGCGCCACGCAGCTTTTATTTCCCAGACGCACCCTGGTATCGCTCGGTAGCGCGATACAGCCTATGTTGAGGTGCAGGATTTTAACTTAAATCCGCGGTTATAAAACCCAATGCTCTTCTATGGGTTTAGTTTGATTTATTGTCCTGTTTATTGACTGAAAGGCGATTTAGAAAGTCCAAATAAAAATTGAATATATATTGTTAAAGAAGAAGATAAGTGACTTATTTTTAATTTTTAAAGTGAGCTTGGGCGTGCTCTATCTGCAAAAAAATACTTTGCCTAAACCCTGCCTTTTTCTGCTGGTTACAACTCTGTTTTCTTTTTCCACCCCCCCCAGCATCCGTCCGCCCCCCGTCAGCGTAGCTGCCGGTTGCTGTTTTGTTACCCTAACCCCTGATTATCTTAATCATACCGCACTCCATTTGGGAGTCTCGGCTGTTTTTTGTATCCCCATGAAATTGACCCCTCGTAATCACCCCCCTCGCGCCAGTCGGCGCATGGCGTCCCTGCAACTGCTGGACCGCGCAGTCATTCGGACCACCGCTAAATTCGCCGGTTCATTTCTCCTTATGGCCGGCCTCGCCGCCACCGCCCATGCCGATGCCACCTGGGTAGGCGGCACCAGCCAGGATTGGAATACGGCTGCGAATTGGAGCACCAGTCCCACCAATCCGAGCGGTAATTTCATCATCAACACTGCCACCGACGGCGTATTTCCCATCCTTACCGGGGCTTCCACTTTTGCTCCTGTTGACGTCATTATCGGCACCGGCGCTGGCAAGACCGGTCGTCTTGATCTGAACAATGCCACCTTGGGCACCGGCCCCAACAACACCGGAGGCACCAACTGGCTGCTGATGGGTATAAACGGTGGCACTGCCACCCTGAACATCGGCGCGGGCAGCACTTTCCTGGGCAAGGTTCACATGCTCCGCACCACTGTCAGCAGCACGGCCACGATCAATGTGAGCGGCACTCTGACCTCTCCGTTGGAAACCGTGATCTCCGACGGCCAAAATAATCAGCCCGCTGTCAAGGGCACGATGAACGTCAATTCCGGCGGTGTAGTTAA
This sequence comes from uncultured Verrucomicrobiota bacterium, assembly GCA_903869675.1. GTDB lineage: Bacteria > Verrucomicrobiota > Verrucomicrobiia > Opitutales > Opitutaceae > IMCC26134_A. The sequence continues at coordinate 23,200 of CAIQAB010000032.1, read as the reverse complement.
TTCCGAAGGCGACCTCATCCTTGCCTGGGCAGGTAATAGCAGCACCTTTGGCGAGCTCAACATTGCCGCTGGCGCTACCGTCAACGTCGCCTCGACCGTAGAACGCTGGCTCATCATGAATCAGTGGGACAGCGTCCAAGCCCGCCTGAACATCAACGGCGGCGCGCTTAATCTCAATGCCAACACCGACATCCGCTTCAACACGGGTAACTGCATCGGCCCCGGCACACTCACTCTGAACAGCGGCTCCCTGACCGGCGGCGCGACCAGCGTCATCGATCTTGACCGCAGTGTGAACAACGGCGCGGTGAACAACACCGTGAACCTCAACGGCGGCACGCTCACCATCGGCCAATTCATCAGCGGAATCGCCGCCGGCACCCGCACGATTAATTTTAACGGCACCACGGTGAAGTCCGCTGCCGCCGGCACGTTCATCACGGCCACCGCCGCCACCGCCGCTAACGTCAAGGCCGGCGGAGCCATCATCGATTCCAACGGCTTCGATATCACCATCGCCAAGGCCCTCACCGCCGACTCCGTCTCCACCGGCGGCGGCCTGACCAAGCTCGGCACCGGCAAACTTACCCTCACCGGCGTCAATACCTACACTGGTAACACCACTGTGTCCGCCGGCGGCCTGAGCCTCGCCGACAACGCCTCGCTAAAATTCGTCATCGGCGCCAACGGTGTGAACAGCAAAGTGACCGGCGCCACCACCGGCGCGATCGCCCTCGATGGTGACTTTGATATCGATGTCACCAATGCCGGCACCACCCTGGGCAACTCTTGGCAAATCGTCGATAGCGCCCTAAACAAGACCTACGGCGCCACCTTCACTGTCACTGGCTTCACCCTCACCGATGGCAAGTGGCTCAAGCCCGCGAACGGCGCCTTCTACAGCTTCGACACCGCCACCAGCACGCTGACTGTAGTGGCCGATCCGGCCATCGTCTTCCCGCCGCCCACCGTCAACGCCGGTGCCGCCCGCACCAGTTATCCGATTGGCTCCGATTTCACCTTGAGTGTCGCCGCCTCCGGGACCGGCACCTTGACTTACCAATGGTATTATCAGGCTACCGCTGGAGCCACCCCCGCAGCGATCGGCGGTGCGACCAGCGCTTCTTACCCTATTACTGGCGCGACGTCGGTTGCCGGTGGCATTTACTCGGTGAAAGTCACCGATAGCGCCGCCCCGACCACCCCCACGACCGTTACTTTCGCGGCCATCACCGTGCTACCCGGCACTGATTTCACCCTCGCTTACTACCGCTTCGAGGAGGGGCCTGCGGACGCCTTTATCACTGCCACCATCGATTCCATCGTCGGCGGTGATAACCTGACCGTTCTCGGCACGCCCAATTACGCGGCGGACAGCCTGCCTTACGCCAAGGTCCCCCGCACCGGCGCCGCCAATACCTTGGGAGCCAACTTCCCCGCCTCGGGCAACAACGGCCTCATCGCTCCCACCAACGGCGCCCTTGCCGCCGCCGAGATGCTCGACTTCACCGTCGAAGCCTTTGTCCGCCTCGACAGCCTCGCCGGCTGGCAGACCATCGTCGGCCGCGACGACAGCGGCAACCCCGGTCAGGGCGTTGGCGGGCAGGGCTTGTTCTACCTCTCAAAAGCGAACAACGGCGGTTTCCGTGTTGAGCTCATCAACAAGGACAACACCAACATTCAGATTAACAGCTCCTTCGTCCCCACCGTTGGCACTTGGTATCACCTTGCCGCCGTCGGTGATTCCGCCAAGGGCACCCTCACGCTCTACGTTAACGGCAACTCCGTCGGTTCCACCACCGGCTTCTCCGGTCTGTTCGTTCCCGCCGCCGGTTCCGATACGCCCTGGACCCTCGGCCGCGGCGACTACGCCGCCGCTGACGTGGACTTCCTGCGCGGCGATTTGGATGAAGTTCGCTTCAGCCGCGCCGCCCTGCCACCCAGCCAGTTCCTCGCCGCCACCGATGCCGGGACTCTCTTGCCGCCCGTTATCAGCCTGGCCCCTGTCAGCCGCACGGTCCGCACCGGAGACTCTGTCACGCTCAGCGTGACCGCCACCGGCACCAGCACCAACCTCACCTATGCCTGGTATAAGAACAGTGTCCTGATCGCAGGTCAGACCACCTCGAGTCTGGCCCTGAATAGCGTCACCACCGACGCCGACGCCACCTACAGCGTGAAGATCACCGATCCGATCGGCACGAGCCTAGGCGTGGATGTTTCAACCGCTTCCTCGGCTGTCGTCCGCGTGCTCGATGTCTCCACTTCTGCGCGCTCGATTGGCCTGAACTTCGTCGGCACCAGTAACGGAGGCATTTTCTCCACCGAAATCGCTAGCCTTGCCGCTGGCACCTCCGCCGGCTTTGTCCCCGCGGCAAACTGGAATAACTCCGGTGGGAATGTAGCCTCTCAGACCGCCCCCCTTACGCTGGTTGAGCGGAGCGGAGCCACCCCTTCCTACACGACCGCGGTGTGGTCCTCGGCCAACACCTGGTCAGCACGTCTCGGCACAGGAAATCCCACCCTCGGCGAAAAGACTGCGGATACCAGTCTGCTCCATGGCTATATCGAATCCCGCGCCAGCACCGGCGCCACGCTCTCCGTGGCCAACATCCCCTATGGCACCTACGACGTCTACGTCTACGTTGCCGGTGGCACCATCGGTAATGTCGGCTCCGTCTCGATCAACCGCGATGGCAGCCCCGTTTACTACTACAAGGTGCTCCAGCACGATAGCTATGTGCCCGCGGCCACGCCATCGAGCGTCAGCCCCTATTCGCTGCCCTTCATGATCGGCGATTCGACTACTCGCGCGACCGCCTTGACCGCCCCCGCCGCCACCTTCGTGCGGTTTACCGGCGTCTCTGGCGCAGACCTCACGGTCTCCTCGATCGACGCCGTGCTCAACGCCAACGCCGGCGGCATCGCCGCCATCCAGATCGTTGACACCACCCCGGCCGGCACCGCCTATCCTCCCACCGTCACCACCGCGCCTTCCTCCCTGTTGCGCGTCGGCGGCGCTTCCGCCAGCCTCTCGGTCTCGGCTGTGAGCAACAACTCTGGCGGCGTGCTGAGTTACCAGTGGCAAAAGGACGCGGTCGATCTCCCCGGCAAGACCGGTGCGACCCTGGGCCTGACCGGCCTGACCAGCGCCGACACCGGTCGCTACACGGTGGTGGTTACCGACACGACCTCCGGCGGCTCCGCGACGACCAGCCGCACCGCCGCTGTCGTGGTGGTGGATGCCAATCGCGCCCTGCTCATCAACGGCGACCTCGGCACCTCCGCCGCCTCCGTCATGCCCTATTCCGGCGTGCTCCTCTCTGATGGCACCGTCTCCGTGAGCAACGTCGGCGCCCAGACGAACACCTGGAACAACGTCGCCACCGCTGCCGGCACCGGCTCCGGTCTTCTCTCCAACGAGTCGTCGGGTCTGTCTCTCTCGGGTCTTACCCTCGCCTACGCCGGCGTCGACGGCAGCGCCGATAGCCTGAATGAGGCCGATGGAGCCATCGACATCACCGGTAACAGCGCCAGCGGCGCCCCCATCCTGCGTGACCTCGCTTATACCGACAGCCAGACCGTCCCCATGACCCTGACCGTCGGCGGCCTTCAGGCTCTCTCCGGCCATCGCGTGAAGCTGGTCGTATACGCCTCGGGCTTCTCCTCGAAGTTCTCAAGCGTTAACAACCTGAACGACGCGGCCACCATTACGCTCGCTTCCGCGAACAATCATCTCGGTCAGGCCCCTGCCGCCACCGATAACAATCAAGGTCGCGATCTCCGCTACAACACTCAGGCTTTCGTGTCCTTCGACGGTGTCGTGGCCGCCGATGGCACCGTGGCTTGGAGCGTCGGCGCTGATACCGACGGCGGCCGCATCCCGGTGAATGCCTTCCAATTGCTCGTCACCAGCGAGGAAGTCTCGCCGCCCGTCCCCACCGGTCTCGCCGCTACCGCCGGTAACGCCCAGGCTGGCCTCACATGGAACGCTTCCGCCGGAGCTGCCACCTACACCATTGCCCGCTCCACCACCGCCGGCGGTCCCTACACCACCCTGAGCGCCGGTGTCGTCGCGACCAACAGCTACACCGACGCCACCGCGGTCAACGGCACCACCTACTACTACGTGGTCGCCTCGGCCAACGCCCTCGCCACCAGCGTCTACTCGGCCGAGGCTTCCGCTACTCCGGTGAACTCCGGCACCGCGCTTCAGCTCTGGCGCCAGTCCAAGTTCGGCTCGAGCGCCAACTCTGGCAACGGAGCCGACGCCTTCGACGCTGACTCCGATGGTATCCCCAACCTGCTGGAATATGCCCTCGGCACCGAGCCGCTCACCCCTAACTCCGGCGCTGCCGCCACCGTTGGCCGTTCGGGCAACTTCCTGACGCTTGGCTTCCACCACATCGGCGATGCCACCTTGGTCTATTCGATCGAGGCCACCAATGATGTGACGGGCTCTTGGACCACCGTGCAAACCTACCAGGCCTTCTCCGCCGCCGGCGACGAGGTTTACCAGGACACGGTTTCCCTCGCCACCCAGCCGCGCCGCTTCCTCCGTCTGCGCGTGACCACACAATAAGCCCGTCCTGTTATATCACGAGCCGGCTGCCCTGCGGTGGCCGGCTCGTCTTTTTAGCGAACATCCCATGACCACTCAATCCTTCGCCAACCGCCGCCATGGTTTCACTCTGATCGAATTGCTCACGGTCATCGCGATCATCGGCATCCTCGCCGCCATTATCATCCCCACGGTTGGCAAGGTCCGTGATACCGCCAAGCGCGCCAAGTGCAGCAGCAATGTCCGTCAGATTGCGTTGTCTCTGGTCAGTTTTGCCAACCAAGACCGCCAGCAGCGTTTCCCTGCCTACCAGGCAGGCGCTTGGGCTTGGGATATGCACAAGGACATGGTGAAACTCCTCGTTGGCAACGCCGGCCGGGATGTCATTTACTGCCCCTCCGGCCTGCCCAACGATGGGGACTCCATGTGGCAGTATAACGGCACTTTTGCCGTCTCTAACTACGTGGCGCTGATTCCAGGCGTCGCCCAGGTCCCCCAACCCAGAACCCGCCTTACGGATGGCACCGGCGATACCAATCCAGGCACGGTCGCTCTGGCTGAAGATAGCCCGGTGAACTTGAAGATCCAAGCTTACTACCCCACCCGGGTCGGTGCCAACATCGAGCAGACACCGCCTAGCAAACGGGAGTTGGTGGTGGATACCATCATGCGTCAGGGACGCGATAATTACAGCGATGTCCTCGGAGGTCTCGCGGGAAATCGCACCAACCATCTCAATGGTCTGCTTCCCTCCGGTGGCAACGTCGCCTTCGTCGATGCGCACGTCGCTTGGCGTCCCTTCGATAAGATGGTGGTCCGCACCACTGGCACGCCTACCTTCCTCTGGTAAACCCATCCCCTGCTTGCTTGCTGCGCAAGGCCCGGCCTCGGCCGGGCCTTTTTGCGTCCTGGGATACCCCGCGCTCCACGGCTTTAACGCGCTACCCGCAATCGCAGAAAACGCGCCGTCCCGCCCGTGGTTAATGCCATCGTATCCGTGACCGTCACCCGTCCCGCCGTGTTCGCCGCGCCCGTGCTCGTCCAGATCGTCTCCCACGGCCCTCCCGCCGTGTCGGCCGCCTCCACCAGGTAGGTCAGCGACGGATCAGCGATCCGCGTGAACGAAAGAGTCAGGCGTATGCCTCCTGCGACTCCGGCCTGCGGCCGCTCCCCGCCATCCCCGGCGACCGGGTCGCCGCCTAGCGCGTATTCGAGTAGATTGGGTAAACCATCGCTGTCAGGGTCCATTGTATCCGCTCCCGCACCTATGGAGGCTGCGTTTCCGAAATAGCGCCCGCGCCAAGTCTCCAAAGGCGTCAGGCCGGTGTCTACCACTGCAATCAACGACTCGAGCACGACCGTCTTGGGGGTGGTGTTGAGTGGTGTGATGGCAAACACGCCGGCGCATAAGCCCGCCGTGCTGTTCAAAAATACCGGCTCGCTCGCTACCCCCGAGGTCAGAGGCGGCCATTCCGCGTCATCCACCCAGTAACGCCACGCACCGCTCGCACGCTGGATCGTCACGGTCAGGCCATCGGCCAGATTCAAGACCCCCTTGAAGTGCCCATCCTTGTCCGCCCCGGCCCGGGTGTGCACCGCGTAGCCTTCCGGTGCGGAGCCAAAGACGATCGCTCCTGCCCGGGTCAGCGTCGTGCCGCTCGTGCCCACGAATAGTCCCACTTGATCCACAAAGCCCAGCGTCGGCAACGGCGCGAACTGCGCGGTCACCGCAAAGTCTTCCGCACCCGTGAAGCCCAGCTCGGCCAGGGCCAGCCCGATGCTGCGGTTGCCGGTCAGCCCGGTGCTGCCGTTGTAGTCCGATTGCGTCGTGGTCAACGCGAGTCCGCCCGTTCCCGCCGTGTTGAGGCTGAGCAGGGGATCATTGATCGGCACGCCGCCGCCCGTGCCGGGTAGTCGTGCGGTCAAGCCGGTGAAACGCCCGGCGCCATCGCGCAACCCAGAGCCGCCCGCGGTCGTGAAATCCAGCTCCACCCGTCGCAGGATCGTCCGAGACGATACGGCCACGTCGAAGCTCGCCTCGGCATAGCGCGGCGCGGCGCCGTTGTCCGTCGCCCGGACGGTAAAGCGGTGGAGCTTGCCGACCTCGGCGAGCGGGGGCGTCCAGTTGATTTCCCCTGTGGAGGGGTTGATTACGGCTCCAATAGGAGCCTCCGTCAGACTGTAGGCGACCGATTGGGCGTAATCGCCGTCGCTTGCGTAGACGGTGCGCCGCCAGGTCTCGCCGCGAACCGCCGCCGCATTGGACTGGGGGTCCAGCACCGGGGGCGCGTTTGGTGTCGCCACCTCGCTGCCCCACACGGTCACCCCACCGGCGGAAAGGGCGGTAAAAGCCCGCACCCATACACGGTTGTCGTCATCCCACTGGCGGGTGAAAACGCCCCGATAAACGATCCGTTGCAACGTGAGGGTAGCCAGGTTTCCTGCGTCGATAGTCCATGCGCCGTTCGCGTCGCCCGTGACGGTGCCGTCGGCCGCCAGAGTGATCAACGAAGACGCATGCAAGTCGGGCGAGATGTCCTTGCCGTGGTTGACGAGTTTGTAGCGTCCGGGAATTTGCGCGGCATTAAGGGCCGGATCGACCTCACCGGCGTAACGTTGAGGCGCGACCACCGGCCAGCCATGGGCATTGAAATGGAGACGATGCACGCGCACCTCGTGGGCGTCCCCGCGGCCGACGAAGCGGGTATGAAAAACAAAATAGGCAAGGCCCGTGGCGGCGTCGCGATATACGGAGTTGTGTCCGGGGGAAAGGTATCCCCGTGCACTGGCGCCCGGCTCGCCCGGGATGTGGTTGAACTGGTAGTTGCCGATGAGTTTGGCCCCGTAGGGGGCGATGGCCGCGTCGTCGAAAAAGGATCCGGCTGGTCCGCCCACATTGGTCATATTTACCCCGGCTGGATCGAAATACGGTCCGTCGGGGTTGGTCGAGCGGGCGACTCGCACCTGGTATCCGCCATCTGAAGTGAGCCCGCCGAAGGACAGAAAAAGGTAGTAATAGCCCGTGGCCGGATTGTGCAGGATGCACGGTCCCTCGATCCGGGCATGGTTCCCGCCCGCGAGTTTCTTGCCGTAGCCTTGGCCGGTCAGCGGTCGACCCGTAGCGGCATCCAGACGCAGAATGAAGATGCCGCCGGAGTAGGATCCGTAAACCATCCACAGGTTTCCCTGGGCATCGGCAAAGACATCCGGATCCACCGCATTCGGGTGTCGCGTGGCGTCGTAAACCGTGCCGTCGGGACTGACCTCGCCCCACATGCCGCTTTTAATCAGCAACCCTTGATCGGTGTAGGGCCCTGCGGGTGCATCGGCGGACGCCAATCCGATGACCCCGCGCGGGCTGTTTCCTTCGCACATTGAGTAATAGAGCGCGTATTTGCCGCTTGCGAGACGGTGCACGTCGGGCGCCCAGAAGTTCAGGTTTCCCCCTATCCACGCGATGGCTTGGGCGAAGGTTGCCGCTGGATCGGCGGCCAGCGGATTGCCTGCTACGGGGCTAGAGGAAAGCTGCGTCCAAGTCATCAGATCGGCGCTGCGTGCCGAGGCGAGATGCGAGCCGAAGACATAGTAGCCGTCAGGTGCCCGCACGATTGACGGGTCGTGGACCGAGACTTCTTGCGCAAACACGGGCACCGCCGTCTGCGCGTTCAGCCCCCCGCCGGCCAGTTTCAGTCCGAGCAGCAGCAGCCCTCGCGCGCGGATTTGGTCGCATAAAGAAAGCATCACAGGCTGGGGAATTAGGGTAAAAACCTCGGACTCGACGAATGGAGGCTACCCGCCCTTCTGTGAAAATGACAAGGCGCCTGGCCCGATCAAGGTATCAAAAAATTGGGCCTTCCGGTCAACCCAGCCAACTTTTAGGCACCGCTAAACTGGCCGGCTACCGCCGGCCTTGCCGGTCAAGCGTGCACCAGGGTGCCGACCTGCTCGCCATGGATGGCGCGGGTGATGACGTCGGGCGCGTTCAAGTCGAACACCAGAATGGGCATGTTGTTGTCGAGACACAGGCTGAACGCGGTGCTGTCCATGACGTTGAGGCGTTGCTTCAGGGCATCGAGGAAGGTGAGCCGGTCGTAGCGCACGGCGTCGGCGTGTTTCTTGGGATCCTTGTTGTAGATGCCATCGACCTTCGTGGCCTTCATGATGATGTCGGCGCGGATCTCCGAAGCGCGGAGGGCGGCGGTGGTGTCGGTCGAGAAATAGGGATTGCCGGTGCCGGCGGCGAAGATGACCACCCGGCCTTTTTCGAGGTGGCGGATGGCGCGGCGCAGGATGAAAGGCTCCGCGACCTGATTCATGGGGATGGCGGACTGGACGCGGCAACTCACGCCCATCTTTTCCAGACAATCCATGATTGCGAGGGAGTTGATGACGGTGGCGAGCATGCCCATGTAGTCGCCGGTGGTGCGGTCGACGCCTCGCTGGGAGCCTTGGAGACCACGGAAAATATTGCCCCCGCCTATCACGACACAGACCTCGACCGAAGCGTCATGGGCCACCTTCACCTGGCGGCAGATGTCTTCGAGAATCTGGGGGTCGATGGGGTCGGAGCCTTTGCCACGCAGGACCTCTCCGCTGAGCTTGAGGACGATGCGTTTGTATTTCACTTGGGAAGGCTGGGCCGGGCGTTCGCTCATGGCGCGAAAGGAAGCGGGGCGCGAGCGGTGCGGTCAAGCGTGCGGGCGTTTGTCTGCGGCCTGACGTTGCTCCCGGTGCAGGAAAACATTCACGATAGCGGTATGTCCGTTCGTCGCCTCGACCAACTTCTCTCCAATCTCGGGTATTGCTCGCGTCGCGAAGTCCGCGACTGGCTGAAGGCGGGTCGCATCGCGATCGCGGGCAAAACGGCCGACGATCCCGGCAGCAAGCCCTCGCCCGCCGCTGTGCGGGTGGATGGTGAGCCCCTTGACCACCCCGAGGGTTTATTGCTTTTGCTCAACAAGCCCCTCGGCCTGACGTGTTCGCACGATCTCCGTGAGGCGCCCCTCGTCTACGATCTGCTCCCGCCTCGCTGGCGCGAACGCAACCCCTTGGTTACCAGTGTCGGGCGTCTCGACAAAGAGACTTCCGGCCTCTTGCTCCTCACCGACCGGACGGAGCTCGTCCACCGCCTCACCTCTCCGAAACACAAGGTTCCCAAGATCTATCACGCCACCCTCGATCGCGATTTACCCGCAGAACTGGCCGAGGTGTTTGCCTCCGGCACGCTCCGTTTGGAAGGCGAACCGGAGCCCTGTGCGCCCGCTATCCTCCGCCCGCTCGGTCCGCGTATGGCCGAGGTGACGCTGATCGAGGGCAAATATCATCAGGTCCGCCGCATGTTCGCCGCCGCTGCGGGCGCCGCCGTGCTGGCGCTGCATCGGGTGTCTTTTGGCCCGCTTACCCTCTGTGATCTCGCACCGGGCTGTTATCGGGAGCTGACTATCGAAGAGCTTGGCTTGTGAAGGCTGGCTAGGGCAGGGAGGCGCGGACACGGAAAAACTGCCTCGCCTCCCTCGAAACCGGCAGCCCTGAGCGCACCAATACGCGGTCAAAGCCATCCGGCTCGGCCGGGGCCGACACATCGACCAGCGCCAGTGGCGCAGAGAAGGCCGGATCAAGCGCGGCCTCGACCGCCACAATCACTCCACCCCGGTGCTGGCGTCTGCGATAGGTGACAGCCGGGTAGATCTCCTGATTTGCCATGATGGTGGTGGCTAGCAACTGCGCTACGTCGGGGATTCGGGGATCTTGGCCAAAGACGAATTCGAGCAGTGTCGCCATGCCGTCGGCGTCGGGGTCTCCCGTCGCGGTGGCGGCGTCGGCGACTAGGCCGCGTCCGGTCAACCAGTCATAAAAGGGCGCCAGCGCGACCCCGTCGTTATCGACGGTAAACTGGATGGTATTCGCCCCCACCGTGAAGTGTCCCTTTCCGTAGCCCAGCCCGGTGTAGGCCAGGTTGGCGGGGGTGATTCCGGGGTTTCCACCGGGTGTAGTAATCAACGTGTAGGGTGTGCCGATGGCGAGGGTTCCAGGAGTGAGACTAAACGTCACCGGGCCGGAACCAAAATACGTGAAGCCGCCTGGGATGACCAATTGGTCGCCGTTTGCGCCCAGATTGAAGCTCAGGATGGCGCCGCCCGCAATCCGCGCACCCGCGATGGTGAGCGTGCCTGACGCGTTCCCGCCCGGCGAAACCGTGCCGCCGGGGAATAATCCGAGCATCATGTTTGAAGTGCCGGTGCCGGCCAGCGTCCCGCCGGCATTGACCGCGAGCGTCTTGCCGGTGGCGGTGGCGAGCGTGCCGGCGAGGTTGAGAATACCGGCGTTGATATTGATATTACCCGCGACCGCATTGGCCGCCGAAAGGGTCAGCGTGCCCGCGCCGGTCTTGTTAAAACCACCCGTGCCGGAAACCGCGCCGTTCAGGGTGATATCGTGCGGCACGCCATCGGGGCCGGCGGCGCGGATGGAGAAAAGCGGAGAGACCGAGGTATCGGTGATCGTGAGCGGATGCGTGGTGCCCCAGTCGGCCGAGGCGCCGAGGGTCCCGCCGGAAAAAGACAACGAGGAGGCGAGGCCCGCCGCACCGTTTTTCACGATTCCGCCGGCTCCGAGGTTTAGCTCGCCGCCGCTCATGGTGACGCTCGCCGAGCCAGCGCTCACCGTCGCGTCGTAGCCCAGGGTGAGTTTGGCTAGATTGGCCACACCCCCGGTGATGAGCAGTTTGGCGACGTTGTTGGTGTTGGCGCTCGTGCCGCCGGGGTTGCGCGCCATTACGAGGCCGTTGGTCGCGCCCGTCACCGCGAGTTCGCCACCGGAGAGGTAAATCACGCCGCCGCGTCCGGCGGTTTTCTGGTAACCGTTGTGCAGGGTGCCGGTCACGGTGATTTTTCCGCCCGAGATGGTCAGGCCCGCCCACGAGTCAACGGTGCCCAGACCGATGTTGGCGAAAGTCGTGTCGCCCCCGGAAATCAACACGCCTGTGCCGGTGGTCTGGGCCTCGGAGTCGCCGCTACGGGGGAAGTTAATGTCCTTCGCGTTTACTACGCCACCGGTGACCTTGAAGAAGCTGTTGCGGGTGTTGGACGGGACGATGTTTTGGAAGCTCGCCGTGCCGTCGCTCACGATCACGCCCGTGCCGGTGCCAGAGGTCCAGGAGACGTTGCCCGCGGTGGCGAATGCGCCGCCCGTGACCCGGAGTTGCTGCGAGGTGGCGATGGTCACCGAGGCAGGTGCGAGCGTGCCGCCGGGGCCTACTTGGACGATGCCTTTCGAGATGGTTAGCGCGCCAATAAGCGCGGGGTTTGGCCGGTTTAATTCCAAGGTGCCGACGCCTGTTTTGGTGAAGCCTTTCCCGCCCGCCAGGGTTACCGCGAGGTGGTGCGGGGTGGCGTTGGCGGCAGGGACGTCGGTGGTGTCGCCAGCCGGAGTAGTGGCGGCATCGACTTGGATTACCGGAGTCGAGGTGCCTTCCAAGGTGATCACGCGGGCGGTCACGGCGCCATCGGTGATGGTCCACCCGGCCGGGGTGGAGAAATCGGTGTCGCCCAAAACGATGCGTCCGAGCGTGCGATTGGAGTCGATGACCAACGTGGTGTCTGTTGCGAGATCGCGCAGGCTGAAGTCGGCGGTGGCACCGGTGCCGGCGGCGACGAGTCCGCCGTCCCAGTTGGCGGAATCGCTCCACAGGCCCGCGTCATCGAGGTTTATCCAAGCTCCGCTACCGGCGAGACGAACGGTGTAGGTTTGCCCAGAAGTGTAACCGCCGGAGAAGGCGTTGCCAGCGAGGTCGACGATGCCGGTGCCGCTGGCATTTAGGTCGAGCCGTGCGGTGCCGTCTCCCGAGATGCTCCCGGCGGAGACGTCGTAGATGGTCGAGCTCACGGTCGAGATCGAGGTGAGTGAGCCCGTGGTGCCTGACTTGGTCAGGGTAAAGTCGGCCAGGTCGACCCCGGTGACTGGTTCGGAGAAGGTGACGCGATAGACCACGGAGCCTCCATTGGTGGAGTAGGTCGCCGGGATCAGCCGACGTATGGAGGCTACGCTGGGCGCGGTGGTGTCGATCGTCGTTACGAAGGGCTCGGAGACCGGGCTGGCCGAACCCGCGAGCGTCGCGGTGGCCGTGAAGGTATGAGTCCCGGCCGGAAGCGTGGTCGCGGCATAGTTGAATGAAAAGCCCCCCCCGGTGGCGGTCGCGGTGCCCACGACGCCCACGCCTGCGCGGGTGACATTTACGGTCGATCCGGAGGGCGCGGTGCCGGACAAGACGAGCGTGGTGTCGTTGGTCAGGCGGTCGGAGGCGGACGCGCCGCTATCGGTGTTTAGCGCGTTGAAAACAGGCGCGGCGAGACCGGTGTCCACAACGTAGCCGGCGGAGGCCGGGCCTGGATTGCCGGCCAGATCGGTCGCAGCGGCGGTGAAGGTTTTCAATCCCGTGCCGAGGATGGATCCAGTGTAGGGCGCGGCCCAGTTGCCCAACGCGTCGGCCACGCCTGTGGCGACGATCTGACCGGCGAGGCTCACCGCAACGTTATCGCCGGGGTTGGCGGTGCCAGAAATCGCGGCCACCGGGGCGAGGCTAAGGCCGGTGATCAGCGGGGCGGGCGCCGCGACGTTGTCGATAAGAACGACCATGGCGGGCGAGGGCGGGGTGGCGACTCCGCCAACGGTGGCGCTGGCGGTGAAAGCATAGACCCGGTCGGCCAGCGAGGTGGCGCTGTAGTCATAGGTCCATTGTCCGGTCGCATCCGCTAGGACCGTCCCCAGCACGCCGCTATCGGCACGGGCCAGGGAAATGGTGGATCCGGCGGATGCGGTGCCACGTAGGACGAGGGTGCGGTCGGAGGTCACGCCGTCCGATGCCGACGCACCGGTGTCGTTCGATATGCTGGTGATAAAGGCGCCTGGCACGCCGCCCACGACGAGGGCATTGAGGTAACGCTCAATATTCAGGTAGCCGTCGATGCCGAGTGCGGTGGCGTCGGCTAAGGCGGGGTTGGTCCCGGCGGCCTGCTCCCACCAATCGGGCATGCCGTCGTTGTCGGCATCGGCTTGCTTTAGTCCGGCGGCGACCGTTCCTACGCCGCCCATTTCCGCTTCGTCATAAATGAAGACGCCCCCCGTGCCGTGGGTGCGGACTTCGGCGACGACGTAATCATCCGTGCGATCACGCCGATGCGACGCGCCGGCCCGGTCGAGCACCCAAGCAAGGGCGGCGGGGGCGGATAGTTCGGTCGTAGGAACAGGGTAGGCGAAGCGCGTGCCGACGAGTTGGAGGGTGGGGAAGCTGGAATCGGTCACCGCGACGCCGTCGAGCACCCCGTCGAGGTCGAGGTCCTGGAGGTTGCCCGAGTGAAAGAGGCGGTAGTTGGTGTTGCCCGATAAAAACGGTGATCTTCCCGCGCCGGTTTCGGGGCCGCCGATGAAATAGCACCCGACCATGTTTGCATAGGAGTCGCCCGCGGAGTCGCCCGCCGGGATGTAGCCACCGCCGCCGCCCCAGTTGTAGACCACGTTGTTTATGTAATCGTTCACCCCTTTGATCTTCGGATTACGCATCCAGTTGTCCGCATAGAGGGTGCGCAGGATGCTCACACCCCCTGAGGTCTGCATCAGGCTGCCGGCGGAATGGATGCGCAGGCCCTGCGCGATCAGGCAGTCCTGCAGGGTGATGCGGATGGCGGTATCGCCGCTGATGGAGAAGGTCTCGTCACGACCCCAGGAGGCGGAGACGTGGTCGAAGATCATGTCGCTCCCGCTGGCGATGCCGACCGCGTCCGCGCCATCGTCGCCGTCGATGCCCATGCGGAAGCGCAGGTAGCGGCAGATGGTGTTGCTCGCGCCTGAAAAAGACACGCGGTTACCGTAGAGGGTAACGCCACCGCCCGGCGCGGTCTGGCCCGCGATGGTGAGGTTGGATGCGAAGACAATCGGCGAACCTACCCGAATCAGGCCACCGACGTCGAAAACCACTACGCGGCCCGAGGTGCTTACGGCGTCGCGCAGGGAGCCCGCCCCCGAGTCGTTCAGGTTGGTGACGTGATAGACGGTGGGGCTGGCCGAGGCTCGCGCGCCTTTGGCGTTGGCGCCAAAGCCCTCCGCGCCGGGAAAGGCTGGCACGGCGCGGGTGACTGCACCAAACACCAACGACGACAACACTGTGGCAATGAGCGGGGGTATTCTCACATTGGTAGCAGACACCCGAATCGCCCGTTTGGCGCGCCGCCCGCTTTCGTCCAGTTAGAACGCTTTTTCCACCTCAAGCAGGATTGCTCCGTGAGGGTCCCGTTCGACACGTTTGGCACTGTGCCCACCCCGCGCTCCGCTTTTCTGGCCTGCTTGTTTGCCGCTTTTCTTCAATCTGGCCGGGCGGATGAGCCGGCACCCTCGCTGTCGCTGCCGCCCGTCGTCGTGACCGCTGGCCGCCTGCCGCAGGACCCGGCGACGCTACCGCTGACGGTTGATGTTTACCCGGGCGAAACCTTGCGCCACGGACCGGCGCTCGTCCTCGATGACGCACTGCGTCGCTGCGCCGCCTTTTCGCTCTTCCGCCGTGCTGGCTCTCTGATTGCCAATCCCACGGCTCAGGGCGTGTCGCTCCGCGGGATCGGTCCCAGCGGCACAAGTCGCGCCCTTGTGCTCCTCGATGGCGTTCCGGTTAACGACCCCTTTGGCGGCTGGGTAGCCTGGTCCAAACTCCCCTCCGGCTCGGTGGAACGTGTGGAGTTGGTCCGTGGTGGCGGTTCGGCGGCGTGGGGCGGCACCTCACTCGGTGGCGTGGTGCAATCGATCTCCGTCTCCCCGCTCGAAGCGCCGGTCGGCGGCGCGATTTCCGCCACGGCCGGGGATTTTGAAACCCGCGCGATTGACGCCACCGCTACGCTCGGCAGCTCCTCCGGCCGCGATGCCTTTCGGGTGGATGCCGCCACCTTCGCCACCGCCGGCCCGCTTCTTGTCCGTGATCCCGGCCGCGTTGACATCGCGGCTGACTCCGCCCACCAGCGCGGGCAGTTAACCTGGGCCCGGCGCGTGGATGAAACCACCACCCTGACCGCCCGCGCCCGCGCTTGGAGCGAGGAGCGCGGCAACGGCACCCGTTACCAACGCAACGCTTCCGACGAGGCTTTCGTTTCCTCCACGCTCGCCGGCGCCGCGCCCGGAGGGCCCGCCTGGTCACTGTCGCTCCACGCGCAGGAGCAGGATTTTCAAAGCACCTTCAGCGCGATCAATGCCGCCCGCACCATCGAGATTCCCGCAAGCGATCAATACGCGGTGCCGTCCACTGCCCTCGGCGTGTCCGCCCAGGCTGCGTGGGGTGAGTCCGCCGCGCTCTCCGACGGCGAGGGTTGCCTTACTACCCTCGGCCTCGACGCCCGCCGGGTGGACGGGGAGACTCGCGAGTATTTTTTCTACAACGCAGGCGCCTTTACCCGCGAGCGGAGGGCTGGCGGTGCACAGACTGCGGCCGGAGTTTTCGTCACCCACGCCCGCCCGTTGGCCGACGGTCTGGTCATTACCGGCGGCGCGCGCCTCGACTCCATCACGCGCGCCAACGGCTTTCGCCAGGAAACCGCCCTCGCCACCGGAGCCCGCCTTTTCAACGAGGTTTACGCCGACCGCGAAGACCTCGCCTTTTCGCCCAGTCTCGGCCTCGCCTGGCGTGTTAAGCCTGGGCTTACTGCTCGCGCCGCCGCCTACTCTGCCTATCGCACCCCGACGCTAAATGAGCTATACCGGCCTTTCCGGGTTGGTCCTGTTACCACTCAGGCCAATCCAGGCCTCGATCCCGAGACGTTGCTCGGTGGCGAGGTCGGGCTCGAACTCGCCCCGCCTGCCCGTCGCTATGCCTTGCGAGCAACCGTATTTCAAAACGACCTCGCCGGCGCGGTCGCGAACGTCTCGCTCTCCCCAACCTTGCGCGAGCGCCGCAATCTCGACGCCGTCTGCGTGCGGGGCCTCGAACTCGGCGGCCAATGGCAAGCGATGCCCGCGCTGCGGCTAGATGCCGATTACCTCTTATCCGATGCCAGGGTGCTTTCCGGCGGGGCCGGTGCGGAGGCTCTCGACGGCCTTCGTCTCGCTCAGGTGCCTCGTCACACTCTGGCTACCGGTGTCGTTTGGCGGATTGAGCGTGGTCTCGAGCTCGATCTGCGCGGCCGCTGGGTTTCGGCGCAATACGACGACGATTTGAACACGCTCGCCCTTGCGCCTTCCCTGCGGCTCGATCTCGCGGTCCGTTGCTCCCTGACGCCCCGCCTCGGCCTCACCCTCGCGTTGGAAAACCTTTCTGACGCCGAGACCCAGACCAGCCGCACCGCCGGCGGCACGATCGGTCTCGCTCCGCCCCGTTTTGTCCGCGCCGAAATGAATTTAGCTTGGTAACGAGGCGACTGCTTCGAGGTTGGACCTTGGCGCTCAACCCCATCACCGTCCGGCTCTCATGGAAAACCCACCCCTTACCGCCGCGCAAAAAACCCGCCTGCGCGGGATCGGCCAGACCACCGAGCCTGCCATCAAGGTCGGAAAAGCCGGGCTCACGCCGACTTTTTTCCGCGAATTCGCCCGCCTGCTCGAGGCCCGCGAGCTGGTGAAGCTCCGCTTTGAGGGCGCCGACCGTCACGAACGCGCCGCGCTCATCGCGCAAATCGAGACCGAGGGCGCCGCGCCCTGCGTGGGCGCGGTCGGACACACCGCCCTCTTTTTTCGCCGCCACGCCGAGCCTGCTCGCCGCGTGGTCGCGCTCTGAGCGCCCGCCTGCGCCGGTGTTTTGGCCGACCCCCTCCGAAATGTCTGAACCCGTTGCCGATTCACATCCTCTCGCGCCCTACGGTTGGGATGCCTCTTGGTCGCTTGCTTTTGCCCCCCATGCCGCCGCCGGACTAGAGCCGGCGCGAGTGGTGGTGGAGCTTCGCCGGCACTATTACGCGGTGGTGACCGGCGCGGGTGAGCTGTTGGCGGAGTGCATCGGCAAATTCCACCACGATGCCAAACGCGATGCCGAGGCGTATCCGGCGGTGGGCGACTGGGTGGCGGTTTCGCCCAGTCCAGGGGCGGAGGGTCGCGCCCAGCTCCACGCCTTGCTGCCGCGCCGCAGTCGCTTCTCCCGCCAGTCGGCCGGCGGCGAGCAATCCCAGCAGATTATCGCCGCCAATATCGACGTCGTCTTCCTCGTCAGTGGCCTCGACCGGAACTACAACCCCAAGCGCATCCAGCGTTTCCTTGTCGCCGCGCGTGATTCCGGCGCGCAGCCCGTGATCGTGTTAAACAAGGCCGACCTCCACCCTGATCCTGAGCAGGTGCGCGCCGAGATCGACCGGCTCGTCCCCGGGGTGCCCATCGTAGTGACCAGCAGCTATACCCGGCGCGGTTTGAAGCTTCTTGGCGGCCACGCCGCGCCCGGACGCACCCTCGCCTTTGTGGGTAGTTCGGGTGTTGGCAAATCCAGCCTCATCAACCGCCTCGCGCGGGACGCCGAGCTGCCGATCGGCGAGGTGCGGGACAAGGATGCCAAGGGGCGCCACACGACTACCCGCCGCGAGCTGGTGCTCGCTCCCAGCGGCGCGCTCATCATCGACACCCCGGGCATGCGTGAGCTCCAGCTCTGGGACGCGGACGAGGCGCTGGAGGAAGCCTATGCCGACATCGTCGAGGTCGCTGCCAGCTGTCGTTTCACCAACTGTCGTCACGAGGATGAACCCGGCTGCGCGGTCCGCCTCGCGCTCGCGGCAGGCACGCTCCCGCTGGAGCGTCTGGCGAGCTACCGCAAGCTCAAGGCCGAGCAAGCAGCCAAGGCGCCCGCCCTTCGCAAACCGGGCGCGGTCGCGAGCAAACCGAGCTGGAAACAAAAAGCCGCCGAACGCGCCGCCAAACCCTTCCGCCATGGCCAGCACCGGGAGGAATAGGCATCTTAGCGACCTCCTGGAAAATCTCTTTAACCTACTATATGAAGCCTCTGATATTGGTCGCGCTGGGCGGTTCAATGGGATCGGTTGTTCGTTATCTTTTATCGATTTGGGTGATGCAGCGTTGTTCGCATTGGCGGTTCCCGGCCGGCACCTTTTTAATCAATGTAGCCGGGTGCTTAGTGATCGGCGTTTTGAGCGGGTTTGCGGTGAAGCAGGCGGAGTTCTCTGCCAACGCCCGGCTTTTTCTTTTTACGGGTCTACTGGGTGGTTTCACTACATTTTCCGCGTTCGGTTTGGAGACTTTTCAGCTCATGCGCCGTGGTGAATTCCTGGTGGCTGGAGCCTATGTTGTTTTGAGCATTTTAGTCGGTTTACTCGCGGTTGGGGCGGGCTTTTCGTGGGTGGGGGCGCGCCCCTGAGCTGGCGCACTGCACGCAGGTGAGGGGAGCATAGGACGAATTGATGAGACTGGCTCCACGTGCTCGAGATTGCCTGAGCGTGCCTTCGGGTTGATCTTTCCCGGGTGTGAGCGTCTTTTATCATCATGTTTAAACTCCTTTTTATGACTTTGCTTATTGCCTCTGCGGCCGGGGCCGGCGCGGCGCCGGGCGGCTATCTTTTTGTCACGTTCAAGGGCGAGTCCACGCCGCTGACCGAGCAGGTGTATTTCGGGCTCAGCCGCGATGGTCGGACCTGGGAAGCTTTGCAGAGCGGCCGGCCTGTCCTGGTGAGCGATGCGGGCGAAAAAGGGGTGCGCGATCCCTTCGTCCTGCGTGCGCACGGAGGCGGGAAAGCCTTTCTCATCGCCACCGATCTCTCCATCCATCTCAATCCTAACTGGAGTCGTGCGGTGCGGGCGGGCAGCAGGTCGCTCCTTGTTTGGGAAACGGCCGACCTTGTGAATTGGAATGGCCCGCGTCTGGTCGAGGTGGCGCCGCCTGACGCCGGCTGCACTTGGGCCCCCGAGGCGATCTACGATGAAGAACGTGGCGACTATTTGGTTTTCTGGGCCTCGACTACAGGTCGTGATGATTTTCAGCGGCACCGCATCTGGGCGGCGCGCACGAAAGATTTTCAGAGTTTTGGCCCCCCCTTCATATATATCGAAAAACCGACCACGATCATCGATACGACCATCGTGCGGGATCAGGGCCGTTATCATCGCTTCACCAAGGACGAGAAATACAAGGCCATCACCCTGGAGGTGGCCGATCGCCTCGACGGGCCGTGGCATGACGTGACCGAATTTTCGCTCGCGCGGTTGGTCGGTTATGAAGGCCCCGCCTGTTTCCCGTTGACCGATGCGGAAGGCCGGACGCGGTCCTGGTGCCTTTTGCTCGATCACTATTCCAAGGGCGAGGGCTACAAGCCCTTTCTCGCGTCCACGCTGGAGGGCGGGGCTTTTACGCCGGCCTCAGACTTTCAGTTTCCTTTCCGCTTTCGGCACGGCACGGTGCTCCCGGTGACAGCCGGGGAATACGAGCGTCTGCGGCAGGCGTATCCTCCGATGCCGCCTGGCCCTTGATCCTGCTGCTGCGCCAGTTGAGCGATGTATGGTCACTCCAGGATTTTCTGACCTGCCCTTGACGTGTTCCACAGGCGGGACTTCTTGCCGGGCTATGATCAAGCCCGGCCAAAAACTGAAGACTCACTTTAAGCTCAAGATCGTCCGCGACGGCGCCGAAGCCGAGGTCGCGTTCAAAGAACTCCTCGATCGGCCGACCATCGTGTCGGTCTACATGAGAAACAACACCGGGTCCTGCGATAAACAGAACGACTCGCTGGCGGCGCGAGCGGACGAGTTTGCTAAGCGCGGCTACCACCTTGTCGCCCTTTCTCGTGACACCTGTAGCTCGCATCTCAAATACGCGGCGAAGAAAAAAATCAGCTACACTCTAGCCAGTGATCCGGACGATCTTTTCGCCAAAGCGGCTGACGCGATCGTGGAGAAGTCGATGTATGGCAAGACCTACGAGGGGCCGGCGCGGGCGGCCTTTGTGATCGGTCGAGATGGCACGGTGCTGGCGCTCGCCGAGAAGGTGGACACCAAGGATCACGCCGCTCAGCTGCTAGTTTTGCTGGACGGGCTGGAGGCCTGATTCGGCTCGGAAGCGGTCAGGTTTTACCGAGTTGTCGCACGGGCTGGCTTGCCGAGTGCGGGCGACTTTGCATGATCGCTCTCAAACTGATTCCTCGGCTCCATCTCTGTAGCCACTGCTCGCCGCCCGTCCGGCTTCATACTGGCGGCGGCAGCGGGCGTTAAAAGATAGGATTTCCGCCCCCTTCTCGATCATTAATCACATCGCTGGCGCACGAGGCCGACTAGCACGCCTTGGGTTTCCAAGCGTTCGGCGGGGATGATGTCCGCGAAGCGCGGATTCTCGGCGCGCAGCACGGGCTTTCCTTCCACGAGCACGAGGCGTTTGAGCGTGGTGGTGACGCCGTCAACCAAGGCGGCAATAATATCGCCCGGGCGTGCCTCGCGGCGCTCAAAGAGACCGATATCCCCGTCGCAGATATGTGCGCCGAGCATCGAGTCGCCCGTGACGCGCAAGCCCCACAACGCCTGCCGGGGGCGACCGCCGAGGCCGAAGGCGGCTGGATCCAGTGCGATGGTCTCGGCGGGTTCTTGTTCGCGTTGATCAGGCAACCCGGCGGGAATGGCCCCGTAGATGGGGAGGTCGAAGAGGCCTTGTATTTCCGAGACCTTAAGGCCCCAGGAACCGTCACCAAACTGCTGCACCGCGTTTTTTGCCGCGAGGGCTCGCAGATGGCTCATGGCGGCATTTTGGGAGGCGAAGCCAAAGTGTTTCTGGATCGCGCGGGTAGAGGGCGGCACGGTGTGGGCCTGCTGGTGGCAGCGAATGAAATCGAGGATCTCTTCCTGACGGTCGGTGAGCATGCTGTTCATTTGAACAGTTGACTGCCATTTGGCAAGAACCACCTCGCCGGGGCCGCCCGGCCCGCGAGGGCACGGCCCTTGGAAAACGACCTTGCGACCGCGCTCACATGGGCAAAGTTCATACTCTCATCTTTTTGCCATGATCTCCGATTCCGCCGCGCCCAAGCCCCTCGTCGCCAACGAGGGCATCAAGACCGCCTCGCATCACCTGCGCGGCAACCTCAAGGCGGAGTTTGCCGACACCTCCACCGCGGTCGTTTCGGCCGATAGCGAGCAACTCATCAAGTTTCACGGCACTTACCAGCAGGACGACCGCGACCAGCGCATCGCCCTCAAAAAAGCCGGCAAGGACAAGGCCTACTCCTTCATGCTTCGTGTCCGCCTCCCCGGCGGCAAGGCCACCGCCGCCCAGTGGCTCGTCCTCGACAAACTCGCCACCGATCTCTGCTCGCCTTCCCTGCGCCTCACCACCCGCCAGACCTTCCAGTTTCACGGTGTCCTGAAGGGCAACATGAAGCCCCTCATCCAAGGCATGCACAAGGTTCTCCTCGATTCCATCGCCGCCTGCGGCGACGTGAACCGCAACGTCATGGCCCCCGTCAACCCCGAGCAATCCGCCGTGCTCGAGCAGGTTTACCAGGACGCCAAGGGCTGGTCCGACTACTCGTTGCCCAAGACCCGCGCCTACCACGAGATCTGGCTCGACGAGGAGCTCGTCGCCGGCGGCGAGCCCGAGGTCGAGACCATGTATGGCGCCACCTACCTGCCGCGCAAATTCAAGACCGGTTTCGCCGTCCCGCCGTCCAACGATGTGGACGTCTATTCCCAGGACCTCGGCTACATCGCCATCATCGAGGGCGGAAAACTCCTCGGCTACAACGTCACCGTCGGCGGCGGCCTCGGCATGAGCCACGGCAACGAGGAGACCTTCCCGCGTCTCGCCGACACCCTCGGCTTCATCACCCGCGATAACGTCAACAAGATCGGCGACGCCGTTCTCACCACCCAGCGCGACCACGGCGACCGCACCAATCGCAAGCACGCCCGCCTTAAATACACCATCGCCGACCGCGGCATCGCGTGGTTCAAGGCCGAGGTCGAGAAGCGCAGCGGCATCACCTTCGCGCCCGCCAAACCCGCTGTCTTTACCACCATCCAGGACCCGCACGGCTGGCACCAAAACGCCGACGGCACCTGGTTCTTCGGCCTCCACCTGCTCTCCGGACGCATCGTGGACCGCGCCGGCTGGCCCATGAAGACTGCCCTCCGCGAAGTCGCCGCCGCGCTCGACGGCACCACCGCCGACTTCCGCCTCACGCCGTCGCAAAACGTCACCATCTCCGGCGTCACCGCCGCGCAAAAGCCCGCCATCGACGCCATCCTTGCCAAACACGGCCTCGACAAGGAGCACGTCGGCTCCGGCCTGCGCCTCAACGCCCTCTCCTGCGTCGCCCTGCCCACCTGCGGCCTGGCACTGGCCGAGAGCGAGCGTGCGCTGCCCGACATCCTTAACAAATTTGAACTCGTGCTCGACGAGGCCGGCCTGCGCGACGATGCCATCAGCCTGCGCGTCACCGGCTGCCCCAACGGCTGCGCCCGCCCCTACCTCGCCGAGATCGGCTTCGTGGGCAAGGCCCCCGGCAAATACGCCCTCTACCTCGGCGCCGCCTACAACGGCACGCGCCTCAACCGCCTCGTCTCCCCGAGCATCACGATTGACGACGCCGTGAAACTCCTTGCCCCCGTTATCAAGCGCTACGCCAAGGAGCGCAACACAGGCGAAGGCTTCGGCAACTTCTGCGAGCGCGTCATCCTGCCCGCCGACGCCACCTT
>CAIQAB010000031.1 GCA_903869675.1 uncultured Verrucomicrobiota bacterium | reverse complement strand
GGCACCGGCGGCGGGCTTGGCGGCAGCGGCGGCGGCACCGGCGGCGGGCGCGGCGGCACCCGCGCTTGGGGTGGCGGCAGCGGCGGAATCGGGGATGCTTTGTTCCTCGACGCTGAGCACAGATACCACGGGCTGTCCGGGGAGGTCGCGATACTCGACGCCGGCGACAGTCTTGAGATTGGCGATCTTGATGGTCTCGTTGATCTTTAGCTCGGAGATATCAACCTCGATAACGGGAGGCAGGTCCTTGGGTAAGCAGCGGATGCGCACGGTATGAGTGGCGATCTCGAGCACGCCGGCCTGTTGTTTCACGCCGAAGGCCTCGCCGATGAGCGAGATGGGAACGTTGATTTCGAGTTTCTCGTCCGCCTTGACCTCCTGGAGGTCGACATGGAGGTATTTGTCGGTGATGGGGTCGCGCTGGATTTCCTGGAGAAAGGAAAGGGATTTCTCGGCTTTGTCCTTCTGCACGAGCTCGATGAGCAGGGCGCGACCGGCGACGGCTTTAAGTAGGCGCACGAGTTCGGGCGCATCGACCGAAAGGGTCTGCGGGGTGGTATGTTTACCGTAAAGGATCGCGGGGATCTGGTTCGCCTTGCGAACACGGCGGGAGGCCGAGCGACCGGTCTGGGCGCGCGGGGTGATGGTCAGGCTGAGTGCTTTGTTCATGGTTTCGTTCCCCCTGTCGCACCGGAATTGATGGCAGGCGTAATGGAAAAGAGGTTTAGCAAAAACTTTGGCGGCGGTGTTTGGCAACCAAAACCTGCGTCCCGACCGAATAATCTGCGTTTTTGGGGAAAAGGGCGTTGACAACAGGGGAGCTGGCTTGGTTTTTCCCACGCCCCCTCACGGGGTTTCATTGCCTGGTAGCTCAGTGGCAGAGCAGGTGACTGTTAATCACTTGGTCGTAGGTTCGATCCCTACCCGGGCAGCCATTTAGGCCCCAAGAACTTATGCGGTTCTTGGGGTTTTTTATTTACCCCTTCCGTTTAGCGCCCTTCGCGCACGATGCCGTAACCGACGTAGGCGGCTAGCAGGGCGGCGAGGACGTAGCCGGTGGTGCTGAGGGCGTTGCCGGAACCGCCTTTGGCCGCGACGATGAGCGAGCTGCCGATGAGTAGGGAACCGGCGATGAAGCCTAGCGCGATGCGGTTGGCGGAGGTCTTCAGTGCGTCGTCGAGGTCGTCGAGGCCCTGATGTTGGAACTTGATCGTGAGTTCGTCGTGTTCGAGCCGTCTCACGATGCGGTGGATCTCGCCGGGCAGGTCGCGCAGGCTTCCTAAGGTGCTGCGCAGCATGGCCCGCGTGTCGCGCAGGATGGCGCGGGGGCCGTGGCGCTCCTTTTGAAGGGCCAAGAGGACGGGGCGGGCGGAGCGTTTCAGGTCGAAATGAGGATCGAGGCTGGTCGCGACCTCCTCGATGGACAGGACGGCCTTGGCCATGAGCGAGTAGTCGCTGGAAATGGAGATGCCGTTGCGACCGAAGATAAACAACAGCTTCAACATCGCGCGACCGAGGTTGAGCTGGTTGATGGCGCGGTTGAAGTCTTCGCGCAGGGCGAGAGTGACGTCGCGTTCCATGGCGCGGAGGTCGGCCCGGCCGCCGGGGCTGCCGAGCTCGGCGGCGATCTGCACGATGCGTTCGGCGTCTTGGTCCACGGCGGCGAGAAAAAGGTCGGCCAGCGCGAGGCGCAGGCGGCGGGTGAGGTGGCCGGCGAGGCCCCAATCAAGAAAACAAAGGCGGCCGTCGGCGGCGACGAGGACGTTGCCGGCGTGTGGATCGGCGTGGAAGAAGCCCGCTACGAGCACCTGGTGGAAAAGTGAAGTAGCGCCCGCGCGGGCGAGTTCGCAGGCGGCGGCGGGTTCCAGGCCTGAGGCGTCCACGGGGCGGCCGATGATCCGCTGCATTACCAGAACGCACTCGCTGGAGAGCTCCTCGACCACTTCGGGGGCGAAGACATGTTCGGGCGTGGGGTTGGTGGCGTTGAAGAAACGCTGGTTGCGGGCCTCGTGGGTGAAATCAAGTTCGCGCCGCACGCCCGCGCTCACCTCGGCCACCACGGCTGGGAGGTCGTAGGGTTGCAGAGCGTGGATGCGGGCGTGGAGTTGTCCGGCGAAAAATGCCAGCAGGGCGAGGTCGGACTCGACGATCCGGCGCAGGCCGGGTCGCTGGATCTTTACGGCCACCTCGCAGCCGTCGTGGAGGCGGGCGAAGTAGACCTGGGCGAGCGAAGCGGACGCGGCGGGGGTTTCGTTGAAGACCGCGAACACTTCCGCTGGTGGGCGGCCGAGGGCGGCCTCCAGCATGGGCCGCATTTCCGTGAAGGGCAGGGGCGCAACGTGGCTGCGGAGCTTTCGAAGCTCGATGATGAGCGCGGGCGGCAGGGCATCGGGCCGCATGCTCAGCATCTGGCCCGCCTTGATAAAAGCGGGGCCGAGTTCCTCCAGGCCGGCGCGGATGCGTTCGTAGGCCGGCAGGCGGTGGGCCGGGCGGGGGATGAAGCGCTGCCAGAAGCCGGCCGGCAATTCCAACTGGTCCAGCAATTCGCCGAAGCCGCAGCGGGCGGCGACGGCGATGATCTCCTTCGCGCGGACGGCGTGGGTGACGAGGGCGAAGGGTGTCAAGGGAGGCGAAAAGCGGCAACGGTAACGCAGGCGGGCGATCAGGGTTCGCCGTTGCGGGTCGGCGTGGGCGCGGCGGGTCTGCTGCTAGACGACTCGAGTGCGGCGACGCGGGCCTCGAGTGCGGCGAGGCGTGCGGTGACGGCGGTGTCGTGGCGGTTAAACAATTCCGCCGCCTTCGCTGAGGCTTGATGACTCAAATCCTCGAACTCGCGGCGGCCGCGCTCGGCGATTTTATCGGCGATGATGCGGGCATCATCGGCTTTCAATTTGCCTTCGCGCACATAGTCTTCGAGCGAGTCCTGAACTTTTTCCTTGGTGATAACGGCGGCGCCGACGCCAGCCAGGATGGTCTTTTTGATGGTTTCGAGCATGGCCACAGGCTGGAGTTAAAACGTGACTCCGCAAACGCAAAGGCGGCGTCGGCTCATGCACTGGCGGGATTGAGGTTGCGGGCCGCGTGCGGAGCGGCGGCGCGCAGCCGGTGGGCGAGGATCAAAGTGAGGACGAAGGCTAGCACGGATACCCAGCCTACGCGTCCGTAGCCGGTTAGGCGGCCGCCGGCGTCCCGCGCGATGAGGAGGCCGCCCACGAGATTAGCCATTGCGCTGGCGCCTTGTTGCACCGCGGAATTCAGGCTCATGAAGCCACCGCGGAAGCGCGGTTCCACGGCGTTGGCCACGAGGGTGCTGGCCGGGCCAAAGCGGCCGGACATTCCGACAAAAAAGAGAGTTGTGAAGGCCAGCACCAATGGCAGCGGGGAGGGTCCGAGGTGGGTGACGAGCAGGGCGGACGCGGCGGCTGGAACAGTCAGTGCGGCCAGCACGTGGAACTTATCATGCCGGTCGGTCATGCGGCCGATTACTGGCGTGGTGGCGAAAGTGGCGAGGCCGCCGCAAAAGTAGACCCAGGGCAGGCGCGCGTCCGATACTCCGGCGTTGGCCAACAAACTCGGGGCCATGAAAGGGATTATGCAGCCGCCGGCGGCCACGAGCGCGGCGGTGACTGCGAAGCACTTCCAGTGGACCGTCTCGGATAAGAGTTCGCGCATTTGACCCAAGGGCGAACCGAAAGGGTCGGTGGCGGGCAAAGTGTGTGGTAGAAAGCGGCTGATTGCGAAAACGATGGGAACGGCGAGCGTTCCGATGAGCAAAAACGGCGCGTGCCAGCCGAACTTGTTTGCCAGGGTGATACCGAGGGGCACGCCCGCGACTGAAGCGATGGGGAACGCGGACATCACGAACGCCATGCCCCGGCCGCGACGCTCGGGAGGCACTGCATCACCCACCATTGCTACCACCACCGCCCCGGCGAGCCCGCCGCAGACCCCGGCGGCGACCCGTGCGGCCAGCAGGGCGTGGTGGGTGGGCGCGAGTGCGCAAGCCAGGGTGGCTAGGGCGAAGCCGAGGTAGAGTGCGATCAGCGCGCGTTTGCGATCTACGCGATCCAGGAAGAGCCCTCCAAACAGTCCGGCGAGGGCGGCCGATCCGCCGTAGGCGGCCACGAGGTGGCTGAACTGGGCGGGGGCAAGGTTGAACTGCCGCATGAGGCCGCCGCCCAGCGGCATCATGATCATATAGTCGAGGATGTGGGTGAATTGAACCGCCGCAAGAGTGAGCAGAACGGTGCGTTCGGAACGGGCGGGCATGGCGGTCATCGGAGAACTTTGCGCACGTGCCTCGGGCGGCGCAACTCGCCCGCGTTATCCTTTCGTTATGAAGCTGGCGCTGGTAGCGTGGCCGGGCGGTCGCGGAATAACAGGGCGTATGCACAACCGATGAGCAGGCTAAAGAACAAGGTGCTTACGCCCTGATTCAGGGCGCGAAACACGGCCGAGGTCGCGAAATCCAGTTGGTGGGTGTAGGCCTCGGCCTGGTCTGGTGCGAGTTTCGCACCCGTGACAAGGGCGGAGCGCAGGTGTCCCGAGTAAGCGGGGTGGATGCATGCGACGTAGGCGTATTGACCAGCGGCGGTGAACAGCCCGCCGACCGAGGCGACGCTGAGGGCGAGACGGGCGCCCGTGCCGAAGCCAAAAGCCGCGCCCGCGCGGTGCAGGTCGCGTTGCGCGCTGCGCAGCCCGAGCGACATGCAGGCCATGATGGCGACGAAAGCGGCAAGGCTTTCGAATTTGTGGCCGGCCTCTAGGTCGGCGGGCGAGCCATGCAGACCGCAGGCGTAGACGATCAGGGTGGCGGCGAATTGCAGCAACCCGATCAGGGCGCCGATCCGCAAGGTGAATCGGAAGGCGGAGAAGGGCATGGCGGTTAAATCACGGGTTGTTCGGTTCGATCGGCGGCGGTGCCACGGGGGCGGCGGGCGGAGCGGGCTCGGGTAAAGCAGCGGCGGGCAGGTGGACGGGTTTGCGGATCGGAGCGGGGCGGAGCGGGGCGGGTTCCTCGTTCATGACGCGTTTCACTTCATCCTCTACATTGGCGCTAGCTTTTTTGAACTCGCGAATGAGTTTACCGAAGGTTCGGGCCATTTCGGGCAGGCCCTTGCCCCCAAAAAGCAGCAGGCCAATCACCGCGACCAGCATCATTTCCATGGTCCCGATACTCTCAAGAAAACTTAGGAATGGGCGTGGCAGGGCAAGCGTTAGGGCGGTCATGGTGCTTTAAAAACGACAGGCGGGTCGATTCAGGGCGCGAGCGCGACCTCGACCACGAAAGCCTGGCTCTTTCCTGGCGGCACGAGGCGCAGGCCGACGCCCGTCTCGACCGAGTTGGCCGGTCCCATCCAGGGTTCGACGCAGAAAAACGGGGCGTCGGCAGAGGCGGACCAAGTTACGAAGGTGTTGTCGGGCGCGGGCGCGGCTTTTTTATCCAGCCCTAGGCTGATCTGGATGGCTCCGGCGCGGTCACCGCCGGACGGGGCGAGGGTTGCGATGGGCCCAGTGAGGCCTAGGTGGAAGGTATCGATCCAGTCAGCGGAGGCGAGCGAGGCGGTGCCGGGCAGATTTGGGCCCGGGATGAGTTTCCCTTGTTTATCCTGACGCAGACGGCGGGTGGCCGGGATTGAGAGGAGGTAATCCTCACGGGTGCGATCGGGTTCCCATGGCACGCTGAAATAAAAATGGTGGCCGGCGCTCCAAGGTAAGGGGTCGATGCCAAGGTTTTTGAGCATGAATTCGCACGTGAGGCCGGCGGAGCTGAAGCGGTAGCTGACGGTGAATTCGTAGTTGAACGGGTAGGCTTCGCGGGCGGCGTCATCGGGTTGGAAGCGCGCGGTGAAGCCGGCGGCGTCGGCTCGGATTACCTCGAAATTTCCCTGGCGGGCGATGCCGTGCATAGGCATGGGGCGGCGGACGCCATCTGGGGCGCGCCAGAACTGAATGTCGCCGCCATCAAAGGAGCGGCCGTTGAATGGAAAAAGGATCGGGTTACCGCCGCGCACGCCGGCGAAGTTTTCGAAGGTGGCGAGTTCCGGCCAGTGAACGACGTCGCGCACCGAGCCATCAGCCAGCGCGAGGCTCCAATTCATTAGGCGGGCGCCTCGTTCGGGCGAGGCAAGGAAGGTGGAGCGGCCCACGCGCCAGCGGTGCAGGGTTTCGCCGAGATAGGGAACGGTATCGAGCATGCGGCGGACGGAATGACGCGCGGGGCGGGCAGGGGCAAAGGGATATTTGGAAATCGGGTAGACTGGTGGCGCTTGCGCGACTGGCCCACTCGGGATTGGATACGCTTATCATGTTTATGTTCCGCAAATGGATTCTGTGGGCGGCGGGTCTGTTTTGTCTGGTCGGCGTAGCTTGGCTGGAGGCAGCCGAACTTGGCTCGGGCAAAACCTCCGGGCCGGGGGAATTGTCACGGGTCAAGGTTATCCCAGTGCGCGAGCCGATCGCGCCGCCGGTGCTGTATGTGTTGCGGCGCGGCTTGAAGGAAGCGCAGGCGGAGGGCGTCAGCACGGTGGTAATCGACATGGAGACGCCGGGCGGGGACTTGGGGACTACGCTCGAAATCATGACCGCGCTGGATAAGTTCGAGGGCACGACCATAGTCTATGTGAACAAGGAGGCCGTCTCGGCTGGCGCAATCATCTCCTCGGCGGCGGACGAGATTTACTTCGCGCCTGGCGGCGTGATCGGCGCGGCGGCGGCGGTGAGCGGCGGAGGTGAGGATGTCGCCGCGACCATGAAACAAAAGATCAATAGCTATCTCAGCGCCAAGGTGCGTTCCCTAAACGCGGGCAAGGCGTATCGGGCGGACGCGGTGCGCGCGATGATGGATGCCGATTTTGAGTTCAAAATTGGAGACGTGATCGTGAAGCCCAGGGGCGAGCTTCTTTCCCTTACGGCAGAAGAGGCCGCCAAAGTCTACGGCGAGCCTCCCGCATCCCTGCTCTCGGCGGGCACGCGGGATACTCTGGAGGACTTGTTGGGGAAAAAGTTCGGTCCTGGCGGCTACACGATCACCCGGCTCGAAGTGAGTTGGTCGGAGGAACTGGCTTCGGCCATTAACCGCATTGCGCCGGTATTGATGGGTTTGGGGCTCTTATGTGTTTTCATCGAATTCAAGACTCCGGGCTTCGGCTTTTTTGGTATAGCGGGCGGTCTGTTCCTTGCGCTGGTTTTTTTTGGTCACCATGCTGCGGGGTTATCGGGCCACGAGGCGGCGCTAGTTTTTGTGCTCGGGGCAGCGCTGGTGGCGGCGGAGATATTTTTGATTCCTGGGGCTATGGTTGCGGGGCTGGCGGGTGCGATCCTTATGCTCGGCTCTCTGGTCTGGTCGATGCTCGACGTGTGGCCGGGCGAAGTGCCGGCTTTGAACGCCGGCACGCTTTTCGCGCCGGTGCTGAACGTTGCACTGTCCCTAGCGATCGCCTTGGTCGGCGGGGCGGCGCTCTGGCGTTTCCTGCCTAAAGGATGGATTCTCGCGCGTGTCGCGGTGGGTGGCGCGCCGAGCGGGGCGGCGCAGGGCGCGGGCGTGGCCCCGGAGCGGGCCAGCGAGATTGCTGCATTGGTCGGGCGGGAAGGGGTGGCGGTGACGGCGCTGACCCCGAGCGGGCAGGTTGAGGTGGATGGTGCGCGTTATGAAGCGCAGGTAGCGGTGGGCGCAGTCGAGGCCGGCGCCCGCGTGCAGGTCATCGAGCCCAAGGCCTTCGCGGTGTTGGTGCGGCCGGTTGAATAACCTTTCCCCATGAGCGTCGTTATTCTGCTTTTCGTTACGGGAATCATTTTGCTGGCCTTGGAATTGATCGTGCCGGGCTTAGTGCTCGGGATCGCGGGTGGTCTGGCCATGCTCGCCGGGGTGGGCGTGGCATTTAGTGAATGCGGCCCGCAGGGCGGTTGGCTCGCGTTGGTCGGGGCTGGCGTGGTGCTGACGGTGGTGATCTACGCCGAGTTGGTGTGGTTGCCCAAGTCGAGACTGGCTAAATTTTTTTCTATGGGAACGACCCTGACGGGCAAAAGCCAGCCAGCCTTGGCCATGCCGGCCGAGGTGATCGGTGTGGAGGCGGTAGCTGAGACCACGCTGGCACCCAGTGGCTACGTTCAGGTGGCCGGCCGGCGTTATGAGGCGTTTTGCCGGGACGGTTTCGCGGCAGAGGGCTCGCGGCTGAGGGTGAAGTCAGTTGATAATTTCCGTTTAATTGTAACCGCGGTTTGATCGCTTTCCGCCCCTGACACCCCCATCCCTCTTCACCTCAATCTATCTATCATGGAAAAAACCACCCTCATTCTGTTTGTCCTTATCGGCGTCCCGGCCTTGATTCTGGGCACGCTGGTTTTTGGCCTTATCGGCGCCTACGTGAAGGCGCTTTTTAACCAAGCTCCGGTGCCGATTTCCAAGCTTCTGGCGATGAAGTTTGCCGGCATCCCCTTCGGATTGATCGTCGACGCCCGTATCACGGCGGTGCGCGCCGGTATCGCGTTGAGTGCGGACGAGGTGGCGTCACACTTTCAGGCTGGCGGCAATGTCGTTCCCACCGTGCAGGCGATCATCGCGGCGCAAAAGGCGGGCATAGAACTCAACTGGAATCGCGCTTGCGCCATCGATCTTGCTACCAAGGGCTCGGGCAAAAGTGTGGTCGAGGCGGTCCGCACCTCGGTCGATCCGAAGGTCATTGATTGCCCCAATCCTGCCTCTGGCCGCACTACCATCGATGGCGTGGCGAAGGATGGCATCCAGGTGAAGGTAAAGGCCCGCGTGACTGTTCGCACCAATCTCGACCGATTTGTCGGCGGCGCGAAGGAGGACACCATCATTGCCCGCGTCGGCGAGGGCATCGTGTCCACCATCGGCTCGGCCGAGAGCTACAAGGTTGTCCTCGAATCACCCGATTCCATCTCGAAGGTCGTGCTCAAGCGCGGCTTGGACGTCGGCAGCGCCTTTGAAATCCTTTCGATTGACATCGCCGATGTGGACGTGGGCGAAAACGTGGGCGCCAAGCTTCAGGAAGCCCAGGCCGAGGCCAACAAGAGCATTGCGCAGGCCCAGGCGGAAATCCGGCGCGCCGCCGCCGTCGCGGTGGAGCAGGAGATGAAGGCCCGTGTGCAGGAGATGCAGGCCAAGGTCGTCGAGGCTCAGGCTCAGGTTCCCCTGGCCCTTGCAGAGGCCTTCCGTTCTGGCCGGCTGGGCGTGATGGACTACTACAAAATGGAAAACATCCAGGCGGACACTTCCATGCGCAAGGTGATCGGAACCGACGAGCGCAAGTAAGTGCCGCCTGCTAACCGACACTGCTGCGCCAACGTTTTTCATCCGTGAACTGGATCCTCGAACACCTGCAGCTGATTCTAGTGGTCGCCGGCTCGATTGCGATGTGGTTAAATAACCGTCAGCGCGAAAAACAGGGTTTACCGGCCGATTACGACGAGGACGGGGTGCCGGAGAATAACCGCGACAAGACACTCGCAGAGGTGCGTGAGTTGGCGCCTGTCTCGCGCGATGGGACTGATCCCGAACAGGAAGAGCGGGTGCGGCGCATTCAGGAGGAAATACGTCGCAAAATTGCCGAGCGCCGCGGCCAGGGTGCACCGCCGACTCCCGCGCCGCGAAAGATCGGGGAGCGGGTGGGCGAGCCGTTTCGACCGGTTTTCCAAGAGACTTCGCCGAACATGCCAAAGCCGGTTGCCCATGCCGATACGGTTTTGGCGCCCGCTAGGGTTGATGCCCACGCTTATGAGGCTGTCCTTCAGCGGCAGCGCGTTCTTGCGGAGCAGCTGCGGCAACTCGACGAGCGTCGTCACCAAGCCTTGCAGGCGACCTCGGCCAGCGCACGAGCCATTGGTGTGGAGGCCCTTGCGTTGCATGGTGTGGAATCGGTCGCGCGGGGCGCCAACGGGGACGGCAGTTTGCCGGATGATTTTCGCGATCCGCGTGCGCTGCGCCGGGCTCTGGTTTGGCGCGAGGTGCTGGGCGCTCCGGTGGCGTTGCGCTGAAAACGCCTTGGCCCGCGGGGCCTGGCGGGTTTGGATCGGTGCTTCATGACCCTCTCTGCCCTCGTCAACCCCAGCGTCCTGACCCAGCCGGTCTACGAACCGGGCAAGCCCATCGAAGATGTCGCTCGTGAGCTTGGCCTAGATCCGGCCGGCATCCTGAAGCTGGCCTCGAACGAAAACCCGCTCGGCCCCTCGCCGCTTGCGGTGGCGGCCGCCACGCGTGCACTCGCTCACGGCGAGCTTTATCCCGACGGCGGATGTTTTGTTTTACGGCAAAAACTTGCCGCGCGCCACGGACTGGCGGCCGAGCAATTCGTGGTCGGCAATGGCTCCAATGAGCTCCTTGAGCTGCTGGGGCACGTATTCCTGCGTCCCGGCGACGAGGTAGTGATGGGGACGCCTGCTTTCATCGTCTACAAGCTGGTCGCATTGCTCTTCGGCGCGCGTCCGGTCGAGGTTCCGCTGATCGACCACCGTCATGATCTACATGCGCTCGCCCGGGCCGTGACTCCGCGCACCAAGTTGGTCTTTTTGCCTAGCCCGAACAACCCCACGGGAACGGCCAACACCGAGGCGGAGATCCACGCCTTTGTGCGGGCGTTGCCCGAACAAGTGGTGTTTGTTTTCGACGAGGCCTATGCCGAGTATCTGGACAATCCGCCCGACCTGCGCCCGCTGCTGGCCGAAGGGCGCAAGGTCATCGGATTGCGGACTTTTTCCAAGATTTTCGGCCTCGCATCCTTGCGTGTCGGCTATGGTTACACTTCGCCCGAACTGGCTGGCTTGCTCAATCGCGTGCGGCAGCCCTTTAACGTGAACGCTATCGGCCAAGCGGCGGCGGTCGCGGCGCTTGATGACAATGATTTCATAACTCGGGCTCGCGTGACCAACGCAGCTGGTTTGCGCCAGCTTGCATCTGCCCTTAGTGCACGGGGACTTGAGATCGTGCCCAGCGTGGCGAATTTCCTTCTGGTTAGAGTCGGCGCTGGAGCACGGGTGTTCTCCGAGTTACAGCGTCGCGGGGTGATTGTGCGCCCAATGAAGCCTTACGGCATGTCCGAGTGGGTGCGTGTCACGGTGGGAGCATCCGGGCAAAACGAACGGTTTCTGGCAGCCCTGGATCAAGTGTTGGCTGTGTAAGCGCATGTCTGTTTAGAGGCTCTTTTTGATATCGTTGAGCAGCGCCGATCGTTTTGGAATGAGCAGGAAGCGGTCACTCGCCAGGCGATCATAAGCCTCCCGCAGCAGTAGGCGGGGAGGGGTTCTCATCGTGAGTAAGGTCTCGACGTGACTGATTACGGCCTCTGCGCGGCCAGAAGCGAGATCTAGGCGGATCAATCCGGTAAGAGCGGTTTGGTTGAGTGGGTCCGCACGCACGGCCTGGGCCAAAACCAGGCGGGCTTGATCATCCGCCCCGACGCTCAGCAGGCGATTCGAAACAGCCACAAGATTTTCGGCGCGGACGCCAGATTGAGCGAGGAAGTTGCTTAAGAAAAGGTCAGCTGCCTCCACGTCAGATAGGCCGTAATTGGCAATGGCTTGTAGACCGTTAAAGACCGAATAAAAACGTTTTCCCCACTCGGGGTTTTCTTTTTGCAGGCTGGTGCACGCTTCGAGGGCCTCGCGGTAGCGTTTGGCGACCACGTAGGCCTCGACAGTCATCAGCGCGGCGCCATCCCAGGGGAGTTGCATGGTCTTGCAGTGATCGTAGACGCGGCGCGCCAGTTCGGGCCGGCCGGTATTGGCGGCGAAGTCGCCCAAAGCCAGCATGACGTCTCCATTGGCGTTGAAGTCGTGAAAAAGATCCTCCACTCCCATCTGCAAGCTGTTTTCCTCATGGGCTTTATCGTAAAGATAAAGGAGGTCTATGCGGGCTCGTGGCCGATCCGGGTAAGAAAGTTGCCGAAGGATGGCTTGTCGACGCATTTCATCGTCGCGTTTATCTTCCCGCAGGTAGGCGGTGTATTGGGCGTAGACCTGTTCGTTGTCCGGCAACTCCTCAGTCATGCTTTGCAGCGCGGCCAGGGCGGAATCCCGTTCGCCTCGTTCCCAAGCAACGCGGATTGCGAGTAGGCGACCGTCGATCGAATCAGTGATCCGATACTCTCGAATGGTGTCCTCGGCCGCGTCGTAGTTGCCCCGGAAAAACTGTGCCGTTGCGCGAGCTGTGGCGATTAGGCGGAGACGCTCGTCGGGCACGCCGTTGCGTTCCGATCCGGCTAAAAGGCGGTCGGCGATTTGGATAAGTTCGTAGTCATCGTGGCGCTGTAGGAGGAAGCTGAAGGTAGCTTGCATATACTCCCGGTCCTGTGCGTGGTCTCCGAGACCTTCCACCAGCAGGTTGTGCGCGAGGTCAGGGCGCTGCCAAACCACGTAAAATTGCGCCAGTAGCATGCTTCCGTCACGGTTGTGCGGCGACATGTTGGCACCTACGCGGAGATTGTAGAAAGCCTGGCGGTATTTTTTCTCTTCAAGTTGCTTTTGGGAGAGTGCGATCAGGTAATCTCCACGGGCCTTGCGGTAGTTCTCCCTTTCAGTAGGATAAAATAGCATGTGCTTAAATTGCACTTCGCTGAAGTCTCGACGGTATTTGACGAACAGATACGCCCCGGTCGCTAAACCGAGCCAGCCAACCAAAGCTAGCATAAGCAGCCATATTGCCGCCAGATGCCACACGATGCGGACGCTTGTCCCCAGAGGAGTTTCTTTCAGTCGGATCGGCAGGAACTTTTCCCAAGCGGGATTTGCCTTGGTTTGGTTCCACTCCGGGACTTTAGCGCCGATTGACTTTGAAGAATTTGGCTTAGGAGCAGGAGAGGGCAGGGGGGTATCAGCCATAAACAATGCCTGGGGAAAAGTGGGGGTAGCTGCAAACACACATTCCAAGTCGAAGGAATATGTGGGTTTGGGTTGGGCTAATGTTGTTCAATTCCAGGAATTTGCCTTCGCTATCTGCACTCCAGCTGCATTAAGTTTGAATCTGATCTAGATCTCAGAATTGTGTCGCTATCGTGAACTCACCTTTGGTCGGCGAAACTAAGCTTGCCTCATGGCGTCATTCCTTAAATTGATCACTTTAATCTTTATTTAATCAAACTATGATCACTAAAAGCCGCTTAGCCCTACTCTCTGCCATAGCTGCGACGCCTGCTTTCGCTGCGCCGTTCCTCGCTATCGGTGACAACGCTGAACTTTTTTTGACCGCTCGCTCTGAAGCACGTTACGAGGATAACCTTACTTTTGCTTCTGGCGGCAGGGACACTCCCACGATTCAGGACACTGTCTTTGAGTTCGCCCCCGGTCTTGAGCTCACCTTCGGAAAAAGCTCCCTCACCAAGGGCTCGGTAGGCTACTACGAGCGCTTCACTGCTTACACCGACCATAGTGACCTAAACGAGGTCCTCGCCAATTTCTTCGCCAAGTCCACCTACGAGGGCTCCAAGCTGCGTTTGGATCTGAACCTTTCCTTTAGCGAACAGTTTCAGAATAATCGTGATTTGGCTGGCACTGGCGCCAGCTTGATCCGTTCGGATTTTTACACGGCGGGTGGCAATGCCGAGGTTAATCTGACCCAGAAGTCGAAAGTGGGCGTCGGCCTCCAATATGATTCCACCCAATACGTTGGAACGGCTGTGGGCCTGCTGGACCGTGAGACTTACGTTGTTCCGGTTAACTACTATTTCGCTGTTCAGCCCAAGTTGGACCTTAGCCTTGGCGTTCAGTATCGTGGCACTCAGGTAAATATCCCAAACAATGATTATATGGATGTTTACGTGAACGTGGGCGCTCGAGGTGAGTTTACGCCCAAGCTCCTCGGAAGTTTCTCGGTTGG
The DNA here is from genome assembly GCA_903869675.1 of uncultured Verrucomicrobiota bacterium. Classification (GTDB taxonomy): domain Bacteria; phylum Verrucomicrobiota; class Verrucomicrobiia; order Opitutales; family Opitutaceae; genus IMCC26134_A. The sequence goes on along the minus strand of CAIQAB010000031.1, from coordinate 5,472 downwards.
CTTTAACTCTCGCTCGGGTGAGGCCGCCAACAGCGATAGCGATGGAATTGGTCTTAAGGCTGCTCTGACCTATGTCTACACCCAGAAGACCCAGTTCACTCTGGATGCGAGCAATGATTTTGGAACCGGTGCGTCCGGTGGCCGCCAAGAGAAGGCCTCGCTCTCCTTGGGCGCCCGCTCCAAGATTGCTGAAGAATTCAGCGCCTTTACTTCTTTGGGCTTGGAGCAAACCAGCTTCCAGGGCTCAGATCGTGATGACACCTTTATTTCTGCCCGTCTTGGCGTTTCTTACACCTTCAACAAGTATCTGTCCTTCGACACCAGCTACACCCACTTCAATAATGCCTCCGCTGGCAAACAGGGTAATGCTGACTTCGAGGCCAACATCGTCTCGATCAGCGCTAATGTTCGTTACTAAGGCTGTTTTGCCCGTCACCCTTTTAAATTAGAACAAACGGAAGAAGATTTGGTCTTCTTCCGTTTTTTTGTTCCCATGCGCTTTCCTCGTTTTTCCGCTCGTTTTATCCTTCCAATTGTTATCGGGCTTTCTGTTTTGCCACCACTGGGGGCAGCTGAAGCTGTAAATCCAGCGGCGGAGTCCTCAACTCCTGCAACTCCCGTGGATTATGTTCTACGGCCTGCTGACATTCTGCAGGTAAAGATTTACAAGGAGGAGGATCTTACCCGCGAGGTTTCTGTCTCGCAGGAGTATACCGTTTCGCTTCCTTTGATCGGAAATGTCTCTGTAAAGAATCGCAGCGTCCGTCAAGTGGAGGAAATGGTTCGCCAGCTTTATGACCGGGACTTTTTAGTGAATCCTCAGGTTACACTGATCGTTTTAAAATATGCGGAGCGCGCGGTGAATGTAATTGGTTCGGTTAATTCCCCGCAGGCGGTGCCTTTCCCGCCGGAGCGCGGTCTGACCCTGCTTGAGGCCGTTGCCAGAGCTGGAGGTTTCAGCCGCTTGGCGGACAGGTCCAAGGTGAAGATTATCCGGACGGATGAAAAGGGAGTGAGCACAACTTTCACAATTAATGCGGATAAGTTAATGGAGAGCCGTTCGGCCAATCTTTGGGCACTTCAAGTCGATGATGTGATTCAGGTCGAAGAGCGTATTTTCTAAACAACTTTGAATTAAACGAAATGGATTCGCAAAATAAGCAACCGGTAGGCGCTCCGCCCGCCGATTACGGCAACGGCGGTTATGGCTATGGCTATAATGCCCCGGGTTATGGCGAAAGCACCGCTCAGCGAAGCCTCAACGACTACCTGCTCATTCTTCGCGAACGAGTCTGGTATGTCGTGGTCGTGTTTTTGGTCGTCTTTTCGTCTGCCCTAGTTTATACTTTTAGTCAGACCAAGATTTATGAATCTGTAGCCAGCATCCAGGTTCTGCGCCAGGATGCGAAAGTCATTCAAGCTGAATCTGTCATCGAGACGCGGGTTCTGTCCACCGAGGACTTAAATACGCTCGTTAAGGTTTTGGAGAGCGCGGTTATCATCAAGCGAGTTGCTGATCGCATCACGGGCGATGAGTTGCGACAGTTCATGGCCCCTTATGAAAAAGGCCGCTGGGGTGATCCGCTAACGCCATTAGAGGTCTTGGGCGGAAACCGCAAAATAGTTCCACTGCGTCTGAGTCTAGTTGTGCAGGTATCTTACCGCCATCCGGATCCGGTCATCGCAGCGAAGATTTCGAATATGTTTGTGGATGAGTTCTTACAGTGGAATGCACGCGTGCGAATCGATGAATCTATGCGAGCGGTCGAAGATCTTCAAATTCGTGCTGAGCAACAACGTAAGCGTGTTGAGGATCAGGCTTTGGCATTGCAGGCATATCGCGAAAAAAATGACATGGTTTCGCTAGACCAGCGCAAAGATATCGTAACCGAAACTCTCAAGCAGCTGAATCTACTTGTTACCCAGACGCAGTCGCAGCTCAAGCAGTCGGAGATCCGCTGGAAGCAAGTTCAGGAGCGCTTGGAAAGTAAGTCCGACCTCGCTGAGTTACCTTTTATTTCCCAAAATCCTAATATCGCTCAGCTTACCCAGCAAGTGGCCAGTCGTAAAATCGAGATCGCGCAGATGCGCGAACGATATCGTGACAAGCACCCGACTATGATTGAGGCTAGCAATAATCTGGCCCAGTCAGAGCGCGAATTGGAGCGCGCTTTAGCTTCCTCCGCCGCTTCCATTAAAGCTGAGTATGAGAATTCGCTGCGCAACGATGAACAAGCGCGTAAGAATCTAGAGGAGGCGTCTACAGCCACCTTGGCATTGGATCGATTGGCGGTTCAATATTCCGCCCAAGAAAGAGAATTTATGATTAATAATGAGATTCTAACCAATCTCATTGCTCGCATGCGAGAAGTCAATATGCAGGCGACGATGGAAAACAGTGGCGCCCGTAAGGTCGATTCCGCGGTTCCTTCCCTGCCTAATCGCTATGTTGAGCCCAAGATCGTTCTTAATATAGGCATAGGCTTGGTGGGGGGTCTTGGCTTGGGATTGGCCTTCGCCTTTTTCGTCGCATTCATTGATGACCGAGTTAAAAGTTCTTTTGATATCGAGTCGGTAGTGGGACTGCCTTTGCTCGGAATCATTCCCCAGATCAAAAAGATGGAGCAACCCGACAAGGCTCAGATCGTGGTGAATAATGCGGACCGGCAAGTTTCGGAGGCCTTCTTGACGCTCCATTCCAGCCTGCGGCTTCGTGATGATGCCAAGGATGCCAAGGTAATTCTGATCACCTCGACCATTCCCGGTGAGGGCAAATCTTTTATCACCACAAATTTGGCTCTAACGTATGCCGCGCATGGCGACAGGGTGTGTGTGCTGGATTGTGATTTGCGCAAGCCGAACATTCATAAATCATTCCGTCGCGAGAATCTAAAGGGTGTTATTGATATATGTGCTGGCTCAGCAACTATTGATGAGGTTGTCATCAAGGAAGTGCATCCCAACCTGGATGTGATACTGACTGGCGGACGTGCTAAAAATCCTACGCAGATTTTGAATAATAAGACCTTCGAGGTCATGATTTCTGATCTGCGCAAGCGTTATGATCGTGTTTTTATCGACACTCCGCCCCTTGCCGCGGTCAGTGATGCCTTGGTGATTTTGCCGCTAGTGGATGGTGCTATTTTCACCATATTCTTCAATAAAGTTCGCCGCAAGGCGGCCCAGTCTGCCGGCCGGCGCTTGTTGGAGTCTAATGTTACATGCTATGGCGCGGTTTTGAATGGTTTGAATTTGGCTGTTTCCGGTTATTATTACGCCCAATATTACGATAAATCCTACAAGGATTATTATGTGGTGGGTGCAACCGAGGACGGTGCTGATATTCGGGACGCCGAGAAAAAAGAGTCCGCCGAAAGCTGATTTCTTAAACCCGGCCCCAAGCGGCCGGGTTTTTTATGCTTCTGCCAGACCGTTGTTTATTAAAATCCCCTGCCAGCATTAGGTTAAGCGAGTCTTAGTGAGACCGGCTGATGCTGCGGCCGGTTTCTTGAAGTATTTCCAGTAGATCTCGCCAGTCTTGTTCAGTGGTATGCCAGCCAGAGCTGATGCGCAGCGCCCTGCCAGCACATTCCGCCGGTAAACCGACGGCGGCAAGCACGTGCGAAGGACCTTCCTTGCCCGTGTTGCATGCGGCGCCGCTGGAGATTTGGAAATCTGATTTATCTAATCTCAAAATCCACTGGGTTTGGTTGCCCTGCGGAACGATAACAAGACTCGTATTCCATAGCCTTTCTCTTTCTCTTCCAAAAACTTCAGTTCCTTTTACTGAGCTGATCAAAGCGTTTTCGAAGTGGTCCCGCCAGACGGCCCGCTGCGACTCCCAGATGACTTGTTTTTGTTCCGCCTGTGCTAGGGCGGCGGTGAGTGCGGCGATGCCTGCCAGGTCTTCGGTGCCGGCGCGATGTCCGTTTTGCTGCAGTCCGCCGGGTTGGTGGAAGTCGGGTTGTGATTTGGGTAATTTTATAAAGCCAACTCCTTTGGGGGCCCCGAATTTATGTCCGCTAGCGATTATCCAGGCGTTACTGGAACCGAGGCCGGCGCCCGGTAGTTTACCCAGCCACTGACTGGCATCGCAAAGGTAGGGAACCCGGGCACTCTGGCAGATCGTGGCGATTTCTGGCCATGGTTGCAGGACTCCGGTTTCGTTATTGGCGGCCATTACCACAATACCGGCGGCACCGGCTGTGATTGCGGCTTGGATTGCAGCGGGAGAGACTAGTCCGCCGCTTTCGTGCGGCAGCCAGTTGATGCGGTTGGGGAAGTAGTGACCTGCGGCCGCGAGTATGCAGGCGTGTTCGGTCGCCGAGACGGCGATTTGTGCGTCGGGTCGCAGTTGGTGTGCCCAGTGGGCCAGCACGGCGTGGGCTCCCTCGGTGGCGCCGGAGTTAAACACGTAGTGGGCCGGGTCTCCGCCGAGGAGCACCGCCATGGCTTCGTGGTAGGATTCCAAGCGGATACGCGCACGGGCGGCGGCACGGCTAGGACTGGAGGGGTTATGCCAGTTTTCCGCCTGAACACGCAGCCATGCCTCTCGGGCGCAGTCGGCCAATGGAGTGGTGGCGTTATGGTCAAAATACGGCATCGTTGGTTAATAAACTGGAGTGTGGGCTTGCCGGCGGGAAGCGCGAAGGTGAGGGTCGGTTTTCCATCCATGAGCACCACCAAAGAACTAGCGGTAGTCAGCACCACCAAGGGCGATATCACCCTTGAATTATGGCCCGATGTCGCGCCCGGGCACGTCGAAAATTTCCGGAAGCTCGCCAAGCAGGGCTTTTATGACGGCACGGCATTTCACCGTATCATCAAAGGGTTTATGATTCAAGGCGGTTGCCCGAACTCCAAGAGCGGCGCCCGCGGACAGCCGGGCACGGGTGGTCCCGGCTACCAGATCAAGGCCGAATTTAATGCCAAGGCGCACGTGCGGGGCGTGCTATCTATGGCCCGTTCGTCTAGTCCGGACAGCGCCGGCTCCCAGTTTTTCATCTGCCACGGTGACGCTCGCTTCTTGGACAAACAATATACCGCATTTGGCCAACTCGTGGCGGGTGACGCGGTGCTTGAGGCTATTGCGACCGTGCCGACTACCGGACCGGAACGCAGCGCCCCGAGCGAGCGCATCGAGATCAAGAGCATCGCCTTCGTGGCGGCTGTCTGACGCTAGGGTTTTGCCTGAGCCATACCGCGCGCCCTCTCGTGTATGGCTCGTTCTGAATCCAGCACAGAACCTCGGCGGAATCACCTTTGGGGTGATCTGTTGGTCATCGCTCTTTTCGGCTCCTTCCTGCTGGCGGCTCTGAACGTCGAGCAGGAGTGGCGTGCGCCTCTGCGAGTATCGGCGCCGATCGATCTCTCGCCTTCGGTGCTGCCACTTTACGCGATTTACTCGCTCGCGCGCAGTTGGATCGCCTACGGACTGTCGCTGGTCTTCACGATCCTGGTCGCCTCTTGGGC
>CAIQAB010000030.1 GCA_903869675.1 uncultured Verrucomicrobiota bacterium | reverse complement strand
CCCCCCCGCCTCACCAAGCCCGGCCGCGCTTTCCGCGCTCCGGGCTTTTTGTTTTCCGCTTACCTTTTCCCAACACGGCCCCCTTCCTTCCGGCCTCCCGCCGTCCTTTGTTTTTCTGATCCGCCGCTCCGGCTTCAGCGTTGAGCCCATCCGCTTTCCGTTTTTAGCTCTCCGCTTTTCCAACTTCCGCTTTTTTAAATGAACGACGCCGCCCTCGACGACGAACTGCCCGCCGACACCCTTGCCGAACCCGGCGAAGTCGGCCTCGTCGAGCCGCGGGACTTCGTTTCCACCGAGCCCTTCGGTTGCGAGGATGGCCGCGTCCTGCCCGGCTTTACCCTGCGCTACGAGACCTACGGCCGCCTCAATCTTGCCGGCGACAATGCCGTGTTGGTGTGCCACGCCCTCTCGGGTGACCACCACTGTGCCGGCATCCACAGTCTGGCTGACCGCAAACCCGGTTGGTGGAACAACCTCATCGGCCCGGGCAAGGCCGTCGATACCAACAGCCTCTTCGTCGTCTGCGCCAATGTCCTCGGCGGCTGCCAAGGCTCTACCGGCCCGCTGTCGCCCGACCCCATCACCGGGCGGCCCTACGGTCTCGCCTTTCCTGCCGTCACCATCCGCGACATGGTGCGCTCGCAAAAACGCCTGCTCGATCATCTCGGCGTTAAAAAACTCCGCTGCGCCCTCGGCGGCTCGATGGGCGGCATGCAGGCCCTGCAGTGGGGCATCGAGTATCCCGATTTCTGCGTCAAGATCCTCGCCATGGCCACGACCGCCCGCGAGGGCGCCCAGGCCATCGCCTTCAACGAGGTCGGCCGCCAGGCCATCCTCCAAGACCCGGAATGGAACCAAGGCAACTACCCGCTCGGCGGCGGCCCCCGGGTCGGCCTGGCCATCGCCCGCATGATGGCCCACATCACTTACCTTTCCGACGCTTCCATGGACCGCAAATTCGGTCGCCGCACGGTCAAGGAGCGCCCTGCCTCCGCCTCGCCCGATCCGGCCGAGGCCGTCTTTGACGTGAATTTCGAGGTCCAAAGCTACCTGCGCTATCAGGGCCAGAGCTTTATCAACCGCTTCGACGCCAATACCTACCTCTACATCACCCGCGCCATCGACGGCTTCGACCTCGCCGCCAGCCACGGCGGCACCCTCGAGGCCGCCTTCGCCCCCGTGCAGGCCGAGACCCTCGTGGTAGGCTTCACCAGCGACTGGCTGTTCCCGCCCGAGCAAAACCGCGCCATCGTGCTCGCCCTGCAGCGCGCCGGCAAACACGCCTCCTACGCCGAACTCGCCACCGACCTCGGCCACGACTCCTTCCTGCTCGAGAGCCCCGAACTCTACGCCCTCGTCTCCGCCTTCCTCAACCGAAGAGGGTGAGCCGATCGTGCGATCAAGGTCAGTCCATATCCCGCGGCTCGATCCATCCCAGGGAGCCCCCCGTCTCGGGTGCCCAGAGGGAGGCGTCCCGCCCGGCGTTCCGCGTTTCCGGCCCGGCCGCAGGTCGAGCGGCAGATTTCGCACCGGCAGGGCCTTTGGCGCGGAGGCTCAGTTTAAACCCGGATCGTCCGGCTCGCCGGCCAGCAGGCGCCATTGCGGATCGAGCCCGGCGAGGATCTTGCGCCAGAGGCCCTCGTCCGCCGGTTGGCGGATGATCTCGGGCTCCAAGTCGGCCACCACCCAGGTGTCGCGTTTTAATTCGCCCTCAAGTTGCCCGCTGCTCCAGCCCGCGTAGCCGAGAAAGGCCCGCACTTGCACCCCATCTTGGCCGACGAGTTCGCTCGCGCGCTCCCGATCCAGCCCGAAGAGCAGTTGAAATCCGTCCGCGTTCGCATCACCATGCGGCCGCCACGCGCAGAGGATGATCTGGCGCTTCTCCACCGGCCCTCCGTCAAAAACCGGCACCCCCGCCAACGGCCCCAAGGCGAAGTCGGCGCCAAATTCCCCCAGCTTACGGTGGAGCGGACGGTTTAACACCACACCCATCGCCCCCTCGGCATCATGGGCCGACATGAGAATCGCCGTCCGGCGGAAATGCCGATCCCGCAGCCCCGGGTGCGCAAGCAGCAGCGAACCGGCAAGGGATTGCTCGCCGGAGTCAGAAGCGGAGTTGGAGCGGGATTCGCGCATGCGGAAGAGAAAAGGTAATCGCCGCATCCGCTGGGGCAAAGCGGGGGCTCGGCGGGGCGGTTCAGAGTTTAACAATGCGCACACCGGCATCGGCCAGCAAGGGCTCGACCAGCGGATCGTTCTTATAATCGATGCGATACCGCACTTCGGCGATGCCCGCCGCCGCCAGGATCTTGGCGCAGTTGATGCACGGGAAATGAGTCACATACGCGGTGCAGCCCTCGACCGAGCTGCCGCGCCGCGCCGCGTCGGCGATGGCGTTTTGCTCCGCGTGGACCGTCGCCTGCTCGTGCCCCTCCCGCACCCGCGAGGTGTGCGGCGTGCCGGGCAAAAAGCCGTTGTAGCCGGCCGCGATCAGCCGGTTTTTCCGCTCCCCCGCGCTCACGATGACACAGCCGACGTGCAGGCGCTCGCAGGAGCTGCGGGTGGAGAGCAGCACCGCCGTCGCCATGAAGTAGTCGTCCCACGAGGGACGGCCGTCAAAGCCGGCGGTGGCGGCGGCGATCAAATCGACGGGCGAGGGCGCTTGCGACATCCCTCCGAGCGAAGGCCCTGCCCTCGTAAACGCCAACCCAAAACAAGCTCGCGCCGTTACCCGTCCGGCCCACGTTCAAGCACATGCCTACCCTCGCTGAAGTTGTGCGTTTTTGCGACGAACGCACCCGCCGCCACGCTTGGAAAGACCACCCGAACGCCCTGAACGGTCTCCAACTGGAAAACGAAGGCCGCGTCACCCGCCTCGGCGCCGCCGTGGATGCCGGCCGCGTGCCCTTCGCCCGCGCCGCCGCCGCCGGGATCGATTTCCTGATCGTTCACCACGGCCTCTATTGGACCCCGCCCCAGCCCCTCGTCGGCGCCTGCTATGCGCGCTTCGCCACCGCCATCCACGCCAACCTCGCGGTCTACGGCTGCCACCTGCCGCTCGACGGCCACCCCGAGCTAGGCAACAACCCCCTCCTGGCCCGCCAGCTCGGCCTTACCCCTGACGCCACCTTTCTCACCCCGCCGGGCAGCGAACCCGTCGCCTGCTCCGCGCCCTACTCCGGCGGGCGCTCCGCCCTGCGGGCCGCGTTGGAGAAAAACTACGGGCGGGTCGTCGCGATCGAGCATGGCTCCTCCCGCCCGGCACGCGTGGCCTTTTGCAGCGGCAGCGGCAACAGCGCCGTGCCCGAACTCCCCGCCCTCGGCATCGATACTCTCGTGACCGGTGAGCTGCGCGAGGAGTGGTATAATTTTGCCGAGGAACACGGCTTGAACCTCTACTGCTGCGGCCACTACGCCACCGAGGTGCACGGTGTGCGCGCCCTTGCCACCGAGGCCGCCCGCCACTTCGGCCTGCCGTGGGAGTTCATCGCCACCGAGAACCCGCTTTAACCGCCCGCCGAGCGCTTCCAGCTCCACCGCCACCCGCTTGGCTCCGCCCACGAACCAACCCGCAGGGTGAGCGTGATCACCTCCCCCGCCTTGAAATCCGCCGCCTCCGTGCGCAGGATTCTGAATCCCCAATGCGGCGCACGCCCGGCGTCTAGCGGGCTGGAGCTCAAGACCAGATCGTCCCCCTCGAGGGCGCGAAAAAACACCACGAACCCATCCAGCCGACCCGGTTTTACCACCGTGCGCACGACCGAAAGCTCGCAGGCCGGCTCGTCGGACTGCAGCGTCATGAGGTCGATCTTCAGCGCCGGCGCGGCCTCACCGAGGAAATGCTCGATCATCCCCGGATCGCAACCGATGTGCCGGTAGTAATCGGGATTATCCGGCCGCTCGTCTTCCAGGCAGGCGTAATCGTATCCTTGGACGTTTAGCTCCCAAAGAAAGGGAATGCGGCGCTCCTCCCGCACCTTCGCGGGTTCGCAGTAGAACTCGAAACAACTCGGCACGATCACCCCGCCCGGCCGCAAGAGGCGCTCCCGTAAGTCGATGACATTGGCCACCATCGCTTCGTCAAAGAGGTAGTCGCCCATCTGCTCGTGCAGGATCACGTCCACCCGCTCCGGCAGGGTGAAGTCCCGGCTGTGTGTCGCGATAAATTCCACCCCGGCCAATCCATTCGCCTCCGCCAACCGCCTCGCCTGACGGAGGATGTCCGAATGATCGAGCGCATAGACCCGCGCCGCGCCGCTTTTTGCCGCAAAGGCCGCGAGGATGCCCGTGCCCGTGCCGAGGTCGATCACCCGGTCCCCCCGCCGCACCCGCCGCGCCACCGCCGCCGCGTAAAAGGCCATGCGCGGACCATCCGCGAGCATCTTCTCCTGCTCCCCGAAACCCGCGAAATAACGGTGGTTAAAGTCCCGGTAATTTTCCTCCGCCAGCTCGGCCTCGCTAATCCGGTCGGCCTCATCCGGATCGCCATAAACCCAGGCGGCGAGTGCCGGCCGAGCCTGCACCCAGGTGCCTCCGCGCCGGGAAAACCCGCGCAAAGTAGCAAATAAACCGGCGCTGAGGCGGCGAAGCAGGGTGAAAAACATGAGGGGAACGTGATTGCGCCGGAGGCGACGAAGTGGCGACCTTGCCTCCCGGCCCGCCAAACGCAATGTCCGCCACCGCGCGCTTGCCCCACCCTCCCTCGCTTGCGTCTTATCACTCCGGCTCCAACCCGCTTCCCCTGATGCCCACCACCGTTTTCACCATCGCCAACCAAAAGGGCGGCGTCGGCAAGACCACCACCGCCGTCCACCTCGCCGCCGCTCTGGCCGAGAAAAAAATCCCCACCCTGCTGGTCGATCTCGACCCCCAGGCCAACGCCACGTCCGCCATCGGCGTGGAAAAGCAGGAAGGGCGCTCCCTTTACGGCCCGCTGCGCGGTGAAGGCGCTGCCGCCGAGATGATCGTGGCGACCTCTAGCGAACGTCTTTCCCTGATCCCCAGCGAGGAGGACCTCGGCGCCCTGGAGATCGAACTTGCCGGCAAAGAGAACTACCTCGGCCGGCTCCGTGCCGTGCTGCAACCCGTGCGCGCCTCCGGCCAATTCCGCGCCATCGTCATCGATTGCCCGCCCTCCATGGGCATGCTTTCAATGAACAGCCTCAGCGCCGCCGACCACCTGCTCATCGCCCTGCAGTGCGAATACATGGCCCTCGAGGGCCTCGGCCAGATCCTGCGCAACCTCGAACGCATCAAGACCGCTGTGAATCCAGAACTCTCCTTGGGCGGCGTGGTCATGACGATGTTTGACATGCGCACCAACCTCTCGCGCCAGGTCGTTGAAGAGGTGAAAAACCACCTGCCCGATCAGATCTTCAAAACCGTCATCCCCCGCACCGTGCGCCTGAGCGAGGCCCCGAGCTTCGGCCAGACCATCTTTACCTACGACAACACGTCCCCCGGTGCCGCCGCCTATCGCGGTCTCGCCCGGGAAGTGATCGAGCGCTTCGGCCTCGCGAAAAAATAAACGCGCTTCGCCACCGTGTCCGTCGTCGCCAAATACCGTCAGGTTTTCCTGACCGGCATCCAGACCAGCCTCGTCTACCGCTGGAACTTCGCCATCCGCGCGACCTTCTCGCTGCTGCATCTGGTCTATATCTTCATCCTCTGGGGCGCGGCCTACGCCGGCCAGAGCGAGATCGGCGGCTTCCCGCTCGCCGCCACCCTGACCTATTTCGTCGTCCTGCTGATCCTGCAGTTTTTCCTGAGCGCGGCGAACGATGATTATGAAATCTCCGAGGAGATTCGGAACGGTCTAATCAACCAATTCCTGACCAAGCCGATCAACTACTTTGCCTACCGCCTCAGCCTTTATTTCTCGGCCCGCCTCGTCACCGGAGTGCTCTCCCTGGTGCCGTTCCTGTGCATCCTGCCCTTCATCGGACCCAAGCTCGCCCTGCCCGCCGGGGAACACCTCGCACTCTATGCGGTAGCCGCGCCTGCTCTGCTGCTGTCGGCCTTCATTCAGTTCACCATCGCCTACTGCTTTGGCATGCTGACCTTCTGGTTTCTGGAGATCCAGTCCTTCATCATCCTCTCGCTGGCCGTCGAGGCGGTGCTTGGCGGCCAGATCTTCCCCTTGGATTTGATGCCGCCCTGGCTCTACCAACTCTCGAGCTGGCTGCCCTATTACTACCAAATGTATTTCCCGACCGCACTACTGACCGGCCGCATCACGGACCTCTCTGTCGCGCTGCAAGGCCTGGCCATCCAAGCCGGGTGGGCCGTCGCCCTGTTTGCTTTGGCGCGCCTTCTCTGGACCCGCGGTCTCCGCCGCCACACCGCGGTCGGCGGTTAAGCCCGCGTCACCCCTTTGCCCATGTCCGCCCTGCTCCGCCACCTCCGCATCTGGCTCGCCAGCATCCGTTACTCGCTGGTGCGGGCGATGATGTTTCGAGGCGACTTCCTCATGTGGGCGCTGGTCGAGTTGTTTTGGATGAGTGTGAACGTGCTGCTTGTCGGGGTCATCTATGACCACACCGATTCCATCGCCGGCTGGTCGAAATACGAGATGCTCCTGCTCGTCGGCACCACCCTACTCGTGCAACGCCTGCTGATGGCGTTTTTCTGGAGCAACCTGTTCGAGCTTGGTCGCAACGTCCGCAGCGGCACCTTCGACTTCTTCCTCGCCCAGCCCGGCTGGCCGCTGTTCATGGTCTCGACCCGCAAGTTCGACCTCGACGGCCTAGTCAACGTTCCGGTTGCCCTGGCCATCGTAGTTTACTCCGCCCACCGGCTCCACCTCGACCCCTCCGCCGCGCAGATCGCGGTCTACGCCGGCCTGGTGTTGTGCGGGCTGGTGCTGCACTACGCGACGCTGCTCGCGATCATCTCCATGGTATTCTGGCTGCAAAGCGCCAAGGGCATCGAGGGCGGCTACTTCGGCCTCACGGAGTTCTCCCGCCTGCCCCGCGAGGCCCTGCGCGGCATCGCCCGGGTGGTGTTTGTCTACGCCCTGCCGGTGGTGGTGGTGAGCAACGTCCCCGCCCGCCTGCTGATCTACGGCTTCGAGCCCGGCCTGCTCGTCTGGATGCTCGGAGTCACCGTTTTCTGGCTGGCTGTCGCCATCGCGGTTTTTAATGCCGGCCTGCGCCGCTACGCCAGCGCCTCGTCATGAACGATCCGCTCGTCTCCCTCCAAGCCCGGCTGGGCTATGTTTTCACCCGGCCGGCTTTGCTGCTCGAGGCGGTTACCCATCCGAGCTATCTCAACGAACACCCCGGCGCCGGACCGCATAATCAGCGGCTGGAGTTCCTCGGCGATGCGGTGCTCGGGCATGTGCTCACCACCGAGCTCTTCCTTCTCTTTTCCGTCGAGCCGGAGGGCGCCTTGAGCCGCCGCCGCTCGGTCCTCAACAACGGGCGCACCCTGGCCGCACTCGCCCTCGACCTCGGGCTCGACGCCACCCTCCGGCTGGGCGGCAGCGAAAACACCCCCGAGGGCCGCACCCGCCCGTCCAATCTTGAAGACGCCTTCGAAGCCCTGATCGGCGCCCTCTACCTCGATGCCGGGCTGGAAACCACCCGTGCTCGCGTGCTCGCCATCTACGGCCCCGTGCACGAACGCCTCGCCGCGGGCCTGGAGGGTGACAACCCCAAGGGCCGGCTGCAGGAGCTGGTGCAACCCCTCCACGGCAACTCCGCTCTGCGCTACGAAACCGTGCAGTGCGGCGGCGCCGACCACGCCAAGGAATACGCCTGCACGCTCACTCTCGCTGACCGGCCGCTCGGCTCCGGTCGCGGTCCGTCGAAAAAAACCGCCGAGGAAGCCGCCGCCCGCGAGGCCTTGAAAACCTACCCCGCCGGCGGCATTTAAATCAGGCCAGAAGCGCCGCCTTCTCCTTGGAGATGGCCCACTTCAGGTTTTCGCCGCGCACCCAGCGATCAAACTCATCCAGCATGAGACGACCCATGCGACGGCACTCGCGGTCCTGGGAACCGGCGATATGCGGCGTCATGACGACGTTGGGTAATTTCCACAAAGGGGAATCCGGCACGGGCGGCTCCGGATAAGTGACATCGAGCAGCGCGGTGAGATCCCTCCGGCGGGTCAGCACCTCGATCATCTCGCCCTCCCTCACCACCGCGCCGCGCGCCGTGTTAAGAAAAGTCCCATTGGGCTTCATCAGTTCAAAGTGCCGCCCTTGGATCAGGCCCTCGGTCGACTTCAGCCAAGGCGTATGCAGACTCACCACGTCGCATTGGCGGAAAATTTCATCGAGCGAGACCATTTCGACCCCGAGCACGGTGGCCTGCTCCGGCGTCATAAACGGATCGTAAGCGAGCACTTCCAGGTCAAAGGGCCGTAGTCGTTCACGCACCAGCCGCCCGATCATACCGAGCGAGATCAGGCCGACCTTGCTGCCAAAGGCGCCGGCGCAGCGGGGGCGTTCCGGGAAACGACCCAACGCCTTGGCGCCGTAGGCGGATTGCCAGAAGTTTTTAAGGCTCAATAAAATTGTCGCGAGCGTGAACTCCGCCACCGGCACGGCGTTCATCGCATAGGCACTGGAGATGGTGATGCCCCTCGCCCAGAACGCATCAGTGGTGAAATAACGGATCGTGCCCGCACCGTAAAAAACCGCCCGTAACTTGGGTGCAGCTTCGAGAAAAGCCGCATCGAGAACAGGGGCCCCCCAACCGGAAAAAATCACCTCAACTTGAGCGAGTAAGTCCGGCCGGGCGGCCAGGTCCTCCTTCGTCAATGGTCCGGTCAGCAGTTCCACGCGCCTAGCAATCTCGGCCAGATATTCTGCGCCGTAGATTAGTTCAAAGGCCTGAGCATCTAAAACAACGAGTCCCTTCATTATTGTTAAAAGAGCACTTCAACCAGTCACTCCATGGACAACAATCCCAATGTCTCTGAATCGAACGGAAAACTAGAAACATGATTAAGTTAACCACGGATTGTCCGGCTGTATCCGTGCGAATCCGCGTGATTCGTGGTAACTATTTTATCCTGAACTTTTGGAGAATTGATTTCCCGTCCTCAAAGCAGTCCCAGCATCTCCGGCGGAGTCGGGGCGACCGCGCTGAAATGCACGACGCGGCCATCCTGTTCGTAGTCGAAGCGGGTGGCGTGGGAATGCAGGCACAGGCGCTTGATACCGGTGGCCTTGGCCAAGGCCCGGTTGGCCCCAAAATCGCCATAGGTCGCGTCGCCCACGATGGGCAGACGGCGGTGGGCGCATTGCACGCGTAGCTGGTGGCTGCGACCGGTGCGCGGGGTCAGCTCGATCAAAGCAAGAGCAGTCGCGCCGTCACGACGCTGCCGGAGGACCTTGACCTCGGATTCACTGGGGATGCCTTCGCCCGCCTTGGCCCGCACCTGCCCGCCGCGTTTCTCGATCGCGAGGCGGTCTCGCCAGACATCGTTCGACTTCGAGGGTTTTCCAAAAACCAAGGCGTGGTAGGATTTGTGAATGTGCTTCTGGCGAAAGAGCAGCCGGATGCGCTTCGCCAGTTCACCCTCAAGGCAGCCGAGGATTACCCCCGAGGTATGCGAATCGAGGCGGTTGAGCAGCCACAAGTGGCGAGCGACCCCGGCGGCATCGACCCAGTGGTAAAACTCACCCTCGATCGAGTAATCGCAGGTCAACAGCGCCCGCGGTTGCTCGCTCTTCATGTTCGGGTGCGAGAGCACGCCGGCCGGTTTGTCAAAGGCGACAAGCCCGCCCGGAGCCCGGGTGAGAACCTCGATCCCCGGGCCCAGCGGCAGTTCGAAGGCAGTGGCGGAGGGGGTGGTCATTGGTAGAAAAAGGTGAAGGTGATTTCCTGCTCGCGACCGAGGACGGCAATCATGTCGTCCGTCCAGTCGCCATAGGGGGCGCGCTCGGTGATCGCGCTGACACACAATCGCCGGGCGAGCTCGGCTCCGGTGCCGTCGACTCGCACGACCTCGGAAATGACTCCGGAGGCGTCGATCTTGAAGACCACGCGCACCGTCGAGCCCGAGGCCGGGTAAAACGAACTGCGCTGGATAAGCCGCTCCCACTGGCCCTGCACCGCATCGATGAGGCGCTGAAGGTATTCCCCGTAAGCGCTCCATTTCGCGTTGTAAGCGACCGCGCCGATATTCTGGGAGCCAAATTCATTTTTTATAGTGGAAGTCTTGCGCGCATTCACCGCCGCCGCGGAGAGCCGGGGGCGTTCCTGCGGACGGGCACGGTCAATGGCCGGGGTTCCGTCAAAATACCCCCCGGTCGCAGCGCGTCCGGCCGCCGTGCCCTTCACCGGATTCTCCCCGGCCTCCGCCCCGGCTACGGGTGGTAACGAGGTGGTGGTGGTGCCGATGCCGCCATCCGCGTCGCCCAGCAATTGCTCCCCGCCGACGAGCGGATTTACCGCCTTGGCCGGAGCCTGCTCCGCAATGGGTTTTTCCGGCACCAGCGAAGGCGGTTCGCGCGGGGTAAAAGCCGGTGCGAGCACTTCCGAGGCGGATGGTTGCTCCTCAGGGGTGGCTAGACCGCTGACCAAGGCCGTCGCTTCGTTTTTGCCTTCGCCCTCCACCTTGGGCGCGTCGCTATCGGTCTGAGGGCTGGGCAACGGTTGGGCCACCTGCTGGTTCTGTGCGCCGTAGAGCGAGGTGTCGTCCGGCGCGTTCTCGGGCGCGGCTGGATTTACCTCGACGAAACGTTGCGGAGGGATGGCCGGCGTGACTGGACGCACCAGCTCCGGGCTGACTTCGATTTCAAAATTGGAATTCACCACCGGGGTGGTCACGCCGCTATCGCGCTCCATCAGGTCGTCCGGCAGCAGGAGAATAATCGCGAGCAGCAAAAGATGCGCGACGACGGTGCCGATCAGACCCACGCGGCGCTGATCCCCTGGCGCGTCCAGCGCATGCACGCAACGCACCCGGATGGCGGGCAGTCTGGGCGCGGGAGCGAAAGTGGACATTGAGGCGAAAAGTCAGGGAGGGGACGGCACTCAGCGTAAGACGCCGCGCCGGGTCAAAAGTTCTCTCACTTCATCCTGAGGTAGGCCGATGATGTTACTCAGCGAGCCCCGCCGCGCCGACACCAAGCGCTCGCCGTGCTCCTGGATCGCGTAGGCCCCGGCTTTATCGAGCACGTGAACGAGCCGCAGGTAATCTTCGATATCGGCGTCGGAAAGGCTTCGAAACTCCACCTCGCTCGCCACTCCGAGGTCCTCGCGCACTTCACGCTTGGAGTGCCGCAGGGCGATTCCGGTAAAAACCGTGTGCGCGCGGCCGCTGAGACGACGCAACATAGCCCGCGCCGCATCGAGGTCGGCAGGTTTGTTCAAGGCCTGGCCCTCCGCAAAAACCGTCGTGTCCGCGCCCAGCACCCAGGCTTCAGGGTGAAGGGCCGCCACGTGATCCGCCTTCAGCGCCGAGTTACGCGCCACCATTACCCGTGGATCCAGGGCGGGGTCCTCGTGCTCGACTACATTCGCCACCACCACGGTGAAAACCGCACCCAGCTGGGCGAGCAATTCGCGGCGGCGCGGCGAGGCGGAAGCGAGGATGAGCGGATCGGGCACAGGCATAGGGGGTATTCCACGACGGCGTCGCGCCGGGCTCAAGGGTTCCCTTCGGCAAGCTGAGGGCTTGCGGACCTCCCTCCACGGGCATTCTGCTATCGTTTCTACCCGCCATGTGCCAAACCTTCCCTGCCACGCCCCGTCCACACTCCTCCGTTGTCGTTGACGGCAACGATCGCGCCCCCGCCCGCTCCATGCTGCGCGCGGTGGGTTTTACCGATGATGATTTTAAGAAGCCCCAGATCGCCGTGGCCGCGTCCGCCAGCAATATGACGCCCTGCAACGTTCACCTGGGCGACCTGAGCGAGCACGCGCAAAAGGGCATCAATGCCGCCGGCGGCAAAGCCGTCTATTTCAATACCATCACCGTGACCGATGGCATCAGCATGGGCACGCAGGGTATGCGCTACTCCCTCGTCTCGCGCGACGTGATCGCGGATTCCATCGAGACCGCGGTCGCCGCCGAAGGCTTTGACGGCCTCGTCGCCATCGGTGGCTGCGATAAAAACATGCCCGGCTGCATGATGGCGATCGCCCGTCTGAACCGTCCCGCCGTGTTCATCTACGGCGGCACCATCCTTCCGGGTTTTGCCTCCTCCGACTGCGATAAACAAAAGCCCCTCGATATCGTCTCCGTCTTCGAAGCCGTCGGCAAACACGCCAAGGGCGAACTCGACGACGCCGGCCTGCGCGACGTCGAGGCGAGCGCCATCCCCGGCCCCGGCTCCTGCGGCGGCATGTATACCGCCAACACCATGGCCTCCGCCATCGAAGCCCTCGGCATGAGCCTGCCCAATAGCAGCGCGCAACTGGCCGTGGGCAAAGAGAAGCGCGAGGACTGCGAGCGCGCCGGCGCCGCCGTCATGGCCATGCTCCAAAAGGGGATCAGGCCTCGCGACATTCTCACCCGTAAGGCGTTCGAAAACTCCATCACCGTCTGCCTCGCGCTCGGTGGCTCGACCAACCTCATCCTTCACCTGCTCGCCATCGCCCATTCCGCCGGGGTCGATCTGACCCTCGAGGATTTCAAAACCATCGGCGCCCGCGTGCCGCTGCTCGCCGATGTGAAGCCGTTTGGCAAATACGGCATGGCCCACCTGATCCGCATCGGTGGCATCCGCCCGATGATGAAGATCCTGCTCGACCGTGGCCTGCTCCACGGCGACGCATTGACCGTCTCCGGCGAAACCGTCGCCGAATCCCTCCGGGACGTGCAGCCCTACCCTTCTTACCCTGATCAGCAGGACGTCATCCGCCCCTGGGACCAACCCATCAAGGCCGACACGCATTTGCGCGTGCTGCGCGGAAACCTCGCCCCTGGCGGCGCCGTCGGCAAGATCACCGGCAAGGAAGGCCTCTATTTCAAGGGTCCTGCCAAGGTTTACGAGGGCGAGGAAGACGCGCTTCAAGGTGTGCTGCGCGGAGACGTGGTCAAAGGCGACGTCGTCGTTATCCGCAACGAGGGCCCCGTTGGCGGCCCCGGTATGCGCGAAATGCTTTCCCCCACCAGCGCCATCGCGGGCCGCGGATTGATCAAGGATGTAGCGCTGATCACCGACGGTCGTTTCTCCGGCGGCTCGCACGGTTTTGATGTCGGTCACATCACCCCCGAGGCCGCCAAGGGCGGCCCCATCGGCATCGTGCGCGACGGCGACCTCATCGAGATCGACGCCGTAAAGAACACCATCTCGCTGCTCATCCCCGAAGCCGACTACGCCGCCCGCCTCGCCGCCTACGTGCCGCCCGCGCCGAAAGAGACCCGCGGCGTGCTGGCCAAATACGCCCGCCTCGTCGCCAGCGCCTCGGAAGGCGCGGTCACGGACAAGTATTTGTAAGCTTCGGCGCACGGCCCAGCCGCTCAGCGCCAGCGTAGACGTTGGCGCGGTCGGCCCGCAGGAATCCGATCAAGGTCATCCCGGCCGCCGTCGCCATTTCCACCGCGAGGCTCGACGGAGCGCCGATGCCGGCGAGTAGTGGCACGCCCGCCGCCCAGCATTTTTGCACCAGTTCGAAACTCAGTCGCCCGCTGACCAGCACGCCCGCGTCCGCCAACGGCGTATCGCCCGCCCAGAGCGCCGCGCCGAGGAGCTTGTCCAGGGCGTTGTGCCGCCCCACGTCTTCCCGCACCGCCACCAACTCGCCCCGCCCGGTGAACCGGGCCGCCGCGTGGAGACCGCCCGTCGCTTCGAAACCGGGTTGGGCCGCGCGCAACCGCTCCGGCCAAGCGCCCAGACCCGCCGCCGCGAACCGCCCCGCCTCACCGACCGCTCCAGCCGCCGGCAGGGGCGGCAGCACGCAGGCCAGCGCGTCGATGGTCGCTTTGCCGCAGAGTCCGCAACTGGAGGCGGTAAAAACATGCCGCGTGAGCCGCGCCGGATCGAAACGTCCGCGCGCCGACGCCGAAAGCACCGCCTCGACCACGTTGCCTTCCTGCCCATGCGGGAGATCCCGGCAGGCGTAGACATCCAGTAATTCATCCGCCGCCCGCACCACGCCCTCGGTGAGCAAAAAACCCGCCGCCAGCTCTCGGTCATGGCCCGGCGTGCGCATGGTCACGGCCACACCCCGCCCGCCGACCCGGATCTCCAGCGGCTCCTCCACCGCGACAGCGTCAGGACGGGGGTTGCCGCCGGCCAGACTGGTCACCGACACGGTTTTTATTGAGGATATATTCACTCTGGAGCGGCAGAAATTTAACCGCGGATTACGCGGATAAACGCGGATTCTTGCCGATCATCCGTGCCCATCCGTGCGATCCGTGGTTAAAAAATCGGCGGTTTGAACTCATATCCCGCCCGCCTTTTCCAAGGTTACCCGGGCGTTGTAATCCGGCGTGTCGCTCCAGGCGTCGCGCGCGTCGCGGTCGAGCAAGTGATTGCCCTCGGGCCAGTGGATCTGGAGGTCACCGCGAGTGAGCGGCGCGAGGTGCACGCGAGCGGCGAGACTGCCGCGTTTATTTCTCAAGATCACCGGGTCCCCGTGCATGAGGCCGCGCTCGGCGGCGTCCTCCTCGTTCATCAGGACCGCGTCACGGGCGGCGCCATTGAGCGGGTCCACCTCAGCGTAGATGAGGGTGTTGAACTGTTTGCCGCGGCGGGTGCTCACAAAAAAGGTCCCGTCCTCCGGGCGTCGCCCCGGCAAGCGCGGGGTGGTCATGCGACCGCGGCCGCCCGGAAGGGGGAAAACCCCGTCGGGGCAGAGGTGGGCCCCGCCATAGACGAAGGAATCGCCGGTGCGCGCGAGTTTCTCAATGCCGGCATAGAAGGGCACTACGCGGGCGATCTCCTCGCGGATGGCCTGACCGCTTGCGCAACCGAGCAGGTGGGCACGCTCCGGCCAGGCCGCCGCGGCGAGGTCTCGCGCGATGCGCCACTCGGCCCGCGCCTCGCCGACCACCCGCGGAATCTGCGGCGAGAACATGACCCGCCGCTCCGTGCTGGTCTCCACCCCGCCGCCATCCTGTTCGTAGCGAGTCTGCGCCGGCAGTAGCCAGACTTCCCCGCCCGGCGGAGGCGCGATGAACATCTGATCGGTGAGGATAATGTCCTGGTGGATGCGCACCGGAGTGCGCGCCAGCGCCGCGCGCACATGGTCCGGATCGGGCATGGTGCGGAGGAAATTGCCGCCGAGCGCGTAGAGCACGTCGAGTTGCCCCCGATGGGCCGCCTCCAGCATCTCCGGCGTGGTGTAACCCTTCGTGCCGGGGATGGGGAACCCATACTGGGCCTCCAGCCGGGCAACGTTTTCCGGTGTGATGGGGACCGCGCCGGGCAAGGCCGTGGTGTAGCAACCCATCTCGCCGCCGCCCTGCACCGAAGAGTGCCCGCGGATCGGCACCGCGCCCGTCCCCTCGCGCCCGATCCAGCCGCGCGCCAGCGCAAGATTGAGCACCATGCGCACTCCATCCGCCCCGGTCGGCGCCTGGGTGAGCCCCATGCTCCACACCACCACGCCGCGCCGCGCACCGGCGACCAACTCGGCGAGAGCTTCGATGGCCTCGGTTTTTACCCCCGCGCGACGGGCAAACTCATCCAGCCCGGTCGCCGCGCAGGCCGCCCGCAACGCCGCGACCGCCCCCTCGTCAACATGCTCGCGCAGGTAGGCCTCCTCCACGCCGCCGCGCTCGAAGAGCACCTTGAGCACGCCGTAGAAAAAGGGCACGTCCCCACCCTGCGTGACCGGGAACCAGTAGTCCGCCAGATCACTGCCGAAGACCGCGCTGAGCGGCGTGCTGGGGATCCAGTAGCGCTTCAAGCCCGGCTCCAGGTAAGGATTGATGACGACGATCCTGGCTCCGCGCTGCTTGGCCAGCAGGAGGTATTTGGTCGAGACCGGCTGGTCGTTGGCGGGATTGGCGCCGACGAGGAGGATGAGGTCGGTCTTGAACCAGTCCGCGTAGGTGCAGGTCGAGGCCGCCACACCTGTCATCTCCTTCATCGCCGAGGTGGAGGGCGCGTGACAGAGCCGCGCGGCGTTGTCGAGGTGCGGCGTGCCGAGGAAACGCGCCGCCTTCTGCGCCACGTAGTAAACTTCGTTGGTCACACCGCGCGCAGTCACGAAGACCGCCAGCCGTTGCGGTTCCGTGGCCCGCAGGCGCGCGCCGAGGCGGGCGTTGACCTCGTCCCAAGCGACGCGGGTAAAGCCCTTTTCGCCGTGCCGGCGCACCATCGGGTAGGCCAGCCGGCCGAGCCCGCGCAGAGCGGCGTTGTCGCGTTTCGCCAGCCCGGTGACATCGGCCAGGAGCGCAGGATCAAATTCGGCGACGGTGTTTAAGCGCAGGAGATTGAGGCGGGTGAGGCAAAGATGTGGCCCGGAGATGGTCCAGTCGTGCAGGCCGGCCACGCCGAGCGCGCAGCCGTCGCACACGCCCTTGGTCAAAACCCGCCAGGCGTGGGGGAGGTTGTCGCGATTGAGCCAGACGACCTTGAGCATATCGCGGATGTGCTTGGGCTTGGTGTGGCCCAGGCCGAAGGGCGAAAGCCGCGCCCAGCGCTCCCCGGGAGTCTTGCGCAAGCGAAACTTCTCCAACCGCGCGGACGGCGTGAAGGGCAAGTGGGCTGGGCCGGGGAGAGAGGGGTTCATGTAGGGCGCCATGCAGATCGTTCAGCCGCTCCGCATGGCGCCAGCCAAAGAGCGCCGGCCAAAACGGTCAACGCGTCCCATGGGTAAAATTTTTCCGCTCATCTGCCTGTGATTCGACCTTGGCCCGGATGCGAAGGTCGTTCGTGCTCTAGCCCTCGGTTTCTCGCCACATGCCCGACCCGCTCTCCGCCTTCCTCCCGCCGGATTTCGATCCCCGCCGCCCCGTTGCGCTCATCGCCGGGCAAGGACGCTACCCCGCCTTGGTCGCCGAGTGTATCCGTGCCGCCGGAGTGCCCCTGCGACTTGTGGCCATGGACGAGGAGACCTCACCCGAGCTCCAGGCAACCTTTCCCGAGTCCGGGCGGGCGTTGATCAAGGTCGGGCAGATCGGCGCTCTTCTCAAAGCCCTTAAACGCTTCGAAGCGGGCTACGCCTTTATGGCCGGCCAGGTTTCCCCGCGCCGCCTCTTTTCCGGTCTGCACCCCGACCTCAAGGCGCTTGCCATCCTCGCCACCCTGAAACGCCGCAACGCCGAGACCATCTTCGGCGCCATCGCCCGCGAGATCGAGGACCTCGGCGTGCACCTGCTCGACGCCCGCGCCTTCATCGATGCCCACCTCGCCACCCCCGGCCCGATGACCCGGCAAAAAGTCTCCGCCGACCGCGAATACGTGGACCACGGCCTGCACATCGCCCGCGAATGCGCCCGCCTCGACATCGGCCAGGGCTGCGTCGTGCGCAAGGGCACCGTCCTAGCCGTGGAAGCCTACGAGGGCACCGACGAGATGATCCGCCGCGCCGGCACGCTGAAGACCTACGAGTCCATTTACGTCAAAACCGTGAAGTCCCGCCAGGATTACCGCTTCGACGTGCCTTGTTTCGGTCTCAAAACCCTTGAAGCCCTCCACACCGCCCAAATCCGCGCCGCCGTGCTCGAGGCCGGCCGGGTGATCTTGATCGATAAACCCGCCGTGCTCGCCCGCGCTGAACAACTCGGCATCGCCCTCCACGGCGCCGCCTGACCCGCCCGCCCCGGCGAGCCGCTCTTCTGAATTCGTCATTGGACATTGGTCATCGCTCATTGGAGATTTACCCATCATGGCCTCTCCCTCCGTTCTCCCCGTCACCGTCAAGGGCGTGATGCCCACCGCCAACGGTTGCGCCATCTTCCTCGGCGACGACGCCAAGACCTTCGTCATCTACGTCGACCATGCGGTGGGCAACGCCATCCAGATGTCCCTCGACGGGGTGAAAAAAGAACGCCCCCTCACCCACGATCTAATCGGTCACATCCTCACCGGCCTCGGCGCCACCCTCGAGCACGTCGTGATCAACGACGTCAATGAAGGCACCTTCTACGCCCGCATCCTGTTGAAGATGAAAAACGAGCTCGGCCAAAAGATCGTCGAACTCGACGCCCGCCCGAGCGATAGCACCGTCCTCGCCCTGTCTCATAAACGCCCCATCCTCGTCGCCAAAAAAGTCTATGACCAGGTCGAGGACATGACCGAAATCTTGGAGCGCGTGCTGAAACAGCAATCCGAGGCCGCCGCCGAGTCTTCCGACGACGAAGACGATACGTCCGATGACTACGATTCAGACGACGATAAAAAATGATCCGCATTCCGTGAACCCCGAGGGTTCTTCGGCTTTGCCGAGACCGCAGGTCGCCGGCCAGCCGCTGACCGTCCTCGCCCCGATGCAGGACGTGACGGACCTCGCGTTCATGGGCCTGATCGCCGACTACGGCCCGCCGGATTACTACGTCACCGAGTTCCTCCGCGTCCACGGCCAGTCCCGCCCCGAGCCGCACATCCTGCGCTCGATCGATGAGAACCGCACCGGACGCCCCGTCTTTGCCCAGCTGATCGGAGAAGAGATACCTCATCTGGAACGCACTGTCGCCCTCCTCCTCCGCCACCCCGTCGCCGGCATCGACCTGAACCTCGGCTGCCCCGCGCCCAAGGTTTACAAAAAAAACGTCGGCGGCGGCCTGCTCCGCGACCCCGAGCACGTGGACGCCATCCTCGCCGCCCTGCGCGCTTGCACCCCGAGCTTGTTCACGGTGAAGATGCGCATCGGCTTCGAGGATACCCGCCACTTTGAACGCATCCTCGCCTCCGTCGCCCGCCACCGCGTCGACCTGCTCGCCGTCCATGGCCGCACCGTGAAGGAGATGTATCGCGGCGGCGTGCACTATGACGAGATCGCCCGCGCCGTTCGCACCGTTCCCTGCCCCGTCCTGGCCAATGGCAACGTTACCAGCGCCCGCGTGGCCGCCCGCGTGCTCGCCGAGACGGGCGCCGCCGGGGTCATGTGCGGCCGCCACGCCATCCGCAACCCGTGGCTTTTCCGGCAGATCCGCGAACACCTCGCGGGCGCAACGCCCTTCGCTCCGACTCTCGGCGATGTGCATGCCTACGTCCACGCCCTCTACCGCGCCACCGCCGCCGGCTTCCTCGACCGCCCGATCGGCGATGCCTCCGCCGTCGAGCGCGCCCATGTGGCCCGCATGAAAAAGTTCCTCAACTTCGTCGGCCAGTCCGTCGATCCCGAGGGCGCGTTTTTGCACGCCATGCGCCGGGCCATGACCGAGGCCGAGCTCTTCGCGGTATGTGCCGAGCACCTGCTCGACCGCGCCCGCCACCCCTTCGCCGACGAGCCCTACCCCGGCGTCGTCGCCCGGCCAAATTGCGAGACGCCCGATGCCGATGGCTGCTCGCTCGCCACCATCACCGCCTGATGCCATCCTGTTTCTCATGACTATCAACCACTCCGCCCCCGATCTCCGCCTCCACCCGCCCCGCAGCCCGCGCGTCAGCCTCGGCGGCTACGTCCACCTGCCCCGCCTGATCGACAAGGCCCGTGCCCACCTCGCCGGCACCGGCGGCGATTACCATTACGACTGCCCGCTCGACGCGCGTTTCTTTGGCTTCACCGGCATCAAGCCCGAGGCCTTTCTCGAGGCCGTGCGCACCGCCGATTCCGATTCCGCCGTCCTCGCCTGGGTGCGCGCCCACGCCCCCAAGGACTCCGCTGCGATTGATCTCTGGTCCGCCGCCCTCAGCCGGCGCGGGCCATCCGATGCCGAGATGCACGCATGGTTCGCCGAGCGCCTCCAGGCCCTCGCCCCGCAGCGCGACGACATCTCGACGTTTTTCGACCTGCTCGACCTCGACGACCACGCCAGCTTCGGCGGCCGCGGCTAGATATATACCGTCGCAATAGATCAGGGCACACCGACCGCCGATCTTAACGTCCGGCTCATGGTTCCACGAAAAAGCCGGAAGGGGGATGATCCCTTCCGGCTGATTTCTAACTGAATTGTTTATCGAACGTATCCAGTCGTTTTCAGGAACGCTTACGACGGGAGGCAGCGAACGCCGCAACCAAGAGGCCGGAGATCGCCGCATAGGTGGAAGGCTCGGGCACCGCAGCAGCAGGCGCAGTATAAAGAGCAAAAATGGTGTCTCGCAGAGCTCCGGTGCCAGCGAAGGTGTCCGGGCTTAAGACTCCGTTGCCATAAGCTCCGGTTCCATCGGCATAAGTCGATGCGCCCGCGCCAAGCCGGTGAAAAGTGGCAGAGCTGCCACTCGGGGAAATGATGCTCATCGAGTAATAGTGGGTAGACGAGAGCGTTACCGCGTCGCTGCCACTAAAATCAAAGAACATTTGTTTTTTACCGCTCGAACCACCGAGGGAGAACGTAGCCGCGACCAGAGTGGTAGCCGCGGTGGCTGGATTAAATTCGGAGTAGGTATCGATTGGACCGGAAGTGCCATAATCGAGCAGAGTGATCGTGTAGGTAAGCGCGGAGCTATTGCCGCCGTTTCCGAAAAAGCCCCAACCTTCAATCGCTTGACCATCACCCTTGAAGCTCTGGCCAAAATAGCCGCTGCCCGGGTTCGCTACGGTCATAGCGACTGAAGAACCCACCATCGATACCGCCAGATTGCCGCCGCCAAAACTTGCGGTCCAAGCGGTGGTGTCAGTGGCATCAACTTGGGAAAACGATACTGCGGCACGTGCGTTCAATGCACTTAGGCAAAGAACTGCTGCGAGGGTGGATGATAACTTACGATTCATGATGTGGGTGTGTTTTTTGGGGGGGACGGAAGATCACAATGATCGTCCGCGTGCAAACTACTCACGTAGTTGTGCAACAATCGTGTGAATCAACGACCTCGTCCGCAAAAAACCATTCAGTCTAACACTAGCACATGACTGGTGCTTTGCGCTAGTGT
Source organism: uncultured Verrucomicrobiota bacterium (assembly GCA_903869675.1). Lineage (GTDB taxonomy): Bacteria > Verrucomicrobiota > Verrucomicrobiia > Opitutales > Opitutaceae > IMCC26134_A. Next base: position 24,642 of record CAIQAB010000030.1, on the reverse strand, counting down.
TAGCCCGGATTGGGCGTAGCGAAATGAGTTAAATCGAATTTAGCTGGACGCTGTTGCCTACCTTTTGCTCCCCCGAAATCGGCTGCATTTAATAACCTATGCCATCCTGCCGTTTAGCCCTAGCCGCACTGATTCTATTTGTAGGCCACGCGGCTAATCTCGCTTACGCGCAAACGCCGGTCTCGATCAACGTGTCCTCTCCGCGGCAACGAATAGATGGTTTCGGGGCATCAAGCGCGTGGACCGCGCAAAGTATTACTGATGCCCAGGCCGATCTGTTTTTTTCGACCGACAAAGGATTGGGTTTGTCGTTGCTTAGGGTGCGAATCGCTCCTTCCGGAAACAGTTGGGAAACCGCCACGGCGGTAAAAGCCGTCGCTCGTGGCGCCCAAGTCTGGGCCACGCCCTGGAGTCCCCCGGGGGCGTGGAAAACCAACGGAACCGACAACAACGGAGGTTCGCTCCTTCCCGACTACTACGACGACTGGGCGGCCCGGTTGGCGCAGTTCGTGGTCAACATGAAAAACGCAGGTGTGCCGATTCTTACCCTTTCCGCCCAGAACGAGCCAAACTGGACGGCCGTCTGGGAGACCTGCCGCTGGACGCCTGCCGAACTAACCGGCTTCATCCGCGACTACTTGGGCCCCGCCCTCGTCGCCAAGGGCGTTTCGACGCGGGTGCTCGCGCCGGAAAGCATCGATTGGTATTCTATAGATGACTATGCGGACAACCTACTCGGGGATGCCACCGCCCGGGGTTATATCTCCCATGTAGCCACCCATTCCTATGGCGGCACAGCCTTCGCCTACGCTGCGCCAGCCGCAGCCGGACTGCCGTTTTGGCAAACCGAGTATTCAGACTCGGGGGCAACGTCAGACCCCACCATCGCCTCCGCCTTGCGTGTATCTGCCGTGATTCACGATTTCCTGACTATTGCACAAGGCAGCGCCTGGCACTACTGGTGGATGTATCCCTCGACCAGCGGCGGCTCCAGTTCCAGTGCGCTCGTCGAAGCCAACGCCATGACCAAGCGCGGATGGGCTCTGGGCAACTGGGCCCGCTTCGTTCGCCCCGGACAGCGCCGCGTCGACACGACCGGTTCCAGTTCCACGCTGCGTGTCACCGGGTTTATCCAGCCGGACGGACGCCGAATCTCCATCGTCATGGTTAACTCTGGCACATCCGCGCTCCCGATTAATCTCTCGATTGCGGGTGGAACAGCTCCATCGTTTGCACCATGGGAAACCTCCGCCACGCGCTCGCTTGAGTCGCTGACACCGATAGCAGTCGGGGCCAACGGAACTTTCGTTATAACTGTGCCCGCCCAGAGCATTACAACGCTCGTTTCCGATGCGATGAACCGGCCGCCCTCCTCCTTGTCTCTAAGCACTTCCGCGATTTCTGAAAATGCCCCCGCCGGAACCCCCGTAGGTCGTCCGCTCGCTACTGATCCGGATCCGGGGGAAACCCTGGCATATTCCCTGGTCACAGGAGCAGGTGACACTGATAACGCCCTCTTCACCATCTCGGGCGGTTTCCTGCGCAATGTAATCCCGCTTGATTACGAGGCAGGCGCCACCCGCACGATACGGCTTCGGGCTACCGATCTGGCCGGGGCTTTTTACGAACAATCCATCACTATTTCGGTCGTCAATAATCCAGCCGAATACGCCGATTGGGCAGCTACTCTCCCAGCAGCGGCTGATCGCTCGGCGACTGCCGACGCCGATGCCGACGGAGTTCCCAACCTTCTCGCCTACGCGCTGGGACAGACGAACGGGATTCCCTTGCCGGCCAGCGCCCGTCCCTCCCTCTATTCTGGAACGCAAGGGGAACTGCGTTTCGGCTTTGAATTTGCCGCGTCCGCGCCACCGGACCTCACCTATGTTATTCAACGGTCTACCGACCTATCAAATTGGATTGATCTCGCAACTATGGCCAGGGCAGGAACCTGGGGCGGAGCAGTCACGGTTCTCATGGAGCAAAGCTCCCCCGCCCGCATGCGCGCAAGCGTGCAGGTATCAGGCGGGGAAACTGGCCGCTTCTACCGTTTACGCGTTTTGATCACACCCTGATCCCCCTTCTCGTTTTCCAATCCACGTCGCTAGCAAGGCGCAGAATAAGGTATCACGCTTCGAGCCCGATTCTCCCCTGGTTGATGGCGTAATACGTTGCCTTCTCGCTATCCCCTAAACCGCCACGCAAACCGATTCTTATCCGCGACATGTTCATATTCCGACCCCGCCCGATCAGTTTATTTTTCCTGATTGGTTCGCTGATTCCGCATATCGTATCCGCGGAGAACATCTGGGTGCCATCGTGGATTTCCGCCCAGCAACCCGTGGAAACCAACAATGTGCCGCCCGCTCCGGGACTTTCCGGCCGGATCCTGCGCCAGGAGGTGCAACTCTCGATCGGGGGCGATGCCCTGCGCATCACATTCTCAAATGCCTTTGGCAACGAACCCCTCGGCATAACTTCGGCATCGGTAGCGCCCTCGACTGGAGAAGGCGGTATGCGCGCCGGATCCATTCGCTCGCTCAGCTTTGGCGGATATGCGGGGTTTAGAATCTCTCCCGGCGAAACCGTCACATCGGACCCCGTAAATCTGCCGGCCACTGCATTAGAGCGCCTCGTATTCTCGCTTCATATAAATCAGGTGCCGGCAGTTCTGACCGGCCATCCCGGATCCCGAACCACTTCCTTCATCGCAGATGAACAATCCGGTCACATGCCAGCCTGCCCAACTGACGCGGTGCGCGTCACGCACTGGTATTTCCTTTCCGGTGTTGAAACATCTACAACGGGAAAGCCGCATGCTGTAGTTATCCTAGGCGACTCCATTGCTGACGGACGCGGTTCGACCACCGACGCTCATAATCGCTGGCCCGATCATTTGGCTCGAAGACTTGCGGAAAAAAGCCCGTGCCTGGCCGTCTTGAATCAAGGCATTGGTGGCAATCGCGTGCTTCGAGACGGCCTTGGACCGACCGCACTCGCACGCTTGGAACGGGATATTCTCTCCGTCCCCCGGGTGCGCTGGCTCATTCTGCACGAGGGAGTAAACGATCTCGGGGCAGATGTTGCGGCCGAGGAATTGATAGCAACCTACAAAGAAATCATACGACGCACGCGTGAACGCTCAATTCGTATCATTGGCGCAACTATCATGCCCTTTGCCGGTTCTTTTTACGACAAGCCAGAACGTGAGCGAGAACGCCAGACTGTGAACCGCTGGATACGAGATAGCGGCGAATTCGACGGGGTAATCGATTTTGATGCGATCTCACGTGATCCCGAAACGCCCGCGCGACTGGCAGCCGGCTTCGATGGCGGGGACCACCTGCACCCGTCTGCCGAAGGTTACCGGCGCATGGCCGAGTCCATCAATCTCTCCATTTTCACGGACTGAAACGGTCGTCCAGCCTGCGCTCGGTGGTTCAATTATAGGTTTTCGCGATAACGGGCTTTGATTTCATTGCCCGGCGTCCGCCCGAGGCAAAACCACGGAAGGGAGGACGGCGGGTTCCCGACCAGAAAGCAGCGCGGCCAACCAGGCGTCACGACGGTCATTATAGGCCTTCTCTTGGCCGGGTTTGGCTTGATGGCCGTGTGGCGTATCAATCATTGGGACCGCCTCTTTAATGCCGGCCAGTTTATTGAATGCCATCCAAATGCCGGCAGCAGGCGTGACGGTGTCTATAAAACCCATTGAAACCAAAGCCCGCGCGTGGATCCGCTCCGCAAAATTGACGGGATCAAAATAAGGCGCGGTTGCTTCCACCCGCGCGTCGCCCGCATTCCAATTTGGATAACCTGCCGCGCGACCGTTTAGCGATGCCAACGAATCACATCCAGCCGGGGTATGTGCAATCAAATGGGTGACCCGGGGGTGTAGAGCAGCGGCGGCAAAAGCCTGCATTCCGCCCATGCTCGGCCCGAGAACCACCAAGGTTTGGCCATTCCAGTCTGAACGCGTTGAAAGATAGTCGGCCGCCCTCCAGGCGCCCAGAAACATCGCCAGGAAATAACTGCGGTTCCGGTCGTCATCACCGATGCACTGGTAGTCCTTAAGCAATCGTGGCAAAGATTCGTAAAACTCCTTTGGCATATCACACGGAAGATCATGCGGCATGATATTCAATGCCAGCCAACCCTCGGCAGCGCGATCGGTTACCCAAGACTTCTGTAAAGGATAAGGGCCACCCGCCCACTGAAGAATCAAGAGCGCAGGGAACTGGCCGGGTCGCGCAGGGTGGGCAATTTGGCCGTGGACCCTCGCGCCACGAATATTGGCTAGAGTCAGCGTGGCATAGTCCACCTCCTCGCGAACATCGGCCACCGGCGTGAGAACCGGATCGGACGGAACAGCCTGTATCTCGCTTATTTTAGTCGCCCAAAACGCGTCAAAGTCAGCGGGTTTGGCCGGCGCCCCGGCTAATTTTTCAGGTGCAATTGCCGCACCAGCCTGCGCGACCAGCTCGCCACCCGCCCCGGGTGATACTTCCAGTCTCAACATTGACGGGACATCCGCAATCACCGCCACAAACGCTTCGCCATCGTGCCACGACAGCGAACCGGAGGCAACCACTTCGACTCCGTTTCGCTTCAGTGTGTAAATCAGATCGGGCACCGGTGGTTCTTGCCTCAGCGTCCAGCCCACCCTTTCACCAATCCTGTATATTCCGCTGCGCTCATAAGGCGTAAGCACGATTTCCCCGGCCTTGATCGAATAAGCAGCACTTATTAAAAGAAAGAAAATGGTTTTATAAAAACGCGGCATACACATTGGATTCAGGGTTTTCAGGGCGCTCTCGGGCTCTCCATCGGCCCCAAGTAAGTGGTTGGCTCCGCGCCGAAATGGATAGTGAGTCGCTGCAAAACGACTCCGGGATCAACATTCCATATTTTCAATATATGCCGGCCTGAGACTTTTATCGGCAGCGGCACAGTGACTTGATTTACGCCGTCTCCAACCATGCGTTCCCACGTCGAGAGCGAACGGTCGGCGAGAAAATCAACCATACGGGGAGCTTCGTCGTCGATTGAAACGGCTACCCGCAAGCCACAACCAGGAACGAACGCCTGAGTTGGCGAAGCCACCAGCCTAAGTTGCGCCGCCCCCGTGCTCGCGAACCAAAGCAAATACTCCAGCCGAGCGTTATCTGGGGCGGGAATGGCTGAAGCAGCCGTCACCGGATACAAGGTGACGCCACCGATCGAACGCCCATGGTTGGGCAAATATTTCCACTCTTGGCCGGGACCGGCTGCGGCACGACTAAAATGAGGCGCCTCGACTGTCAGTTGTCCGCCGATTTCCAGGAAAGATCCGGAATCTGGAATGCAGGCAGGACGGCACACCGGCAGATCAATGCCGACCGAACTCGAACCATCAACCGGACTCACCGTGATTCTCGCGACTGACTCTCCCACGGGCACGCGAGACCAGTCGGCACCCACTTCCACTCTTTGATCGGGACCTAAGACGCCGGAACTAATGGAAACACGCAGCCAAGGTTGTGAAACCGTGACACGAAATTCCAACCGGGCGACGCCTCGATTAAAAACCTCAAACCATCGAGTGCGTTTAGGGTCCCAGAAATGCAAAACGGGCAGGCGCGCAATTGAAGAAATCGGATAATCCCCCGGTCTGGCGGAGCGATCTCCCTCGACTGCAACCGCTAACTCGGCATGCGCCTTGGGTTGCACCTCCACCACAGGAGGCATCGTATTAAGCGGAGGTTGTTGCCAGCTGGTATATCCTAGATGTGTCTGTGCCATCATCCCGCGCCACTTGCCGTCGAGGAGAGTGTCCCAGCGTCGCGTGAGCGCGGCATCCTCCCTAAAAAAACTCCTCGCTTTCTCTGCCTCGGTATTGGCGGAGGAACGGCCTTGTTCTGCGTATAACCGGTTCAGTCCCGCCGCCCTTTGCAGTTCCGCAACTATCGCGCAGGCTTCGACCGGGTGGAGGACTAGTTGGTAAAAGGCCGGGCGGGTATTTTGGGGTAAATCTTCATGGAGTCGCTGCGCTCTGGACCGGAGCTCGCGCCATAGGCCGATGATACGCTCGGATTCGCGTTCGTGAGTAAGACTGAAGGTTTCAGGGGTCAGCATCTCCGGCTTTCGTAAGCCATTCAATTTCGTGTATCCATCAATCAGCGCTGCTACTTCTGAAGCATGGTCCAGACCGAATTCCCGCCCGGCCCAGGCCACGGCGTAGTCACCGAGCCTATCCGCCGGCCAACGCGCTGGATCCCAAGCGTAGCGCATGAAAAATTCCATCGGATACTCCATCGGCTTGAGATCGCCTACATTCACGATCCAGACCCGCGTGGCCTCGTGCTCCCAGGCGAGGTGCATTTGCTCGTGGATCTTGGCCAGTGGAACCGTATTCAGCCACTTGTAGTTACGCGGACCACCCACGTAATCGAAATGATAATAAACGCCCGCCCCGCCCGGACGGGAACGCTCTGACGCGGTAGGTAATCGCCGGATGTTGCCCCAGTTGTCGTCGCACCATAGCAAAGTCACGTCGTCTGGCACGCGCATACCTCGTTCGTAGTATTCCTGCACTTCCTTGTAGAGCGCCCAAAGCTGCGGTGCCCTAGCGCCAGCCGGGCCCAGCTCGCGGGCGATAATACTGCGCTGGTCATCAACAATTTCCTGAAGCAGCGCAACGTTGGCACTTTCGCTCATAGGCACATCCCCGTCACCCCGCATGCCCAGAGTAAAAATACTTTCGAAAGCCCGGTTCCGGCGAACCCCCTCACTCCAAAATAACGATAGGCGCTCACGGTTCTTACTGTAGTCCCAAGGACCTTGACCGTGCAGTTTCCACTCTTTCTGGGCGCGCAACATCGGTTCATGATGCGAGGTTCCCATCACGATGCCGAACTCATCCGCCAAGGCGGCGTTACCGGGATCATCCTCGTTGAAGGCATTGTCCCACATCGCAGGCCAGAGGTAATTCGCACGCAAACGAAGCAACAACTCGAATACCCTTGCATAGAACTTTTGATTCAAGCCCCCGAACCGCTCGCGGGCCCAACCCGTCAAAGCCGGAGCCTCATCGTTTAAGAAGATGCCGCGATAACGCACCTCGGGACCGGTGTTTAAAAAGCGTCCCGGCCTGACATATATGGAGGGGCGACTTTTAACCGGCACATCGGCCCACCAATACCAGGGCGAAACCCCGATTTGCTCCGCTAGTTCATAAATGCCGTATATGGTGCCTCGCTTGTCCGAACCCGCGATTACGAGCGCCTTTTCCACTCCCTGAGCTGGATTTGCCACATGGGCTATTACAAAACCCTCCCACTTGCCCGCCAGGTCTGAAACATCCAGTTTGCCCGCCTCGACCAACCCGTCAATGAGCGGGCTTTTACCGAGCGTGCCGATCAGGATCGCTTCGGGGAGGGGCTGTGCCGCGACCGTGATCGTGGCCCTGCGCCGGGTAACACGCTCAAGGTCAGACTGCAGATCTCTGATTGCCCGGATTACGCCGGGCAACTCCCCCTCGGCGTGAGCCAAGGTAGTCACATGCTGTCCGGCAACCACGGTGAAACCGCCGGGCAGCGCCTCTTCTGAAATTAAATCGGTAACCAGATTCAACCCGGCCGGCTGGGCGGCCATGGTCCAGGAATGTATGACCGGTAAGACGCAAAAGCAGACCCGGAGAAAGCGTCTGGCAGAGGATAAACTGATCATGGCGAAGTCGTGATAACGACAGTGCTTCCGGCCACCAGTCCGTTGCCCGAAGCGGTAATACATATGTCACCCGTGACTCCGGCGATACCGCGCACAATCACGAGGCAACAGCCGTTGAAAGCGCGTCGATTTTTAGACTGAAAAGACTCAAAACTGGTGGGATCGCCGTTATCTGTGGCCACGATCTCTCCAGGGCCCTCCATGGAAAATACCAACTCGTTCTTTGCGCGGGGCGCGGTCAAGCCATCGCGATCGATCACTCGCACTGTCACAAAGGCGAGATCCAGACCGTCAGCTTTGATGGCGCTTCGATCCGGGACGACAGTCAGGCCGGCGGCTTCGCCCACCGTTCGCACCGTTTGTTCCGCCCATTTTCTGCCGTTCCGGTAAGCTGTGACAGAAAGCACCCCGGGCTGATAGATTACGTCATCCCAACGCAGTCGATACTCGAAGATCCCCTTTCTCTTCCGGCCGAGAGAACGTCCATTTAGGAAAAGCTCCGCTTCATCCCCGGAAGTAAAGACATGCACCGGCGTAACCAAACCGACGCGTTCTGGCCAAGTCCAGTGGGGCAAGATATGCACCATCGGTAATTCCGGACGCCATCGTGACTGGTATAGGTAGAAGCGATCTTTCGGAAAGCCGGCCAAGTCGATGATCCCAAATCCGGAACTGCGTGATGAATAATAAGGCGTGGGCTCACCGAGATAATCCCAACCGCTCCAGACAAACTCACCCGCCACAAAGGGATGCCGGTCCTGCACCCCGAAAACCTTGTCCGGCGTCGAGCCAAAGTCAGCCGCATGGAGTTCGTAGGCACTGACAAAACCTCTCGCAGAATCCCCTCCCATATCGTCGCGCACCGGTGAACTTGGCGCCGTGGAAACGGGGAACAGATACTCGCCTCTCGTGCTGAGCGCAGCCGCAGTTTCGCTCGCCACGATCATCTTTCGAGGGAATTTCGCGTGAAATGCCGCATACTGGGGCGCGGTGCGAATGCCGCCGATTCCATCATGGGCCGGCGTGTCGCGAATGCCTTCGCCCTGATAGTTCAAAGACACCACCTCCGAAACTGCGGGGAGTGCCATCTCGGGCTTGGCCCAATTCATTGCGGTGGTCGTGGGCCGGGTCGGATCTTCCGTTCGTGCGATATCCCGCAAGCGCCGGGCCACTTCCGCCCCGTCCGCCCCCGTATACTGCTCCCCCACTTCGTTACCTGTGCTCCAAAGGATGACGGAAGGATGATTTCGGTCACGACGTATCAGCGCGCGCAGATCGGCCTCGGCCCAATCGGGAAAAATAAGATGAAAATCCAGCGGGGTCTTTTTCCGTTCCCAGCAATCGTAGAGCTCGTCCACCACCAGAAAGCCGAGTTCATCCGTAAGGTCGAGCAACTCGGGTGCGGGTGGGTTATGCGCCATACGCACGGCGTTGCAGCCCATCTCGCGCAAAGCCTCCAGTTGACGCCTGGCGGCGCGGACATTGAACGCCGCTCCGAGTGCGCCCAGGTCATGGTGCTGATTTACCCCCTGTATGCGGATTGACTCGCCGTTAACATGAAGACCGGTCTGCGGATCAAAACTCAGTGCACGTATCCCGAAGCGTGTTTCGTAGCGATCCACCTCCCGGCCCGACTGCTTTAAAATTGTTATCGCCAAATAACGTTGCGGTGATTGCGACGGCGGCGGCCCCCACAGGCGAGGATGCGCCAGCTCAAGCGAGGTGGACGACGTCTTTGCACTGCCCGGCAAGATTGTAAGGCATTTCGGCGCAAAGGCGGCCACCTCCGAATCCGAGCACCTGCCGTCCGGGTCCAAACTGTAAAGAGAAGTCGTGATTCCAACTTCGGCGGCCTCCGTTCCTTGATTTTGCACCGTAACCGATAGATCAACCTTCGCGGCGAGTTCCGACACATCGCGAGTGCTCACAAAGGTCCCCCATGTCCCCACATGAACGGGCGAGCACTTCGTCAGCCAGACGTTGCGGTAAAGCCCGCCCCCCGGATACCAGCGCGAGGAATAGGGCGGGTTATCCAGACGAATGGCCAGCTGGTTGTCACCGCCCGGCACCAGGTAAGATGTGAGATCAAGACCCCAGCTGGCGTAACCATAGGGCCACCCCCCGACCAGACGGCCATTGCACCAGACCATGGCGTAGGACATGGCGCCATCAATCTCGAGTCGCACCACCCGGCCAGCGTCCTCCGCGGGCAAATGGAAACGCTTTCGATACCACCCGACTTGGGCACTCGGCAGGCGCCCCATGCCTCCTCCCGGTCCTGTTTGGTTGAAAGGGCCCTCAATGGCCCAGTCATGAGGCAAATCGAGTTTACGCCAGTCGCCGTCATCAAAATCAAGGCGTGTATAGGCGGGGCTTATCGACGGTTCGGCGGCTGGTCTGGCAGCCCACTTCGCAGGATCAGAGATAAAGGGGTTGGCTGTGGGGAGTATCCAGGGCTTCAGCACCTCCAGGCCGGAGCCGGAAACCAACTCCGCCTCGGTGGGCATCGCATCGGCGGGGCGGTCGTCGTTTTCGTCCCGCGGAACGGGGCGCGCGTCGTAGCGCAGTCGTCCGGCGCAATCCTCGGCGTCTTGAGTTTTGAAGCGCCAGCCGGCATTGAATAAAGTTCGCTCACGACTGGCGGCAGGTTCCAGCCGCGCGTGCATGCCGACCACCGCGCCGGTGAAATGCATCCCCTGGCCCGCCGCCGCCACGGTGACCGGTCTGGTATCAAAGCGATCACCCAGCGGGCACCACTTTCCGCCGCCGGCTGAATAAAAAAAACGAGTGACCGCATCCTCCGCTTCGATACGCAAGGATACTTCGCGCGCAGCAACCGGAATTGTCGCGTCAGCCAGTTGCACCGGCAGATTGCCGTCGGCCAATTCCAACGCCACCACAGGACCACGCCCGGCCCGCCTGACCGAAAAATAATAATGATGCTTCTCGGACTGAAAAAACGCCAAACCCGCCGATACGCGAGAGTCCTCCGGAACCTCCAAGGTGGTCTCTGTGGTGAAGCGGGCATGTTGCACCCGGCGCGCCAGAAAGGACGGGTTATCCTTCCCGGCCAGTGTCGCTGGCCGCGGCGTTATCAAAAGTGCGCTGGATCGGCTGTCGATACGCCACCAAGGCTCCACAGGTGCCCGCAACATAAGCCAAAATGGATCGAGCACCGGCCGGTCAAAAGCCGCGCGCCACGTGCCTGTCACGCCAACATTTGGTGATTGTTGCGTTTGAGGGACCGACGCGGACGCCACCAAGGGGACACGCGATCCGGCTGGCAGTATCATTGGCCAACCGTCGGACGTCCATGTGACCGGAAGCAGGAAAGTTTCCCGTCCGGTAGTGAAATAGCGACCTTCCGCATACGGACGGCAGCCGAGAAAAACCGCCCACCAGCAACCGTCCGGCCCAATTTCGAGATCGGCATGCCCAGTGCAGGTGACCGCCCCAATCGCGCCGGATGCAAGATCACGTTGCGTAAGAATAGGATTACCCGCCCACGATACGTAGGGACCGTCTATGGTGCGGCTGCGCAGTATGACCTGAGAATGATTTTCACCAGTCCCACCCTCCGCGCAGGTGAGGTAAAACGACTCTCCCCGGCGATAAAGATGCGGCCCCTCGATCCAAATGGGTTTTTGATTAATATCCGTGCCACCATTAACTAATAAGCGAGCCGATCGACTGGCCTTAAGTTTTACCGGGTCAAACTCTCGCAGCCAGACGGCACGATGTCCCTCGTAGAGCGGCCGGTCATCGGGTGGCCCGCCATTGTGCACCAGCCAAGCGCGCCCGTCGGCATCGAAAAACAAGGAGGGATCTATGCCATCAAAATCCAACCAGACGGGATCGGACCAAGGCCCGGCCGGATTCTGTGCGGTTATGACAAAATTTCCCCCTCCGTCGATTTGGGTGCAGACGATATAAAAAACGCCGTTATGAAATGAAATCGCAGGCGCGAACAGTCCGCGGCTGACGCCAAGTCCCCGATAGTCGAGTTGCCCGGGGCGGTCGATGGCATGGCCCACCAGCTGCCAGTTTACCAGATCCCGGCTATGAAATATCGGCAGTCCCGGATAATATGCGAAAGTCGAGTTGACCAGGTAGTAATCATCGCCGGCCCGGCAGATGCTTGGATCAGGGAAAAATCCAGCAAGCACCGGGTTGCGATATTGCCCGGGCTTCAGCGCCGCAATCTCGCGTTCTGCCCGGCCCGTATAACTAAATGCTGAAAAGTAAACCTCGCCCTCATGCCCGCTTGGGGCGGCCCCCGTGCGGGTCAGAAGCGGAGGCGGTGGTTCAAAAACCTGAAACCGTCCGCCGGCTTGGAGAAAACCCAGCATAGTGAGCATGCCATGGTAATATCGCCAGCGACCGGTTGGTGTAGGCGAATCCCAAAGGCGCTGAACGAAAGGACGGGCAATTTTCGGGTCGGACGCCGCGATACCCGCCGCAGCCGCCATGGCGATTAAGCCAGGAGACTGATCATTTCCGATCGGAGCGCCATCCAACGTGTAGCAGCTCACCAAGTGCTCCCCCTTTGAGCCCAAAAACCGCAGGACGCGATCGGTTCGTTCGACAGCCCATGCATCGCCGCTGCCCCAACTGTGATCCAGTGCGACCGAAGCCAGAGTGCGCCAGGCGTCGAACGAAAATTCGTCGCGCCCCGGACCAAAACCACCCCCCGTATAGGCTCGACCGTCAAAATGGGCATACTCCGACATCAACCCTGTTAGCGGGTGGGCATTTCTGCGCCAAAACGCCCGGCTGGTCCGGGCAGCCTCGGCCCAAAACTGGCGGTCTTCGGAACTCTCCGCCCAACGAGACCACAACTCGTAGAATGCCGGTTGGTGATAGGAAGGATCCGTTATTGTGGCCGCTTGACCGATAGGGCAAAAGGTGACCTGCCGTTGTGTCCTATCAAAGATCGCCGTGCTCATGCCATCGGGGGTGGACTCCTTGTGTAGCATCTCGCGGAGCAAACCCTGCGCCTGCCGTGAATAGGCGTAGATTCCCGTCCCATCCCCCCAACGGTGGGCAGCGAAAAACAAGGCGGTTACTATCCAAACTTCTCCGTCACTGGCGGACGCGCCCCCACTGATTGCACTGCCATCATATTTGCGCTGCCAATCAAAGTAGCCAGCCCGCGGACCGCTCTTGTGCCGCATGTGTGTATACGCCCACTTCCACAGACGATCAAACTCATCACGCCTGTCCAACTGGACCGCGATCATCATGCCGTAGGACATGCCCTCGGATCGCACGTCCTGATTGCCGACATCCGCTATGTAGGCCGCATCGTCGGGAGCGGTGAAATACAGTCTCTGAGTCTCGGCTTCACCCTTCGTAAAATCCCTCCAAATCGACTCTATTCGGGCGGTAGTCTCGGCATCACTTTTACCCAAAAGCTCGTGAAACAAATTCCGCGAGGGAGCCGCAATGGTTGAAGCTGCCATGCAACAAAACCAGAAGAGCAGGATCGGTGATAAAACTGGAAGGCGGGGCATGGGACTCAGGAAGTGCTGGCGTAGCGGGCGCGACGTTCGGCGAGTTCGCGTCCGATTTGCTGATTCAGCTCCGGAGTGATCGGATAGCGCAACAGCGCCGCCACCGCGAGGGCAATAAAGCCGGCGGGGTAAACCGCCACGGTCATGCGAATCCCGAGAAGGCTCGCCCGAGCGGTTTCCATGCCCGCCGCGAAACCGTGCGCCGCCAGCACCTGCCCTCCTATGAATCCGCCAACGCCAAGGCCCGCCTTCAACGCGAAGACGACGCCCGCAAAGACAAATCCGGTGGCGCGACGCCGGTTTTTCCACTCCCCATAATCCGCCGCGTCCGCGATCATTGACCAAAGCAGGGGAATCGTCGGGCCGTAGGCCGCAGACCAGACCAACCCTTGGGCCAATTGCTGGCCGATCGCATCGCCGGGGATAAAAAACAGCCACAAGGTCGCCGCGCCGGTCACACCGAGGCAAACCGTGAAAACCCCGCGTTTGCCAAATCGCTCGGAGAGTGGCTTTGAAGCGAGCACGCCAAGTATGGTGACTGCACTTCCAAGCATGCTAAATAGCCCGAAACCCACCGCTTGGACATTCGACAAATCAGGTTTCACCAGGTAACCGACGGAATCCAGCAGACGCTGAAATCCAACCACCGCGCCCGGCGTGTGCTGCACAAAGCCAAGAGCCGATACGAACCGCCCCAGTGCATTGTGATCGACTACATGCTGCATGAATAGCGGCAAGGATCCGCCCCGCACCGCTAGCATGATAAAAATGGCCAGGGTCGCCAAAAATAGCACCACCCAAGGCCGGTTGGAAAAGGCATCGGCCAGATCCTGCTTCACCGAACTTTGCTGCGCGGGATCCGGTTGCACACGTTCCTTCACCGAAAAGAAGGTAATCAGAAAAAAGACGACACTCACCGCCGCGTAGACGCCCATCGTGATCGACCACCCCTTCGCGTCGTCGCCACCGCCGAACTTCTCCACCAGGGGCCAGGTAAGACCCGAGACGACAAAGCCCACCGCCATGACCGCAAAAAATCGGTAAGTAGATAAACTAGTGCGCTCGTTCCCGTCTCCCGTCATCACGCCATTCAAGGCACAGTATGGCACATTGTTCATGGTATAGACGGTCATGAGCGCGAGATAACCAACCCACGCATAGAGCAATTTACCCTGAGGCCCCAACTGCGGCGTGGTGAAAACCGCCCAGAAGACCAACGCGAAGGGTAGTGCCGACCACAACAACCAGGGACGAAACCGCCCCCAGCGCGACTGAGTGCGATCCGCGACCACCCCCATGAGAGGATCCACAAAAGCGTCGAACAAACGCCCGATCAGAAACAGCCAGCTCGCAGCGGTAACGGTGATGCCAAAGACCTTTGAATAAAAGGTCATCTGAAATACCATCAGGGTCTGAAACACAAAATTGGCCCCTGCATCACCCAATGCGTAACCAATTTTCTCTCGGCGAGTCAGACGCGTAACGGTTGGGACGGTGTCACTCATAATATTTTTTTCACGGGGGATACTGCGGCGCGGTCCTGATGCCACCGACCACGCAAGATGGGGATCTACCCTATCAATCCGTGTCGATTCCCCAGCGCTACAACTGCAGGTGCGTTCTAACAGTAGATTAAAAACGTTCGCTGATAATTACAACGTATGGGCGTGCACAAGTTTCCCGGTTGTCATTTCTATTCCAATGTTAGACTTTCCTCAATTTTGACTAAACGATCGGCGCCCAGTAGATCACTAACGAGTTCATGAGACTTCAAGACTCCCCGCTTATCACCCACCTCTACACGGCGGATCCGTCCGCTCATGTCTTTGAGGGCAAGGTCTATATCTACCCATCTCATGATCGCGAAACGGATAAGCCCGACAACGACTTAGGAGATCAATACGACATGGTGGACTACCATGTTTTCTCGATGGACGAAATCTCCGGGCAGGTGACCGACCATGGTGTCGCCCTCGCCATTGCGGATGTTCCGTGGGCCAGCAAGCAACTCTGGGCTCCGGACGCTGCCAGCAAGGACGGCTGCTACTACCTTTACTTTCCTGCCCGGGATAGAGCCGGGGTGTTTCGCATCGGCGTCGCCGTAAGCGACCGGCCGTTCGGCCCATTCAAGGCCGAACCTGAGCCGATTAAAGAAAGTTACAGTATCGACCCGTGCAGCTTTGTGGACACGGACGGCCGGGCTTACCTTTGTTTTGGCGGGCTCTGGGGCGGACAACTGCAGAATTGGCGAGGACCCGCCTTCGATGCCGCAGGCCGTGAACCCGCGGGCGACGAGCCTGCGCTTTCACCGCGCATCGCCGAGCTGGCACCCGATATGAAATCCTTTGCCGGACCCGTCCGTGAAATTCAAATTATTGACGAAGAAGGGCATCCTATACGCGCCGATGACCACGACCGCCGCTTTTTCGAAGCCGCCTGGATGCATAAACGCGACGGGATCTACTATTTTTCATACTCCACCGGGAATACCCACTTCATAGTCTACGCGACCTCCGACAACCCCTTCGGACCCTTCACCTATGCGGGTAGACTGCTCGAACCGGTGATCGGCTGGACCACCCACCACTCTATCGTCGAGTTTAAAGGCAGATGGTATCTATTCCACCACGACTCCTCCCTCTCTGGCGGATGCAACCACCTTCGCTGCATGAAGTTAAAGGAGATAACCTACGATCAGGATGGACGCATGCAGGTGGTGATGCCCACCCCGGCGGCGTGCGCGACCTGAGTATAGCTAGGCCAAACAGAATTTTGGCTGGGTCCATGCTTCTTGCATTCCCCAAAATAGCATACGGATCGCGTTTAGGCTAATATTAGACTTGCGACGATCAACAGGCGAATCAAGTTGACGCCATGTCCCTGCCCCGACGGACCACCTTGGCTGACATTGCTCGCTCCGCCGGCGTGCATGTCACCACGGTTTCTCTCGCTCTTCGTAACCACCCCAGGCTTCCGGAAGCCACTAAAGTGCGCCTGCGGGCCTTGGCTGAAAAGATGGGTTACGCCCCCGACCCGATGCTGAGGGCGTTGGTGAGTTACCGCTCGCTTAGCACCGCTCGCCGCCAGATTCCCACCCTCGCCTACCTAACTAATTGGGCCACGCGCTGGGGCTGGAAAAAAACCACCGCGCATCCAGAGTTTTACATAGGAGCGGAAAAAAAAGCCCGGGAACTCGGGTTTAAGCTCGATCACTTCTGGTTACGGGAACCCGGCCTCACCCAGGGACGCCTCAGCGGCATCCTCAACGCACGGGGTATCACCGGTCTCATCGTGGCATCTCACGGACGGGAAATGGGCGACGCCCTCCAACTCGACTGGCCGAAATTCAGTGCAGTAAAAATCGATTACTTTCCCCACCAGCCCCTCCTGCATAACGTCACTAATCATCAATGTGATATCGTGCGTCTGGCCGTGCAAAGAGTCGTCGCCGCCGGCTATAAACGCATAGGATTTGTGATGCACCGCGGCTGGGATCACGCCGTCGATCATTACTGGACGGCGGGGTTCCTCTGCGAGCAACAGCATCTGGACGATGCGGATCGCATCCCCGCCCACATCTTTCCCGGTCCTCAGCCGATGGAAGCTTGGCTGAATGAGCACAACGCCCCGGTCACCGTCGATGCCGCCGAGTTTCGGCTTTGGTATGAACGCCACCGGCCCGAGGTAATTGTCAGCAAGGCCGCCTTTGTGCTGCCCATCCTCAAGACGATGGGTCTTCGCGTGCCCCGGGACGTGGCCTTTGTGGATATCTTTCTCGATGAGACCACCGGAGCCATAGCCGGGGTGAGGCAAAACCACGAAACCGTCGGCGCCCTCTCGGTCGAGATCCTGGCCAGCCAGCTTCAGCACAATAAGTATGGCGTGCCGGAAATCCCCACCACCACCTTCGTGGAGGGCACCTGGTTCGCCGGGGCCACCTGCCCTCCCCGAGCCTGAGCATATAAAAAGCACCGCCAGAGCGAGGGTGTGCCTGGAAAAAATAAAACCTCTATGTCTATTGTTAGACTGGCGGGTGGTTCGACGCACCGGCTAAATTTTAGCATTCAGGCTGCAGATGCTTACCCACCCCGGTGTCATCGTCCCGATTTTGCGTCACCCCGAGCCCCACGGCCGCATCAATTCTGCGCCGAGTGTATCGGCAGGTCCAAATCTTTCCAAACCCCTAAGCCCCATGAATCGTCACCAACTGCTCGCCACCTCCGTCCGCGCCCGTTCCATGCTACTAGCCGCATTCGCCTTGCTGGCTGCGGAAACCGCCCACGCCGCAAACGGCACCTGGGCCCGCTCAGACACTCCCCTCGCCTGGGATGACGCTGCCAATTGGTCCGGTTCAGTGATCGCGGACGGTGCCGGTTTCACCGCCGACTTCGGCGCGGTCGACATCAAGGCCTACACCGTGGTGAATCTCGCCAGTTCGCGAACCATCGGAAATATTATCTTCGGCGATAGTGACCTGACTACCCCCGGCAGCTGGAACATCGGCAATAATGGCGTGGTGGCCAACGTGCTTACCCTCTCCGGCACTTCCCCCACCATCACCGTGCCCAATCTGGGCAGCGGCCAAAATGTATCCATCACCGCTAACTTGACGGGAACCGGCGGCCTGACCAAGGCCGGGGCAGGCACACTCATATCATTCGGCACCAAAACCTATACGGGCGACACTATCATTAATTCGGGCTCTTTTGTCACCACAAACGTGATCCCCGGCGGCAACGACACCGCCCGCACCGCGCTGACCATCGCGACCGGCGCCACCTTGGAATTCCGTGCCATTTATGGAGACATCCCCGTGCGGCCTTCCAACATCACCGGCGGGGGTAATATCCTGAAAACCGGCACCGGTATGCTCACCTACGCCGGAGTTCAGGGCGGGGCCACCGGTAGTAATGTGCTGAGCCTTTCCAGCGGCGGCGTGATCGATATCCGCGAGGGCTCGGTCCGCCTCGGAAACTATAATTCGCAAGCCAACTCCATGGCAGGGAATCTGGCCGCTTTGATCATGGCCACCGGCACGACGCTGAATATCGATTCGACCAATGCGGTCGTCGGCAGCCTCGCCGGAGCCGGCACCATCACCGGCGGTTACTATTACCCCCGCACGATCACCATTGGAGCGGATAATACCGATACCACCTTTGCCGGCACCTTCGCCACCAACGCCGCACTCTACAACGCCGACTCCAGCCCCAATATTATAAAAACTGGCCAGGGCACGCTGACCCTCACCGGCGCGGCCAACATTCGTTCCGTCTCCGGAAATGACGTGCTCCGTGTGACCGGCGGCACCGCCTTGAAGCCCAGCACCCTCAATCTCAACTTCACCGCACCCAGCGCGATAGGCTATATCATCTCCGGAGCCAACGGAGGCAATGCCAACCTGGCCCCGGTCTCGACCGATAATGTGGTCGTCGACCACTCCGCTGGCACTCTGGCGGTCTCCCAGCTCAATATCGGCAACGTCGGCACGGCCACCTACACCGCCCGCGGCAACGCCAACATCGACGCCTTTACGTTCACTCTGGGCTTCACCGGACCGACCACCGGCACCGGCGCCGCCACCCTCAATGTCGCGGATAACGCCCAGATCCGCATCTTCTCCAATCGCAGCATCGTCATGGGGCAATACTACGGTCGCACCGTCACTGTGAACCAGACCGGTGGCTTCGTCGGACTTTACTCAGGCATCGCCACCACCCTCGGCGGAACCGGTTCACTGGCCTTTAAGAGCGCGAACACCGCCGCCACCTACAACCTTGCCGGCGGCACCCTGTCCATCCCCGCGATCACGCGCGATGCCTTGGGATCCGGCGCCGGCGGCGGCAATGGAATCCTGAATTTCAACGGCGGCACGCTGCAGATCACCTCCGCCGACTTCTCCGTCCCCGATGGCATCGAGAACGAGTTGCCCCTGGTGACTTGTAACGTAAAAGAATCGGGAGCCACCATCGACCCCTACGGTTTGGCCGTCACCTTTAATGTGCCCCTCCGCCACTCCGGCTCCGCTGCTTTTGACGGTGGCTTGAAAGTCGCCGGCACCAACGGAGGCGGCAGCCTCACGCTATCGGCCGCCAACACCTACAACGGCGATACGGTTGTAAACTCTGGCGACCTCACCCTCGCCAGCACCGGACAACTTGCCTTCACCCTCGGGGCCAATGGCGTCGGCACCCGCCTGCGCGGCACTGGCAACGTGACCCTGGATGGCACCTTCGTCATCGATCTCACCGGCGCGAACCTGACCAATGGCAACACCTGGCAACTCGTCGCAAATTCCACCCTGAACGAAACCTACGGCCCCACGTTCACAGTCGCGGGTTTCACCGAGAATAACAACGTTTGGACACTGGTTGACGGCTCGAAGACCTGGACCTTCTCCGAGGCCACCGGCGTGCTCTCTCTGCAGTCGGCTACAGCCGCCACGCCCTATGCCTCCTGGGCGGCCGCCAAAGGTTTGGATGGCATCGCCGGACGCGATCCCGCCGCCTCGGCCAATCCCGATCAGGACGCCTTTAGCAACCTGCTCGAATTCGCCTTCGACGGCAATCCGCTCGCCTCGGATGGCAGCCTCACCCAGGCCCGCTCGCTGAGCATCGGAGGCACCACCTGCCTCACCCTAACCATTGCCACCCGCACCGGCGCGCAATTCAGCGGCACGAGTGCCCAGGTTTCCGGCACCATCGACGGCGTCACCTACACGGTCGAGGCCAGTTCCGATCTTTCCGCCTGGACGGTTCCCGTGGTCGAAGCCACGGGCGCCGAAGTCGCCGCCTTGCAGGCCGGCCTGCCCGCCCTCGATAACGGCTGGACCTACCGGACATTCCGCCCCGCCGCCGCCCTGGCGACCACCCCGCGTATCTTCCTCCGCGCCCGCGCCGAGTGATAAGCCTCGCCTCCGGCGTCCCTCCTCCTCCTATGAAAATCCACCTCGCCGGCTCCAACGCTCCGCGTTTGGCTGGAGGCTTCACGCTGATCGAGTTACTCACCGTGATCGCGATCATCGGCATACTCGCAGCCATTATCATCCCGACGGTCGGCCAGGTGCGGAAATCTGCCTTTAAGGCCAGATCCACCAGTAATCTGCGCCAACTAGGCATGGCTGCCGGCAGTTATGCCAACGACCACAAAGGCTCCTACCCAAGCTTGGTTGCCCGCGACCCCGATACCGGCGACCTGCTTTACGATAAGCCTTGGACCAAAGACGTGGAGTTCGCCGCCTACCTGAGCGTTAAAAAACCCGACTGGAAGCCCGGCGATGCCTCCATCATCCAGTCCGGCTTCCCCGTCTCACCCTACCCCGGAGAGCCCGGTCGCGCCACCATCGGGTATAATGCCACTGACTTTGAGTCCGGTCTTTCTCCGCAGAGAGTGAAAAACGCCCGCGCCATGAAACAGACTGATATTAAAAATCCTAGCCGCCTCATGTTTTTTGCCGAGGCCGTGGATTACCGCATTGTCTACGGCAGTCGCGTAGGCTGGACGCCCGAACATGATACCGGAGAAAACACCGACAGGACCGGCAAGATCGCCTTTCGCGTCAACGGAGGCTCCCTGATCGTGACCTATGCAGGCAACGTCCGCGGTATATCCACCACGGATGCCGAGGTGCAAACCCTCTGGAGCAACTACGCCACGGGGAACTAAAGGTAGCTCATCACGCCCGCTCTCCCTCAAGCCGAATCCAGCGGCGACTTTACCCCCAGGCCCGGGCGACGCATCACGTGCGTGTAGATCTGCGTCGTCTCCACACTCGCGTGCCCGAGCAGGTCTTGCAAAGTCCGGATATCCGTCCCCGTCTCCAATAAATGCGTGGCAAAAGAATGCCTCAGCACATGGGGTGACACGCGTTTTTCGATCTTCGCACGTGCCGCCGCCCCCCGGATCGCCGCCTGCACGCTCGCATCCGTCACATGGTGCCGGCGCCGCTCGCCCGTAGCCGGGTCCACGCTCGTCTCCCGCGAGGGAAACATCCACTGCCACTCCCACTGCTCGCCCGCGCGCGGCCATTTTCTCGCCAGCGCCTCCGGCAACCACACCCCCTTCAACTGCTTTTCCCGATCCGCCGCCCACAGCAACCGCAAGCGCTCCCTGTGACGCCGCAAGGGCTCGTGCAATTTCTCCGGCAACACGGTGACCCTGTCCTTATCCCCCTTCCCCGCGCGCACGACCAGCTGGCCCCGTTCCAAATCCACATCTTTCACCCGCAGTCGCAACAACTCCATCAACCGTAAGCCCGACCCATACGCCAGCTCCGCCATCAACCGCGGCGTGCCCTCCAACCCCTCAAACAAACGTGCGCACTCGCCCCGCGACAAGACCACCGGAACGCGGCGTGACTGCATCGCACGGGTGAACGGTATCTCATCCAGATGCCTCCCCAGTGCTTCGCGTAGTATAAACACCACGGCGTTCAAGGCCTGTTTCTGCGTGGCCACCGCCACCCGGCCCCGCACCGCCAGATCGCTCAGAAACGCGGCCGCCTCCCTGGCGCCCGCCGCTTCCACCGTCATGGGCTTTATAAACTCGGCAAACCGCACTCCCCAATCCCTATACGTCCGCTCCGTCCTCCATAGCAGGCCCCGCGAACGGGCCGCGCGTATCAAGGCCTGCTCCCAAGCCGTGGCCCCCAGATCCTGCGCGGCGGGTGGCGGGTCCTGCCTGCCGGGCAAGCGTGTTACGCTGCAGTTGCCGGTCTCCACCGGCGTCTGGACCGGCCGCGCCGCCGCCCGCCGAAAAAACCACCGCAAAGCCTCTCGAGCGCCGACAAAGGCTTGCGTTTCCTCCTCATCGACAAAACGTTTTGCAGTATCCACTTTGACTGCCATGCCGCCGCGCTTGCACCAAAACAAAAACCGGATGATCGCCGCCTTGTGTTGGGCCCGAGTCACGGCATCCAAGGGCTCTGCAGACAGGACATCCGACCAGTCAGGAAACCACACCACCCGATCCCTCCCTCCCGCCTGCTGATTGTCTTCGCCGCTCATGCGAGACATGGTCAAAAATTCACCTGCGAAAGACAAACCAAAAAAACAAAAACCCTCTAAAACAACCACTTATGCCATCCAAGCCTAAACCTAGCCGCACAAAGCCAAACTCGCCCGCTCCCGCTAAAGCCAAACCCACTTTGGCCTAATTACACTGTTAGGCAGAAAAACATGAGAGCAATCGAGAAGGCTGGTTGGACTGCGCTAGGCATCACTCTTTTCGGAGTGATTGCAGCATTCGCGACCTTTATGTATCTCGGCCCGGGTAAGATTCAGCGCGATATTTTGTGGCTCTCGCGTCCCGAAGTTTATGAAGCCGTCCTCCCCCGAGCGATTGCTCTATACGAGTCACTGGGTGAACGCGATTGGTTGAAGCCTGACGACGCCAGAGGGAATTCGATTCGAGAAGCGACCACTCCACTTACTCTCACAGGCATTTCGAAAGATGAAGGAAGACTGAATCTATATTTTGGGGGAGGATTTCTGCAGTTCGGATATCGGCTCGAAAAGAACGATGGCACCTTTCGACTTATCCTTGCGGTCGAAGAGAAACCGGACAGAATACTGAAATGAAAATTGAGCCTAACAAGGCACTAGAGCCAACGATCATGGCTGTCACGGATTGTGCTCCGAGCAGCACACTCCGCGCCAGCCATGATCGCGGCTCAGTTTGAGCGTTAGCCAGAAAATGAAGACCCGACTTCTAGCGATACTCAGTGTAGGTTTTGCACTCATCGGTGCAGCGTGTCTTGTGGCTTCGTTGGGACTTTTCCGTGCCCATGCTGTCGCATTACATTCTATCGAGTGCATCACCGATGCACTCGGTAAGGCGGATTCAGTAGAGTTGGTAAGCCTTCTCGACGAGTCAAAAACTGGTGCCGAGAAGATTGTCACGGCCGAGTCTGGTGGCGAATATTACGTCGGAACCAGAAAGATTCTATCCGCCGTAGACGCTAAAGAGTTAATTACGCTTTTGACTGAACATATTTATACTACAGAGACTCGCGCCGGATGTCATGATCCGGGACAAATGTTGATATTACGAAAGGGAAGTCGGAAATTGATCGAGTTTACTCTTTGCCTTAAATGCACAAATATGGAGTTCCATCCTTACCCATTTTTAGGAGCCGTGGTTATAATTTATGATCGTCAAGCATCCACCACGGAACTCGAACGTCTCAAGGCATTCATACAAAGACAAAAAAATGAGGCTAACAAGGCAGTAGAGCCAACGACCATGCGTGTCACAGATCCTGCTAACGCAGGCTCTGCGCCACGCATGGTCGCGGCTCACTTTTGACGTTAGGCAGAAAAAGCCATGGAACATAAAGCCGCCGTCTTTTCCTTGCTCGCGATAATAATGTCCGCATGCTCCGTGGAGCGTGACGCAGCAGCTGGTCGCGAGATCCTAAGACTGAAGCCCGGTGCCTATATTGTCACCCCGAAAGACGGAGGCCCTGAGCTCGAAATAGGTATATCGAAAGATGGATACAGCGTGACCGAGCTGACAAAAAAGGCGGTGCCGCCATTCACGATCTTGAAAGATGGGGAAAGAATGGAATACACCTTCACGACCGTAAATGATCGGAACGAAGTTAACCTAATAGACAAGAATGGAGATGGCATTCCAGATACCAGACTCACTGTTTTCCGCGGTAAAGACGGTAAGTCTACCGGTGCTACTGTCGAGACCGTAGAAGTAACGTTTACACCAAAAGAGAAATAAAAAAGTGCCTAACAAATCACTAGAGCGAAGCCGGTTGCTTGTCACATCTCGTGCTTTCGCACGAGCTGCGCCAAGCAACCGGCTCGCTCAGTTCTAACGTTAGGCAGAAGAAATGAAAATCAGCTATCTCACCACGGGGATTGTTGCCACATGGCTCGTTTACTGCGCTATTCCGATTATTCCCATTTCTATATTTGCCCTTGGTCGGAGCCATTCGTTTTCCATCATAGTGGGCGCATTCATAGCCATTATTCTGGGCGGCGCCTTATACGTCATATGCCAGGGGAGAGTGTCATGCGACATATGCGGATGGAAGATTCTTCGAAATCCGAAAGGAATGGGTCCGGTCGGTCACCGTGCACATCCGAACTGCGAACGAATTACAGGTTTGAGTGCGTGGGGCACGCAGATTATCAGATATCCATTCACCAAGAGCTTCCGTTGCATTAACTGCGGAGAAATTAAGATAAAATGAGCCTAACCAGGCGCTACAGCCAACACGGATGCTTGTCACGGATCGTGCTGCGCACGCTCCGCGCCAAGCACCCGTGCGGCTCATCTAAAACGTTAGGCAAACAAACCATGAAATACTGGAGACTCATATCCCACCACGAAGATAAAGATACGGCCGTTAATGAAATCCGAAGGCTCAACCGAATTTCTATAGGTTGGGGGAAAATCGGAACTTTAT
>CAIQAB010000029.1 GCA_903869675.1 uncultured Verrucomicrobiota bacterium | reverse complement strand
TCGTCGTCGTAGGTCTCGGCGCCGATCACGCCCTTGCCGCCGCGTTTCTGGGAGCGGTAGTCGGCGGAGGGGGTGCGTTTGATGAAGCCGAGGTGCGAGATGGTGATGACGCAGCCCTCGTTCGGGATGACGTCCTCCATGCGGAAATCGCCGAGGGCGCCGACGATCTCGGTTTTGCGGGCGTCGCCGTATTTTTCCTTCATCGCGAGCAGCTCGGTCTTGATGACCTCGCGCAGGCGCCAGTCGTGTTCGAGGATCTCCTTCAGGCCGGCGATGAGGGTCTGGAGTTCGAGGTATTCGGCCTCGATCTTGCCGCGCTCCAGGCCGGTGAGCTGGTAGAGGCGGAGTTCGAGGATGGCGATGGTCTGGCGTTCGGAGAGGGGATACTTCGCCATCAGCCGGTCCTTGGCCTCTTCGCGGCTGGCGGAGGCGCGGATGATCTTTACGAAGTCATCCAGGTTATCCAAGGCGATGATGTAGCCTTCGAGGATGTGGGCGCGGTCCTCGGCCTCCTTTAGGCGGAACTTGGTGCGGCGGGTGACGACGTCGCGGCGGTGTTCGACGTAGCAGTCGATCAGCTCGCGGATGTTCATCTGCTTCGGCCGTTTTTTGTCGAGGGCGAGCAGGGTGACGCCGAAGGACGACTCGAGGGCGGTCTTTTGGTAAAGCTGGTTGAGGATGGGCGAGGCCTGTTCGCCGCGTTTCAGCTCGATCACCACGCGGGTGTTTTCGTCGGACTCGTCGCGCACGTCGCGGATGCCCTCGATCTCCTTTTCGGTCACGAGTTCGGCGATGCGGACGACGAGGTTGGCGCGGTTAACGTTGTAGGGGATCTCGGTGATGACGATTTGTTCGCCGGTCTTCGATTCCTCGGTGTGGGCCTTGCCGCGGATGCGGACGATACCCTTGCCGGTCTTCAGGTAGGAAAGGATGCCCTCACGGCCGGCGATGGTGCCGCCGGTGGGGAAATCGGGGCCTTGGATGAAGCCGCAGAGGTCGTCGAGCGTGGTGGTCTGGGGTTCGTCAAGGACCTTGACGATGGCGGCGATGAGTTCGTGGAGGTTGTGCGGAGGGATGTTGGTGGCCATGCCCACGGCGATGCCGGTGGAGCCGTTCATCAACAGGTTGGGCAGGGCGGAGGGGAGGACGGTGGGCTCGGTGGTGGACTCCTTGTAGTTGGGGGCGAAATCGACGGTGTCCTCGTCGATGTTGGCCAGGAGTTCCTCGGAGATGTTCTTCAGGCGGGCCTCGGTGTAACGGTAGGCGGCGGGAGGATCGCCCTCGACGGAGCCGAAGTTGCCCTGGGGGTCGATCAGCGGGTAACGCATGACCCAGTGCTGGGCGAGGCGGACGAGGGTGTCGTATACGGACGAGTCGCCGTGGGGGTGGTAGTTTTTCAGCACCTCGCCGACCACGCCGGCGCATTTGTCGAAGGCGCGGTTGTGGAGGAGGCCCTCGCGCAGCATGGCGTAGAGGATGCGGCGCTGGACGGGTTTGAGGCCGTCGCGGGCGTCGGGCAGGGCGCGGGCCACGATCACGGACATCGAATACTCGATGTAGGCCGACTGCATGATGTCGGTGATGTTGGCGTTGGAGAGTTTTTCGTTGGAGGTGAAGGACATGCCGGGGGAAAGGGGTCAGGCGGGAGGGTTAGGAAAGTTTGGCGGCGGCGGCTTGGAAGGCCTTGCGTTCCTCAGGTGAGGCGGTGCCCGCGATGATGTGGCCGGCGAGCGAGCGAAGGGCGGCGGTGCCGGCCCCGAGGGGAAGGCCGGCGATCACTTGGCGGGCGATGGCGACGAAGGTGTTGCCATTATAGTTTAGGAAAGGGGCTTGCTGGTGGCAGCGGCGGCAGAGTTCGACAAGGGCGTCGAGAGTGAGCGGCTCGCGGTGGGTTTTATCCCAGAGTGCCTTGGTTGTGGCGTGGCCATCGGACGTGGGGCCGTATTGGGCGTGTTTGGCGGCGCAGAGTTGTTGGTTGATCGCGCAGACGACCGACCAATCGACGGCCTTAAGCCAAGCGTCAGCCATTGTTTTGGAGCGGAGTTTTTTTCGACGCACGTTTGGCGGCGGCTATCTCGGTGACACCGGACGGGGCCATAAAACCCTTGCCGGTGCGGGCATAAACGGGCTCGGCCTTGAAGCGGTGCTGGATAGACAAGCCGTCGGCAACGGCGGCCGCGATGAAATCGGCTGCGGTTAGCGAAAACTTGACGGAGGAGGACGCGGCTGCGGACTTGCCGCGAGGCTCGGGTCGCCGGGTGGCGGCGGGCTTGGATTTCGTGGAAGTGGACATGTTTACACATCCAAAAACTGCACGTTGAGGGCGTTGTCCTCGATGAATTGGCGGCGGGGGGGGACTTCGTCGCCCATGAGGAGGGTGAACAGGGCGTCGGCTTTGGCGGCGTCGGCGATGTCGACCTTAAGCAGGCGGCGTTTCTCGGGGTCCATGGTGGTTTCGAAGAGCTGCTTCGGGTTCATTTCACCGAGACCTTTGTAGCGCTGGATGCCTAGGCCCTTGCGGCCGTTGGCGCGGATGTGGGCGACGATTTCGAGGGGACCGTGAAGCTCGGTTTTGAGTTCGGTTTTGAGGCCGGGGTTTTCGGTTACTAGGAAGCGGGGCTCGGCGGGGGTGGGGGTAAAGCGGTGGCCGTCGAGGCCGAGGCGGGCGAGGGCGAGGAGGCACTTGGTCATCTCGTTGCTCTCGTAGATCTCGTGCAGGGTGACGCGGCGCTGGGCGCCGGGGCCGGTGCGGGGCGATGGGGTGGATGCGGGCAGCGGTGAATCGGTGCCGGCGGCGAGGTCGGAGGGTAGGGGGGTGGCGGTGACGGGTTGGCCGAAATCGGCGGCGAGGCCTTCGCGGGCGAGGAAGGCGGAGCGGGCGTGTTCGTCGGCGAGGAATTCGTGGGTCTCCTTGTTGCCCTCGCGGATACGGGCGAGGTAGCGGGGGAGGGTGCGGGTCTCGGGGTGGTGCGCGTCGAGGTAGGCGGAGAGTTCGGCGCCGTAGCGGGTAACGCCGGCGCCGAATTTCTCCAGCAGGGCGAGGTTTTCGACCAGTTGCTCGACCTGTTCGGCCGGGAATAGGTGGCCGTCGCGCAGGCGGGTGAGGACGACGTCCTCGGAGCCGAGTTCCAGCAGGATGCGGTTGAGCTGGTCGTCGTTGTCGACGTATTGCTCGCGCTTCTTGCGCTTGATTTTATAGAGTGGGGGCTGGGCGATGTAGACGAAGCCGCGCTCGATCAGGCCCTTCATCTGGCGATACATGAACGTCAGCAGAAGGGTGCGGATATGGGAGCCGTCGACGTCGGCGTCCGTCATGATGATGATCTTGTGGTAGCGGGCCTTGTCGGCGTTGAAGCCGCCGATGGCCTCGCCGCCCTCGCCGATGCCGGCGCCGATGGCGGTGATGAGGGTCCTGATTTCCTCGTTGGAGAGCACCTTGTCCAGGCGGGCCTTCTCGGTGTTGATCAATTTGCCGCGGAGGGGGAGGATGGCCTGGTAGCGGCGGTCGCGGCCCTGTTTGGCGGAGCCGCCGGCGGAGTCGCCCTCGACGATGTAGAGCTCGGTGTTTTGCGGATCGCGTTCGGAGCAGTCGGCGAGTTTGCCGGGCAGGCCGCCTCCGGAGAGGGCGCCCTTGCGGATGGTCTCGCGGGCCTTGCGGGCGGCCTCACGGGCGCGGGCGGCGTTCAAGGATTTCTCCACGATGCGTTTGCCGACTTGGGGGTTGGTCTCAAAATACTGGGTGAGCCCTTCGTAGCTGAGAGAGCCGACGATGCCCTCGACCTCGGGAGAGAGCAGTTTGACCTTGGTTTGGGACTCGAACTTGGGGTCGGAGTGCTTAATCGAAATGACGGCGGCGAGGCCTTCGCGCACGTCGTCGCCGGTGATCTGGGGGTCCTTGTCCTTGAGGAGGTTGTTGGCCTTGGCGAACTGGTTGATGGTCCGGGTCAGGGCGGAGCGGAAGCCGGACAGGTGGGTGCCGCCGTCGGGGTTGTGGATGGTGTTGGTGTAGCAGAGGACCTGGTCGTTGTAGGTGTCGTTGTATTGGAGGACGACCTCGACGTGGATCTCGATCGGTTTGTCGTCGAGCGTGGTGGTCATCTCCTTGTGGATGCGGACCGGGACGGCGTGGAGGACCTCCTTACCCTGGTTGAGCTGCTTCACGAACTCGACCACGCCGTCCTTGTAGAGGAACACCTCCGGGGTGGGCACGGAGGGGCGTTCGTCGACGAAGCGGATCTCGAGACCGGAGTTTAGGAAGGACAACTCGCGCAGGCGCTTGGCGATGGTGGCGGCGACGAAGACGGTGGTCTGCTTGAAGATCTCGGGGTCGGGTTTGAAGGTGACGAGGGTGCCGGTGCTGTTGGCGGTGCCGATGACCTCGAGTTTTTTCACGACCTTGCCTTGGGCGAAGCGCATGTGGTGGACGTGGCCGCCTTTGGAGACCTCGACCTCGAACCACTCGGAGACGGCGTTCACGCACTTGGCGCCGACGCCGTGGGTGCCGCCGGAGAATTTGTATCCGCCCTGGCCATACTTGCCGCCCGAGTGCAGGGTGGTGAGGACCATCTCGACGCCGGGGATGCCGTAGACGGGGTGGATGTCGACGGGGATGCCGCGACCGTCGTCGCGGATGGAGATGGAGCCGTCGACGTGGATGGCGACCTCGATGCGGTGGCAGTGGCCGGCGAGGTGTTCGTCGACGGAGTTATCGAGGACCTCGGAGACGCAGTGGTGGAGGGCGCGTTCGTCGGTGCCGCCGATATACATGCCGGGCTTTTTGCGGACGGCCTCGAGGCCCTCGAGTTTGCCCAGCTTGGATGCATCGTAATCCGCGGCACTGGATGCCTCGGGCAAGGGGTTGAATTCGTGCGGGATGGGAGGCTGAACCGGGTCGAGGGGATCGGGCATGGGGGAGGGGAGGCGGCGGGAGAAAAAAGGAGGCTCTAAAACCACGCGAAAAGCTGAGGCGGGACAACCCTTATTCTGGGTGGTTTTTAAGCCCGCCATTGGACCAAAAACGCATACCGCCACAGTTTCGTCGCAAGGCTTTTACTGGTTCGTTACACGTCCCTCACGGGTTCGTCACATAGTGCGATTATGGTGTCGGGGTCTCTTACTAACTATGAAATATCATACTTCGTCTCGCCTCGCCGCGACCCTGCTCGCCGCCTTCGCCGCAGTTTCCGCCCACGCCCAGTTCACCGGGCCATCGTCCTCCGCTTCCCCCTATGTTTTGCCCGTCGCTTCCGGTTGGTCCTCCACCAGCGTATTGACCGTGGGTGATACCGGTTCTTCCACCACCAGTTATCAAATGGCCGGCATTCCCGACGGTCTCGGTGCCTATGACAACGGCAACGGCACCTTCACCGTCCTTATGAACCATGAGATCGGCAACACCCTGGGCGTTACCCGCGGTCCCCTCTCCAAGGGCGGCTTCGTTTCCGAGTGGGTCATCAACAAGTCCGACTTGTCGGTCGTTTCCGGCGCCAATCTGATCCAGAATGTCTATGGTTGGAACAAGGCCACCCAAGCCTCCAACACCACCGCGACCACCGGTCTCGCCTTCAACCGCCTCTGCTCGGCCGATCTCGCTCCCGACTCCGGCCTCTACAACAGCGCCAGCGGCAAGGGCACCAAGAACCGCATTTTCATGAACGGCGAAGAAAGCGGCACCACCGGTTGGGCCCTCGCGAACGTCGCCACTGGTTCTGACAAGGGTAGCACATATGTGCTGGGCAAGTTTGCCTTGTCCACCAACAGCGCCTTGTCCTCCTCCACCGCCATCGGCGGCTGGGAGAACCTGCTCGTCAACCCCCTGGCTCAGGACAAGACCGTGGTCATCGGCAACAACGATGGCGGATCCAGCACCATGCAGAACTCGGTCGCGGTTTACGTCGGCGACAAGCAGACCACCGGCACCGATGTCGAGAAAGCCGGCCTGACCAACGGCACGCTCAAGTTCATCAACGTCTCCGGTATGGCGGTCGAAGGCTCCACCACCCGTGGCGCGACGGTCGCTCCCGCCAGCGTCACCAACGGCACCCGCTTCAGCCTCAGCGACACCACCTCGACCACCTTCCTCCGGCCCGAGGATGGCGCCTGGAACGTCAAGAACTACAATGAGTTCTACTTCGTGACCACCGACCGCGTCGACACGGTTGCGGATGGGCTCGGCACCCAGGTCGGCAACAGCCGTCTCTGGCGCCTGCGTTTCGACGACATCACCAACCCCGATGCCGGCGGCACTGTGGATATCCTGATCGATGGTCGCACCGTCGGCGGCCAGAAGGTTCAGATGTTCGACAACCTCACCGTCGCCGACGACGGCATGGTTTACCTCCAAGAAGACGTC
Source organism: uncultured Verrucomicrobiota bacterium (assembly GCA_903869675.1). Classification (GTDB taxonomy): domain Bacteria; phylum Verrucomicrobiota; class Verrucomicrobiia; order Opitutales; family Opitutaceae; genus IMCC26134_A. The sequence continues at coordinate 90,625 of CAIQAB010000029.1, read as the reverse complement.
GGCGGTAGCGCCCACAACGGCAAGGTCTGGGCCTACAACCCCACCAGCGACTCTCTGGTGCAGATCTTCCAGCATGACAGCGGCAAGTTCGGCGACGTCGGCGTTGCCGCGACCAGTCCCTACACCAACGACGAGGAGACCTCCGGTGTCATCGATATCACCTCGATCCTCGGTCGTAACGACGGCAAGACCTACCTGCTGACCTCCGACCAGGCTCACTACACCACTGGTATCTCGACGGCTAACGTTGAAGGCGGCCAGCTGCTTGTTCTGGCCTCCCCGGTCCCCGAGCCCTCCAGCTACGCCGCCATCGCTTCCGTCATGGCCCTCGCTGGCGCGGTGGTTACCCGTCGCCGTCGCAACGCCTAATCCGCCACGCTCAACGTGCTTCCAGACGGTCGCTCGCATACGCGGGCGGCCGTTTTTTTTTGACCCGTTGGTTACGCTTTTCCGCGGCAGCAGGGCAAACGCTTGCCGGCCGCTTCCAGGATCGCCACGGTCAGATCAAAACCCGTCCTGCCCCGTGAAACTCTCCGTCAAAGTCGATTATGCCTGCCGCGTGCTGGTGCAGCTTGCGCGCATGGAGGGCCGCGAGGGGCTGGCGCATATCGAGGAACTGGCCCGCATCGAGGCCGTGCCGGCGACCTACCTCGTCCAGATCCTAGGCGAGCTGCGCAACGGCGGGCTCATCACCAGCCGGCGCGGCAAGCAGGGTGGCTACGCGCTGGCCCGCCCTCCCGCTGAGATATCGTTGCTCGATATCGTCACTCTAATCGAAGGCGACGTGCTCGATCTTGGCGGCGCGGCCGAGGGGGCCTCCGGTAAACGCGTCGCCCAGGCCTGGCGCGAGGTGCGGGCGGTCTTGGCGGCCAAGTGCGCCGAGCTGACACTGGAGAAGCTCTCGGCGAAAGCAGGCGGCGAAATGTATTACATCTGAGCGGCGGCGAATCGAGCGTTGAACCTGGCGCGGCGGCGGGCATGCAAGGGAGCCATGCCGCATGCCGTGTTAACCCAGTTGCTGGTGGTGCAGGATCGCGACGCCCGTCGTCGCCAGCTCGAGCAGCAGCTCGCCGCCGTCCCCGGGGACCGAGCCCGGGTGGAGAGGGACATCGCGGCCGACAAGGCCGGCATTGACGGCGCGCGCGACGAATTGCGCGGGTTGGAGACGAAGAAAAAGCTGCTCGAGACCGAGATCGGCTCGGCCGAGACCAAACTCGCCAAGTATCGCACCCAGCAGCTCTCGGTGAAAAAAAACGATGAGTATCACGCGCTCGGCAAGGAGATCGCCACCATGGTCGCGGAGATCGGCGGGCTCGAGGAGCAGGAGCTCGCGGTGATGTATCAGATCGACGAGGCGAAAAAACGCTTCGCGGACGCCGAGGCCGTGCTCAAGGGCAACATTTCGAAGCACGAGGGGCGGCTGGTCACGCTGGCGGAGCGGGAGAAAAATCTGGCGGCGGAGCTGGTCGAGGCGAAGGCGGCTACGGCCGAGTCGCGCGTCGGCCTGCCCGAACTCGCGACCAAGGTTTACGATCGGGTGGCGGTGCGCCAATGGCCGGTCGTCGCCCCGTTGCGCGGCGGCAAGTGCGGGGGGTGCCACTTGAAGGTTTCCAGCGAGGCGGAGTCGGGCTCGCGCAGCGCCGATCCGGCCAAGCTGGGCATCTGCGACCAGTGCGGGCGCATCCTGTATTGGGACTACGCGTGAGGCCGTCGGCATATTGACCTAAGACCTAAGTTCGCACCACGGATTTCACGGATGGGCACGGATACAGACCGCCAATCCGTGTTCATCCGGGTGGTCCGTGGTTCAGCTGCGCCGGTTTCGGTTTTTTAATCGGATTGAAGCGCGGGGAGGGATGGGAAAGACTGCGTGCCTGATCCCGGGGTGGATGGCCGCTCCGACGTTCTTTCGCATCCCAAGACGCGGGTTAAGCGCCCGCGTCCGGCAGAGAACCTCGTCGGAGAGGAAAGTCCGGACACCGCAGGGCAGGATGCTGGCCGAGGTCCGCAAGGGCCAAGTCCAGGCGGCGCGCGTCAAGGTGCGTCGACGGAAAGTGCCACAGAGAATATACCGCCCGAGGGGAAACCCGAGGGTAAGGGTGAAAAGGTGGGGTAAGAGCCCACCGCGTCGATCGTGAGATCGGCGGCACGGTAAACCCCGTCCGGTGCAAGGCAAAATAGGCGACCGGGCGGCTCGTCCAATGGTCGCGGGTATGCCGCATCCGCCCCCGCGCAAGCGAGGGGCGGGCAGGCCGGTCGCAAGGCCGGCGTTGAGAGAAATGGTCGTCAACCGGCGCGGCGACGCGCCGGCTACATAACCCGGCTTACAGCCCCGGGATCAGACATTTTTTAAAGGGGTGCGCTTGGGGGGCGCTCACTGCATCATCGTGTCGCCGCCCTCGGTCATACTGGGCGCGGTGGTTTTTTCTGGCGCAGGGGAAGCGGTGGGAGTGGCCGGGGCGGCGGCTTTGGCCGCCTCGGCCTCTTGGGCGGCTTTTTCGGCGGCGGCGCGGGCCATGATTCTTTCGCCTACCCGCTCGGCGCGTTCTTTTTCCATGCCGAGCTTGGCGTCAGCGGTCTCGGCTTCATCCAGGCGACCGTCATGGTTGGTATCGTATTTCGCGAGCAGGGCGTCGCGCTCGGTTTTGTATTTGGCGCGGGCGGCGGCCTTGTCCGCTTCCCACTTGGTTACCTCGGCGGGTTCCAGCACGCCGTTTTTGTTTTTATCGTAGCGTTTGAGGACGGAGGCGGGCACGGGCGAGGGGGTTTCCGCGTGCAAAAGGGCGCTGGCGGCGAGCAGTCCGGCGGCGGCGAGCCGGAGCGGGAAGGACGAGGTGGTCATGGGGAGGGGGAGCGGAGGGAGTTTGGGGATAACCTAGCCCGGGCTCACGACCAGACGCTGGCGTTTGCCGGCGGCCAGCCAAGTGCGGGTGAAGGCGGCGAGCGCGGGCAGATCGACGGCGGCGAGGCGGGCATCCCATTCGGTGAGGCTTTCCAGAGGCAGGCCGAGCAATCGGCGGACGGCGGCCTCGCCGGCGTGCGCGGCGTTGGTTTGCAGGCGCATGCGGCGCGAGGCTTGGAGGCGGGTGACGGCCCGGGCCAGTTCCGCGGGCTCAATGCCTCCGGAGGCGAGCCGGGCGAGCTCGGCGTCAAACTCGGCCAGCACCTCCGTCTCCTTGCCCGGCTGGGTGCCTGCATAGAGGTAGAACATCCCGTCCTCGATGCCAACCACGCGGCTCGCGCTGACGAAGTAGGCCAGGCCTTTTTCCTCGCGGACCCGTTCAAACAAACGCGCGGCCATGCCGCTCAGGATCTCGTGCAGGACCGCGGCTACGGTGTCGGCTGGGTTGAGGGCGCCGGGGCCGGGGAAGGCATCGAAGACGAGGGCCTGCTGGCATTCGCGGGCGTTGGCGTGGGTGGCGGCTCGAGCGGGCTTGTGGCGGGCGGGGCGGGCCGGGGTGTCGCCCGCGGGGATTTTCGCGAGCCAGGCGGAGAGCGCGGGCACGAGTTTCTTCTCTTCAAAATCACCGGCGACGGTGAGGACCATGTTGCCGCCGACGCAGAGTTTGGCCCACAGGGCGCGCAAGTCGGCGGGTTTGAGGGCGGCTACGCCCGCGCGGTCTCCGTGGGCGTCGAGAGCGAGGGGATGTGAGCCGAAAAACCGGGCGCGGGCGAGGCGGTGGCCGGCGGTGACGACGTCGTCCTCGTCTTGCTGCAGCTGGGCGAGTTCGGCGTCGCGCTCGACGGCAAAGGTGCGCGGGGCGAAGGCCGGGGTGAGCACGGCGTCGCGCAGCAACTCAACCGCGAGAGCGGCGTCGCCGGGCAGGACTTCCAGGGCGAGGCCGAGGGTATTGTTGCCCGGGAGGGGTGAAAAGCTGCCGCCGACCGCCTCGATGGCGGCGGCTACCGCCGCGGCGTCGCGCGTGGCGGTGTCCTTGGTCAGCAGGGTGGCGAGCAGGGCGGAGGCGCCGCGTTTGCCAGGGGTCTCGTGGAGCGGGCCACCTTCGCAGAGCAGGTGAAGGTGGAGGTTGGGCTGGCGGTCATCGCGGCGCAGGAGCAGACGCACACCGTTGGGCAGAGTCTTTAGTTTCCAAGTCGGCGCGGGTTTTCGGGCGGCGACGCCGGATTTTTTCGTCGCGGGTTTGGAGATGGGGTCGAGCGAGACGGTGTTTTCGCGGGCGGGGATCAGCCATTCTCGCAGCACGCGGCGGAGGTCGCTCGGGGTGGCCCGGGCGACGCGTGCGAACCAGGTGCGGCTGAAGTCGAGGTCGCCGGCTATGACTTCGGCCGAGCCGAGGCGGGCGGCGCGGCGCGATACGGTCTTGCGGCCGCCGATTTCGCCGACGACGAGTTGGCGCACGGCGCGGGCGAGTTCGGCGCGGGTGAAGCCGCCTTTTTCCGACAAGCGGTCCAACTCGGCGCGGGCGGCTTTTTCAGCGGCGGCACGTTTGTCTGGATCGCAGGTAAAGAAGAGCGCGAAGAGTCCGGCTTCGCCCGGGGACCAGTGGTGGGCGTCGATACTGTGCACGAGGCGGCGTTTCTCGCGTAGCTCTCGCCAGAGTGGAGAACTGTCGCCGTAGCCGATGACGACTGCCAGCAGGTCGAGCAAGGGAGCGTCGGGGTGGGTGAGGGCGACGGTGGGCCAGGCGAGGGCGCCGCGTGATTGCTCGACCTCGCCGGTCTCGCGGTAGATGCGGGGTGCGAGCTGGGTGGGCTCGGAGGGCTGAAAGACCGGAGCGAGGCGTCGGCGGGGCGCGGCGCCGAAGTGTTTTTCCACACTCGCGCGGGCAGTTTCGGCGGAGACATCGCCGGCGACCACGACCACTAGGTTGTTGGGTGCGTAGCGTTCTTGGTAATACGCCAGCAGTTCGTCGCGGGTGACGGCGGAGAACACATCGCGGTGGCCGATCACGGGCTCGCGCAGGGGGTGTTGTTTGAACACGGTGCGGGCGAGGGCGTCCCAGTGGCGGCGATCGTGATCATCATCACCCATGGCAATCTCCCGCAGGATGACGTCGCGTTCGCGCGCCACCTCCTCGGCCGGCAAAGTGCTGCGCAGGGCCATGTCGGCGAGCAGATCGACCGCGATTTCCAGGTGGGGCGCGGGCAGGTCTATGTGGTAGACGGTGCGATCGTAGGTGGTGTAGGCGTTGATCGAGCCGCCGTGGGCCTGGACGGTCGCGGAGATCTCGCGGCCGGCGCGGGTCGGCGTCCCTTTAAACAGGAGGTGCTCGAGGTAGTGGGAGAGGCCAGCGCCCAGCAGGGCGCCTTCGTGCTGGCTCCCGGTGCGGACCCAGACCTGGACGGATACTACGGGCGCGGCGTCGTCGGGCTGGACTAGGACGACTACGCCATTGGGCAGTTCGACACGGTGGACGGGTTGCGCCCAGAGGCGTTCAAGCAGGCGTTGGTCAGCGGGCGTAAGCAGGGAGGGCATGGTTGCGGACTTGGGGGTGGAGCAAGGTCGGGCTGGTGCGGTCCCGCTTATTCGCTTTCTGCAAAGCTCGGCATCGGCAGCCTGCGAGCCCGGGGCTGGAAAGGGGTAACAAAGGCGGTGTCGAAGTCGAAAACATCCAAGAAATCCTCCCGCCGGTCGGCCTCGGTTTTACTGAACATATTATATTCTATTAGGTTATAAACGATGTCGCCGAAATGAATGGTTTCGTGCAAACCCCAGGAATTCAACACGGTCTTGGTCAGCGGGCCGAATTGATCGAGGGCGTAGGTGCGCAGGCCTTCGGAGAGCTCTTGGCCGCTCACATGCCGGGAGATTTTGGCGCGGGCGGCGTCCTTTTTTTTCAGCTCCTTGACCGCGTGCTCCAAGCCGTCGCACACGAACTTATAGGCCTGCCGATCAAACCGCGGATCTTCTTTGCGGATCAGGGTGACAATTTGTGCAAAGTCTAAATCGGCCATTTTAGAGATAGAGTGAAGGCAGGAATATCACCCGGTGCAATGCTTCGCCGAGTGTTGATTGTTAAAAATTTACACCGTGTATCAGGGGATGTTAATTCACAAGATCCTGCTAGAAAAATGCAGCTTTTTCAATTTACATGTTAGAATTGTAACAGGCTGTTTTGTTTATTTATTTCTTATTATCCTATGATATCTTCGACTCAGACCAATCATCCCCTGAACGGTTCTGCAGACGACCACGAAGCGGTCGGGTCGCGGCTTTCGCTTGCTTGCGACCGCCTGCGCGGGGCGGGCTTACGCATTACCCAACCGCGTATCGCTATAATCAACATATTGATTAACAGCGTTCAGCCCATCAGTATCGAAAAGATTCATACCCAGCTTGACGGCAAATCGTGTGATCTTGTGACGGTTTATCGTTGTTTGGGTGCGTTTGAGGACATCGGTATCGTGCGGCGCTCGTTCCTGCATAACGGCACGAGTCTTCATCAGCTAAGCGACCGCAATGATGCGGTTTATCATGTCGTATCGAAGGAAACTGGTGATATTCAGGCACTTGATACGGCAACTAGCACGCGTCTGGCCGAGTTGATTGGTGCGGTTGAGCAGCAACTGCGGGCAAATGGTTACGAAAATGTGACTCATGTGCTGGAATTTTTCGCCAAGAATACCGGTGGAGCAGTGGCGCTCGGATCCCGTAACAGGCAGGTGAAGATCTGAGGCCAGGGGCCTCAGTCGGTGTGGCTCGCGAGCAGGGGCAGGCTGGCAGGGTGCGGAAAAAGCGGGCGGAGGTTTAGAGCGAGCCGCCGGCGGTGTAGAGGGCCTCTGCGGTGTTCCAGTTCAGCACTTTCCAGAAGGCCTGCACGTAATCGTAGCGTCGGTTTTGGTAATTCAGGTAGTAAGCGTGTTCCCACAAATCCAGCGCGATGAGGGGCTGGCATCGCTCGAGGAGCGGGGTGTCTTGATTGGGGGTGGTGATGATATCCAGTTCGCCGTCCTTTACGATCAGCCAGCACCACCCGCTGCCGAAGCGAGCCAGGCAAGCGGAGGTGAACTCTTTTTGAAAGGCATCGAGTGAGCCGAAGCGTCCGGCGATGGCGGCTTGCAACGGGCCCGCCGGGTAGTCGGTCGGGGCGGCGAGGATTTTCCAGAAAAAGCTGTGGTTCAGGTGTCCACCGACGTGGTTGCGAAGGGTGGTGCGGAGGGGTTCCTCGAAGGCGTTGATACGGGCGATGATTTGTTCGGCGGACAGTTCGCGTAAGTCGGGCCGGGACTCCAGGGCCTTGTTGGCGGCATTGATGTAGGCCTGATGGTGTTTGGTGTGGTGGATCTCCATCGTCTTCGCATCGATGTAGGGCCCGAGGGCATCGTAAGCATAGCCCAAAGGAGGCAGTGTAAAGGGCTGGAGGGTCGCTTCGGAGCTGGGCGGAAGGGCGCCAAAAGCCTGGGGTCGGATGAAGGCAAGCACGGCGGCGCCGAGGCCTAGCGATTGTAAAACCTGCCGACGTGAGACCGGGGTAATGGGGCGCTTCATGGGACCATGAAAGCGGAACGACTGGCGGGGTGCAAACTTCTGCGTCTTCTCGGGCGGCTTTTGGCGGAACAGCCTTGAAGGTTTGCGCGGGCCGGCGGGTTAGCCGGAGGCGAGTAGTCGGCGCAGGGTTTCGTCGACCGTCTTCGGGTTGGCTTTACCCTTCGCGGCTTTCATGACCGGGCCCTTGAGTCCGTTGAGCGCGCTTTCTTTGCCGGATTTAAACTCGGCTACGGACTTGGCGTTGGCGGCGATGCTCTCCCGGCACCAGTTTTCGAGCTCGTTAGAATCAGTGGGCGCGGTGGCGAGGCCGAGCCGGTCGACGATCGCGGCGGGGGACTCCCCGGATGAAAACATTTCCGCAAAAACCGCCTTGGCGGCATTTTGCAGGAGCGTGCCGGTGGCGATGAGTTTCACCAGACCGGCGAGCGTGGCGGGCGTGATTTTGGCGTCGGTGAGTGCGGCGCTGGATGCGGCGAGTTCACGTTGGAGGTCATTGACTATCCAGTTGCCCACGGGCTGGGCGAGCGCGGGGCCGGCGAGCTTGGCGGCGACTTCGAACCAGTCGGAGAGCTCTCGGTCGGGGACGAGCACGCTGGCCAGGGTGTAGGGCAGGCCGTAGCCGCCCGCGGTCTCGGGGGCCATGAATCGCCGCTGCCGGTCGAAGGGGCGTTCGGGCAGCTCGGCGGCGAGGCGAGCCTGCCAGGCGGCATCGACCTTCACCGGCATCAGATCGGGGTCGGGAAAATAACGGTAGTCGTGCGCCATCTCCTTTGAGCGGAGTGACTGGCTGGTGCCGGTCAGTCCGTCGTAGTCGCGCGTCTCCTGCACGATCACGCCGCCGGCTTTCACGACGGCGAGCTGCCGGGCGATCTCGTGGGCGATGCCATCGCGCACGAAGGCGATGGAGTTAAGGTTCTTTAACTCGACCTTCGTCCCCAGGCGCGTCTCGCCGACCGGGCGGATGGATACGTTGGCGTCGCAGCGGAGCTGCCCTTTCTCCATGTCGCAGTCGGAAATGCCGGCGTAGACTATGCTGGTGCGCAGCGATTGCAGGTAGGCGTAGGCCTCCTCGGCGGAGCGTAGGGCGGGATCGGATACGATCTCCATCAAAGGGGTGCCGGCTCGGTTGTAGTCGATCAGCGAGCCGCCGGCGCCGTGGTTGAGTTTACCGACGTCCTCCTCGAGGTGGATCCGGGTGAGCGGGATGGATTTGTGCTCCCCCATGACATTGCGGGCGGGGCCGGGCAGCTCGATCTCCACCGCGCCGCCGGCGCAGATGGGTTGGTCGTATTGCGAGATTTGGTAGTTCTTCGGGCTATCGGGGTAAAAGTAGTTTTTGCGGTCCCACTTGCAGACTGGCGCGATGGCGCAGCCGAGCATCAGCCCGGCCTTGATGATGGCGTCGACGGCGGCGCGGTTCATCACCGGCAGGGCGCCGGGCAGGGCGAGCACGACAGGATCGGTGAGAGTATTCTCGGGTCGGCCGTAGCCGGCGGCGGCGCGCGTGAACATCTTGGAGCGGGTCTTGATCTGCACGTGGACTTCAAGACCGATGACGGCTTCGTATTGCATCAGATAAGGCGGGGGAATGTGAAAAGCTGGAACTCCGGGATTAAATCAGGCGGATTAAGTTAACCCGATTTAAGTGGGTGAAAATTAGAGGTTCGGGGTGCGCTTGGACCAGGCGTGGGCGGAGTCGTAGGCGTGGGCGGCGGCGAGGAGGTCGGCCTCGGCGAAGGGGCGGCCGATGAGTTGCAGGCCGATGGGCAGTCCGGCGGTGGTGAAGCCGCAGGGCACGCTGATCGCGGGCAGTCCGGCAAGGTTCACGCCGATGGTGTAGATATCCGCCAGATACATCGCCAGCGGGTCGGCGGATTTTTCCCCGCGTTTAAAGGCGGGGGTGGGCGCGGTGGGAGTCAGGAGGACGTCTACCTTGTCGAAGGCGCGGATGAAATCCTCGCGGATGAGGGTGCGGACTTTCTGGGCACGACCGTAGTAAGCGTCGTAGTAGCCCGAACTGAGAACGTAGGTCCCGAGAATGATGCGCAGCTTCACCTCGGAGCCGAAGCCCTCGGCGCGGGATTTGAAGTAGATGTCGAGCAAGGTCTCCGCCTCGGCGCTGCGATGGCCGTAGCGCACGCCGTCGAAGCGGGCTAGGTTTGAGGAGGCTTCGGCGGTGGCGATAATGTAGTAGGCGGCGAGGGCGTATTCGGTGTGGGGCAGCGAGACTTCGCAGATCTCGGCGCCGAGCGCCTGATAATGGGCAATGGCGGTTTGCACGGCGGCGGCGACCTCGGGGTCCAACCCGGCCCCGAAATATTCTTTGGGTATGCCGATGCGCCAGGGGCGTTCACGGGGTGCCGACAGGGCGGCACGGTAATCAGGCACGGGGGTGTGGAACGAGGTGGAGTCGCGGTCGTCGGCCCCCGCGATTGCCTGGAGCAGCATCGCGACGTCCTCCACGGTGCGACCGAAGGGGCCGATTTGATCGAGTGAGGAAGCGTAGGCGATGAGGCCGTAGCGCGACACGCGGCCATAGGTGGGCTTGAGTCCGACCACGCCGCAAAGGGCGGCGGGCTGGCGGATCGAGCCGCCGGTGTCGGAACCGAGGGTGGCGGGGAGCTGGCCGGCGGCCAAGGCGGCAGCGCTGCCGCCCGAGGAGCCGCCGGGAATCCGGGTCAGGTCGTGGGGGTTGGCGGTGATGCGGGTGGCCGAATTTTCGGTCGAGGAACCCATCGCAAACTCGTCCATGTTGAGGCGTCCCCAAAGAATCATGCCGGCGTCTCGGAGACGGGTCGTCACGGTGGCGTCGTAGGGGCTGACAAAAGTGCCGAGGATTTTGGACGAGGCGGTGAGCGGTTGGTCGCGGACCGCGATCACATCCTTGAGACCGATGGGTATGCCATCCAGCGGACCCAGTGGGCGGCCGGCGGTGCGCCGGGCGTCGGAGGCCCGGGCCTGCTCGAGTGAGCTTGCGCGGTCATGGGAGTTGAACGCCTGCACTTGACCCTCGACCGCGAGGGTGCGGGCGATGACGGCCTCAGTGAGTGTGACGGAGGTGAGCGAGCCGGCCGCGAGCGAGGCGGACAGCTCGGCGACGGTTTGGAAGTGGAGCGGGGTGTCGGACACGGTGAAAGGTGAGTCGTCTTTATGCCGATTATGAGGCGGCGAGGACAATAAGGATGTGCGGGCTGGTCGAGTGGTCGCGGCCAAGGGTTTGCGGCGCGCGTATTATTGCACACGGACTGGCCATTCCTCCTTTAAAAGACGGTATTTAACGTTTAGGCGAAGATTAGTGAAGGTGTTCGCTTTTAGACCAAATAACTGAGTTACGCTCCTGATCAGCCGATTCCTGACGTTACGTTCGGGTTTCACCTTAATCTTCGCTTTCTTTATAAACGTGAAAAATAGCCATTTTCTCTCCGCCTTCGTTTTTATTGCCGCGTTTTTGGCGGTCCACTTTGGTTCGGGAAGCTTTCCGGCGCCGGTTGCGGTTGCGATCAGCTCCGGTTCCTCCGCCCGCGCCGAGCAGGGTTCAGTCACGGCCAACGCGCCTTCGAATGTTGCGCCACAGGGGCAGACCGATGCGGTCCCCGTTTCCGCCGATGCGTCTGGCGGTTCGGCCGTCCTGAATTCTGTATCAAATCAGGTTCCGGTTGCTGCCTTAGTTGCTTCCCGCTCCGTATCTGGCGGGTCCGCCGATGCGCTTGCCGTCCGTTTGGCCCGCGCCACCACGCCGGCTGACTTGTTGCGCGATGTCGATCTCAGTGATCCAGAGGTAAGGGCTTTGGTCGTCGCCCGCATGTCCGAGTTGCAGGACGAGCAACACGAGGCCGCCCTAGCCAAGGCCGAGCGCTTGGGTATCCCCGTGCGAATTGACGGGCCTGGGCGCAAGGTCTCCGTGCTCTATGATTTTCGCGGAGATAAGCCGCTCTACCGGGTAACGCTCAACGTTAACGCCGCCATTTCTACCGGTGCGAATCTACTGCGTGACCAAGGCACGCCCTATGGTCTCGACGGCACTGGAATGAAAGTCGGCATCTGGGACGAGGCCCGGGTGCGCAATACCCATCGCGAATTCACCACCACGCGCGTCCTTCTCAAGGACAGCGCCACCACCTATTCGGATCACTCCACGCACGTTGCCGGCACTATCGGCGGCACCGGCACCGATCCGCTTGCCAAGGGCATGGCTCCCAAGGTCGCCATTGATACCTACGATTGGAACAACGACTACACCGAGATGACCGCCGCCGGCGCGGCCATCGCGACCGATTTGACCAAGATCACGGTGTCCAACCATTCATATGGCGCCGGTTTTAATACGGCCGCCGAATACGTGCCCTACATGGGCGCCTATGAGGTCGAGGCCCAGACCACCGACGCCCTTGCCGTCGCCTTGCCATATTACCAGATTTTCTGGGCCGCCGGTAACGAACAGGACTACCTCCTCACCAAAGGCGGCTACCAATCGATCACCTTCAACGGTCTTGCTAAAAACATCATCACCATTGCCGCCGGCGATGACGCTGTCAGTTCGGGCGTGCGCAATCCTGCCGTCGGCACGCTAGCTTACTTTTCCAGTGAGGGCCCCTGCGACGACGGCCGCATCAAGCCGGACCTGACCGCCAATGGAGTTAATCTCTACTCCAGCGTGGCCTTCACGCCCCCGGCGGGCACCACCGCCAGCACCACTTCCTACGACACCTACAGCGGCACCAGCATGGCCACGCCCAACGCCGTTGGCTCCTCTATACTCCTGCAGCAGCTCTACACCCGTGAATTTCCCGGTCAGCGCCTCCGCGCCAGCACGCTGAAGGCGCTGCTGATCAACACCGCCGACGACGTGGGCCGCCCCGGTCCCGATTACCAATACGGCTGGGGCTACCTCAATGCCAGAGCCGCCGCCGATCTCATCCTCGCCCACAAGGCCAGTCTCGCCAGCCCCAAGCTGATTGAAGGCACCCTTACCTCCGCCGCCAAGACCAAGACCCACGTCTTCACTTGGGATGGAGTCAGTCCAATCCGCGCCACCCTCTGCTGGATTGATCCGGCTGGCACCGCCCTCGATCCGTCCATCGCTGCGCAAGTCGATGTGCGCACGCCCAATCTGGTGAACGATCTCGATCTCAAGATCACCGCCCCCGATGGCACCACCGTCAAATTACCCTATGTCATGCCCTTTGTCGGCACGTGGACGGATGCGTCGATGCAGCTGCCTGCCACAACGGGCGTGAACCACGTGGACAACGTCGAGCAGGTTTACATCGCGGCTCCCGCTCAGGCCGGGAGCTACACCATCACGGTGACTCTCCCGGGCACGCTTACCGGAGCGGCCCAAGTGTATTCCCTCGCGGTTACGGGCGGCACCAACGTCGAAACCAATCCCGCGCCAGTGGTCACCCTTGATACGCCTGCGGATGGCACCGTCCTTTTGCCCAACATCCCGGTCACCCTATCGGCCACCGCTACGGATAAAATCGTGGGCGGCGGTGCCGGCGTAGTCGCCAGCGTGGAGTTTTTTAACGGCTCCACCTCACTTGGCCGTGTTAACAGCGCGCCCTACACCCTGAGCTGGACACCTCCTGCCGCCGGTGCCTACACGCTGACCGCCAAGGCTACTGACACCGAGGGCGCCATCGGCACCTCTGCTATCGCCAATCTCACCGTGCTCACCGGCGACGGCACCCCGACGATCGTTTCCTTCGATCCCGCCAGCGGAACCGCCGGCGATACCATCACCCTTACCGGCACGAACTACGCCGGCGTTTCATCCGTTAAATTCAATGGAGTTGACGCCCTTTACACCGTCGTCTCCGCCACGTCGATCACCGCCACCGTGCCCGCCACCGCCACCACCGGCACTTTGACCGTGACCACGCCATACGGCACGGCCACCAGCGCGACTTCGTTTACCGTCACCCAAAACCCCATCCTCATCAGCCAGATCTTCGGCGGAGGCGGCAACTCGGGGGCTACCTATAACTCAGACTACGTCGAACTCTACAACCGGGGGGCCACGAGCGTCAGCCTCGCCGGTTGGTCTGTCCAGTATTCGTCCGCCTCTGGCAGCACTTGGCAAACCACCGCGCTCAGCGGCACGATAGCGCCGGGTAAATATTATCTCGTTAAACTCGCGAGCGGCGGAGCCACTGGCAGCGCCCTTCCCACCGCCGACGCCACGGGCACGATCAACATGAGCGGCACTAAAGGCAAAGTCGCCCTCTCCAACAGCTCCACGGCATTCACCGGTTCCACTCCAGTCGGCCAGACCGGCCTGCTAGACCTCGTCGGCTATGGCACGGCCAACGCCTACGAAGGCTCCGCCGCGCCTGCGCTGACCACTACTACCGCACTCTTCCGTGCCGGCGGCGGGGCTACCGATACCGCTAATAATGCCGCCGACTTCTCCGCCGCCGCGCCCAACCCGCGCAATTCGACCGCGGGCCAACCTGCCGCCCCCGTCATATCCAGTGCCACCACGGCTAGCGGCACGGTTTCCCAGGCCTTTAGTTATCAAATCGCTGCCAGCAACACGCCGGTCTCCTTCGCGGCCACTGGCCTGCCTGCTGGCCTGAGTGTCAACAGCGCCACCGGTCTTATCTCCGGCACACCCACCACCGCCGCAGTCTCCAGCGTTACGATTTCAGCGACCAACGCCACCGGCACGGGCACCGCGACCCTCACGATCACCATCGCCGCCGGCGGAGGAGGCGGAGGAGGCGCCACTGCCTTGTCTGAGGATTTCGCCACGCTAACCGCTGGCGACAATACCACCACAAGTGGGTCGTCCACCGCCTGGGCAGGAAACACGAACTTTCCCGCGGCCACTTTAGTGAAAGCCTATCAAGCTGGAGGCGCGGTTAAACTAGGCAGCTCCTCCGCAACTGGTTCTATCACCACCAAGGCCCTCGACCTGAGCGCTGGCGGCGGAGTCTTTACCGTGACGTTCAAGGTCAAGGGATGGACCAACGTGGAGGGCAGCATCACCGTCGGTGCCACCGGTCAGACCACCCAGGCCGTCACCTATACGCAAGCCATGGCCGGCACCTTCGAGAGCAAGACCGTCAACTTCACCGGCGGCACTTCAAGCACGGTCATCACGATCAGCACCACTGCGAAGCGGGCCTTTATCGATGATGTGGTGATTGCCACAACCGGCCAGACCGCCCCCCCCGTGATCTCCGCCAGCGGCACGCTTTCCGCGGTCGGCGCCACCTACGGCGCGGCCTCGGCCAGTCCGGCCTCTTTCACGGTATCGGGTGCGAATCTTACCGCAGCCATCCTCGTGGCTCCACCAGCCGGCTTCGAGGTTTCCCAGACCGCTGGCGGAGGTTCCGGCTACGCCTCCACCCAGACGGTCGGCGCGGCGGGCACAGTGAATGCCACCCCCCTTTACTTGCGGCTGGCGGCTGGGACAACGGCAGGCACGTATTCGGGTAACGTCGTCTGCTCCAGCGCCGGCGCCACCAGCGTCAATGTGGCGACGGTCGCCAGCACGGTGGCAGCCAGGGCGCTTGTCATCACCGCCCAAGATCGCGTTAAGCCCTTCGGTAATACGCTGACCCTGGGCACTACGGCATTTAACGCGAACGGTCTCGTCTTGGGCGAAACGGTCGGCGCGGTAACCCTCGTGGGTAGTGGCGGCACAGCTGCCAACGATGCGGTGGGCACCTATGTCATCACGCCTTCCGGTGCCACCGGCGGGACTTTCGCGTTGGGTAACTACGCCGTCTCCTATCAGCCGGGCACGCTCACCGTCACCGCGCCTACTTTTGCTGTTTGGGCGGCCGGTCTCGCCGATCCTGCCGCCACGGCCGATCCGGATGCGGACGGGTTACCCAATCTTCTCGAGTATTTCCTTGGCCTGAATGCCATCGTTTCCGATGCGGGCGCTCCGCAGGTGTCCGTCGTTGGCTCCGAACTGCGGATGGACTACCGCCGGAGCAAGGCGCTGAGCGGCGTGAGTGGCGTCGCCGAGTGGACGGCCAACCTCGCTGGGACGCCGGCTTGGTCTACGGCGGGCATCACGGATACTTTGGTTTCGGACCAAGGTGCCTACGAAATCCGCCGTGCCGCGGTGACCTTCACGGCGGGCGAGCCGCTCAAATTCCTCCGTCTGCGCGTCAGCCAGCCCTGAGGCCCCAGCCTACTCGACCACCCGCGGGACGACGAACATGTTGTCCCGCTGCGCGGGCGCGTTGCGCAGCGCATCTTCGACGGACAACCCGGCGCGAGGCTCGTCGGCTTGGAGGACGTTAAAGATCGGCGTGGCGTGGGCTGTGGGTTCCACGCCGTCGATGTTCGCTTTTTTAAGCTGCTCGACGTAGCCCAGAATGTCGCCCAGTTGGGCGGTGAAACGGGCTTTCTCCTCCGGCGTCAGGGCTAGACGGGCAAGGGTCGCGAGGTGGTCGATGTCGATGTGCGGGGAGGACATGAGTGGCGTGGGTTTGGTCGCTTATTTACGGATTTGGAAGCCGGCGGCGGTGAGGTCTGCCTGCACGCGGTTGAAGGCGGCGTTGACCTCGTCGTCGGTCAGAGTGCGGTCGGGAGCGCGGAAGGTCAGGGCGTAGGCGAGGCTCTGGTGCGCCTCGGGCACGCCCTTGCCGGTGTAGAGGTCGAACAATTCAACGCTCTCGAGCGCGAAGGTTTGGCCGGCGGCGGCGCGGGCGTGTTTGGCGACGGCTTTTTGCACCTCAGCGGCTGGCGTGGAAGCGGGCACGACGAGGGCGAGGTCGCGCAGGGCCGCGGGGTGCAGGCCGAAGGGCTTGTAGCTACGGCGATCGGCGTCGGCCTCGACTTTTTCCGACACGATGGCGAAGAAGCCTGCGTAAACTTTACCAGTGAGGCCGAGAGTCTTGAGGTGGGCGAGATCGACTAGCCCAAAGGTCGCAGTCCAGCCGTGGCGGATATCCCCCGCGGAGGCGGCGTGGCCGGTTTGCCAGCCGAGGGCGGGCGCCGCGACCAGGGCGGTGGGCTGGCGTTCCAGTTCGATCCCGGCGAGGGCGGCGAGGGAGGCGGCGTGGCGTTTGGCGGTGTAGAAATCGGCCGCCTCGCGCGGGCGCCAGGAGCGCTCTCCGGTCTCCTCGGCGATCACGAACGCGGCGGCGACACACTCGGAGAGCGAGCCGTTGCGCTCAAGGAACACGCGGCCGGTCTCGAAGAGGCGAGAGGCGGCGACGCCACGGGCCTGGTTGAGTTGCAGGGATGCGAGCAAGCCGCTCACAAGGGTGGGACGAAGGTGGGATTGGTCCTCGACGAAGGGGTTGGCGAGGGCGAGGGCCTCGACTTGCGCGGGCGGGGCCCAGGCGGCGACCTCCTTGGCCGGGCGCAGGGTGTAGTTCACGCACTCGTTGAAACCTTGCCCGACGAAGGCCTCGGCGACCTTGCGGTTAAAGAGCACGATCGGATCATCGTTACCCACGAGGCCGGGTGCGGTGATCACGGAGGTGGGAATTTTTTCGGTGCCGTGGAGACGAACGACTTCCTCCACGAGGTCGATGGGCCGGTCAAGATCGTCGCGCCAACTTGGGATTGAGAAGGTCCAGGCGGGGCCGCGGGTCGCGGTCGGTTCCTCGCGGGTGACGACGAGCTCAAGTGATTCGAGGGCAGCGCGCATCTCGGCGGCGGGGATCTCGAAGCCGAGTTTCTCATTGAGGTAGGCCGGAGTGACGGTGATCTCGCGTTCCCAAGGTGCGACTGCGCCGACGCGGTGGATGGGGCCGGCGACGCGCCCGCCGGTGTGGGCGAGGATAAGGTCGATGAAGCGATGGGCGGCCTCATCGAGCGAATGCACGTCGACACCACGCTCGTAACGGTAGGACGAATCGGAGGCGAGGCCGAGGCGTTTGGACGTGGCGCGGACGGCCTGGCGTTTGAAGTGGGCGACCTCCAGCACGAGGTCGGTGGTGGAGATGGTGACACCGGCCCCGGCCGAGCCCATCACGCCGGCAATGACCACGGGTTTCTGGGCGTCGGCGATCACCAGCAAGCCGGCGGAGAGGGTGTGCGCCTTGCCGTCGAGCGTGGTGATTTTTTCGCCTTCGGCGGCGCGGCGCACGATCAACTCGGCGCCGGCGAGGCGGGCGGCGTCGAACGCGTGCACGGGCTGGCCGTATTCGAGCATAACGTAGTTGCCGATATCGACGATGTTGTTGATCGGGCGCAGCCCGACGGCGGCGAGGCGGCGTTGCAGCCACTCGGGCGAAGGGCCGACCTTCACGCCGGTCACGACGGTGGCGGTGTAGAGCGGACACTCGGTCTCGGCGAGCACGCGCACGTAGGCGAGCAAGTCGGGGCGGGCGTCGGCAGAGATGGCGGCGGGGGTGAAGCTGACTGCCGGGTAGCGTAGTTCTTTTTTAAACCAAGCGGCGAGTTCGCGGGCGACGCCGAGGTGGCTCAGGGCGTCGGGGCGGTTGGGGGTGATCTCGATGTCGAACACCACGTCGCCGGGCGGGAGGAGTTCGTTCAGCGGCGTGCCGGGGGCGGGTTCGCCGGCGAGCACGAGCAGGCCCTGTGAATCCTCGGCGAGGGTGAGCTCCTTGGCAGAGCACAGCATGCCGGAGGAGGCCTGGCCGCGGACCTTGGCCTCTTTGATCACGAAATCGCCGGGGAGCACGGCGCCGGGCAGGGCGACGGGCACGTGGTTGCCGGCATCGCAATTAGGCGCGCCGCAGACGATGGTGCGGGCGCCACCGTGCGCCGGGCCTACGTCGACGGTGCAGATGGAGAGTTTGTCCGCGTTCGGGTGTTTATCCCGCGTGAGGATGCGGCCGGCGACCACGAGATCGAAGCGGGGCGCGCCGGTGCGCAGGACTTGCTCGACCTCGAAGCCGAGGAAGGTGATGGCCCGCGAGATATCGTCATCGGTGATGCCGGACAGGTCGACGTAGTCTTGGAGCCAGGAGCGGGAGAGTTTCACGGGAGAAAGATGGACGGAATGGTTGAAGCGCAAAGATGCGAAGTCGCTAAAATCGGAGAGAAGAAACAGTGGCTGAACTTGGCTCGAAACTTCGCACCTTCGCGTCTTTGCGCTTACTATTTTGAAATTCAGGCGAATTGGCGGAGGAAGCGGACGTCGTTTTGGTAGAAATAACGGATGTCATCGATTCCGTAGAGCAGCATGGCGAGGCGCTCGAGGCCCATGCCGAAGGCGTAGCCGCTCCAGACTTCGGGGTCGTAGCCGACGTCCTGGAACACCACGGGGTCCACCATGCCGCAGCCGCCGATTTCGATCCAAGGTTTGTTTACCTTGGGCAGATGGGTGGCGGACAGGTCCACTTCGAAGCTGGGCTCGGTGTAGCCGAAGTAGTGGGGGCGGAAGCGTGTCTTGGTATCCTTGCCGAGCAGGGAGGCGAAGATGTAATCGAGGAGCGCCTTCAGGTCGCGGACGGTGACGTTTTTATCCACGTAGAGGCACTCCAACTGGTGGAAGTTTGCCGAGTGGGTGGCGTCGGTGGTGTCGCGGCGGTAGACGCGGCCCGGGGATACGATACGAATAGGTGGCGTGCCCTTCAGCATTGTGCGGATCTGGACGGAGCTGGTGTGGGTGCGGAGCAGGTAGCGTTCGCCGGGATTTTTCTTGGAGACGTTGCCGAAGCGGGCGGAGGCCGGTAGGTAAAATGTATCTTGGGCATCGCGCGCCGGGTGGTCGGCGGGGGTGTTGAGGGCGTCGAAGCAATAATACTCGGTCTCCACCTCGGGGCCTTCGACGACGGTGAAGCCGACCTTGCGCAGGATGCGGGTCATTTCTTCGCGGACTAGGGTGAGAGGGTGGTGGGTGCCGGGCCCGCGGTCGGGCGAGGGCAGGGTGGGGTCGACGGCGGGGCCGAGGCGGGCGGCGAGTTCGGCGCTTTCCAGTCGGGCTAGGGCGGCGTCCAGATGGGCCTGCAGGGCGGTTTTGGCCTCGTTCACCAGTTTGCCGACGATCGGCTTCTGTTCCTTGGGCACGGCGCCCATTTGCTTCATGAGTCCGGTGAGTTCGCCGTTGGGGCCGACGTAACGGGCCTTGGCCGCCTCGAAATCGGGGCGTGAGGCGAGGGATGGTAGTTCGGCGGAGGCTTTGGCGAGGAGGGCGGCGAGTTGGTCTTGCATGGACGGGCGGGGAGCGGGGGACGGCGGGGAGCCGACGGGCTGAGCAAGCGGGCAAAAAAAGAGGACGGCGCCTTGGTTAAGGGCCGTCCTCCGGAGAGCGAGGGGGGTGCGAGCCGGGGTGGCTCGCGCAAGCGAGGGGCGCTCAGGCGGCCTTGGCGGAGGCGGCCTTGGCCTTGAGCGCGTCTTGAGCTTTGCCGACCAAGGAGGTGAAGGCAACCTCATCGCGGATAGCGATGTCCGACAGGACCTTGCGGTCGAGCTGGATGTTGGCGGCTTTCAGACCTTCGATGAGGCGGCTGTAGCTCATGCCGTTCGCACGGGCGGCGGCGTTGAGGCGGACGACCCAGAGGGCGCGGAAGTTACTCTTTTTCTTGCGACGGTCACGGAAGGCGTAGAGCCAGGCGTGGTGGACGGCTTCTTTCGCGTAGCGGAAGAGCTTGGACTTGTTGCCAAAGTAACCTTTGGCGTAACCGAGGACCTTCTTCCGGCGACGGCGGGAAGCGGCGGCATTTGTGGCACGAGGCATGTTGGTATTTTTTCTGGTTTGGGCCGGCGGGTCGTCTCGTTGGGATCACCCGCCAGGCGGTTTAGGGTTGAGTGCGGCTGTGGAATTACAGGCCGAACGGGAGACAGCGCTTCAGGGGCGCGGCGTGGCCTTCTGCCACCAGTTTGTCCCGAGAGGCACGACGTTTGGACTTCGTGCTCTTGGAGGCAAGCAGGTGACGGAAGCCGGGAGTGCGGCGCACGAGCTTACCTTTGGCGGTCAGCTTGAAGCGCTTGGCGACGGACTTCTTGGTCTTTTGCATGGGAAGGGTGGAAGAACGCAGAGAACGGCGCGAGGCGTGGCAAGGGCAAATTCGGTGAACTTTGGTTTTTGGGATAAAACGGCGTTGACAGGGGGGCCTTCGACCGGACTGTTCTCCCTTCCGTTTTTTGGTTTCCTAGCTCAATGGTAGAGCAGTTGACTCTTAATCAATTGGTTCCGGGTTCGAGTCCCGGGGGAACCACCACTTTCCGTCGGTTCAGCCTATCTGGCGGTGTTCTTTTTAGTCCTTGGCAGCATCAACGGCACTAGTCGCCGGTGTAGCTCAACGGTAGAGCACCTGTTTTGTAAACAGGCGGTTGCGGGTTCAAATCCAGTCGCCGGCTCCAGCCGCCGTCATTCTTGCCCCAAGGTTTTTTCGGTTATTACTGCTCGATGGTGTAATGGTAGCACAAGCGACTCTGACTCGCTTTGTCTAGGTTCGAGTCCTAGTCGGGCAGCCACTTTCTATCCCCAACCCTAGGGTCTGGGGATTTTTTGCGCCTCTGCGTGTTTACAAATCAAACCAATAGGGGCGGTTTTGCGGCGTTACGAGGGTGGGGCGCGGGGGCGGAAGTTCGCCGCTCAGGGCGGGCTCCGGCAGCATCCGGAGAAAATCATGGGCCGGGCTGGTCGTGGTGATGCCGTCCAGTGGGGTTTTTTCGGTGGGCAGTGCAAAGGGCCAGGCTGCGCGAGGGGCGGGCCGAGGCTGGCGGAGGCGGCCGAGCGCGAGGGCGAGCGGCGGGAGGGTCGGGTCTTGGTTGGTCATGGGTGGTGGCTTTGGAGAGGTGGCCACCCCCTTCGATTTTCCCCGGAGGCCGGGGTTTTGTCCTAAAACAAAAACCCCCTCCGGTGGTCACCGGAGGGGGCGGAAAGTGGGTTGCTTTCGTTAGCCTCGCGGTGTGCCCGTTACAGACACGGAAATTGCCACGACCACGGATACGACGTGGGCGGAGGCTTTCACGGAGGCGGAGGAACAGAAGATCACTGTGCTGTGTAGAGCGCCCGTGCCTGCGGCCGTCAAGCAAACGTGCCAGCGGGGGTGTTTAGAAGTTGGCGTTGACCTCGTGATGGTGGCCCGGATCGAGAGCGAATTCGCCCAGGGTGGTGCACTCGACCTGATCGTTTTTGTAGAGCCGGACCTTGGCCGGGAACAGCAACTCGGCACTTTCCCAGCGCCACTTACCGATCGAAATAAATTGGAGGGGGACGCCCTTGTCGCGCCGAAGGCCGGGGCCGTCACCGCGAATGAACAGTTTATTGCCGATGCCGATGTAGGCGGTTGCGATGAGCCGGGTGAAACCGTCATTTGACAAGGCGGGCTCGATGTGGGCCGGTTCGGTTTCCGGCTCCGTCGAGTTTTCTGGTTCGCTCGCGGTTCCGGTTGGCGGCAGGGTTAGCGGAAGCCCTGGGGTGCTTTCCGATGGCTCGGGTGCCGGGGTTGGTGATGAATTGGGCGGCGGGGGGGGCTGGGTAAGTGCCTGCTCTTCGGCGTCTTCGCTCAGGCCAGCGGGAGTGGGTTCATCGAGGCCAGCGTCGTCTATCAGCCCGTTTGCAGGCTCTGGGTTGACCGGTTCCGGTGCGGTAAAGTCTGGTCTGGTGGGGGTGACCACGCTGGGTGGCGGCGCGGGCGGGAGGGCGGCCGTCAGGGTGGTGGTGACATCCTGTATGGCGCGTTCGAGGGTGGCGCGGGCGGCTTCCGTTGCGGCGACGAGGGTGGCTTGGCAGGCTTGGGCGGAGGCTTCGATTTTGAGCCGGGTCGAATCGGCTGCGGCCTCGAGGATGGAGTTGGCTTGGGCGGTCTCGCGGCGAAGGGTCGTGGTGGCCTGCCCGGCGAAGGTCTCGGCCAGACGGGGCAACCGGGCGAGGGTCTCGTCGAGGGTGGCGGTGTGGCTGGTCGCGAGGGTTTCCAGCCGGGTGATATCTTGGGTGAAGCGGTTTAGTTTATCGAGAGCGGCAACGAGTTTGTTCGTCTCGGCGGAGCGCAGGGTCTCGAGTTGCTGGCGAAGGGCGGTATTTTCCTCGTTGGTGGTGGTAGAGACCTGGAGCTGCAGCGTCTGCAACTGGCTTTCTAGGGCGGCGGGGAGTTGTTCGGCGGCCTTGAGCTGGCGGGCGGCATTGTCCGCGACGGCAGGCAGGCTGGCGGCAACGATGCTGATCTGCTCGGCGGAGGCGGCGACCGTGCGGGCGAGGGCCTCGATCTGGTTGGCGCGGTCCTGAAGGGCCTCCTCCTGGCGGCGTGCGTGGTTGATGA
This sequence comes from uncultured Verrucomicrobiota bacterium, assembly GCA_903869675.1. Lineage (GTDB taxonomy): Bacteria > Verrucomicrobiota > Verrucomicrobiia > Opitutales > Opitutaceae > IMCC26134_A. The sequence continues at coordinate 68,026 of CAIQAB010000029.1, read as the reverse complement.
CAAAGGGGTAGAGCCCGGCGATTGCACCGAGGCCTACGCAGGCGGCGATGGCCGCAAGCGGTGCGGCCCCCAGCGGTGCGTCAGCCTGAACGCCTATGAAGGTCGCGCAGCCGACTAAGACGATGTCGGCGATGATAAACGGAACGGGGTCTAGACGGGGCACGTCAGGGGGAAGGTCTTTCATGGGATTGCCACCCGGGCAGGGTTCGGTATGCGGGCCGCGGTCAAGTGGAACAAGGGAGAAAACGGCCGGCGGGTGCGCGATGTGGATCGGTTTTAAGGCCTAGATTATAGGGGTCCGGCTTGGCAACCCCTGCTGATTTGCCGTTTGCCAAGGGGGAGGGCCGCTCTACGATTTGCGGTTCCATGTTGTCGTTTTTCTTCAAGCGTTTTGCCGGTCGTCATTACCGCAAGTTCATTGAGCGCGCCAAACCTCTCGTCGTTAAAATCAACGAGTTCGACGAGGCCTACAAGGCGCTGACCGACGACCAGCTGCGGGCCAAGACGGCGGAGTTCAAGGCCCGCATCGCCGCCGCCGCCGACAAGAACGCCGCGCTCGACGCCATCCTCCCAGAGGCCTTCGCGGCGGTAAAGAACGCCGCCCGCCGTCTGGTGGGCATGAAGGGGCAGGTTTGCGGGCAGGAGCTGGAGTGGAACATGGTTCACTTCGATGTGCAGCTCATCGGCGGTATCGCCCTGCACCAGGGTCGCATCTCCGAGATGGCCACGGGCGAGGGCAAGACCCTCGTCGCCACCACGGCGATGTATCTAAACGCTCTCACCGGGCGTAATTCCCAGCTTGTCACGGTTAACGACTACCTCGCGCGCCGCGACTCCGAGTGGATGGGTTACCTTTATCGTTTCCTCGGGCTCTCGGTCGGCTGCATCCAGCAGCAGATGTCGCCCGACGTCCGCCGCCAGATGTATGGGTGCGATATCACCTATGGCACCGCGTCCGAGTTCGGTTTTGATTACCTCCGCGACAACGGCATGGCCACGCGTAAAGAGGACCAGGTGCAGCGCGACCACTGGTTCTGCATCGTGGATGAGATCGACTCCATCCTCGTGGATGAGGCCCGCACTCCGCTGATCATCTCCGGCCCCGCGCCGATCGAGCGCGAACAACCCTACACCCGTCTCCAGCCTCAGGTCGCCCGGCTGGTGCAGGAGCAGACCCGCCTGTGCAACCGCTTCATTGGCGAGGCCCAGACCCTCCTCAAAAAAGAGCCGCTCACCCCCGAGGACCGCGCCCAAGCCGCGCTGCGTATGCTGCAGGTCAAGATCGGCAATCCCCAGAACAAGCTCCTGCGGGGGCTGATGGAGACGCCTGAATGGCGCAAGCTGCTCGACAAGACCGAGGTCGAATACAACTCCGACTTCCAGAAGACCGAACTTTTCCAGCTCAAGGAGGAGCTCTTCTACGCGATCGACGAGCGCCAGCATCAGGCCGATCTTAGCGAGATCGGTCGCAAACTGCTCCGCCCCGATCACCCGGACGCGTTCACTTTGCCCGACCTCGCGACCGCCTTTAGTGACCTCGAACGCGAGCAGGGGCCGACTCCCGAGCAGAAGGAGGCGCGCCGCGCCGCCATGCAGGAGGAATTCGCCCAGATTTCCGAGGAAATCCACGCCATTTCTCAACTGCTCCGTGCCTACTCGCTCTATGAGCGCGACGTGCAATACGTCGTGGCCGAGGGCAAGGTCATGATCGTCGACGAAAACACCGGCCGCGTCATGCCTGGCCGCCGCTGGTCCGACGGACTGCATCAGGCTGTCGAGGCCAAGGAAAACGTCACCATCGAGCGTGAGACGCGCACCTATGCGACGGTCACGATCCAGAATTATTTCCGCATGTATGAGAAGCTCGCGGGCATGACCGGCACGGCCGAGACCGAGGCGACCGAGTTCCATGACATCTATAAGCTGACCGTGCAGGTCGTCCCGACCAACCGCCCTTGTATCCGCATCGACAAGAACGATTCCATTTTCAAGACCCGGCGCGATAAATACAACGCGGTGCTGAAGGAGATCGAGACGGCGAACAAGAAGGGCCAGCCCGTGCTGGTCGGAACCGTCTCGGTCGAGCAATCCGAGGTGCTCTCCCGTATGCTCAAGAGGAGCGGCATCGTCCACACGGTGCTCAACGCCAAGCTCCACCAGCAGGAGGCTGAGATCGTGGCCCGCGCGGGCCAGCGCGCCGCCGTCACTATCGCCACCAACATGGCCGGTCGCGGCACCGACATCAAATTGGGCGAAGGGGTGCGCGAGCTGGGCGGCCTGCTGGTGATCGGCACCGAGCGCCACCAAAGCCGCCGAGTCGACCGCCAGCTGCGCGGCCGTTGCTCGCGTCAGGGCGATCCTGGCATGACCAAGTTCTTCCTCTCCCTCGAGGACGAGCTGATGCGCCTTTTCCTGCAAGGTAATCTGGCCTCTCGCATGATGGAGGGCTCAATGAAAGAGGGCGAGGAGCTCGAGCATCCGTGGCTGAACCGCTCGATTGAGAGCGCGCAAAAGAAGGTGGAGCAGCAGAATTTTTCGCAGCGCAAGCGTCTGCTTCAATACGACGACGTGCTTAATCAACAGCGCGAGGTGATCTACGGCATCCGCAATGGAGCAATCCATGCCGACCGGCCAAAGGACATCATTTTCGAACAAGTGGAGGAGGAGGTCGCGGCGCGTCTCGAGACCGCCGGCTACGGCGGCGGGCCTTCGGCGGTCACGGCTGCTGCGGCTGAGGGCTTCGTGGGCTGGGCCAATACTCATTTCCCGGTCGGATTGAAGATCGAGGATGTCACCGGCAAATCGCTCGAGGTGGTTTCCGCTTTGGTGGCCGGCAAGGTCCGCGAGGCCTACGCGGTGAAGGAATCGGTGGAAATCCCCGAAGCGCTCGGCTCGATTGAGCGCTACGTGGTGATCAACGCGATCGATCACCACTGGCAGGAGCATCTCACCGAGATGGAGAGCCTGCGTCAGTCTGTCGGTCTGCGCAGCTACGGCCAGAAGGATCCGCTGGTTGAATACAAGACCGAGGCCTACAAGTATTTCGAGGAGTTGATGCAGAACGTGCGGTTGCAGATTTGCACCGGTCTTTTCCGCAGTGCTTCGAATGTGCAGGTTTTCGAAAATATGCTCGCGATGCTGGCCAAGGGCGCCCGCGCCCAAGGTCCGGCCGGCACGGCCGCGCCGATGATCGCCGCACCCGCACCCGCGCGCAAGGCTGGCGCTCCGGCAGCCAAGGCGGAGACGCCTCGTGTGACCGCCCAGGTGCGCACCATGATCACCACCAGCGGCAAGACCAACGCGCCGCTGCCGGGCCCGAAGCCCGACGCGGGACAGTGATCTCCGCCCGGGCCTAGGCCGCTCCGGTGGCCAGGCCTTGGGTCAGGGCGAGGGCGGCGGTCACGGCGGTTTCGAGCCGGAGCACGCGTTGGCCCAGCGAGCACAGGGTAAATCCTGCCGCGCGCAGAGCCTCGCGGTCGGCCTGGCCCCAGCCGCGTTCCGGGCCGAAGGCCAGCACGGTGGCCGGACAAGGGTCGGCGCGCAGCGCGTCGGCCAACGGGACGGAGGCTTCATAGTTGTCCAAGGCCAGTCGGCGGAGCGATACGGTGGCGGGGAGCCGGGCGAGAGCCTCGGCGAGCGTTTCTGTCCAGGCAATCTTCGGCAGGCGGGTGTCGCAGGCCTGCGCGGCGCCGGCGAGGATGTGGCGACGCCATTCACCCGACGGCCAGAGGGTGGCGGTGGCGTAGTTCGGGTCGGCGCGTTCGGTAACGACGAAGTGGATCGCGGAGACACCGAGGGTAGTCGCATCGCGGAGAACATCGCGGGCGGTTTGCGGTCGGGGCAGCCCAACGATCAGCGTGACCGGAGGGAGGGGTGGTGGCTGGCGTTTCGGCTTGAAGGTGAGGGTGAGGGCATCGGCGCCTATCGTCTGCAGGGTGGCTTCACCGAGCGATCCATTGACCAGGCCGGCGACGAAGGTGTCGCCGGGGGTGCGACGCAGCACCTTCAGGACGTGTTGCGCGCGCGGATCGGCGAGGGGCAGCGGGGCGGCTAGCTCTTCGGTTTCGAAGAGGACGAGGTTCACGAAGGAGGGTGGAGACTGGACTGGGGTTTGCGCAAAGATCTCAGGCGAGAATGGCGTCTATGCGGGCGAGTTCCTCGGCGGAGAAATGGGTGTGGGCGGCAGCGCCGACGCAGTCCTCGAGTTGGGAAATCTTGCTCGCACCGATGAGGGCGGTGGTCACGCGGGTATCGCGCAGCACCCAGGCGAGAGCGAGTTGAGCGAGGGACTGGTCGCGTTCGCGGGCCACTTCGCCGAGTTTCTGGACCTTGGCGAGGACCTCGGGGGTGACGCCGGAGGCCTTTAGAAAGCCATGGGCCTTGGCGGCGCGGGCGTCGTCGGGGATGCCTTGGAGGTAGCGGTTGGTGAGGAGGCCTTGGGCAAGGGGGGAGAAGGGAATGCAGCCCATGCCCTCGGCGGCGAGGGTATCGAGCAGCGCGGGCTCTATCCAGCGGTTGAACATATTGTAGACCGGCTGGTGAATGAGCGCGGGCACGCCGAGTTCGCGGAGGATTTTCGCAGCGCGGGCGGTGGTGGGGGCGTCGTAGCTGGAGATGCCGGCGTAAAGGGCCTTGCCGGATTTCACGGCGGTGGCGAGGGCGCCCATGGTCTCTTCGAGCGGGGTGTGGGGGTCGAAGCGGTGGCTGTAGAAAATATCGACGTAATCGAGCCCCATGCGCTTCAGTGATTGGTCGAGAGACGCGAGCAGGTATTTACGCGAGCCCCATTCGCCGTAGGGGCCGGGCCACATGCGGTAGCCCGCCTTGGTGGAAATCACGAGTTCGTCGCGATAGGGCGCGAGGTCGAGAGCGAGCATGCGCCCGAAGCCCTCCTCGGCGGAGCCGGCGGGCGGGCCGTAATTATTGGCGAGGTCAAAATGGGTGACTCCGAGGTCGAAGGCGCGGCGCACGATGGCGCGGCCGTTTTCAAAGGCGTCGACCCCGCCGAAGTTGTGCCACAGGCCGAGGGAGATGCGGGGCAGGAAAAGGCCGGAGCGGCCGCAGCGGGCGAGGAAGGCGGGGTTATCGTAGCGGGCGGGCGCGGCGTTGTAGGGCATGGGAAAGGCGGTTGAGAGAGACGGTGAATGCCACGCGCGGTGGATCAAGCGGAGGCGGGCGGTGAGGCGAGGCGGCAGCGGACGAGGATGGCGGGTGGGGTGGCCTCGGTGGCGCGGGATTCGAACAGAGAAGGACGCCCCGTGTTTTCGTTTGGGAAATAGCAGAGTTGGAGCAACTCCCCGCGCCGCCGCAGGATGGCGCGGAGGCGCCGGGCTTCGCTTCCGTCTGGATGGTGCCACACGAGGTCAAGGGTTGCCGGGGTGGCGGCGGGATCATGCTCTATCCTGCCGACCTCGCGAGGCGTGCCGCTGACTTGAAGGGCGAAGCGGGAGCCGAGGATTTGGAGTGAGCCGGTGCGGGCGGGCACGGTTTCCCCTCCGAAATCCACCGCCAAGATACGCCATTCGCCCTCGATCATTTTTTGAGAAAAAGACCCGTGGGGGCATGGGTAGGCGAGGGTAAAAGTGTTGCGCCGGGTTGGCCCGGCGTTTTGCTCGGGAGCATGAAATCCCTTTTTAAAATCGTGGTGGTGCTGGTGCTTCTTGCCGCGATCGCGGTGGTCGCTGCGGGATTTTTCATCGGTCCCATCATCGTGAAGGCGGTCGACACCATCGGTCCGCGCGTGACGGGCACGGTGGTGACGCTGGATGCGGCCAAGGTCATGCCGCTATCGGGCGGGGGCACGCTGGCAGGCTTCTTTGTGGGCAATCCGAAGGGCTGGGCGGGCGACAAGGCGATCTACGTTGGCGAGTTGCGGGCCAGTGTGCGGCCCTTGTCGCTACTAGAAGAATGCATCGAGGTGACCGAGGTTTTTATCGATAGTCCGGAATTCGTTTTTGAGAAAAGCCTGACAGGTGGGAGCAACATCGAAAGTTTGCTCAAGCAGATCGAGGAAAACACGGGCGGCGGCACGCGCCCGTCAGGGGCCGCCGAGACGGGTGCGCCGGCCAAACCGATCAAGTTCTCGGTGAAGTCCTTCCGCCTGCAAAACGCGAAGATGACGCTTATGGTGGCGGGGCAGGCGCTCACGGTGCCCTTGCCTGCGCTGACTATCACGGATCTGGGGGTCGCGGAGGGCGGCATCACCGCCGATCAGGTGGCCAGCAAGGTCTTGAAGCGGGTGCTAGCGCAGATGATACCGGCTGCGGCGGATGCGCTCAAAAAGGTCGGGTTGGGGGTCTTGGGCGGGGCCGCGGACGGCGTGACAGGAGCAACCAAGGGCGTGGGCGACGCAACCAAGGGGGTTTTTAACAAACTGCTGGGCAAGTAGCGCTGCGCCCGGCTCGAGGGCAATTACAGAGCGGCTTTGAGCTGACGGGCGCGTTCTAGGGCGGTGTTGGCGGTATCGCCGATCACGGTGAAGTGGCCCATTTTCCGGCCGGGGCGAGGCTCCTTTTTCCCGTAGAGGTGCAGATGGACGCGCGGCTCGCGCAAAAGGGCCGACCAATCGGGTGCTCCCGTGCATTGTTCGCCGGACCATTTCCAGGCGTCACCGAGGATGTTGACCATCACGGCGGCGGGAGCAGTCAGGGAGCTTTCGCCAAGCGGCAGGCCGGCCACGGCGCGGACGTGTTGCTCGAACTGCGAGGTGGCGCAGGCGTCGAGGGTCCAGTGGCCGCTGTTGTGCGGGCGGGGTGCGAGTTCGTTAACTAGGATTTCATCTTGATCGGTCAGGAAAAGTTCGACGGCGAGCAGACCGACGAGATCCAGGCGGGTGGCGATGGCCTCGGCCAAGGCGCGGGCGCGTTCCTGGACCGCGGCGGAAACGCGGGCGGGCACGATGGAGAAATCGAGAATGTGTCGGGTGTGGATATTTTCCGCCACGGGGAAGCTGCGGGTCTCGCCCCGGGTGGAACGGGCGACGAGCACGGACAGCTCGCACTTGAAATCGATCCAGCGCTCAACAACGGCGCGCTGTCCGTGGAAGCCGGTCACGGCTCGGGCGAGGGAGGCCTCGTCGGACACTTTTTGCTGGCCTTTGCCGTCGTAGCCAAAGTCGGCGGTTTTAACCACGCAGGGCATGCCGATCTGGCGGATGGCGGCGGCGAGGTCGCCGCCAGCCTCGCACTCGCTGAACGGCACGTGTGGAAATTCGTTTTTAAGCAGCCAAGTCTTCTCGCGCAGTCGATTTTGGGTGATTTCGAGGATCTGCCATTTCGGGCGGAAAACGCCGGCGTTTTCGAGGAGACGGAGGGGTTCGGCGGGGATGTTTTCGAACTCGTAGGTGACGGCGTCGCAGCTGCGGACAAAGGCTTCGAGTGCGGTGAGGTCGGTGTAGGGGGCGTGGACGGCGTGAGCGCTGACCTCCGCCGCGGGCGATTCAGGCGAGGGTTCGTAGATGTGGATGCGGTAGCCGAGGCGTTCGGCGGCGTGGGCGAACATGCGGCCGAGCTGGCCGCCGCCGAGGACGCCGAGGGTGTTGCCGGGGGGGATCATCGGAAAAGTGGAAAGCTAAAAACGGAAAAGCTGAAATCGGAAACCGGCCCGGCTCAGGGTAGTTTGGCGGCGAGCACGGCGGTCGTTTGCTCGGCGCGGAAAGCATGCCAGGCGGTGCGGATGGGCGGGTGATCAGCGGAGAGGATCGCGGCGGCGAAAAGGGCGGCGTTGATGGCGCCGGGTTTGCCGATGGCGAAGGTGGCGACCGGCACGCCGCCGGGCATTTGGACGATGGAGAGCAGGCTGTCTTGGCCCTTCAGGCTGTGGCTTTCGACCGGCACGCCAAGGACGGGCAGGGGGGTGAAGGCGGCGGTCATGCCAGGCAGGTGGGCGGCGCCGCCGGCGCCGGCGATGATCACGCGGAGTCCGCGGCCTTCGGCGGCGCGGGCGTAATCGGCCATTTTGTCCGGCGTGCGGTGGGCGCTGACGACGTCTTTTTCAAAGGGCACGCCCAGGCGCTCGAGGATGGCGGCGGCGTGTTGGAGGGTTTCCCAGTCGGAGGTGCTGCCCATGATCAAGCCGACGAGTGGTTTCGACATAGGGGGACAGGATGGGACGGGAGAGCGCGGTGCAAAAAGCACAAAAACCGTCGGATGGGGGAGAAAATGAAAACGTGGCGGCTGTGACGTTGACGGGCGGGAGGTGCAGGCGCAGAGCTTACGGCAGCATGCGAGCCAACTTTTTTTCCCGCTTCGTCATTGTCTCCGGGGTCTGCGCGACCGCCGCTTTTTTCAACGGTTGTAGCACCGTGCCGCTGGATGAGACCGGGGAAATGCAGGCGGTTTATATCTCGGGTGAGTTCCAGATGTTGATGAATGCGGATGCCCGCGCCACGTCCAAGGCGACGAGCGAGGCGTTCCGTCAGCTGGGTTATTTCGAAATCAAGAACCAGCGGAATAATTATGACGCCTTGCTGGTGGGGCGGACCCCGAAGGACGCCAAAGTCACGGTCAGGATCAAAGAGATCAACAGTCGCCAGAGCGAACTCTCTATCCGGGTGAATGTGGCTGGCGATAAGGCGCTGTCCCGGCAGATTTTTTATCAGATCGAGAAGAATCTCGGTGGTTCGGGCGCGCCGATAACCGCCCGCTGATTTTACGTTCGATCCAGCGGATTGGTTCAGGCCGCGGAGCGTTTTTGGCGGCGGCGGTGGACGGCGAAAGCGGTGAGTCCGCCGACGGCGAGGACGCCGTAGGTGGACGGTTCGGGCACGGGCGCGTAGGGCACGATCTGGTAGAAAGAGCTGTCGTATTCCTTCCAGTTAGCGCTGCCGCCGTAACCGTCGAAGACGATACGAGGCATGTCGGTTGAGTCGAAGTTCAGTTTATTCACCAGCAGGAAGTCGGTAAATTCAATCCAGTTGCCCACGGTTAGAAGGGCGTCGCTCGCGACGTCGAGGATGTCGAGGTAGAGGAAGGTTGGGGCGCAGACGGTGCCACCGGTGAAATCGACCACGGAGTTGCCCTCGATGCGGAGGGAGCGGAAGGACTCAGCGCGGGCGGTGCCGTTGATCGCGCTGGTGCCGTTTAGGTCGAGCACGGCTTTGTTGGCGTCGTTGCCGATGGCGCCGCCTTGGAGAACCAGGTTGGCGTCGTTGGCGATTTGCTCGTTTGCGCCGAGGCGTAGGGTGTCGACGCCGCGACCGTCCCCGATGAAGAGGTCGGTGGTGGAGGTATTGCCGTCGCCAGCGATGGCGGTGATCCCATCGGACTTGCCGAGAACGAGGGCGCCTTCGTTTAGGCGGGTGGCTCCGGTGAAGGTGTTGGCCGAGGTGCCGGAGAGGGTCAGGCTGCCGGTGCCGGATTTCACCAAGCCGCCGGAGCCAGTCACGATTGAAGAGACGGTGGTATCGGCTGTGTTGTAGGCGTGAACTACGAGATCGGCAGCGCTACCGGTGGTGAACGAGCCGCCGGAGATGGTCGTGGCGGTGCCGCCGGTGCTGAGCATGCCGCCGGACTGGAGGGTGAGGGTGAAGCCGGCCTGGGATACGTCGATGCCTGCGGCAAGTTTGAGGGAATTGATGGTGCGAGAGCCGGCCAGCGTCTGGTCGGCGGTTGGGGCGGCGTTGTCGGTCGTGATGGTCCAACCGGTCTGGGCGCCCGTGTCGTAGCTGGCGTAGGCGCTGAGGCCATCGGGGTTCACGCCGTTGACTGATGTGTAAGTGGCGAAGTCGGTTCCGTTGACAGTGGCGTAGGCGAGAATGCCGTCATCCAGCGCGGGGGCGGCGGTGAGCACGAGGCGGGGATTATCGCCGATGGTCCCGAGGGTGCCGGCGGGATTGGTGAAATTGACCGTCGTGCCGGGGTTACGGGTGAGGGATGCGGCCGTGAGGGTCGCGGACCCGGTGGCATCGCCGCGAGCCAGATTGATGGTATTGGCGCTGCCGGAGGTGCCGCCGGTGGCGGAGGTGCCGGTCAAGGTGAGAACGCCGATCGTATCAGCGGTGTCGATATTACCGGTCTGGCCTAAAAAGTTCAGGCTAGCACCGGCGAGGGTGACGCCGCCGGCGCCGATGCGGTCTGCGGAGCCGCTGGTGTTGTCCAAGGTTAGGGTTCCGCCGAGGCGGACGTTGAAGCCGGAGGCTTGTGCCAGGTCACCCGAGGCGCCGGACAGGCGGAGTTCCGCGCCTGTGACGGTAACTGCGCCGGTGTGGGTGTTGTTGGCGGTGAGGTCGAGGCGGCCGTTGCCTTCGACGGCGAGGGTGGCTGCGCCGGAAACCACTCCGGAAAGCGTGCCGGAGGCGACGGCGGAGCTGGTGCCCTCAACGGTCTGGATGGTGCGGGTGCCGCTGGCGCCAAGGGAGAGGGCGTTGGCGAGCGTCACGGTGCTGTCCGCTCCGGTGGCGCCGAAAATCAGCGAGCTGGACGAAGTCACGAAATTGCTGGTGGTGCCCCAAGTGAGGACGGCGCCGCCGTTAAGGCTAATGGTGCGGGCAGCGGAGGCGGCAGAGAAGCCGCCGGAGCCGGTCCACTGCAGATTGCCGGCGGCGGTGCCGAGGGTGGGGGAGTAGTCACCGCTGGTGCCCCCGTTCAGGTCAGTTCCGATTTCGAGAACGCCACCGTGGAGCTGGATATTCGAATTTGCGGAGAGGCTGTCCACGGTGGTGACGCGGAGGGCGCCGCCTTGGATTTCGGTGTCCCCCGAGTAGTCGTTTGCGCCGGCGCCGGTGTAGGACAGCTCCAAGGTGCCGGCGCCGGTTTTGATGAGTCCTCCGGTGCCGGTGCCGTTATTGCCGCCACGGATTCGGCCGGAAAGGTTGCCATCGACGGCCGATGAGCCGTTAGCCACGCAGATCTCGCGTTGCGCTCCGTTCAGGGAGAGGGTGTTGGCGAAGGTGAGCGTCGAGTCAGCGTAGTCGGAGCCTAAAAGCAGGGCGTGGCCGTCGCCGACGAAGTTGGTGGTGAAGGCCCAGGTGACGTTGCCGGTGCCGTTGTTCAAGCGCACGGTTCGGTTGGCTCCGGAAGCGGAGAAGCCGCCGTCGCCGATCCATTGGAGGGCGCCGGCGGTGGTTCCCAGATTATGGGAGAAATCTCCGGTGGTGCCGCCGTTCAGGTCCCCGGCGATTTCCATGACGCCGCCATCGAACTGAAGATTGCTATTTGAGGACAGTGCGCCGGCCGTGGTGATGCGCAGGGCGCCGCCTGAAATGCCGGTTGCACCGGAGTAAGTGTTGGTGCCGGAAAGGGTGACTGCTCCGTCGTTGATCTTTGTTAGGGAGAAGTCGGAGGCACCGTCGGAAATTGTGCCGGAAAGGGTGAGATTGCCGGCACGGGAGCCTACGGCGGAGTCTGCGCCGAGGGTGACGTTGCCGGACAGGGTGCTGTTGCCGCCATCGTTGTAGATAGCACCGGCGGATTCGCCGCGGCCGAGGGTGGTCCCGCCGCCGGCGATGGTGACATTCTCAATCGAGCTGATGCCTCCGCGGAAGGTGAGGGTGCCACCGGAATTCACTGTGGTGGTCGAGCCGGTATTACCGAGGGCGTTGTTGGCGAGGACAACGAGTTGGCCGTTGTTGACCGTGATCGCGCCGGTGTAGGTCGCGGCGTTGTCGCCGGCGATGGTGACGATGCCGGCGCCGATGGAAGGATCGAAGGTAGCGCCGTTGACGATGATGGGACCGGAGCCGGTGATCACCCCGTTTAGATTGGTGGCGCCGAAGCCGGAGGTGGTGAGGGTGTTGGTGCCCAGGCTGATGGCGCCGTTGATGCAGAGAGTGGAGTAGGAGTAGTTCCGGACTGCGATGTTCTCAACGATGGAGAGGTCGGTGTTGATTTTATGCCGGCCGTAGACGCCGTTGTAATCGTTAACGTTAATCGAGGGGAGGCCGGCCAAGGCGGTGTCGCCGAAGGTGATTAGGCGGCCGTCGCCGACGGTGCCGATGTTGTAGTTGATGCCGGTATCGAAGGTCATGTTGCGGACCTCAACGTTGTTGCCCAAGGTGACTGGCTGGGTGTTATTGGCTCCGTTGTTGGTCGGCCGGTTGCCGAAAAGGACGTCAGAGTCGCGCAGGGGGGTCTTATTGTCGGCGGTAGGCTCGGTAGAATACCAGTTCGAGTTGGCTTCGCCGCCCGTGAGGCTGCCCCAACTGGTGGTGCCGGCCCCGTTGTCCCACTCGTAGGCTCCGGAACCGGTGGACCAAGGGGTGGAGGTGAGGGTGAGGTTGCGGATTTCGTGGAGTTCGGTTGATCCGCCGGTGGCTCCGGTGAAGCCGATTTTGAAGGTATCGGGGCGTTCGTAAGCGGACAGGTCGGTGGTGAATGCGGTGGTGAAGGCGCTTCCCGCGCCGAATTTCATCTGGACGGTGAGCTGGTTGTTAGCGTCGAAAATGATTCTTAAGGCCCGGTAGTCGGCGCCGGTTTGCTCGGGGCGGGTGGTGGCGCTGGGGAAGTCCATCTGCCCGGGGAGCGGGGTGGAGTTGGAGGCGATGTAGGCGTAGTTGCTGGATTCCGGGCCGCGCACGGAGATGCGGTTGGGGTAGAGCGTGCCGTCGTTGGTGATGCCGCCGACGTGGCCTTCATTGCCATTCGAGTAGTTGCCGTAGTTATCTAGAGCAAAGCCTAGATAGCCGCCAGGCATGCCGGCTTCTCCGCTGCGTTGAGCGTAACCCATCGAACCACCGTAGGCACCGGGATTGAAGGTCGCGGAGTCTCTGGCGCCATCGACGAGAAAAAAAGTGATACCATCGGCGCCGCTGCCGTTCCAGAAGGCATATTCCATGTCGATTTCCATGCGGGCATTGACCGAGAAAATCTCGGTGTCCAGCAGAGCTTAGGTCGACTGGTTCCCGGTGTTGGAGTTCAGGCGCAGCCAGCCATTGCCGGAGGGGTCGATCGCGGCGCCGATAGCGTTGCCGGACCCATCGTAGCCGCCGTTGCCGGTCGCGGCGGTGAAGAAGGGTTTATTATCCCCGGTATTGGCGCCAAAGACCCAACCGGGGGCGGAGCTGCCGGTGAAGCTTTCCGAAAATGTAGTTTGGGCAGGCAGTGCGGCGTTCGGGATGACGATGGTCAAGAGCAGGCCGGACGCGGCGCCGGAGTGCCGAAGGTAAGCGGGTAAATTAGCCTGACGGATATTCTTCACGTATTTATGGCAAATTATTAATAACAACTCCTAAAATCAGCAAGCATATGTAGTTGGTTTACCTAAAATAAACCGCATCTTTAACTACGTAGTGAGCGGTCAAGGATTAAACCTGTCTTTAGCTCCGGCGGACCTTGCGGCTCAGCGATTGAGGGTGTGGGTGCTGCCTAGTTTAAAGGCGGCAGATTAGCAATTCGCGCTCGAAGATCATTTCTTTTGGCAGGTGGGAGTGCAGGTCGAGGAACAGTTCTTCGTGGTTGATCAGTTCTCTGCGCCAAGCATTGCGGTCGACGGCGGTGAGTTGTTCGAAGGTTTCGCGGGGGAAGGCGAGGCCGGTCCAATCAATGTCCTCATGGCTGGGCATCCAGCCTAGCGGCGTTTCATGGGCGCGGGCGCGGCCCTGGCAGCGATCGACGATCCAACGCAGCACGCGCACGTTTTCGCTGTAGCCTGGCCAAAGGAAACGGCCGTCTGCGCCCTTGCGGAACCAGTTGACGTGAAAGATACGCGGAGTTTCGACCAGCCCGCGCTGCATTTTGATCCAGTGCCGGAAGTAATCGGCCATGTGGTAACCGCAAAACGGCAGCATGGCCATGGGGTCGCGGCGGACCTGCCCGGTCGCGCCGACGGCAGCGGCGGTGGTTTCGGAGCCCATGGTGGCGCCGGCGTAGACTCCGCCGGACCAGTTGAAGGTCTGGTAGACGAGCGGGGTAGTGGTGGCGCGGCGGCCCCCGAAGATGATGGCTGCGATGGGCACGCCTTCAGGGTTTTCCCACTCAGGGTCGATAGTGGGGCACTGCGAAGCGGGGGCGGTGAAACGAGCGTTTGGCTGGGCTGCTTTGGCCCCGGTGGTCTTGGCAATCTCGGGCGTCCATATTTTACCCTGCCAATCGGTGCATGTTGCAGGGGGCGTGTCGGTCATGCCTTCCCACCAAACGCCGCCTTCGGGGGTGAGGGCACAGTTGGTAAAAATAGTGTTTTTCGCCAGTGCAGCCATGGCGTTGGGATTGGTTTTAAGCGAGGTGCCGGGGGCTACGCCGAAGAAGCCTGCTTCGGGGTTGATGGCGCGCAGGTGGCCGGTGGCGTCCGGGCGGAGCCAGGCTATGTCATCACCCACCGTGGTGATTTTCCAACCCTCGGCGGCGAGGGGCGGGGGGGGCACCAGCATGGCGAAGTTCGTCTTGCCGCAGGCGGAGGGGAAGGCGGCGGCGACGTAGGTTTTTTGCCCCTCGGGGTTTTGCAGCCCGAGTATGAGCATGTGCTCGGCCATCCAGCCTTCGTCGCGGGCCATGGCGGAGGCGATGCGTAGGGCGAAGCACTTTTTGCCGAGGAGGGCATTGCCGCCGTAGCCGGAGCCGTAGGACCAGATCTCGCGGGTCTCGGGGAAGTGGACGATATATTTCTCGGGGTTGCAGGGCCAGGGAACGTCCTTAGTGCCGTCGGCGAGGGGGAGGCCGACCGAGTGGATGCAGGGAACGACGCGCTTCTTCCCCTTGTCTATCTCGGCCAGCACGGGGAGCCCGATCCGGGCCATGATGCGCATGTTCACCACGACGTAGGCCGAGTCGGTCAACTGGATGCCGAGTTGCGACAGGGGGGAACCGACCGGTCCCATGGAGAAGGGCAGCACATACATCGTCCGGCCGCGCATACAGCCGGCGAAGAGGCCCTTGAGTTTTTTGCGCATCTCAAAGGGTTCGACCCAGTGGTTGGTGGGGCCGGCGGCGTCCTTGGAGAGAGAGCAAATGAAGGTGCGGTCTTCGACCCTGGCGACGTCCGAGGGGTCGGAGCGGGCGAGAAAACAGCCAGGCCAGGCCTGTTCGTTCAACTTTACGAAGGTGCCGCCGGCCACGAGTCCGGCGCAGAGGGCGTCGTATTCCGCCTGGCTACCGTCGACCCAGTGGATGGCGGCGGGCTGGGTGAGTGCGGCGGTTTTCTCGATCCAGCGGAGCAGCGGGCGGTTGACGGTGAGCGGAGTGCCGGGATCGCGGTTGGAGATCATGGGTTTATTCTACAGCGGGTTTGGCTACGGGTAAACGCCAAACCCCCCTTTGTGCCACTGATTGACGGGTGGCGGAGTGGTTCAGCGCGCAGGCTCGACATGCACGGCGACGTGGCTGATGGCGAGGCCGGCCCCGACAAGTGCATCCTGCACGGCATGGGCGAGGTCGTGCCCCTCGCGCACGCTGATGGCCGGGTCCACCTCGATCTGGATTTCCACCAACAGCGCCAGCCCGCTGCAGCGCACGCGACACTTGTCGATGCCGCGGACGCCGGGCACGACCGCGGCGAGGCGGCGCACCTCGACATGGATTTGCTCCGACGCGGCGGTATCCATCACTTCGCCGAGTGCACGGCGCAGGATCACGAGACCGTTAAAAGCAATCACCACGCACGCGGCCAGCGCGGCCCAGTCATCGGCCGCGACATATCTAGGCCCGCCCACCACGGCCACGGTGATGCCCACGAAGGCGGCCGCAGACGTCAGTGCGTCGGTGGCGTGGTGCCAAGCCTCGGCCCCGAGGGCGACGCCGCCGCTGGTGGCGCCAGCACGGGCGAGCCGCCTAGAGAGTGCCCACTTGATTGCTACGACCGCCGCGAGCAGGGGCAGGGTGCCCCAATGCGGTGCGTGGTGAGGAGTCAGAATCTCGTGGACGGAGTGGATCGCGATCCAACCGGCGGCGACAAAGATAACGAGGGCCACCGCTATGGAGGCGAGCGGTTCGGCCTTCCCGTGGCCGTAGGGGTGGTCCTCGTCTGGCGGGCGGGCGGCGTAGCGGAAGCCGGCCCACACCAGGATGGACGAGCAGACGTCGAGTAACGACTCGATGCCGTCGGCGATGAGGGCGTAGGTGTGGCCGAATATACCGCCAGCGAACTTGGCCGCCGCAAGGGCGAGGTTGGCAAAAACCCCGCGCAGGACCAGGCGGGCGCCCTCCTCGGCGCGTTGGCGGGCGAGCGCGTGTGGATCGGGCCAGGGGCTGCGGGACGCGGGCACGGGTGGAGGGGAGTCGCGTTCGGCTGCGGAATCAACTTACGGCTTCGCGGCCAAAAAAACGCCGGGCGCGCTCGGAGACGGGGGCATCAAGCACCTGCTCTGCCGGGCCCTGCTCCACGATGCGGCCTGCATCCATGAAGACGACTTCCTGAGCGGCGGCGCGGGCGAAGGCGACGTCGTGGGTGACCACGACCATGGTCACGCGCTCGGCGGCGAGTTGGCGAAGGACGGTCAGGACTTCGCCGGTCAGTTCTGGGTCAAGTGCGCTGGTAGGTTCGTCACAGAGAAGGACGGCGGGCTCCATCGCGAGAGCGCGGGCGATGGCAGCGCGTTGTTGTTGTCCGCCGGAGAGCTCTCCGGGGAAAGCGTCTGCTTTATCCGCCAGCCCGACACGGGCGAGGTGGCGTTCGGCCAAGGTATTGGCGGCGGCGGGGCCGAGGCGGCGGACTACGCGGGGGGCGAGGGCTACGTTCTCCCGCACGCGTAGATGCGGGAAGAGGTTGAACTGCTGGAAAACCATGCCGACTCGCGCGCGGTGGGCGTCGAGGGCGCGGGCTTGGTCGAGATCGGAGAACACGCCGTCGAGCCGGACCTCGCCGCCCTCGGGGCGCACCAGAAAATTCAGGCAGCGCAGCAGGGTGGATTTGCCTGAACCGCTGGGGCCGAGGATGGCGGTGACGCGGCCTGGGTGGATGGCGAGCGAGACGCCGTCGAGCGCTACTAGGGTGCCGTAGCGTTTGACCAATCCACGGGCCTCGAGAACGGGAGCGGTCTCAGGCGGCATGGCGGCGGAGGCGATGTTCGAGGGCGCGCACGGCGAGGGCGACGAGCAGGGTTAGGGAGAGGTAGAAAAACGCCAGCAGCACGAGGCTCTCCGAGTAGCGGAAGGTGGCGCTTTGGTAGAGGCGGGCCTCCTGGGTGATGTCGCGCACGCCGAGCACGGAGACGAGGGCGGAGTCCTTGAGCAGGCAGATCAGGTCGTTGCCGAGGGTGGGCAGCACGCGGCGGAAGGTTTGGGGCAAGAGCACGTGACGGAGGGCTTGCCCGCGCGAAAGCCCTAGCGCCCGGGCGGCCTCGGCCTGGCCGCGGGCGAGGGAGGTGAGGCCGCCGCGCAAGGTCTCGGCCTCGAAAGCGCCGTAGGCGAAGGCCAGCGCGGCCACCACCCGGGTGACCATGGGCACCTCGGAGGCGCGCAGCCCGGCGAAGGGGTTTTCCGCACCGAGCAGGGGTGCGAGCAGGGAGCCAAGGGCGCGGACCACCTCGACCCCGAGCGGGACCAGCACGAAGGCTACGATAAAAATCTGCACAAGCACGGGCAGGCCGCGCACGACCTGGACGTAAAGGGTGGCGACCTGGCGGCGCACCGGATGAGGGGATACCAAGGCGAGCGCAGAGGCCAGGCCGAGGGCGAGGGCGAGGGGAAAGGCTATGGCGGTGACGAGTAGGGTAACGCCGAGTCCGGAGGCGAGGCGGGCGGCAATTTCACGCCAAAGATCGTCCGTCGAGACGCGCCAGCCGAGCAGGACGCCAGCCAGCGCGAGGGCAACCAACCACCAGGGGGCGCGGGCCAGCAGCGAGGGCTGGTCGGGAGTGAGCTCACTGTCGGGGCCGATCATCGGGGCGGGTCAGTAAGCCGGTGCGCCGGCCGGCATGAAGTCGGGGGCGAACCACTTGCCGTTGATGCGTTCGAGGGTCCCGTCTGCGCGCATCGCGGCGAGGGCGCGGTCCACTTCGGCCCGGAGCGGGGAGTTTTTCGGAAATATGAAGCCGAGATCCTGTCCATCAAGGCCGCCGGTGAGCAGCTTGAGTTTCTCACGATTGACGCCCACGTAGCCTTGGCCGCCGACGTCGTCGATTAGCACGGCGTCGAGATCGGAATTGAGCAGGGCCTGGATGAGCTCGCCGAAACCGTCAAAGGCGACAACCCGGGTGGGGCCGACGAGTTTTTCCGCCTTGGTGTAGTTGGTGTTGCCCTTCTGCGCGCCGATGCGGGCAGCGGGGGTGGCAGCAAAGGATTCAAGCGTGTCGAAACGCGTCTCATCGCGGCGGACCAACAGGCGCTGATTCACTCGCATGTAGGGAGAGGAAAAATCAACCACGCGGGCGCGTTCCGGGGTGATGGTGATACCGTTGCCGGCGAGGTCGAACTGGCCAGTGGCAACTCCTTGGATCATGGAATCCCAAGCGATTTCACGGAAGGAAGGGGTGAAACTGAGCCGCCGGCCAAGTTCGGTGGCGATCTCGTAGTCCCAGCCCTCGGCGGCGCGGGTGTCGGTGCGGATGAAGTTGAAGGGAACGTAACCATTCTCGACCGCGAAGATTACCCTGCGGGCTGGGGGTGTGGCGGGGCCGGCTGGGGCTTGGCGCGGGGCGCAGGCGGCGAGCAGCGCGGCGGCGGTGATGGCAAGCAGGCGGAAGAAGTTCACGGGGACGATGGAAAGAGGAAAGGGCACATCGGCGAGCGCGGGTGTTTAACTGGTCTGGATGGAAGCTGCGGCCAGAGCGCGGCCGGCGGTCCAACCGGTGGTCCAGGCGGCTTGGAAATTGAAGCCGCCGGTGACGCCATCGATATCGAGCATCTCCCCGGCGAAGTGGAGGCCGGGCACGAGCCGACTCTCCATGGTTTTGAAGTCCACTTCGCGCAGGCGGATGCCTCCGCAGGTCACGAACTCCTCCTTGTTCAGACTCTTGCCCTCGACTGCGAATTCCGACGCGGCGATGCGGTCGGAGAGGCGCTGGAGGTTTTCCTTGGATACGCCGGCCCATTGGGCGTCGGGGGCGAGGCCAGGCACGGCGGCGACGAGGCGTTCCCAGAGGCGGGAAGGGAGCGCGAAGGGGTTTAGCGTGGTGATCTGCTTGCGAGGGTTGGCGAGGCGCCAGGCGGTGAGCGTCTCAGTGGTTTTGGCGAGGGTCTCGCCAGTCCAAGACACGACCAAGGGGAAACGGTAATCACGGGCGGCGAGTTCGCGCGCACCCCAGGCGGAGAGCTTTAGGATGGCCGGTCCGCTCAACCCCCAATGGGTGACCAGCAGCGGGCCTCGCTCGGCGAGTTTGGCGCCGATCACGTTGACGGCGGCGTCGGGAACCGAGACGCCCTCGAGGCCGACGAGCCGAGGGTCGGCGATGTGGAAGGTGAACAGCGACGGGACAGGCGGCTCGATGGCGTGCCCGAGGGCGGCGGCGATGGCCAGGCCGGCGGAGCCCTTGTTGCCACCGGTGGCAAGGAGAACGCGGTCGAAGGTGGCGGCGGAATCATCGGTGAAGGTGACGTCAAAGCCGGCGCCACCTGGGCCGCGGGCGAGGCTGCGCACGCCCATGCTGGTGAAGAGTCGCACGCCGGCGCGGTCGGCGGCGGTGCGGAGGGCGGCGATGATGGTGGCGGAGTCGTCGGTCTCCGGAAACATGCGCCCGTCGGCCTCGGTTTTGAGGGTGACGCCGCGGGCCTCGAACCATGCGATGGTGTCGCGAGGGCCGAAACGGGTGAAGGGGCCGAGCAGTTCGCGACCTCCGCGCGGGTAGCGTTTCACCAGTTCGCGGGGTTCGGGGCAGGCGTGGGTGACATTGCAGCGTCCGCCGCCGGAGATGCGGACCTTGGCGAGAGGGTGCGCGGTGGCTTCGTAAAGGCACACGTGCGCGCCGAGGGAGGTTTCGGCGGCGTGGATGGCGGCAAAAAAACCGGCCGCGCCGCCGCCGACGATGAGAATGCGAAGGGTCTCGGACACGTCCACAGGCTGGCGGGCGGCGCGCCGGGGAGAAGACTAAATGCGCCTCGTTAGCGGCCTGCGCTGGCCATTATGCGCCGCGCTGGTGATGCCGGTGCCGTTGATTTTGGGAGGTTGATCGCGCAGGCCTGAAAAACTTAACTATGCCAGACCAGGCGGCGTCATCGTCGGATCGATCACCGATTCGCGCGCCGGCCTTTGCGCATCAGACCATCGACGGTGACCTCTCGATGGTGGCGTATGCGGTGTTGCATCCTGTTTCAATGCTGCGGCGTGTCTTTAGCGCATGGATTCTGGCGTTTCTCCCTTGGCGGAAGCTGGCGGGGGAGTGAGGCCGGGGTTCTGCTCTTGCGTGAGGCCGGCGGCGGCGTGGCGGGAGAAATTGTCGCGAAACCCGGTTTCGATGCGCGTGATCATCGCTTCGTTTGGCTCGAAGGGTTCGGGCGCGTTTTCACTCGAGCCGAAGTTGAAAAACGGGCTGGTGGATTCGCCGGAGTCGAGAAATAGAAGCAGACCGCCGAGCACCAAGCCTGTGCCTGCGGCGATCAACCAAGGCCGCAACAAAGTCGCGGAGGATGGGAGGCGGGAGGTCTTGCGACGAGGGGGCATGGGGCGGGACGAAAATGCCAGCGAGGAACCTACCGTATTAAAGGGGCGGCGGGGTAGAGCCTTGTCGGCAGAGAAATTGATAGTTGAGTAGCTCCATGGAATCAAGACCCGTGGTCGAGGTGGTGTGCGCATTGATCGAGGACGCCGCCGGGCGTCTGCTGGTCGCGCGCCGGCCGGCGCACAAGCACCTCGGCGGGCTTTGGGAGTTTCCCGGTGGCAAGGTGGAGCCGGGCGAGGACGCGGCGGCGGCGTTGGTCCGCGAGATCCGCGAGGAGCTCGGTTGCGAGGCGACGCCGGGCGAGCGGCTGGGGGCGGTGACGCACGCCTACGCGGCGGTGACGGTGCGGTTGACGCCTTTTCTGGCGCGGCTGGCGCCAGGGGCGGAGCCGGTGGCGCGGGAGCACGAGGCCTTGCGGTGGGTGACGCGGGCGGAGATCGGAGGGCTGGAGATGCCGGCGGCGGACGGCCCCATCGTAGCCGAATGGGTGGCCTTGGGCCGGGCGGGCGGGTAAACGCGAACGCACTCAGCGCGGCGCTTGCAATCGGGGCAGAGAGCGGCGAGTATGACCGCTCGTTCTTTCAGATCACCGGCACGATCGGGCTCAAGCCCGGTCTCGGAAGATCGCCGAAGGCCAAAACTTTCGGGGGTGTTCTGGATTCGACCCTTGGTTGGAGTGTTTGGCTGCCCTTCGCGAGTGTAGGTCTCGCGTTATAAACTCCTGCAAACAAAAATAAACGGCACCTTCGAAGAAATGCCCCTCGCAGCCTAAGTGCTGTGACGATCGCCCAGTGACGTCCACTAGCTGACGTGATCGACGACAGTGGACATAGCGCCCAGAGCCACCCGCGGTGTGGGCGCCGTATCTTCGATCCGGGGGTTAGTTTGCGTCCTTGCGCGTGCAGTCGCGAGACGCCGGCGAATTTAAAACGGCACTATAAGGGTAGACGCCATACGCGAAGGCCAGGGGCACGCGGGTTCAACTCCCGCCACCTCCACCACTTGAGCGGCAATTGCCGCGCGGACCTCTTCGGGTTCGCGCGGCTTTTTCGTAAACGACCGGCGGGCGTCGGATTTTTGGCGCGCCAGGGGAGTTTTTTGTCACGCACCTGGAAACGGGGCCCGGTGGTCGCGCCTCGCTCCAAGGCAGGCACCGTTTGCGGGGCGGGATCGACTTCGTGGTCGACCGTAAAGTGGGCGGAGGTTTGCCGGCCGGTTTGGACGCCGTTACCAAAAAATCCGGCGGGGTAGCCATAACCTTGGCTGCGGGATCGGGGTAGAGCCTAAGGGCCGGCTCGAGAAATACAAAAAATTCCCCCCGGTAACGCCGTTCTACAAATGCCATTTCACTTCATGTTGACCAACAATCTTATCCGGCCGAACTCGCCCCCGGTTTGTTTGGCTCGTAAACACTTTGGATTCCCTTTGATTATAGTGGAAATCAGCCGGAAAGGTTGCGGAACACGGAAAAAATCCGGACCGGATATTGGGGTTGGAGTATACCATGTATGCCGAGATCAACCGCGTGGTGGTCGATTCGCGTTAACCAGATGGAACTAGGCGCGGGGCCGGAAGTAACGCGTGACGGGATCGCGGATGGCGTCGGGTCCGAGGTAGCGATAGATGTGTTCGAGGTAGGCGACTGGTTGCGCGGGCACGAAGGTAGGCTGGCCAAGCAAACGGGCGGGGGTTGGGGGGTAAAAATACTCGCGTGGGAACGGGATGGTATCGCCGGGGTTCAGGCTTTTTTCGGTGGACCGGAGGTGGTCGTCCTTCTCGGTGTAGAAATAGATGTCGGCCTCCCATCCGTGATATTCTATGTAGAGTTTCGGGCCGTGATGGCGGTGGGAGGTATCATGCAGGGTAAACCCTTCCGGCAGGAGGTGCGCGGAGTTTAATATCTCCCGGTAACGAGCCACGGGCGCGCCGAAATCCACGTCGTAATCGTGAGGAAGGATCCTGCCTTCGCGGTGCCATCCCAAAAGGGTGCCGTAGACGATCCAGTAGTCTCCGCCGAGCGTGAGGAGGTGTTGGTTGACGCCGCGGAAGAGGGTGGCCAAGGCGGCGGCGTAGGCGGATTTATCGGAAATCGGCCAGCCGGGCGGTCCATAACGGAGGTGGCGGCGGAGAAGACGGAATTGACGGCGCAGGTTGGCGAGGGAGTGAGAGAGTTGACCCGTCATCAAGGGGACCATCCGCAGGGCTGCGATCGGGGGGAAGCTATTTCTTGGCTTGGCGTTCTGGCACGGTTTCGTTGGTTAACCTAATGCATACACCTTCTGGTTCCGGTCGTTTGGGTTTATTCACGGTCGGGATGGGCGCAGTCGCCACTACTTTGATGGCGGGTGTGGAGTTTAGCCGCCGGGGGCTGCGCGAACCGATCGGGGCTTTCACCCAGACGGGATGGATTACAAATGCCAATGGTGAGCGGAGGCGGGTAGTAGATGCCTTCGGGTTCGGGGATCTGCAACGGGTGGTGTTTGGCGGGGTGGACTTGATCGAGAACAATGCTTTGGATGCCGCGCGGACGGCGGGGGTTTTGAGCGCGGAGGATCTGGCCTTGGTCGCGGACTATCTGGCGACGGTCAAGGCCGGGCCGGGCGTTCACGACGCGATCTATGTGCGCACCTTGGAGACGATGCAGACTTTGCCGGAGACGAACAAATATGCCCAGGCCGAGGCGATGACGCGCGTCTTCCGGGATTTTTTCGCCAGAGAGGGATGCGCGAGCGGGGTGGTGTTGTTGACGCTTTCGACGGAGGCCTGGCGTCCTTTGGCGCCGTGTCATGCGGACGAGGCGGCGTTTATCGCGGGATTGAAGGCGAATGATCCGGAGATTTCGCCATCACAGATTTATGCCTGGGCGGCGTTCGAGGCGGGCTATCCGGTGGTCAATTGCACGCCGAATGTGTTGTTGGAGGTGCCGGCCTTACAGGCGCGGGCGGTGGCGCGCGGCGTGCCTTTCGCTGGGTCGGATTTAAAGAGTGGTCAAACCTTGTTAAAAACGGTGGTGGCAGGCGGTCTGGCGAAGCGTTTGCTCGGGGTGAACGGCTGGTTCAGCACGAATATATTGGGGAATCGCGACGGCTTCGTGCTCGATGTGCCGGAGAATTTTCGCGCGAAGGAAATCTCGAAGGGCGGCGTGTTGGAGGACATCCTCGACGCGAAGGAACAGCCGGTTTTGTATAAGGATCTGGTTCACCAGATTCATATCAACTACTTCCCGCCCAAGGGGGATAACAAGGAGTCGTGGGATTCGATACAGCTCTTCGGCTGGCTGGGTTATGCGATGGAGATAAAGATCAATTTCCAATGCCGGGATTCCATTCTGGCCGCGCCCCTGGTGCTGGATCTGGCCCTTTTGATGGATCTGGCGGCGCGCAAGGGCGAGACGGGCATCCAGTCTTGGCTGGGGGGATATTTCAAGAGCCCGGCGGGGCGGCCGGGCGAGGCGGTCATCAACGATTTCAGTCTACAGATTGAGATTATCGAAAATAAATTACGCAGTTGGCTCTGAGGCGCACTTCAGAACCTCCGACAAGGTCACCGGGTCTTGCTCTTCGCACTGGCGGCGACCAGCGCCCGGAGGCGGAGCGCGGCGGAGAGGTGGGCGAAAAGGGCGATGACGCCGAGGGCGGCGAGCAGAGGCATCAGGGAGGGAGCGGACACGGAGGAGAGGTTGGCGCCGCCGATCAGCCAGACGAGGCGTTCGGGACGTTTCATCCACCCGCGCGGAGGCTGGATGCCGAGGGCCTCGGCTTTGGCGGTGGAGTAGGTGACCATGAAGCCGCCGAACAGGGCGATTAGCACGAGAAGCTGGGCCGTGGTTTGCCCGGCGAAGAGCACAAGGATGCCTGCGCAGAAAAAAAACTCCACGTAACGATCGAGGGCGGAATCGAGCACGGCGCCGGCGCGACTGGCGGTGCCGGTGCGGCGGGCGACGGCGCCGTCGAGGCCGTCGCAGAGTCCGCTGAGCGCGAGGGCCCAAGCGGAAAAGCCAAGCTGGCCGAAGGCGGCGAGCACCCCGGCGAAAAGGCCGAGAACGACGGAGAGCCAGGTGATGGTATCGGCGCGCATACCTAGCCTGACGCACCCGCAGGCCCACAGATCGATCCAGCAGTAGGCCTGCTGCATGACGCGTTCGCCTAGGAAGATGGTCCCGCCTTCGCGGGTGACGCGGCCGTGGATCCGGGCCGGGCCAAGGGCGGCTATGGCAAGCAGTGCGAAGGCAGCGGCGGGGAGGGCTACCCCGGCGTAGGCATCGAGGTTCATTGCTTAGGGACTTTGGCTTTGCGGGCGCGGGCTTGGCGAGCGGTGCGGTCGAAGCTCCAGTAGAGGACGGGGGCGAGGATGCTATGAAGCCAAGCGAGAGAGGTAATTTGCCAGCCCGGGGTTATTGAAAAGCGACCGCGGGCGAGGCCGGCGAGGGTGCAGGATGCGACGGCATCGGCGCTCCAGAGTCCGCCGCCGGCGGTGATGGCTTTGGTTTCGACGGGTTTGGTGAGGTTTTCCTCGGCGAGTTGCGGGGTATCCGTATCTGGCGGATACACGATGGTGATGCCGACGCCGGAGTCCTTGAGTTCGGCGCGAAGGGCCTCGGCGAGGCCGCGGAGGGCGAATTTAGTGGGCGAATAGGGAGTGTAGCCAAAGAAGCCGTGAAGACCTGCGCCTGAGGAGATGAGGACGACGGCGCCGTGGCGGCGGGCGCGCATGGCGGGAACGAGGGACTTAAGCGCATAAAGAGTCCCGAAATAATTGACCGCCATGGTGTGTTCAAAAACCGAGACAGGAACTTCCTCGAAATAGCCGGGGCGGGCGATGCCAGCGGACGCGATCAGAATATCGACCGGGCCGTGGGTTTGTTCGGCGGCGGCGAGAGCGGCGGTCAACTCGCTGGCGAGGGTGACGTCGACCGAGCTGGTTAAGACCGAGGCGCCAGGGTGGGCGGATAGAATTTCTGCGCGGGCGGCGGCGAGCCGAGTGGGGTCGCGGGCGAGGAGGCTGAGGCGGGCGCCTTTGGCGGCGCATTGGCGTGCGAGGGCGAGCCCGATGCCGCTGGAACCGCCGGTGATGAGAACGTGTTGATCGCGGGGGGACATAGGGGGAGTCTGCTAGAGCACAATATGCAGGCAAACGGGGTTCAACGGGCAAGGTGGATGCCAAGCCGAGAAAAAACAAAATGCCCTCGCGCGGAACCCTGATGCTTAGTTATATTTAAAAAGGTGTTTCAGTAAATTTTACCAATCACCCCCATTCAAAGTTATCTTCCTCTTCATGGCACAAGCTATCGCGATTATTGGTATGGGCGCACGGTTTCCGGGTGCAGCTGATTTGATCGCTTATCAAAATTTATTACGGGAGGGGCGGGTGGAGCAGAGGCCGATACCGATGGAGCGGTGGGACCATGCGCGGGTGCAGAGCGATAATCCGCGGCACGCGAACCGCACGCCGGCGCGGCAGGCGGCGTTGATGCCGGATATTCTTCATTTTGCGCCGGAATTTTTTGGCATCACGCCGAAGCGGGCGCGGATCATGGATCCGCAGCAGCGTTTGATTTTAGAGGTATCCAGGCAGGCGTTGGAGGACGCCGGGTATGCGGCCCGCCGGCTGGCGGAGGGTAAAGTGGGGGTGTATGTGGGGGCGAGCTCGTCGGATCATCGCGGGTTAGCATCCCCCCCTGTGACGATGGCCTGTGATCTGACGGGCCGGATCGGGGTGGCGCCCGGAATCACCCCGGAGGCGGTGGCGGCGGTGACGGCGGCGCTCCCGACGATGCAACCCTACTCGATCGTGGGGCAGCAGTTAAACATGATCGCTGCGAACGTCAGCCAGGCGTTCGATTTCAAAGGGCCGGCGTTTGCGGTGGATACGGCGTGCAGCTCGGCGCTGGCGGCGTTGCACGAGGCGGTTTTGCACCTGCGGGCGGGTTTGGTGGACGCGGCGTTGGTGGGAGGGGTGTATGTGTTGTTGGATCCCACCATAATGGTGGGTTTCAGCCGGGTGGGGGCGATTTCATTTACGGACGAGTGCCGTCCGTTTCAAGAGGGGGCGAACGGGTTTGTTTTGGGCGAGGGGGCGGGCGTGGTGGTCTTGAAGCGCCTAGAGGATGCACAGGAGGCGGGGGACCGGGTGCTGGCGGTGGTCAAGGGTATCGGGATGAACAATGATGGACGGGGCGGCGGGCCGCTGACGCCGAGAGCGGAGGGCCAGGCGGAAGCGTTGCGGCGGGCGTGGGCGGATGCGGGAGAGGCCCCGGCGACGGTGGGGTTGGTGGAAGCGCATGCTACCGGGACGGCGGTGGGTGATGGCATCGAAGTGGAGGCCTTGAATGCGTTTTTCGGGCCTCATCTCCGGAAGGCGGTGCCATTGTCCTCGGTGAAGGCGAATATCGGCCATGGCTTGTCCTCGGCGGGAATGGCGTCGTTGATCAAGGCGACCTTGGCGGTGGCGGGCGGGGAGGTGTTTCCGCAGCCGTGCGCGGGCGAGATGCGCGACGAGCTTACGGAGGGAGCGGCGCGATGGCGGGTGCCTAAAGTCGGCGAGATCTGGCCGGCTCCGGCGGAGGTGCCGCGGCGTGCGGGGGTGAGCGCGTTCGGGTTTGGCGGGACGAATGTTCACGTCGTGTTGGAGCAGGCCCCAGGCCGGTCATTGGCTGAGGAGGATATGCCGCCAGATGGATGGAATTTTATGTTTTCGGCTCCGAATTCGAAGCTGCTGGAGCGTTTGTTCGCTGAGATGGACAAAGTGGTGCGCGATGGAACTGCGGGGTTGGCTGATTTGGCGTTTACCTTATCATTGAGACGACTGGATGCGTTTGGATTGAATTTGGTGGCCAGAAGCGGGGAAGAATTGCGGCAAAAAATGCTGAAAGCGCGAGCGACGCTGGGCGAAGGAAGGGTCGCGGTGAATGAGGTGGGTGGGCGTGTGCCGGCGACAGGAGAATTAGTTACGCTGACGCCCTCAGGGTTGGCGGAGCGTCGGTTTTGGTTGATTGATGAGAGCAAGCGACAAGCAGCTGAGCGAGTGGAGACCCTCGAAAAGGTTGAGGCGGAAGCACGGCGAGAGGCGGCGGATGCGGACGGTTTTCACCTCGTCGCGGCAGCGATCGCAGAGGTTACGGCATGGTCGGTGGACGAGGTCAAAAGGACGCAGGAGTTCGTTCGTGATCTGGGTTTTGATTCACTCACAACTTTGGATTTTGTGACGGTATTGGGGCGGGAGCGGGTAGGTTTGCCGCCGCCGCCCCGAGCGCTTTTCACTTCAACCTTAACGGTGGGACAGTTGGTGGCTGCGTTGGGGCAAGATCGGTCGGCGGTCGGCGGACCCAAGGCGGCCGGGTTGCAGGTGCGTTTCGATAAAGTTCTTCACCCTTGGTTGACGGAACATCGTCCGCAGGGACGGGCTTGGTTGCCTTTGGCTGCTCTTGTGCACGTCGCGATGGAGCCTGTCGCGGAGCAGGGTGTGGCGGGGGTGCGGAACTTTCTGATGAGCGGTCCGGTGGAGGTGTCGGGGGACGTCTTGGTGGTCAGTTGCGAGTCGGGAGCGCAAGAAGAGCTGCAATTGCGCGAATGGCCGAGCGGGTTGAATTTAGCGCGCGCTACAAGCGGTGCGGGCGCGGACAAAATCCCACGATTAACGGAGGAGGTGGATAGACAGGGAGGGCTTTCGCTGGCGCGGTTTTACGCTGAATTCGGGTTTCACGGTCCGGTCTTGCAGGCTTTGGCGGAGTTGCCGCGGCTAGGATCGCGAAGTATCAAGGGACGCTTGCTGGCTAGTCGGGACGAGGTGGTGATTCTGGACGGGGGGTTACAGCTGGCCCTGTATTGGATCGCGGCATTTAGGGGGCGCTCGGCGGTGGTGTTGGGTTTTACCGAGTTTCGTCGGCTGCGAGTTTTTCCGTGTGATACGCCGGTAAGTTGTCTGGCAGTTTTGACGGAGGAGACAGGCGAAGAACTCAGCGGCGACCTAGATTTTTATGACGCCGAAGGGGACTTGTTGGCACAGTGGCGAGGGGTCCGGGCTCAGCTCAAGGAGCTGGGTTCGGGCGGAGTAGCCGACTGGCCGGAGGTGCGGGATCTGGCGGCACGGAAGTCAGCCTTGGTCCAGGCTGGATTGACGATGCCTTATTTCCAAAGTCACGAGGGGCAGGCGGGGGCGGTGACGCGGATCGACGGGCGGGAGTTGGTCAATTTTTCCTCGTATGATTATCTCGGGTTGGCGGGGTCGGCGCAGGTGAAGGCGGCGGCCTTGGAGGCGGTGACGCGATATGGGACATCGGTGTCGGCGAGCCGGGTGGCTTCGGGGGAGCGGCCCCTGCACGGGGAATTGGAGCGGGCGTTGGCGGGTTTTCTAGGGTGCGAGGCGGCTCTGGCGATGGTGAGCGGGCATGCGACGAACGTGGCGGTGATCGGCCATTTGTTGGGGCCGGAGGATCTGGTGCTCCATGATGCTTTGGCGCATGATTGTATAATCGCGGGGGCGCGGCTCTCCGGGGCGCGACGGCTGGCGTTCGCGCACAATGATCCGGGGGCCTTGGAGGATTTGCTGGTGCGGGAGCGGCCCAAGGCGAGGCGGGCTTTGATCGCGGTGGAGGGGGTTTACAGCATGGATGGTGATTTGGCGCCGCTGGGGGAAATCGTGGCATTGAAGCGAAGGCACGGGGCGACGCTGCTGGTCGACGAGGCGCATTCGTTGGGCGTCGCTGGATCGACGGGTCGCGGGGTTGGTGAACATTTTTCCATCGCGCGGACGGATGTGGATCTATGGATGGGAACGCTCTCAAAAACCCTGGCGAGTTGCGGGGGCTATCTGGCGGGGAGCGCGGTGTTGATCGATTATCTGCGGTTCACGCTTCCGGGTTTTGTCTACAGCGTGGGTTTGTCTCCGGCGAACGCGGCGTCGGCTCTGGCGGCTGTGAAGTTGCTGGAGGCGGACCCCAAGCGGGTCGCGCGGCTTCGGGAGCGAAGCGATTTTTTCCGGGCGCGCTGTCGGGAGCAGGGAGTTGACATCGGGTTGAGCGCGTTCTCGGCGGTTGTGCCGGCGATTGTGGGCGATTCCAGCCGCGCCTTGCGTTTGGCGCAGGCGCTGGGTGGCCGAGGAATCAATGTGCAGCCGATATTTTATCCGGCGGTGGAGGAAGGAAAGGCGCGTTTACGATTTTTTATTTCGGCGGATCATACCGAACAGCAGTTGCGCCTGACAGCAGAGGTGCTCGGGGAGGAACTACAGGCATGAACAGCCAGGTGCGGATCGAACGGGTGCGGACGCGGGCGGAGCGTGAGGTTTTTCTGCGTTTGCCCTGGAGGTTTTACGAAGGAAACGCGGCGTGGGTGCCGCCGTTGTTGTTTGATGTGCGACCCCAGCTCGATCCGGCGCGGGGTGACTTTTTCAAGCATTCAGCGGGGGAGTTTTTTCTTGTCTACCGCGCGGACGAGCCGGTGGGCCGGATCGCGGCGTTGCATAATACCCGACACCTCGCGGCGCATGCGGATGGTGCCGGTTTTTTCGGTTTTTTCGAGTGCGAGGACGATGCGGCGACGGCGGGAGCACTCCTCGCGGCGGCAGAGACCTGGTTGCGGGAACGCGGGTTGGCCGTGGCGCGTGGCCCGGCGAACTTCAGCATTCAGGATGAGGCGGGGGTGTTGCTGGATGGTTTTGAGCACGCGCCGATGGCGGGCATGGGCTACACGCCGCCCTATTATCGGGGTTTGCTGGAGGCGGCCGGATACGAAAAGGCGAAGGACCTGCTCGTTTGCCGGATCGACCGCGGATCCTGGAAGGAGGCGGAACTAAATCGGATGTGCAGGATTGCTGATCGCATGGCCCCGGGGGTGACGGTCCGGGAGATTAACATGAAAGATTGGCCGGGTGAGGCGTGGCGGATGGCAAAGATCTTTGCGGAGGCATGGAGGGAAAACTGGGGGGCGCAGCCCATTTCGCGGGAGGAATTTTTGAAATACGGCGAGCAGTATAAATTATTTATCGATCCCAAGCTGATTCTTTTGGCCGAGCGGGACGGGGAGCCTTTGGGCATGATGGTGGCGATCCCGAACGTGAATGAGATCGTTCAGCGGATTGACGGTCGTCTTCTGCCTTTCGGGTGGTGGCATTTATGGCGGGACAGAAAGCGGGTGACCACGTTGCGTTTGTTTTTACTCGGCGTTAAGCCGGAGGCCCGCCGTCTTGGTTTGCCGGTGCTGTTTATGCGGCATTACCATAAGGTCCTGGCAGGGGCGGAGTATCTGCGGGAAATGGAGTTCTCTTGGATTTTGGAAGACAACCACGAGACCTTGAGTTTGATCGACCGCCTAGGAGGCCGACGGGTGCAGACGCTGCGTCTCTACGAGAAAAAACTCGTATGACGGGGCGCGAACTCCAGAGGGAATGGACGGGATGGTGGACGGGCTCAGGCGGGTGGGCGCGCGGTGGGCCGATCTGGTTGGCGCTGGCGTTTACCGGGATGCATTTGGCGCTGGGGGAATTAAGGGGTGATCACCTCGCGTTGGCGGCGTGTGGTTTGGCGGTGTATTACGCGGGACCGAGGTTGCGTGCGGCGGGGAGGTTTCTGCTGCCTTTGTTGATCATGGTCGTGCTGTATGATGCGCAGCGTTATTGGGTGGAGGGATGTCGGGGGCGGGTGCGAGTGGCGGAACCCCATGCTTGGGAATTGGCGTGGTTCGGGGTGACGACGGAGACTGGACTAGCGACGCCGGCGGAGTGGTGGCAGATGCATGCCCATCCGGGTTTGGATGCCCTTACTGGCGCGGCGTATTTGCTCTTCATCCCTGTATTCATGGGATGCGCGGCCTGGTGGCGGTTTTGGGAAAAGCGCACCGACGGGGAGCAGGTGATGTGGGCAATGTTGTTTTTGAATCTGGCTGCGTATGCGACCTATCTGATCTATCCGGCTGCTCCGCCGTGGTATGTGGCGCGTTACGGTCTGGGGGATGCGGTCCTCTCGGCTATGCCGGAGGCGGGAGGGGCGACGCGATTTGACGACTTGTTCAACGTGAGATGGTTCGCGGGATACTACGGGAAAAACGCGAATGTTTTTGGCGCTATTCCCTCCCTGCATGTGGGGCAGACTTTTTTGGCAGTGTTGTATGCGTGGCAATTTCGGTCTTTGCGCACGTTCACCACCGTTTTTTGGGCAACGGTGCTGTTTGGTTCGGTTTACTTAAACCACCACTACTTGGTGGATGGCATAGTGGGCGTGGTATTTGCGGCTGGGGTCTGGGCGCTGATGGGAGCGTGGGGGTATCGTCAGACCTTGAAGGTGTAGCTGGATCCGGGGGTGGGCGTTCGAAATCGGGCGGGATAGAGGCACATTTAGCGGCAAAGTAGCGGGCGCGGCAGTCGCCTAGGTCAGCGCGGTTGTAGGTGAGGCAGCGGTTGCGCCGGGGGGGAAAGCCGGGCCGGAGCGAGGGGAACGGGTCAGCCGCGATGGAAAAGCTGGGTGGCGAGTTGTTCCTCGAAGGACTTATGGGCGCGGACGGCGGCGAGGAAGTTTTCCTTGGAAAGGGTGTAGGTGGTGACTGACTCTTGGGCGCGCACGGTGGCGTTACGGGGTTGGTCGCGGAGAAGGGCGACCTCTCCGAAAAAGGCGCCTTCCTTAATCAGTGTGACCGGGCGCGAGACGTCGGTGGTGGAGGCGGTGATGATTTGCGCGCGGCCTTTGGCGATGACGTAGAATTTATCGCCAATCTCGCCCTGGCGAATGATGTCGGTGCCGGGAGTGAAATCCTCTTGCTCCATCTTTTGCGCAATATCGGTGAGGTCGGAGGGCGACATATCCTTAAAGACGGTGCATTGTTTCAGGATGGCGCAGATGACCGCGTTCTCCTTGACGCGGATGTTGGATACGATGTTGCCGTCGATCATGTTCACGAGGCGGTCCGCCACGCTGAGGATGCGGTTATCGTGGGTGACGATCATTACCGTGGTGCCGTTTTCGTCCGCGAGTTTGCGGAGTAGGGCGACGACGTTGGCCCCGCTGTCTTTATCGAGGGCGGCGGTGGGTTCGTCGGCGAGTATGAGGCGGGGGCGGTTGACGAGGGCTCGGCCGATGGCGACGCGCTGGCGTTGTCCGCCGGAAAGGTTGCGCGGTTTGTAGTTTACGCGTTCGGCGAGGCCGAGGGCGGCCAGGGTGGCGTCCGCGAGGGCGTCGCGTTCGGCGGCGGGGACGTCAGTCAGCTCGATGGCCATCTTGATGTTTTGCCGGGCGGTGAGGGCATCAAAGAGATTGTGGGCCTGGAAGATGAAGCCGATGTTGCGGCGCATCTTGACCTGTTCCACGGGCGAGAGGCCGGCGAGTTCGGTTCCCCAGAGTTTGATGCCGCCCTCCTGGATTGCGCGGAGTGCGCCGATCAGGGTCAGGAGGGTGGTTTTACCGGAGCCCGAGGGCCCGGTCATGATCACGATTTCGCCGGGTTTGATGGCCAGTCGGTTTTGGTAGAGGACTTGTTTACGGGACTCGCCGCGGCCGAAGTGGTGGTTGAGATCGTTGATTTCTACGGCAAAGGGAGTGGTGGGGGAGGGCATGCGCGGTAGCGGGTTAGAAGAGGTCAGCGGGATCGGTGGAGTGCACGCGTTTGACGGCGAAGCGGGCGGCGAGAAGGCACATGCCGGAGGTGAGCACCATGACGAGCAGGGCGCGGGGGACGGTGAGAAACATTCGAATCTGGGTGAAGTGCTCGATGATCCTATAGATGCCGAAGCTGGCTATGAGGCCGGGGAGGTAGCCTGCTATGGAGAGAAGCAGGGCTTCGTTGCGCACGATCCCGGAGATGAAGCTGGGCGGGTGGCCCATGGCTTTCATGGTGGCAAATTGAGGGAGGTGATCGTTCACCTCGTTAAAAAGGATTTGGTAGCAAATGATCGTGCCGATGGCGAAACCGACGAGGAGGCCGATACCGAAGACTACGCCGGCCGGGCTGCGTTTGGTGGTCACGACGACTTCGCGGGTGAGGATTTCCCGGGGCGTGAGGAGGAGAATATCCTTTGGGAGGCAGTCGAGGATCGCACGGCGGACGGTTTCCACGTCGGTGCCGGGGGCAACGCGGATGAGGCCGAGGTCTACGTTGTCGTCCGGTTGGCCTGTGATTTCGCGGAAGTTTTCCAACCCGACGATGAGATGGCCCTCGTAGGTGAAGTTGGGGCCGAGATCGAACAAACCGACGACGCGGGCTGGGGTGGCGGCGAGCTGGCTGCGGGTGCCGATCTCGATCCGCCCGAGGTCGTGGCGGGAGAGACGGTCGTAGAGGACGGTTTCGGGGAGCTGGAGCGCGTCCCGGTATTCGCGGATGGCGGGAACGGAGAACATCGGATCGACGAGGTCGACGCCCAGGATGAGCACGCGGTTGCGGGTGCGGTCCTGAGGGTTCCACCAGTAGCCGGCCTGAGTGTTGAACTTCGCGACGGCGGCCACGCCCGGGACGGAGGCGATTTGTCGCAGGCGGAGGGAGGGGAATTCCTCGCCGGTTTTGAGGTGGTTTTTTTGGGGATTGGAGACGATCAGATCGCAGTCGAAGTAAGGGGGGAGGTTGGCGGAGCTGTCGTTGGTGCCGTTGAAGAAGCCGAGCTCCATGAACATGATGACGACGGAGAAGGCGACGCCGAGCATGGAGAAAGCCAGCCGGGTGGGCTTGTCGGCGAGCATGCGCCAGGCGATGGGGATTTGGCGGAACAGACCCATGCTAGAAGAGGTCGGCGGGGTCGGCGCGTTTGATTTTGCCGAGGGAGAGGGCGGCGGCGATGACGCACATGCCGAGGGTGAGGGCGAACACGAAGAGCGCCCGGTTCATGTCCATGTAAACTGGGAAGCCGGACAGCGAGCGGAGAACCCGATAGAGGAGGAAGGAGAGAACAAGGGAGGGAAAATAACCCATCAGGGAGAAATAGATCCCCTGGCTGATGCCGATGCCATAGATGTAGAGCTCGGTGTAGCCCATCGCCTTGAGGGTGGCGAATTCCTTCATGCGGTTCGAGATTTCGCTCGAGAGGATTTGATAGAGGATGACGGCACCGACGATGAAGGCCACCCCCATGCCCACCTGGAACATGATGCCCACGGGTTTGACGGATACGAAGTAGCGTTCTTCGCGGCGCATGATCTCTGCCTTGGTGGAGATGACGACGTCGTCGGCGAGGGCGCGGCGGAGGCGTTCGGCGACCGTTTCGGGGTTTTCGCCGGGGCTGACCTTGACGAGGCCGAAATTGTAGCGATCAGCGGCGTTTTGGCCAAAGAGGCGG
Organism: uncultured Verrucomicrobiota bacterium; assembly: GCA_903869675.1. Taxonomy (GTDB): domain Bacteria; phylum Verrucomicrobiota; class Verrucomicrobiia; order Opitutales; family Opitutaceae; genus IMCC26134_A. The sequence continues at coordinate 33,315 of CAIQAB010000029.1, read as the reverse complement.
GCGTAGGTGCTGTGGCTTACCACGACGCTGCCATCGGCGAGCAGGCCCATGCCGAGAGAATAGTCCCCCACGACTTGAAGGCTCTGGTTGTTTACGTTCGCGGCACCGCCGATCGCCCAAGGACCGTAGGCGGGGCGGGATCGCAGATCGACCATCGCGGTGAGCGAGTCCTTGAGGAGCGGGGTCTTGGCGTTGACGGCCGGATCCAGAAAGGTCCGGGCTTCTGTGGAGATGCCGAAAACGAAGCAACTGGACGAGTCGCCGGTGCTTGAGTTGCGCCAGTTGCCGCCTTCGATCAGGAGGCCGCTGGACTGGGCTACGCCGGGGACGCTCGATGCTTGGATGACGCGGTAGGGGTCGATGGACTCGCTCCGGGGCATGGTGAGGTAGCCGCGCGAGATGATGATGAGATCGAAATCGAGAATGGAGTAGGCGAGGGAGGCGTTCATGCGGGCGGCGCCAAGGAAACCGGCCTGCATGAAGATGAGGAGGACGGAGAAGCAGATACCTCCGACGGCGGTGGCCGTGCGCTTGGGATTCTGGATCGTATTGAACCAGGCGATGGGTGTGCGCATCGGGGCGGGAGACGCTCGATTTACAGCACTATCTTGACGTCGACTTGGAGGTAAACGAGGCGGTCCAGCGGTTCAACGGCATCCATGCGAATGACGACTTCCACGACGCGAGCGTAGACCTGGGCGCTGGGGTCCATGCTCTGGACGGTATTGCGGTAAACGATGCGGCTTACGTTTTCGACCACGCCCTCAAGGGGCTTGGGGAAGGCTACGGAAGAGATGGCCGCGCGCTGGCCTTCCTTGATTTTGAGGATATCGGATTCGTAGACCTCGGCCACGACCTTCATGCTGGTGGTGTCGCCGAGTTTAAACAGTTCCTGGCGGCCGCAGGTCTGGCCGGGTTTGGCGAGGACTTTGAGCACGCGGGCGCGGATGGGGGCCTGGACGCTGCTGGCGGCGAGCGCGGAGCGGGCCTCGCGCACTTCGGCTTCGGCGGCGCGGATGGCTTTGCGGCCCTCCGTCTCGGTTTTTTTGAGATCTTGGCGGGCTTGGGCCAGCTTGGCTTGGGAGGCGGATTTGGCGAGGGTGCGAATCTCCACGGTGTCGGGTGAGATGAACTCGCTGTCGCGTGCGGATTCGATGCGCTTGAGTCGGGCTAGGGAGATGTTAAATTCCTCCTCGGCGGACGTGAGGAACTCCTTGGCGGCGTCGATATCTCCGGCGACGCGGGTTTGGGTGGAGGCTAATTCGCTTTCAGCGTTGGCGACGCGCTCGGCGTTCACCTTGGTCGAGTCGAGGCGGGCGAGGGAGGCCCCGGAATCGACCCAATCGCCTTCCTTGGCCAGGACGGTTTCGACGGTGTCTCCGCCGGGTCCCGAGATATCGAAGACGCCCGAGGAGGGGAGGACGCGCCCCATGGCGGATACGGTCTCGGCACGGACAAGTGCGGTGAAGAATGGCGCGGCGGCGAGGACCAGCAGGAGGGGGAGCTTACTTTTCATCGGAGGGGAGCTGGGTGAGGTCGTTGAGCTGGAAGGATTGGTCCGAGGCTTCGGAGCTGAAGATTTCCCCGACGGCGAAGCGAAGGCGGGCCACGGCGATCGCGTAACCGGACTGGGCCCGGACCTGGCTGATCCGGGCGGAGCTGAGAAGATTTTCGAGGTTGATGACGTCCAGCACTGTGGCTTCACCGGTTTGGAGGCGGCGTTGTTCCTGCTCCACGGCCTTGCGGGAAATAGAGACGGCGGCGGCGGCGTCGCTCATGGTCGCGGCGCGCAGGCGGACTTCCTCGAGGGTGGTGCAGACTTCGGAGGCGATATCGCTTTGGGCCTGAGCGGTGGAAAGCTCGGCTTGGGCTAATTCGGCTCTTCGGGTGCGCAGTAGGCCCCGCTGGTAGGTGTTGGAGACGGGCCAGGCGAGCGAGATGCTGATCTCGCCGTTTGGGCCCGTGATACGTTCGGCGAGGGGGGCGACCAGATCGTTTCCGGAATTGAGGCCAAGGTAGCCGGCGCGAAGGCTGAGGTTTAGTTCGGGTTTTAGGTCGAGTTGGGCTTGGCGGGTGAGCGCGCGGAGGGGGACTTCGCTTTTGCGTATGGCCAGGTAGTCGGAGCGCTGGAGGTAGGCGCGGCTGATCCAATTCAGTCGAGCGGGGTCGTCCGGACGACTGAATTGGAAGGTGATTTCCTCCGGTAGACTTTGATCGGGAACTGGGCAGTGGATCATATCAAGGCCGGTGAGGCCGATGATGCTTCCGAGCTCGAAGCCCGATTGCACGGCGGAGAGCTCGGCCTCCTGGCTTTTGGTCGATTTCTGGCGAAGATTGGCCTCGGACTGGAGGAGCGTGTTGGGCGGGAAGATGCGTGCGTTGACGAGGACGCGGATGCCTTCGTGGAGTTTTTGGGCGCGGCGTTCGTCGTCGCGGCTCACCAGAAGCACGGCGCGGGCGGCCCAGGTGGACCAGTAAGCTTGGGCGGTGCCAAAGGCGCGTCCGGCCAAACCGTGGCGGTAAAGGAGACGAGCCACTTCCCAATCGCCTCGCGCGGCTGCTTCGGTGGCGCCGGTGCTATCGGTTCCGAGACCTTTGAGAAGGGGGACGACGATCTGGAGGCTGAGCTTCGAGGCCCCGTAGGTAGGTTCGAAGGGGATCACCTTTTCGGGGACGCCCACCTCTAAGCTGGGTTGAACGATGACGCCGTTGCGGAGTTTTCGGGTGACGCTGGCAGTGTAACCGGTGTTACGGGACTTACCCTCAAATTCGACTCCGGGCGGGCGGACGCCCGGGGACCTAGTTTCACTGCCGAAGGCCGAGACCGCAGCCAGCCAGTCGAATTCACCGGAGGCTTGTTCTTGAAGACCGAGTCGCCGATCTATCTCCTTGTCCTGTATACGTATGGCCGGGCTGGTGGAGAGGGCCTGGCGGACGGCGGCTTCTAGCGTGTATTTGGGAAGTTCGGGCGGCAGGGCAGAGACCGAGTTGGCGTGGGCAGAAGAAGCGACCAGACTAAGGGCGGAGCTGAAGAGCAAGGGGCTGAAAATCTTCAAGATAAGGTCTAAAGAAACAGTTTACCATTTTTGTCAATCCGTCCTAATATCAGTTATTAATGCAAAGTAAATTGACCTAAAAGGCGGGCGTTTGCCTGTTCTTGCAGACAATGCGGGTGTTGCTGACGACTCCTTATGATTTGGCGGTTCCTGGAGGGGTAAACGGGCATGCCCTGGGGTTGTTCGAGGCGCTGGGGAAAATGGGGGTGGACGTGCGGTTGCTTGGGCCCTCGTCGGCCGAAGGTGAGGCGAAGGATGATCGGATCAGAACGGTGGGTCGGGTAAGTGTGCGGGCCCTGAACGGGGCGAGCAGCCGGGTGACTTTGGATTGGCGAATCGGGGCGCAGGTCAGGGAGCAGTTACGGGAGTTTCATCCGGACGTCATTCATCTGCAGGAGCCTTTTTTGCCTCTGCTGAACACGCTTTGTTTAGCCGGCGCCGGGCGGGCGGCGTGCGTGGGGACCTTTCATACCTATTCGGAAACGAGCCTGGGTTACCTCTGGGCGTGGCCGTATTGTCGGTGGGCAGGGGGGCGTTTGGACGCGCGAATCGCGGTCTCGGAGGCGGCGCGGGAGTTCGCGGCGCGGTATCATCCGGGGGCATATCAAATCATTCCAAACGGAATTAGGCTGCCGGGGTGGGATCGGAGACGGGCGGATAGGGTGTTGGGCAGGCCCGTGCGCCTTTTGTTCGTCGGGCGGGCGGACGAACCGAGGAAGGGGTTCGGAGTCTTGCTGGGGGCGCTGCGTCGGTTGGAGGCGAGCGGCCCCGGGGATTTCGAGTTGACCGCGGTGGGGCCTGGATCGGAGGAGTGGCGCGGGCGGGCAGAGGGTTTGCCGGTGCGCCTGGCGGGGCGCCTGAACGAGGCTGAACTGGCGGCGGAATACGGTGCGGCGGATCTGTGTGTGGTCCCGTCGCTCGGGGGCGAGAGCTTCGGGCTGGTGGCCCTGGAGGCGCTGGCATATGGCGTCCCGATAGTGGCCAGCCGGATACGGGGCTATGCGGACTGGCTGGCGGGGGCGGGGGTGGGGCGTCTCGTCGAGCCGAGGGACGCGGACGCTCTGGCGGAGGCCTTGCGGGCAGTTGCGCAGGCGCCGGTGATTCATGCGGCGTGGGCGCGTCGGGGGCCGGAAGTAGCGGCGGGGTATGGTTGGGATGTGATCGCGAAGCGGGTGATGGAGGTTTACGCGTCGGCGCGTTCGAAGGTGCTGGGGGCGGGGTAGAGGGTGGCGAGGAAGTTTCGGGTGGCGGCGATGACGGCGGGGTTGGGGTCGGCGCGTTGGTCGTCGTTCAGGCAGATGAATTTCCTGGGGGAGCGGAGGAGGCGGGCGGAGGCACGTTCAAAGCGGGGTAGGTCGCGGGTGATCTTGACGAAGGCGGAGTAGCGCAGGAAGCGCCAGAACGGTTCGACGGCGACGCGGTCGCGGGCGTGGGTGAGGGCATGCCAGTTATAGAACCGTTCGGGACGCACATCGGCGGGGCTGCGGAAGCGGTGGAGCTCGGGGTTGGCGAAAGGGGCGGGAGAGGTGGTCTGCATGGCGGCCCAAAGCGTGCGATCGATGAGGCGGGGGGCGTGTTCGAGGAGGCCGAAAGTAAGGGTTTGGTATTCGTAAACGCGGGAGCGGAAGCGTTCGCCGATGAGGGTGCCGCAGATTTTCATGCGGCCGTCGGGGGTGTAGAAATCGTCGGGGGTGATGGGTGCGCCGAGAAGGTAGTCGTCGTTGAAATAGAGGAAGTGCTCCGAGAGGCCGGGGAGCCGATGGAGGAGGGTCTCGATGATATTGCTGTTGAAGGTGGGCAGGGTGAAGGGAGGAGCGCCGACTTCGTCGTGATGGACGATTCGCAGGCGGGGGTGATCTGAGCGCAGCCAGCGCGGTATCTGGGGCCGGCAGGTGAACAGATAGACGCGCCGGAGCCAGGGGGCGTGTCGTTCGAGGGAGCGGAGGCTGTGGCGGAGGAGGTCGAAGGAGTCGCGAAAGCGTTCGGGGTTGAGGTCGCGTGGGGTGGCGGAATACCGGCGGACCGTTTCGAGGTATTCGGGGCTGGTGCCGTCGACCCAGGTGTAAACAGCATCTATAGTAGGGGAGGTGGGCATGGGGGATGGGTCAGAGGCCGGCAGAAACGCGGCGTGCGTTCCAGCGTATTTGCCCGTGTGTTCGCGCGGCAAAAATAGCTCAGCCTTGACGCTTAGCGTCACCGAGCGGCAGGGTCGGATACATGGCGGTTTCGACAATTCCAGCGAGGGGGCGGAAAAAACCGCGGTTGGCCTGGGCCGTGGGCACGGCGCTGGTGGGGGCGTTGGTGGTGTTGTGGCTGGGGCGAGAGGCAGGTTGGAACGAGGTCGTGTCGCGTGGCATGGAGGTGCTGCGAGGGGCGGGGCCCGGAGTGTTTTTTGCGGCCATGGCGGTGGTGCCTGCGCCATTGTTTTGGTTCACGATTCCGGCGGGTGGGGTCTTTGCGGATTCGTTGGGTTTGGGTGGGGTGATCGCGGTGGCGCTCACGGCGGTGGGGGTGAATCTGGCACTTTCTTATTGGGTGGCGCGGGTGGCGTTGCGTCCGTTGGTGGTGCGCATGCTTCAGGGCGGGGGTTATATGGTGCCCCAAGTGAGCGCGAACAATGCCTGGAGCGTGGTATTGTTGGTGAGGTTGACGCCGGGGCCGCCGCTTTTTTTGCAGTGTTACCTGCTCGCGGTGGCGGGGGTGCCGTTTGGCCTTTACCTGGGGCTGTCCTGGCTGGTGACAGTGCCGTGGGTGGTGGGTGGGATTTTGATGGGGCGGGGAATTTTGGGCGGGAGTTTTACGGTGATCGCGAGCGGGGCCGGCGTATTGGCCGGGGCGATGATCGCGTTGCGGCAAGTGAGGCGCATGGCGGGGAAGAAAACAGGGAGCGGGGGGGCGGATTTATCGCCGGGAGAGGGGCCGCGCGGGCGGTCCGAAGGTGGCATGATTGAAGCTCGGGCCCTGCCGGAATCCGTTTTCCCACCCTATGTCTACCGAAGTGTGGATCGTTCGGTGTTGTGTGCGTGGTTGATGGAGCGGGTGTGGCGGCCGGCTTTGCGGTGGGTGCCGTTTTCCACCCATGCCAACACGCTCACGTTGGCGGGTAACTTGAGTGCGTTGGGGGCTTTTACGTTGGTGTTGGCGATCAAGGGGGGCGCGCCGGACGGCCTGCTTTTGGTGGTGGCGTTGATGTTGTTGGTTTATGTCTCGCTGGACAATATGGATGGCGCTCAGGCGCGACGCACGGGTTCATCGTCGCCTTTGGGGGAGTTTTTCGATCATTGGGGGGATGGTTTGAATCTGGGCACGACGGTGCTGGGCTTTGGGTTGATGGCGGGTTTGCCGGCGGGGCTGACGTGGGGGTGCCTGGGAGCGGCAGCGGTGGCGTATTTTGCGACGATGTGGGAGCAGCGCCGGACCGGTTGCATGCATCTGGGAGTCGTGGGGGTGCTGGAGGGATTGTTGGCGCTTTGCGGGCTTTATCTGGTGATGGCCGTATGCGGACGGGGCGAGTGGTTGATGGGGACGGCGGCGAGTGGTATTACTTGGATCCAATGGACCGCGCTGGGGGTATGCGCGGCGATGGTGGGGACGGTGGGTATTGTGGTGGCGCGCGTGGGTGAGTGGGCGGGCGATTGGTGGCGGGTGGGAGGGATGGCGGGAGGGCTGGTCGCTTGGCTGGTGTGCGCGGAGCCGCCGGAGGTGGCGGCGACGGTGGTGCTGATCGGCTTGATACCGCGTCTTGGAGGGCGGCAGATCGTGGCGCGGTTGACGGGTGCGCAGAGTTGGCGGGGCGATGCGGGGTTGATGGCGGCGCTTGCGCTCGCCGCGGCATTGGGTGCCGTCGGCGTCCGGCATGGGCAGGAGTGGTTCGCTTGGGGGATGGCGGGATATCTGACGACGAGTGCCGTGGGTGACGCGTGTCGGACGATTCGCATGCTGCGGGGGTGGCGGCCTGCCGTCGTTCGTGCGCCAATGGACGAGAGTCGGGGCGGCGAATGAGTCGAACTGCGGCGGGACAGGAGAGAAGTTTACAGACCGGACTTGCAGACGGGCCGGCGGTTTCAAATCTTCATCCATGGTTCCGAGCCACGTGCCGAAAGTTTTCAAGAAAGAGAAGAACTTGGCGCTGGAAACGGCGCGGAGCAGGATCAGGGGATTGGCGGGTGCAGTGACCAATCCGGAGTTAGGGGGGCTGGAGTTGACGGTGATCGTCAAGACGTTTGAGCGGCCGGCTTGCGTGGCGATGTGTCTGGCCTCGGTGCGGGCGCATTATCCGGCGGTGCCCATCCTGGTATGCGACGACGGACGTGAGACTTTGTTTTCGGATGGGGAGGAGCCCTCGCCCGGCATCCGGTGGCTGACGCTCCCGTTCGAGGCGGGGCACACGCTGGGCGCGGGGCGGAATTATCTACTGGGCAAGGTGGCGACGCCGTTCTTTTTTCTGGCGGACGACGACCACGCATTCACGCCCCATACGCGCTTGGATCTATTGGCGGGCGTGTTGCTTCGGCATCGTTTGGATATCGTGGGCGGAGCGCAGGATCGGGGCGATTACGGCGGTGCCGTTTTCGAGCGAAAGGGCGATCTGGTTTACCAACGATTCCATGAGTTCCACGAGGAGCTCGAGCCGGGGGTGGTGCGGTGTGATCGGATATCGAACACGTTCCTGGCGCGAACGGAGGCGGCGCGGGCGATCGGCTGGGAGGAACGGGTGCATGGCTCCGAGCACGCGGATTTTTTCCTGCGGGCGAGCGGTGCGGGTTTGAGAATCGCGCAGGTGGGCTACGTTTACGTGGATCATCGGCGGGATTGCGAGACGCCGACGGGGTGGCTGGGCAGGTGTTTCGGCCGGTGGTTGGCGCATCGCGACCAGGCCTATGCGTGGCTGCGGCGGGGCGGCGATCAGGCGGGGCCGGATTGGCTGGAGCGGGAGCGGGAGTTCGTGCACAAAAAGAATGGAATCCGCGCGATCGTGGACGTGCGCAACCGGGGGCAGCGGGCGCCGCTGGAGGCCCGGATCGGCACGCCGTATTATGACCGGCCGCCTTTTTCCGGCACGTTATGAATCTATGGATACCCCGTTTCCGGCAGGCGCGTCCACGACGGCTGGTGATGATCATGGCGGTTCGGGATGAGGAGGATATCCTGGCGGAGAATCTGCGCTATCATTTCGCGCGCGGGGTGGATTTCGCTCTGGTGGCGGACAACGGATCGACGGATGGAACGCGTGAGATTTTGGAGGATTTTCGCCGGGAGGGGCGTCTGGCCTGGGTGGATGAGCCGGACCCGGGGTATAATCAGGCGATCTGGATGAGCCGGCTGGCGCTACGGGCGCGGGAGGAGCAGGGCGCGGATTGGTTGCTGTGCTGTGATGCGGACGAGTTTTGGGAGGCGCGCGCGCGCGATTTGAAGGATTTTGTGGAGGAGCAGGGGGCTCCGGTCTTGCGGTGCGCGCGGCAGAACGAGGTCAGGGTGTTGCCGGCGGGAGGGGAGGCGCCCCGGGTTTTTTTGGCACAGACGTATGCCCCGGTGGTTCGCTCTTGCCGGTGGCGGGTGAATTGCGAGGACAGGGCGCGATTGGAATTGAGTGATGCGGCGACGCCGGGGGTGGTATTTCATGAAGAGGGACCGAAGGTTTTGGCGCGGGCCGATCTGGTGGCGCGGATCACGCAGGGGAACCATGACGTGGTGGCGACGAGGTGGGCGCGGCGGGGACGGCCTGGAACGGGGAGGCTGGTTATCCGACATTTCCCGGTTCGTAGTGCCGATCAATTCATGGCCAAGGTGAGAGCGGGTGGCGCGGCGTATGCGCGGACTGATTTGGGACCGAAGATGGGGTGGCATTGGCGGCATTGGTATGCGTGCGACCAAGCGGGGCAGCTGGCGGCGGCCTATGCGCGGGAGACATTAGTGGGTGGCGATGCTCCACCCGGCCAACGGGTGCGGGTGGGGGCGGCCCGAACGGCGGGGGCGATCCTAGGGCTATGATGCGGGCGAGGGCGGGCGGACGGGGCGGTGATCGGACAGGATGCGGCCTTCTCCGAGACGGATGATGCGGTCGGCGCGGTCGAAGTAGGTTTCGTCGTGGGTAATGGCGATCACCAGGCGGCCGCGGCGTTTGAGATCGGGTAAAAAGTGGTGGTAGAACAGGCGGCGGAACTCGGGGTCCTGATCAGCGGCCCATTCGTCGAAGACGTAGATGGGACGGTCGTCGAGCAGGGCGACCACGAGGGCGAGGCGTTTGCGTTGGCCCGAGGAGAGGTCGGTGGTGGAGAAGCGTCCGTCGGCGAAGGTGACGCGGGATTGAAGCCGCGTGGCGCCGAGCAGGCGTTCGGCTTCGGTCTGTGAGGCGGTGTCCTCCTGGCCGAGGAGCGGCTCAAAGACGTGGGAGTCGGAAAAAACCACCGAGAACAGGTCGCGATGGACGATCAATTCGCCGGGCTCCAGGGGGCGGGAATCGTGGAGTATGGCGCCGGAAGCCGGAACGTATAGTCCGGTGAGAAGTTTGAGCAGGGTGCTTTTTCCGCCGCCGTTGCCGCCGACCACGAAGACGATTTCGGGGATGTCGAACACGAGGTTTACGGGGCCGAGGACGAAGGCCGAGCCGGTGGAGCCGGAGTAATGGAAACGCACTTCATGAAGGGCGATTACGGGTGCGCGGGAGGGAGGCGGAGGAGGGTAAGGATCGGCGCCGGCCGGCGCCGAGAGATCGACACCAGTGGTTTTGATGCCTTCGAGACAGGCGTCCACGCGGGTGAGCAAACCGATGAAGCCGATCGCGCTGGTAAGGCCGCCGAGCATGAACAGCACGACGAGGAGGAACGATCCGAAAAGCGGGTAGGAAACGAGCCCGTGGAAGGGAATCGTGAAAAGCAGCGCGGCCAGTCCCAAGAGGAGATATAGTTCGCCCCAGCGCCCAAAAATTGTCTCCAGTAATCGAATACGGATTTGAAGCTCGCCTTGCCGCCGAACGACGGGTTCGAGATGGCGGTTGAGAAAAGCGTGGCGTCGGCGACCGCTCTGCAGGAGATCCTTCAGACCGGAGTGGAGGGCCTGGAGAAGCGCATAGGCGCGATTCGATTCCTCGCGCAGGGGGTGGAGTTGGCGTTGGATACGATTAAGCGGTAGGAGATAGCACACGCCGCCGCCGGCGAGAATCAGGAGAAAGCAGAGGGTGAGGGATTGGGATATAAGGCTGAGATAGACGATGCCGCCGATGACGGTGGCGGAACCGGCGAGGGCGGCGGGCAGGCGTTCGACCGCCATCGAGATGACGTTTATGTCGTCGATCAGGATGGTGAAGAGGCGTCCGCCTTTCTGTTCGAGTTTAACCAGGGGCGCGGCCAGAATGCGCCGGGCGAAATCGACGCGCAGCTTGCTGATCACGCTTTGCCCGACATGGGCTAGAAAGTAGGCGGAACCGACGGAGCAAAGGGCGTAGGCCAGCCAGCACACGAGGAAGATCATTCCATCGCGGTGCGGGTGGGCCCCGGATTCATTGATGACGCGGTTGATGGTCGCGACGATGGCGGCGCAACTCAGCCCCGAGAGCGTCCCCAGAATGGCGCCGCCAAGGGCGCGCCAGCGGTCGGTCTTGAAAAGGATCCAGATTAGGCGCATCGCGTAGGACGGAGCAGGGAATCAAGTGGGTTGAGTTTAGCGCGGGCAAGCGGCAAGCCCGGGACGATGCGGCAAAATACCCGGGGCGGGGATTACCATGTCCATGAGCACACCCAGGCGGAGAAGGGGCGGCGTTTGGTCCAGGACCAAGCGGCAATGCGATGAAAACGCCGCGCGGCGGGGGGGAGTGCGGCCGTCCAGGCGATGCGTTGTTGTCCGGCTATGGATTTGGAGTAGCCGGTGCTTCTGGGGTGTTTCACCTCGATGCGGTCATCCACGACGGTGCGGCGGGCGCGGCGGAGGGTGAGGTAGCCGAGGTGCATATCAATGCCCCAGCCCATGGCGTTGATGGAGAGATCGATCGGGCAGAGTTCGCGAAGGAGGCCCGCGCGGGTGGCGAAGCAGAACCCTTCGACGAAGGGGACATGGCGGAGAGCGCCGGTGTGTTTATTCCACATTTGAGGGTGGCCGGAAAACCAAGCCGAGGGCGCGTAGGTGCCGACGCGGGGATCCGCGAAGGCTTCGCTGGCGCGCGCGAGCACGGCTGACGCGGACTCGTGGCTCACGTCCGAGCACCAAACGTAGACGATCTCGTCGTCGGGGCGGGTTCCGGTCGCCTCGGCGGCGGCGTTGAGCAGTCCGCTGTAATAGACGTTGGGGAGGGCGAGATCGAAATGGGGGCGTTCGGCTGGGGTGAGATCTGAGCCGCTGTCGATGGCGAGGACGTCGGCGTGGGGTGAGAAGGCCGCCTTCAGCGCGATGGTGGCTTGGTTGTGGCGGTGGTTGATGATGATAAAAAGCATGCGATCACAGGGGGGTGTAGGGGTGATCAGCGTGGGGGTGGCCGGGGGCGTCAAGATGGGCGTCGAGGAGATCGAGGACGGCGGAGTCGGTCTCGGAATCAAACTTTCGCGCGAAAAACGCAGTTTCGCCTAGAAGGCGGGGCAGATCTGATCTGCGCCAGACGCGGGGGTGGCGCAATTCGGGCGGGAATTCGATGCAACGAAGGTTTTCGCCGGTGATCTTTGCGGTGAAAGGGGAGCTCGCGAGGAGAGTGGGGAAAACCAGTTCGTCGGGGATCATGACGTGGCGGAAAAAGCGAACAAGCTCGGGAGACCGGTCCAGTCGATCAACCAACCAGGCGGCGCAGTTCCGGGTGAGGGTCCACCATTGCGAGCCGCAGTGGGGAACCAAGCCGTCGGGGAGGGTGCGTATCCAAGGCAGGCGATGGAGAAGCGATTCCAACTGGCCGCTGATCCCGTGGCGCCTACCGCCGAACCAAAAGCGTTGGTAGCGGCGTTGAAAGCGGGGGTTGTCCGCCATGGATAGGATTGGGGAAAAGTGTTCTCGACCGGGGTGCGCGTCGAGGTGGGTATGCAAGGCGGACAAGGGGCGCAGGGGGTAGTCCGAGCCACTGAGGAGTGAAAGATAGTCGACGGAGCGGTCGGCGAGGGCGGCGCGCATCAGTTCCAAGGCGGCCGCTACGAGCCCGTAGGTGCCCCAGGGGCTCGCGTGGCGTCGTCCGAGGAATCGGACGCGCGGATCGAGCAAGGCGAGGAAGGGCGATGGGTCAATGCGGGCATCGAGATGGAGGAAAACCGCTTCGTCGGCGGCGAGCAGGCGACGGGCGAGCCGGGCGACCTGCGGGGCCTGCTGGTGGGCGAGAATCAGATGGGCCACGCGCATGGTGCGGGAGGTCTCAAATCCAGGTGCAGTGCGGAGTTTTGAGCAGTTCCTCCCATTTGGCGTAGCGCGGGTCGAGGAACCACCGCGCGGGGCCGATCACGCGGGCGGAGCGTTGGGCGGCGAGCCAGCCTGCCCACCAGGAAAAGGTGCTGTTGGCGATGACCAGCTTCTTGGCGAAGCCGAGGCAAAGGAGTTGATCCATGCTGGAATCACAGTTGGGAGGTGGGTCGACAAAGGCGAGGGGGCGTCCGACTTGAAAATGGGCGCGGCACCAGGGAATGTCGTCCGAGAAAACGAGGGCGCGTTCGGCGCCAAGAGCATCCAAGGCGCGGCTATAATATGTAAAATCAAGCCGGGCAAAAAAACTGTGAAGCGATTTTGAATTTGCGTAGTCTCCGCGGCGGACATGAACGGCGGCGGTTCCGGGAACCTTAAGATCGCCCAACCAAGCATCGGCAAAGGCACGGGGACGCAGACCGAGGAGATGGGTGGCGAGCACGGTTTTGGCTGCTTCGAAATACGCTTCGCCCTGCCAGTAGCCATCTAGGCAAACGGGGCCGTCGACGCGGTGAAACTCCTCGAGCAAGGTTTCGCCGTTTTCTTGCAACAAAAGGATACCCGGAGGGAGCGGGCGGCCGGTCCATCGGGTCCACCATTTGGGATAAAAGGCATCCACCTCGGAGGGGCTAGCCAGCGGGAGCGCGCAGCCGAGCTCAGGCAAGAGGTAGCAACGTTTATCTCTGGTGATGCGTTTACGGTTGTCTTCTTGGAACCATCGTATGTCCGCGTAGAGAGCCTGATCCAACTTGGCGGCGAGTGCGCGGGCGGCGGCGTATTGGAAGAGTTGGTTTCCAAGCCCGCACTTGATTCGGACGATGATCATGTGCGTGGCGGATGGTTTAGGGCGGCGTTTGACGGGTCAGCGCCGGTAGGGCAGCGGGCGACCAGCGCCGGAATGCAAGGACGACGTTGCTGCCGCCGAAACCGCTGCTGTTGCTCAACACCACTTCGGGGGCTTGGTCGAGGGTTTGGCGGGGGAGGTTCAGGCCTTCGCAAACCGGGTCCGGATCGGTGAGGTGAGCCTGGCCTGGGATGAAGCCTTCGCGCAAGGCGAGGGCGCAGAAACCGGCCTCCATGGCGCCTGCCATCGACAGGGCGTGGCCGGTCAGGGCTTTGGTGCTGCTTATGGCCGGACGAGCCCCGGCGGCGGTGAAGACGGTATGCAGAGCGAGGGCTTCGGAGCGGTCCCCGGCCTGAGTGGAGGTGGCGTGGGCGTTGATGTAATCTACGTCAGAAGGAGCTAGGCGGGAGGCGGCGAGTGCCCGTTGCATCGCGCGGGCGAGGCCTTGGCCGCCGGGATCTGAGACGGCCATGTGGTGGCCGTCAGAAGCCTGGCCCCAGCCGAGGAGTTCGGCGTAGATGGGTGCGCCGCGAGCCTGAGCGGAGTCCGCTTCCTCTATCACAAGGGCGCAGGCGCCGCCGGTGCCGACGAAACCGTCGCGGGCGCGGTCGAAGGGGCGGGAAGCGGTGGCGGGGTCGGAGTTGCGGGAGAGCACGCGCATCCCATGGAAGGAGTAGGTGGATTCGGCGGTGAGGTCCTCAGCACCGACCACAAGTATTCGTTGATGACGGCCGAGGCGGATTTCGTCCTGAGCGTAGCCTAGGGCGTGTGCGGTGGAGGCGCAGGCCGAGACGAAGCCGCATACGCCGCCGCGGATGCCATGGTGGGCGGCTAGGTTGAAATTCAAGGTGCCGGCGATGGTGCTGATGATGCCGAGGGGCTGCAATCGGCTGCCTTGCGACTCGTGCATGCCGTTGAGGAAGTGGCGCTGGAGAAACGGTGAGCCGGCGGAGGCGGTGAATAGGCCAGTGTCTTCAGCTTTCAGGTCGGCGGGGGCTAGGTTGGCGTCTCTGATGGCTTGATCTAAAGCGCAAAAGGCATGCAGGCCGTGGGGCGCTATGCTGCGCAGGACGTCTCGTCCCAAGGGGTAGCGGGCGGAGGGCCAAGTCCAATCCGCGAAATGAGGGGAGCGGGTATCGAAATCTTTAATTGTGCCCGCGACTTTTACGGGGAGTTCGCAGCCAGGGATAAATTCTATGGGAGCAAAGCCGTGGCGGAGGGCGCGGAGGTTTTGGCTAACGGTAGATTGATCGTTGCCGATGCTGGTGATGAAGCCAAGGCCGCTGATCACAGCGCGGGGAACGGTCGGCCTGGCGGTGACGCTCATTTGTTGGAGGAAATGGAGCGTTGAATGAGCGAACGTAGGTCGTCGAGGGTGCGGATTTTAATCAATTCTTCCTGTGCGAGGGGTGCACCGAAGACGTCCTCAAAAATGAATGTCATTTCAACCATGCTAAAGGAGTCTAGCCCGAGGTCTTCGACTAGTAGGGCGGAGCCTGGGAAGGAGCCCACGGGTTGGGCTGGGCGTTTGGGGAGCAGATGCTCAATAATGCCTATAATGGCAGTATCGAGTGCGACGGGATCATTGTGGGCGCGAAAGGCAAGGCAGGCAGCGACGGTGGCAGGAGGGAATCCACGCAGGCTATCTTCCGGGTTTGGTGCACGCTTGTTCATTTTTGCAATTAGTGTTAATGTAACCCAGCCATATTCATGCTGTGGGTTAGGTCATGTTGCCGGAAGTATGTTTAAGGCTCCAAATGATTTATCTTAGTTTTGTGAACGCTTTCAAAATAGGCTATAAACTTTTGGCTAGGTTATACCTCGGCGCTGAACTGATTATTGTGCAAAGGTAAAAGATATTTGCGCTGGGTGCCACCCCCTTGTGGGCGTCTTGCGGGCTTAGTGGCAGGAGCCAGAAGTCGTGCCTCTGACTTGGGCGTTTTTGGGAGACGCCCGTCTTAATTTTCGATCTTCGACTTTTTCGCCTTATCTCTCCTAGCTTTCCCCCATGTCTGCCTCCCGCACCGCCTCTATCGCTCGCAAGACTGCCGAGACTGATATTAAACTCGCCCTCAACGTGGATGGCTCCGGCCGTTCCAGCATCGCCACGGGCGTGCCCTTCTTTGACCATATGCTGACCTTGTTTGCCAAGCATGGGCATTTTGACCTCGATCTCACTTGTGTTGGCGATGTTGCCGTGGACTACCACCACACCGTCGAGGACGTGGGCTTGGTCCTTGGCGAAGCCTTTAAAAAAGCGCTTGGCGATAAAAAGGGCATCGTTCGCTACGGCTTTTTTCTCGTCCCCATGGATGAGGCGCTGGCGCGCGTGGTCGTCGATCTCTCCGGGCGTGCCGCGCTGGTGTATGACGTTACCGCTCCCACCATGTATGTGCGCGACTTTAACCTCATATTGGTTAAGGAATTCTGTCGTGGATTTAGCAATGCCTTGGCTTGCAATCTGCACGTGAAGCTCGATTACGGCGAGGAGCCCCATCACGTCGCGGAGGCTATTTTTAAATGTATGGCCCGGGCCATTGATGCGGCCGTGCGTGTTGATCCCCGCAGTGCGGATCAAATCCCCAGCACGAAGGGCTTGATCTGATTCGCAGCCATGATCGCGGTCATAGATAACGGCATCTGTAATCTCCGTTCTGTCACCAAGGCCCTCGAGGCGGTGGGGGCGGAGTTGCGGGTCGTGCGCACGCCAGGGGAGGTTGCGGACGCCCACGCTGACGGACTCGTTTTGCCCGGGGTGGGTGCGCTACGCGACTGTGTGGCGTCGCTGCGCGCCACTGGTCTGGATCACACGTTGCGTGAGTGGATAGCGGCTGATCGCCCTTTTCTCGGGGTATGCCTGGGTTTGCAGGCGCTTTTTGATCACTCTGAAGAGGGTGGGCCGGAGGGCACCGCCGGGCTTGGGATTTTACCTGGTCGGGTGATCCGGTTTGTGCGTCCTCCGGAGTATAAAATTCCCCACATGGGCTGGAATACGGTCCGTTTTACCCAACTCGATACGCCGCTTCGAGCAGGTTTAGCGACGGAAGGGGAGGCGTTCTACTTCGTGCATAGTTTTCATTGTGTGCCAAGCGATCCGAGGCTCGTTTTGGCCGAATGTGACTACGGCGGCGTCTTCACGGCCGCGATTGCGCGTGGTCGGTGTTTCGCGACGCAGTTTCATCCTGAAAAAAGCCAGGCCAAGGGTTTAGGAATTTACCGCAACTTCGTCTCGGTCGCTGCCCCGGCGCTGGCTGGAGCCTGATGCGGCCCGGCTGCGCCAGCGGACTATCAAGCAGTCAGGTGTAACTTTACCTTACCCCTCGGTGTGCCGCATCTAATGGCTCCGGGTCAAATCCCCGTGAACGGGCGACTTTGCTTTGCAAGGCGCACCCTATTTGCTCTCTTCGCTCCAACATGGCCCACACCGCTACCCTGAATATCGACGGCAAGGAACTCTCTCTCCCGATAATCACGGGTTCCGAAGGCGAAAAGGCCATTGATATCGGCAAGCTGCGTGGTGACACCGGCTGTATCACCTACGACGACGGTTTCGGTAACACAGGTTCCTGCCTCAGCAAGATCACCTTTATCGACGGCGAGGTCGGCATCCTGCGCTACCGCGGTTACCCCATCGAGCAACTCGCCGAGAAGTCCAACTTCATCGAGACCTCCCTGCTGGTCATGAACGGTGAACTGCCCACGCCCACGCAGCACTCCTCTTTCTCCGCGCTTCTGACCAAGCACGCTCCGTTGCGCCAGGATCTGATTCGTTTCATCGAGGGCTTCCCCACCGGCGCCCATCCGATGGCCATCCTCTCGGCCACAATGAACGCGCTCGGCGCCTATCATCCGCATCTGGCCAGCAACAACCACCAAGCCGACCTCCAGCATTTTGATGAAGCGGCGGCTATCGCGATCTCCAAGGTCCGCACCATTGCGGCTTGTTCGTATCGGGTTTCCCGTGGCCTGCCGATTAATCATCCGAATCCACAGATCGGCTACTGTGAAAACTTCCTGCACCTGATGTTTTCGGAGCCCTACGCCGACTACACGCCTACCCCTGAGGTCGCGTCCGCGTTGAACTTATTCCTCCTGCTCCATGCCGATCACGAGCAGAATTGCTCGACCTCGACCGTCCGCATGGTCGCCTCCGCCGGGGCAAATGTTTTCGCCTCGGTCTCCGCTGGGGTAAACGCTCTATGGGGCCCGCTTCATGGCGGTGCCAACATGGCCGTGATCGAGATGCTAAAAAACATCCACGCCGACGGTGACGACGGCACCCGGTTTATCGCCGCCGCCAAGTCCGGCAAAGGTGACCGGCTGATGGGCTTTGGCCACCGTGTCTACAAGAACTACGATCCGCGCGCGAAGATCATCAAGGCCTCCTTCTACAAGGCCCTCGCCTCCCTCGGCATCAAGGACGATCCCCTTCTCAATATCGCGATGAAGCTGGAAGAGTGTGCCCTGAACGATGACTACTTCGTGCAGCGCAAACTCTACCCCAACGTCGATTTCTACTCCGGCCTTATCATGCGCGCGCTCGGCATCCCCGAGAACATGTTTACCGTGATGTTTGCCCTCGGGCGTATGCCGGGCTGGATCGCTCAGTGGCGAGAAGTCGCGGCCAACCCGAAGCTGAAAATCTACCGTCCGCGCCAGGTCTACGTTGGCGCGCCCTTGCGCGATTTTGTCCCTGCCGAGCAGCGCGTCTGAGCGTGGCGGGCTTTAGTCCGCCGCCAGTCGCGCCATCCAGGCCTGATAGCCACCGTGCAGGCCCCGCACGTCGGTAAATCCTTGTTTCTCCCGTAAGGCCTGCACCGCACGCCGGCTGCGCACACCTCCGGAGCAATATACCACCGTGGGGCGGCTTGGCTCGAGCCCGAGCGCGAGCAGATCGACGGTGGCCAACCGGTCCAGTGGCACGTGCACCGAAGCGCCGATCGCGCCGCTGGCTCGTTCCGGGGTCTCGCGAACGTCGATCAGCTGTAGGTCGCTGAGCCGTGCGCGCAGGGCGTCGGCGTCAAGTTCCTCCCTGAGATCAAGAGGTTTGCCGCTATCAGCCGGGCAGACTTCGCCAACTGGATCCGGCGGCAACTCGGTGATCATGCGGGAACGCGGATCGGCCGTCAGCGCTATAATGCGGATCGAGAGGCTCCAGGCGTCCCAGAGCAAGACGCGCCCCGAGAGGGGTTCGCCGATCCCGGCGAGAAGCTTGATCGTCTCGGTGGCTTGGAGCGTTCCAAGCATACCTGGCAATACGCCCAACACGCCGGCTTCGGAGCAGCTCGGTCCAGCGCCCGGCGGAGGAGGCGCGGGGAAAAGGCAACGGTAGGTCGGCCCTCCGCGCCAATTGAAGACGCTCGCCTGCCCCTCAAATCCCTGGATGGCCGCGTGCACGAAAGGACGTCCGGCCAGCACGCAGGCGTCGTTCACGAGGTAGCGCGTGGCGAAATTGTCCGATCCGTCTACCACCACGTCGGCCGCGCCGACTAGAGCGAGTGCGTTGGCCCGTTCGAAGCGGGCGACTATCGCTTCGATCACGATTTCCGGGTTGAGCGCACGCAGGCGATGCGCGGCGGTCTTGGCCTTTGGTTGGCCGATATCCTCGGTGGTGAAAAGCAGTTGGCGCTGCAGGTTGGATAATTCCACACGGTCGGGATCGATCACAACCAAGCGACCGACGCCGGCGGCGGCGAGGTAGAGCAGGGCGGGACAACCGAGCCCGCCCACGCCCACCACCAGCACTGAGCTGGCTTTCAGCTTTGTCTGCGCCTCCGGTCCGAACCCAGCCAGACCGAGGTGGCGCTGGTAGCGGACGAGCTCGGCGGCGGAGAGCATTGGACCGCCCTCAGGCTTTTGGGGAGGTTGCGGACTTGTCCGGCCTGGGGTGGAACATATCTTCGATTTCGAGCCCGGTAAGCCGTTGGATCCCGTTTAAAAGTCGCCAGAGGGCGAACATCATCATTCCCATGCTCGGCACGGTGACGAAAAACAGATCGAGTAGATGCAACCGGGCCATCTCTTTGTTAAAAGCCTCCGAGCCGGCCGGGCTTTTAATGACTAGGTAGGCCACGATAAAATTGAGTGCGCCGCTTCCTAGAAAGCTCGCCGTGAGGAGCAGGCTAGACTGGCTGAGCAGCCGTTCGAAAGAGGAGCGGCCTCCGGTTTCGGCCAGTTTCGCATCAATGCGCACGACGTCGATCATCTGCTCATTATACAGCAATTCATTAACCAGTGGGCGTTTGGTGCGGGCGGAGATGAGCACTGCAAGGCCGATTAGGGTTGGCACGATCCCACTTTTAACCGCGAACCAAATGCCATCGGCTTTGAGCAGCCCCAGACCGCCTGAGGCTGCTACGCTCACGAGGCCGAGGATCGACATGAAATTCATTTTCCTGCGAGCCAGGAAATCCCATATTCCGTAGGCCAAGGGCAGGGCTACCGCAATTACCAGCGCCCACGTCGGCCCTAGGCGCTCCGGCTTGCTCAGGTAGGACAAGGCGGCCCAAGGAATCGCTAGATTGAAGGCGAGGTTGAGCAGCAGGTTTTCCTGTTTGGGGTGCTGGGACGTCATCGCCCATAAGCAAAGACTCCGATGGGCTGGGCGGAAGCGAAATCCCTTCTTTCCCGCCGCGGTCTGCCAGTTAATGGTTCCTCTCATGATACTCCTTGGCGTCAACATCGATCACGCTGCGACTTTGCGGCAGGCGCGTTACCGGGGCTACGCTGCGACCGTTGGCGGTCCGGTGGAGCCGGATCCGGTGGAGCTTGCCACGCAGGCCGAGCGCGCGGGTGCAGACGGCATCACCATCCACCTCCGCGAGGACCGCCGACACATTCAGGAACGCGATGTCTGGCGCCTGCGCGAGGTTGCTCGCACTCGCATCAACCTAGAGATGGCCTGCACCCCAGCCATGACCGAGTTTGCGCTGAAGGTGAGACCTGAGTCGGTTTGCTTGGTGCCCGAGAGCCGCGAGGAGATTTCCACCGAGGGCGGGCTTGATGTCGCTGGGCAGCGCGACCGGGTGCGCGCGGTGTGTGAGGCGATGCGCGCGGCGGGCATCATGGTGAGTCTTTTTATCGACGCCGATCCCATCCAGATCGACGCGGCGGCAGAGCTGAGAGCGCCGTGGATCGAGCTGCATACCGGTGCCTGGGCCAACGCCTGGCACGGTCCGCGCCGTGCAGAGGAATTTGCCCGCTTGGTCGCCGGAGCCCGCCAAGCCCACTCCGCTGGTCTTGTGGTCAACGGCGGCCACGGCATCAACTATGTCAACGTCGCCGAGATCCGGACTCTGCCCGGGGTCCATGAGCTGAACATCGGCCATAGCATCATCAGCCGCGCGCTCTCTACGGGAATAGAGGAGGCGGTGCGGGAGATGAAGGCGCGGATGAACCCAGCCCACTGAGCTTCGCGCGATGATCTCCGGACACGTGCTTGGTCTTGGTTGTGATCTTTGCGACGTCGCCCGTCTGCGCGGAGTCTGGTCGCGGCAGGGTGAGCGGTTTATCGATTACACGTTCACCGAGGCGGAGCGTGCCTACTGTCTTCGTATGCGCGATCCGGCGCCGTTTTTTGCGGCGCGTTTTGCGGCCAAGGAGGCGGTGGCGAAGGCCTTTGGCACCGGTATCGGCGCGGAGTTGGGCTGGAAATCCATCGAGGTTGTTCACGACGAGCGGGGCGCGCCCAAGGTGAAGTTTGACGCCCAAGGCGACGCGCTGCTGGCCAAGCGCGGCGCGACCGGGGTGCTCCTGACCCTCAGTCATACCGAAACGACGGCGATGGCGGTAGCCGCGCTGGTGTGCAGAGCCTAAGTGGCCCTCGGGCAGGAGGATCGTCAGGCTGTAATGGTCCTTCGGGTTAACTGTCCAAGAGATTGCTGGCTTCGGCGAATTACCTGAGCTGATCCAGGGTGCTGCTCCGTCCTCAAGCTTTGTAACGCAGGCAAGGGGCGTGGCAGGTAATCCGATTGACGCCCGCGGGTTTCTGTTGGGTCCGGTGTTTCCGGAATTGCCTCCCGGAGCAATCGCCGGGCAGCTTGGCGCAAATGGGTGAAATGACCGTCACGCAGGCATTTTTGGTCCTGAATGCGTTGCCCGATATCGGGCCGGTTACCACGAACCGTCTGCTGGCGGAGTTTGGTGATGATCCGCGGCGGCTGTTCGAGGCGCCGGCGGCGGAGCTGGAAGCGGTCAGGGGTGTGGGGCCCCGAATCAGCGGGAACTTGCGCGGGTGGAGAGCCTTGGTGGACTTGGCCAAGGAGGAGGAGCGTCTGGCGAAGGCGGGGGCCTCCTTTGTCAGTTTACGCGATCCGGGCTATCCGCCGTTGTTACGCGAGTTGCCGGACGCGCCACTCGGTTTGTATCGGCGAGGTGATTACACCTTTGATTCGCCTTGCGTTGCCATTGTGGGTTCGCGACGAACCACACTCTACGGCCAGGCTATGGCGCGGAAACTCGGCTATGATCTGGCCAAGCTGGGCTTTTGCGTGGTCAGCGGGTTGGCGCGCGGGATCGACAGTCACGCTCATGAAGGGGCGCTGGAGGCGGGCGGGCTTACGGCGGCGGTATTGGGCAACGGCATCGATATCGTCTACCCGCCGGAGAACCTCGGGCTCTATCGTCGTATCGAGGAGCGAGGAGCGGTGCTCACGGAGTTCCCCTTCGGCCGGCGGGCGGACAAGCAGTCTTTCGCCATGCGCAACCGTATCGTGGCAGGCATGAGTCGCGCGGTTATTGTGGTGGAGAGCGATGTAAGCGGTGGTTCGATGATCACGGCGAAGTTCGCCGGTGAGCAGGGGCGGCTCGTGTTTGCGGTCCCTGGGCGCATCGACCAGCCGAGCAGTGCGGGTTGCCACCAGCTCATTCGTGACGGGGCGACTTTATTGACTTCGGTGGATGATGTTTTGGGCGAATTGAATTATTTGGAGGGATTCGGGCCGGCGGGGGTGGCGCCGATCCCGGCCAAGGCGGCAGCTTCGCCTGGGGTGACTGGACTCGGTGCGGACGAGGCGCGGGTGCTGGGATGTTTCGCCGGTGGAGCCATTCTTTCGGTGGATGCCCTGGTGGAAATCACAGGTTTGGCCAGTCCCGCGCTTGCGGCCACGTTGATGATGCTGGAGTTGAAGCGACTCGTCGCGAAGCGGGTGGACGGAGCCTACGAGGCGCGTTGACTTGATCCGCTCAACGCCGCCGCGTGGCGCGGACCACGAGAACCGGGCTTTCCAACCAGGCGGCCCCGCAGGGTTCGACGCTGGCATCCGCTTCGGCCCCCCAGCGGCCGAGCACCGGGAGGGCGGCGGCGAGTTCTTCGGCGGCGCGTTGGCCCTTGAGGGCGAGCAAGCGACCGCCGACGCGAGCGTGGGGCAGGCTCCAGGCGGCGAGTTCGTCGAGGGCGGCGACGGCGCGGGAAGTGACGACGTCGGCCTGGCTAGTGGGCACGACGTTGGCTTTACCACGTCGGATGGATACGCGTTTGCCGAGGCCGAAGCGCTTTATCATCTCGGCTAGAAAATCGCAGCGTCTGAGGAGGGGTTCGATCAAAATGACGCGCAAGTCAGGCCTGGCGAGGGCGAGCACGAGTCCGGGCAGGCCGGCGCCGGTGCCGATATCGGCCACGAGTTCGCCCGGCTGGATCAATTCGGCGAGCGCGGCGCAATTGAGGAGGTGGCGGTCCCAGAGGCGGGGCACTTCGCGAGGGCCTATGAGTCCGCGGATCACACCGCCGGAAGCGAGTTCGCGTCCGTAGGCGTCGAGGCGGGCTATGACATCAGGCGTCAAACCGCGCGAGGCCTCCGGGGGCGCGGCCGGAAAGGGCGGTGGCGGCTCGGGATGCGGGGTGGCGGCGGAAGCGGGACGCGGGTGTTGCGGCATGGGAGCGCTCAGCCCGGCGGCCAGTTTAGCTGGCGGCGGGCGAGAAGGTGGACGTGGAGATGGGGAACGGTTTCGCAGGCGTCGGGCCCGTGGTTGATCACGAGGCGGAAGCCACGTTCGAGACCTAGTTTTTCCGCGATCACTCCGGCGATGAGCAGCAGGTGTCCGAGCGCGGCCTGATCCGCCGGGGTGGCTTCACCCACGCGTGGGATAATCACCTTGGGAATGAGGAGCAGGTGAACCGGGGCGGCCGGGGCTATGTCGTGGATGACTATACAGTGTTCGTCCTCGTGCTCGATTTTTGCGGGGATTTCCCGAGCGATAATGCGTTCGAACAGGGTAGGCATGGCGTGAAAGATCAAAGCGCCCCGAGCGCGGCGAGGAAGGCGCGAGCGAGAATCAGGTGGCCGGTCGGGCTGGGATGGATGCGATCCCAGGCGAGGGTCATCGGGTGGGTGTGGGCGGTGACTGCATCGAAGGCGGTCTGAGTATCGACGAATACGGCATCGTAGCTGGTGGCCAGTTCGCGCACGACCGCGCCGTAGGCGTCCATCATCGCGCGCATGGGATCGGCGCGGTGTGGCTCGATGAAGAACGGGGTGGCGAGCACGAGGCCTTTTACGTGCGGCCGGGTGCGGGTTACCAGATTTTCCAGAGTGGCGCGGTATTCGGGCAGGTGGACTTGAAGGTCGGCGCGCAGGGGGGTATCGAACTGGCGCCACACGTCATTGATGCCGATCATAATGGAGACCCAGTCGGGAGCGGGAGCGAGGACGTCGGTTTCCCAGCGGGCGGCGAGGTCGCGGACGGTGTGGCCGGAGGTGCCGCGGTTGATTATGCGGATGCGTTCGCCTGGGCGGGTCGCACCAAGCCAAGCCTCGACCAGTGACACGTAGCCGTGGCCGGTGCCGGCGCGGGGGTTCCACGGGGTGGCCTCACCAGCGGGATCGCGGCCTGCGTCCGTGATGGAGTCTCCGATGAAGATAAATTTGGAAGCAGGGGTAATGAGCATGATTGGAGCTGAGGCAGGGCGGGCGTTTCAGGCGAGCTTTTGCCGGGCGGGTGACCAGCAGGTGGTGCGTCCGCCGATGGTGGCGCGTTCAAGCGGTTTTTTTGTGCGCGGGCAGGTTCCTCCGTCCTTCCAGCGGTGTTGGAAAAGCCAGGAGGCGGGTGGGTCCTCGAAGGTTTCGCCGGTGATGGCGAGCGCCTGGGTGGCGACCCAGACGGTTTCGCGGTGGAGTTTTTTTACCTCGGCGGGCGTGAGCTCACCGCAGCGGCGGGCTGGGTGCAGGGCGGCGCGCCAGAGGATTTCATCGGCCATCCAGTTGCCGATGCCTGGGAAACGTTCCTGCATCAGGAGGGCGGCTTTTAGCGGGGTGCGGGCGCGGCGCTGGAGAAAATCGTTTACCGCGGCGAGGGTGAAGACCGGCGAAGTCACGGCGGGGGCAATCTCGGTCCACCAGGCAGGGGCGTCGGAGCCGGTATGGAACTGGACGCGGCCGAACATGCGGAAATCGGCAAAGACGAGGGATTGAGCGGCCGTGGTCTGGTCGAGGATGAGGTGCTCGGCGCGGGTGTCAGGCAGTCCGGCAGGCCGAGTCGAGAGTTCGCCGGTCATGCCGAGATGGAGCCCGAGCCAGATCGGCGTGCCGGCGGGATCGGCAGCGGTGAGGCGAAAAAGCATCTGCTTGGCGGCGGCGGCGGACGAATCGAGCCGCGCGCCAGTCAGCAGGCAGGCGAGTTGGGCGGTGTCACAGGTCTTGAAAATCCTTGCTCGAGGGTGGAGCCGGACTCCTGTCACGAAGTGGCCAATCCCGGGGTTCCAGCGTTTGCGGATATATTCTACTTCGGCGAGTTCGGGCATGGCGGGTGGTGTCAGGAAAGACTCGTCCGGCCGAGGTGCAAACCGGGCCCTTTTTAAACACCCGGGGCCGGGAGGTTTTTTTTGAGCTCGGCGAGTTCGTCGGCCATGGTATCGACCTTGCGAAACAGATCAGGCAGACGCTGGCGGAGAACGTTGATCCGTTGTTCGAGCTGGTAAGGGAGGCAGGGTGAACCTTTCCAAAACGTGCCGGGTGCGAGGTCGGTGTTGATGCCGGTTTGGCCGTCGGTTTTGGCTCCCTTGCCGATGGTCAAGTGGCCGGCGACGCCCGCCTGGCCACCAAGCACGACGTAATCTTCCAAGGTGGAGCTGCCGGAGATGCCGACTTGGGCGCAAAGGATGCAGTGGCGACCGACGGTCACATTGTGCCCGATCATCACGAGGTTGTCGATTTTGGTGCCGGCGCCGATGTGGGTGCGGCTGAAACGGGCACGGTCTATGGTGGTGTTTGCGCCGATCTCGACGTCGTCGTCTATCACGACCTGACCGATCTGGGGGATTTTCACGTGGCGTCCGGTGGAGGATTCGTAACCAAAGCCGTCGGCGCCAATGACTACGCCGGCGTGGAGGCGGACGCGGTCACCCACTATGCATTCGGTGGCGAGGTGGGCGCTGGACATGAACCAGCAACCTGCGCCGACGCGGGCCTTACGGCCGATAAACACTTGCGCCTGCAGGACGCTGAAAGGGCCGATTTGGGCGCCGGACTCAATCACGCACAGGGGACCGATGGTGGCGGTGGGATCGACTACGGCGTCGGGAGCGACCACAGCGCTCGGGTGGATGCCAGAGGCGGGGCGGGGCCAGAGGGAGGCCTCGATCCGGGCGCAGAGGGTGGCGAGGGCGGCCGAGGGGTTATCAACCAGCAGGAAAAGTTGATCGGGAGCGGGTTCGCCTACGAAATCGGCGGGCAGGAGCACGACGGAGGCGCGGGTGGCGGCGACCTCGGGTTTGTATTTCGGGTTGCCGAGGAAGGACAGGTCGCCCGACCGGGCCTCTTTTAGCGCGGAGATGCGGCTTATGGTCGCCGGGGTGGATCCGCGGGTGGCGCGGGGGGCGACGAGGGCGAGAAGATCTTCGGCGCTAAAGGCGAGCGTCATGATTGGTTAAACCCTAAGGTGAATGAATCGAAACGTATCAGGGATTGCAGGGCCGGGACGAGGCCGGAAAGAGCCAAAGAAAAGGGCCCGGTGCACAAGGCACGGGCCCATGAGAGGGAGGAGTTTTGTTGTGCCTCGGGGTGCTTATTTGGCGCCCGGGAAGGTCACTTTGGCTGCGTCATCCGACTTGGCGGTTGGAGCGGCAGCAGGGGCGGTAGCGGCGGCGGCGGGGGTAGATGACGCGGCGGGCGTGGCAGGACGGGTCTTATTGATCTCTTTTTGGACATCCTCAGTGATGTCGTAAGAGGAGTCGGAATAGACGACGGGGCTGATGCCGATGTGGGAGAAGCCCGACTTGTCGAGGACTAGGGTGGCGCCCTTCTTTTTGGCGACCTCGGTCACGGTGACGTTGATCTTCTCAAACATGATTTTGCGGAAGTTTTGGATGCGTTGCTGAAGGGAGCGCTGGGTGTTGCCGCGGAAGGACTGGACTTCGTTTTGTTTGCGTTGGATCTCTTCGATCTTGGCGCGCATCTCGGTCTGGAGCTTGTCCTTGGCGTCGGCGGCGATAGCAGGATTCTTGGCCTTCTCCTCGAGCTCCTTGAGCTGGGTGACGAGATCCTGACCTTCTTTATTCAGCTTCTCGAGTTCTTCGTTAGCCTTGGTTTCATCGCCCTTGAGCTTGGCGTTTTGCTCGGTGGTTTCGTAGTGATCGTCGAGCAGTTTGGCCATATCGACAGTGGTGATTTTGGGAGCGGTCTCAGCGAGGGCGGAGAGGGCGGTAGCGCCGGAGAGGGCGGCGATTACGAGGAGGGAAGAGAAGAGCTTTTTCATGCGTTGGGAAGTTATGGTTGGAAGCAGGAGGGTTAGATGACAGGGAAATCAGAAACGTGTGCCAAAAGAAAAGTTAAACTGCATGCCGTCGCTGTTATGGGCGTCCGTGGTGATGGGGATGCCGAAATCTAGGCTAAGGGGGGCCCCGCCGACCATCAGGCGGATGCCAAAGCCGAAGTTGTCGTTATAGCCCGAGGCGTTGAAATCCCAAGCGTCGGTATTTACGAAGCCCACGTCGTAAAAGACAGCGAGGCGGAGGGGGTTCACGACTTCGAACGTGTATTCGATACTACCCATCGCGTAGCTCTTGCCGCCGATGGGGTGATAGGTGGGAGGGACGTCGGCGCCATCGGGATCGGGCAAGGGACCGGCACCGTCGGGATCGGGTTGGGTGACCAAGCCCTTTTCATCCTTCGGACCGACTTTGCGGAATTCGAAACCTCGGAGTGAGCTGGGGCCTCCGAGGAAGAGGCGGTCGAAGTAGGGCACGGATTTGCTGTCCCCGTATGCGTCGATCACGCCGGCACGACCAATGAAGGATACCACCTGGTTAAGGGTCTCGAACGTGTTGTAGTATTGGGAGGCACGCAGTTCGACGCGGTAATAGTCGGTTTCGCCGGAAAAGGGGCCGCCGGCCAGTTCGGTGGCCAGTTCGACGCGGTTGCCGCGCGTAGTGTTGTAGAGGCGGTCGCGGGTGTCGCGAAGGAGCTTGAAAGTCAGCTTGGAGACGGTGCGGTTGCCCTCTTCGTCGAGCAGAAAAGGGGCGGTCCGGCGATCCACACTGTCGATACCGACGATCTCATAGGTGTAGCCTAGGCGGCCTTCGACTAACTCGAAAAGGCGTTTGCGGAGGTAGACCTCGGCGCCGGTGCGAGTCTCGGCGTAGACGTTATTGTAGTAGTCGGAGCTGGTCCGATACAGGGTAAACCCGAGGGCGAGTTCTCTTTCCAGGAACCAGGGTTCTTCGAAGCTCAGGGTGGCTTCGCTGGAGCGGGAACCGAGCTGGAGGCGGAGGCGAAATTTCTGGCCGTCGCCTTGGAAGAAGCTCTTGCGGTTGAATAGGTCGAAGTTCGATTGGCTAACCTCGGCGAATACGATGGCGCTCTCAAGCGAGCTGAATCCGGCGCCGAAGGTGAGGTTGCCGGTGCGGCCTTCCTTGACGGCGATTTTCAGGTTTCTGCGGCCGGGTAGATTAGTGGTCTCGGGGCTCATGTTCACCTCCTCGAAAAAACGAGTATTTTCGAGGCGCAGCTTGGAGTTCTGCATGCGCACGGTGTTGAAAACTTCGCCCGGCCCGAGGGCCAACTCACGTAGGACGACGACACTCTTGGTCTTGGTGTTGCCTTCAAGGCGAATGGATTCGACGAAGAACTTCTCTCCCTCGGTGTATTGGTATTCTAGATCGATGGCGCCTGTTTTGAGATTGGGTTTGCGGACAACTCGCACGCGGGCGTCGACGTAGCCGTCCTTGCCGATGTAGTCCTCGAGCGATTTCTGGTCCTTCTCAACTGCGGTGGGCGAGAAGGTGTCGCCGGATTTCAGTTTGAGCAGCCCCATCAGTTTTTCGGACGAGTGGAGCTTATTCCCGGTAATGGCGACCTCACCGAGTTTATAGCGGCGGCCTTCGACGATGACAAAGGTCAGCACGAGTCGGTTGGGCTGGGGGTAGTCGAATTTTACCTTTGCCGGGTCGATTTCGACGTCGAGGAAGCCTTGGTCGCGATAGTAGTCACGGAGTTTGTCGAAGTCGGTCTCGTAGCGGTCATCGCGGAAACGGCCGGTATCGGTGAGCCAAGAGAACCAGTTCCATTTCTTGGTTTCGATGGTCTTGCGAAGGCGGCGGGTAGAGACGTTTTCATTGCCCTCGAAGACGACGCGCTTGATGCGAACTTTCTGACCCTCGGAGACGTCAAAAAACACTTTGCCGAGGCCGGTGGCGCGGTCGCGCTCGATACGGTATTCGACCTTGGCCTGATTGTAGCCGGATTTTTGGTAATATTCGCGGATTTTTTCGGAATCCTCCTTCACCTGACGTTCATCCAGCGGGAGGCCTTCTTTAGTCTTTGCCTCCTTGGCAAGGCGCTTGGGCTTTACCTTTTTATTGCCGAAGTAGGTGATCGATTCGACTCGGAATTTGCACGTGACCTCTACAACAAGATCAACTTTCCCGGCGCTAAGGGTGCCGCGTTTGAATTCGATGAATTCGAACTGGCCGGTGCGATAAAGAGAGCGGATATCACGGTCTATCAGCGCGTCCTCCAAGGCCGAGCCCTCTTGCAACTGCATGTTGGCACGCACGACTTGTTCGGCGACGTTGGCCGGGCCGTTGAAGCGCACGGTGATGGTGCCGACGCGTGTGGCGGAGGCGGAGGCAGGCACGGCGCCGCTTGCGACGGGTTGGGCGCCGAGATGAGCAGCGGTGGAGGCCGCGAAAAGGCAGACAAGGAGGAGCCGAGCGAGGAGGCGCGCGGCGGGGTTACTGGGTGTAGTTTTCAAAACGGGTGATCGAATTGAGGAAGGTAAGCTTCAAATCGCCTACCTCGCCGTTGCGGTTTTTGGAAATGAAAAGCTCCATCGTGCCGCTGGCGACTTGGAATTTGTCGTTTTCCTCCTTGGGGCGGTTCAGCATGAGCACGACGTCGGCGTCCTGCTCGATCGAGCCTGATTCGCGCAGGTCGGATAGGCGGGGGGGGCGGTTTTCTTTTTCCGCCGCGCGGTTTAGCTGGGCGAGGACTAGGACCGGGACGGCGAGCTCCTTGGCGAGTGACTTTAGGCCGCGGGAGGCCTCGGCGACCTGTTGTTCGCGTGGCACGGTGCCGTCGGTGGGGCTAATTAGCTGCAGGTAATCAACCACGATGAGGCCGAGGGGCTGGCGTGCATGGAGACGACGGGCCTTGGCGCGTAACTCCATGACAGACAATGAGCTGGAGTCGTCGATAAACAGAGGGCACTTGGAGAACTCATCGGCTACCCGGAGCAGTTCTTGTTGTTCCTCGCCGTTTTTTGAGAGCAGGCCGTCGCGCAGTAGTTTCATGTTTACGCGGGAGCGGGAGCACAGCAGGCGCAGGGCGAGTTGGGCGGCGCTCATTTCGAGCGAGAACACGAGGGTGGCGATACCCGGGCCGCGGATAGGCAGGGCCGCGTGCTCGGCAAAATTCATCGCGAGCGAGGTCTTTCCGCAGGAGGGGCGGCCGGCGAGGACGATCATTTCGGATTTTTGCAGGCCGAAAAGATAACGATCGATGTCCTTGTAGCCGGTGCTCACACCTGTGAGTTCGCCCTTTTTCATCAACATCTTGTTGATGACGACCATGGCCTCGCGGGTGGGTTCGCGCATGGGTTTGGCGCCGTCACCCACCCGCTCCTGGGTGACTTTGAAGAGGTCCTGCTCGACCTTATCGACGAATTCCTGAATGCCGCCGGAGTAGCTGTAGCAGTTTTCTACGGCGCCGGTGGCGGCACGGATGATGTCTCGCAGCAGGGCGAGCTCACGCACCTTCTCGATGAAGTAACTCGCGCCGGCGGTGGTTGGTATGCGGTCGCTGATGCGGGTCAGGTAAGCGTAGCCGCCGATTTCATCCAGCTGCCGCGTGGTCTTCAGTTCCTCGGCCAGGACGGCGAGGTCGATGGGTTTGCCGGCATTGTAGAGTTCGAGGAGCTTTTCGTAGATGACGCGGTTGGCCGGGATGTAAAAAGAGACTGGGGCGATTTTGCCTTCTAGGCAGCGGGCCACAACATCGCCGCCGTCAAGCAGGCAGGCGGAGAGCAGCTGCTCCTCGGCCTCGACGGAGTGCGGGGGCACGCGTCCAGATGAAGCGGGGGGCGCGGAAGGATCGGGGCGTGGGCGGCGCGGGGCGCGGGCGGCGGAGTCGGACATCAGGGCGAAGGACCGAGGCAAGAGGGCGGGCGCGAGGGGCGCAAGGGACAAGGCCGACCGGCGGTGTTTTATTCGCGGGTGGGTAGACTGCGCTCGACAAAAAACCGCGCCCGAGAGGTGGGCGCGGTTAGGGAGGGCCAGCGTGAGGCTGTGGCAGACCTCGTTTACTCGGCTTTTTTCTTGGACTTGTAGGTCTTGGGCGCCGGAGCCTCCTCGACGGCCGGGGCTTGTTCGATGGGGTTTTCAGAAACTACATCGAAGCTGATATCTACGCTGACCTCGGCGTGGAGTTTGATGGCGACCTCGTGTTTGCCCAGCGCCTTTACCGGCGTGTGGAGGTGGATCTTCTTTTTATCTAGATCGATGCCGGCCTCGACGAATTTGGCGTGCAAGTCGGCGGCGGTGATCGCGCCGAACATTTTGCCTGCCTCGCCGGTCTTCACCGCGAATGCGAGCGCGACCTTGGCGATCTGCTTGGCCAGTTCTTGGGCACCGGAGAGTTCGGCGGCCTCGCGTTGGGCGCGTTGTTTTTTGAGCGAT
Organism: uncultured Verrucomicrobiota bacterium; assembly: GCA_903869675.1. Classification (GTDB taxonomy): domain Bacteria; phylum Verrucomicrobiota; class Verrucomicrobiia; order Opitutales; family Opitutaceae; genus IMCC26134_A. The sequence continues at coordinate 1,943 of CAIQAB010000029.1, read as the reverse complement.
TCGACGCGCTTGCGATTGGATTGATTAAGCGCGACTGCGTCCTTGCGGGGGAGCAGGTAATTGCGGGCGTAGCCGGCGCGGACGCGGACCTGATCGCCTTCGCCACCGAGGCCGGCGACGGGTTTCAGGAGGAGGATTTCATGGTGAGCCATGGGAGTGGATGGGTTGTGTTGGTTAAAAAGTAGGCGGACAGGGAAGAGGGCAACGCGCTAAAGGAACGCGGTTTAGAACGGAACGTCGTCGTCATTTATCTCGTGTTGAGGGGCGGGGGCGGGGCGTCCGCCGCCGGGAGCGCGAGGCGGCACGGCGGTTGGGCGCTCGTAGGTTTGGTCCACGCCGGCGTCATCGGTGCCTGCGGGGGGGCCGCCGGCACCGGGTGCGCCGCCCTCGCGGCCGCCCAAGAACTGGAAGTTCTCGAGGACAACCTTGAGTTTGCTGCGCTTTTGCTGGGTGGTTTTATCCTCCCACTGGTCGAAGCGGAGCCGGCCCTCGACGAAGAGAGGGCGGCCTTTGGTGCAATACTTGGCGATCAACTCGCCTTGTTTGCCCCAGGCTTCGATGTCCACGAAGGTAGCCTCTTCGCGGGTCTGGCCGGATTCGTCCTTGAAGGAACGGGAGATGGCTAGACCGAACTGACAGATGGCCGTGCCCTTCGGCGTGACTCGCAGTTCGGGGTCACGGGTGAGGTTTCCGATCAGGAGGACGCGGTTGAGGTTGGCCATGGCGGGGAGGGTGGGGCGAGCAGAGTGCGAAGCGAGGTCTTTACGCGTTCTCTACGAGGGTGCGGTAGACGGCGTGCTTCAGGCGGAGACGCTCGGTGAGAGCGGCGGGCGCGGACGAGGGGCCGGTGAAGCGGATTTGGACGTAGCTGGCGGCGGGGAACTTGTTGTCGGTGACGCGGGCGAAGTCTTTGCGGCCGATGTTTTCGACGGAGGCGACGACGCCGGAGACGGCGGCGATCTCGGTCTTCACGACTTCGACGATCTGCTCGACGGTCTCTTCCTTCCCTCGGTTATCGAGGATGAAGGAGGCGAGGTAGTTGCGGTGGGCGTTGGTGCTCATGTTGGGAGGGTGCGGCGGTTGAGTTTATTCATGGCCTGATCTGGCCCCTGGGCAAGCAGGAGACGCAGGCCGGAAACAAAGTATGGGAGTTGTTGGTTGAAAAGAGTTTGTTGTTCGTCGGTAAAGCGCCCTAGCACGAAATCCTTGAGGTCCATTTCCGGCGGTTTTTTTGGGCCGATACCTAGTCGGTAGCGGATAAAACCATCGCCCATGCGCTGTAGCAGATCGGCGACTCCATTATGGCCGCCGGCGCTGCCTTGGATGGAGATCTTCAGCAGGCCGAGGTCGATGGTGAGGTCGTCATACACTACCGTGATTGCGGCGGGCGGGACCTTATGAAAGGCCGCCAGCTTCTGGATGGCGCGACCGCTTTCGTTCATGAACGTAAGCGGTCGCGCCAGCCACACAGTGTGGTCGGGAGCGAAGTCCCAGCGCGCGACCTCGGCTTCGAAGCGATCTTGGGTTTGCCAAGCGAGCTTCTCGGCGCCGGCCAGCGCCTCGAGGACCAGCCAGCCCGCGTTGTGGCGGGTGGCGGCGTAGGCGCGACCGGGGTTGCCAAGGCCGGCAACAAGCGAGATGGACATGACTCAAAGAACAATCGCGCGGGCCGCGAGCGGCCCGGCGGGGGGCGCTTACTTCTTGGCGGGCGCAGCGGGCTTGGCGGCGGCGGGCGCAGCGCCGGCCTTGGCGGCAGGAGCAGCGGCTTTGGCATCGCCAGCGGCGGGCGCAGCAGCACCAGCGGCGGGAGCGGCAGCACCGGCCGCGGGAGCAGCAGCACCTTCGGCAGGCGTGGCGGCGGCCGCGACTTCCTGCACGATTTCGGCGACGGGTTCGACGCACGAAACGATGGGTTGACCCTTGGTGTCCAAAAACTCGACGCC
>CAIQAB010000028.1 GCA_903869675.1 uncultured Verrucomicrobiota bacterium | reverse complement strand
GTTGGGCTCCGTGGCTTTATTCTTCAATTACATATATCGCTTTACCCGAAAGAGTTTTATTCTTAGCAACACCTCCATACATTACTCCATTATTATAGCCCCCTACAAAACCTGCTGATTCTGAACCAACACCTCCTATAATGACTCCATTTGCACCAATTTTAGCAGCTTCCTCTTTCAATCTTTCTATAGCTCGATTCGTCTTCGCTTGGGCTGAGCCACCACCTTTACTTGCTGACTCAACAATACCAATTACTTCGAGTTTCTTAGGGGGATCGATATAAACCTTTACTGATTCAACTTGAACTGCTGGGCGAGTTTTTCCGATAGAAACAGACGATCCGGTTGCGCAGCCAGCAATACCAAATGCCAGCAAAGTTAATATAGTCGAGCTAAGCTTTATATTGATTTTCATGCAGGATCGATGGGGTCGTGCCGATTTTTGTTAGTTAAGAATAATTAGCCGGGGGAATTGTTAGGCGGACGGTAAGGGGTGCGATAGGCACCCACTTGGCTCGTGTCCCTTCCATTGCTTGCGCGGTCGCCTTGCTGGTCGACGCGAAGACCGCCAAGTAGGAGGCTGCTTCGGTCGATCGCCTGTTTTGCATGCTTTTCTCCAATACCGTATTTCCAAGTATGTCGAAGCGAAAAAATAAATTACGCCAAGGGCCCATGCAGCGAGCTGACCGCTCGCCGCCTCGGCCTCGCCCTTTGACTGCCAGCGCAGCGGCGCGAACTGGCCGGGCGCTAAACCTGCCTAGCTGGCACCAAAGCTCGACGGCGTGGCGCGGGCGGCGCCGATGGAGGCTATACTTGGTCCTCGTTTTCGACCGAGCAACTTGCTCGTGCCCCTCTTCGCCGAACGGGTCCCTGCCTGGCCAAAGGCTGGGACCCGATGCGCTTTTCGTAGCGTCGGTTAACGCAACCCGAAACGGTTTCGAGCGTTGCGAACCCAAAACCGGGGCGCGAGATGCCGGCCGGCGGCAAAACCCAGGACGCGAGTTTAAAGCCCCCGCGAAGCACGGTTTGGGTGCGTGGGGCGTCCTCGATAAAATGCCGACGGAGCAGGCCGCTTTGATCGGCTAAGGAAAGAAGCTCGTGCGCGGCAACTCGGGGCGAAGCGGATCAGTAAACCTCGATCAGGCCCGCGCCCGCGTCGAGCTGACGCACGATCTCGGGCCAAAGCCGCTCGAAGGTGGCGATCAGGGCGGTGGTGCGGCAGTTGCCGACGCGCAACCAAACGACCCGCACGCCTTCGGGACGCAGGATCGTCAATTGCGCAAAATCCTCGTCTTTGGTGACGATTACCGCCCCGGTTTGCGCCGCGTGCTGCCAGATCAGCGCGTCGGCCGTCTGCCCCATGCCGAGGGCAAGGACATGCTCGGCCTGGTGTCCCCGCGCTTGCAGCCAGTGCGCGAGTGCGGCGGGCAACTGATTATCGACCAGGAAGCGCGTCACGAGGCGGCGGCGTGAAGCAAAACGTGGTCGTTTTGCGCGGCGGCAAATTCCAGGCAGGCGCGCAGGTCGTCGGCCTCAAGGAAGGGATAATCGGTCAAAATTTCCTCCCAGTTCGCGCCATGCGCCAGCAGCTCAAGAACGTCTTTTACGCGCATCCGATACCCGCGGATGCAGGGCCGCCCTCCGCACTTGCCGGGCTCGACGGTGATTCGGGAAAGAAGCGTGTTCATGACGGCGACTGTGTGGCTTCGCCTCCGGCTGGCAATCTCGCGGAAAGGCGATCGATGGGGTCTCGCCGTTTTTGTTAATGCAGCGGGCTGACCGCTCGCCGCCTCGGCCTCGCCCCTTTGACTGCCAGAGCAGCGGCGCGAACTGGCCGGGCGCTAAACCTGCCTAGCTGGCGCCAAAGCTCGACGGCGTGGCGCGGGCGGCGCCGATGGAGGCGAGTTCGTCGAGGAGGCTTTGCTCGGCTTTATCCGCCGCTTCGCGGTGCTCTGCGCGGGCTTTTTCCTCGAGGCGCTCGATGATTTGCAGGGCGCGGCGCGCCTCCAGCCAGGTCTCGCGCGCCTTTTCCCGCGCGCTGGCGGCTTCCTGGCGGATTTTTTCAGCGGAAGCTTCCTGCTGCGCGGCCTGGCGTAGCGCCTCGAGGCCGGCGGTTTGCTCGGAGGGGCGGAAAACGCCGCTTCGCGTGCCCGCCACCCGGTCAAAAAGCTCGCGGCGCGCGGTCGCCGCCGCCTGCACCGCGGCCTCCGCCGTGGCGAGGCGTTGCTGGGCGGCGCCGAAGGCCTCGCGCTGGCCTCGCTCGGCAACCTCGCGGAGGGTGCGCACGGCCTCCAGCCGAAAACGAAAGCGTTTCATGCCGGATTCGGCCCGAGCAGTTTCAAGAGGCGCGCATAGGCATCGCCCCGGGGCGTGGCCTCGTCGACGAGTTGTTTGAGAAAGGCCTTCAGCGGCTCGTGCAGCTCGACCGCCCGGTCGAGGGCGGGACTCGCGCCCTTCTGGTAGGCACCCACGGTGATGAGGTCCTCGTTGCGTTTGTAGAGGGCGAGGTGCTCGCGGGCGCGGGCGGCGAGGACCACCTCCTCGGGACGGCAAATATCGCGCGTCAGGCGGCTCACGCTCTCGAGCACATCGATCGCCGGGTAGTGGTTGGCGTGGGCGAGGGAGCGGGAGAGCACGAGATGGCCGTCGAGGATACCACGCACGGTGTCGGCCACGGGCTCATTCATGTCGTCGCCTTCCACCAGCACGGTGTAGAGCGCGGTGATGGCGCCGGTCTCGCCCGCACCGGCGCGCTCGAGCAGACGGGGCAGCAGGGCAAAGACCGAGGGGGTGTAGCCGCGGGTGGCGGGCGGTTCGCCGATGGCCAGGCCGATCTCGCGCTGGGCCATGGCGTAGCGGGTGACGGAATCCATCAGCAGCAGGACGTTTTTGCCGGCATCGCGGTAACCCTCGGCTATGGCGGTGGCGGTGGTGGCGGCGCGCAGGCGGAGCGGCGCGGGAGTATCGGAGGTCGCCACGACCACGACGGAGCGGGCCAGGCCTTCGGGGCCGAGATCCTTCTCCAAAAACTCGCGCACCTCGCGTCCGCGTTCGCCCACCAGGGCGATGACCACGACGTCGGCCTGGGCCGAGCGGGCGATCATGCCGAGCAAGGTGGACTTGCCCACGCCGGAGCCGGCGAAAAGGCCCAGACGCTGGCCCCGGCCGAAAGGGGTAAACACATCCAGCGCCCGCACTCCGGTGGGGAACTGGTCGCGGATGCGCTGGCGGCGCAGCGGGTGCGGCGGCTTGCCGCCGCCGGCGGGCGCGCGGTGCAGCGGCACGGCGCCACGATCATCAAAAGGGCGGCCGAGGGCATCGAGCACGCGGCCCAGCAACGCCGGACCGGCGACCGGCAGCGGCGGGCGGTCGCAGGCGGCGACGGGGCAGCCGGGATGCAGGCCGGCGGTATCGCCCAGCGGCATCAAGAGCACCCGTTCACCGCGAAAACCCACCACCTCGGCCATCACCTCGAAGCCGTCGCGCTCCGAACTCAGCCGGCAGAGCTCGCCGAGCCCGACGTTGGGGCCGTCGGACTCGATCACCAGACCGGTGACGGCCGCCACCCGGCCGAGGCGGCGCACCGCGGGCGAATGCCGCACCTGGCTGCGCAGGGTCTCGACCAGATCGGAAACACCGGGAGTGGCGCTCATGGGCCGAGCACCTCGTGGCGGAGCGCCTCGATCTTGGCCGAAGCCCGGGCGTCGGTGACGCCGAAGCGACTGCGCACGAGGCAGTCGCCGGGGTTCAGCGTATCATCGATGCTGATGCGCAGGTTGGTGAACTGCACGCTCCAGCTCGGTTGCAGACGATTCAGGGCGGCGGCATCGCTTGGCGAGACCACCAGCTCCAGTCCGTCCCGCTCCGGGTAAAGTTGATCCAGCGCGGAACGGCACAGACGCTCCACCAGCTCCGGGGGCGGCACGAAATCGGCCAGCAGGCGGCGCCCCAGTTCGACCGTCAGCTCGGGCAAAGCCGTGCGGACCTCGCCCAGCAACTGGTCGTGCGCGGCGACGAGCCCTTGGAAAAGCCCATGCTGGAGCGTCTGGAACTCGGCGCGCAGCTCCACCAGTTGCTCGGCGCTGAACGCCCGGGCGGCATCCCCGCCCGCCAGAAAACCGGCGGCGCGCGCGGCGTGGAGCTCGGCGACCGTGTGCACGCGCTCGGCGCCCACGGTCAACTGGGCGGCGACCAGCGGGCGGTCGAAAGTGAGGGAGTGGTGTTGGGCAGACATGGCGGGTGTGGCGGGCTCAGGCCACTTCGGCGCCGTCGCCGATCGTGATCGAGCCATCCTCCTCCAAGCGACGCACCACTTGAATGATGGCATCCTGCGCCACCTCCACATCCTTCAGGCGCACCGGGCCAAGCATCCCGATCTCGTCGCGCAGCGACTCGGCCGCGCGCTTAGAAATCGCTCCGTAGATGGTCTCGCGCAGAGACTCGGTGGCGGACTTCATCGACACCGCCAGATGCGAGGAATCGACTTCGCGCAGCACGCGCTGGAGATCAGACGACGTGATGCGACGGATATCCTCAAAGCTAAACATCTTCCGGCGCACCGCCGAGCCCAGCGCCGAATTCCGCTCCTCGATGCGGCTGAGCAAGCTCTTGGAATTATCCTTGTCCAGGTGGTTGAGCAGATCGGCGACCGAGCGCACGCCGCCGCTCACTTGATACGACTGCGAGCCCTGGCTGGCCACATGGCGGCTCAGGTTACGCACGATCTTCGAGACAAGATCGCGCGGCGTGCTCTCGATCGTGCCCAGACGCTCGATCACATCCTCGCGCATTTCGGGAGATAACATCATAAACACCTCGGCCGCCCTGGACGAGGCCAGGTGCGAAAGCAGGAAGGCGACCGTCTGCGGCTGCTCTTCCTTCACGAGATTATAGATCTGGCGGCCTTCCATCTCGGCAATGCCGCTCATCAACTCGGTGGAGATGATCATGGTCTTGGCACCGACCCGGCTCAGCATCAGCGAGGCCTTGTATTCGCCGCGGCTGAGCTCGAGCGTGCGGCGGGCGTAATCCAGCCCTCCCAGCGTGCAGGACATGCCCTTTCCGATCACCGGGGTAAACTCTTCCAGGGCAGCGGCCCGGGCCGCCTCCGGAATAACGGTAAGCAGCCCCATCTCGCGGCACACCATCTCGAGATCGGTATCCTCAAAATGCCGCAGAATCTCGGCGGCGATCTCGGGGCCAACCACAATCAGGAAGACCGCCAGTTTCTTCGGACGAGACAGTTTTTCGTAAACAAGATCAGCCATGGCAGGAAGGCGGAGGGCGGGCGGTAGGCGGGCGGAGGCTTAGTTTTGCTTGGTGCCGATCCAATCACGCAGGGCGGTGCCGACGTTGGCCGGTTTCTGGCGGATGAGCTCATTCAAGAGCTCGGGGGTGAGCGCGCCCGGGTTGTTGGTCCGGGAGGAGCCCGAGGCAATGGGCGTGAGCAGATCCACCGGCACGGGCTCGACGCGCTGGCCGCGCAACATGCGGTAGAACAGCAGCAGCGCGCCGATGGCTATGGCCACCGAGAGATAGCGGGAACCGGCGCCGACCCAGCCCTGGATGCGGCTCTCGGTGGCGAGCTTGGCCACATTCTCGTCAATCACCACCGGCTGGAAGGCCGTTTCCTGCAGGGTCACCAACTCCTCCAGATTCTGGCCGGCGGCGGGCTTCAAGCCGAGGGCGTTCAGCACGGTGCGGCGCAGGGCATTGAGCTCGGCGGTGGTGCGGGCGGTGGAAGGCTGGCCATCGGCCGCGGGCGGGCGGGCGGCGATGAACACGGCCGCGGTGAGCGACTTAATGCCGCCGGGGTTGCGCTTCACATTGCTGGTGATGCGGTTGATCTCGTAACTCACCGACTGGTTCTTGCGATTCTGGGCGTTGGTGACGTTGGGCCGTTCCTCGGCGGCGGCCGCGCCTGGCTCGGCCGGGGTATTGCCCGTCACGCCCACGGTGCCGCCGCGCTTGGCTTCGGTGGAGCTATTGGTATCCTCGGTATTGGTCTGGGTGCGGATGACGGCGCTCTCCGGGTCGAAACGCTCTTCCACCAGCGTGGCCGACTCGTTGTCGATCTCGGCCGAGACCCGCACCACCGCCTGGCCGGGGCCGAGGACGGGGGTCAGCATGCCCTCGATCTTCGATACAAAATACTCCTCCACCTGCTGGCGGTAGCGGATCAGGCTGGAGGCGCTGCCAAGCAGGGGATCCTCCTTCAAATTCGCCGACAGCACCCGCCCGCGTTGATCGACCACCGCGACTTCATCGGGCGAGAGCCCTTGCACGGAATTGGCCACGAGGTGCCGGATGGAATTGACGGCCTCGGTCTCGAGCCGGCCGTTGACCTCGATGAACACGGACGCAGTGGGCTTGATGCCCTGATCAGTGAGGAGCAGGCGGTTCTCCGGCTGCACGATCATCACGCGGGCGGACGAGACGCCATCGAGTTGGGCGATGGTGCGGCTCAGTTCGCCCTGGATGGCGCGGTTGTAGTTGGTGCGCTGCACAAAGTCGCTCAGGCCGAACTGGCCTTTGTCAAAGATCTCGAACCCCACGCCCTCGCCGCCGGGCAGCCCCTTGCCGGCGAGCTCCATGCGCAACCGGTGCACTTGCTCGGCGGGCACGTAGATAGTGCCGCCGCCGCCCATCACCTTGTGCGGGATCCCCTGGGCCTGCAGCGCCGACACGATCGCCGCAGCGTCCTTCTCGGCGAGGCGCCCGTAAAGCAGCTGGTAATCCGGCTGGCGCGACCAAACCACGAGACCGGCGACCACCCCGGCGACCACGAGGGCGGCCACGACTAGCGAGACGCGTTGGTTTAGGCCGAGCTCGCGCCAGAGGGCGAGCAGTGACTGGGCAAAGGCTTTCATTTCTTAAAAAAGGGAAGGGAGCGGGAGAAAACGAAGAGGGTGACGGGGGGAGCGCGCCTAGACCGGCATGCGCATCAATTCCTGGTAGGATTCCACGACTTTGTTGCGGACCTCGACCATCAGGCTGAAGGAAAGGGAGGCTTCCTGCATCGCCAGCACGCTCTGGTGCAGGTTAGGGTTTTCGCCGAGCAACACCGAGCGCGTCACCTCGGAGGCGTCGGCCTGGCGGGTCTCGACGTCGTTGACCATGCGCTCAAAGACGGACCCGAAATCGCCGCCCGGAGCCGGCGTGCCACCGGCTTTTTCTAGGGCGGGCGAACGAACGCGCTCCACCTCGGGCTGGAATTGCAGCGAGCGGGCGGCGAGGGAGGAGGCGGCGGAAACGGGGAGCATGACGAAAAGCGGTTAAGAGCGGCGAGGCACGGCTCAGCGGCCGATCTCAAGGGTCTTCATTGCCATCTGGCGGGAGTTTTTCGCCACCGAGAGGTTGGCCTCGTAGGCGCGGGAGGCGGTGATCAAGTCCACCATCTCGAAGGCAAGATTCACGTTGGGCAGAGTGACCATACCCTGCGCATCGGCGTCCGGGTGGCCGGGATCGGAAATACGCTGCCCCGGCGAAGTATCCGTGCCGATACCGGCGACTCGCACCGTTGAGAGGCCGGAGTTACCACGGCCGTCCGGACTCGAGGAGCGCAGCAGCTCGCTCTCAAAACTCACCACGCGGCGCTGATAAGCCCGGCCGTCCGGCCCGCGGGTGGTGCGGGCGTTGGCGATGTTCTGGGCGATCACATCGAGACGGGTGCGCTGGGCGTTCAGCGCGCCGGACGTGGCGGAAATGCCGGAAAGGAGGTCCATGTTTAAAAGGGGGCTCAGGTTACACGGCCGGTGATGGCCATCTTGAGTTGTTTGATATCCCGGCTCACGAGGTCGGTGAGGAACTCGTGATCGACGTGATTACGATTCATCTCCAGCAGCTCGCTCTCGATCTCCACGCTGTTGCCATCCGGACGCACCGCACGAACCGCAGGATCCTCGGCGAGCCTCGGAGTCAAAGACTCGATTTCCGAAGACTTGGGCTGGGCTCCGCCTGAGAAACGGGCGCGCAGGGTGGAGGCAAAGTCCGCGGAAACATCCAGCCGGCGAAATCCGGGCGTCTCGGCGTTCGCAATGTTCGTTGCGATCGCCTCCTGACGCAGCACCGACGCATCCAGCAGCTTGCGCGCAAGCTGGTAGTTGAGGGAGTTGGCTACGGGTTGAATCATGACAAGGCCATCCCCAAGCACTGCCAGTGCCACCATTTTATCTACATATACAAAACGATGTCATAAAGTGCTTTAAAAATAAAAAAGCCTGGAAAAAACCCGCCGGAGTCGAGCTTCGGGCCGGGCTAGGCAAAATATGCCGAGGAGACTGCAGGCACTTCTTTTAAGGAAAATCAGCCCAAGCGTTCATTTTTGGGGTTTGGAGACGATAATTTGAGAGAGGAGTCCATGAGCTCAAACAACTATGAATTTAGCGGCGATAGCGCCGGTCGCCGCGGTGGTATTAAGCCGGGAATCCATCACCGGCAACGGGTTGTGACACAGCTAGGGAATGAGGCAGGCCTCGCTGGGCTGCCCTCCGGCATCGCCTTGGGCACGCCGGGGAATGGGGCTACCCTGCGGCGCAGAGCCGGCCCGGCCCCTGGCGCGCCGGGCCGGGCCGCCCATGTCGCCTGCGGAATGGCGAACGCGGCCCGGGAATCACGGGGCGTCGAGCACCAACGGCCCGGCGAAACTATCGCCCAACAGATCGTCCGGCACTGCCACCCCACCCCCGCCGCCCATGCCCGAAACTGAGAACCAGATTTCCAAAACGATCCTCGTCGTGGACGACGAGCCGCGCATCCTCGCCGCGCTCAAGGAACTCCTGGAGAGGCAGGGCTATCAAGTGGCCGCCGCCGGCGACGCCGCCGGCGGCCTCGCCGCGCTGCGCCAAAGGATGTTTGGCGTGATCATCTCGGACCACCTGATGCCGGATATGTCCGGGCTGGATTTTCTCGTCGAGTGCCAGCGCATCCAGCCCAACGCCTCGCGGGTGCTGGTCACCGCCGTGCTGTCCCTGCCCACGCTGGTCGATGCGATCAACAAGGGTGAAATCTACCGCTTCATCGCCAAGCCCTGGCTGCGCGAAGAGTTGCTCGCCACCGTGCGCAACGCCGTAAACCGCCACGAGCTGCTCACCCAGAACCAGCGCCTGCTGGCCGAAAGCTCCGAACTGAACCGCCGCCTGACCGACGCCAACTCGGCCTATGCCCGGCAGATCATCCAGCTCGAGGCCCAAAGCCACTCGCTCGACGAGGCCAACCAAGAGCTCGGCCGGCGTTATGACTACTCACTGGAACTCTGCAGCCGCATCCTCGCCACCTACGACCCCTATCTCGCCGGCCAGACGCAGGCGATCGCGGCGGTGGCCCGGCAGATGTGCGCTTCCGAACACTTCACCGACGAGGAGCGCCACGTGTTGAAGACCAGCGCCTGGATCTGTGATCTGGGCCTGATCGGCGTCTCCCGCGAGGTCCTGCGCAGTTTCCGCCGGGAGCCTGCGAGCCTGACCGAGCGCGAACTCGCGGGCATCCATAGTCACCCGATCTACAGCCAGACATTGGCCGCGCACCTCGACAGCCGCAGCCACGTGGGTGAAACCATCCGGGCCCACCACGAGCGTTTCGACGGCACCGGCTACCCCGACGGGCTGGCCGGTCAAGCGATTCCGTGGACCGCCCGCTGCCTGGCCGTGGCGGTGTGGTTTGTGGAATGCGGGCGCCCCTCGGGACAGGCCCTGGAGGAAGTGACCGCCCAGGCGGGCAAGGCCCTCGACCCGGAGGCGGTGCGGCTCTTCCGCGCCACCACCCACCTCAGCCCGCTGCCCCGCAGCGTGCGTGAAATCATGCTTGATGACCTGAGTCCCGGCATGGTGCTGGCCGGCGGCCTCTACAGCCCGCACGGCATGCTGCTGGTGGGGGAAGGCCAGTCGCTCAGCTCGGGCACGATTTCAAAGATACGCAGCCACAATCTCATGACCCCCATCACCCAGCGCTTGCTGGTCTATTCCTGAGCATAATCAGCTGATGATCCCCGGGTTGAGCGGCAGCCGGATGCGGAAGGTCGTGCCTATGCCCGGCTGGGTGCTGATCTGAATCTGACCGCGGAGGCGGTCGATGTTACGCTTCACCACATCCATACCGACGCCGCGGCCAGAGACGGAGGTGACTTTCTCCGCCGTGGAAAAGCCGGGGAGAAAAATGAAATTCAACACCTCGTCCGGAGACGGGGTCGCACCGGCCGGCACCAGCCCCTGGGCCTGGGCCTTGGCGAGGACGCGCGCAGCGTCGATGCCCTGGCCATCGTCGGCGAGCTCGAGCACGAGACTGCCGTCCTCCGGGAAGGCAGCGAGCCGCAGCCGCCCTTGCGCGGGTTTGCCGGCCGCATGGCGGCGCTCGACGGTCTCGATGCCGTGGTCGAGCGAGTTACGCACCATGTGCACGAGAGGATCCACGATCCCCTCCACCAGGGTGCGATCCACCTCGGTTTCCGCGCCGCAGGTCTCGAAGAGCACCTGCTTGCCGACCGCCAGGGCAAGGTCTCGCACCAGCCGCTCGATGCGCTGAAAGGTGGGTTTTATCGGGACTACGCGCAGCGATATCGCCATGAGCTGGAGCTCGTCAGTTATACGGCTCAGCCGGGCGAGATTACGGGTGCTCGCCTCCCCCTCCACCGCAAAGGCCCGGGTGGATTCCTCCAACTGGCTCCGCACCATCACCAACTCGCCCACCAAATCGACCAGCGAATCGAGTTTCTCGATTTTCACGCGAACGGACGAGCTGGACGCGCCTTTCGCGGCCTGGTTGGCAGCGCCTGAGCCGAAAGGCGGCGCGCTTTCCGGCGAGTGGCCGGCCGCCTCGCCCGCGGCCGGCTTGACCCACGCCGGGGCCAGCTCACGCACGGACTTAATCAACTCATTCACCGGGATGATGCGGTCAGGCAGATTGCCCTGCTCGAGCGCGTTCGTGATCTGGCCCACCATCTCATGAATGGCGTCGCGACTGCGCAGGATTTCCGTGATGATGGGGGGGCTCAGCCGGAGACGGTCGGTGCGCGCCAGATCGAGGATAGTCTCCACCTCGTGGGTGAGACGGTGCATGGGCCGGAGATTCAGAAAACCCGAGACGCCCTTGATCGAGTGAAAGGAGCGGAACAGACCGTTGAGCGCATCGCGATCGGTTGGGTTAACATCCAGCACCAGCAGTGCGGCCTCGATCTGCTGCAGGTGGTCCAGCGCCTCCGCATGGAAATCACCGAGGAACTCCCGGTTCTCCTCCATCTGCAACTCGAGCAACTCTTCCGCCGGTTCCGCATCCGCGGCCACCGTTTTCGCAACCGGCTCGGAGCCGGCAACCGCGGCCGAACTGGACTCCACCAGCGGGGGGCCTTCGACTGCCATGCGTGGCCCGAGGCGCGCGGTCATCAACGCGACCGGCAGCCAGGCCACGACCTTGCGAAGGTGCTCCACGGCGGCGGCATCAAAAGGCCGGGCACCGCTCAATAAACCATCGAGCCGGTCCAGCAGTTCCCGCATCGGACCGACCAATTCCGGCACCTCGCCGACCAGGCCGATAATTTCATTCAACAGATTGTAGGCGGGCACGAGACCGTCTTCGCTGCCCGGCTGGGCAAAGATGGATTCGCCGGAGAGGCGGTTAAGCAAGTCATCAATCTGGGAAAAGGAATTGGCCTGGAGTGGCATAGAGTAGCAGGAAGGACGTTGCGCGCCCCACAAGAGGACCTCAGCCTTGAATCTACGGCACGTCCGGGCGAGGTCTTAACAACAATTTCAGCACAGACCCTAAAGTCGGACGAAAAAGCGCCGATAGGCGGCGCGCCCGTTTTGCCCTTCGTATCTTCGTGAACCGCTTTTTCCAGCCAGACGAACAACCCACGGCCTCGCGGATAGAAATCGCACCGTCTTGCTTCCCGTGGAGGCTCGCGACACCACCCGTCCGTTCCGATGCCCCACGGCCGGGAGGCGTGCGGTTAAACCCGGCTGGATATCGAGCGCGGGGGCGCCGACGACGCCATGGCGCGGCCTGCGGCCATCGCCGACCGGTCAGGCCGGCATCCCGATCTGGCGCAGCGCCTCGTAGCAGGCCACGCCCGCCGCCGTGCTGAGATTGAGCGAACGCAGCGCCGTGTTGGCCTGTGGGATCGTGAGGCTGCGGTCCGCGCCAAACTCCTCGTAGAGCCAGGCCGGAGACCCGCGGCCTTCGTTGCCGAAGACCAGCCCGTCCCCATCGGCGAACGCCGCATCCCAAATGGTGCGAACCGGGCCCGTCTCGATCAGCCAGAGGCGCGACGGAGCGTGCGGGCTGGCCTTGAACGCCGCCCAATCGGCGTGCTGGTGCACATCGAGCGAGAACCAATAATCCATACCGGCGCGGCGCAGGGCGGCGTCGGTGATCTTGAAACCCAGCGGATGAATGAGGTGCAGCCGGGAGCGCGTGATGGCGCACATACGGCCGATGTTTCCCGTGTTTTGCGGAATCTCCGGACAGTGGAGGACAACGTGCAGCATGGCCGGATACCCCGGAACGGGCTCAACCCTCGACGACGTAGCCGACGTTATCCGCCGCGAGATCCCGCACCTCGGCCGGCACGCCGGCGGCGGCGAAGGCGGCCAGCATCGCGGCGCCGACCTGCGGGGCGGTGCCGGCATCGGCCACGCAAAGCACGCTCGAGCCGCTGCCACTGAGCCAGCCCGTGAGCGCCCCGGCCGCCAGACCGGCCGCGATGGCCTCGCGCCCGCCCCGGATCTTGGGCAGGCGGTAGGGCTCGTGCATGAAGTCGCCCGCCGCGTCGCGCAGCCGGGCGTAGTCCCCGGTGGCGAAGGCCGCCACGAGGTAGGCCGCGGCGTTGATGCTGCGCACCGCGTCAAAATACGGCAGCGTCGCGGGCAGCACGCCCCGCGATTCCTTGGTGAGCAACTCGACCGAGGGCGACGCCACCACAAAGCGCAGGGTCGGCGGCACCACGACGCGGATGGTGCCGAGGTAGTCGTTTTTCACCGGTTCGCAGCGCGCGACGCAGAAGCCCCCGAGCAGGCCGGCGGCGGCGTTGTCCGGATGGCCCTCGAGATGGGAAGCCACCGCCACGAGTTGTTCGCGGGACAAAGGGGCGCCGCAAAGCAAGTTTAAACCGGCGAGGATCCCGCCGATCACGGTTATGGAGGAGCCCAGTCCGCGGGCGGGCGGGACCTCACCCTCGATGCGGTAGGCAAAGGCAAAGCCGCCCACCCGCGCCAAGCGCCCGAAGGCCTCGGCGGCGGCGGCGACCATCTTTTCCGCGCGGCCATCCGCCTCGCGCTCCGGCCGGGGGCGCCAGCCGGCGGCCGCCTCCGGCGCTTCCTCGCGCCACAGGCTCACGCGGTTGTAAACGGCGAGCGCCAGACCGAGGGTATCAAAGCCGGCCCCGCAATTCGAGGTGCTGCCGGGGACGCGGATGGTGACGTGGGAGAGGAGGGGACCGGTGCTCATGTCGTTGGGGAAAGTCGTCGCAGGATTCGCGCGCGTCCAGCCCGGGATGCAGGGCGAGGGATCAACGGCGCTGGTTGGCCTGCTTGATCGCCTGCTTCATCTCCATCGTGACCACGCGTTTTTTCAGGTCGTCCCGCTTGTCGTGCAGTTTTTTGCCGGTGCAGAGCGCGATCTCCACCTTCACCAGGGCCTCCTTGAAGTAGAGGCGGAGCGGGACGAGCGCGTAGCCCCCGATTTGCAGGGCCTGGGCGATCTTGCGCAGCTCGTGTTTATGCAGGAGCAACTGGCGGGTGCGGCGGGTGGCATGGTTGTTTAGATTGCCATACGCATACTCGTCGATGTGGGCGTTGAGCAGCCAGAGCTCGCCTTTCTCAAAACGGCCGAAGGCATCGTTGATCTGGGCCCGGCCGGCACGGATGGCCTTTACCTCGGTGCCCTGCAGCTTGATGCCGGCCTCGAAGCGCTCCTCCACGGCAAAGTCACGCAGCGCCTTGGCATTGCGGATCTCGGTGTAGCGCTTGGCGTCTTTCTTGGCCTTGGCGGCGGACATAAGGTAAAGCTAAACAAAAAGCCGCCACCCGCGAACAGGTGACGGCGGAAAAAGGGAGGCCGGCCGGCGGCAGGCCGGACTCAGGCCAGCTCGAAGGTGATTTTGCCTTCGCTTACCTCGCGCAGGGCGACGTCCTCGAGGGAGAGCTTCTCGAGCGACTCCACCAGCGGGCGGCTGCCGCGCTTGAGCTGCTTCACGCGGCGGGAGACCACGTTGATGAGGACGTTGGGATCGCTGATGACGGTCTTGGCTTCTTTAAGGTAATCTTCGCGCATGGTCGTTCGGAGGAGTCGGACGGTGAGTTGAAAACCGGAAAGAACAAAACCCCGCCCCAACCCGGTCAAGGGTGATTTTGCCCCTCGCCCCGCCGGCCGCGTTGGCCCATGCCCGCGGCCACTGCCATGCTGATCGCCACCACCACCCTGCCCACCCGCCGCGAGGCGGACGCTCTCGCCGCCACCGCCATCGCACAAAACCTCGCGGTCTGCGCCCAGGTCGAGGGACCGCTCCAGTCGCACTACGTTTGGGAAGGCCGCCCGACCGTCAGCGAGGAGTGGCGCGTCACTTACAAGTTGCTGCCCGAGACCGCCGGCCCGCTCTCCGCCTGCGTGCACGCCGCCCACCCTTACACCGCCCCCCAGTGGCTGGTGGTCAAAGTCGAGCACACGGGAGAAAAATACTTGTCATGGGCCCGTCAGGCCCGTAGCTCAGTCAACTTTTAACTCGTCTCCCTCACCCTCCGACCACTTCCCGCCATGTCGCAACACGCCAGCCTCCAAGGTGCCAAAGGCATCGTTATCAAACGCAACGTCCTCAAGCGCTTCGAGCGCGTGGCCACCCTGAAAAAGCGCGGCCAGTGGAAAGAAGGCGACCGCATCATGGGCCTCCGCAAGACCAAGCCCGACGTCTGATCATCCTTCCCTTTTCGTTAAAAAAACCGGCGCAC
This sequence comes from uncultured Verrucomicrobiota bacterium, assembly GCA_903869675.1. Classification (GTDB taxonomy): domain Bacteria; phylum Verrucomicrobiota; class Verrucomicrobiia; order Opitutales; family Opitutaceae; genus IMCC26134_A. The sequence goes on along the minus strand of CAIQAB010000028.1, from coordinate 24,481 downwards.
CCACGGGTCGCCGGTTTTTTTGCGTCCGGGAGGCGGACCGCGCTCAAGACGCGAAACCCGAATGCCGTGACCATCGCGGGTCGGCCAGGGATTGCGCGGATTCCGCCGGATCCGTCAGCGAGCCATCCGGGCCAGCCGTGCCCAGCCGGGGGATTCGCGATGAAAATCCCCGGGGCAACGCCGCGGTTTAGAAAAGCATGTCGATCAGGTAGCGGCAGGCGTTCCAGAGCGTGGGGAGGATCTCGATGAGAAACATCAGCACGACCGCCACCTCGAGCGTGCTCATCAGGCGGTGATTCTGGTCATTTTGCAGGAGCTGGTAGAGGTCGTCGAGGGTGCGGAGTTTGTTGGTGATGGTCTGCTGCCACTCGGTGAGGTGAAAACGCCGCGAGAGCAGTTGGTAAACCCGGGCATAATGCCAGTCGCCGAGGAACTTGGTGGCATTGGACAACTCGTCGCCGAAGCGCGCCATATCCATGCGGATCTCCTTTAACTCTTTGAGGATGTCTTTCTTCACCCGTGCCCGGCTGGATTGCACGTCGCGGTAGGCGCGGTCGAGGACGCGGTCGAGCAGGCGATCAAAGGCCTCGAGTTCGGCCAGTTGCAGATTGGCCAGCTCGATGACATGGAGAGCCTCCAGAAGGTTGCGGGGCGTATCCATGAGCAGGGCGGCATCCCAGTCGATCACGGCGATATCCTGCCGGTAGTAACTCACGCGCTGGTGGATACTTTCGTCGATCTCCTCCTCGGCCAGATCTGCGGGGTTCTCCTCCTGCGTGAGCAGCGCAGCCACCCCGCGCCGATTCTCCCGGAGCCAGTCCTGGGCATTATCCGGCGGGTTCTGGATGCAGAAGACGGTGTAGGCCTCTTCCGCGGGCAAATCGAGGTTGGGCCGCACGCAGGCATCGCCCAGTTCCGCAGTGATTTGGCGGGCGAGGACGCGGGCCTGTTCCTGAAGGTCGATCACGCCAAAGCTCGGGAAGTGATAGGGCACGAGGTCTTCCAACGTCTTGTGGGTAAAAGGCACGCGGAAGGTGATGCTGACGGCCCCGGTCGGGAGCAGCCGCACGGTGCGTTTGGCCGGCACGCGCATGCCCTCGCGATCCACATCGACCTGCACGTCGGGCAGATGGACCATCTGCGAACGATACAAGAAGGACTGGCGCGGTGTGCGTTTGCTCGGATCCAGAGTGGTCTCGATCACGGTCTGGCCGAGGAGCGTGGCCACTTTGCACCGCAGCTCGTAGGCGATGTCGAAGGCGTAGATGTAGGCGATTTCGCCGCTGTAAGTGGGGTCAATCATGGCGAAAGGAGTCCCGCCACCCTAAGCCGGGGACGGCCCGCACGCAACCCCGCAGCCGGCCGCCCGCCGCGGAACGAGCCATCGGATAAAAGCGGTGGTTTCCCCTGCCCGCTTCGGTTCTACTCGAGCTCATGCTCCCTGAATGGAAACCCGTCCTCGACGCCCTCACCGGCGCCCGCCACGGCGGCCGGATCGAACACCTCGCCCCCGCGCTGCGCGAGCTGGACCGGCGCCACCCCAACGTGCCGGAGATCGCGGCCGAGCTGGGCTACACCCTCGCCGCGCAAGACGCGCTGCCGGAAGCCCTCGCCGCCTACGAACGCGCGCTCGCGCTCGGCCTCCCCTCGCCCGCCGAGCAGGCCAACACCCTCGCCGGCCATGCGATCTGCCTGCTCCGGCTCGGCAAAGCCACGGAGGCGGTGCGAGCCCTCGAGGCCGCGCGCACCCAGTTCCCTGACCACGCCGAGTTCACGGCCTACCTCGCGCTGGCCCGCCATCGCGCCGGAGCCACCGCCGAGGGCTTTGCGCTCTTGCTCGGGCTATTGCTGGAGACCAGCGAGGATACCGGCCTGGCCGCCCACCAACGCACCCTGCGCGCCATGCTCGCGGCGCCGGCCGGCACCGCCGTCTAGCGCAAGGGCGCCAGATCGGGATCGGTCTTCGCCAGTTCCGCAAAGTCCGGATCGAGCCGCACCGCGCCCGTGAGATAGGCCCGGGCGATGTCGAGGTGGCCGAGCTGCGCCTCATAGCAGGCGAGGTTAAAATGGATCGTCGCCTCGCGTGGATGCAGCGTCAGCCCGCGCCAGAGAATCTCCCGCGCCGCCGCCAGACTCTCCCCCCGGCGAGTCGCATAGGCCCGCTGAATCCAGTGACCGGCCTCCTGCGGCTCGCACTCGCACAAACGCGCGGCCAGCTCCGCCGCCGGGAGCCACGCCGCCCGGGCCAGCTCCAGCTCCAGACGCAATTTTACGACTGGAAGGGCCTCCGCCTCCGCCGTCGGCACACCGGCCAGCTCTTCCGCCGCCTGCGCCTGCATCCCGAGCAGGAGATAGCCCTCGGCATAAGACAAACGGCGGACTGTGGCCGGGGAGAGCTTCATCGCCGCACCAAGCGAAGCATGAATCCCGCCGCGTCAAGACCCGCACCGTTCCCCACCCCTTTAAACGCCGTCCTTCCGCTCCAAGCCAAGCCGCCTGCTCGACCTGCGACATTCGACCGGCCGGCCCTGCCGCTTTCGGCAGCCATTTTTTAAAAAACCCGGATGGCGCGGATGGACGCGGATTGCGCCTGGTTTCTCCGGCCATATCCGGGCGATCCGTGATGGGAGTCTGACGGCCCGCGTGCGGCGTCTCGGCTAGGCGTCGCCACGCGGCTTGAGCCGGGGGCCTTTTCCTGCTTCTATAAACCTCAGTCGTTAGACCGAAAAAAGAAGGCGACCGGGGTGCCACCCGATCGCCTTCGAAACTAAGTCTCTTGCGAGACGCAGTTTTTTACTCCGTCGGCTTCACCGTCGAGTTATCCCCGGTCTGGCGACTTTTACTTTTCCGCGCGAAGCGGACCGCCAGGCGGTCCTGGCGCTCCTTCAGGCCGGGCACGGCGGCCGGAGTCTTCATGACGGCGTAGACCGTGCGGGCGGCGGCATAGACCTCGCTGGCGAGCAGCACCTCCGTGTCGTCCACCTTTTCGAGGAACTGCGCGAGCGTGCGCTTCACCTCGCCCAGACGGTCGAGGGTGTCGGCGCGCGAACGCAGGCCTGTGATATCGATGGAACGGGGCAGGAGGCCCGGGTTGGTCTGCGCGGTGGCGAGCGCATCGGCGACGAACGATCGGGTGAGGGGCCCGACCTTCGGGAGCTTCCGCCTTTCCCCGCGACTCAGGCCGACGAGGTAGGGCATCTGCTGTTGGAGTTTGCCCAGGGTGCCGATGAGCGAACTCAGATCGGCGGCCCCGAGGTTTGGATTCCAGTTTTGGGCGGACTGGGAACCGCTATTAACGGACTGCATTGGATTTAAGTTTTCCCGCCGTCAGGGCGTGTCGTCCTTAAGTGGCCGATTATCGTTCGTCGGGCAGGAAAAAAGGTTGGGAGCGATGCTCCGCGGGTAGTAATATAGCATGGTGTTTTGCCTGGTCGGTGAGGCGGCTGCGCACCGCCTCTGCCATGGGGCCGGGCGTAAAAAAATCGCGGGGAGGGCCTTGGCGGCGGGTGCGCGCATACCGGGCGCGGGTGTCAACCGCTCACACCGCGAAGCGGAGGGTTTTGGTCACATGGGACCGTGAAATTGCGCCGGTTGCTCTTCTCCGCACCAAACTGGCAAAAGCCGTAGTAAACGGCTATTTATTACGCATAACGTTCATTTAGAATGCTATATGTATAAATACTCGGCTCAGGCTCCGCGCCCGCAGGTGAATCCCAACCGGGCCGCGCCTATTTTTATCGGCGTTGGTCCGCGTAATCCGCGGTTAAATAACCCCGCATCGTAAACGATTCAGTCGCAAGGTGGGATCGAGCAGCCGTCGGCTAAAACGAAGCAGCGGCGGGATAGAACGAAGCAGCGGCCGAGTGGAACGGAGCGGCTGGCAGCTGCAAGGGAGCAACCGCCGGGTGAAACGAAGCGGTGGCTGGGTGAAGCGGAGCGACTGGCGGCTAGTCCGGAGTAACGGCTGGCGAATCCGAAGCAGTGGCCGGGTGCAGCGGAGCAGCGGCTGGGTGAAATGGAGCGCCCGCTGGCTACTCCCGAGCAGCGGCGGGCTACTTCCGAGCAGCGACTCGGCGCAACGATCCAGGTGGCGGCTGGAATGGAGCGTGCGCCGTTGGTTTATTGGCGCACCGCTCGACCGGCGAAGCCGTGATGGCGACGGTGCCAGGCGAGGTGCCCGCGGTCGGGGCGGAGGCGGGCGGCGGGAGCAAAGTGGAGCGGGTGCGAGGCGAGGGCGCGGAGCGAGAAGCCACCCGGTGGCGGCGCCTCTCTGAATACGGACTCAGGCTTCACGATCACGCGGAGGTCGTCGTCCGCGCTCCATAGGCCCATGTCGAAGAGAGCGTGTGCGGTGGGCGTGAGGGCGAGGCCGTTGTCGAGGTCGTCGTTTCCGCGCACCCGGTGCGCCTCTATGTGCGCGGCCTCTATCAGTTCTCGGCTATCGCTACCGTTTAAGGTTATGCGATAACCGGTCAGGGCACAGGTGTAGGCATAGCTAGATGGGATGAAGTTTTTGAAGCGTGCGGAGCGACCGCGCTTTTTCGCCTCGCGGAATACTTCGCGCTCGGCGCGGTAGCCGGCGAGTTCCGCCTCGTCGATCTCGTGCTCAAAGCCTAGCTGGGCCGCCAGCTCCATTTGCTCCACCGGCGGGAAATAGGTCGCGACGAGACGGCGCCTCAGGGCGGTGCGGAAAACGGCGTCTCCCAAAAGCGCGAGCAGATCGGCGGGCAAAATCGCGAACGTCGTGGTGTCCTCGGATGTCGAGGGCCGACCCTCCGCGTCCAAAACCTGCCAAACCTGATCTTTGGTCGAGGCCAAGGCATGAAAAGGCATGCGAATCTCGCCGCGGTTGCCACGTCGGGCCTGCACGATGGGCCAGAGGTCGCGGAAGCGGCGCACAAGCTCAGGTGAGAGCGTAAGCGTGGTCGAGGTGAGCAAGCCGTCTTCCACGAGGCTGAGCACCGCTAGAAGGAGCAGGGGCTTGTGCGGCGCGCGCCCTTTGCCCGTGTTGGGTGCGACATTCAGATCGCCGAAGCGACGAAGCCAAAGTTCGGCGGCCGTGTTCACGCAATCTTCGCCCCGGCCATGCTTTCCTTGGCTTCTGCTAAGTTGAAGGGGTGATCGCGATCCAAGCCAGAAAGGATGCTCGGCACACCCGCCGGCGGACCGATTCCCGACTTAGTTAGGTTAATTCGGAAGAGCTCGGCCTTCACTGATTTTCGGTAAACAAAGCCCATAAAGAAATCTAAGTAGGATTCGGCTAGCTAATTGCCCTATGGCGCAAGGGCCAAGAGCCGAGCTTGCCAGTAATTCTGCACTATACCCTACATGGTTGGACATTTGAGGGTGTGCCCCGCGCTGCGGGCTGAGTTGAAGGCCGGAAGGGCGGCGGACGGAGGCGGACGACGGAAAAGTCGAAGGGCTGAAGGTCGCGGGTCGATGGTCGGGTGCGGCGCGGCTGGGGCCGCGCAGGGCGCTGCGATGGCGTTCTCAGAGTAAGCCAGCCTCGCGCTGCTCTATTAAAAACTGGCCAGGACTACGGACCTGCAGGCCATAAACCTGAGCACCGATCACCTTATGAAAATCGGATTCGTCGAGAGTAAGGAGAGCGTCGGCCCCTGCACCTAGGGCGGAGAGCAAAACCGGGCGATCCTTGGCCTTGGGGAAGACGAGCGCCTTGTCGAAAGCGAGTTCGGTGGGGACGAGAGTGAGGTCTGGAAGGAGAGCTGTCCGCCAGTAGGGAGCGGCCTTGGGGCCGGGCTTGCGGGCGTTGCGTTCCGTCTCCTCGACACAGTAAGCGGACGTTAAGAGCCGCCATCCGTGATCGGCGGCCTTTTCAAAAACGAAACGAGACGCGCCTTTGGCCGAGCCTGCGGCGGCGAGAAGAACGCTGGCGTCTAGGAAGAGTCTCACTTCCCGGGCTTCACCTTGGATTTGCGTGCGAAGGCTGCCATCTCGGCCTCGTCGCGCGAAATCCAGCGAGCGAGTGTCTCGCGAGGTAGATCACGCACCGGAACGGCAGCGGCGGGTTGAAGAAAAATACCGCCGTCAAGTTCCTCGACGATAACCAAGGGGCTATCGACGCTATCTAGGCCGAGCTTGCGGCGGAGGGCCGGGGGCAGCGTGAGGCCGCCACGTTTGCTGATGGGCAGGGTTATCGTCATGCCGCAATGCTGCATTGCCGCAACGCAGTTAGCAAGAGCCTGCTTTTAGGCGGCGTAAGGCGGAGACCGGCGGAGGCGGACGGAGGCCGGCAGGCCGGGCGGAGAGCGTAAGCTCGGAGGTGGTCGGTGCGAAGCGCCGGCCTCGAAGCGTAAGCGAAGAGGTGGCGGAACCGGGTGCCCGCGAAGTGGGCGGGTTTGGTCATGATGTGGCACCCCACGCTTCCAGGTGTTACAGCCACGCATCGAAGCGTGGGCACTTTGCGCGTGCCGTGTTGATGCCGGCGCGGCCGCATCTCCCGAGGGGGGGGATTGCCGGATTTGATGGCCTACCAGCAATCCAGCGGGAAAACTTCATTTCTTGGGTTTCTTGAGGGCTTTCTTAACCTGGGTCTCCAGCTTCTTGATGCTTTCGGCCGGGGGCAGGTGCTCCGGCATGGTGCCGCCGAGTTCTTTGATCGTCTGGCGCACCTTGGCTCCGACTTCGCGGCGGGCTTGGTTGGCCTTGTCTTTGCCGGTTATCTTTTCGCGGCGGAGTTTTTCCTCGGCCTGCGTTGCCCGGAAGAGATTGGCCGCAAGCTCCGTGCTGCCCATGTGGTCGAGGATCTGTTCGCCTTTTTTCAGCCCCTTGCGGCGGTGGATGTCTTGCGCACCGAGGCCACCGTAGAGGCCCATGTAACCGTGATTTTGAAAGATGGCGTAGTCGCGGGGCTCGATGACGCCCGCGTCTTTGGCGGCGTCGGCCAGTTGGCTGTTGTGGGTGCGCAGTTCGGAGCGGATGGCGAGACGGCGCTGGGCCTCCATCTCTTCGTCGGAAAGCTCCTGGCGGCGGGTCTGGATGGCGAAATACGTCTGCCCTTGCGCAACGATTTCCTTGGACGGGTCGGCGTTTTGGATGACGAGGTAGCAGGCGTAGCGCGACATCATCACCGTCTTGAGCGGGCGCTGTGCTCCACTGCCGATTTCGACCATTTCGGTGACCTCAACGAAATGGTCCTCCACCCGCTGGCCGCTGTTGAAACAGGCGGTGCGGGCGGATTCGATAACGGCCTGAAAATTCCGGTAATCGGCGTAGCCGAGCACCCGCGCAAAGTCGCGGCTGGACCAGAACTCGTTGCCCGCAGGATTGGTGCGGCGGATGGCTTCAAACGGGGTGATCTCTTGGCTCATGTGAAGGGGGCGAGTTTAACGGTCAGCGGTGAAGACCTCGGGGGTGACTGGTTTGGCAACGAGGCGCATATCAAGTTTGGGCAGCGTGGCTATGGCCGATGAAAATCAACAAAACTCGGCCATCTTTGAGTAGCCCCGTGCAAGCCCCTTTTTTGTATTGTTTTAAGGCGGATTTATACAAGGAGCGGAGCGACAGAGCTGCGGAAACTTGAGACCGGAAACCGGAAGGCGGAGGGCGGACGGAGGCCGGTAGGCCGGAGATGGTCAGCCCAAAGGGCTGGCCCCGGAGCGCAGCGGAGTGGGTGGCGGAACCAGGTGCCCGCGAAGTGGGCGGCAAGCCGCCACAACGACGGAGCGACGGAAGGCGGAGGCCGGAAGGACAGACGAAGGAAGAAGTCGAAGGTCTAAAGTCTGCAGGTCGCAGGTCGAGTGCGGCGCGGCTGGGGCCGCGCGGTGGGGCGGGGGCGGAAATCAAGACAGGTTACGGTTGTTTACTGGAAAAGCAGTAACCTGGGGTAACTATGCTGAAATCGCCATGACAGCGGGCGATGGGCGCTCTAAGCGCTTGCATACATCTCGCCCAGGAGATCGCGGAGGCGGGCCGCTTCGGGCGGCGAGAGCGTATCGATTTTTTTCACCAATCGCTGGGTGCGGAGGGTGCGGATCTGATCCACGGCGATCTCGGCCGGCTTACCAGCGCAGGTGACCTGAAGGCCCAAGAGTAAGCCAAATCAGCAAAGTAAGATTTCTAAAAAACATCGTAGTGCTATCTGGCTCGTGATGGCGACCGGAAGAAGTCGAAGGTCTAAAGTCTGCAGGTCGCAGGCCGGGTGCGGCGCGGCCGGGGCCGCGCGCGGTGGTTTGGGGAGATGGAACGGCGGAGCACTGGAGCGCAGGAAGGGGCGAAGGAGAGCTGCGGACGATCACCGGCTAACTTTGCACCGAAGCGGTTAAAGCCCTGGAGGCGGAGGCCGGGCTGGGATGAACCTAAAAATGCTTCGCGCACTTTGGCACTTGCTGGAGTTTTTTAGGGGCAGCCCCACCCCAACAGACACAAAAACCCCCGGAACCCTTTCGGGCCCGAGGCTTTCTATCAAAATGGAGCAGGCGAAGAGACTCGAACTCTCGACGTCCACCTTGGCAAGGTGGTGCTCTACCAACTGAGCTACGCCTGCGTGAGAAGGTCGGAGAAAAGGGCGCGCGGCGGCAGGGTCAACAGGTTTCTTAAAATCAACGCGGATTTTTTAGCGGACGTTCTCCAGCTCGAATACCAGCTGGTTCCTCGCTTGCACCGGCAGAGGCACCACACCGGCCTTGACCAGCGCGGGCGCGGTCTCGTCTGCCAGGAGGTGGCGGATCAAGAAATTCAAGCGCTTGGCATCGGACTTGCGAAACACCAACCGCACCGGGAGGCGCAGCGGATAATCACCCGTGTGCAGGTTCTCCGACGTCGGGCCATAGGCCACATCGCGCTCGCCCTTGGCCACCAGCAGGACCTTGAGCGGGCCACCCTCTTCCGGGGGATAAGGCAGGAGCGCGATGCCGCCCTCCTCGCCTCCGATGCGTCCGGTGGCGCCGGCGACGTCCTTGAACTGGACAACCGTTGACTTGAGGTCGGGGGTCTTGAGCACCTCGTAGCGAAAAAGATCCACCGCCAGCCCGCCGCGCCGGCTCACCGCGACGGCGGTGATGCCACGCACGCCCCACGAACCGGTGACGCCCAGCTCGCTCCAGCGCTTGATGTTAGTCACCTCGGAAGCGCCAAAAACGCCTGCGAGCTGCCCGAAGTGGATCTGGGTGAGCGGCACCGTGGCCGGCACCGCTACCACCGTGGTAAGGTAGCCCATGACCGCATTGACGAACTCGGGGCCGGGCGGGGCATCCTCGGTGCCCAGCACCACCAGCCCCAGGTCGGCGCCGCCGGCCTGCAAGGTCTCCAATCCCAAACGGCTGCCCCGAAGCTCGAGCGTGAGGGGCACTTCGTTGGCCGCCGCGAAGGCCTTTAACTCCGGCCCGAGCGTTTCGGCGACTAGATCCGAACCTACCATACGAATGGGTTCGGAAAACAGGGAGGGCACGGGACTGAGCAAGCAACAAAGGAGGGCTACGGCGCGCTTCATAGGGTGCGGTAGTCGTGCCCGTCCCGGCGGGCGCAGGCAAACGCAAACCCAAGAGACTCGCTCGCCGGGGCGATTGCCCGCCTCGCCACCCGCGCCGCTCACCGCTTAGTCGAGCGTGTCGAGCTCCGGCCAGGCGGCCAGTTTGCGGTGAAGCGTGCGCCGGCTGATGCCCATCAGGTGGGCGGCCTGCGTGCGGTTGCCCCGGGCCTTGATCAAGGCCTCGCGGAGCAGGCGCTTTTCATTTTCCTCGACCGAGAGCGACGCCCCCGGCGGACCGGGCAAGGCGAGCACCGGAGCCTTGCCGGCCAAGGCCGGGGCGGCGGCCGGCGGGGCACTGCCCTGCCCTGCATAACCCTGCCACTCGCCCCGGTAACGCGGATCGAGATCGTATTCGCTGAGATTACCCCCGCGGTGCATGACGACGGCATTCTCACAAAAGTTCCTCAATTCGCGGATATTACCCGGCCAGCGGTAGGCGCAAAGCGTGCGCAGGGCACCGGGCTCGAGCCGGGGCGGAGTGACCCCGTTTTCCTTGGCAAAAAAGATCAGGTAATGCGCGAGCAGCAAAGGGATGTCGTCCGGCCGGTCGCGCAGCGGGGGCATGGTCAGGCGCACGACATTGAGGCGGAAAAAAAGGTCCTCGCGGAACTTGCCCTCCCCCACCATGCGCTCGAGGTGGCGGTTGGTGGCGGCCACCAGACGGACATCGAGCGGGATGGGTTTGCTGCCGCCGACGCGCTCGATCGACCGCGTCTCCAGAAACCGCAGCAGCTTCACCTGCGTGCTCGCGGTGATCTCGCCGATCTCGTCCAGAAAGAGCGTGCCGCCATCGGCCGACTCGAAGCGCCCCACCCGCCGCTCGCTGGCGCCGGTGAAGGCCCCGCGTTCGTGGCCGAAGAGCTCGCTTTCCAACAGGTTCTCCGAGAGCGCGGCGCAGTGCACCGCCACAAAGGGCCCGCGGGCACGGGGGCCGGCCTGGTGCAGGGCCTGGGCGATCAGCTCCTTGCCCGTGCCGCTCTCGCCCTCGATCAGAATGGTGGCGCGGGAAGGCGCCACGAGCCGGACCTTGTCAATCAGGTCGCACAGGGGGGCCGAGTGGCCGACGAGTCCGTCGAAACTGAACTTTTCGTCCAAGCGTTCGTGGAGTTGTCTTACCTCGATCTCGAGCGTCTTGGTCTTGAGCGCGCGCTGGAGCAGCACCTCGAGCTGCTCGATATTCACCGGCTTGGTCAGGAAATCGACCGCACCCCGCTTCATCGCCTCGACCGCCGTGTCCACGCTGCCGTAGGCCGTCATCATGATGACAGCCGGGCGGTGCGGGAGGGCGAGGGCCTTGTCGATGACCTTGAGGCCGGACTTGCCCGGCATGCGCAGGTCGGTGAGCACCGCATCAAAGGGCTGCGCCTCCAGAAGGTTGAAGGCCTCGTCGGCATTGGCCGCGATCGAGACGTCGTAGTCGTCCTCCAGGGCCTGGCGCAGGCCTTCGCGGGAATGCTTCTCGTCATCGACGATCAAAACGCTAGGCAACATGGCCAGCTAGCACGCCGCACCTTGCCGACCGGGTCAAGCCACGTAGCGCCATTTCGGCACACTTCGGCTGCATTTTTGCGGAGGCGGCGTGTAAGCCGCGGGGAGGTCAGGAGCGCAGCAGGCGGACGCGGGGTTGCTTGAGCGGGAACTGCAAGGTCACGGTAGTGCCGCGGCCGGGGTCGCTCTCGACCACGATCTGCCCGCCGTGTTCGCGGAGGATGCGCTGCACGACCATCATGCCGAGGCCGTGGCCGCCGGGCTTGGTGGTGTGGTAAGGCTCGAAAAGGCGGGCGAGGTGCTCGGGCTGGATGCCGCTGCCGGTATCGGCGAAGGCGAGCAGGAGATGTTGCTCGTCGGCGCGTGCGGCGATGCGCAGGTGACCGCCCGGCTGCATGGCCTCGGCGGCGTTTTTGATGACGTTGAAAAACACCTGCTTCACCTGGTCGCGATCGGCGCGGACCAGCGGGAGCCCGGCGGCGGTGGTCACCTCGACCAGAATGCCGCGGTCGGCCAGCTCGCGCTCCTGGAAGCTCAAGACCTCGGCAAGCACGTCCGTCAGACGGGTGTCGGCGAGGTCGGGCGGACGCGGGCGGATGGCTTGGAGGAAATTGGCGATGATGCCATCGAGGCGGGCGACCTCGCCTTGGCAGACACGCAGCGAATCCGCGAGACTGGCGGCGTCTTTTTTATCCAGTCCGCGCAGCTTGCGCAGCCGCCGCTCGACGAGCTGGAGCTGGATGGTGAGGGAGTTGAGCGGATTGCCGAGCTCGTGTGCCACGCCGGCGGCGAGCAGGACGATGGATGCCACCCGCTCGCTCTCGATGCGTTGATCGGTATCGAGCTTGTCGCGGGTCAAGTCGGTGAGCACCACCGCGAAGCGGCGGGCCTCACCGGCGAGAGCGGGCGCGGCGGCGGCCCCGGGAGCGTCAAAGGGCACCAGGTAGAGCCGGACCGCGCGCGGCTCCGGGTAGCTCAGCTCGATCTCACGGGTGAGGCTGCTGGCATTGGCCAGGGCGGGGCCGAGGATGGCGTGCAGACCGGGCACCAGCCGCCAGAGGGTGGGCGCGGCGGAGTCGGCTTCTTTCAAACCGAGCAGGCGGTGGGCGGCCGAGTTGGCGTAGGCGATCCCGCCGTCGGCATCGACCACGAGCACGCCCTCCTGCAGGACATTGAACACCCGTTCGAACAGCCCGCGCTCGCGGCCGAGGCGCTGCGCGATGGTCGCGAGGGTGGGCGCATCGAGGGTTTCTAACCGCTCGAGCATACGTTCCAGGGAGCTGGGTTTCTTTACCGCCACAGGCTGGATGTGGAGCCTCGACACACACTTGGCAACGCACGGCTCACGGCCCGGCTCCACCGCCCCATCCGTCCGCTCCAGTCGATTCTCCCGCGGCAGCCAGCCCGAAGATGACCGCAAAGAGGCACCAAACCGGGGACTTCCATTCCCGGCGTTTTTGGCGACTTCGGCGCCGTTTTAACGGCCAATTTTTTAAATTCTTTAAAAAAGCTAACAGAGGTTCACCGGATCGACGTCCAGCACTTGCACGAGGTCGTCGGGCCACTCGAAATCCGCCCGCAGGCGGGCCAGCTCCACCACGATGCCGGTCACCGGGGCATTGCAGAAATACCAGAGCTGCCAGCGATACTCGTCCTGGATCTTCTCGATCGGCGCGGCCGCCGGGCCCATGAGCGTGACCTTTTCCTTGAGCGCTTCCTCGACGCGTTTTTTCCACTGCTCGGCGTAGAAACGGAGCTTTTCCGGATTTGGCCCGCGGAAGAGGTGGTGCAACAAATGCCGCGCGGGCGGGTAGCCGAAATCGCGCCGCACCTTCAGCTCGGCCTGGGCAAAACCGGCGAAATCGGCGTGACGGGAAAACTGGATCGCGCCGGCCTCGGGAGTAAAGGTCTGCACCATGACCTCACCCGCCCGGTCGCCGCGCCCCGCCCGCCCGGCGACCTGCACGAGGAGCTGGAAGGTGCGCTCGTTGGCCCGGAAGTCCGGCACGTGCATGGAGAGGTCGGCATCCACCAGGCCGACAAGGGTGACATTCGGGAAATCGAGGCCCTTGGCGATCATCTGCGTGCCCACGAGGATATCGATGCGGCCGACGCGGAAGGCGGAGAGGATTTCGCGGAAACGGTTTTTTTTTCCCATCGTATCGGTGTCGATGCGCTCGATCCTGGCCTTGGGCAGGAAACGCCGCACCGCCTCCTCGACGCGCTGGGTGCCGGTGCCGCGCCACTTGATCTCGGGCGAGGCGCAAGCGGGGCAGCGGGCGGGCGCGCCGCGCTGGTGGCCGCAGAGGTGGCAGCGCAGCGTCTCGTCGCTGCGGTGGTAGGTCATGGTCACGCTGCAATGCGGACACTCCTCGGCGTGGCCGCACTTGCGGCACTGCATCGCGGAGGAGTAGCCGCGCCGGTTGATAAACAGAATGGACTGCTCGCGCTTCGTCAGGCGGTCATGCAACGCGTCGATCAGACGACGCGAGAGCGTGACGGCCCCGCGCTGCTTCATCGCCTCGACGCGCATGTCCACGATGTCGATGAAGGGCAGCTTGCGGTCGTCGATGCGCTTGGTGAGCTGGAGCAACCCGTATTTGCCCGCCTGGGCGTTGGCCCAGGACTCGAGCGAAGGCGTGGCGGAACCGAGCAGGCAGACCGCCCCACAGAGCTTGGCCCGGTAGATCGCGGTGTCGCGCCCGTGGTAGCGCGGGGTCTCGTCCTGCTTGTAGGCCGGTTCGTGCTCCTCATCCACGACGACGAGCCGCAGGTTTTGCACCGGGGCAAAGACCGCCGAGCGCGCCCCCACCACCACCCGGGCCTCGCCGGTGGCCAGCGCGAGCCAGCCGTCGAGCCGCTCGCCCTCGCTCAAGGAACTGTGCCAGACTACGGCCCGATGGTCGGGCGCGATGGCCTCCAACCGTGAACGCAGGCGCGCGACGGTCTGCGGGGTGAGCGCGACCTCCGGCACGAGGAAGGCCACGCCGCCGCCGGCGGCGAGAGTCTCCTGGATGGCGCGGAGATAGACCTCGGTCTTGCCCGAGCCGGTGACGCCGAAAAGCAGCCGCACCGCGAAAACACCCGCCTGCACATCCGCCGCGAGGGCGCTCACCGCCGCCTGTTGCTCGTCGTTCAGCGCGTGGGGACGGGCGGCGACGTGTTCACCCGCCGCATGGTCGTCGTCGTAGGCGATACGTTCGACGCGGCGGGCCTCCTCCCGCACCAAACCGCGCTCGACCAGTCCAGTGATGGCGGCGGCGGAAACGGCGAGCCGGTCGAGCACGAGGGCCTTGGCCACCGCGCGCGGCTGGGAACGCAGGAACGCGTAAACCCTCGCCTGGGCCGGGGCGCGCTTGGTCAGCGCGGCCTGCTCCCCGGCCGGGAGCTCGCGTGCGACCGCGAGGAGTTTCTCCTGTTTCAGCGAGGCCGCCTTGCGCACCGCGCCCGGCAGCATGGTCTCGATGATCCCATCCAGGGGGGCGGCGTAGTAGGCGCTCATCCACTTCGCCAGCCGCAGGAGATCGGGCGGCATGGCGGGGAAGGGGTAAACCAGCCCGGCGAGCGGCTTGCAGCGCTCCACCGGAAAATCCTTCGGCTCGGAAAACTCCGCCACGATGCCGAGATGGAAGCGGTTGACGATAGGGATGCGCACGAGCGAGCCGACCTGCACTTGTGCACGCAACGAGACCGGCACCTGATAATGCAGGAGCTTGTCGAAACCTGCGAGGGGATGCACGCCGACGGTCATGGAGCAGGCCTTTGAAGGCAGGTGCATGGCGGCGGGGCGAACGGATTCTTGCCCGTCCTGCCCGCTTACTGCCCCGGGGTCAGCCATACTTCCCGCGCCAAAGCCCAGCCGCTGGGCGGATGCTCCAGTGCGACCACGCCCTCAACCGGGAGCGCGGCCAGCGGATCCGCCGCGAAACAAGACACCCGCGCCGCCTCCCCGCCCTGGTCTTGCTGCCAACGAGTATCCAGCCAGCCCGGCCGCAGACTGCGCCAGCCCCCCTCAAAAGATGTGCCTCCCGATGGATCCCCGCCGGTGCCGCGCACCTCAAACCAAGGCGCGGTTTCCGCGAGCTCAGGCCCGGCGCGGACCACCATCGTGCGGCCGCCCTCCTCGACTCGGATAGAGGCCCACTCCACCCCGGCGGGCCCCAACAAGCGCGCCACCAGCCCCGCCGCCACCGGTTCCGCCCAGCCAAGCTCGGCCCGGCTGGGCCCGGCCAGCGCGAGCACGCCTTGTCCGCCTCCTTTCTCGATCCGCCAGACCGGCGCACCGCCCCGGGAAGCCGCCTTGGTGAAAATAAAAACCCAACCGGCGCGCGTGACCGGTTGGTGCAGGGGCCGGGGCAGCGCCGCCCGCACCTGCTCCCACGCGCGCCGGCGAGCGGCCGCGAGGACCTCCCCGGCATCGCCTTCCGCCGCCACTTCCAGGGGAACGGTCGAAAGCGCCACATCACGCGTGCGGGCCAGACGCCACTCCCCAAACCGGCAACTCCAAAGACGCGGAGACCGGACAGCCTTGGGCGGAGCCTTGACGGCCGGTTTGGGCAGAGCTGGCCCGTCGCGCTCAACAAGTTTGTTTTTAACCCGCGCTGCCGCCGCCGGCCCGGGCTCCGCTCCAATTCTAGCCACACTGGACGCCGCGTCCGCCGGCGCATCGGGTGGCATGCGCACGCCCGCCGACGGCGCGGTGGGAATATCCCCGAGCGAGTCGGAACGCGGCCGATCCCGCCGCACCGGCTCTCCCGCCCTGTCCACGGGCTCACCGAGCACAATCGGCCGGTCACCCGACGTGCGCTCGAGTGCGTCTTGGGCCGCCCCATCAGAACCCGCCGAACCGGAAGAGGGCTCCGCGAAGCCAGCGTGCCCCCGTTCCTGACTACCCTCGGGCGCTTGGTCACCCCGTCCCGCAGAATCCGGCGACGGGTCAGCTTTGCCACCCCGTCCAGAATCCGGGCCAACCTCCAGTGGGCGGGGCTCATCCTCGGGTGGTGAACCGATCGGGCCGGTGTAGGCTATCGGCACCGGCACAACCTTGCCCCGCATCTCCGAAGCCGCCGGTTCTCTCCCCCGCAGAGAGGCGGCCGCCTGAGGCGAAAAAATCCGAGGCACCACCGGTCTCGCCCGTTCAAGGGAAAGAGACTCCGGCCCGACGCGCGCGGCCTCCGGGGACGCTCCGCCAACGGGAGAGGCGGACGCAGCTGGCGGAAACACCGCCACCGCCTCCTGCCCGGCCTTGGCCACGGGATCTTGCGCGGGCTTGTGCCGCAGGGCCCGGAAGGCCAGAGCCACGAGCGCAAGAACCACCAGCCCGCCCACGAGCCAACTTACGATGCGCCGGCGAGGTGATGAATGCTTTGCCGGCGCGGCCGCAGGCAAAGCCGGGACGGGTTCGTGAACCGCTGCGCCCGGCACCGATTCGGGCTCCGCTGGCGGCTCGTTTTCCACGCCATCCGCCCGCCGCGCGGCGGCCGGACGGGAGATGCCCCAGCTCCGAATCATCCAGCCCGTTTCGGTGCGGACCGCAAAGGCCGCCAGCTCCGCATCAGGCGCCCCGGTCAAGCCCGCGATCAAACTCTCCATCCCTTCATGCAGAGCCGCCGACTCAACTCCACCCGTCTCCTCATCGCGCTCCAACTCGGCCGCGAGATTCGCCAAACCGGCCCCCAGCCGCTTGCGCAGGCTGGCCAAGTCCGCGCTACCCGGCACCAACGGTTCCGCCGGTCCGGTCCAGCTCCAACCCACCCGGCCATCTCCCGCCCGGCGGTGCGGCTCCAGCAGCACGCCGCGAAAGCTCGGACGCAGCCGCCGCCAAAATGCCTGCGCCGGCCGGCCCGCGATCCGCTGCGACCCCTCCTCGCCGTCGTCCGCCTTCCAAAGCACCAACATGCTCATGACCCGGGCGTCTCCGCGGACAACAAAGTCCCCAAGGGCCAGACATAAGTCCGCCCGCCGCTCAAATCCACCTCGGCATCCGCCCCCGGCGGCATCGAGACCCGCTCCGCTTCCCCCGCCCCTGCCACTTGGCTACGCACCCGATAGCCGCCAGGCGGAAGCGTGAGGCGCCGCCTCTCCCGGGGGGCCAGTTGCACGCTGACGACCGCGACAGTCGTTCTGGTTTCCCGGTCAAAAAACGCCACCTCCCAGATATAGCCGCTGTGATTCTCCACCGAGACCACGGCGGCCACAGGGCGGGGCCGGACAGGGCCGGCGCAGGCGGCGAACACCAACCCGATCGCAATCACCGCCCCGGAAAACGCCCGCGCCCTTAGGGCAGGCAAGAAGCTGCGGGCGGCCGGGCGGGAGCTCATGCCCCCGATTCCATCCCCGCCGGACGCCACGCGCAAGTCCTCCCCGCGCCCGGCACTACAAACGTTGCCATGAACGCAATTCGTTTTGGCCGCAGTGAAATCCACACTTGCCCGCGCCGCGCGACGCATCCCATTGTCGGCCTTTACATGCGCCGCGACCACTCCGGTTCGCCGGCGCCTCCGCTCCGTTCCTCTCCGCAAAAACACCGCATGCATAGCTTCTCCGAGCAGTGTCTCGATATGGCCCGTTCAATGTTGGGCCACAACCTGGACGCCATCCAGCCCGACGGCTCCATCCTTCCCGCCGCCGGCGAGGAACCTCGCTCCGACGAGCCCGGCCACGTCGCCTTCGCACTCGGCGAATACTACCGCGCCACCGGCGAGACCACGCTCAAAGGCTACGACCTGATCGACCTCGCCGCCCGCTGCATCACCGCCCAGATGTTCACCGAGCCGCCCGCGGAAAACGGCCTCGCCTACGCCGCCCTCGGCCTCCTCTGCTTCGGCCCCTCCAAGGAGCGCAACCCCGTCTGGGAACGCCTCGTCGACGAGACCCGCGAACGCATCGACAAGGCCCTCCTGCAGCGCTCCGACTACGACAACCACTGGCAGGCCTTCAACGTCGCCAAGGCCGTCGCCCGCTTCTCCCTCGGCCTCTCCAAGAAGGATGAGACCTCCCGCCTGATCGAGCGCATGGTCGAGCGGATCAACGCCACCAGCTCGACCGGCTTCTTCGACGACGCCACCACCGGCATCGGCGGTAATTTCAATCTCTATGGCGTGATGAGCTTCTCATTCATCCGCTCCGCCCTACAGCTCCACGCCAACTCCGGCGTGCGCGACCGCAAGCTCCCCACCCTGCGCACCTACGGCGAGAAATACATCAAGATGATGCCCGACCTGGTCCGCCCCGATGGCCTTGGCTGGGCCTTTGGCCGCGCCGCCGGCGTCTACGGCCAGATGCACTGCATCTCTCTCGTGCTGCAAGGCCTGCGCGACGGCTGGATCGCCGATGCCGACAAGCCGAAGTATTTCGACCTGCTCCGCCGCCTGTTCGTCTTTTTCTACCAGACCTACCTCGACCAGGAACACGGCTTCCTCGACCTGCGCGACCCCGAGCGCACCGCCTACGCGCACCACACCACGCGCATGGCCAACTTCGACGCCGCCCGCTACCTCTGCCAGTGGTCGCGCCTTTCCAAGACCGTCGCCCTGCCGCTCTCCTCCGGCAAACCCGAGGCCCCCCGCACCGTCGCGCGCTTCGTCATCTTCGACAAATCCTCCCGCAAGGAGCAGGGCCTCTTTCTCTACCGCAACGCCGAGACCGGCCTGCACGCCCAGATCCCGCTCGTCGGCACCGGCGCCCACCTGACTTCGGACTCCCTGCCCTTCCCGCACTCCCCGGGAGTGTTCGACTGGCCCAACAACGTCTACGCCCCGATCCTCACCCCCGAACTCACCTTCGGCGAAAACGTGACCCTGCCCGCCTTCTACGGCCGCGGTTGCGTGACCGGCCTCGGCCTGCGCAACAGTTTCTTCTTCCGCTACGACCAGCCCGAATTAATCAACACCAAGGAGGAAATCCAGAAGGGCCTCGGCTCCGTCAAGGTGCAGTGGACCTTTACCGGCCCGCAGATCTCCGTCGAATACGCCTACTCCGTCAAACAGCAGGTCACCCTCGACAAGTTCCGCTACCAGATCGCGATCGCCGCCCCCCACTCCCGCTACCGGGTCGCCGGCATGCCGACCGTCGGCGAACACGGCCACCGCTGCACCGTGCTAAAAGACGACTTCCAAGGCGTCTGGCAGGAGATCGAGGTCGTGACCGAAGATCCCGCCTACCGCACCAACTTCGGCAAAATCCACTACCTGCAAACGTTGCTCCGCGACCACCCGCTGATCATGCGCCCGGGCCAGGTCTACCGCTTCGTGGTGAACTTCGAACCCGACCTCGCCCAACTGGACGGCTGAGGCCAAAAGTAGCGGGTAGCGGGTAGAGAGTAGCGAGCATCTCCGATTTTCGGCCTACTCACCAGTCGCCACCCGCCACTCGCTACTTCTCCATGCTATCGCGAAGAGTCATCCCCTGTCTTGATGTCCACGCCGGTCGCGTGGTGAAGGGTATCAAGTTCCTCGAGCTGCGCGATGCCGGCGATCCCGTCGAGTCGGCCAAAGCCTACGACGCCCAGGGTGCCGACGAACTGGTTTTCCTGGATATCACCGCGTCCTCCGACGGCCGCGGGATCATGCACGACGTCGTCGCCCGCACCGCCGAGCAGTGCTTCATGCCCCTCACCGTCGGCGGCGGCCTGCGCACCGTGGCGGATATCGAGGCCATGCTGAAAAGCGGCGCCGACAAGGTCTCTCTCAACACCGCCGCGATCAAGGACCCCGGGCTCATCCGCGCCTCGTCGGAACGCTTCGGCGCCCAGTGCATCGTGCTCGCCATCGACGCCAAGCGCGAACCCGACGGCCGCTCGTGGCGCGTCTACACCCACGGCGGCCGCAACCGCACCGAGCTCGACGCCGTGAAATGGGCCGAGCAAGCCGTGGCCCTCGGCGCGGGCGAGATCCTGCTCACTTCGATGGATGCCGATGGCACCCTCGCCGGCTTCGACTGCCCGCTCACCCGGGCCGTATCCGACGCCGTCAGCGTGCCGGTGATCGCCAGCGGCGGCGCCGGTAAACTCGAGCACTTCGCCGACGTGCTGCGCGACGGCCGCGCCAGCGCCGTGCTCGCCGCCAGCCTTTTCCACTTCGGCACCCTGACCGTCGGCCAGGTAAAAAATCACCTCGCCGCCGCCGGCCTGCCCGTCCGCCGCTAAGCCCGGACTCGGCAGCGCCCCGGCAGCGGAGGCGTTGCCCGGTTAGCCCACCTGCACCGCCGGGAGACTCCAAATATCGCGGGCGTATTCGTGGATGGTGCGGTCGCTGGAGAACTTGCCCACCCGGGCGGTGTTGAGAATGGCCTTCTTCGCCCAACCGGTTCGGTCGCGGTAGACCAGGTCGACCTTTGCGTGGGCCTCGATGTAGCTGCGATAATCGGCGAGGCACTTGTAGGGGTCGCCTCCGCCGGTCAGGCTGTGGTGCAGCGCGCCGAAGGCGTGGTTTTCGCCCGGAGTAAAGAAATCGCTGCCCAGCCAGTCGATGACCGCGCGCAATTCCTCATCGCGATGATAATAATCCCAGGGGCTGTAGCCCTTCGCGTCCAGGGCCTCCACCTCGGGCACGGTCAGCCCGAAGATGAAGATATTGTCGTCACCGACCTCCTCGCCGATCTCGACGTTGGCGCCGTCGAGCGTGCCGATGGTCAGCGCGCCGTTCAGGGCGAGCTTCATGTTGCCGGTGCCCGAAGCCTCCTTGCCGGCGGTGGAAATCTGCTCGGAAAGGTCGGCGGCGGGGATGATCTTCTCCGCCAGCGACACCCGGTAGTTAGGCAAAAAGGCGACCTTCAACTTTCCGCCAATGCGCTCATCCTCGTTGATTCGCTTCCCGATGGTGTTGATCGCCCGGATGATATTCTTGGCCAGATCATAGCCCGGAGCGGCCTTGGCGGCGAAGACGAAGACGCGCGGCACGATATCCAGCGCCGGGTTCTGGAGCAGGCGGCGGTAGAGCGTGAGGATGTGCAGCAAGTTCAAGTGCTGGCGTTTGTATTCATGCAGGCGCTTGATCTGCACGTCGAAGAGGGCGTCAGGCGAGACGACGATACCGCACTCGCGCTCGATCACGGCGGCCAGGGCCACCTTGTTGGCGTGCTTCACCGCCATGAACCGCTTCTGGAACGCAGTGTCGCCGGCGAATTTCTCGAGGGCGTGGAGCTGGTCCAGATCGCGGGCCCAGTCACCATTGCCCAGCGTGTCGCGCAGCAGGGTGGCGAGGTGCGGATTACAATCCAACAGCCAGCGCCGGGGGGTGATGCCGTTGGTTTTGTTCTGAAATTTGCCCGGGTAGAGCGCGTCGAACTCAGGGAAAAGATCCTTCTTCAGGAGTTGGGTGTGGAGCGCGGCGACGCCGTTGACGGCGTGGGAGCCGACCACGGAGAGATTGGCCATGCGGAACGCCTTCGCGCCGCCCTCGTCCACGAGGGAACAGATGCGTTTCTTGTCGTTGTCACCCGGCCACTTGGCCTCGACCGTCTCCATCAGGCGGCGGTTGATCTCAAAGATGATCTGGGTGTGGCGCGGCAGGACCTTGGTAAAGAGCGGCAGGCTCCACTTTTCCAGCGCCTCGGGGAGGAGGGTGTGGTTGGTATAGCCGAAGGTCTTGGTGACGATGGCCCAGGCGTTTTCCCAGGTGAACTGCTGCTCATCAACGAGGATGCGCTGGAGCTCGGCCACCGAGACGGAGGGATGGGTGTCGTTAAGCTGCACGGCGACCTTGTCGGCGAAGTTGGCCCAAGTGTTGCCGGGGATGCGGAAGTGGCGGCGAATGATGTCGCGCAGAGAGCACGAAACGAAGAAATACTGCTGGATGAGGCGCAGCTCCTTGCCGTTCTCGGTCTTGTCATTCGGGTAGAGCACCTTGGAGACGGTCTCGCCGATGGCTTTTTCACGGACCGCCTCGACGTAGCCGCCGGAGTTGAATGCGCTGAGGTCGAATTCCTCGGTCGAGCGCGAAGCCCAGAGACGCAGGAGATTAACGGTCTTGGTGCCGTAGCCGGCGATAGGAATATCGTAGGGAACGCCGAGGATCTTTTTCGCCTCAACCCAGCGCGGGCGGTAGCCGCCACGATCGTCGAAGACGTTCTCCACCCGTCCGTAGAGGTGGATTTCCTGGGTATATTCGGCGCGGCAGATCTCCCACGGCGTGCCGAAAATCATCCAGTTGTCCGGATGCTCGACTTGGTTGCCGTTGACGAACTCCTGCTTGAACAGGCCGAACTCGTAATGGATGCCGTAACCGATGGCCGGGTAATCGAGGGTGGCGAGAGAGTCGAGGAAACAGGCCGCGAGCCGCCCGAGGCCACCGTTGCCCAGACCCATATCAAACTCGGTCTCGGTCAACTCATCCAAATTGACTCTCAACTCCGCCAAGGCCGTGCGGGCCGCCTCCGTGAGGCCGGTATTCTGGAGATTATTCTCCATCAACCGCCCCATCAGGTATTCGAGGGAAAGATAATAAAGCCGGCGGACGTTTTCCTTGTTATGCACGGCCTGGGTGGCGAGCAGGCGGGCGAGGATCTGCTCCCGCACGGCCGAGGCGGTGGCGATCCACCAGTCGCGCGGCGTGGCCGAGCCTTGGTCGCGGGCGAGCGTATAGGTTAAATGCCTAAGGATAGACTGCTTAAAACTGGCCGATTCATCGTGGGCGCCGGGCGCGGGGGCAGCCTCGGTGGAGGCGGTGCGGGCATTGGCGGAGACTTTACGAGTTTTGGAGGAAGCGGCGCACATACGAGGAGTGGAGAAGTGAGAAAAGACTCAAACTCACCATGAAACGTGCCATGCCCCGGTCCGGGAGCACGTTCTTTTTTCGACTTTCGCCATTACGTCACAAGCCCGGTCGCCCTCACTGGCGAATAGCCGGACCGAAAAACAGTATGGTTCCCCAACAGTATGGTTCCCCTTAAGTATCTTGGGATATTAAAAAATCAGGGGAACCTTTGCCCGTCATACTGTTCAAAGTGGCGCCTTGTCCCCTTGCTTACCTTCCCGTCCTACCTCCCTTGCACATGATCGAAGTAAAAAATCTGGTTAAAACCTACGGCACCAAACGCGCCGTCGATGGCGTGAGCTTCACCGTCCGCCCCGGCGATATCCTCGGCTTCCTCGGCCCGAACGGAGCCGGCAAGTCCACCACGATGAAGATGATCACCGGCTATATCCGCCCGGATGCCGGCACCGCCACCGTGGCAGGCATCGACGTCGCCAAGGACCCCGTCGCGGTAAAAGCCCGCATCGGCTACCTGCCCGAAAGCGCCCCCGCCTACGGCGAGATGACCGTGCTGGAGTTTCTGAACTTTATCGCCGAGGTGCGAGGCTACCGCGCCCCCGCCGAGCGCTGCGAACGCGTCGAACGCGCCCTCGCCCGCACCCACCTCGAACCCGTGCGCCGTCAGGCGATCGAAACGCTGTCGAAAGGCTACAAGCAACGCGTGGGCTTCGCCCAAGCCCTCTTGCACGAACCACCCTGCCTGGTGCTCGACGAACCCACCGACGGTCTCGACCCCAATCAGAAAAACGAGGTGCGCGCCCTGATCAAAACCATGGCCGCCGACCGCGCCGTCATCCTTTCCACCCACATCCTCGAGGAGGTCGATGCCATCTGCAACCGCATCATCCTCATCTCCAATGGTCGCGTCGTGGTGGACGAGACCCCCGAGGCTTTCCACGCCCGCCGCCCCGGTGCTCGCCTGGACACCATCTTCCGCGAACTCACCAACGCCGACGCCTGAGCCCGCCTCGCCCCAACCCACTTCTTCAAGCTCCCCGCTTCCTCCCATGTCCCAGATCACGCCCGTCTTTAAACGTGAGTTCCTCGGCTACTTCCGCTCTCCGGTGGCCTACGTTTTCCTGATCGTCTTCCTTGTCGCCTCGGTCGGCCTCGCCTTTTTCGTCGGCGGCTTCTTCAAGGCCAACCAAGCCTCCCTGCAGAGCTTCTTCGTTTTCCACCCCTGGCTCTACCTGTTCCTCATCCCCGCCGTGGGCATGCGCCTCTGGGCCGAGGAACGCCGGGGCGGCACCATCGAACTGCTCTTCACCCTGCCGCTCACCACCCTCGATGCCGTGTTGGGCAAATTTTTCGCCGCGTGGGCCTTCCTCGGTCTCGCCCTCGCCCTCACCTTCCCGCTGGCCCTCACCGTCGGCTGGCTCGGCGAACCCGATTGGGGCGTGATCGCCGCCGGCTACCTCGGAAGCGCCCTGATGGCCGGCGCCTACCTCGCCATCTGCTCCCTGTTGTCCTCGCTGACTAAAAACCAAGTGATCGCCTTCGTGCTCGGCGTGGTCGTGAACCTCGCCTTGGTGTTCCTCGGTTGGAGCGTGTTCAACGGCCTCCTGTCCGGCTTCCTGCCCGTCAACGCCGTCGATTTCATCGCGAATCTCGGCTTCATCCCCCACTTCGACGCCCTCTCGAAGGGCATCCTCGACCCGCGCGATTTCGCCTACTTCGGCTCCGTCATGGCCCTCGCCCTGACCCTCAACGTCGTCGCCCTCGAACGCTAAGCCTTGCCCTCCTCCCGCCC
>CAIQAB010000027.1 GCA_903869675.1 uncultured Verrucomicrobiota bacterium | reverse complement strand
TCCGTGCGGCTCATCTTTAACGTTAGCTATAAAATCATGAAAAAAGTCGCACTATTTTTCCTAATCATAAATAACTTTTTCGGGCAAACCGCCAACGAGTATACAGAATACGAGCAGGCGAAGAACTTACTAGATTCAGCAAGGAAAATGATGCGTGAAGGAGAAGCGATCAGTAGGACCCCAAATATAAATCGAATGGATGGACTAGAGAATAATGAGGCAATGCGGCAAAGCGGAGCTCGGCAAGTTGCTAATGGCGAGTTATTGGCAAAACAGGCACTTGACACTTTAAATCGTTTCGCCGAAAGACAAAAACAGCTACGTGCTATATTAGATAATCCAGATCGTGTTCTTGAGTTGGAAAGCGCAGACGGACGTAAGGCTCCGCTGGGAATAGCTAGTATAGCTCCTCCTCTAGTTTCCGTAATTAGGAATGATCTACGCGTCCAGAAGCTGGATTTTCGATCATTTTCAAAATCAAGCCAAGATAAGCTATACGAACTAGCTATTCCCAAAATTGATGTTTTATGTGAAACAAATTATGGTGCGCACTTTTTTCCAATTGCCTATCTCGCAAAAATAAAAACTTCGGAACGAAAGAATTCAAGCAGAGAAGATTTACCTGCGATATCATTGGTTGCGGAAGTAAAACCACGCAACGACAATATGATTTCGAATGCAACATTGAAATTCTCAATCTCGTCTAGTTGGGAGGGCTTGGAGAAAATTGATAAGGAACTACTATTTACTTTCATTGACGGGAAAGCATTTGATCCGGTGGAGATACCATTGCGATTCAATACTGCGGTGTTGGTTGAGGGATCTAGAAATACCACCCCTGAATTTGAGGTTCAAATACTGGCGAGTGGGCGGAAAGTGCACACCGCAAGCTTGAGCCTACATTTGCATGGCCTTAACGATCTACCACTATATATAAAAGAGCCTAGTGGAAGAATTCTAGATACAAAGTATTTGGCCGCCTGTTACGTCGATGAGACACTCCCTAAATTTGAAGAAATTAAGTCACAGGCTCTATCGCGAAAGATTGTGGACTCCTTTGGAGGCAAAACCGACGATATTGATTCAAATGAAAAGGAATTATTTGCCGTATGGTATCATCTTGCGACGAGTGGAGTTAAATACAGTAATTCAACGGAAACAGGTGTTGTTGGCGGGGATTACGCGTCACAGTCTATCCGATTCCCCAGTGAAGTCGATACTTCACTACAAGCAAATTGCATTGATGGATCCATATATATTGCATCATTTGCATTAAGCATAGGGCTAGATCCCGTGTTGATCATCAGACCCGGACACATGTATTTGGCTGTCCGCAATTCAAGGCGAAAGTATACAATATTAGAGACTACTTTATTAGGTTCGGCAAAGTTGAATGAAACCATGAAAGAAGATGAGATTCTCGCGGAAGTAAGACGAAACTATACCGAAGCGCAGGCGATCGGCATCAAGACTTTAGACCGAGACTTAAAACTATTAGATAAGGCGATTGAAATCAATCGTTACTATCCCGGCGCTGTAAATTTCAGCGATTTAGCTCGGCGCTACCAATTTATTGACGTTAGAGCAATGCGCGAAGCAGGCATTCCAGTGATTCGACCATCTGCAATAAGTAAGCTAACAAGGCGCTAGAGCCAAGACGAACGCTTGGCACGGCCCAATCTATGGGGTCGGGCGCCCAATCTATGGGGTCGGGCCGAGTTTTGTTAGCTAGGTAGTGACCTGCGCGGGATAAGCTAACCGCAGGCCAAGCCTAAGGGGTCTGGCCGAGAAACGTTGATTTTACGCGGCATGGGATAGTTCTGTTGCCGGGCGGATTTTAGCCGTCAGTTGCTTTTGTTTTTTTCGCCAAGGCGCGGAAGTCGCACTCGACTTGGATGTCGTGCCAGAACTCGTGTGACTGGCCGAAGAAGGCACCGAAGCGGATCGACATGGCGGTGGTGATGGGCGGGTTCATGGGTGAAACGGGCTTCACAAGAAAACATTCAGTTTGAGCGCTTATCGAGTCGCGCATTGTCCATGGCGGTATGCATAATGGCGACTACACGAACCACCTGCCCGGCGCGGAGTTCGTAGTAAACCGCGTAGGGAAATCTCTTGGTCAACACCCGGCGAAGGTGGCGATACACCGGAGAAAGCAGGTCAGGGTTGCGTTCGATGAACGCAAAAGCGGCATCTACCGACCGGATGAACTCTTTGCCCAAGCCCGGCGATTGGTGTTCATACCAGTCATGAGCTTTGGCCAGATCCGCACTGGCTGCCGAGATAATGCGAAGCTCAGCAGCCATAGTTTAATCAATGGCGTAGGAGCGCGTCGCGGACTTCGCTCCAAGGGAGGCCGACATCGTTCGCGTCGGTGGCAAGGCGGCGATCCAGCTCTTCGCGATGGGCGACCGGCACGGGGAGCGAAGGAGACGCAGAGGCGATTTGGTCCCAAAGCTCTTCGACGAGTAGAATCTTCTCGGCCGGCGAAAGGCGGCTGATCTCAGCGGTTAGCGTGGCGTTCATAATGATAGGCTGGCCGGTTGCGGCGGGGTTGGCAACTTTGACGTGCGAGAAATGATGCGGATCGCGTGCCAATGGCGCAAGGCTGTGCGTTTCGGAACCCTTGAACTCACGCCAATCCATGGGGTCGGGCCGAGTTTTGTTATCTAGGCAGTGCCCTGCGCGGGATAAGCTAACCGCAGGGAGCGTGTTAAAAGGGGGTGAACCGAGCTTTCAGGCCGAACTCCATTTTCGCCATCCCGCGGTCGTGGGCTCCCATGTCCGGCTTCTCCCCTTTGATCGCTTCGCAGAAATTGGGAATGACTGCGGCGGCACCGGCACCCTTGCTATCGGCGCTTAGCCGGAAAATTCCGGTTCTCGTCTCGGGGTCAAATCCGGCGCCCGTAACATAGCGCGGGACTCCCGCTATGCCGTGTTTTTCGTGATTTGAAGGGAAGGCACCGGACAAGAGATCGTAGTCGAAATCATTGTCCTCATGCGAGCGATTGTTCGCGACGCTCCAGCGGTCTTTCTCGCGGAGGTGGAGGATGTTGTTCCGCGACGTGCAGTGCTTGATAATCCTATCGTCATCGCCCAGGCCGCCGGCACCCGGGTCGCCTTGGAAAACGGTGTTATTGAAGACATACATGTGTCCCGTCATCCACTTCACGCCATCGGCGTAGCCCATCTTCATAAAAGGGCCGTGCGTCATGTTCCAACTGCTGCCCGGCGGGCTGTAGCAAGGTCCGGATACATTCCGCCAGACATAAAGCGGTCCGATCGATACCGCTGCGTTGGCGACGGGGATCAACACGTCCTCCATGTAGTTGTTCCAAATCCGCACATTCTGGTCACCGCCCTCGGCCTCGATGCCATCGTCCCAGCAGTTGGCGATGTAGTTTCCGTAGATATCGCTGTCCGCCCCGGGAAACCCCCGGTAGCTGCCGTTTTCACCAGCGCCAAGTCCATCGTTGAAATAGTGGTCTTGGTCGGACCAGCACTCGTTGTAACGAAACACATGATTGCCCGCAGACTCCCAGAGCACGATCGCCTGCGGACCCGCCGGATGCGTGGACGGGCCGTGTTTTTCCGCCCAGCTGTTGGTGTCCCACGAGGGATGATGGATTTTGCAGCGCTGAACGACCACGGCGTTAATGGTTTTGTTGTTACTATATACTCCGGCCTGATAGTTTACGCCCCAGCCTTTTTCGTCTTCGCTGCCCCATTGGCTGATGTCGCAGTCTTCGATAACGATATGGTGTCCGCTGAAGATGCGAATCCCGTGCTGCTTCACGTTCCTGATGGTGAACCCGCGCAGGATGATGTAGCTGGCGTCCACGGCTATGCCGGCATTGGCTTGGTTGTCCGTGTCGATGGTGCAACCCGTGCCATCATAAAGCACATAGGCTGAAGCGGTTCCCGACTGGCTGACCTTGAGCGCCGTCTTGCGACTTGATTCCTTGATAACGGCGCCGACAGGAAAGGCTTCGCTCCACGTGGTCGCGCTGCAGTTGGCAATCAGGTCGGTCCCATCAAGCTTCAGCGCGATCTCATAGGTGGTGGCGGGCTTCAAGTTCACCAGGCTGCCGCGATAGTCCTCCCGGCATTCCGGCGTTACGATTGGGTTATACCGCATCGGCAGCCCTTCCCGCCACTCCTTCGCACCGGCCTCGCGAAATCGGACGGAAACCTCACGCCCGGAACCTCCCTGTGCAGGCGACCAGTAGATGCTCATGCAGTGGAATGTCGGAACCAAGGAAACTTGAGGCACCCCTTTCCCTTGATCAGGCCCGGAAAAAGCGGTGGAGACAAAAAACGCCAAGCTAACGAACAGGAATGTGTATGGTAGGCTCTTTTTCATTCGGGGTCCAAACTAGAAGGTCTGGCCGATGTTTGTCAGTCTAGGTTCAAGCGCTAGCAAAAGTGCGGCGAGGCGATCATGGAGTGCGGAGCGCCGATGAAAAAGGGTGGAGCGCCGCACTTGGGAGTGCGGAGCGCCACCCTCAAAGTGCGGAGCGTCGAGGTCTGAGTGCGGAGCGCCACACTGGAAGGGCGGAGCGCCGATGCCTGAGGTGCGGAGCGCGACATTCGGAGTGCGGAGCGCCGGGGGCAAAGTGCCAACGCTTCCAAGCCCTTTCGCGATCCGTATCTGTATGCCAGCCCCGGGCGAGTGCAGGGCCGGTGGGCCGGATAGTTGCCGGGATCATAACGCAAAGACGGGGCGGGTGCTGCGATTATCGTTTGACCGGAAAGTTTCAGGACCCGGGCACGCGGGAGGTGCGGGTAGCGAGCGGAGCGGTAGTGGCGGCCCGGTCACTGCATTTACCGAATTCCGCCCCTCATGCGGCCAATCACCTGAGCGCCTGCGCGCTGGCTTCGGGCCTTCGCGTTTAAGCGGGTTTGCAGCCTTATGGGTTTATATAGAATCGGGAACAGGCTCAAGAAGCTTAATACTGGAGCCTTAAGCTGATATGTTTAGCGGGAGCACATTCCCGGGCTCCGGATTCAATTTAAAACTCGTATGCAGTAGCGGGTCGCTTGGGTTTTGCCCCTTCTTGGGCCCGCATTGGCTATATTAGGATAGTCAACAAACCGTTTTGGTGAAACAATAAATATGCAGGGAAATCCCAAGGCAGGGGAGCCTCGTTGGAAATGAATTTCCTAAACCACGCCCTGAGTAGCCGGTATGACCGTAGCATCCGGGCGGTGCCGACAGTCAATAAACCGCTTTATTTAAGTCCTAGAACTGCTTAAGCTATGCTTAAGCAGTTACTTAAGGAAATAATCAACGCGTTGGTTTAGGCAGCAGGAGACCTCAGGAGGCCAGTTTCTGCCGGCGGCGTCGATAGAGGGCGGCGGAACCTGCTAGCAGGCCAGCCAGCACCGCGTAGGAGGACGGCTCGGGAACGATGGTAATTCCCGCTCCGGTCGATTCGTAGGCGAAATCGCGAACGGTGACGGACTGATCAATATTATACGAAATCTGAACCCAACCGAACAAGGGGGTAGTGTTGGTGTTGAACTCAACGCCGATATAACCCGTGGTTCCGGGCGTCCAAGGTGTGTTGTTGTTGCCAGAAGTCCGAAATGGCTTGTAGTTGCTCTGCATGTATAGCGAACCATCCACGGTGTCTCCGACATTGAGGAGCCGGACATAGTTGCCGTTGATGGCAACCGAGTTGTTTACCCCGTCAAATACTCGGCGAGGGGCTGGGAAGGCTTGGTCATTGGAGACCCACTCCGGACGTCCGCCACTATATCGAAACCATAGGTAAAAGGAAGGGCTCGCGACCGTGGGGTTATAATGATTCTGCGCCCCCACTGCTGCCGCGCCTGGCGAGCCGCCGGTGCCCATGTCTACCCAGAGAAACTGGGAATCTGAGAACGCGAAAGTCAGGTTGCCGGCGTCGGTGTGGATGATTGCGGCGTTGGCCGATGGGATGGCCGCGAGTGCCAGCGGGGCGGCGGGCAGGGCTTTACGAACGAGTTGCGATAAACGTGAGGACTTGGATTCCATAAAGTTGGTTTTTTACGATTTCACGCAGGAGGTATGCGGGTAGCAAGCGTCTTTTGGAGCGGTCAATGGAATAGCGGATTAGGCCAGTGCGGCGCTCCAGGATTTGCCCTCCTCAGCGCTGGCAAAACCGGCTCGCCGCAGCGAAAACTCACGCGGGTCGGGCGCGGTGAACTGGCTGGTGATGAGCGTGCGTGCACCGGATGCCTTGGCGAGAGTTAAGGCCGCGGAGAGTAGCTTGTCGCTCGCCGTGGTGCCGGCGAAACGGGGCCGGAGCTGGAGGAACAATACGGCCTCGGTCGATCCCGGCGCGGGTTCGGCAAGGGCAGCGACACCAATAAAGCGCTCCGGGGAGGTGGTCGTTGCGGGCATGACAAGCACGCGAAAGTGGAGTGGATCCGTCCATCTCAGGTCCGGAAACGCATCCGCGAGGCGGGGGAGCTCATCGGGCCATGGCGGGCGAACGGTGGCGGCCCCGTCTTCTACTGGCTTTGGCGCGCCAGGGAAAGGCGCCGGCGAGTGGCTGGCGGGTTTCATGGGGTGGACTCCTCTTTGACGCGGGGCGCCCGGTGGAGAATGGGCACGGAAAGACTGAATAATGAAGAATGCGGGGTAAAGTAGGCCAGGATCATGGGCTGTATTCCTTCTCATGGTGGAGTTCCGGACGAATGGCAGCCAACATGGCAGAAGGGTTTGGCAGTAGAGCAGAGCCGAGAAAGGCGGCGACGCGGGCGCACTCAGTATCTGCATCGGCAATGAGCGCAGGATAGTCCACGGTAAGCAGTTCGACGTTGGGTGCGGACCGCAGCGCCACAAGCATGGCTTCCGCGTGCTGGGCGAGTAGAGGTTGCATCGCGATGGCATCTGCCGCGGGGGCGGAGCCGGCGAGTTGACCACGCATTTTGTGCTGCGAACGGGCGATTTCGGCCGGTGGGCGGAGCATGAAGATTATCTTATAACGGTGGCCGGCAGGCAGGTGGGGCAGCAGCGGCGAGACTACTTTCACGGCATGACCGGCGGCGCGGGCGAGCAGTGCCGGGTCGCGTGGGAGGTTTTTTATCTCGTCCCACTCGAAGTAGCCCTCCGGGTTGTGCGCGTCGGCGGCTCGATGGCCGTCAGTCATCGGCAGGAGGCCGCCGCGAGCGAGCATCTGCATCATCAAAGAGGTGCCCGAGCGCGGTAGGCCTGAGACGAGAACAAAGCAGAAGTCGGGGGGAGGGAGCACTGAATCAGGAGTGGAAGTTGCCGGGGCCGGCGATTTGGGAGAAGGCGGCGGGGTGTAGTGAGCAAGCGGTTCCGTGGTGGAGCGGAGCGCAGTGAGGCCGTCGGCGTGGGCTGCGCGGCGTTGGGCGGAAGCGGCGCGCAGGGCGACCACAGGCGGGGCCTCCTCCATTTTTTCAGCGAAGTTGGGGACGGCAGCGACAAAAGGGGTGCCGGCCAGATGGTCTAGGGCACGGGTGGCGGCGACGAGACGCGGGTTGAGCGCGCGCGCGTGAGTAAAAGCGGCGCGGGCGGCCGGATTTTTTTTCTGTGCGGCGAGCGACTGTCCGAGCGTGAACTGGGCCATCGCGAGCGTGGGGGCGAGCGCAACGGACTCGCGTGCGCAGGTCTCGGCGTCAGCGGGTTGGCCGGCCTGAAGAAGGGCCTGTGCGTAGGCGAGCCAGGCGGCGGGGTTTTCGTTGTCGGCATCGACAGCGGCGCGAAGGGCGGCGCAGGCCTCGAGGATTTTTTTTTGCCGCAGGAGGGTTTGGCCGTGCAGGAGGAAGTTGGTTTTTTTTGCCGCAGGTTCTGGCGGCACCGCAGCAGCTGATGGGGGCGAGGCGGTCTGTGTTTGGGTATCACCTTCAGACTGTTCGGCGGCGGCCAAGTGGGTGAGGGCGGCCTCCGTATCGCCGCGGCCGAGCGCGATCTCGGCGAGGAGCGCGTGGGCCTGGGCGTTGCCAGGAGTGAAGTCGGCGATGGTCTCGGCAGTGGTGGCGGATTCGTCGAGGAGCCCGAGGTGGATCTGGCACATCGCGAGGTGGAACGCGTAACGGGCGTCCTCAGGGCGCTCAAGGTGGAGCTGGTCGAGGACCGCGAGGGCAGCCTCGTGTTTGCCGGCGTGGCGTAGGGTGATGGCTAGGTTCCAGCGGTTATCACGGTCATTGGCGAGAGCGGGTGACTCGGGGCCGCGCGCGGTGAGGTCAACATAGCCGAGCGCGGCGAACTGGTCGAGCAGGGCGCGCTGGTCATCGTGGCTGAGTGCGCCGAGGTGACGCGGGCGCGGGTAGGGACCAGGAACTGTTTCGTAGGTCGTGATTTTTTTCGGTGCGACGGGAGACTCGATTGCGGAGGTCAGAACGCGACCGTCCATGTCGGAGGCGATCGGCAGACCGAGCAGGTGCAGGACACTGGGTGTGATGTCGAGGACGGTGGCGCCGGTGACAAAGACGTCGCGTGCGATGCCGGGACCGGCGGCGGCAAAGATGCCTTGCGCACGGTGCCAAATGGCGATGCCGGCGGAGACCATCGGGATGCGCACAGGCCGCCGCCCGTCGCTGTGGAAGCCGTGATCGGAGCACAGGACGACAGTCGTATCGGGGCCGGAGTGCGCCAGCAGGTCGCGTAGCAGGAGGTCTTGCAGGCGGTAGGCGGAATTTACGACGTCGCGGTATAACTCGAAGTCGCGCTCCCGCACATGAGGGCGGCGCGGCGGGTGGAAATCCATGAAGTCGTGACACACCCAGTCAATAAAGTGATAATAAACCGCGAGTAAGTCGCAAGGACCGCGATCGAGCGCTGCAATGGCCGCGTTGTGGACGGAGTAAAGCTCTGCGAGGCGGATGGCGAGCTGTTCTGGTCGCTTATCCTTCGTGAGATCAATCTCAGCGATACGAGGGATAAACAGCCGAAGAATCTCGGGGGCAACGTCCTCGGGACGCAGGCGGAGTTCCGCGAACTCATCGGCTAGCGCAGGCGGGTGGACACTGCCAGGCGCGAGCGGCCAAGGCGCGCCCTTGGCGACTGGTCGGGGAAAAGATTCAGTGACGCAGACGCCTGTGACGTTTTCAGCCGGGTGCGAGGCGAACCAGCCGAGGACATGTGCCGTGCGACCGTGCTCACCTAGGATGTTCCAGAGCGCCTTGCATTTACGTTGTGTGCTGGTGATAGCGGCGAGCCGGCCCGTGACGGGGTCAGTGGTGGTGAAGCCAAGGATGCCGTGTTGGTCGGCATATTTGCCAGTGGCTATGCTGTTCCAGAGCATTGGCGAGAGGTAGGGCGGTAGGCTGGCGAGCGGGCCGGATGCGCCGTGCGCAACGAGGTTGGCAAGCTGCGGCAACTCGCCGGCGTCCATCAGCGGCGAGGCAATTTTCCAATCCGCACCGTCCCAACCCACAAGGAGAAGGCGCTTGGCAGGAGGATGGTCTAAGCACTTGGCTGACATGGCAGAGTTTATATTATAAAACGAGCGATCGGCGCAAGGGTCGCGATTAGCGCCGGCCGGATTTGGCCCAGAAAAGTTCGAAAGGTTGTGCAGGCCCAGAGAGGCTTAGGACACATTATCTTATTGATTTTTCAGCGCTGGAAAAAAGTGCGGCGAACCGGCCAGGCAGAGCAGGACGCCAAGTGAAAAGGGCCGTCGTTTCCTCGTGGTGGAATCCGGGTTTTGTGGCCGCGCGCAGGAGGTGGATACGCACGAGGTAGTGTGCAAGGATTCGATCTTAACCCACGAAGGCAGAAAAGACGGGTGCAGTGCTTCCGGTTTAAGCGGGAGATTAAAGGTGGCGAGCGGGATTCGGGCGACGGCACGGAGCTGCGCTTGCCGTTGATGTTTGAGCTCAAGCTTAAGGAATGGGCGCGTAAATGTAGTGAGTAAGTCGGGC
This sequence comes from uncultured Verrucomicrobiota bacterium, assembly GCA_903869675.1. Taxonomy (GTDB): domain Bacteria; phylum Verrucomicrobiota; class Verrucomicrobiia; order Opitutales; family Opitutaceae; genus IMCC26134_A. Next base: position 30,104 of record CAIQAB010000027.1, on the reverse strand, counting down.
ACTGCGACGAGGGCTGTTATCCGCCCCTCATGCGGCCAATCACCTGAGCGCCTGCGCGCTGGCTTCGGGCCTTCGCGACTTCGTGGTTAAACCCGGATCGCGTGGTGGCGAGCAGGGCGGGCCTGCGGACCGGTCTGCGGGGTTACTCATACTTGAGCTGGGCGGTGGCGGTGCAGGCTTGGGCGGCGGTGACGCGCAGCCAGCGGGCTTGCCAATCGACGGGGAAGGTCAGCGTAGAACCTTGGCCTGGTGCGACTTGAATCGTCTGGAACGGCACCCAGAGGCCGGTGCCGGTGAGGTCGCATTCGAGCATGAAATCCACGGGAGTGTTTTGGTCATGCTCCAGCGTCAGGGTGCGTTGATCATAGCCCCAGAGCAGATAGGGGTCGCTCGGCTCTCCCGCCGCCACCCGCGTCTGGCGCCAAGGACCGCCTTCGCCGCGAGGCTTGCCGAGTTGCCAGAGGTCATCGAGGGCGCCGACCCAGAGCGCGGCTTTGCCGTCGGCGCTGCGGATGACGTGCGGGCCGGCGGGGGCGTCCGGCTTGATGCCGCTGAGGACCAGCAGGCCACGGTAACTGCCAAAGTCGGTCATCCGCAGCGGGTGCGAACAAACGGGGCGGAGGTGGGCGAAGCCATCGGCGTTTTCGGCGGGCAGCTCGAAAAACGTTCCGCCCGCGTTCAAGAGATCGCGCTCGGTGGCCACCTCGCGGCAGATGCGCAGGGCGCCCGCCCCGGTCGCGGCATCGAGGGCACGGTTGGCCCGCGGGAGGCGCCAGCGGCGGCCGCGGTCGTCCGTCACGAGCAGGCTGGCCGCGTCGAGGGTGATGACGTGCTTCGGAATCGGGACCAAGTGGCGCACCTCCGCCTCGGCTTGGGGATCCTCGACGCGCACTAATTCCAGGTCCGCGCCCAGCTCGTAGTAACCGGCGTCAGTCGCATACCCGAGGGTGCGTTTTTCGCGGCCGAGCGGGCGGAAGATGCCGGCCAGCGAGTGCTCGTCGCCGGCGCGGCTGACCGCGGCGAAAATACTGTTCGCTTCGCTGCCGCGCGGATCGCCGTTGGAGAGGGTGATCACCACGCTCAGGTCTGCGCAGTCCTTTGTTGCGGTGAACCGCAGCCAGTCGCCATCGCGGGTGCAGGTGACGTCGGCGGAGTCGGCGCCGACGACGTGCACGCGGTGGTGTTGCCAACCGGCGGCAAGGAAGCGGTCGGAGACGGTCCCGGCCTTCACGCTATCGTGCAGCCACACGGCGCCGCTCGCGTAGGCGGGGCCGAGCTGGTCGGGCGTTTCGGGCGGGGTGAACCACAGGTTGGATTGCGACTGGCCGACGCCATCGATGCTGCCTTTCACCTTGCGGGTGTTGAGAAACTCCGAGCGGGCGGAGTCATCGCAGCCGAAGACCAAGCGATCCTGCCAGCGGCAAAAATCCCCGATCACCTTCAAGTAGGCGCTGCGCGGACGAATGCCGTCGGGCCGGGCGGCGGAGAAGGTTTTGGGAAAGTGCCAGAACGCGCCGTGCATGGTCATCAGCAAGGTGTCCTCGCCGATATCGCGGATACGCGGCCACTCGGTATTCCAACCGTGGGCGCCGTCGTAGCTATGGCTGACTTTGGGCAGGCGGAATGATTGCCAGCGGCCGCCGTCGAGCAGCATGAGGATGAGGGATTTCGCATCCCAGCCGATGCTCCAGAGCGGGGCGTCGGGTGCGCTGCCGCTGATCCCGCCCGGGCCGGTGACCTCGGTAAACTGGTTGCGCCGCACGAGCTGCCAATCGCCGGCGCCCGTCCACTCGCCGAGTGCGCCGCTCGGGGTGGCGGGGTCGGTCAGCACGTTTTTGTCACGATCCCCGTTGTTGGCGTAGACCAGGCGCCCCTGGCTCGCATACAGCCCTTTGCCGTGGTAGCCGGGCAGTCCGGAGGTGAGTGCGGTGAGCGGGGTTTCGATGGGGAAGCCGTCCCGCAGGGCGTTGCCATCGCGGATCAGCGAAGTGACGGCCAGCGAGTGCACATCCACCTCGTAGAGTCCCTCCTCCATCGTGGCGTAGTATATTTTGCCCGCGGGATCGCTCAAGTGACGGGCATTGCCGGTGAGGCGACCGGGCATGCGGGCGGGCGGGATCACGCGGACCCGGCGCTCGGCATCGATCACATAGGGACCGATGAACAACTGGTTCGACTCGGGATGGATCATCCGGTTCGCCGGGGTGCCGCCCACGCTCTCGGGGCGGGTGATCTGCCGGAACTGCGGGGTGATTTCGTAGAGTTTGTCGCTCGAGCCGTAGGGCATATGCGGCCCGTAGGTGATCACCCAAAGCCGGTTCGCCCAGGGCACCACGGCGCCGGTGCCGCACTCGCCCTCGGCGTTGAACATCGCGAGGCCGGGGTAGATGCCGCTGACTGAGCGCGGTGCCGGGGCGGGCGCGGGGGTAGGGGCGGCCAAGAGCGAAAGGGCGAGGAGAGGGGCGAGCATGGGGCGGGCGGAAAGCAGCGAGGAGGCGCCGCTGCGCTTGCAGTTGAAGTGGCAGGTTCCAGTTGAAGGAATGGGGCACGCGGACCAAGCGCATAGCGCGGATCTTCGCGTCTTCGTGGTTAAAGCTCCCGGGGCAGCAAAAAGCCGCGTCCGGGAGGACGCGGCCGGGGCTGGCGGGGGCGGCGGGCTTACTTGCCCGACTTCTTGGCCTTCTGGCGCTCGCCGCTGTTCAGGATGCGCTTACGCAGGCGGAGGTTCTTCGGGGTGACCTCCAGCAACTCGTCGGCGGCGATGTATTCGATCGAGCGTTCGAGCGACATCTTGGCGGCCGGGATGAGGCCGGTGGCGACACCGGAGCCTTGGGAACGGAAGTTCGTCAGGGCCTTTTCGCGCACGGCGTTGCAAGAGATGTCTTCGTTGCGGGGATTTTCGCCGACGATCATGCCTTCGTAGACCTGCTCGCCGGGTCCGATGAAGAGCTTGCCGCGCTCCTGCACCATGAGCAGGGCGTAGGTGGTGGTCTCGCCGGCCTCGGTGGCGGTGATCACGCCGGTGAGGCGGGTGAGCACCTCGCCCGCGTAGGGGCCGTATTCTTTAAACAGATGGCTGGTCACGCCGCGACCGGAGGTGGCGTTGATCACGTCGATCTCGAGGCCGATGAGGCCGCGGGTGGTGATGGTGGCCTCGATCATGGTGGAGTGGGCCTGTTTCTCCATGTTGGTCAGCTGGCCTTTGCGGTTGGCCAAGTTCTGCATGATGGAGCCGACGCACTCGTCGGGCACTTCGATCCAGACGGTCTCGTAAGGCTCCTGGCGGACGCCATCGACGACCTTCTCGATCACGGTGGGGCGGGAGACGAGGAGCTCGTAGCCCTCGCGGCGCATGGTCTCGACGAGCACGGCCACCTGCATGGAGCCACGGGCTTTGACGTTGAACACGCCCGCGCGGTCGGCGTCGTCGATGTAGATGGAGACGTTGGTCTTCAGCTCGCGCATCAGACGCTCGCGGATCTGGCGGGAGGTGACGAGTTTGCCCTCCTGGCCGACGAGCGGGCCGTCGTTGACGGAGAACTGCATCTCCAGCGTGGGCGGATCGATCTGGGTGAAGGGCAGCGGGTGGGCTTCCTCGCGCACGTCGAGGGTGTCGCCGATGTCCACGTCCTCGAAGCCGGAGATACCGACGATATTGCCGGCGTGGGCTTCCTCGACCTCGCGTTGGCCGAGACCGGTGAACTCGAAGATCTTGGTGATCTTGGCGCGCACTTTCTTGCCGCCCTCGGCGTGGCGGAGCACGAAGACGGGGTCGCCGACCTTGGCGGAGCCGCCGAGGATCTTGCCGACGGCGATACGGCCCACGTAGTCGGACCAATCGATGTTGGACACCAGCATGTGGAAGGGGTCCTGGGGCTTGGCGAAGGGCGGCGGGACGTGGTCGATGATGGTCTGGAAGAGGGCGGTCATGTCCTTCTTCTCCTGGCCGAGCTTATACATCATGTAGCCATCGCGGCCGGAGCCGTAGACCACGGGGGCATCGAACTGCTCCTCGGTGGCGTTGAGCTCCATGAGGAGCTCGAGGACCTTGTCATACATCTTCACCGGATCGGCGTTCTCGCGGTCGATCTTGTTGATCACGATCACGACCTTCAAGCCGAGGGCGAGGGCCTTGCGGAGCACGAAGCGGGTCTGGGCCTGGGGGCCGTCGTAGGCGTCCACGAGGAGGAGCACGCCGTCCACCATGCGCATGGCGCGCTCGACCTCGCCGCCGAAGTCGGCGTGGCCGGGGGTGTCGAGGATGTTGACGATCTTGCCCTGCCAGTGAACGGAGGTGTTCTTGGCCTTGATCGTGATGCCCTTCTCCTTCTCGAGGTCCATGGAGTCCATGGCGCGAACTTGCACGGCCTGGTTGGCGCGGTAGACGCCGCCCTCTTGGAGCAGTTTGTCGACGAGGGTCGTCTTGCCATGGTCAACGTGGGCGATGATGGCGATATTACGGATGTTTTGGTTCATTTGGATGACGTGGCGCGCGAGGCGGACGGAGTCGGGTGTTCTGGGAAAAGGGTGAGCCTGCCCAGCGGGCGCGTGCAGATGCAAGGGTGAAGAAGCGTCTTCGCACGAAGGTGACGAAAGACCCCGGGCTGCAGGAAAACACGAACGGCGCGATCAGGGGGTGGGCAAAAAGCCCCGTGTCCGCAGCCAGTAGGCGCAGTCGGCATCCCATGGCGGGGCGTTTTTGCCGTGTTCCGGCAGGCCGAGGCCGTGGCCGCCCTTTTCGTAGACATGCAGGGCGAAAGGCACGCCGGCGCGGCGCAGGGCGGAGGCGAAGAGCAGGCTGTTTTCCACCGGCACGACCTTATCCTCGACGGTGTGCCAGAGAAAGCAGGGCGGGGTGGCGGCCGTCACCTGGGTTTCGTTGGAGAGCAGGTGCAGCAGTTCGGCGGCGGGGGTTTCCCCAAGCAGATTTTTGCGGGACCCGCCGTGCGCGAACTCGCCCAGGGAGATGACCGGGTAGCACAGGATACCGAGGTCCGGGCGGGAGCTTTCGCGCTCGATCGGATCGGCGGCGTCGGGCTGGCCGGGGTCGAAATGGGTGAGCAGAGTCGAGGCGAGGTGGCCGCCGGCGGAGGAGCCGATGATGCCGATGCGGGCGGTATCGAGGCCATCGCGCCTGGCCAAGGCCCGCACGGTGCGCAGGGCGCGGGCGGCGTCCTGGAGCATGGCAGGGTGGCGGTAACCACTTGAGCCGAGGCGGTATTTCAGCACGTAGCAGGTGACGCCGAGGCGGTTCAGCCAGGCGGCGTAGCCCGCGCCTTCATGCACGGAGAGGTGGGCGTAGCCTCCGCCGGGCAAAATCAGCATGGAGGCGCCGTTGGCCGTGCCGGCGGCCGGCGGGAAGGCGGTGAGTTCGGGGCGATCCGAGTCGGCGGAGCCGAGGGCGCCGGGCGCGGCATCGGGCCAAAGGGGGAGGGGGGCGGCGTGAATTTGAGACATGGCGGGGATAAAGGCGCAGAAAAACAGCAGGTGGCGGAGGAGGGTGGGGTGGTGCATGGGGGAGGCGAGACTGGGCCGGAGGCCTCGCGAGATAAAGGCGTAAGCAGAGGAGGCCGGGGGCGATCGGGTTTTCGGTGTTGCGCGGCGGGCGGGGCGGGCGACTTACTCCGGGTTTATCCTCGCATGGCGTTCAATCTCAAACTGGTGCTGAAGGCATTGCTCTTCTCCTCGAGCCAGCCGCTCACGATCAAGGAGATCCAGGCGGTCTTTGGTCGTTATCATGACCAAGCCCAGACGGCGGGCGTGAGTCCCGAAGCGGCCGCCGAGGAGGTCGTCGAGGAAGGCGCCGCCCCGGAAGCCCCGGCCACGACGGCGGAGGAAGTGGACCCGCTCGGCCTCGCCCCGGTGGACGAGGAGCTTTACGTCGAAGTGCCCTCACTGGTCACCGCCGCGCAAATCCGTGAGGCCATGGATGCGCTCGCCGAGGAACTGAAGGCGCAGAACGACATCTACCTCCTTATTGATGGCGCGCAGGGCTACCGGCTGGTCACGCATCCGCGTTTTGCCAAATGGATCCGCATCCTTCGCGACGAGCCGCCGCCGGTGAAGCTCACCCAGTCGGCCCTCGAAACCCTCGCGGTGGTGGCCTACCGCCAGCCGGTCACGCGTTCCGAACTGGAGGCCGTGCGCGGGGTTTCCGCCGAGGCGGGTCTGGGCAAGCTTCTCGAGCGCGAACTGGTTTACGTCGTGGGGCGCGCCGACCTGCCGGGGCGTCCGCTGCAATACGGCACCACCGACCGTTTCCTCGAATTCGTCGGCGTGAAGTCGCTGGTCGAGTTGCCCGCCTCGGACGTGCTCTCGCCGCGCCAGATCGATGAGTGGCTCAACCGCGCCGCCGAGAGCACCCCGCCGGCCGATGCCGAGATGGGCCTGCCGCTCGAGGATGGCGAGGGCGAGTCGCCCTCGCTGGCGCCCGTCGAGATCCAGGCGGTCTTCTCCGAGGGCGAGGCCGTCTCGTCCGCGCCGGCTTCGGAAGAGGCACCCGCCCCGCTGGAGCCCGCGCCTTCCGCCTGATAATTTTCCCCACGCATGTCCGCAGACCCGCTCCTCCCCATTCGCGAAGGCATCGACCGGCTCGACCGCGAGCTGGTGCGCATCCTCAATGAACGCCTGACCCTCGCCTGCGAAATCGGCCGCCTCAAGCGCAGCGCCGGCGGCCAGATCTACGTGCCGGAGCGCGAGGATGCCGTCTTCCGCAAAGTCACCGGGCTCAACGCGGGCCCGATCCAGAACGAGGCCCTCCAGGCCATCTACCGCGAGATCATGTCGGCCGCCATCGCTTTGGAAAAGCCCTTGCAGATCGCCTACCTCGGGCCGGAGGCGACCTACACTCACGCGGCGGCGGTCAAGAAATTCGGCGCGAGCGTGGACTACCGGCCCATCGCGACCATTGCCGACATCTTCACGGCGGTGGAAAAGGGCGAGGCGGACTACGGCATCATCCCGATCGAAAACTCCACCGAGGGCTCGGTGCGCGAGGCGTTGGACGGCTTTGTGGAGAGCGACCTCAAGGCGGTCGCGCAGATCTACCTCGAGATCAACCACGCGCTCATCTCGGCCACGCCGCTCGAAAAAATCGAAAAAGTCTGCTCGAAGGACCAAGCCCTCGCCCAGTGCCGGGCGTGGTTGCAGCGTCACCTCCCGCACGCGCAACTGGTCGAGACCGCGAGCACGGCCAAGGCCGTCGAGACGGCGCGCACCGAGCCAGGCGTGGCGGCCATCGCGGCCGAGCTCGCCGCGCAGGCGCGCGGCGTGCCCGTGCTGGCCCGCAATATCCAGGACCGAAACGACAACACCACCCGCTTCTTCGTCATCGGCAAAAAAGCCTCCGGTGCGGTCGGCGGCGGACGCGACATGACCAGTCTGGTGGTCTCGCTCGGCGAGGCGGCGGCGGCGAATTCGGGCGCGCTCATGCGCATGCTCACGCCCTTCGGCACCCGCGGGCTCAATCTCTCCAAGGTCGAGTCGCGCCCCAGCAAGCGCCGGCCCTGGGACTACCTCTTCTTCATCGATGTCAGCGGCCACTACGAGGACCCCGCGATGAAGGAAGCAGTGGCCGAGCTGCGGGCCTTTTGCCCGCTGGTGAAGTGGCTGGGCAGCTACCCGAGCGTGACTTGAGTCCGGCGCGACGCGTTACGGCACCAGGCGCACGGATTTGAGTGGATGGCGGTCGAGGAGGGTAGGGGACCAACCGCGCACCGCCGGGTGCAGCAGGTAAACGTGGGTGTTCACGTAAAGCGGGAGAATGGGGGCTTCCTCCAGGAGGCGGGACTCGGCGGCGAACAAGAGGGCGTGCCGGGCGGCGCGGTCGGGCGTGCGCGCGGCGGCGTAGAGGCTCTGGTCGTAGGCGGCATCGCTCCAGCCGGTGAAGTTTTGCGCGCTGCCGGTGGTAAAGAGGGCGAGGAAACTCACGGGGTCATCGTAATCGGCGATCCAGCCGGAGCGCAGGACTTGAAAATCCCCCGCGCGGCGGGCTTCGAGCAGGGTGGCGAAATCCTGGTTCACGAGGCGCGTTTGCACACCCAGGGTGGTGAGCCATTGCTGCTGCACGGCCTCGGCGATGCGGCGGTGGTTTTCGGAGGTGTTGTAGAGCAGCTCGAGCACGGGCAGGCCGGCGCCGCCGGGGTAGCCGGCGGCCGCCAGCAGGGAGCGGGCGGCGTCGGCGTCGTGCCGCAGCACGACGGGCGGGGTGTAGCCGCCGGCGCCGGGCGGGACGAAGCCGGTGGCGGGGCGCTGGCCGCCGCGGAGGAGCGCGCCGGCGAGCGCATCGCGGTCGAGCGCGAGGGAGAGGGCGCGGCGCACGCGGGCGTCGTTAAGGAAAGGGCGGGTGGTGTTGATCCGGTAAAAATAGACGTCGAGAAACGGATCGGTGCGCAGTTGGTCCGGGTGCTCGGCGCGCCAGGCCTCCACCCGTGCGGCGGGGAGCGAGTCGGTGATGTGCAACTGGCCGGCGCGGTAGGCGCGCTCCTCGGCATCCACGCTGTCGAAGGCGTGGAAAAACACGCTGCGCAACGCAATGGTTTCGGCATCCCAGTAGGTGGGCGAGGCCTCGGCGACGAGGGCCTGGCCGCGCCGCCACTCACGCAGCCTGAAGGGGCCGTTGCCGACGAAGCTGGCCGGGTTGCTGGCCCAGCGGTTGCCACGAGTATCGGTCGGGCCGGCGGCGGAGATGGCGTGGAGCGGGACCGGGAACCACACCGGGTGGCTGAGGAGGGCAAGGAAGTGGACGGCGGGGTATTCGAGGGCGATGCGCAGGGTGTGCGGCCCGGGCGCGGACACGCCGACGGCGGCGAAGTCGGTGAGGCGGGCTTTATGGTAGGCCTCGGCGTTCAGGACCGGGTAGAGCAACTCGGCGTTGGGTGCGGCGAGGGCGGGCGACAGGGCGCGGCGCACGGATTGCACAAAGTCGGCGGCGAGGAGCGGTTGGCCATCGGACCAACGGGCCTCGGGGCGGAGGTGAAAGGTGTAAACGAGGCCATCGGCCGAGATATCCCACGACGCCGCGACACCGGGCACGGGCGAGAGGTCGGCGGGGTTTTCCGCGACCAGGCCCTCGAAGAGGGCGGACAGCACGTGGATATCCCCGAGCGAGGAGGCGAGTTGCGGATCGAGATCGGCGAGGTCGGGGCCGATGCCGCGGTGGAGCGTCTGCGTGCGGTTACCCTGCTCGACCAGGGTCTCCCGCGGAGCGCAGGCGGAGATGAATAGAATCAAGGCGGCGCCGAGAAATGGCATCAAAGCGACCGCGCTTGGCCGAAATTTGAGTGAAAGCGCGAACATGGACCGGGAGGCGCCGTCGTTCAGGCGCGACGGATCAGGGCCACGGCGTGGGCGGCGATGGCGAGGCCTTGGCCGATGTCGTCGGAGCCCTCGTTGGTGGTGGCTTTCAGGCCGAGCTGGTCCACGGAGACGCCGGCGCTGGCGGCGAGGCGGGCGCGCATCTCCTGGAGGCGCGGGGCGATCTTGGGGCGCTCTGCGATGAGGGAGGCATCGATGTTCTCGATCTCGTAGCCGCGCTCGCGGAGGGCGGCGCAGACCCGCTGCAGGAGGAGTTGCGAGTCGATGTTTTTGAAAGCCGGATCGGTATTGGGGAAAAAGTGGCCGATATCGGGCAGGGCGGCGGCACCGAGCAGGGCATCGCAGATCGCGTGGGTGAGCGCATCGGCATCGGAATGGCCGTCGAGGCCGACCGGGCACTCGGCGAAGTGCACGCCGCCCAGGATCATGGGGCGGCCCGCCAGCGTGCGGTGGATATCGTAGCCGTGGCCGATGCGGAGGCTGGTCATGAGGGGGCGGAGTTTGGGCCCACGGAAGGCACGGAAAACACGGAAGAAGGAGGAGGCGGAAAGGGGCGGAGTTTATTGCCCACTAAACACACGAAAGGACACGAAAAGCGGACATCTGCGGGATCAGGTTTGGGGCTGGGACAAGAGGAACTCGGCGTAGGCGAGATCGGCGGGGGTGGTGAGCTTCGGGTTGGGGTGGGTATTCTCGAGGAGGGCGACCGGGTGTTTCAGGAGTTCCACGGCGGCGGCATCGTCGGTCACGCGCAGTTCTTTTTTCGCGACCTTGGCGTAGGCCTCGACGATCAAATCGCGGGCGAAGACCTGGGGGGTCTCCATGGCCCAGAGGTGGTCGCGGTCGAGGGTCTTGAGCAGGCCGGGGTCGCGGTGGAGCTTGATGGTATCCTTCACGCGGTGGGCGAGCACCACGGCGTTTTCTTTGCGCACGATTTTATGAAGGGCGGCGAGTTGTTCGGGGCGGACGAGGGGACGGGCGCAGTCGTGGATAAAGACGTAGGCGATATCGGCAGGGAGGAGGGCGAGGGCGTTTTGCACCGAGTCCTGGCGCTCTTTGCCGCCGATCACGAACTGGGCGGGGGTGGGGGCGTAGGCGGACAGGGCGATGGACTGCGCCTGGTCGCGAACCACGATCACATAAAAATCGGCGACGTTGCTCTCGAGGAACGCGGCGGCGGAGCGGGCGAAGACGGGCAGGCCGGCGAGGGGCGCGAGGATCTTATCGGCGACGGCGCCCTGCATGCGGCGGCCGCTGCCGGCGGCGAGAAGGATGGCGGCGGTGCGGGACATACGGTAGTGAAGGGTTAAAGTTAAAGTTGCAGGCGCCGGGCTTAGGCGCTCGCGAGGTCGGCGAGGATGGCGCGGGCGGCGGCGGCGGGGTCGGGGGCCTTCAGGATGGGGCGGCCGACCACGATGTAACTGGAACCGGCGCGGGCGGCCTCGGCGGGGGAGAGCACGCGTTTCTGGTCGTCTCCTCCGGACTCGCCGGCTGGGCGGATGCCGGGGGTGACGAGCTGGATGCCGGCGGGCAGGAGGCGGCGCAGCAGGGCGACCTCGAGCGGGGAGCACACGAGGCCCTTCATCCCGGCGGAGGCGGCGAGGGAGCCGAGGCGGGCGACCTGCATCTCGGGGGTGCCGCCGACGCCGATATTGGCCAATTCGGTGGCGTCCATCGAGGTGAGCACGGTCACGCCGAGGAGAAGGAGGTCGGGGCGGGTGGCTTGCTGGGCTTTCACGGCGGCGGCCATCATCTCGCGGCCTCCGCCGGTGTGCAGGGTGAGCATGCCGATGGGCAGCGGGGCGAGGGACTCGACGGCCTTGGCCATGGTGTTGGGGATGTCGTGCAGCTTCAGGTCGAGAAAGACGTTAAAACCCTCGTCGGCGACGGCGCGCACGTAATCGGGGCCGTAGGCGGTGAACATCTGGAGGCCGATTTTCACCCAGCGGAGTTCTCCGCGGAGCTGGCGGAGAAGCGGGGCGGCTTCTTCGCGGGTAGGGACGTCGAGGGCGAGGATCAGGTCGCAGGACATTGGGCGGAGTGTCGGCGGGTCGGGAGGCGAGCGGAAGAAAAATTACCGGCTGGAGCAGGAAAAGCGCGGGCCGGGCGCGGGGGGGACGAAAAAGCCCGCTCCGCCGGGAGGGCGGGGCGGGCGGGGGAGGGCGCGAGTGGTCGCGGGCCGGATCAGGCGATGGCGGCGAGGTAGTTGGCCTCGGCGGCGTCCCAGTTCACCACGTTCCAGAAGGCGGCGATGTAGTCGGGGCGGCGGTTCTGGTAATTCAGGTAGTAGGCGTGCTCCCAGACATCGAGTCCGAGGACGGGCCGGCCCTCGATGCCGGCGACGACCTTGCCCATCAGCGGGCTGTCCTGATTGGCGGTGGAGCCGACGGCTAGTTTCTTGTCGGCGGTGACGACGAGCCAGGCCCAGCCGGAGCCGAAGCGGGTGGCGCCGGCCTTGGCGAAGGCTTCCTTGAACGCGGCGAAACCGCCGAGCTCGGCCTCGATGGCGGCGGCGAGGGCACCGACCGGGGCGCCGCCTTTACCGGGGGCGATGATGCTCCAGAAGAAGGTGTGGTTCACGTGGCCGCCGGCGTTGTTGCGCAGGCCGGCGCGGATGGCCTCGGGCACGGTGGCGAGATTGGCGATCAGGGCCTCGGCGGAGTGCGCGGCGAGCCCGGCGTGGTCCTTCAGGAGGTTGTTCGCGTTGGTGATGTAGGCCTGGTGATGCTTGGAGTGGTGGATCTCCATCGTCTTGGCATCGATGTGCGGGACGAGGGCGTCGTAGGCGTAGGCAAGGGCGGGCAGTTCGTAGGCCATGGTGGTCGGGTATGGGTTGGGTGGGAGGAAAGAGGACTGTAACGTGGCCAAGGTGCGCGCCGGAGCGTTGGCGTCAACCGCTGGAGCGGGTTCACTTCACCGCCAGCAAGACGGCTCCGGCGGCGATCAGGCCTGCGCCGAGCAGGCCGCGGGCGGTCAGGCTCTCGCCGAGAAAAAGCGCGGCGAAGAGCACGACAAAGACGACGCTGAGTTTATCGATCGGGGCGACGCGCGAGGCTTCGCCCAGCTGAAGGGCGCGGAAGTAGCAGAGCCACGACAGGCCGGTGGCGAGGCCGGAGAGGGTGAGCCACAGCCAGCTGCGTCGCGATACGTTGGCGAGCGCGCCGGCGGGGGCAAAGGCGAGGGCCACGGCCCAGACGAAGACCAGCACCACGGTGGTGCGGAGGGCGGTGGCGAGGTGCGAATCGATATTTTCCAGTCCGCGCTTGCCGAGGAGGGCGGTGGCGGCGGCGAAGGCGGCTGACAGCAGGGACCAAGCGAGCCAGTTCATGGCGTGGACGGGGGCGCGGCCTCGTCCGGCGCGGCGCGTTTTTGCCGGAAAAAAGTCTGCAACAGCGTGCGGCACTCCTCCTCCAGCACGCCGCCGGCGGTCAGTTCGAGGTGGTGGTTCACACGGGCGAGGTCGTTCAGGTTGGTCGCGCCGCCGAGGCAGCCCATCTTGGGGTCGGGCACGGCGTAGCACACGCGTTTGAGCCGCGACATCAGGGTGGCGCCGCTGCACATCGGGCAGGGCTCCTTGGTGACGTAGAGTGTGCAATCCTCCAGCCGCCAGTCCCCGAGGGCGGCGGCGGCCTGGGTGATGGCGAGCATCTCGGCGTGCGCAGTGGGATCCTTGGCCGACTCGACGGTATTGTGCGCGAGGGCGACGACCTCGCCGTCCCGCTCGATCACGCAACCGATGGGCACCTCGTCGCGGCGCCAGGCGTCGATGGCCTGATTATAGGCTAGGGCCATGAAAAAGGCATCGTCCCGCACGAGCTGCGAGGGAAAGCGCTTCTCGAAGGGACAGGGCGGGGGCGCGGGAACGGGCTGGACCATGCGGGTGGGGCGCGGGTTGGAGGAAAGCCTTGACTAGGAGAGGGTCCTTGGGACTTACAAGTGTCCTTTACGAATCCACCACGCATGACCCGACTTCTCCTCTCCGGCGCCCGCGCCATCCGCCATGTCTGACGATAAATCCGACGGCAAAGTCATCGAGGTGGAGGGCAAGATCGTCACCGTGCTCCCGGGCACGATGTTCAAGGTGGAGCTGGCCAACGGCCACGTGGTGCTGGCGCACATCTCCGGCAAGCTACGCAAAAACTTCATCCGTATCTCGACCGGCGACCGCGTGAAGATGGAGATGAGCCCCTACGACCTGGAGAAGGCCCGCATCACCTTCCGCATCCGCGAGCAGAACCCCGGTCCGCGCCCGCCTCCGCCGCGCCGGCGTTATTGACCCGCCGCGAATCCGGCGATTGTGGCATCGACGCCCCGGGCTCCGGGGCGTTTTTTTGTGACCCGATGCCACGCCCCCGCAAATCTTCCGGCCCTTCCCTCCCGGCGGCCTCCGTCGAGTCCTCGCCGGATCCCGCGGTGGCGACCGTGCCCGAGGCGATGGCGGCCGCGATCGAGGACTTCGGCAACGTGCTCACCCTGGAGCGCGGGCGCTCCGGCCACACTCTTTCCGGCTACGAAAGCGATCTGCGGCAATGCGCGGCCTGGCTGGCGGCCCGCCGGGGGGCGCGGGACTGGCGCGAGGTTACCGCCGCGCAGGCCATGGACTGGCTGTATTCGCTCGGCGGCGACCGTTTCGCGGTCTCCAGTCTGGCGCGCAAACTCTCGGCGCTGCGCGGCTTTGCCCGCCACCTCGTGCGCGAGGAGATCCGGCCGGACGACTTCACGGCGCTCTTGCAGGGGCCCAAGCGGGTGCGGCGCGTGCCGGGCACGCTCACGGGCGGGGAGATCGGCCGGCTCCTCGCGGCGCCGCAGGGCGGGGATGCCTTTGCGCTGCGCGACCGGGCGCTGTTGGAGTTGTTTTACTCCAGCGGGCTGCGCGTCTCGGAACTCGCGGGGCTGACGCTCCAGCAGGTGGATCTGGACAACGGCTTTTTGCGGGTCTTTGGCAAGGGGGCCAAGGAGCGGGTGGTGCCGGTCGGCGGGCGGGCGGCGGAGGCGCTGGGCGCCTACCTGGCGGCGGGGCGGCCGGCTTTTGTGAAGTCGCGCACGGGCAGCGCCTTGTTCTTGAGTGAACGCGGCGGACCGCTCTCGCGGAAAACCCTTTGGGTCATCGTGCAGAAATACGCGGCCAAGGCGGGCATCGAGCGCGGGGTGAAGCCCCACCAGCTGCGGCACAGTTTCGCCTCCCATCTCTTGGGTGGCGGGGCGGATTTGCGCTCCATCCAGGAAATGCTCGGGCACGCCAACCTGGCCACCACCCAGATTTACACGGCGGTGGAAGACAAGCGGCTGGTCGAGCAGCACGCTAAATTCCACCCACGCAACCGCGAGTAGGGAGCCCGCGCCCCCGGCTCAGGATTGAAAGGCTGCCCGGCGGAGATCGAGGGTGTAGCGGCTCTCGGGCGCCGAGAAGACCGACGGGATGAAGCGGGGCTGGCCCACCGTGCCCGTCCATGGCTCCCAGCGCTCGGCGCGGCGCGCGGCGGCCTCATCGGCATCCACCGGACGGCCGGCGTAGGGTGCGTGGCGGGGGTTCCAGACGTGCCAGCGGGCGGCGGCCACGACCGTGAGCGTGGCGCGATCGACCCATTCCAGGGTGAGCGGGGCATCGACTCCGCGGTGTGGTTGCAGGGCCGGGTTCAGGTAAAAGGCGCGGTAACGGATGCCTGCGGCGGCGCCGGCTCTCCCGGCGGCCGGCCGGAAGGCGCACGGGTAACCATTGACCAGGAGCAGACCGTTTTCGAGGGCGTCGGCGTCGGTGACGAAGGCTTCGAGGCGGTCCATCGAGGCGTCCACGGTGCGGGCGACGCCGCCGGCGTTGGGGGACTCGCCGAGCAGGGGCCAGGCTTCGAGGGCCTGGCGGAAGATGAGGGAAAACGGCACTCCGGCGCCGGTGGCGGTCGCGGGGCGGGTGGAGACGAGGTCGAGGCGGCCCACCTCGGGGAAGCGCCAATCCCACAGCGGGCGCAGCCAGGCGTCGTCGAAGGGGATGCCGTGGGCGCGCAAATCGGCACAGACGGCGGCGAGGTCGTCCCACACAAACGTCGGCAGGAAAAACCGGTCATGGAGTTCGCCCTGCCAGCGGATGAAGGGGGCGGACACGGGTGCCTTGGCGAGGCGGGCGAGGAGAGCGCGGACAAACAAAGCGGCGAGGCTCTGGCTGGCAGCGGAGGGATGGGTCTCGAACGCGCGAAACTCGACGAGGCCGAGACGGCCATTGCCCGCGAAAGGATTCCACAGTTTATCGACGCTGATCTCGGCGCGGTGGGTGTTGCCCCGAGCGATCCATCAACAGGTCGCGGAAAAGGAGGTCGTAGAGGGCGAGGTTCCAGGGGGAGCCGAGGCGGGCGGCGCCATCGCAGGCGATTTCCAGTTCGTAGAGGGCCTCGTAGGTGCTCTCGTCGATGCGCGGGGCTTGCGAGCTCGGCCCCATGTAGAGTCCGCTGAAGGTGTAGCTCAGGGCCGGGTGGTGCTGGAAGTAGCGCACGACCGAGGGGAGCAGGGCGGGGTGGAGGAAAAACGGGGAACGCTCCGGGGCGGGACCGCCGAAAACCAGGTGCGCGCCACCGCCGGTGCCGACTTCGCGGCCGTTGAGCTGGAATTTGCGGGCGCAGAGGCCGGCGTCGTGGGCGGCGGCGTAGAGTTCCCGCAGTTGCAGGTCGTAGTCGGTCCAGTTGGCGCAGGGCTGGAGGTTGACCTCGATCACGCCGGGGTCCGAAGCGAAGCCGATGGTGGGCAGGCGGGTGGCGTCCCAGGGCGGGGCGTAGCCGGCCAGCACGAGGTGGCCGAGATTGCAGGCTGCGGCGGCGTCTTCGATGGTCCGCACGAGGGCGACGTAGCCCTCGAGCCAGAGGGGCGGGATAAAGACGGTGATGTTGCCGTCGCGCAGCTCCAGGGTCAGGGCGCGGCGGAGGCGGTTCTCCCCCAGGCCCTGCAGGGGCAGGCGGAGGCCGGCGAGGCTATCTCCGGGGAGGAGTTCCACGGGCGCAGGGCCGAGGTCGGCCGCCCAATCATCACTGCGCCATGTTTCGCCCGTGTGGTCCAAGGGCAGGACCCAGCCGCCGGGCTGGGCGGGGGCGGAGGGTTCGGCCACGCGGAGGGCCAGCGACGCTTCCACTCCGAGGCCGGTTACGAGTGCGGCCAGCAGACGGTCGGTATCGCCCGCGGTGTGCTTGCCGGGCTGGCCGCCGGCTTTCAGGCGGCTGGGATCGCGCCAAAGCGGGCGGGAATCGCCGGGAGAGGGGGGGAGCCATTGCAGCAGCAGGGCCCAGCGTGGCAGGGGCTCGCCGGGGTAGTGTTTACCCGAGGTTTCGAGCAACACGGCACCGGGGCGGGAGCGGGCGATCAGGGCCTGGGCGAAGCGGCGGGCGACGCCCAGCTTGGTCGGCCCCAGGGCATCGGTGCGCCACTCGGCGCCCTCGGGTTGACAGGGCACGAAGGTGGGTTCACCGCCCATGGTCAGCACGACCCCGGCCTCGGCCAGGGTGTTTTCCACGGCAGCGCTGCAGGCGGTGATTTCGGGGGCGGGCAGGGGGGAGGTCATGCGGGAAGGGGAAGGGCGGCAGGGTCGAGACGCTCTACGCGGACTTCGGTGAAAAGCCGGGAGCAGACGGGGACGGGGGCGTAGACGGTGCCTTGGATCGGGTTCACGGACTCGGCTTGGGCGGCGTGGGCGATCGGGATAAAATGCTCGTCGCACCAGACCCCGTGGGTGGGGTCAAGGCCGCACCAACCGGCGCCGGGCAGGTAAACCTCGGCCCACGCGTGCATCGCGCCGGCGGTGCGTTCATCCTGATCCGACGGGGCGAACATATACCCGCTGACGAAACGCGCGGCCAGGCCGAGGGTGCGGCAGCACTCCATCAAAAGCACCGCATAATCGCGGCACGCGCCGCCGCCACGTTCGAGGGTGACGACCGAGGGCTGGATGCCGGGCTCTTCGCGACGGGTGTAGCGCAGCTGTTGAAAAAGAAGGGTGTTCAGGGCGCTGAGGAAGGGAACCGTGCCCGCGGGGCGATCAATGAAATGCTGATCCAGCCAAGCCAGCAGGATCGCCCTGGTGGTATCGAACGGCGCGGCGAGGTAGGGCCCGAGCGCGAAATCGAACACCGGCTCGTAGGCGAAGGGAAACCGGCAGGCGGCGGGCTTGAGGATAAAATCAAAGGGATTCGGAAAGTCGTTGGTGATTTCGAACTCGGAGTGGATTTCGAGGCTGGCGGCCGGGCCGGAGAAATGGGCGTGCGCGCAATTATTATCGTGGGTATCGCGCAGGTGCAGGAGGCGGCCAGCGGGGCGGATGTTCAGCGTGTGCCAGCCTAGCCTGGCGTGGGCGGAGTCCTGCGGGCGGAGGTAGAGGACATGGGTCGAAAACTCCACCGGGCGGTCGTAGTCGTAACGGGTCAGGTGGGAAACGCGTAGCTGCATCTTTGCCAGCGTCTAGCATGGCCCTTGCCAAGGCAAGGCGTCCTCCCGTCCCGGGAGGCGCGGGTGCGGATTTGGTTGGCAGCGACGGTGCGCCTGCCCTCACTCGCCTCGCACGATGGCGCCGAATGACGTAAATCTTTACTTGGTGGGATTCATGGGGACGGGCAAGACGACCGTCTCGCGTATCGTGGCGGCGAGGCTCGGGCATCGCTGGCTGGACAGCGACCATGAGATCGAGCGGCTGCAGGGACGGACGATCTCGGACATCTTTGCCACCGACGGGGAGGCGGCCTTTCGGGGCATGGAGCGGGATTTTATCCACAACGGGCATCCCGCCGAGCGCACGGTGGTGGCCTGTGGCGGCGGCCTCGTCATCCAGGAGGGCATGCTGGCGGCGCTGCAAGCGCGTGGCGTGGTGATTTGCCTGCACGCCACGGTGGAGACGATTTTGCGCAGGACGGCGGGCAATCGCGCGCGGCCGCTTCTGAACGTAGAGGATCCCGAGCAGCGCGTGCGCACGCTCTATGCCGCGCGCGACCCGATCTACCGGCGTGCGGGTAGCGTGATCCTCACCGACAACCGCCCCCAGATCGACATCGTGCAACACGTCCTGCGCGTCTACCGGCGGGATGCGGAGGATTTTTTGCGAGCGCGCGGCCGGCCGGTGGATGGACTCAAGGCATGACCGCATGAGCAAAGCGGGTCTCGACGCAGCGGGGGCGGAGCGGGTGCGGGTGCGGTTGCGGGCGCTGGGTTTTGACGTCGTGCGCTTTGCCCGGGTGGAGCCGCTGTTCGGGCCTGGACTCAGGGACTGGCTGGCGGCGGGCTACCACGGGGACATGGGATGGCTTGAGCGCGGCGCGGACAAGCGCGGCGATCCGGATCTCGTTTTGCCCGGGGCCCGCACCATGGTCATGCTGGGCGTGAACTATGGCGCTTCGCCGGAGGCGGGCGGGGGCGACGCCGCGCGGCCGGTCTGGGCGCGTTATGCCTTGCACGACGACTACCACGACACCCTCCGCGCGGGGCTGGCGGAGGCGGGGCGGGTGCTGGAGGAACTCGGCGGGATCGGCCCGGAGGATCACCGTTACTACGTGGATACGGGGCCGGTGCTCGAACGCGGCTGGGCGGCGCGGGCGGGGGTGGGGTTCACGGGCAAAAACGCCATGCTGATCTCCCGTGAATTCGGCAACTGGCTCTTTCTCGCCAGTATTGTCACGCGGCTCGAAATCCCGGCGGATGTGCCGGTGCCCGGCCGCGAGCCGGAGGGCACGCATGCGGGGCGGCTCTGCGGCAAATGCACGCGTTGCCTCGAGGCCTGTCCGACGGCGGCCTTTGTGGCTCCGGGGGTTATCGATGCGCGGCGCTGCGTCTCCTACCACACCATCGAAAACAAGGGGGTGATCCCGCGGGAATTTCGCGCGGGGATCGGCCGGCGGATTTATGGCTGCGATACCTGCCTCGAGGTCTGCCCGTGGAACCGTTTTGCCCAGGCCGGCCGCGAGGTTTTGGTCAAAGGGCGGCCGGAGATCGGCCGGTTGGCGTTGACGGAGCTCCTGGACCTCACGCCCGAGCGGTTTGCGGCCTTGTTCAAGGGCACGGCGATCAAGCGGGTGAAACTGGCCGGCCTGCTGCGCAACGCCTGTGTGGTGGCGGGGAATCTCGGCGCGACCGAGTGTATCCCGCAACTGCGCCGGCTCGTCGATCCCGCGCCCGGGCAGGGGGCTCCGGCCGCCCCGCTGGTGCGGGCGCATGCGGTCTGGGCGCTGGCGCGGCTGGGGGCGCGGGCCGGACTGGCGGCATCAGCGGCCCGGGAAACCGATCCGCTGGTGCAGGCTGAATACGCGGCCGAGGGTTTGGCCTAGGCGCCGGGGAAACGGGCTTCCGCCAATTCCACGAAAGCGGGCGGGGGCCGGCGGGGGCGGCCGGGTTTATCCACGAACACGTGGCGGGTGTGGCCCTCGGCGAGCACCTCGGAATCGCGGCAGACGAGGTAATCCACGCGCAGGCGGACGGCGGGTTTTTCCCGCACGGCGGCGCGGATGGTAATGACGTCTCCGTAGCGGGCGGGGCGGAGGTAGCGCAGCTGGATCTCGGTCACCGGAAGATAAAACCCGGCGGCCTCCAGATCGCGGTAAGGCAGGCCGTAGGCGGCGAGCAGGCCGGTGCGACCGACCTCGAGCCAGGGCAGGTAGCTGCCGTGGTAAACGATGCCCATCATATCGGTTTCGCTGTAGCGGACCTCGATCTGGCTGCGGTGTTCTAGCATGCGAGGAATGACCTTGGGCCAAGTTTGGGCCGGTGCAAGGGAGGCTTGCTTGCAGACCGGGCGCGCTCCGGGGCCAAGGCGGGGGAACGCAACCTGGTGGCCTGACCGGCGGCGGCCTGACGGGGCTGCCGCCGCGACCGGGCGGCTTTAGACGCGGCCGGCTTTGCGGGCCTCGATGAGGCGGTAAAAGTCGGAGAAAAGCGGATCGGCGTCGTTCGGGCCGGGGGCGGCCTCGGGGTGGTATTGGACGGAGAAAATCGGCAGCACCTTGTGGCGCAGGCCCTCGACGGTGTTGTCGTTGAGATTGATCTCGGTGACCACGGCGCCGCCTTTTTCCAGCGAGGCAGGGTCGGTGGCGAAGCCGTGATTCTGGGCGGTGATGGACACCTTGCCGGTTTCGAGGTTTTTCACCGGCTGGTTGCCGCCGCGGTGGCCGAACTTGAGCTTGAACGTGGTGCCGCCGAGGGCGTGGGTGAGCATCTGGTGGCCGAGGCAGATGCCGAAGATCGGGTAATGCGGCACCAGGCCGGAGACGGTCTGGTGGATGTAGGCGAGGGCGGCGGGATCGCCGGGGCCGTTGGAGAGGAAAACCCCATCAGGCGCGTGTTCACGGATCTGCTCCGCAGTGGCGGTGGCGGGGAATACCTTCACGTCGAAACCGTGGTTCACGAGTTTGCGGAAGATGGAGTATTTCGCGCCGAAATCGAAGGCCGCGACGGTGAAGCGCCGGGCGGGGGTGTGGGGCAGCCCGAGGGTGGTGCCGGGCGGGACGTAGGGGGCGTTGAAGCGGGTGGCGTCGTCGGCGCGCCAGAAGTAGGGTTCGGTGCAGGTCGTGTCCTTCACGTAGTCGCTGCCGGCCATATCATGCCAACCGCGCGCGCGGGCGACGGCATCGGCCTCGGAGAGGGGCAGGGTGGTGAGGCAGCACTTCATGGCGCCGTCCACGCGGAGTTTCTTGGTAAGGGCACGGGTATCGACCTCGCTGATGCCCGGGATGCCGTATTGGCGGAGGTAATCGCCGAGGGAGGCGGTGGCGCGCCAGTTCGACACGATGGGGGAGAGTTCGCGCACGACGAGGCCGGAGGCGCGGGGCACGGCGGCTTCGGTGTCCTCGGCGTTCACGCCGTAGTTGCCGATCATCGGGGCGGTGAGGGTGACGATCTGGCCGAAGTAGGATGGATCGGTGACGATCTCCTGGTAGCCGGTCATGGACGTGTTAAACACGCACTCCCCGGCGATGGTGGCGTCGGCGCCAAAGGCGCGGCCGTGATAGACGGAACCGTCTTCGAGAGCGAGGAGAGCGGGCTTCGCGGTGGGCATGGGAGCGCGACCAAAAAGGTCGTCGCGCGGCGTGCCAAGGGTTTTATCAAACGAAGCGAAAACCGATGGGTGGGGGCGCCGCTTACGGGGCTGGTTGGCGGGGGTTCAGGCGGGTTTGGCGCCGCTCGCCAGCAGGGTCTCGAAATGGGGGGCCTCGGCCTCGCGGGAGACGGTCACGACTTCGATGCCTTGGAAGCCGGCGTGTTCGAGAAAGGCGTGCAGGGCGGCCACGGTGAAGCCCAGCCAGACGTCGGCGTAGAGTTCGCGGGCTTTTTCGAAATCGTGTTCCCGCAGGTCGAGGAGCAGCAACTGGCCGCCGGGGCGCAGGATGCGGAAGGCCTCGGCGACGGCTTGCTGGGGGCGGCGGGCGTGGTGCAGGGCCTGGCTGAGGATGGCGAGATCCACGGAGGCATCCGGCAGCGGCACGCGTTCGATGTCGCCGAGTTTATATTGCAGGTTGGCGAGGCCGTTTTTCTCGGCGAGGGCGGTGCCGACCTCGACCATCTTGGGGGAGCTGTCGATGCACCAGATCTGGCGGGCCCGGCGGGCGAGGAGCTGGGAGACGAGGCCCTCGCCGGCGCCGAGGTCGGCTATATCGATGGCGGGGGCGAGGCGGAGGGCGAGATGGCCGAGGGCTTCCCACGAGCGGCCGGGGCAGTAGTTTTTGCCGAGGCGGCCGGCGATGAGGTTAAAATACTCCTCCTGGTGGGCGCGGCGCCGGGCGAGGGCCCGGGAAAGGGCGGCGCGATCGGCCGCGAGTTCGGGCTGGCCGGACACGGCCTCGGTGGCGGAGCGCAACAGGGCGAGGGTGGCGGGGGGGAGCGGGTTGTGGAGCCGGTAGTAGGCGCGTTTGCCGTCTCTGCGGTCGGCGACGAGCTCGGCCGAGCGGAGCAGGGCGAGTTGGGAGGAGATGCGCGACTGGGCCATGTCGAGGATCTCCTGCAGCTCGGCCACGGACAATTCCTCGCGCAACAGCAGGGCCAGAATGCGCAGACGGGTGGGCTCGGCGAGCAGCTTGAGGGTATCCCAAGAGGTGTTCATTGGTGCGAAGCTAGAGCCAAAGTAGGGTAAACGGCACGAAAAAGCCGCGTCGGGGGGCGACGCGGCTGGCGGGGGCGGGTGCCTGGCCGCGGTTCAGGAAGCGTAGCGAGCGAGCTTGGTGATGGTGTAGGACTCGGCGGCGGCGCCGATCTTCACGCTCACGGTATCGCCGACCTTCTTGCCCACGAGGGCCTGGCCGAGCGGGGTCTTATACGACACGATATTCTGCTCCGGCACGCTATCCCAGGCGCCGAGGAGGGTGTAGCGGACGTTCTTGCCGGTGGAGCCGAGGGTGACCTCGACCACGCTGCCGACGCCGACAATCTCGAGGGTGGCTTCCTTGAAATCGGTGATGCGGGCGCGGCTGAGGTCCTTCTCGAGCTGGGTCTTCTGGGCCATGAGGACCTGCTGGTCCTGCTTGGCCATCTTGTATTCGGAATTTTCCTTCAAGTCGCCGTGCTCGCGGGCGGAGGCGATGGCCTTGGAGTTGTCGGGGATCTTCTTGGAGATGATGGTCTCGTATTCCTCGCGCTTGCGCTCGTAGCTCTCGCGGGAGACGAGGAGTTGCTCCTCCTTGGCCTCGTTTTCGCCGGTGAGGACGGTGGAGATCGAGGGGTAGAGTTTGATGAAGCGGGCGAGCAGGGACTTCTTGGTGAGGTCCTCGAAGCCTTGGTTCAGCAGCAGGGTGTGCGCGAGATCGCGGGCGGTTTCGCCGGAGGCGGTCTGGAGCAGGTCGGGGATGAGGTCGGTGTCTTCGGACAACGAGTCGGCGAGGGGGATGCGGCGGGCGGAGGCGGCCTGCAGGGCCTCGTAGTCGATGGCGTAGAAAATGGCGGAGAGGAGGCGGGGCGAGACGAGGTCGCCGAGAATTTTGGAGAACTTCTTCGAATTGCGGTTCTTCACGATCCAGTGGAGCACCGGGGCGCGCAGGTTTTGCTCGGCCATCCAGCGCTTGAAGGTGGTGGCCAGCTCGGCGCCGTGGTCGTTTTCGATCAGGAAGTTAATGCACTCGGTCGTGAACTTGCCTTGGGAGATCTTCAGCAGGGTGATGACGACGTCGCGGTGCTCGAGCGGGTGTGCTTCCTTGAGCAGTTCGAGGAAGTCACTCTGGAAGTTGACCGGGAGCTTCTCGACGATGGCGGGCAGGTCGCGGACGTTGGTGACGAGGGAGACTTGGGTGGGCTCGAGGGTGGCGGGGTCGATTTCAGCGAGTTTGGCCAGGCGGTCGCGCACGGAGGCGCCGTAGAGGCGCTCGGCGGTGTCAAATTGATTGGAGGTCTTGATGGCCTCGGTGACGCCGGCGAGGATGGCGTTCAGGTCGGCCTTGATCTCTTGCTTGCCGGCGGTCTCCACCAGTTGCTCGGCCAGTTGCACGCGCAGGCGGGCGGAGCGGGTGCCGTTGAACTTTTCGGTGATCTCGTCCTCGGTGGAAACGGGGGTCTCGCGCACGAAGTAGCACTCCGTCTTCTTGGCGGGGACGGCGATGCGGGGATCCTTGGCGATGGCCTTTTTGGCGGTTGACCACCACTTCTTGAATTTTTCTTCGCCGAGGACCTGGGCGAACACGATCTCGATCTCGATCTGGGTGGCGGCCGAGTTGGGGTAGGCGGCGAGGGCCTCGATGAGCAACTGGGCGGGATCCTTATCAATCAGCTTCTGCAGGGTGGCGGGGTCGGTCTCCTTGCGCACCAGCAGGTGGGCGGGGGGCAGCACGTCGAGGGTGCCGATGCAGAAAGCCGGATCCATCGCATGGGCCGGCTTGGCTTTGAAGTCGATGATGAGCTTCTGGGCGGCTTCGTCGTAGTATTTGATGCGGCCGAAGCCCCAGCTCTTGTGCACACAGTAGGCGCCGGGCTCCATGGCCTCCAGCTTGGCTTTGGCCGCCTTGAGGGACGGGTTTTTGGCTACGAGCGCGGCGATGGCTTCAGAATTCATGTCGGAAAGGTTACGGTCGAGGGTTGGTCAGCAAAGCGGACGCAAGGCGGCGGTGTCAATGTCTTGGCTGGCCGGCTTTTTATGCGGGAACGGGAGAACAAGCTTGCGCGCGGAGGCGTTTGCGTTCTTTTCGCGGCCTGCCTGTAGGGGTGCCCGCTGCGTCGGGCTGAGATTGCGGCACGATCGGCCGCTCGACCCTTCGAACCTGAAACGGATTATACCGGCGAAGGAAACAGCAGGGTGACGTCGTCACCGCGCGAAGGTTTGCGCGGGCGTGGCCCTCGTTCCCGCCGGGAGTCCGCATCGGGACGGGCGACCCAATCCCATGCGACTCTCAAAACCGATTCTTCTCTTTGGCGCCCTGCTCGCGGGCAGCGTCCGGGCCGATGAACCCGCATCATCCGCGGCGGCACCGTTGCAGCTCGAGCCGGTGCGCGTCACCGCCGACCTCTGGGAAACCCCGCTCGATCGCATCGCGGCCAGCGTGAGCGTCTACGGCCCCGAGACGCTCGAGGGTGGCTCCGTGCGGCACTTCGGCGATCTCGCGAACCAGATCCCCAATCTCACTTTTACCGGCGGCACTTCTCGGCCCCGTTATTTCCAAATCCGGGGCGTCGGCGAGAACTCCCAATTCGAGGGCGAGACCCCGGACTCGACGGTGCGTTTTCTGGTGGATGACCTCGATTTCACCGGGCTCGGCACGGTCGGCAGCACCTTTGACGTGAGTCAGGTCGAGGTCTTGCGCGGGCCGCAGGCGGGGGCCTTTGGCGCCAACGCCGCCGGCGGAGTGGTGCGGTTGGTGACCAACGACCCCGGTCCGATCTGGTCCGGTGATATCATCGCGTCAGCCGGCGAAGACGGGCTGCGAGAGGCCGGCGTCGCCGTGGGCGGGCCGCTGATCAAAGGAGAGCCGGAGAAACTCCAGGTGCGGGTCGCGGCCCAGCGGAGCGAGAGCGAGGGGTTTCGCCGCAATGCCTTCCTGAATGCCGACACCAATGCCCGCGACGAACGCATGGCGCGGGTGAAGCTGGTCTGGCGGCCGGGTGCCGCCTGGCGTTGGGACGCGACGGCTTTTTTCGCCGCCGCGGACAACGGGTTTGATGAGTTTGCCTTGGATAACAACGGCCGGTTCACGTTCAGCGATGAGCCCGGACGCGACGAGCAGCGGTCTGGCGCGGGCAGTCTGCGCGGCGTCTTTTCAGGCTGGTCTAGCGTGCGCCTGACCACCGTCACCACGGCGGCCTGGACCGGCTCGACCTACAGCTACGACAGCGACTGGGCCTCGGTCTACACTCACCCCGACGCCTACAAGAGCTTCGCCGCGATCACGCGCGAGCGCGATACCTTCGGGCAGGAACTGCGGCTCGACTCGGCCGCCGCCGACGCTGCCGCCGGCTGGATCGACCGCTGGACCCTGGGTGCCTACTTCTCTCGGCTGAACGAGGACAGTGTGTTCTCGACGGACCGGGTGCGGCGCACGCGTTCGGATTACCGGGCGAACAACGCCGCCCTCTTCGGTCAGGCCGCCCATGATTTCTCCGTGAGCACCCGGGTGGTCCTCGGGCTCCGTGCCGAATACGTCGGCCAGCACAGCGCGGTGGACAAGGATGCGTCGGGCGCGGCGGATTTTCGCCCGGCCTTCGATGACACGCTCACCGGCGGCAAGCTCACCCTGGAGCACGATCTTTCGCCCCGCCATGCCGTCTTTGCCTCGGTCGCGCGGGGTTACAAGGCCGGCGGGGTGGGCGTGGATGCCAATATCAACCCGGCGGTCGATCCGCGGACCTTTGCCACGGAGACGCTCTGGAACTTCGAGGCCGGTCTGCGCAGCCGCTGGCTGGATGACCGTCTGTGGGGCGAGGTCACCGCGTTCCACCTCGAGCGTGAAGACGTGCAACTCCGGGGCTCGGTGGGCGACAAGGATGCGTTCCGCTACTACACCACCAATGGGGAGGCGGCGCGTGGCGACGGCTTGGAGTCGGCGCTGACCTGGCGGCTGGCGGACGCTTGGTCCGTCTTTGGCACGCTCGCCCTGCTTCGCAGCGAACGGGAGAGTTTTACGTTACCCAATGGTGCGCGGGCGGACGGGCGCGAACTGGCGGCGACTCCCGGCTATGGCTACACCGTCGGCGTGCGGCGCCGGGTGGCGATCGGTTGGTTCGGCGAATTCGCCTTCGCGGGTCGAGACCGCTACTACGAATCGGAAAGCAGTGACGAGACGCGCGACGCCTGCGTGGTCGCCAATGCCAGCATCGGGCGCGCCTGGCGCGACTGGTCGCTCACGCTCTGGGGGCGCAACCTGTTCGACGCGGAGTATGACAAGCGGGTGTTCTACTTTGGCAACGATCCGGTCTCGGGCTACGCGCCGACGCGCTACGTCAGCCGGGCTGATCCGCGGCAGTTTGGGGTGAGTGCCGAGTATCGGTTCTAGGCCAGGGGCGGGCGTGTGCGGCGGGCTTGCGCGAAGGCGCTGCTGTGTTCTCGTGGGGGGAGCATGCCGCTCGACCACGCCTTCCTTCAGTCCGCCCTCGCCGAGACCCCGCTTTTCGAGGACAAGACGTGGCGACTCGCGCCCGAGGCTTGGCCGCTCACTCCGGCGCAGGTCGAGGACCTGCGCGAGATCGGCGCGGCCTGCCTGGAATACCACCGTGCGCTGGAAACGCTCTACCTCCGCAGCGTGGCGGGAAAGAACCTGCTGCGGAATAAAACCCTCCTTGCCCCGTGGGTCGCGGAGTATCTCGACCGCGGCAAACCGGAGGCGCTGGTCGCGCACGCCCGGCATCCGCGCAATCGCGGGGTTTTCCCCGCCGTGCTCCGGCCCGACCTGCTGCTGACCGAGGATGGCTGGGCCTTGACCGAGCTCGACTCGGTGCCCGGCGGCATCGGCCTGACGGCCTTTCTCAACCGCTTGTATGCGCCTACCGGCGACATCCTGGGCGCGGGCGAGGCCATGGTGAAAAACTTCCACGACGTGGTGGCGGGCCTGCGTCCCGAAATGCGCAATCCCCTCATCGCCATCGTGGTCAGTGACGAGGCGGCCACCTACCGGCCCGAGATGGGCTGGCTGGCGGAGCAACTCCAGCGGCAGGGCAAACGCGTTTTCCTGCTCGCGCCGGATGAGGTCTTCCCGCTCGGCAGCAGCCTGTGCTTCGACGTCGAGGGTAACCCCGAAAAGATCGATATCATCTACCGCTTCTTCGAATTATTTGACCTGGAGCGTATCCCGACCGCGCACTTTTTCTTCGAATCCTGGGAAGCGGGCGAGGTCGTGATCACTCCGCCGATGCGTCCCTTTCAGGAGGAGAAACTCGGGCTGGCGCTTTTCCACCACCACCTTTTGCAGGACTATTGGGCGGAGAGCCTCGGCGCCAAAGCCCGCGAACGACTCAAGACGCTCATCCCGCCCTCCTGGGTGGTCGATCCCGCGCCCTTGCCTCCCGGTGCCACGCTGGTCGGGCCGGCCGTCGGCGGGCGGGCGCTGACCGACTGGCGGGGTCTGGCCGAAGCCTCGAAAAAGGAGCGCGAGTTGATTCTCAAGATCTCTGGCTTTCACGAGACCGCCTGGGGGGCGCGCAGCGTGGCCTATGGCGCGGATTGCTCGCGCGAGGAGTGGCAGGGGGCTCTCGACCTCGCGATCGAGGACGCACCGGCGAATCTCCATATCCTGCAAGCCTACCGTAAACCCATCCGCGCGACCCACGGGCTCTATCCCGCGGGCGGAGGCGCGGCGGCGGCGGAATCGGGCCGGCTCCGGCTGTGTCCCTATTACTTTGTGCGCGGGGACAAGGCCCTGCTCTCGGGCGCGCTGGCCACCTTTTGCCCGCCGGACAAAAAAATCATCCACGGCATGCAGGACGCCGCGCTACTGCCCTGCGTCGTGCGGGCGGCTCCCGTGGAGGCCGGCGTCGCGGCGGCGGCCGGCTAGGGAAGTGGCGCCGGCGCGCCGGCCGGCGGGAGCTCGCGCAGGATGGCGCGCAGCACGCGCACCGCGTTTTCGGAGGTGCCGTGTTCGTTATCGTCGGCGGCATTCACTTCGCCTTCGCCCTGGCCTCCGGCGAGGTCGCTCAGGGCGCGCACGGCGAGGAAGGGGATTTCGTTGGTGTAGCAGACGTGTGCGTAGGCGGCGGATTCCATGTCCGTGCAACGGGCTTCCCAGGTGGAGCGCAGGAATTTACGGTATTCGCGGTTATCGACGAAGACGGTGCCGGTCACGCCCACGCCGCCGACCAGCACGGTGATCTCACGGGCGGAGGCGCCGTAGTGAATCGGCCCGAGTTTTTCCACGGCCCGGCGGGCGAGCGCCAGCAGACCCGGGTCGGCAGGGAAGAAGGGCGTCGGCTCGAATTTATCCCGGTCGGCGCGGATCGCCTCGGCGTCATCGGGGAAAATCATGCCGAAGTTCGGCAGGCGTTGCTTGAAGTAGCGGGCCGGCAGCCAAGAGCGACCGTCCGGGGACGGGTTGAAGTAAGCGGCCTCGCAGTGGTAGGCCCATTTCTCGGGGATGACGACGTCGCCTACCTGGAGGGAGGGATCGGTGCCGCCGGCCACGCCTGCAAAAAGCACCCGCGCGACGGGCAGGTGATCCAGCGCGAGTTGGAGCGCCATGGCGGCGTTCACCAGACTCATGCCGGTCTCGAATACCACCACGTCCTGGCCCTCGACGTGCCCCAGGTAGTAGCGAAAGCCTTTCAGCCGTTGCTCGGTGAAGCCGCCGTCGCGCAGGCCGAACTCTTTGATCATCGCATCCATCTCGGGCGGGTAGGCGTTGAGGATGGCGGTCAGGCGCTTGGGCGCGGGGGCTGCCGCGGCAGACAGGTGGAGGGTAAGGCAGAGGCAAGCGGTGCCTAAAATCAAAAAGCGAGCGCGGGAGAGGAAACGAAGCATACGGCAACCTAGCACTCGGGATGCCACCAGCGCCACGGTGAAGATTGGTATTTACTCACGCGAGCCGGTGGCGGCATATAGGCCTTTCTGGTTTTCGGGGCAGTAGCTCAGTTGATAGAGCGCTTCGTTCGCAATGAAGAGGTCGTGGGTTTGATTCCCATCTGCTCCACCAGATTTTACGACCGCGGCGGAGGTGAAATTCAGGCAACGCCGGGGCTTGGTCCGGCCTTTGCTGTTGTGCGGGGCGGCCTTCCGCCAATTTTCCCCCCAGCCTGCACGAACGTCCTGACCCAGTCTTCCACGATTCCTTTTTTAATATGAAAAAAATCACCAAGCCCGCCGCCAAGTCCTCCCCGTCCGCGGCCAAGGAGGCCAAGTCCGCCAAGGCCGCCAGTCCCAAGCCCGCCCCCGCGCCGGTTCGCAAGGCCAAGCCCGCTGCGAAAGCCCCGGTGCTCAAGGTGGCCAAGGCCGCTCCGGCTCCCGCCGTCTTGAGTGAGTTGGTGCCCGCCCGGCCCAAGCCGACCAAGGCGCCGAAGGTCGTGAAGGCCCCCGCCGCCGAGCCGACGGTCGAGCCCAAGGCCGGGGGCAAGTCCGCCCCGATCACCATCGTCGCGGTGGTGGACGTCGGTTTCGGCAACGCCTTGACCCTTCGTGGCGAGGGGGCCGGCCTGAGCTGGGACACCGGCCTACCGCTGGCCTGCGCCGCGGCCAATCGCTGGACGATCTCGCTGCCGGACTCCGCGGCACCGGTGACCTTCAAGTTTTTGGTCAACGACTCAGTCTGGAGCGTGGGCGAGAACTTCACCCTCGTCGCCGGGGCCAGCGCGGTCTTCTCACCGGCTTTCTGAGGCTGGCGCGTCGGGCGCGTCGGCATTCAGCTCCTGCAGTGCGCGCTCCAACTCGGCCTGGCTGTTTTCGC
>CAIQAB010000026.1 GCA_903869675.1 uncultured Verrucomicrobiota bacterium | reverse complement strand
CCAAAAAAGTTTCAGAGGCCTTCCTGCAATGAACACCCCTTAGATCCGCTGACTCTCGTCCGCCAATCGAAGGGAGCGCGGACAATGGAAACCATCCCTCCTTCGACAAGCTCGTTTTTAGGATTTGGTTTTTAAATTTTTCTAATTAGTTAATGAGCAAAGACTTAAAATTGCACTTTCGATTCTCGTGATCAACTACCTTTTCGACCAGACTAACTTAGCCATCTTTTATTATCCATAATACCTTATGGTTTAAAGATATAAGCCGTATTTTAAAGCACCTGGAAATCGGTGTCCGCGGAACCATTGCTCCCTACCGCGTAACCAAAGTTCTTATACACCTTCCTTTGGAAGGCTATAAGTTAACGGGATGTCGATAGCCAAGAATCGATTGCCTCATTTACCTGAAGCATTTCTTCATCTGTGCCGACACTAATGCGCAAAAAGCTTTCAGTGAGCGGGTTATTAGGAAAAGTGCGCACGAGAATACGTCGAGTGAGGAAGAAATCGTAGAGGTTGCCAGCCACCCCAGATCCGGTATCGCCGCGCGCATTTTTCGGTTCGGTGAAGAGAAAATTAGCCTGACTGTCGTAGGTGAACCAGCCGCGCTGGCTGTATTCACCAAACCAATAATCGCGGGTGCGGATGACCTTACCGATTATGGCGTCGTAATAATCGCCATCCGAAAGTGCAGCAGCGGCGGCTACTTGGCTGAGTCGGTTGACGTTATAGCTGTCGCGCACGCGATCGAGCAGGTCGATGACCTCGGGATGGGCCAGACAGTAACCTACACGGAGACCGGCGAGTCCCTGCGCCTTGGATAGCGAGCGAGTGATAATAAGGCGAGGGTTAGCCGCGAGCAGGGAGACCGCGTTTTCGCGTGCGAAGGGCGCGTAGGTCTCGTCGAGAACTAGAATTCCAGAGAACCGTGAGAGCAGTTCACTGATTTCGGCGTTGGAAAAGCCGACGCCGGTAGGAGCGTTGGGGGACGTAAGAAAACAAGCGCGGGCGGAGGTAGCGGCGAGAGCGGAGACCGGGAGTTTCATGGCACGATCAAAGGGCACGGGGACAGCACAGCCGTCCTGGATCGAGATCAGAACCGGATAGAGCGAATAGCTAGGAACCGTAAAGGTGGTCGGGGCGTCGGGTCCGCCAAAGACGCGCATCAGGAGATTCAGAACATCATCGGAACCATTGCCGATAAGCACGTTTGGCTCGGAGAGACCATGGCCGTGGAGGCGGGCAACGAGTTGACGTAAGGGAGACGCTTTGGGGTTGGGGTAGAGACGGAGTTTTTCGCCTTCGCCAGCGAGTTCAGCCAAAATAGAAGCGGCCGCGCGGGGGCTGGGCGGATACGGACATTCGTTTGTGTTGAGTTTGATCCAACCGCTCTGGGTGGGCTGGAGACCGGGCGTGTAGGCGTGCATCGCAGCGACGTGCGGAATGGCGAGTTCGGTCGGGGTAGGCATGGGTAGAAGTCTAAAGCCGGAAATCAGATTAGAATATCCCCGTTAAAACAAACCTCCGAAAAGCGACATCGACGCATAAAGTGACATCCGACCCCTAAGATATCGCCGCCGCGAGTCTCAGACGGCGCGGATCTTCACGCTGCGGCCGTGCGCGTCGAGTCGTTCCATGGTGGCGAAGGCGGCGACGACCGGGGCAGCCTTCTTGATCGAGGCCTTGTCATATTTGACGATGCTAGTGCGTCGCATGAAGTCGGCGACGCGCAGACCGCTGAAAAAGCGGCCGGCGCCACCGGTCGGCAGGACGTGGCTCGGGCCTGCGGTGAAGTCGCCCACGGCGGTGGGGGTGTAGTTGCCGAGCATGATGGCGCCGGCGGTAGTTATGGTTCTAAGGAGGCTCTTCTGAAGCGTCTCCTTGACCATTAACTCGAGGTGTTCTGGGGCTATGAAGTTGGCGATGCGGGAGATGTCCTCAGCAGACTTGGCTACCACGCCAATGAAGCCGCTAGCCAGAACCTTGGTGATTTTTTCGGCGCGGGAGAGAAACTTCAACTGGTTGGTAAGCTCGGCGCGGATGGCTTCGAGGAGCGCGGCATCCGAGGCTACAAGATATATCTTTTCCCGACCGGAGCCGTGCTCGGCCTGAGCGAGCAAATCGGCAGCGGCGAAAGCAAGGTCGGCGGTATCGTCCACCACTACCATCACCTCGCTGGGGCCGGGCAGGGAATCGACTCCGATGGTGCCAAAGACCTGACGCTTCGCCTCGCAGACATAGGCGTTGCCGGGTCCAAAGATCTTGTCCACGGCGGGTATGCTGAGGGTCCCGAACGCGGCGGCTGCGATGGCCTGCACGCCACCAACGCAATAGATCTCCTCGATGCCAACGAGGTGGAGTGCGGCCAGGGTGCCATCAGCGATCTTGCCGGATGCATTGGAGGGAGTGAACACGGCGATCTCAGGGCAGCCGGCCAGCTTGGCGAGGGTGGCGGTCATCAGCACAGTTGAGACCAACGGGACCTCGCCGCCAGGCACGTAGAGCCCGACACGGCGGATCGGGTGAAAACATTCGCCAACGCTGGCACCATGCGGGTTCTTGGCCTGCCAGTCCTTGGGAAGACTTTTGGCGTGAAAATCGAGGATGGCCTCGTGGGCAGCCTTGAGGGCTTTCAGGTCGGCAGCGGGTAGACGTTTGGCAGCGGCGGCGATGTCGGCCGCCTTTACCCGGAAGTCGCGGGCGCGGAGTTTGGCGCCGTCAAATTTGGCAGCGTAATAACCTACCGCCTCATCGCCGCGCTGGCGCACGTCGGCCAGAATAGCAGCCACGCTGTCGTGTATCTCCCTGGGCACAGTGGCACCCCGGCAAAAGGCGGCAATTTCTGATTCGAAAGTCTTGGAGGCGGACTGGATGACGCGCACGGCTGGAGTTCGAGATGACGGTTGATCGAGGGGAGAACGAAACGAGAGAATGGATACATGTCAGAGACGTGAGGGCGGCGCGAGCCGGGAATTTGCCGGGATGTAGAAACCAAAACCGCGACCAAGCGGGTCGCGGTCATCGAGACAAAGCGATGAAAGCGACGATCTCTTATTCGTGCAGCGCAGGCAGGGCGAAAGCGATGGCGTCGATTAGCGGGTTCACCTCAACCGAGGAGAAGGTAACTATAATAGTTCGCGTATTTCCATCTGGTAATGAGTTGGTTGTGATTATGCGCTGCGGAAAATGCAGATCGCCGGCACGGATTTCACCTTCCTCACGGATCCGTGTCCCGCTCTCGGTCTCGGTTAATACGAGACGTCCGGTGGCAAGTTCAAAACTACGGGTAAAGACGATCCCGGGTCCGTGCACAAAAGCGAGCTTACGGCAAACCACTCCGTCGACGGAGAATTCGCCGAGATCATCAATACGGCCGCCGAGTTGCTCAAGGCCGCGATAAAATGCCAGATTTTCAAAAGTGTTGGCGCGGAGTCTCTTGATTTGATCCGGGCCGAGCAAATTAACCTCCCATCGGCTGGAGTCCTCATGGCCGATAACCCGTTGCCACGCGTCGTAACCATCCAAAGCGGTGGTCTCCGAACGGTTATCGCTGGTTGCCGTAATACGCTGGCGGTAAGGCTTTTGAAAGATAATTTCGATCCGGACCGTTCCGCCGCTGGACTGGCCGGCATCGACCACTTCGAGTGCGCCGATAAACCTCAAACTATCGACCGGGGAGATGGAGTTTTCAGAACCGATATACGCCCGAGCCTTATCCAAAATGGCCGATTGGGCGTAAACTTGAGACAGACCAAGGACGAAAACCACGACGAAGAAACGAAAACCGCGGGGAAAGTATATCATGTGAGGCACATGAATTGGGAAAGCGATTTTGTCCGCCAGTTCCCAGCGGACTGTGAGCCAGGTGAAAAAGGAGATGCGGGAACCCTCACTCCCATTCGATAGTGGCGGGGGGTTTGGAGCTTATGTCGAGCAGGACGCGGGACACGCCACGGACCTCGTTGGTGATACGAGAGGAGATCTTTGCGAGAAGCTCGTAAGGCAGGCGGGCCCAATCGGCGGTCATGGCATCGCGACTTTCGACTATCCGTAGCGAGATGACATCGGCATAGTTACGCTCGTCGCCGATCACACCAACGGACTTCACCGGCAGGTAGACGGCGAAAGACTGCCAGACCTTCCAGTAATAGCCGCTCTTCATCATCTCATCCTGAAGTATGGCGTCGGCAGCCTTGAGGACGTCGAGTCGGGCTGGAGTAATGTCGCCGGCGACGCGAACGCCGAGGCCGGGACCTGGAAAGGGTTGACGCCAGACGACCTCGCGGGGGAGGCCGAGGGCTTCGCCAACGGCGCGAACCTCGTCCTTGAAAAGTTCGCGAAGGGGTTCGAGGAGCTTCAGCTTCATCCGCGCGGGCAGGCCGCCGACGTTGTGGTGGCTTTTGATCAGGGCGGCGGGGTTGCCGGCGATGGCGACGGACTCGATCACGTCGGGGTAGAGCGTGCCCTGGGCGAGCCACTTCGCTCCGCCGATGGAGCGTAGGGATTTCTCGAATACCTCGACGAACGTGTTGCCGATGATCTTGCGCTTGGCCTCGGGCTCGGAGACGCCCTTCAGGCGCCCAAGGAAGAGCTTTGATGCATCTACCACGCGGACGTCGATGTGGAAGTGGTCGGCGTAGA
Organism: uncultured Verrucomicrobiota bacterium; assembly: GCA_903869675.1. Classification (GTDB taxonomy): domain Bacteria; phylum Verrucomicrobiota; class Verrucomicrobiia; order Opitutales; family Opitutaceae; genus IMCC26134_A. The sequence goes on along the minus strand of CAIQAB010000026.1, from coordinate 32,613 downwards.
GTTTCTCAACCTGCTCGCGCTCGCCGGCGCGGAGGAGACCGTTATCGACGAAAACGCATGTGAGCTGCTTGCCGATGGCCTTGTGGATGAGAGCGGCGGCGACAGAGCTATCCACGCCGCCGGAAAGGCCAAGAAGGACACGCTCCTTGCCGACCTGAGTGCGGATGGCGGTGACGGCGTGCTCGATGTAATCACCGGTGGTCCAGTCCTGTCTGGCGCCGCAAATTCCGAGCAGGAAGTTGCGAATTACATCTATACCATGCTCGGTATGGAAAACCTCGGGATGGAACTGGATACCGTAGAAATTGCGCTTCCGGTCCTCAATGACCGCAAACTCTGAGTTCTCCGTCGTGCCGATGGCTGCATAGCCAGGGGGCAGAGCGATCAATCGGTCGCCATGAGAGTTCCAGACTTTTAGTTTTTTAGGGAGGCCCTTGAAGAGTCGGCCGGGCTTCTGGAGCTGAAGAACTCCGTGTCCGTATTCGCGATGGTTGCTCTTGGAGACCTTGCCACCGAGAAGGTGGCCCTGCAGCTGGATTCCGTAGCAGATGCCAAGAAGGGGCACGCCAAGCTCGAAGATGGCCTGATCGGGCATGGGCGCGTTTTTGGCAAAGACGCTACTGGGCCCGCCGGAGAGGATGATGCCGATGACGCCGTCGGCCTTGAGCTGCGCCGCGGAGGTTCCGAAGGGATAAATCTTGGAAAGGACTTGGCACTCGCGAATGCGACGGGCGATCACCTGAGTGTATTGGGAACCGAAATCGAGAACGGCAATGGTCTGGGACATGGGCAAAGAGGAAAGGCAACCGGAAGCTTTAGCAGGGACCAAGGCTGAATCCGGAGGCGAGTTTTAAGGGGGACTTTAGCGGGAAAGAGGCCAACACCGCTTAAAAACGAAGCCTATTATTATTCTGGCCACAGCGCGGGCAGGTCGAAATGGGTAAAGAGCCCTGAATGGCGTAGAGATGGCCACAGTGCACGCAGTGGAATGAAACGTGGCGTCGTTCGGCCTCAAAACGGGCATGATCCCGGCGGTCATAGTAGATCCAGAGGCCCAGAAAAACGACGGCGACCAGACAACTATAAATAACCGTGGCTGAAACTAGATCCATGCGAATAGAATGGGTAAGTGGAAAGCGGATCGAGCAAACGGGCAAGTATCCGGACGGGTATAAAATAAAAAACGCCGGCCTCCCCTGAAGGGAAAGGCACGGCGTAGAAACAGGGGCCAGTAAACTTAGGCAGCCGGAGCGGCGTCGGCGGCAGAAACTTCAGCCGCAGGGGCAGCAGTGGCCTTGGACTTGGCAGGCTTGCGGGTTTTCTTATAACCAGGATCGTCGGCCTTGATGAACTCGATCTGAGCCATCTCCGCGGCGTCATTGCGACCGAGGGTGCCAAGCTTGTAGATGCGAGTGTAGCCGCCTGGGCGGTTAGCAAATTCCTTAACCTTCTCGTTGAAGAGGGTGGCGACCGCGGTCTCGTCGCGAACGTCCTTCATGGCCATGCGGCGAAGATGGAGGGCGTCCTTCTTGTCGGCGGCGACGGAGGCCTTCTTGGCCTTGGTGATGACCTTCTCGACAAAGGGGCGGAGGGCCTTGGCCTTGGTAAGGGTGGTCTGGATTTTGCCGTGCTCGATTAGAGACGCGGCCATGTTGCTGAGCATCGCCTTGCGGTGCTCGCGGGTGACGCCGAGGGAGGCGTGGTGTTTGTTGTGACGCATGGTGTGGTTTTCTTTCGGTTTGGGTTAGGTCTCCCGATCGGCAACCGAGGCGCAGCGTGGGGCGACTCGGCGGCGCGAGAGACGAAATGGGTGATACAGACGAGGTGAGATGGATGATGAGACAGGCGAGAGCCCATCAAACATCATCCATCCTAGATCGAACATCCGGCTCAGGCTTCTTTCTTGGCCTCGAGGAGGCGCTCGTCGAACTTCATGCCGAGGGAAAGGCCGAGCTGCTCGAGCTTGTCCTTGATCTCGTTGAGGGACTTCTTGCCGAAGTTGCGATACTTCAGCATCTCCTGCTCTGTCTTCATGGCCAGCTCGCCGACGGTGGTGATGTTGGCGTTGTTCAAGCAGTTGGCGGCGCGGACGGAGAGCTCGATCTCGTTGACCGACATGTTAAGGAGCTTGCGGAGCTTGTTCTGCTCCTCGCTGACCTCGGACTGCTGGTTGTCGAACTCGAAGGTCTCGTCGGTCACCTTGTCGAACACGTCGAGGTGGTGCTTGAGGATGGAACCGGCCTGCTTAAGGGCGGCGTCGGGATCGATGCGGCCGTCGGTCCAGACCTCAAGGATGAGCTTGTCGTAATCGGTGATCTGACCGACGCGGGTGGCCTCGACAGCGTATTTAACGAGGCGAACAGGAGAGAAGAGGGAATCAATCGGAATAACGCCGATGGACTGCTCCTCTTTCTTGTTTTGTTCGCCGGCGTAGTAACCGCGACCGGTCTTGATCTCGATTTCAGCCTGGAAGGGACGGGCCTTGTCGAGAGTGCAGATGACCTGTTCGGGGTTGACGATGGTGACGTTGGAGTCGGCCTGAATGTCGGCGGCGGTGACGGCGCCTTCCTTGTTGACCTTGATCTGAAGTGTGAACGAATCGCGTTTCTGGGAAACGAGGAGGATTTTCTTCAGGTTGAGGACGATATCGGAGACATCCTCGACGACGCCGTCGATGGATTGGAACTCGTGCTGGACCCCGTCGATCTTGATCGACGAAATGGCGCTGCCCTCGATAGAGGAGAGGAGCACGCGGCGGAGCGAGTTACCGATGGTGTGGCCGTAGCCGGCCTCGAAGGGCTCGGCGGTAAACTTGCCGTAGGTGGGCGTGGCGGAAGCCTCGTCCTTGGTGAGTTTATTGGGCAGTTCGAACTTTCCGAGACGTTTGGGCATGGCGTGGTTGAATACTGCGGTGAAGAGGGGGAGTGGAACGGCTAGGGGCCGGGACTTAGAAGCGCGAGTAAAACTCGACGATGAGTTGCTCGTTGATCTCGGGGACCATCTCCTCGCGGGTGGGAAGGCGGTTCACGATGGCTTTGAAGGCCTCGGCATTGAGGGCGAGCCAGCCGGGAACGGCGCGAGCGCGATTTTCCTCGAGGTTACGGGTAGCAAGCTGGCGGGAAGCGGCGGCATTGCGGATCTCGATCTCGTCGCCAACTTGGATGGCATAGGAGGCGATATCGACCTTGTGGCCGTTTACGCGAACGTGCCCGTGACCGACCAACTGGCGGGCGGCAGCGCGGCTCTTGGCGAAACCGAGGAGATAAATTACACTATCAAGACGGGTTTCGAGAAGTTGCAGGAAACGTTCGCCGGTGACGCCGCGCTCGCGTTTGGCGGTCTCGAAGGTCTTGCGGAACTGGCGCTCAAGCAGGCCATAGATATAGCGTAGCTTTTGCTTCTCGTTGAGACCGACGGCGAATTCCGACAGCTTGCGGCGAAGTTTGGGGCCGTGCTGGCCGGGGGGATAGGGGCGACGCTCATACGCCTTGGTGGCGCCAAAGAGCGGGGTGTTGAAACGACGACTGAGTCGGGTGGTGGGGCCGGTATAGCGGGCCATGATGGGTGCCTATATGTTAAAGGGTTGATCCGTGAGTGAAGGGCGATCGTGGATTAGCAACGACGACGCTTCTTGGGACGGCAGCCATTGTGCGGGATGGGTGTGACGTCGATGATGGAGGAAATCTCGAGGCCGATGGCCTGAAGGGCGCGGATGGCGCTATCGCGACCAAGGCCGGGACCGGAGACGTGGATGACGACGTCCTTGAGACCGTGCGACATGGCGTTGCGGGCGGCATCTTGGGCGACGACTTGGGCGGCGTAAGCAGTGGACTTGCGGGATCCGCGGAAGTTGCACTTGCCGGCGCTGGACCAGGCGATGACCTGACCCTTTTGGTCGGTGATCGAGACGATGGTGTTGTTGAAAGTGGCGGCGATCTTCGCGATGCCGCTGGAGACGTTTTTGGATCCCTTGGCTTTACGGATCTTGATCGTGCCCAACTCCTCCTTCAGCAGCTCCTCGGCGGTGGGCTGACGGGCGACGCCACCGATCAGCTCAACTGGCTTCTCGGGGACGGCCGCAGCGGCGGGTGCGGCGCCTTCGGCGGCGGGTTTATCAGAGGCGGGGACGGCGGCCTTCTTGGGGGCCTTCTCCTTCGCGGCGGCGTCGGCAGGTTTGCCGGCGGGCTTGGTGTTCTTGGCGGGCTTGGACTCTTCGGCCATGGTGGTAATGATTTAAAGGGTTGGAATTATTCCTTGGCCTTGGTGACGCCGACGGTGCGGCGCGGACCCTTGCGGGTGCGGGCGTTGGTCTGAGTCCGCTGTCCGCGGACGGGCAGGCTCTTGCGATGGCGGATGCCACGATAGCAACCAATCGCCTGAAGGCGCTTTAAGTTACCGGTGAGCTCACGACGGAGGTCGCCTTCTACGACCCACTTGTGCTCAGTGATAACATGGAGGATCTTGTTGAGCTGCTCCTCCGTGAGGGCTTCAGCGCGGGTATCCGGATGGATGCCGGCTTCGGCGATCACCTGATCGGCACGGACGGGACCGATGCCGTAGATGTAACGGAGGGAATACGCGACTTTCTTTTTCGCGGGAATTTCTACACCGAGGAGACGTGGCATAGGGAGTGTGTGTTAGTTGGGTTATTGTGGTGAAAAACGGACGGGAAAGGGGGAAAAGGAGGCTAGGCAGGCGGGGGCACGGTGAGGATCTCGGGGCCTTCCTCGCGGGTGAGCACGGTATGCTCAAAATGCGCGGAGGGGGTGTCATCGGTCGTGACAATGGTCCAACCATCGCTGAGACACTTCGTGCGATAGGTGCCGAGATTTACCATGGGCTCGATGGCAAGCGTCATGCCGGGGCGGATCTTGGCGCCGGTGCCCTTGCGCCCGAAGTTCGGAATCTGGGGCTCCTCGTGCATATCGACGCCAACACCGTGGCCGACAAGATCACGAACGACGCCGAAACCATTCTTTTCGCAGTGAACCTGAATGGCGTGGGAGATATCGCCGATGCGATTGCCGACTCGAGCCTGGGCGATACCGAGGGCGAGTGCTTCCTGCGATACAGTCAGCAGCTTCTGAACGGCAGACGAGACCGTGCCAACAGGGAGGGTAAAGGCGTTGTCGCCGATATAACCCTGATGCTCGACCACGATATCGAGGGAGATAATGTCGCCGTCGCGAAGGACGCGCTTCAGAGAACCTATGCCGTGGACCACCTCTTCGTTAACCGAAAGGCAGGAGTAGGCGGGGAAGCGTCGCCCGTCGATCTGATAGCCGAAACAGGCGCTGCGTGCGCCGCGGGAGGCGATCAGGTCCTTTGCTAATTGGTCCAAGTCGTAGGTGGTGACGCCAGGTCGCACGTGCTTTTTCAGCTCGTGCAGCACATAGGCGGCGACCGCGCAGGCCTCGCGCATCCGCGCGATGCCGGTGGCATCTTTGATCGGGATCATGGGCGGGAAGCGGTGCCAACGACCGGCTCGAGGAGCAGGCCATGGGTGCGGTAGTAGTGGACGAGCTCGCCGCTTGCGGCGGGCGATGAAGCTATAACGGCGTCGAGACTTTCGTCGCGGGCGTCGAGCCACTCGTCGAGGATACGGGCTTGGAGCAACGTAGCCGGGAAGCCGGTAAGGGCGAATCCCGCATCGGGTTTGCGCGCCATAAACCAGCGGCGCACAAGTGCGACGATAGTTTCGGCGGGGACGGGCGTCCCACGCTGCAACGCGAGCTCAGCAGACTGGCCGAGCAGCGAGCGGCGACAAATCTCCAAGCTTACTAAAGCGCTAGGAGAGACGTGCTCAATGTGCAAAGAACGAAAGTGGTTCGACCAATCCCCCGGAAGGGTGATCGTCTCGTCGAGGAACAACAGCTTTACGGAGCCGTGGTTCGCGATGAGAAAAAGGTTGTTAGACGAATCAGACACGCGGCGGCGTGTAAAGCCGCTTTTTAAGCGGACGCGTTTTTATTTTTTAACGATCCACGCGGCGATGCCGATGGCGAAGATGATCCCGAGCACAAGCCAGAGCTTGCCCACGGTCTGCATGTCGGCCGCCTCATTAAGGGCGGTGGCAACGTTTCCGCTGCGGGCGCGGACACGCCCCTTTTTCAGGAAACCATCGTAATGGCGCTGGAGCAGGAACGTCTCAACCTGTTTCATGGTGTCGAGAATAACCCCCACGGTGATCAACATACCGGTGCCACCGAAGAAAATCGCGATGCGGTGAGGCACCTTTAATTGGTTCATTAGCAGGTCGGGAAATACCGCAATAATAGTCAGGAAGACCGCACCGGCCAGAGTAAGGCGGGTCATCACGAAATCCAAGAACCGAGCGGTGGGCTCGCCGGGACGGACACCGGGAATATAGCCGCCATATTTCTTCAGGTCGTCGGCAATCTGAATGGGCTTAAACATCACTGATACCCAGAAATAGCTGAAGAACAAAATCAGTGAGCCCATCACCACGTAGTAAACCCAGTGGCCGCTGACGAGATTCTGCGCGAACTCGACCAGAAAGGGCAGGTCGAAGGCGGCGCCCAACCAAGAGAAAATCTGCTGAGGGAAGAGCAGGATGGCACTGGCAAAAATCACGGGCATGACGCCGGAGTAATTCACCTTGAGCGGCAGGAAGGAATTTTGGCCGCCCATGACCTTGTTCCCGACCACGCGTTTGGCGTATTGGACGGGGATCTTGCGCTGGCCTTGCACGACGGCGATCAAGCCCATGGTGACAACCAAGAACAAGATAAGCATCACTATGAGTTGCGGGGCGCCGAGGCCTTTTACGCCAACGGCGGGGTTGATCAAATTCCAGAGGGTCGTAGCTGCACCGGGAATGTCGGCAAGAATGCCGATGGTGATGAGCAGGGAGGTGCCGTTGCCTATCCCGCGGGCGGTGATTTGTTCGCCCAGCCACATCAGAATCATCGTGCCGGCGGTGAGAAAAATGACCGAGGTCAGAAGGAAGGTGGTGTGCCCGGCGATGACGATCTGGCCATAGGTGTTAACATCATAGCCTTGGAAAAGGCGGGATGGATTCTCCAGGGTAAGGATAAGCAGGGTGCCTTGAATGAGACAGATCAGAACCGTAGCGTAACGGGTATATTGAGTCAGCTTCTGGCGGCCGACGTCGCCTTCCTGCTGTAGACGGCTGAGCCCGGGGATGACTGCGCTCATCAACTGGAAAATGATGGAGGCGCTAATGTAAGGCATGATGCCCAAGGCAAATACCGCGCCCTTCAGGAGGGCGCCGCCGGTGAACATGTTATACAAACCCACCACAGCGCCGCTGGCGCCTCCAGAATTGGCGGCAAAAAAATCCTGCAGGGGCTTCGGGTCGAGGCCGGGCAGCGGAATGTGCGCGCCGACGCGGGCCACGAAGAGGAGCGCGAGGGTATAGAAGATGCGAGAACGGAGCTCGGGAATCTTCAGGGAGTTGGTGAAGGCGGAAAACACGTTAGGAAAAAAGCGTTAAACGGAAAAACGGAAAAAGGGCGGGGGCGCGTTTCGGCGCTCACCCGCCCAAGAGAGGCGTCATGTCACGGAATCGTGACTGAATCGCAACATGGAGCGGGCGATCAGGCCTTAGCGGCGTTCTTGGCGGCTTTGGCAGCCTTAAACGCTGCGAGCTTCGAGGCCTTGGCGGCGGCGGAAACAGCGTTGGCGTCTTGAGCCTCAGCCGTTTGGACCGTGCGACCACCGGCCTTCTCGATCTTGACCTTGGCCGACTCAGAGAACCGGGCAGCGGTTACCGTGAACGCGCGGGTCAATTCGCCATTGCCAAGGATCTTGACTGCCTTGGTGCCGCCGCGTATGAGGCCAGCGGTGGCGAGGACCTCGGCGGTCACCTCGGTAATCGAAGCATCGAGCCCGTCGAGATCTCCGACGTTAAGCACCGCGTATTCGACGCGGAACTCGTAGTTGTTGAAGCCGCGATGGGGCAGCTTGCGGTAGAGAGGCATTTGGCCGCCTTCGAAGCCTGGACGGATGGAGCCGCCCGAGCGGGCGGTCTGGCCCTTGCCGCCGCGACCGGAGGTCTTGCCGTGGCCGCCGCCCTCGCCGCAGCCGACGCGTTTCTTGCGATGAACGGCGCCAACGACGTTGGTCATTTCGTGAAGTTTCATAGTAGGTGTTTCCTAGGTTGGGGGTTCGCCCCGGTGCGCCCAGAAGAGCGCAGGGGACTCGGATGATGGCAACGCGAAGGCTTAGGCCTTGCGGATCGTGGCGTAATCCTCGGAGGTCTTGAGCTGGAGGAGTGCCTCGATGGTGGCGTGGACCACTGCGATGTGGTTGCTGGAGCCCATCGACTTGGTGAGGATGTTCTTGATGCCCGCGGCCTCAAGCACGGCACGGACGGCGCCGCCGGCGATCAAGCCGGTGCCCTTGGTGGCGGGCTTAAGGAGGACCTTACCGCCGTCGTAGGTGCCAAAGACCTCGTGCGGGATGGTGTCGCCCTTAAGCTTGACCGCAAACATGTGTTTCTTGGCGCCTTCGGTGGACTTCTTGATGGCGTCAGGCACCTCATTGGCGCGACCGTAGCCAACGCCGATCTTACCGGCGCGATCACCGACGACAGCAATGGCGGCGAAGGAGAAGCGGCGACCGCCCTTAACGACCTTGGCGCAGCGGTTGATGAAGACAACTTTCTCGAAGAGACCGGAGTCGTCCTTTTGTTGGTCGCGGTTATCGCGACGGGGGCCGCGCTGGCCGCCCTGACCACCGCGAGGCGGACGGGCCTCGCGATTCTCGGAGGGGGCTGGAGCTGCGGCAGGAGGAGTGGGAATGCTCATTTTAAGGGGATTAGAAGGTAAGACCACCGGCGCGGGCAGCATCAGCGAAGGCCTTTACCTTGCCGTGATAACGGGCGCCGGAGCGGTCGAATACGACCGAAACGATGCCAGCGGCCTTGGCCTTGAGGGCAAAGGCTTCGCCGAGGGCTTTGGCGCCGGCGAGGTTGGCGGCGAGTTTCTTGGCGCGCAGATCGGCATCCAAGCTCGAGAGGAAGGCAAGGGTCGTGCCTGCATCGTCGTCCACCGCTTGGGCATAAATGTGCTTGGAGGAAAACTTTACGGCGAGGCGGGGGCGCGCGGCGCTCCCGAAGACCTTTTTGCGGATGCGCCAGCGGCGTTTTTGCAGGAGGTCGGCTTTGCGAATGGTATTCATGGACAGGGGTCCTGGGATGAAGATTAGATGTGTGAGAAAGAGGCCGGCTCGCGTTAGGCGACGGTCTTGCCTTCCTTGCGGCGGACGCGCTCGCCAACGATGCGGACACCCTTGCCCTTGTAAGGCTCGGGCGGATAGAAGGAACGGATCTGGGAGGTGACCATGCCGACGAGTTGCTTGTCGGCTCCCTCAACCTTTAGCTTGGTGCCTTCGGCGACGGTGATTTTGATACCTTCGGGGATATCGAAAAGGATCGGGTGGGAATAGCCCAGCGCGAGGTCTAGCTGTTTGCCCTTGAGCGCGGCCTTGAAACCAACGCCTTGGATTTCGAGCTCTTTGACGAAACCTTCGGAGGCTCCTTTGACCATGCCGGCGATCACCGAACGAGCGGTGCCGAACATGGCGCGGGAGAACCGTGATTGATCGAGGGGCTGGACGGTGAGCTTGGAGTCTGCCACGGTGATGGAGACAACCGGGGCGAAGGTGCGGGAGACCTTGCCCTTGGGGCCGTCGACGGACACGGTGGTATCCTTGATGTCGACCTTGACCTTGGCTGGAATGATAACGGGAACTTTGCCTACGCGTGACATGATGGAGGGTTCCTTGGGTTACCAGACGTTGGCGAGGAGTTCGCCGCCGAGCTTTTCACGGCGGGCCTCATGATTGGTCTTCAGGCCTTTAGAGGTCGAAAGGATCGAGATGCCCAGGCCGTTGAGGACGCGGGGAATCTCGGTGTAACCGACATAAAGGCGGCGACCAGGCGTGGAGACGCGGGAAAGATTGGTGAACGCGGGAGCGTTATCAACATACTTGAGCTTGATGACCAAGGTCTTGTGACCATTGGAGTCGAGGCCGGTGCCGACGTCGGACACGTAACCTTCGTTTTTGAGGATGAGCGCAAAGCTCTCCTTGAGTTTGGAATGCGGGATTACGCACTCGGCCTGGCCGGCGCGTGCAGAGTTGCGCACACGGGTCAGGAAATCGCTTACTGAATCAGCCATGATGGGTGGATGTTGTGGGTTGATGAAGCCGACCGGGTCATATCCGGCGCGCCTTAAGACGCGCTTAACCCCCAGAAGGCGAAAGGGTTTACCAAGAAGACTTGGTGACGCCGGGAATTTTGCCGTTCAGGGCAAGCTCGCGGAAAGTGATACGGGAAACGCCAAACTTCCGAATGAAGGCGCGAGGGCGGCCAGAGAGGCTGCAGCGGTTGCGCACGCGGATGGGCGAAGAGTTTTTGGGCAGCTTCTGAAGCGCCTTGGACGCGGCGAAGAATTCTTCGTTGGTGGCGTCAGGGTTCAGGAGGGCGGCCTTGAGCTCGGCGCGCTTGGCGGCGAACTTGGCGACGAGGGTTTTACGCTTCTCGTTGCGATTGATAGCGGAGGTCTTGGGCATGGCGGGAGGCGGTTAAAATTAGGCTGCCTTGTTCTTGGCGGCGGCGTCAGCAGCTTGCTGTGCCTCGGTGCGACGGAAGGGCATGCCGAGGAGCTTCAGCAACTCGCGGCCCTCTTCATCGCTCTCGGCGGTGGTAACGATGTTGATATCGAGACCCATGGTCTTCTTGACGCTCTCAACATTGATTTCTGGGAAGATCGTGAAATCGTTGATACCCAGAGCGTAATTACCCTGTCCGTCGAACTTGGAGTGCACGCCGCGGAAGTCTCGGATGGTGGGGAGTGCCACGGCGATCAGGCGGTAGAGGAAGTCCCACATGGAGTCGCCACGGAGGGTGACGTGGGCGCCCACGACCTGACCTTGGCGGAGTTTAAAATTCGAAATGGCCTTCTTAGACTTAGCGAGGATGGCTTTTTGACCGGCAAGGGAGGTCAAATCGCGCTGGATGTCAGCGATCTGGTTCTTGTCGGCCTCGGCGTCGATGCCAGTGTTCAAGCTGATCTTTGTCAGCTTAGGAACCTGATGGGTGTTTTTGTAGCCGCGGCTCGCGATGAGGGCGGGAACAATGACGTCAATGTAATGCTGCTTAAGCGAAGGAATGCGTTTAGTGCTCATTGGGATGGTGTAACCGCCGGATTGCCGACCCGGCGACCTTGAGTGTTTTCTGAAGAGAGTGAAGTGGAGGGACGAAAAGGGGCGAGGTTACAGAGTGGCACCCCGCCCCAAGCAAGAAGTTATTTCGTGGTGACGATTTCGCGGACTTAGGCGGCCTTGACGGCGCGCTTCTTGGAAGCCTCGAAGCGGCTCTTGAGCTGGAGGTTCGAGACGTGGACGGAACCTTCGCGCTCAACGATGGCGCCATTGGGATTTTCCTGAGATTTCTTCAGGTGACGCTTCATCATCGCTACGCCTTCGATGCGGGCGCGAGATTTAGAGGCGAGAATTTCAAGAACCTTGCCGGACTTTCCCTTGTGGGAACCGGCGATGACGATGACCTCGTCGTTGCGTTTGACGTGAAATTTAGTAGGCATGTTAGAGAACCTCCGGAGCTAGAGAGATGATCTTCATGAAGTTCTTGGCACGAAGCTCACGAGCGACGGGCCCAAAGATACGGGTGCCTTTGGGGTTACCGTCGGCGCCGATGATGACGATGGCGTTGGAGTCGAACCGGAGGTAGGATCCATCGCTGCGACGGACCGGTGCCTTGGTGCGAACGACGACGGCCTTGGCGACCTCGCCTTTCTTCACGGTGGCGTCGGTTCCTGAGTCCTTAATATGGACGGTGATGACATCGCCAACACCAGCAGTGGTGGTGTTTTGGCCTTTTTTGCTGATCATGGCGGCCTTGCGGGCGCCAGTGTTGTCAGCGACTTCGAGAATGGAGCGGAGTTGGATCATGGTCTGGGTTTCTACCGATGAGGGTTAGGCCTTGATGGCGGCGGCGACATCAGCCTCAGAAACGGCGGCAACATCGGCGATGACTGCGCGTTCCAGGACTTTGATTACGCGCCAGCGCTTGAGGCGGCTGATGGGGCGGGTTTCCATGATCTCGACTTTGTCGCCGACCTTGGTGTCGTTGGCTTCGTCGTGAGCATGCACGACGGTCTTACGATTGATGATCTTCTGGTAGCGCGGGTGCGGGACCTTGAAGGGAACGGTCACTTTGATGGACTTGTCGCCAGAGCGGCTGGTGACGTTGCCGACGAGGGTCTTGCGGGAATTGCGCTCGGAGTTGGCTGGAGCGGTAGCTTCGGTGGTGGACATGGGTATGTGTTCCTCGAGACGTGCGCTTAAGCGACGCTCTTCTGGGTCTTGATGGTTTCGAGGCGGGCGATGTCCTTGCGGAGCGTGCGGAGCTCGTGGGTCTTCTCAACCTGGCCGGTCTGCTTGCGCAGGCGGAGGGAGAGGAGCTTTTCGCGGGTCTCGTTGATCTTCACGTTGATCTCGGTTGTGGTGAGATCGCGGATTTCTTTAGCGGTTAAAGACATATTAAGGTTCTCCAGGTTAAACGTTAGGCGGCTGAACCTTCACGAATGATAAAGCGGCACCGGAAGGGCAACTTGGCATCAGCGAGGCGGAAGGCCTCCTTGGCGACGGTGGCAGGGATACCGGCGAGCTCAAATAGGACGGCGCCGGGTTTGATCTGAGCGACGTAGTATTCGACGGCACCCTTACCGGAGCCCATTCGAACTTCGGCGGGCTTCTTGGTGACGGGTTTATGGGGGAACACGCGAATCCAGAGTTTGCCCTTGCGCTTGAGGTGGCGCGCGATGGTAACGCGTGCTGCCTCAATCTGGCGGCCGGTCATGGGGCCACGGGAGAGGGATTGGAGGCCGAACTCACCAAAGGCGAGAGTGTTGCCGCGCTTGGCATTGCCAGCGAGCGAGCCTTTCTGGGATTTGCGGTATTTAGTGCGGGCGGGAGCGAGAGCCATGATGGATTTCTCCTAATGTAGATGGGTGGTGGTGGACGGGGGGAGAGAACCTTAGGCGGTCTCTTCTTTCTTCAGGATCCAGCACTTGACGCCGATCTTGCCGTAGAGGGTCTTGGCTTCGAAGAAGCCGTAATCAATGTTTTCGCGGAGGGTGTGCAGGGGCACGCGGCCCTTGCGCTGCCACTCGCGACGGGCGATGTCGGAACCGCCGAGTCGACCGGAGCACTGGATACGGATACCCTCGGCGCCGAGGCTCATGGCAGTCTCGACGGCCTTCTTCATGGCGCGACGGAAAGCGATACGGCGCTCCAACTGGAGGGCTACATTCTCAGCTACGAGACCGGCCTCAATCTCGGGCTTTTTGATCTCTTGGATGTCGAGGAGAACTTCCTTACCAGTGAGCTTGGCGAGGTCGGCCTTGATCACTTCAACCTCGGCGCCCTTGCGGCCGATAACGATGCCGGGGCGGGCAGTGTAAATCTTGACGCGGACGCGGTTGGATGCGCGCTCGATGAAAATCTTGGGCACGGAAGCGCCCTTAAGTTTTTCCATCAGCGTGTTGCGGATGATCTGGTCCTCGTGGAGGAGTTTGGCAAAGTCCTTCTTGGTAGCATACCAGCGGGACTGCCAGTTGCGGCGGACGGCGAGACGGAAGCCGGTGGGATTGGTTTTCTGGCCCATGGTGGTAAGTCTTAGTTGGTGGCGCCGTCGGACAGGACGACGGTGATGTGGCTCATCTTCTTGCGGCGGGGGGCGGCGGTGCCGCGGGCGGCGGCCTTGAATCGTTTCAGGACGGGACCCTGGTCAACGTAAGCGGTCTTCACAACCAAGCTGTCCGAAGAGAGGTTATTATTATTCTCGGCGTTGGCGATGGCGCTCTTGAGCGTCTTATTAATGAGTTGGGCGGACTTGCGCGGGATGAGCGCGAGATACTCGGATGCCTCGGTGGCGGGGCGACCGGTGATAGTGCGGACGACCTCACGAACCTTTTTGGGGGACATGTGGGCGTTGCGGGTGACGGCGGTGACTTCCATGGTATATGATTCCTTTTGTGGAGGCGACAGCAGCGGTGGAACGAGTCCCCTGCCCTGCCCTTTTGGGTGGTTTATTTTTTAGATGAAACAGTTTTGACGACAACGGAGTCTCCGGTCTGGAGACTCTGGCTGGACACGAGGTCGAGGATGAGGGCACTGGCTGCGCGAGGGCGAAGATCAACGAGGAGGAGTTCCCCTATGGTCAGGCCTGCGCGGTTGACGGTGCAGACCATACCTTGGCGAAGACCAGACTCGAAGCCGGCGTCTAGAATGACCAGATCGGCAGGGAGAAGGTGGACAACCTGTTCGACCTGAGCTTCGCCCACGGAGCGCTCGATCGAGATCGCCGCACGCAGCGCTGTCGCACCGGCGAAGGCGCTGACAAGGCCAAGGAGACGAAGGACAGTCGAGAACATGGGTGGAAACGCAGGAAGACGATGGAGCGACCTTAGATCTCCTTGCGAGTCATGCCACCGTGCGCCTTAAAGACGCGGGTGGGGGCAAACTCGCCAAGCTTGTGACCGACCATGTTATCGGTGACATAAACGGCGACGAAGGCCTTCCCGTTGTGCACGTTGAAGGTGTGGCCGATGAAGTCGGGGGTGATGGTCGAACGACGGGACCAGGTTTGGATGGGTTTCTTGTTCTTCGAGGCGACGGCCTTCTCGATTTTCTCGAGCAGGTGGTAGTCGACGAAGAAACCTTTTTTAATGGAACGGGCCATGGTGGGTGGGCGGTAAGGTTACTTCTTGCCGCGCGGCTTGCGGCCGTTGTGGCGAACGAGGATCTGGCTGTTCGAGGGCTTCGAACGTTTACGGGTCGGAAAGCCCTTGGCGAGCTGACCCCAAGGAGAAACAAGGTGCTGGCGACCGCCACCACCCTTGGATTTACCCTGACCACCGCCGTTGGGGTGATCGACGGGATTCATGGAAACACCGCGCTGGCGGGGGCGCTTGCCGAGCCAGCGATTGCGGCCGGCTTTGCCGAGCGACTTGTTCATGTGGTCACCGTTGCCGACTTCGCCGATGGTGGCGCGGCACTTGGGGTTAACCAAACGAATTTCGCCCGAGGGCATCTTGAGCTGGGCGGCACCATTTTCTACAGCGATGAGCTCGATCGAGGTGCCGGCGGTGCGGCCAAGCTGTGCGCCACGGCCCGGAATGAGCTCGACGCAGTGGAGCTTGGTAGAAGGCGGGATGATCGACAGCGGGAAGTTATTTCCCACCAAGAAATCATTGGTCGTCGCCTTGTTAGAGGTAACGATGGTGTCGCCGATCTTTAGACCGTTGGCGGCGATGATGTAGCGCTTCTCACCGTTCGCGTAGGTGATCAGGGCGAGGCGGGCAGAGCGGTTGGGATCATACTCGATCGCCTGAACGGTCGCCGGGATATCAATGATCGCACGCTTGAAATCGACGATGCGATGGAGGCGCTTGTGACCACCGCCACGACGGCGGGTGGTGATACGGCCGTTGTTGTTGCGGCCACCGGACTTCGCCTGCGAATAGGTAAGGGACCGTTCGGGGCGCTTGGGGGTGATGGACTCATCCTTATTCAGCACAGTAAAGCGCTGCGAAGGAGTGAGGGGACGGAAGGATTTGAGAGCCATGTTGGGTGGTTCCTTGGATGGGTCGCAGCTTAGACCAACTCAATCTTGTCACCGGCCTTGAGGGTCACGATGGCCTTCTTGATGGTGGAGGTCGTGGTTGGGCGGCCGGCGCGGGTGCGCTTGGGCTTGCCTGCGATGGTCTGGGTGTTGACGCGAACGACGTTGACCTTGAAAGTCTTTTCAACGGCGACAGCGATCTGGTGCTTGGTGGCCTTCGGGGTAACCTCGAAGGTGTATTGACCGAGCCCGGAGGAAAGCTGGGAAGCCTTCTCGGTGAGGCGGACTTGTTTCAGGACGGCGAGGGCGTTCATTAGTTCTTACCTCCGTTTGCGCGGGCGATGATTTTCTCCATGCCCTTGGTGCTAACGATGATGCGCTTATATTGCGCCAGATCCTTAGCGTTGAGCTTGGCGGCTTCCTGGATGGAGACGCGTTGAATGTTGCGCGCCGCACGGACGGCGGCGACGGGGAAGGTATCGTCCACGATCAGGATTTTACCGATGGGGGCGATGCGACCGATAACCTCGTCAATAATCTTGGTTTTAGGCTGGGGGACGCTCCAGGCCTCGATGACGTCGATCTCACCGGCGACGGCGCGGTCGAAGAGGGCGCGGGAGAAGGCGAGGGCCTTCACCTGGGCATTAACCTTTTTGGAATAGTCGCGGGGCTTGGGGCCGAAGACGACGCCACCGCCGCTCCACAGGGGAGAGCGAATGGAGCCGGCGCGGGCGCGACCGGTGCCCTTTTGACGCCAGGGTTTCTTGCCGCCGCCGGACACTTCGCCACGGGTTTTCGTGGAGTGGGTGCCCAAGCGGGCGTTAGCATTGATGGCGACGATCACTTCCTTGAGGGCTTGGGTGCCGCGATTACCCTCGAATTGGGGAATTTCGGCGAAGTCCTGCTCGCGGGAGGTTTTACCGTCGGCGCTGTAAACTTTGAGTTTCATGGGTGGCGATCTCCTTTACTTGGCGCCCTTGGGCTGACCCTTGATGGCGGTGCGGACGATGACGTCGTCGCCGTTGGCGCCCGGAATGGCGCCTTTGACCAAGATGAGGTTCTTGTCCGCAACGATCTTCACTACCGTGAGATTTTGCAGGGTGCGACGAACCTGACCCATGTGACCGGGCATGGCCTGGTTTTTCCAGACGCGGCCAGGGGTCTGGCGCATGCCGATCGAGCCGATACGGCGATGGAACATCGAGCCGTGGGTGGCGGGACCGCCGGCTACGCGGAAGCGTTTGACGACGCCTTGGAAGCCTTTGCCCTTGGTGATGCCGATGACATCGACGAGCTGGCCTTCCTTGAAGGCATCGACGGTGATAACATCACCGGCCTTTTGGGTGGGCTTATCGGCGAGGCGGACCTCACTGAGGACGCGGGGGGCGGATTCAAGACCAGCCTTTTTGGCGTGGTTGAGTTCGGCCTTGGAGGTGTTCTTGCCTTTGAGGGCGGAGAAACCGAGTTGGACGGCGTTATAGCCGTCGGTTTCGAGGGTCTTGACCTGGACCACAGAATTGGGTCCGGCTTCGACTACGGTGACGGGGACTAAGACGTTTTGAGCGTCGTAGACCTGCGTCATCCCGATCTTTTTACCTATAAGGGTGTTGATCATGGCTAAGCGGTAGGTGGAGGGTTTCCGTTTCGTGAGACCTACATTAGCGATTCCGGCGGAGGCCGCCGGAGCGCGCTAAACTGTTGGACTGAAAAGGCTGGGTGCGAGGTTCGGGCGGCGATTCCTTACACGTTGATGGAAATATCCACGCCGGACGGGAGGTTGAGCTTCTTGAGCTCGTCCACGGTTTGGGCGGTGGGTTCGATGATGTCGATGAGTCGTTTGTGGGTGCGGCTCTCGAACTGCTCCATGGACTTCTTATCCACGTGCGGGGAACGGTTGACGGTCAGTTTCTCGATCTTGGTGGGAAGAGGAACGGGACCGGAGACGCGGGCGCCGGAGCGCTTGGCGGTCTCGACAATCTCGAGGGCGGACTGGTCGATTACGCGGTAATCGAAACCCTTGAGACGGATGCGGATTTTTTGGCCTTTCATTACGAAAAAAGAACGAAGATTTAAGTGCGAGCGGGAGCCTTGGAGGAGGTCTCGACGATCTTGGCGAGGAGCTGGTTGGGGACCTGCTCAAAATGGGAAGGGGTGATGGAGGCGGACGCACGTCCCTTGGAAAGCGAGCGGATATCCGTCACGTAGCCAAAGAGGTTCTCCAGAGGAACGGCAGAAGTGATAATACAGGCGCCATTCTTGTTTTCCATGCCTTGGATCTGACCACGGCGGCGGTTGATATCGCCAATGAGATCGCCCTGATATTCCTCAGGGGTCGTGACTTCCACACCCATGATAGGCTCAAGCAAGATGGGCTTGGCGTTCTTCATCGCGTCCTTGAACGCAAAGATTCCGGCCATCTTGAAGGCCATTTCGGATGAGTCGACCTCGTGGAAGGAGCCGTCCTTGATGCGGACGATCACGTCGACCACGGGATAGCCGGCGACTACGCCATTATTGGCGGCTTCGTTGAGGCCGTCAGTGGAAGGCTTGATAAACTCTTTGGGGATGGACCCACCAACGGTCTCGTTGATGATCTCGATGCCTTTGCCCTTTTCATTGGGCTCAATGGTAACGACTACGTGGCCGTATTGACCCTTACCGCCAGACTGGCGGACGAACTTGCCCTCGCCCTCGGCGTGAGTGGTGATGGTCTCACGATAGGCAATCTGGGGCTTGCCTGAGGTAGCCTCGACCTTGAACTCACGCTTCATGCGGTCGACGATGATTTCGAGGTGGAGCTCGCCCATGCCTGCGAGGATGGTTTGGCCGGTGTCCTGATCGGTCTTCACCCGGAGGGTAGGATCCTCGGCGACAAGACGCTGGAGTGCGGTGCCGAGCTTCTCCTGATCAGCCTTCGAATTCGGCTCGATGGACATCGCGATGACAGGCTCGGGGAAGGACGGGGGCTCAAGGCGGATATCGGCGTCCTCATGACAAAGGGTGTCACCAGTGATCACGTCCTTAACGCCGACCATCGCGCAGATGTCTCCTGAGTAAGCGATATCGATCTCCTCGCGGTCCATGGCGCGCATCAAAACCAAGCGGGAAACGCGCTCAGAGCGGCGGGTGCGGGGATTATAGACGGCTGTGCCCTTGTGGAGCGCCCCGGTGTAGACGCGGAAAAAGACGAGTTTGCCAACGAAGGGATCGGTCCAGAGCTTGAATGCAAGACCGGCAAGCTTGGCCTTGTCATCCGGGGTGACGCCGACGCTCTCGCCGTCGCTGTTGGTGCCGACCATCGGGGGAAGATCGAGCGGATTGGGCAGGTAATTGACGACGCAATCGAGAAGGCGCTGAATGCCCTTTTTCTTGAAGGCGGAGCCGGGTATCACGCCGGTGAACTTCATGGACACGGTGGCCTTGCGAACGGCTACCATGAGTTCAGCAGGAGATATGGACTCGCCGCCGAGATACTTCTCGGCGAGGACGTCATCAAAATCAGAAACTGCCTCGATCAACTTTTCGCGGTATTCCTTGGCCTGCGCGACCATGTTTTCAGGAATCGGGTGCTGCTTGGGATCAAGATCCATGTCGAGCGGATCGACAAACAGGTAGGCGATCTCCTGAACGAGATCGACGACACCGCTGAAATTCTCCTCGTTGCCTATGGGCAGAAAGAGGGCATGAGCATTGGCCTTCAACTTCTCGCGCATCTCGTCGATAGCCCGGAAGAAATTGGCGCCGGTGCGATCCATCTTGTTGATGAAGGCAACGCGGGGAACGCCATATTTGTTGGCTTGGCGCCAGACCGTCTCGGACTGGGGCTGGACGCCGGCAACGGCACAGAAAACGGCCACGGCGCCGTCGAGAACGCGCATTGAGCGCTCGACCTCGGCGGTGAAGTCAACGTGGCCGGGAGTATCAATGATATTGATACGTTGCTTGATTCCCTTCCACGGACCGCAGGAGGCGTTCCAGGCACAGGAGATAGCGGCGGCGGTGATGGTGATGCCGCGCTCGCGCTCCTGCTCCATCCAGTCGGTAACAGCGGTGCCCTCGTGGACTTCGCCCATCTTGTGGACGGCGCCGGAATAAAAAAGAATACGCTCTGAAGTCGTGGTCTTGCCCGCGTCGATATGGGCGGCGATGCCGATGTTACGCGTCCACTCCAAAGGGAAGGGACGATCCTTGGAGTTAACCGGCGAGATTTTGCTCTTGTCGGTGACGATGGTAATCTGAGGGGCGGCGGCGGACATGGTGCGCGTGGGTCGAAGTGGAAGGGTGCAGAATGATTACCAGCGCAGGTGGGCGAAGGCGCGGTTGGCCTGGGCCATCTTGTGGGTGTCTTCCTTCTTCTTCACGACGTTGCCGGTATTGTTGTAAGCATCGACGATCTCAGCGGCGAGGGCCTCCTTCATGGGCTGCCCCTTGCGACCGCCGGCGGCGGTAACGATCCAGCGGAGGGCGAGCGACTCTTGGCGCTCGTAGGAGATCTCGATGGGCACCTGATAGGTGGCGCCACCGACGCGACGGCTCTTCACCTCGAGGCGAGGGCGGGCATTCTCCAGGGCACCGATGAGCAGGTCGACCGGATCGCCCTTTTGGAGTTTCTCTGAAACTTTCTCGAAGGCTCCGTAAACGATGCGCTCGGCGAGATTCTTCTTACCGGACTGCATGACAACATTGACGAGGTGAGACACCAGCGTGCTGTTGTAGCGAGAATCGGGAGTTGCCTGACGCTTGGTGGCTCTGTGGCGGCGTGACATGGTGCTTGAAAAGGGCTAAGGGCTTGAGGTGCGGCGATTACTTCTTGGCGGCCTTGGGGCGCTTGACGCCGTATTTGGAACGGGAGCGACGACGCTTCTCTACACCGGTGGCATCGAGAGTGCCGCGGACGATGTGGTAGCGCACGCCGGGAAGATCCTTCACGCGACCGCCACGCACCAATACGATGCTATGCTCCTGAAGGTTGTGGCCTTCATCAGGGATATAAGAGATCACTTCGTTGCCGTTGGTGAGGCGGACTTTCGCGACCTTACGTATGGCAGAATTGGGCTTCTTGGGGGTGCGGGTCATGACCTGCACGCAGACGCCGCGGCGGAAAGGATTGTTATCCAAAGCGGGGGACTTGGATTTGGCGCGCACCTGGCGACGACCTTTGCGCACGAGTTGGTTGATGGTAGGCATGACGATTAAAGACGCTGGGAAATAGGGAAAAGACGACGAATCTGCGACTCCGAGAAATCCGGGGCAAGCGAAATTTCCAAGAATCGCAAAAAATGACGAAAGGTTATTGGACAGAGCCTTAACCCAACGCCGAAAGAGGGTTCGATACTGCAGCCAGATGAGTGGGCCGGCGGGAAGTTTCGATGAACTTTAAATCCACGCAGAGTCAGGAGCGTGTTGGCAAGCGTGAATTTACGAAAATGACGCTGAAATAAATACCCTATTTATCTCAATATGGATCAATGTTCTACAAAAAACAATACGGATAAAAATTGGGTTTGGAGGGAATTAATCAGCAAATAAAAAGGCCGCCCGGAATTCCGGGCGGCCCAGGATGCGTTGCTACCGCGGCGGGAGATTACACCACCTCGGCTGGCGCAGCTTCATCGGCGTCGGCGCCAAACGGCAGGCTGATGCGGACTTTCTTGTAAGTCGGCAGACCGGTGCCGGCGGGGATGAGGTGTCCCATGATGACGTTTTCCTTGAAGCCGCGGAGGTTGTCTATCTTGCCAAGGGTAGAGGCGTCGGTGAGGACGCGCGTCGTCTCCTGGAAGCTCGCGGCCGAGATGAAGCTCTCGGTCTCAAGGGAAGCCTTGGTGATGCCCAGCAGGATAGGCTCGGCCTCGGCAGGCTTGCCGCCGGCCTCTTCGATGCGACGATTTTCAGCCAAGAAGGTGGTGCGATCCACCTGCTCGCCCCAGAAATACTCGCTGTCGCCCGGATCGGTGATGCGGACCTTCCGGAGCATTTGACGAATGATGATCTCGATGTGCTTATCGTTGATCGTCACGCCCTGCAGGCGGTAAACCTCCTGCACCTGGCCGATGAGGAACTCGTAGAGGGCAGCCGGCCCGAGGATCTCGAGGATCTCGTGCGGATCGGCGGAGCCTTCCGTGAGGTGCTGGCCCTTGGTAACGAGGTCGCCCGGCTGCACGATGATATGTTTGCCGGCCGGGATGAGGTGCTCCTCCTCCTGAGCGGTGTCGGGGTTACGAACCACGAGCTTACGTTTGCCGCGCAGGGTGCCCTCAAAAGAGACCACACCCTCGATGCGGGCCATCTCGGCGGCGTCCTTTGGACGACGAGCCTCGAACAGCTCGGCGACGCGGGGGAGACCACCGGTAATGTCCTTGGTCTTGGACGCCTGGCGGGGCGTCTTGGCGAGCAGGGCACCGGGCTGAATATTATCGCCTTCGTTGACCACGATTTGGGCGCCGACGGGGATCGAATAGGCAGCGATGGGCTTATTAGCGCCGTCGCGGATCTCGACCTGGGGATTGAGATCTTCCTTATGCTCGATAACCACGATGGCGATGCGACCGGTGGCCTCGTCGAGCTCGCGCTTCACGGTGACGCCGGTGATCATGTCCTTGAACGCCAAAGTGCCGCCCTTTTCAGAGAGCACGGGGACGTTGTAGGGATCCCACTGGGCGAGAATATCACCCTTCTTGATTTGTTCACCGTCGCCGACCGGAAGGACGGACCCGACCACGATGTTGTAGGTCTCGATTTCACGGTCCTCGTTATCAAGGATCTGAATGGAACCGGTTTTATTGAGCACGATGCTCGCACCCTCGGCGACCTGCACAAGGCGCAGGCCGCGATACTTGACCTTGCCACCGGTGCGGACGCGGATTTCGGGCGTCTTGAAACCGCCGGAGGCGACACCTCCGATGTGGAAGGTTCGCATCGTCAACTGCGTGCCGGGCTCGCCGATGGACTGGGCGGCGATGATGCCGACCGAGTCGCCTACCTTAGCAACCTTGTTGGTCGCGGGGTTGATGCCGTAGCACTTGGCGTCAATGCCAAGCGGGCTGGTCGAGCTGAGGGGCGACATGATCTTCAAGCGCTCCACGCCGGAATCGACGATGGCTGTAGCGATCTCCTCGGTGATGAGCTCGCCGGAACCAACGAGGATTTTGGAGGGGTCGAGCGGATTAATGACATCGTCGGAGCTGAAGCGGCCGACAATGCGATCGCGCAGGGAAACGATTTCGTCGTCACCCTCCATGATGGCCTTCTTCCAGATGCCGTCGCGGGCGCCGGAGTCTTCCTCGGCGATGACCACGTCCATGGCGACGTCGCACAGCTTACGGGTGAGGTAGCCGGCGTCGGCCGTCTTGAGGGCCGTATCCGCCAGACCCTTACGGGCACCGTGGGTGGATATGAAGTATTCGAGAACGGTCAGGCCCTCGCGGAAGGAGGACAGGATGGGACGTTCGATGATTTCACCGGACGGCTTGGCCATGAGGCCGCGGGCACCGCAAAGCTGGCGGACCTGCTGCTTGTTACCGCGCGCGCCGGAGTCCATCATTATGAACACGGGGTTCACCTCGACCTTGCCGTCGTTGTTCTCCAGCTTCGCGAACACTTCCTTGGCGATCTTGTCGGTGACGCCGGTCCAGATATCGACGACCTTGTTGTAGCGCTCGCCGTCGGTGATGATACCCTTAGAGAACTGGGCCTCTACCTCGGTGATACGGACACGGGCCTCCTTCACGATGTCCTTCTTGGACTCGGGGATGATCATATCATCGATACCGATGGAGATACCTGCCTGGAAGGCGGTCTGGAAGCCGAGATCCTTTAACTTATCGAGGGTCTCGATCACGATCACGTCGGAGGTGACCTTGGTGATGGCGAGGATGATGTCACCCAGCTTGCCCTTCGGAACAGGGAAATTCACAAAGCCGAGTTCGGCCGGCCAAATCTGGTTGAAGATCACGCGGCCCACGGTGGTGCGAAGGATACGTTTATCCTTGTTACCGTAAACGGTGTCGCGGCCGAAATCCGGGTTAGGGACGTCGATCCAATCGTGGAATTTCAACGCGCCGTCGGCCTTGACGTAAAGGACCTCGTGAAGGCCGGACAACAAGGGAACGTGCACGCCGGCGGGAGCCTTCTTGCGGGGCTCGATGGTCAGGTAATACGCGCCGAGGACGATATCTTGGGAGGGAGTGAGGATAACCTTGCCGGAGGAGGGCGAGAAGATGTTGCTGGTCGCCATCATGAGGAGTTTGCACTCCATCACGGCCTCGAGTGAGAGGGGAACGTGCACGGCCATCTGGTCGCCGTCGAAGTCAGCGTTGTAGGCCGTGCAAACGAGCGGGTGAACGCGGATAGCCTCGCCCTCGATCAGCACGGGCTCGAAAGCCTGAATCGAAAGACGGTGCAGCGTGGGGGCACGGTTCAGGAGAACCGGGTGGCCCTTAGTCACTTCCTCGAGGATGTCCCAGACCTCGGGGGACTTCTTCTCGATCATCTTGCGGGCGCCGCGGACGGTGTGGACAAAGCCTAACTCCTTCAGGCGACGAATGATGAACGGCTCGAAGAGCACGAGCGCCATCTTCTTGGGCAGACCGCACTGGCTGAGCTTCAGCTCGGGGCCGATGACGATCACGGAGCGACCGGAATAGTCGACGCGCTTGCCGAGCAAGTTTTGCCGGAAACGGCCCTGCTTGCCCTTCAGCATGTCGGACAAGGACTTGAGGGGGCGGTTGCCGGCGCCCGTGACAGGGCGACCGTGACGGCCGTTGTCAAAGAGGGCGTCGACCGACTCCTGAAGCATGCGCTTCTCGTTGTTAATGATGACGTCAGGCGTCTTCAGGTTCATCAGGTTCCGCAAACGATTGTTGCGGTTGATGACACGACGGTATAGATCGTTCAGATCGGAGGTGGCGAAGCGGCCGCCCTCAAGAGGCACGAGGGGACGGAGATCGGGCGGGATGACAGGCAACACCTCCAAGACCATCCACTCAGGACGGGACTTGGAATTGATGAAGCCTTGGATAACCTTGAGGCGCTTGGAGAGCTTCTTCTTGATCTGCTTCGACTTGGTCGCGCGCATGTTCTCCTGGAGCTCGGCCACGGTGGCGTCCATGTCCATGAGCTTCAGGCACTCGCGCAGGGCCTCGGCGCCCATCTTGGCGACGAAGGAATCGTCGCCGTATTCGTCGAGGGCCTGACGATACTCGGTATCGGTGAGAAGTTGCTTGGGCTCGAGGGGGGTCTTGCCCGGATCAATCACCATGTAGTTCTCGTAATAAATGACGCGCTCGAGGGAGCGGGCGGTCATGTCGAGGAGCAGGCCAAGACGGCTGGGCATGCTCTTGAGGAACCAAATATGCGTGACGGGCACGGCCAACTCGATGTGGCCCATGCGCTCGCGGCGGACGCGGGCGACGGTGACTTCAACGCCGCAGCGATCGCAGATAACGTCTTTATACTTGATACGCTTATACTTGCCGCAGGCGCACTCGTAATCGCGGACCGGGCCGAAAATCTTCTGACAGAAGAGGCCACCCGGCTCGGGCTTAAACGTGCGGTAGTTGATCGTCTCGGGATTCTTCACCTCGCCGCGGGACCAGTTACGGATGGTCTCGGGCGATGCGACGGTGATAGAGACGCAATCGAAGGGATTTTCGTCCCCGCCGAGGGCGGAGCGAACGTCGTCGCGCGAACCGGCGGCGACTTCATTGGGTTGGATGCTCATGATAATTCCCTAGTTTTTGAAGATTTAGAGGCTGGTGGCGCGAGGATTGCCGGAGGCAATCTGGGCGGCGGAGGGCGGGCGGGTCTCGACTAGATTGCCGAGAGCGTCGCGCTTATTGAGACGGATATCCAGACCGAGGGACTGGATTTCCTTGATAAGCACGTTGAAGGACTCGGGCGTGCCGGCCTGAAGGGTGTTGTCGCCCTTGACGAGGGACTCGTAGATCTTGGTGCGACCCTGCACGTCGTCGGACTTGACGGTGAGCAATTCCTGAAGGGTGTGCGCCGCGCCATAGGCTTCGAGCGCCCAAACCTCCATCTCGCCGAAGCGCTGGCCGCCATACTGGGCCTTGCCGCCCAGCGGTTGCTGGGTGACGAGGGAGTAAGGACCGACGGCGCGGGCATGGATCTTGTGGGAGACCAAGTGGTTTAGCTTCATCATGTAGATGTAGCCGACCACCACCTGCTGATCGATCTTCTCGCCGGTGCGACCGTCAAAGAGAGTGGCCTTGCCGGCCGTGGTCACGGTGATGGGGCCGCCGGCATCGGTCTCGACCTTGTTGGCGTCCTTCAGGTATTCGCGAACCTTCTTCTCCGGGATACCGTCGAAGACGGGCGTAGCGACCTTGATACCGAGCTTTTTGCAAGCCCAGCCAAGGTGCGTCTCGAGAACCTGGCCCACGTTCATGCGGGACGGAACGCCGAGGGGGTTAAGGCAGATTTCGATCGGGGTGCCGTCGGCGAGGAAGGGCATATCCTCGACCGGAACGATCTTGGCGACCACGCCCTTGTTACCGTGGCGACCGGCCATCTTGTCACCGACCTCAAGCTTTTGCTTGGTGGCAATGTAGACCTTGACCTGCTTGATTGAGCCGTCGCCAGCGATATCACCGGACTCGATGCCGGCAACCTTGCGCTCGCGGTCGGTCTCCAGCTCATCGAAGCGGGACTGGAAGGAAGCGATGATCTCCATTATCTTGATGCGAACCGGGGACGGGTCGATCTCAACGTGCTTGGAAACGGCGGCTAGCTTACGCAGCAAAGTCTTGGTGATCTTGCGGTTGGCGGGAATAATGATCTCCTGGGTAGCGCCGTTTATGACGTCGAGGGGGATCTTTTCGCCAAGGAGGATGTTCGACAGGGCCTCGGTGAGGGACTCACGGAGCTTGTCCATCTGGGTCTTATATTCCTCTTGGATCTGCTTGATTTCGCGACGGCGGTCGGAGGGAGAGAGCTTCTCCTTCTCGAAGTCCACGCGGCTTGAAACCTTAACGTCCATGATGATGCCGGTAACGCCGGAGGGGACGATAAGAGAGGTGTCCTTTACGTCAGCGGCCTTCTCGCCGAAGATGGCGCGAAGGAGCTTTTCCTCAGGGGCGAGCTCGGTCTCGGACTTCGGGGTGATCTTGCCGACGAGGATGTCGCCAGGCTTCACCTCGGCACCTACGCGGATGACGCCGTTGTGATCGAGATTCTTGAGCGCCTCTTCCCCGACGTTCGGGATGTCGCGGGTAATTTCTTCAGGCCCGAGCTTGGTGTCGCGGGCCGTGACCTCGAATTCCTGAATGTGGATCGAGGTGAAGATATCCTCCTTCAACACCTTCTCAGAGATGAGGATGGCGTCTTCGAAGTTATAACCGTTCCAAGGCATGAAGCCGACCAGAACGTTGCGCCCGAGGGCCATCTCGCCACGGTCGGTGGAAGGGCCGTCGGCGATGATATCGCCGGACTTGATCTTCTGACCCTTCTTGACGATGGGGCGCTGGTTAAAGTTGGTTCCAGCGTTGGAACGCATGAATTTGCGCAATTCGTAAACCTGCACGCCAGTCTTGGCGTCGGTCTTGGGATTCTTCTCAAAATTGCGGGGGAGTTCCCCGTCCTTGGAGATGACGATGCGTTTGGCGTCAACCGAGGCGACGTAACCGCCCTCGTCGGCGACGACGACGATCTTGGAGTCGCGGGCGACGCGCTCCTCGATGCCGGTGCCCACGAAGGGGGCCTCGGTCTGGAGAAGGGGCACGCCTTGGCGTTGCATGTTCGCACCCATCAGCGCGCGGTTGGCGTCGTCGTGCTCGAGGAACGGGATCATGCCGGCCGCGATGGAGATAACCTGCTTGGGCGAGACGTCCATCAGGTTGACCTCTTCGGCCTTCACTTCAAGGAACTCGCCGTCTTTGCGGACGGTGACCTTGCCGACGAAGTTGTTTTTCTCGTCGAGTTCAGAATTCGCCTGGGCAATGACTTTGCCTTCCTCTTGGTTAGCGGTGAGATACTCGATCTTGTCGGTGACACGGCCGTCCTTCACCAAGCGGTAGGGAGCCTCGATGAAGCCATACTCGTTGACGCGGGCGTAGGTGGAGAGGGAGTTGATCAGACCAATGTTCGGACCTTCGGGGGTCTCGATGGGGCAAATGCGGCCGTAGTGCGTGGGATGCACGTCGCGCACCTCGAAGCCGGCGCGGTCGCGGTTCAGGCCACCTGGCCCGAGCGCGGAGAGGCGGCGCTTGTGCGTGACCTCGGCGAGCGGGTTGATCTGGTCCATGAACTGAGACAACTGCGAGCGGGCGAAGAAATCGCGCACAACAGTGGTCAAAGCCTTAGGATTGATCAACTTGTTAGGGGTGATAGAGTCTACCGACTGGTCATACATGGTCATGCGCTCGCGGACCAGACGTTCGGTGCGGGCCAGACCCTTGCGGCACTCGTTGGCGAGAAGTTCGCCGACGGTGCGAACGCGGCGGGAACCGAGATGATCGATGTCGTCCACCACTCCCTCGCCGCGCTTGAGGCGAACGAGATACTTGGTCGACTGGATCATGTCATCAGTCGTGATGATACGCTGCTCAATGGGGGTTTCGAGATGCAGCTTCTGGTTGATCTTGTAGCGACCAACGGCGCCGAGGTCGTAGCGCTTGGGATCAAAAAAGAGGCGTTTCAGAAGGGCCTTGGCATTGGCGATGGTGGCAGGCTCGCCCGGGCGGAGACGTTTGTAAATTTCCTTGAGGGCCTCTTCCTCGTTTATGGTGGGATCCTTCTTCAGGGCTCGCACGATGGCGCCGTCATCCACGGCCGTATCGAGCACGCGCACGCTGGTGATATCGTGCTTCTCAAAAGTGCGGATGGTCTGCTTGGTGAGTTGCTCGAGAGCACGGGCGAGCACTACGCCCTTGTGCGCGTCGATCACGTCGTCAACGAAGACGAGCGTGGACACGTTTTCCATGTCGAGAAGCTTGTTGATCTTAACGTCTTTTACCTCGTAGAAAAGCTCCAGAATCTTGGCGTTGTCGGAGTATCCAAGCGCGCGGAAAAGCGTGGTAATCAAAAACTTGCGACGACGGCGACGGCGGTCGAGGTAAACATAGAGGAGATCGTTCTGGTCAAATTGGACTTCAAGCCAGGTGCCGCGGTCGGGGATGATGCGGAAGGCGAAGAGCTCCTTGCCGGAGGTGTGGCGGTCCTTCTCGAAACAGAGGCCGGGGGAGCGGTGGAGCTGGGACACGACAACACGCTCGGCGCCATTTATGATGAAGGAACCGCGCTCCGTCACCATGGGGATCTCGCCCATGTAGATCTCCTCGTCCTTGATGAACTCCTCTTCGCGGAGACGGAGCTTCACGTGAAGGGGAACGGAGTAGGTGATGCCGTCCTTGATACACTCGATCTCGGTGTTACGGGCGTCGCCCAGCGTGTAAGACACGTATTCGAGATTCAGACGTGCGTCGTAGGACTCGATCGGGAAGATCTCGCGAAACACGGCCTCAAGGCCCTGGTTCTTGCGTTGCTTGTCCGGCAATCCCTTTTGGAGGAAATCCAAGTAGGATGTGATCTGGATTTCGATGAGGTTGGGCGGAGGAGCAACTTCACGAAGCTTACCGAAGTTTTGACGCTCAGAGTGGGTGCGGTCGGCCATGGAGAATTCCGGTTGGGAGTGAGGAAAAAATACGGGGGGCGGCGAACGGCGGAGGCGCCGACGCAACCATCAAACCAAAGCCGAGCCCGAAGGCGCGGCGGACACGAAAAAGAACGGGAAGAGAGAAAAGGCAAAAGACAGGCCGCGCATGGGCGCGACCTGTCTTGACGAAAACGATAAGCGTAATGCGTTGAGAACCAAGTGTTTACTTGAGCTCAACCTTAGCGCCAGCGGCCTCGAGCTTCTTCTTGATATCCTCGGCATCTGCCTTGGACGCGCCTTCCTTGATGGGCTTGGGCGCGCCTTCGACGAGATCCTTGGCTTCTTTGAGGCCCAGGCCGGTGATGGCGCGGACTTCTTTGATGACGCCGATCTTGTTCGCGCCGGCCTCGACGAGGATGACGTTGAACTCGGTCTTCTCTTCGACGACAGCGGCGGCGGCGGCAGGGCCGGCGGCGGCGGCAGGGCCGGCAGCAGCGGCAGCGGAAACGCCCCACTTGCCTTCGAGCTCTTTAACGAGCGCGGCGAGGTCGAGAACGGTTTGGCCGGACAGCCACTCGATGACTTGATCTTTGGTGATGGTGCTCATGTGTATATGTCTCCTGCGAAAAACTAGCGGTGGCGGATGCCTCGCGTTTAAGGGACGTATCCCCTAGCTGGTCGCGTTGGATGGTTTTCCCGCCGAAGGAGATGAATCCCAAGGCGGAGAAAGGGGTTAGGCAGCGGGTTGCTCCTTTTTGACCTTGGCGTCGAGGACGCGCACGAAGGCGGCGGCGTTGCTGGTGAGCAAGCCGAGGAACTGGGAACGCAGGGCCGAGAAGGGCGGCAGGTCGGCAATGATGGCCAAGTCCTTAGCGGAGTAGACCTTCTTGTCGAGAACGCCCACTTTGACCTCAAGCTTCTGCTTCTCGTCAAAGAACTTCTTCAGGACCTTGGCGACGCCAGCCGGGTTCTGTCCGCCCACGATGATCGCGGTGGGACCGGAAAGGACGTTATCGACCTCGGGCAAACCAAAGGCCTTTGCGGCAACGCGGAAGGAGCTGTTCTTAACAACGTGAAACTCGGCTTTCTCAACCTCGAGGCGCTTGCGGAGCTCGGCGGTGTCAGAGACAGTGACCTTGGTGAAGTTGGTCAGGATGACGTAATCCGACTTCTTGAGGTGCCCCTCGACTTCGGAGATAAGATATTTTTTTTCGGCTCTCATGGTATGGCTCCGGGTTAGGCTTTGCTGAACTCGGTGGAGGCCAGCTGCACGCCGGGGCTCATCGAGGAGGAAAGGGTAATGGATTTGATGTAAACGCCCTTGAAGGAGTTGGGCTTGGCCTTGGCGACCGCATCAATAACGGCAGCAACGTTCTCGGCGATCTGGGCAGAAGTGAAAGAACGCTTGCCGACGCCGACGCCGACGTTCGCGGCCTTGTCCATCTTGAACTCTACGCGACCAGCCTTCACGGCCTTGATACCGGCGACGATGTCGTCCGTCACGGTGCCGGACTTCGGATTGGGCATGAGACCCTTGGGACCGAGGACGCGAGCGAGGGTGCGGACCTGCTTCATTGCCTCGGTCGTAGCGATGGCGACATCGAAGTCGACCCAGCCTTCGGAAACCTTGGCCATCATGTCCTGAAGGCCGGCGTAATCAGCGCCGGCGGCGAGGGCAGCCTCGGGGTTGTCGGTGAAGACAAGCACGCGAACCTTCTTGCCGGAGCCGTTGGGCAGCGGAGTGGTGCCACGCACCATCTGATCGCCTTGGGTCGGATCTACGCCGAGGCGGAAGGAAAGCTCGACGGTCTCGTCGAACTTGGTCTTGGGGAATTTAGCCAAGAGCTCGACCGCTTCGGCGAGGGTGTAGCTCTTGGTGAGGTCAGCGACCTTGACGGCGCTCCGATAACGTTTGCTGGGTGTTTTGGGCATGTGGGACTCCTTAGCGGTTCAAGCGCCCCGGGTGGGGCTCCCGCGATGGGTAGGTCTAACGGAAAGATAAATTAATCGACGACTTCGATGCCCATGTTGCGGGCGGTGCCGGCGATGACCTTGATGCCGGCCTCGACGCTATTTGCGTTCATGTCGGCCTTCTTCAGGTTATAGATCTCGGCGAGCTGCTTCTTGGTCACCTTGCCTACTTTGTCCTGATTGGGCTTGGCTGAACCGGAAGCGATGTTCGCGGCCTTCTTAAGAAGGACGGAGGCAGGCGGGCTCTTGAGGATGAAAGTGAACGACTTGTCGGAATAGACCGTGATGACCACGGGCAGGATCATGCCGTTCTGGTCTTTGGTCTTGGCGTTGAATTCTTTGCAGAACGCCATGATATTGACGCCTTGGGCGCCGAGCGCGGGACCGACGGGAGGCGCGGGATTCGCGGCGCCGGCGGGCAGTTGGAGGCGGATGTAGCCTTGGATCTTCTTGGCCATGGTAAGGGGAGGTTGGCGGGTGTTTTAGTTGACGTGTGGTTCTTTGCTGAACGTCGGCGGTGTCAAAGAGGGCGTCGCGTTACTCGGTAACACGTTGCACCTGCCAGTATTCGAGCTCGACCGGGGTGAACCGGCCGAAAATGGAGACGGAAATCTTGAGTTTGCCGCGGGCAGGATCGACCTCGTCGATGCGGCCGGTCATGTTTTCGAAGGCCCCGTCGGTGACCTTTACTTCTTCACCAACGTCGAAGGTGACCTTAGGCACTTCCTTGCCGGATGCGGCGGCGACGCGGGCCTTGATGTCGTCGATCTCAGTCTGACGCAAAGCGGCCGGACGATCCCCACCGACGAAGCCGATGACGCCGGCGACCTCCTTGACGAAATACCAAGGCTTGTTGATCACGCGGTTTTCCTCGTCGAACATCTTCATCTGGATGAAGACATAACCAGGATATAAGTTGCGGACCTTAGTGGTCTTTTTGCCGTTCTTTACCTCGGAAGCGACCTCGGTGGGCAGGAGAACCTCGAAAATAAACTCGTCGAGCTCTTCTTGGGTTTTGAACTTCTCAATGTAGGTCTTCACCTTCTTCTCCTGAGCGGAGAGGGTGTGAAGGGCGAACCACTGGGCGCCGGCAGGGACTGAGGTCTGGGTGGACATGGGTGGCGTAGGCTTATCGAACCCAAGACGTGAAGAGATCAACCACCTGATAGAGGGAAAAGTCAGCCACGCTGGTAAAAACTCCGAGCAGCACGCACGCCACGATCACCACGGCAGTGGAGTCACGCAATTCGAGCCAAGTCGGCCAGGAGGCCTTCTTGAGTTCGTCGACGATTTCGCCGAAAAAGATGCGGATGCTGCGGAAAGGGTTTTTCATCGAAGGAAAGTGGCAGGCGCGGAGGGAATCGAACCCCCAACCAACGGTTTTGGAGACCGCTACTCT
>CAIQAB010000025.1 GCA_903869675.1 uncultured Verrucomicrobiota bacterium | reverse complement strand
CCTCGTCTCCCCGAGCATCACGATTGACGACGCCGTGAAACTCCTTGCCCCCGTTATCAAGCGCTACGCCAAGGAGCGCAACACAGGCGAAGGCTTCGGCAACTTCTGCGAGCGCGTCATCCTGCCCGCCGACGCCACCTTCCACGCCGTCGGCACCGGCGGCCTCGTCCCCGCCAAATCCCCCGCCGGCTCCGCCCCCGCCGCCTAAAGCTCCGCCACTTCTGCGTAGTGGGGAGCACTAGCGACCCGTTCTTCATCACAAACAGCCGCCCGGTTCACCCGGGCGGCTGTTTGCTTTACCCGTTTCTGAACGAACTGACATCACCTCCCGCCGAGAATTCGCTCCACCTGCTTCCGATGCAGACGCAGGTGAAACCCCGCCATGAAATGCCACGCGGCGGCATCCAGCGGACCAAACCACGGGTGCGGAAATCGCACGGCCGTCTGAAGCCTTGCTGCCTCAATGCCAGCCACCGTCCGCGCCAGTCGCTCACACGACGCCACGAAGGCATCCACCACCTCGGCCCCAACCTCCGCCGCCGGCTTCACCGCCGCCGTGCTTGCCTCGCCTGGCGGCACCCGGCTCGCCAGTAATTCGGACATAATGCCCGCCATCGATTCATTCACGATGCGCAAATGATCGAGGGTCATAAACACCGACCAATACCGGCTGCTGTCCTCCAGCCCCGGCAGGCGACGGATCAACACCCGCTTCGCGCCCGTCGCCGCATCAAGCCTCCGCACCAGCCCCAGGATGGCTTCACGCTCGCGCACCAAGGTTGCCTGCGCCGCGGCCAGGGAGGTGGTGCGCCGGCCAAATTGGAAAATCAGGCGGGCGAAAAACAACTCGACTTTCGGCAGCCCGGCCCCCGGCGGGGCCAGACGAGGCAGGGCGGTGGCGGTTGCACATGCGTTCGGCATACTTGCGTTTTAAAAGTAAAATTACTTGTTGAATGCAAGTATTTTTTACTGCGAAATGTCGGAATGGCTATACGTGTCTCCGAAAAACCTCCGGCTCCGGCCCCCGAGCGTCGTTCGCCATGCCCGGTCGCCTGTGCGCTCGATGTTTTCGGCGACCGTTGGACGCTTCTGATCATTCGTGACTTGGTGCTGGGGAAAACGCGCTTCAAGGACTTTGCCACGTCGCCCGAGGGCATCCCCACCAATGTGCTCAGCGAGCGACTCGCCCGCCTGCTGGCGCACGACATCGTCTCACAGGTGAGCGCCACCCTGGGATCAAAACACCTCGCCTATTGCCTCACCGAAAAGGGCCGCGCGCTAATGCCCGTGCTCAAAAACATCCGCGACTGGGGCCTGGCCTGGGAAAAAGGCACGCAAGCCAGCTTGGAAAAACCAAGCGCTGCGAGATAGACACCGCCGCAAAAACCAGACGGCGCGGACGCATGAGATCGCTCCACGTCGCCGGCAGTCACAAACGGAAAAACCGGAAAGTTTCCGGCTCAGGCGCCGACCTTGAAAAGGGCGACGTCGCCGTCGCGGAAGACGTATTCCTTGCCTTCGAGGCGATACTTGCCGGCTTCGCGCGCGGCGGCGGTGCTGCCAAGGCGCACGAGATCCTCGTAGGTCACGACCTCGGCCTTGATGAAGTTTTTCTCGAAGTCGGTGTGGATCACGCCGGCGGCCTGCGGGGCCTTCCAGCCCTTCTTGATCGTCCAGCAGCGCACCTCTTTTTCCCCGGCGGTGAAGTAGGTCTGCAAACCGAGCAGCGAATAGCTGCCGCGGATGAGGTTGGACACGCCGGAATCGGTCACGCCGAGGTCCTTCAAAAACTCCTTCGCCTCCTCGGGAGAGAGGTCGATGAGTTCGGCCTCGATGCGGGCGCTGATGGGCACGTAGGCGGCGTCGTGATGGGCCTTCACGAAGGCGGCGACCTTTTGCACGAAGGGGTTGGCCTCGGCGTCGGCGAGGTCGCCCTCGGCCACGTTGCAGGCGTAGAGCACGGGTTTGGCGGAGAGGAGCTGGAAGAACTGGAGCAGCTTCTTCTCGTCGTCGGTGGCGTCGAGGACGTTGGCGGGTTTGCCGGCGTTGAGGTGAGGGATGAGCTTCTCCAGAATGGCCAGCTCGGCCTGGGCGTCCTTGTCACCGGACTTTGCGAGTTTCTGGGTCTTGGCCAGGCGCTTTTCGACTGATTCAAGGTCGGCGAGCACAAGCTCAGTGGTGATGACCTCGATATCGCGCACCGGATCGACGGAACCCATGGTGTGGATGACGTCGGGGTCCTCGAAGCAGCGCACCACGTGCACGATGGCGTCGGTCTCGCGGATGTTGGCGAGGAACTGGTTGCCGAGGCCCTCGCCCTTGCTGGCGCCGGCGACGAGGCCGGCGATGTCGACGAACTCGATCACGGCAGGGATCACGACCTTGGTCTTGGCGATGTCCTTCAGCACGTAGGCCCGGTCGTCGGGGACGGTGACCACGCCCACATTGGGGTCGATGGTGCAGAAGGGGTAGTTTGCCGCCTCGGCTTTGCGGGAGCGGGTGAGGGCGTTGAAGAGAGTGGACTTGCCCACGTTGGGGAGACCGACGATTCCGGCTTTCATAAAGAAGCAAAGTCCCAGCAGGGTGGGGATGCGGTCAAGGTTTGTCTCCGATGGCTGCCCGCTGAGATGGTCTTTTCTCTGGGGCGCCCGCCGACCTAGGTATGGCGGACGGGAAATGGCGGCTTGACACCGGCGCTTGTGACCCGTGTTTTCCACCTTTTTCCAAATCACCAGCCCTCGTCCCTCGATCTTCCATGGCCCTTAAAATCCGCCTCTCCCGCATCGGCTCGACCCACAACCCCATCTATCACGTGGTGGTCGCCGAGGCCCGCTCCCGTCGTGACGGCGCCTCCACCGAGGTGCTGGGCACCTACAACCCCCGCGCCAAGAAGGATGGCCTGATCCTTCGTCTCGAGCGCGCTGACTACTGGCTGAGCAAGGGCGCCCTGCCCACCGATACCGCCCACAGCTTGATCAAGCTCGCCCGTAAAGCCGCCGCCGCTCCGGTCGCCGCCGAGACGCCCGCCGCCTGATTTAGCCTGCTTCCGTCCCTTTCGCGCCCCGGACTCGTCGTCCGGGGCGCTTTCGTTTTCACCCATGTCGTTGCAAATCGATGTCCTGACGCTCTTCCCGCGCATGCTCGACGGCTTTCTGGCCGAGAGCATCCTGGGCAAGGCGATCGAGGCCAAGCTCCTCGGCGTGTCGGTCCACGATGTTCGCGCTTGGTGCACCGATAAACATCGCACAGCTGACGACCGCCCCTTCGGCGGGGGCGCGGGCATGGTGATGAAGCCCGAGCCGGTGGTCGCTGCCATTGAGCAGCTCCAGACCCCGGGTTGCCGGCGGGTTTATCTGACGCCGGACGGGGTGCCGTTCTCGGAGAAAATTGCCCGTGAGTTGTCCGTCCAGTCGCATCTGGTTTTTCTCAGCGGTCATTACGAAGGCATCGACCAACGCATCCGCGACACCGTGATCGACCAGGAAATCAGCATCGGAGACTATGTGCTGACCAACGGCACACTGGCGGCCGCCGTGGTCATTGATGCGCTCGCCCGTTTCATCCCTGGCGTGCTCGGCGACGAAAAGTCGTTGACACACGAATCCTTCACCGGTCGTTTTCTCGACTTCCCGCAATACACGCGTCCCGCCGAATTCCGAGGTCAGTCCGTGCCGAAAGTGCTCCTTTCGGGCAACCACGCTGAAATCGAAAAGTGGCGACACGAGCAGCGCGTGGAGAAAACCCGCCTCGTCCGCCCCGATTTACTCGAAAAACCTTAATCACTTTACCGCCATGAGCCACCCGATCATCAAAGAGATCACCTCCGCCCAGATCCGCAGCGTTCCGTCCTTCAAGGTCGGCGACGGCGTGAAGGTGCACACCAAAGTCCGCGAGGGCGACAAAGAGCGCACCCAGCTCTTCGCCGGCATCGTCATCGCCCGCAAGGGTCATGGCATCCACGAGACCTTCACCGTCCGCCGCATCAGCTACGGCGAGGGCGTGGAGCGCGTGTTCCCGGTCAACTCCCCGAACATCGAGAAGATCGAGGTGGATCGCGAGGCCGAGATCGGCCGCGCCCGCCTCTATTACCTCCGCGATCTCAAGGGCAAGGCCGCCATGCAGGTCAACGTCAAGCGCTACGACGCCAAGTCCGCCGCCGCCTCGGCCTGATTGTCGGCCCCTCCGCCGATTCTCTTTCCAAACCCCGGTGCCCCCGGGGTTTTTTTACGCAGAAACGTCTCGTTCCCCGCTACTTTCGTGTAGCACTGGCCCAAGGGTTCGGCGGAATTTTTCCCGCCTGCGATCATTTTCATGGGCTTTGGGCTTCCCCCGACACGCCGCGCCTTTCTACTCAGTCCCTTTCACGTCCGTCACCTCCCTCTCTTAAACTTCAACTCCAGCCTTAATCTTTTCCCTATGGCCCTCGATCTCCCCCTCCTTGCCTTAGCCGCCAACCAAGCCCGTGGCCTCGCCATGGACGCCGTCCATAAGAGCAACTCCGGCCACCTCGGCCTGCCGCTCGGCGCCGCCGAAGTCGGCGCCGCCCTTTTCGGTGGCGCGCTCTCGCACTGCCCCAGCGCCCCGCGCTGGCTCAATCGCGACCGCTTTGTGCTCTCCGCCGGCCACGGCTCGATGTTCATCTACTCCTGGCTGCATCTCAGCGGCTATGATCTCTCGCTCAATGAGCTGAAGAATTTCCGCCAGCTCCACTCCAAGACCCCCGGCCACCCCGAGTTCCACGAGACCCCCGGCATCGAGGCGACCACCGGCCCCCTCGGTCAGGGTATCGCCAACGCCGTCGGCTTCGCAATCTCCGGCAAGATGGCCGCCGCCCGCTTCAACACCGAGACGCACCCGATCTTCGACAGCCACGTGATCGCCCTCGCGGGCGACGGCTGCATGCAGGAAGGCGTCGCGCTTGAGGCCGTGTCCTTCGCCGCCCACCAAAAGCTGGATAACCTCATCGTCATTTTCGACAGCAACGACGTCACCCTCGATGCGATGGCCAACAAGTCGCAGGATGATGACTTCGTGAAGCGTTTCAAGGCCCTCGGCTGGAACGTCCAATTGGTCGACGGCCACGATATCGCCGCCATCGCCAAGGCTGTGGCCAAGGCCAAGAAGGCCGTTGG
This sequence comes from uncultured Verrucomicrobiota bacterium, assembly GCA_903869675.1. Taxonomy (GTDB): domain Bacteria; phylum Verrucomicrobiota; class Verrucomicrobiia; order Opitutales; family Opitutaceae; genus IMCC26134_A. Next base: position 31,543 of record CAIQAB010000025.1, on the reverse strand, counting down.
CGCGCCCAACCTCATCATCGCCAAGACCATTATTGCCAAGGGTATCCCCGAAGTCGCCGGCACTTCGAAGGGCCACGGCGAAGGCGGCGCCAAGTTCATCGACGCCGCGCGCGCCGGCCTGGGGCTGCCCGCCGACCAGCATTTCTTCGTCAGCCCCGAGGTTCGCGCCCACTTCGACGGGCTTAAGAAAAAGACCGAGCGGGCTTACAAGAAGTGGAAAAAGACCTTCAGCGAGTGGGCCGCCGCCAATCCCGAGAAGGCTGCGTTGCTGGAGAGCCGCTCCGCCGTCGTGACGGCCGAGGAACTCGGCGCCGCCATCCCGGCCTTTGCCGCGGACGTGAAGCTCGCCTCCCGCGCCGCCGGCCAGCAGGTGCTCCAGCCGCTCGCTGCCAAGCTGCCCCTGCTCATCGGCGGCTCGGCCGACCTCTACGGCTCGACCCTCAACTACATCGCCACCGACAAGGATTTTGACGCCAGCAACCGCGCCGGCCGTAACATCCGCTTCGGCATCCGCGAGCACGCCATGGCCGCCATGGCCAACGGCATCGCCTACGACGGCATCTTCAAGCCCTCCATCGCCACTTTCCTGGTGTTCGCCGACTACTCCCGCCCGGCCATGCGCCTGGCCGCGCTCTGCAAGCTGCCGGTCACCTACATCTACACCCACGACTCTGTCGGCGTAGGCGAGGACGGCCCCACCCACCAGCCGGTCGAGACGGTATCCGGCCTGCGCGTCATCCCCGGCCTTGATGTTATCCGCCCGGGTGACCCCGAGGAGACGGCCGGCGCCTTCGCCGCCGCCTTCAGCCGCAACGACGGACCCACCCTGCTCGCGCTCTCGCGCCAGGCCATGCCCATCCTGAACGAAATCTCCGCTGAGGCCCGCCGCTCCGGCGTCTTGCACGGCGGCTACGTCGCCATCCGCGAGACCGCTGAGCTGACCCACATCCTGCTCGCCAGCGGTTCCGAACTGCACCTTGCCGTCAACGCCGCGAAGGTCCTCGGCGCGGGTGTGCGCGTGGTCTCCATGCCGTCCTTCGAGCGTTTCAAGCGCCAGAGCCCGGGCTACCGCGAGAGCGTGCTGCCCTCCTCCTGCCGCAAGCGCGTCGCGATCGAGGCCGGCGTATCCGGCCTCTGGCATCAGTTCACCGGCCTCGACGGCAAGGTGATCGGTATCGATCGCTTCGGCATCAGCGCCCCCGGTGGCACGGTCATGAAGGAACTCGGCATCACTGCCGAGGCCGTGGTCGCCGCCGCCCAGAGCCTCTGAGCCGCGCCGGGGCCGTAGGGTAGCCGCCGCCCGACTTATCCAGTCGGGAGGTGGTGCGGTGCGGATGCTCTGATCACTGCGGACCCCGTTGAATGAGTCCGCCTTTTGCGCCGGAGGCTATCCAGACAGCTGCTTGTGCCCAACTAGGCCGGCGACTGGGTGGGGTGCGCCATATCCAACGCTTTGCGCACGGCCTGGGCGAGTTCATCGCCGGTGAACGGCTTTTCCAGCACTACGACCGAATGCAGTTCGGCGAGTTTGGCGGTGGAGATGGCGTTCAGGTTGCCAGTGACCAGCACGCTGGGCAAATTTGGGGCAAACGTCTTTAGCTCAACGAGCAAGTCGAATCCGGTAATGCCGGGCATGGTGAGATCGGTTATGAGCGCGTCGATTTTTTCGGGATTGGCCTTTATCTCGGCAAGAGCGAGGCGCGGATCGTTGAATGTGATGACACGGTGGCCGAGTTGCTCTAGCCGGAGGGCAATGAAGGTGCCGACGGATTGCTCGTCGTCTATGATCAGCACCTTCTCGCCTCCCCCGCGCCGGGGCAGGGTAGAGGGAGCGGGTGGTATAGGGGCCTTGGCGGTTTGGACCGGCAGGAAGACGTGGAAGGTGGTGCCGGCTTCGGGTGACGTTTCAAAGGTAATGCCACCGTGATGACTGGTGACGATACCCAGCACCACGGCCAGTCCCAACCCGGTGCTCTCGCCGACGTTTTTGGTGGTGAAGAAGGCTTCGAAGACGCGATTGGCGGTGGCTTCGTCCATCCCGCGACCGGTGTCCTTGACGGTTAGGCACAAGTGAACACCCGGGACCACCCGAGGTTTGGTGTTATTGGCCAGCTCCTGATTCACCGTCACTGTATCGACTGAAATGGACAAGGTGCCTGGGCGATCGGACATGGCTTGAACTGCATTGGTGCAGAGATTCAGCACAATCTGGTGAATCTGCGTCTCGTCGGCTTCGATGACGCCTGGCTTGAGGCTGGTTACGAAATTGATCGTGGCCGGCGTGGTCGAGCGCAGGAAGCGCAGGGTATCCGCCACAGCGGTGGCGAGGTCGATGCTGGTGCGCCGGGTTTCGTGGCGGCGGCTGAATTTCAAGATCTGGGCAACCAGATCGCGGGCGCGAAGGCCGGCTTTGCGCACTTCTTCGAGGTAACCGTGGGCGGGCGTCGCTGGTGGAAGCGAAACGGAGGCGAGCTCGTTATAGCCCAGTATCCCCGTGAGGATGTTATTGAAATCATGCGCTATCCCGCTGGCGAGGGTGCCGATCCCGTCTATTTTTTGGGCTTGGTAGAGCTGCTTTTCGATCACGCGCAAGCGTTCGCTTTCCGCGCGCGCGGCCGTCACATCGCGTGCGATACCCTCAATCGCAACGAGGTGTCCGTTGGCATCGTGGATGGGCACGATACGCTGTTCGGTAAAAACGATCCGGCCGTCTCGGGCGATCCAGCGTATCAAGATTACGTCGCCCGGCAGTTGATCCTTTTCAATCAGCGCTTGGAAGAGCGGGCGGTCGTCGGGGTGGATGACTTTATTGGTTAAGCCGGGGTCTGCATAATACTCTTGGGCCTGGTATCCGAGCATGCGTTCTACGGCGCTATTGATGTAGTCGCAGTGTCCGGGCTGAGTATCCAAGCGATAACGGAAGATCACATCGGGGGCGTTATCCGCCAGACGGCGAAAGCGTTCTTCGCTTTCGCGCAAAGCCACCTCGGTCTGCGCCCGGCGCTCGGCCTCCGCGCGGGCCTCCGCGGCCGAACCACGCAAAATCCGGGTCGTTTCCCAAAGTATCAGTGCGTTGACCAGCGCCAGGATGATACTGACCATCGCGCGCAGCTTCCCGGGCGGGACCACCGGCTCAACAAAGGCGATTAACAGGGTGAATACAATCGAGCACGCGGCGGTATAGGCCAAGGCGTTGCGTAGCCCGAAAACCAAGGTGCAAAAGCTGACGAGCGTGATGCAGCTGGCGATCACCGGCGCTTCGATGCCCCCATTAAAAATTCCGCCTAATAAAATTCCAGTTAAAATACTTAAAGCCAGTATTTTAGAGGAAAGTTTTACGAATCCGCGTTGGACCAGGGTAAGACACAACGCGGCAAATGCGGCCAAGAGCACACAAACATAGACCCGGCCTACTCTATCCGGTGCGACCAAGGGGAAAACGATCGCTCCCGACACGCCAAACAAGAGCACCGCCCGACTAGTGATGACGGTGATGCGTCGCGCGATTTCTACATCAACCGACGGGGTGGGTGGTAGCGGGTCTGACACGGAGCGAGCCAAGTTGGGTTTTGGGCTTAAACGAGGGTAAAGCGCGTGACGCGCTTTTATCCAGAGAGATTAGCCACGGCGGAGCGGTAGGCGGCCTCGGCCTCGGGGGCGGATTCAGCGGTCATGTGCAGATCGCGCAGCAGGCCGTCTTTTAGCCCGTAGATCCAGCCGTGCACCGTGAGGGCCTGGCCGCGTTCCCACGCGTCGCGCACGATGGTGGTCTGGCAGACGTTCGAGACCTGCTCGATGACGTTCAGCTCGCAGAGCCGGTTGGCGCGGGTGTCCTCGCCGTTCAGGGCGTGGATGCACGCCTCGTGGCGGCTCTTTACGTCCTGCACGTGGCGCAGCCAGTTGTCGGCCAGGCCGACGCGGTCGCAGCGCAGGGCGGCGCGCACGCCGCCGCAACCGTAGTGGCCGACGACCATGACGTGCTTCACCTTCAGCACGTCGACCGCGAACTGGAGGACGGAGAGGCAATTCAGGTCGGTGTGGACGACCACGTTGGCGATGTTGCGATGGACGAAGACCTCGCCCGGCAGCAGCCCGATGATCTCATTGGCGGGCACGCGGCTGTCGGAGCAGCCGATCCAGAGGTATTCGGGGTTTTGCTGGCGCGAGAGCTTGACGAAAAAATCGGGGTCGCGGCGGGTGATGGTATCGGCCCAGTCACGGTTTTGGGCGAAGAGCTGGGAAAGGTCGTCCATGGTTCGCCAAGACCATGGGCGGCAGACCGGCGCGGGCCAAGGGAAAGATTGGGTGCGTGGCGGAGGGGAAATTGGCGTCCCTAAAGGACTGGCCGATGCCTCCCGGCTGCGTGTATGGGATGCGCGGACGGTTGAACAAGCGTCCGCGCATGAAGAAATTTAGGCAGGCGTGCGATCGCGGCTTAGTTTGCTCCGGGATCGCGGGTTTTTTCGCGGGCGAGGAGGGCGAGCATGGTGTCGAGCAGGCCGGAGCCGCCGGTCGCGCCGGTCACGGAGACGTCGGGCACGATGCGGATGTTTTTATCCGCGAGGGTCTGGGTGAGCTGCATGAGGGTGTAGCTCTGGGCGCCGAGGGCCTCGACGCCGGCGCGGTAGGCCTGGGCTTTGGCATCGCCGGTGGCGCGGATGCCCTCGGCTTCGCCGAGGGCGCGGAGGCGGAGGGACTCGGCCTCGCCGGTCGCCTGTTTGATCGCGGACTGGGAGCGCAGTTCGGCGATGCGCACGCCCTGATCGGCGTCCACCATCTGCTGCTGGATGTTGGCGAGGGCGGTGGCGCGGACGAGTTCCTGGCGCTGATTTTGGGCGGCCTCCTGGGTCTCGTAGGTTTTTTTCTCCTCCTCGGCGATTTTACGATCGGTCTGGGTCTTCATCAACTCGGCGGGGGGCGTGATGTCGCCGATCAGGGTGTCGATCGCCTGCACGTCGTAGGCGGCGAGGGCGGCGCGGATGTGGCCGGCGGCCTCGGCTTGGCGATCGCTGCGGGCGTTTAGAAAATCCAGCACGGTGTGGTGCTGGGCGGAGTTGCGGAAATAGTTGCCGACGATGGGCTGGAGGGCGTGGTCCACGAGGTTCTGCATCGAGCCCAGGCGGGAGATTACCTTGGGGGCATCAAGCGCGCCGACGTGGATGATCTGGGCGACGTCCAGATTAAAGGCGAAGCCGTCCTTCGAACGCACGGTGATGGAACTCAACTTGGAGTCGTAGTGGTGCGACTCGGTGCGGTTGGCCCAGTTCAGCACGATATTCGTGGTGGGCACCAACTCGACGCGCATGATGCGCGTGTTTATCGGGTGTTTGCCGGGGTTGAGCGGGGAGACCCACACGCCCTTGTGGCCGATGTTGACCAGATCGCCGTGCTTGAAGGCGCTGCCGCTCACGTCCTCGTGGGCGAGGCCGACGTAGGAAATGACGACGCCAACCGAGCCGATGGGGATGGCGAGCATCGGGACCTGTTCGACGCGGACGAACCAGGGGTTCAGGTTCCACGAGCCGGAGAGGAGCACCTGTTCCTGCAGGCCGCGGCTGCCGCCGGCGTCGAGGAAGGCGCGTGCGTTCTGAAAGTTATCGTGGCCGGGCACGACGGGGCCGGCGATCTCGCCGGAGGCTATGGGCTGGCCGTCGAGGGCGGTGACGATGCCGACCATGTCGGATTGCACGGAGTGAACGTGGAGATCCGCCGGATCCATGTCGTGAGCGGTGGCGTTGCGCGCGGTGATCACGGTGAAGAGCGCGGGGTTGATACGGTAGGAGCCGGCGGTGAGCAGGCCGAGCTGGCGGCCCTTTTCGCCGCCGCCGAGCAGGAAGCGGCGCGCGTCCTGGAAATCATCGCAGGCGACGACGCGGGCGAGGATGCGTTCGGCGGGGATGGGGGCGCCGGCGGCGGCGACCACGAGGGCGATCTCGCCGGAGGGCACGACGACCAAGGGGGCCTTGGCGACGGTGTATTGCCAGAAGCCGTGGCCAAAGTGGAGGCCGGGCGCCAGGGTGTCGGCCTGATAGCCGGCCTCGTCACGCAGGGCGATGAGCTGGCCGGCGGGGAGATGGCGGCGGGCGAATTTTTTAATCACCACGCCGACCTCGTCCTCACGGATCACAACCAAGCCGAGCAGCACCGGGGCGGAGGCGAGGAGAGCTAGGGCGATCCCCGCGCGTTCGGGCCAACCGGAGGCCAGAGAGAGGGCCAAGGTTAAGCCGGCGAAGGCCGCGAGGCCGACCGTGAGGCGGGTGGCGGCGCGGCGGGACTTGAGGGCGAGGCCAGCCAGCACGAGGCCGGCGCAGCCGAGGAGGAGGTGGGCGCAGATAGCGGCGACACCCCAGGGCGAGACGAGGAACGAGTTCATTGACGGTATCCTGACGTGCGACCGTGGCTTCGCCGGTGTTCCCGGCGGGGCGCGCGGACGCGGTTAGATTGGGGAGACCGTGGGAACACCGCACACGCGGGTCACAGTGGATCACCCTCCCATTGGCCGACGAGGTTAGCTGACGGGCTTGGTGCTGGAAGGTCACCTTGGCCGCGGTTGCCCGCGTCCTTTCGCCCCGTCCGACGCTGTAGAGCGCGCCGGAAATTTGGGTCCCCCGTGCCAACGCCGAGGAAGCGGCGGTGGCTTAGGCAAGCGTATCCAAAGAACAGCCACACCTTGGTCCTCACCGGTCTGGCTGTCAATTTTCCCGACTACGTAGGCCATCCGGCCCGAGGGAGTGAGGTTTGCGGCGCAAGGGATTCCGACGAGGCGCGCCATTGACCGGCGGCCGGCGCGTTCGTTAGCCTTGGCCTTTATGTCCTCGCCCGCCGCCTCCCCCGCGCCCGCCAACCTCATGGAAGCCCTCGTTTCCCTCGCGAAACGCCGCGGTTTCGTTTTCCCATCCTCCGAGATCTACGGGGGCCTCAACGGCTTCTTCGATTACGGTCCGCTCGGGGTGGAGTTGAAGAAAAACATCCGCGACTGCTGGTGGAACGACATGGTCCGCCGCCGCGATGATGTCGTGGGTATCGAGACTTCCATCATCATGCATCCGAAGGTCTGGGAGGCCTCCGGCCACGTCGCCGGCTTCAGCGATCCGCTGGTGGACTGCAAGGTCTCCAAAAACCGCTACCGCGCCGACCAACTCTTCTGGGCCCCCGTGGTCGTGACCGGCGCGGACGGCGTCGCGCAGACCGTCGGCTACGTTTCCGCGCTTGAGAGCGAACGGACCACCGAGGAGCTCCAGGCCGCCGCCGAGCAACTCAAACGCAAGAAGGCCATTCAGGGCACCCTTGCCGCCGTCCAGCCCAGGGATTTCACCGAGGCCAAGCCCGAGGAGATTGTGCTCATTCCCTCGCCCGCCACCGGCAACCCCGACCTTACCCCGCCGCGCGCTTTTAACATGATGTTCCAGACGAACGTCGGTGCCATGACCGACGCCTCGTCCGTCGCCTACCTGCGTCCCGAGACGGCTCAGGGCATGTTTGTGGACTTCAAGAACGTCGTCGACACCGGCCGGGTGAAACTGCCCTTCGGCATCGCCCAGACCGGCAAGTCCTTCCGCAACGAGATCACCCCGCGTAATTTCATCTTTCGCTCGCGCGAATTCGAGCAGATGGAGATGGAATTTTTCATTCACGAGGATGATGACTGGGCGAAGTGGCACCGTTACTGGATCGAGTGGTGCAAGGACTGGCTCAAGAGTATCGGCCTGCCCGATTCCCACCTCTCCGAATACGATCACCTCAAGGAGAAGCTGGCGTTCTACTCCAAGGGCACGACCGATATCATGTTCAAGTTCCCCTTTGGTGTGCAGGAACTCTGGGGTATCGCCGCGCGCGGCAACTACGATCTCGGTCAGCATGCCGCCGCTTCGGGCAAGCCTCAGGATATCTTCGACGAGGCGACCAAGAAAAAGTTCGTCCCGCACGTCATCGAACCGGCGGTGGGTCTGGATCGTATTTTCCTCGCGGTGCTTACGGCGGCATACGCCGAGGAGCAGGTCGTGGATGACAAGGGCAATGCCGAGATGCGCACCGTTCTACGCCTCAGCCCCCGCATCGCGCCGGTCAAGGTCGCCATCCTGCCCTTGCTCAAAAACAAGGAGGCTCTCGTCGCCCGAGCCCAGGCCTTGCACAAGAAGCTCCAGCGTCGCTATGCCGTATTCTACGACGAGGCCGGCGCGATCGGCCGCCGCTACCGTCGCCAGGATGAGATCGGCACGCCCTGGTGCGTGACGATCGACTTCGACACCATCGAAAAGGAGGGCGATACTTTCACCCTGCGTGAGCGTGATTCCATGGCGCAGCGCCGCGTGACGGAGGCCGAACTCCTCGCCCTGCTCGACGAGCAGGTCTATTAACCCGCCCAGCCGGCAATGCCTCCGCGTTTTCGCGCCCCGGTCGTGCGCACCGTCCGCACGCCCGAGGCGATTGACGCGCTGCGTGCGCGACTGGATCTCTTTGACCCCAGTGCGCGGCAGAGCGGCCGTGATTACTTCCAGGGCGGGGCGGTTTTGCGCGTCTGGTCCGAGGCCGACCATCATGTGAAGGCGGAGGTTGAGGGCGGAGCGCGTTACGGCCTCACTTTGTTCTACACCCGCGGTGATTGGACCGCGCGATGTTCTTGCGCGGTCGGGGTGGGTTGCAAGCACGCCTACGCGGCCAGCTTGGCCTGGATCGCGTCCAGCGAGGCGGGGGCAAGAGATGGTCGTGATCCGGCCTCCTTGGTGGCGGCGGTCGCACCGAGCCCGCTTTTTGTCTCAGCGGATCCGGCGGCGGTCCGGGACCTGGCGCTGGAGAATGAACTCGCGGGCTGGATCCGAGCCCTGCCGACTGCCGATGAAAAGACGGAGCTCGCCAACCCGGCCCTGCTGGCTTGCCGCGCGGGTTTGCGGGTGCGTCTCGATGAAGCGGGTGGCTGGTTGGTGGAGGTGCGTGCGGAGCCGGGCAAACCTTGGCGTGCGCCGACGCAGCGCTGGTTGAGCGAACTCGCTACATTGCGCCCGGCGGACTTCGAGACGCTTCCGCCCGCCGAGGCGGCGCTCGGGGCGGCCTTGGCGGTCGAGTGCCGTCTTGCGCCCGCGGGGCTTTCCAATCGCCGGCCCCTGCCGGTGGCGGCGGTGGCCGGTCTGCTTGGCGTGGCGGCGATTCGGGGGGCCTTGGTGCGGCCTGATGGCACGCCTTTGACCATCGAGGCCGAGCCGCTTGCACCCGAGGCGGCGCTCAGCGCGGAGCGGCCCGACCAGCTTGATGTGCGGTTGGTCGCGCCGGATGGGCGCGTCGCCGAGCCGGTGGTGCTGGCGACCCTGCGTCCGGAGCCGCTTTACCTCTTCGACGGGCGCGTGTGGCGCGGCCCCGCTCCGGGGCCCTCGACGCGTTTGCCGGTGGCGGCGCTGACGGATCCCCGCCTCCTGCCCCGGCTACGCGCGGCGGGGCTGCGTTTGCCGGCGGGACTCGGCGCCGAGGTGCGGGTGATCGCCTTGAAGCCCCGCCTCAAGTGCTGGCTCGCGCCCGCCCCGGATGGGCGCGAGCGGGAATTCAACGCCCAGCTGCTGGCGATCTCGGAACAACCGGCCTGCGCGCAGCAGTGGGCTGATGGCACAGGTTGGCGCTGGGGCAAGGACTCGACTCCGCCGCCGGTCCTGGCGGGCGCGCCTTTGCTTGAATTTGATCTCTCGTCGGCCCGGGCGGCGAGTGTGCGCTTCGGCGGGTTGGATCTGGTCTGGGACGGCTGGGCGGAGGCTTGGACGCGCACGGTGGATGACGATTTCCCGGATGAATTTCTGGCGTGGCATGCGGCCCAGCCCGCCGGGCTAGAGGTCGTGCTTTCCCCTGAACTGGCTGGTCTACTGGGCGAGCCTTTGCGCGCGCAACTCGAGCTCTCGATCGCGGCCGCGCCGGACGCGCAGCAAGACTGGTTCGACCTCACCGTCGGTCTCAAGGTGGCGGATACCAAGCTCAGCGCCGATGAAGTGGCGCTATTACTCAAAGCCAGGGGCAAGTGGGTGAATCTCCCGCGCCACGGCTGGAGGCGGGTCGCGCAGGAAGTGAAGGTCGAGGCAGAGGCGGCGGCAGCGCTCGACCGGCTGGGGTTGGGGGTGGACGATGTTACGTCCGGCGGCCGGCCTGCGCGGCATCGTTTACATGTGTTGCAACTCGCCCTCGAGGCGGAGGCGCTGGCGGCGCGCGACACGCTCTGGGTCCATGCTTTGCAGGACCGGGCGGCGCGGATCGCGGCCCTGCCGCCGGCGGGGTTGCCGGATGGGCTCAAAGCCACCTTGCGGCCTTATCAGGCCGAGGGATTTCAGTTTTTGGCGCACCTCTCGGGGCAGGGTTTCGGCGGGGTGCTGGCGGACGATATGGGACTGGGTAAAACGGTGCAGACCCTGGCTTGGTTGCTGCACCTCGCGGCGCAACCTCGTGCGCCCGAGGCCGGGCCGTTTCGCGCCTTGGTGGTGTGTCCGAAGAGTGTTACCCATGGCTGGCTGGCGGAGACGGAGCGTTTTGCGCCCGGGCTGGGTATCGGGGCGTTTTTTCCCGGTCCGGGCGGGGCGGCGGCGCGCGCGGTGGCGCAGCCTCGTCTGCTGGTGGCCAACTACACCCAGCTCAGGTTGCATGCCGCGAGGTTCCGCGCGGAGGCGTGGGATGCGGTCGTGCTCGACGAGGGCCAGTTCATCAAAAATCCGGGCAGTCAGGTCGCGGTGGCGGCGCGTTCGCTCCGGGCGCGGCATCGGCTGGTGTTGACTGGCACGCCGATCGAAAACCGGCTGGCGGATCTGTGGAGTTTGTTCGCCTTTGCGCAGCCCGGTTTGCTGGGTGACCAGGCGGGGTTCCGGCGGCAGTATCCCGAGGCCGATCCGGCGGCGCTGGCCCGGTTGCACCGCCGCGTGCGGCATTTTCTCCTGCGGCGGACCAAGGCCCAGGCGGCGCCGGATCTACCTCCGCGCACCGAGGACGAGATTGTGGTCGAGCTGGAGGGCGAGCAGCGCCGGCTCTACGACGCCGAGCTCAAGCGAGCGCGGGCCCAAATCCTCGGGGTCGAGACCAAGAGCGCGCTCGACGCGGTGCGTTTCCATGTGCTCGCGAGCCTGCTGCGGCTGCGGCAGATCTGCTGCCACCCGGGACTCATCGATGCGGAGCACTCTAATATGCCGAGCGCCAAGCTCGACGCCCTGATGGAGCGGATCGAAGAGCTCGCGGACGAGGGGCACCAGGTGCTCGTTTTTAGTCAGTTTGTGGAGATGTTAAAAATCATCCGCGAACGACTGGAGGCGGGGGGAATCGGGCATCTCATCCTCACGGGCGCGACGGAAAACCGCGCCGAACTGGTGGACAAGTTTCAGTGCGATCCGACCAAGACGGTCTTCCTGCTCTCACTCAAGGCGGCGGGTTTCGGCTTAAATCTCACCGCGGCGAGTTACGCCATACTCTTTGATCCGTGGTGGAATCCGGCGGCGGAGGCCCAGGCGATCGATCGTATTCACCGCATCGGCCAGACCAAGCCCGTCATCGCCTACCGCTTGATCGCGGCGGGCACGGTGGAGCAGAAAATCCGGGCCTTGCAGCGGGAGAAATCCGCCTTGGCGGAGGCGGTCATCCAAGAGGAAAGCGTGGCCGCCGTAATGGATCTGGAGAGTTTGCGCGAAATTTTATCCTAAGCCCTTGACGACGGCCCGGTGTCCGGGATCGGTCCTGCCCTGTGCGGGGCGAACGGTGGCGGGCCGGCGGTGCAGGACTCACCAGCCGAACTGGCGTTTGATGCGGAGCGGCTCGTAGAGCGAGGGCGAGAGCTCGGTGAGGAAGCGGCTGGGGTTCAGCAGCATACCTCCTGGGCCGGCGCGCGAGGCGACTTTCGGGTAACAGAGGTAGAGCTCATTCTTGGCCCGGGTGACAGCGACGTAGAACAGGCGGCGTTCCTCCTCGACGTCCCCGTCCTCGATCGAGCGGCGGCCGGGGAACAAGCCGTCGGCGAGGCCGATCACGAACACGGCGTCGTATTCGAGACCTTTGGCCTGATGGACGGTGGTGAGCTTGATCGCATCCTGGGGCGGGGCGACCTCCTTCTCGCTGGTCTCGCCATTAAGCAGAACAATCTGTGCGAGCAGGTCTTGGATATCGTCGAAGCGTTCGGCGAAGCCGATCAGCGCCTTCAACTCCTCGTGGCGGTCGAGATAGTCGGCGTAGGCACCCTTCAGGTGGTCGCCATACCAGCCTTCGATGGCAAGTTCGATGGCGCGGGCGGGTTTTTCGTCCCGCAGGGCGTGGGCGACCTCGCGGAGGGAGGCGCAAAACTGGGTCCAGTCGTCCTTGGCGTCCTTGGGCACGCGGGCCTTCACGTCGTCGCTCGCGAGGGCATCGACGAAATCCAGTCGTAGCAGGCGGGCATGCTCGAGGGCGGCGGCGTGGATCTTTTGCGCGCCTTTCTCTCCAACCTTGGGCAGGAGCACGGCGATGCGTTCCCAGGCCAGGGTGTTGGCGGGGTTGTAGACAAACTGGATCAGGCCGACGAGGTCGCGCACATGCTGGCGTTCGAAGAATTTAACTCCGCTGGTGATGGTGTAGGGGATGGCGGCGCGAGACAGGGCAAGCTGGATTTCCAGGGCGACGAAATGCGAACGGTAGAGCACGGCGATCTCGGCGGGGGAGACGCCGTCGTCCTCGATGAGGCTGCGCACGCGCTTGATGATAAACTCGGCCTGTTCGCGGTCGTCCATGGCTTGGACAACGTAGGGTTTGGTGGAGTTGGCGCGGGCGGCGACGAGTTTTTTCTCAAAGTGGCGGCCGCGGGGTTGGGCCTCGAGCACGCCGTTGGCGAGGGCGAGGATTTGCGGGGTGGAGCGGTAGTTGGTCTCGATCCGGTGGATCACGGTCCCCGCATGGCGGTCGGGGAAGGTCATGATATTCTCAAAATTGGCCCCGCGCCACGAGTAGATGCACTGGGCATCGTCGCCTACGGCCATGATGCGGTGGTGGGCGCCCATGCGGTCCACGATCTCCGATTGGAGCGTGTTCGTATCTTGATACTCGTCGACCAAGACGTGCCGGAAGCGGGTGGAGAAATACGTCGCGACGTCGGGCGCCTTGATCAGCAGGTCGAGCCACAATTCCAGCAGGTCGTCGTAGTCGAGCACGTTTTGCTCGCGTTTACGAGCGGCGTAGGCGGCGGCAAAGGCCGGCAGGCGGTGGGCGATCTCCTGGTATTGAGGGAAGTGGCGCGACACGGTCTCGGCGAGATCGAGCCGGGTGTTGCGGGCGAGGGAGAGGACGTGGTGGAGCGGGCCGGGCTTGGGGTGGGTCTTGTCCTTGAAGAAGAGTTTATCCTCTGCCTCGACGGACAGTTTCAGCAACGACTCGGCGTCATCGGCGTCGAGGATGGTGGGGTTTTTCGGCAGGCCCACGGCATCGCCATACATGCGCAGGATGCGGGCGCCGATGGAGTGGAAGGTGCCGCCCCAAAAGCGGCGGGGTTCGACGCCGGTCAGCTGCTCGACGCGGGCGAGCATTTCCTTCGCGGCCTTGTTGGTGAAGGTCAGCAGAAGGATCTCGCCGGGGCGGACGCCCATTGAGAGCAGGTAGGCGACCCGGTAAGTGAGGGTGCGTGTCTTGCCGGAGCCGGCGCCGGCGAGGACGAGCAGCGGGCCGGGTTCGGCGGTGACGGCGTTGAACTGCTCGTCGTTTAGCTCGGCGCGGAAGTCTATGGTCGGAGCCCCGGAGAACTCCGGTGGCAGGGAATCAAGGGTATCGTCCATCGTGGCGGGCGGTTCAGGCGGATGTGGCCGGGCGGCGGCGGGCGCGGATGAACTCGATCACGATGGGCATGATCGAGAGCGCGATGATCCCCAGAATGACCAGTTTGAAGTTTTTCTGCACGATGGGCTGATTGCCGAAGGCGAAGCCGAGATAGGTAAAGGCGTAGATCCAGATGAAGCCGCCGAGGATGTTAAAGGCGAGGAAGCGGGGATAGGGCATCCGGCCCACGCCGGCGACGAACGGCACGAAGGTGCGCACGACCGGGACGAAGCGGGCGAGCAGGATGGCGCGCCCGCCGTAATAGAGGAAAAAAGTTTGGGCGCGTTCTAGGTGGGCCCGGCGGAGGAGACGGGAGTCGGGGCGGGAAAAGACGGCCGGTCCCAAGCGTGCCCCGATCGCGTAGTTGAGGCTGTCGCCCAGCACCCCGGCTATCCATAGGAGCAGGGTAAGAAGGTGGATATTCAGACCGGTTTCGGGGCGGGCGCAAAAGGCGCCGGCGGCGAAGAGCAGGGAATCGCCGGGGAGGAAGGGCATAACCACCAAGCCTGTTTCCACAAAGATAATGGCGAAGAGGATGCCGTAGGTCCACGCGCCGTAGGCCGCGATTATGCGGGCGAGGTGGTGGTCGATGTGCAGGATAAAGTCGAAAAGGGCTTTAAGGGCGTCGAGCATGGCGGGATCGTTCGAAGGCAGAGCGAAGCGGCGGCGGCGGGCGAGCGTGGAAAAAGAAAAAGCCCCGGCGCGCGAGGCGGCGGGGCGGGCGGAGCGGCTGCGTGCCTGTCAGAAGCCCTTCTGGCGGAGGGCAGCGTCGAGTTCTTGCATGAAAGCTTGGCCGTCCTCAGGGGTGGGCCGGTAGCCGGGCTGGCTGATGCTGGTGAAGCCGGGGCGGCCGTATTGGTCGACCACCCATTTGCCGGTCACGCCGTCGCTGAAGGTGACGGTGCCGCTGGCGATGGCTCCCGGGCTGAGGGTGAGGGCATCGAGCTCGACGACTACTTTGCCGGGTGCGGGGGGCAGGGCGTCCTCCTCTAGGGCGTCGGCGTTGAGGTCAGTGCCGGCGTCATCGGCTGGGACTTGGCCGAGGCCGAGTTTTTCTTTTGCCTTGTCGAGGATCCCTTTCTTTTCGGCGGGGGCGGGGGTGGGGGCCTTGGCTTTGGTGACGTCGCTCGTGTCGGCTTTGGGGGCAGGGTCCTTGAGGGTCAGGTTAAGGTCGTCCACGAGGAAGCGGACGTCCATATAGGTTAGGGACAACTGGAATTGTTCGCGGAGTTTTTTCTGGACGGCGGAGAGGTTGTCGCCGGCGGCGATCCAAGTGGAGACGGCGGATTTTTGCTCGGGAGTGAGGGACATGGCGGCAGGATGGGGCTGACGGGTGAGGAGTCGAGGTAGCGAATAAAAACCGCGGTCAGACGAGCCAGAAGACAGGGGGTGTCCCAAGCGGTGTTTCCGCTGGTTTTCGGGCGGGCGCGGCTCAGCGGCTGAGGGCGGTGCGAAGGAACTCGATCTGGCCCTTCATGTGGGCGTCTTGGGAGAGCATGTTGTCCACGGCCTTGCAGGCGTGGATCACGGTGCCGTGGTCGCGGCCGCCGAAGGCGTCACCGATATCCTGAAGGGAATGTTTTGGTATCAGATTGCGGACCAGATACATGGCGACTTGGCGGGGGATCGCTATGTTGTTCGGGCGGCGTTTGCTGGTCATGTCGCTATGGCGGATCTGGAAGTGATCGGCGACGCGTTTTTGAACGACCTCGATGGTGAGTTGGTTTTGGGCCTGCTCCATCAGGACGTCTTTCAGCAGGTGCTCGGCAGCGGCCAGGTCGATGGGTTTGCCGGTGAGTTGGCTGTAGGAAACCACCTTGATCAGGGCGCCCTCGAGGCGGCGAATGTTACGCGATATATTTTGGGCGATGAAAGAGGCGACGGCGGGCGGCAGTTCGCACTTCATGGCGCCGGCCTTGACGCGAAGGATGGCGAGGCGGGTTTCGAAATCGGGCGGCTGGATGTCCGCGGGGAGGCCCCATTCGAAGCGGGAGACGAGGCGGGCTTCGAGTTTTTCGATCTCGGAGGCGCGGCGGTCGCTGGAGATCACGATCTGTTTACCTGCGCCGTGGATATCGTTGAAGGTGTGGAAGAACTCTTCCTGGGAGCGTTCCTTGCCGGCGAGGAACTGGATGTCGTCGATCAGGAGGACATCGACGTGGCGGTAGCGTTGGCGGAACTTGGTCAGGGCGTTTTCCTGGATGGCTTGGATGAATTCGTTGGTGAATTTTTCGGCCGAGAGGTAGGCGATACGGGCTTCGGGCCGACGCTGGAGGATGGCGTGGCCGATGGCGTGCATGAGGTGGGTTTTGCCGAGGCCGGTCTCGCCGTAGAGGAAGAGGGGATTGTAGGACTGGCCGGGTGCATCGGCAACGGCGCGGGCGGCGGCCGCAGCCATTTGGTTGTTATCGCCCACCACGAAAGATTCGAAGGTGTTACGAAGGTTTAGCGAGGTATTGAGGGGCAGCCGTTCCTCGGCTGTCCGGGGGGCGCGGCGGGGGGCGGTCGGGCGGAGTCGGGCGGCTTCGGCGCTCGGGAGGCTGGATGCGGTGCTGACTGCATCCGTTTTGCGCAGCACAACTTTGATATCGCGACCGGCGGTGAGGCGGAGGCGCTGGAGGATGAGGTCCATGTAATTGTCATGGATCCAGATCGCGGCAAAATCGTTGGGGACGCCCAGGGTGAGTTGATCCGGGGTGGCTTCCACGCAGACCACCGGATCGAACCAGAGCTTGAACACGTCTTCGGGGAAGAGGCCGCAGAGGTCGGCCTTGGCGGATTCCCAGAGGTTGTTGGAGCTATGGATGGCGGCGGGCATGTGGGGGGCGGAGCGGGAGGGGGCGGGAGTTTATTCACACCGTTGGCAATAGAGTCTTTACTACACGCACTATGCGTCCGCTGGCTTAGTAATCCCATGGTGTGCCGAAGGCTTGCGAAACAGTTGTGCGGAGGGTGCGGGAACTGCTTTTGTTAAATATTCATTAACAGACATTTAACTTTTCACTGGAGAGGGAGATCGCCGGCGGGGCGAAGCGAGGAGGTAGAAAAGAACAAGACAGCCTAGCGGAGGCGATGGCGGAGGGGCAGTAACGAGGAGGCGCCGGACCCTTTCAAGGTGAAGTTTTCACCAAGTTATTCACCGGTGTTCGGCGCATAAGTTTTTCCGTCTTTTTAGTTGCCAAATACCGTGCGGGGGCGAGACGCGGATTTGTCCTCTGGGACAAGCGTCACGGTTTTGTCACTACGCCGGATTTTGCGGCCGGGTGACGGCTGGGTGACGGAATAATGCGGTGCTCAGGGAGCGGAGGGGCGGGTGGGGGTGGCGCGAACGGCGTGAGGCGGGGTGGGTTCCACGATCACGGAGCCAGCTTCCTGAGGATGGCTGGAGAGCGTGCTTTCGGTGGCGGTGCGGGCGGCCTCGAGGCGGGTTTGGATGTCGCGGAGGCGTTTGGTTAATTCGGCTTCCTTGGCGCGGCGTTCGTCGTTGTTTAGCAGGCTAAAGTTGGATGCATCCCGCACGATGTTGGCGGGGAGGAGGAGGAGGCGGTTGAGCACGCCCTGGTCCTTGATCGAGCTTAGATATAGGGCGGTGAGTTCGGAAGACAGGGCGATGGATTCCTGAGCGAGGCTCTGGGTGAGCTGGACCTGGGTCCCGAGCCGTTCGTTGCGATCAAGTTCCCCGGCCAGCACGCCCGTGACTTGTTGGGAAATCTGGTTGGCGTAGCGGTTGAGGGATTCGCGGGTGAGGTTCTGGTCGGCTGCGATCTGGCCGAGGATGGGCTGGATGCGTTCGGAGAGGCGGCCCGAGACCTTATCGACCTGGGCGTTTTGCATGGCTTCGGCCTCTTCCGGGGTCTTGGGCAGCGGGTTGTAGGGTTGGAGTTTTTGAGCCACGGCTTCGGCGAGCTGGGTGACTTTGGCGGTTTCCGCCGCCCTGGCTTCTTCCTCGGTCAAGAACAGGCCGCCAGCGCGGGTGGCGATGGCATCCTGGAGGAGCTTATTTACGGAGGCGATTTCCTTGCGGGTCTCGGCGGCGGTGCGCTCGAGGTCAGCGGCGTGGGCGACGCGCAAGGCTTCAAGTTCCGCGCGTTGGGCGGGAAGGACCTTCGCGTTGACGTAGTAGGCGTAGCTGCCGAGCAGTGCTCCCATGATCAGGGCGGTGATGACGATGGCGGGGGTTTGTTCTTGGAGTTTGGACATATCAGCGGTCTAGCATGACCTAGGCTTAAAGCGGAGCAAATCTTGCAGCGGGTGCTCTACGCTCGCGTTTTGTCGTCGTCCGCGCTCGTTCCGGGGCATGAGCGTGCCCAGTTTTTCTCTCCATGAGTCTTAATCGCAGCGAGCAATTGATCCACGATTACCTGTTAAAGTGCCCTGAGGAGCGACGGCACTGGCAGGAGCTGGTCAAGCGTGAGGCGGCGGACCAACCGGACCTCCACGTGGCGGCTGCTGCCTTGGACCGCGAGCTCTGGCGCTATTTCCAAGAACGGGCGGAGGTCGCGGAGCCGTTTCGTAGTTTTGCGCGTCGTGAAGGCGGTGCGCGCACTAGTATGCGGGGTCTGGCGGAATTTCTACTTCGGCTCTGGGTGCCACCGCCGGCCAAGCCTAAACCCTCCCGCTTGCCGTTTGAGCCCTGACTGGCCTGGCTTGTGCAACGGCGAGGAAACAATCGCTTCGGCGATAAGAAACCGTGCAATCCATCATCGACAAGTGCCACGGTGTGATCACGGTTATCTGCAAGTTATACACCTAATGGAATCCATCCCTGGTGCGGTTGCTCTGAAACCTAGGCTGAAGGTGTCCGCGAAGGCAAAGTCCTTCGTCTTGGACACCAATGTCCTCCTCCACGACCCCCAGTCGATTTTCAAATTCGAGGATAACAACCTCGCCATCCCGGTCGAGGTCCTCGAGGAGCTCGACGCCATCAAGACGGAGCAGTCCACCGAGCGCGGTCGTAATGCCCGCCGGGTGCACCGCATCCTCTCCGAGCTGTTGCCTGATTCCCGATCGATGCATGAGGGGGTCAAGCTGCCCAATGGCGGCACCCTTTCCATCATTATCAATCCCTGGCTGGCCGACCCGGCACTCAAGGACACTCCCTCGATGCTGGCTTTTCGAGCTATCCTGCCTGATCTGGCGAAAAAGGATAACCGCATCATCGCCGCCGCGCTCTATGTAAAATCCTGTTACCCTCCGCCAACCATCCTGGTGACCAAGGATGTGAACGTGGCGCTGAAGGCCCGCGCGGTCGGCCTGGAGGCCCAAGATTATCTCAATGACAAGGTGGCTGACGTCGACGACGAGGGCGACTACCGCGAGATCGAGGTCACCATTTACGAGCTGCAGCGTTTCGCCTCGGAGGGTGAGTTTACCCTAGAGGATGAGACCGCCCGCACCCTGACCCTTAACGAATACGTCCTCCTGCGCTCGACGGAGGGCAAGACCATGCCTGCGCGCTACTATGGCGAAGGCCGCGTGTGCCGCTTGAAGATCCCCGACTGGATCAAGGCCCCGGGCGGCATCACCATCCGCGGGCGCAATCTCGAGCAACAGTTCTTCATGGATGCGTTGCTCGACGACTCGATCACGCTCGTCACCTGCTTTGGCAAAGCCGGCACGGGCAAGACACTGCTCTCCATCGGTTGCGCACTACACCAGACCCACGAGGATCATTCGCGCTACGACGGCGTCTCCATTTCCCGTCCGGTCATGGCCTTGGGCAAGGACATCGGATTCTTGCCCGGCACGATCGAGGAAAAGATGAAACCCTGGTTGCAGCCTTATTTCGACGCTCTCGAGGTGCTAATCCCCTCCCGTCCACCTAAGGAACCGCAGTTTGCCGCCAAAAAAGTCTCTAAAAAGCACCGCAAGGGCGGCGCTTCGGCCCTTGCCATGTCCAACGCCGCCCTCACTGGGTCAGCCCCCTCCGGCAACGGTGGCTCCGCCGGTCCGAACGCGCCGATGAAGCCCTACGAGCGCCTGATCAAGAGCGGGCTGGTTGAGATCGAGGCGCTGGCCTTCATCCGCGGTCGTTCCATCGCGCGGCGCTTTTTTATCTTGGATGAGGCCCAGCAACTCACTCCGCACGAGGTGAAGACCGTCATCACCCGTATCAGCGAGGGCTCAAAGATCGTGCTGATCGGTGACCCCGCCCAGATAGATAACCCCTACGTCGACTCGCGCAGCAACGGTCTCGTCTACTGCCACGACCGCATGAAAGGCCAGTCGCTCGCCGCGCACGTGAAGCTAACCAAGGGCGAGCGAAGCCGCTTGGCCGAGTTGGCGGCGGATCTACTTTGACTCCTAGCTGATCCGACCGATGCCGGCTCAGCTACGGTAGTCAGCGTTCTCGCTCACGTATTCGTGGGTGAGATCGCCGCCGAAAACCGTCGCGACAGCACTGCCTGCGCCCACATCAACCTCGATCTCCACGCAACGTTCGTGCGGAGGGTAATCCACCGGCGGGGCGAAGCCGCCTTCGGGTGCGGGTTGGCTCTGATAAAGTTCGGCGGAGCGTAGGTGGGCCACCAGGGCGGACTCCTTTGCGTAGTCGAGCCGGAAGGCGCCTTCTGCGAAAATCTCCTGCCCGCCGATGCACGCGCGGAGTCTCGAGAGGTCTAGCCCCAACCCTGAAGCGCCGACGTATTTGCCGATGGCCTGAACGAGGCGGCCTACGTTCGGATCGTTACCGGCCATGGCACACTTAAAGAGCGGAGCGTTGACGATGGCCTTGCCCAGGGCGCACGCGGTGGCGACGTCTGGCGCCCCGGTCACCCGCACGCGAAGCACGTGGCGAACGCCCTCACCATTTCGCACCACGTCCTCGGCCAAATCAGCGCAGACGCCGCGCAGGGCTTGCTCAAAAGCGGCGAGGTCGGGGCAGGGCACCAGACTGGACGAGACGGCGACGACGGTGTCGGAGGTGCTGGTATCGCTATCAATCGAGATACGATTGAACGTTTCTCCGGCCACGCGTCTGAGCATGGCGCGCAATGCTTCACGCGGCACTGCGAGATCGGTGAGAACGTAGACGAGCATGGTCGCGAGGTTGGGTTCGATCATGCCTGCTCCCTTGGCGATGCCGACGATGGATCCGCCTCCAAGGTCCGCGCGGCGGATCTTGGGGTAGAGGTCGGTTGTCACGATGCCCTCGGCTGCGGGCAGGATGTCCCCTGCCTTCAGCGCGGCAACGGCCTGTGGGAGAGCGGCGGTCATGGCCTCGACCGGGAGGCCCCAGCCGATCACGCCGGTGGAGCAGGGCAGCACCTCGGCCGGCGTCAGCCCGAGAAGACCGGCGGTGGCAGTGCAGATCGCCTCGCTGGCCGCGACGCCCCCGGGGGCGCAGACGTTTGAGATTTTGTTGTTGATCAGGATGGCGCCTAGACGGGGTTCGCCTAGGCGTTGCCGGCCTACTATCACGGGGGCGCCGGGGAAGGCGTTCTTTGTAAAGACTCCCGCGAAATCCGCCGTCGGCACGTCGAGCGCGATCAGCGTAAGCGTCATTTTCGAAGGCTTGGGGGCTTCTTTGGGCAAAAACTCGAAGCGTGTGGTCCCGACGCGGAAGCCCTTGGGCAGGGCGGCTTGACCGGCAAGCCAGGCGCGATGCGCGAAACGGGAGGAAAAGGTATTCTGTGAACTTGGCACCCGCGGATAAGTGAACCGGAGCCGAGGGAAGTGAAGAGCATTTTCGGGTTGCCGCCACTCCGTCACACGTGTGTCGCCGAGAATGTGATGGAAAACCTCGCGCATGGTGATTTACCCCACAATCCCGGCTTATCCAAATGAACGTTTCCGACATCACTGCCAAGGCCCGTGTCCTGCTCGAGGCGCTGCCTTATATTCAAGACTTTCGCGGATCCACCTTCGTGGTGAAATATGGCGGTAGCTTCATGGACGACCCCGATCCCGAGGTTCGCAACCGCGTGGCCTATGACATCGCTTTTCTCGCCGCCTGCGGCATTAACGTCGTCGTGGTTCACGGCGGCGGCAAAGCCATTACCAAGGCCATGGAGCAGTCGGGTTTGAAGTCCCAGTTTGCCCCGAACGGCATGCGTATCACCGACGAGGCCACGGTGCAGATTGTGAAGAAGACGCTCGATGAAATCGTGAACAAAGATGTGTGCGACGCCATTGCGCTGGCCCGTTCCAAGCCCCGAGCGCTGGCTGGTGACACTGTTTTAGTCTGCGAAAAACTCACGATCGACGACAACGGCGATGCGGTTGATCTCGGCTACGTCGGCGAGGTCGTCGAGGTGAAGGTGAAGTTGATAAAAAAGGAAATCGCAGAGGGTTACGTTCCGGTAATCTCGCCTGTGGCCGAGGGCCATGACGGCAAGCCTTACAACGTAAACGCCGACCTCGTCGCCGGTCGCGTGGCCAGCGCCTTGCGCGCCCGTCGACTGGTTTACATGAGCGATGTCCCCGGTCTGCTCGCCGCGCCGCCCGAGGCTTCCTCGCTTATCTCGACCCTGAAGGTCTCCCAGGTGGATGATCTGAAAAAGAGCGGGGTGATCGACAAGGGTATGCGTCCCAAGGTCCTAAGTGCGGTCAGGGCCCTTAATGAGGGGGTGCAGCGCGTTCACTTTATCGACGGACGCCTGCCGCACTCGCTCTTGTTGGAGATTTTCACCGACAAGGGCATCGGCACCGAGATTGTGCACGGTTAAACCCTTCCGCTCCCCAGGCTCTCGCGCAGGATTTTACCGTTCCGGCCCGCCTTGCGCCGGGGCCGTGACAAGCATTTTATCCCTTCCAATCCATGAGCCAGACCCAGATCGCCCAGACCGCCGCCGAGGCCGCCTATGATTCGTATGTTCTCCGCAACTACGGACGTCCTGCCATCACCCTTGCACGGGGCGAGGGTTGCCGGGTTTGGGATGATGCCGGGAAGCGCTACCTGGATTTTGCCTCGGGCATCGCGGTTAATGCCGTCGGCCATTGCCACCCGCGCTGGGTCCGAGCCGTTTCCGAGCAGGCCGCCACCCTCGCGCACGTCAGTAACCTCTACCGCAATCCGCTGCAGGGCGAGCTAGCCCGCCGCCTGGTCGGTCAGGCTGGCCCGGGTCGGGTGTTTTTTTGCAACTCCGGCGCTGAGGCTAACGAGGGTTTGCTCAAGCTCGCCCGCCTCCACGGCATCCGGAAGTCCGGCGAAGAGGGTAAATGCCACAAGGTTATCTGCGCCAAGTCTGCCTTTCATGGCCGCACTTTTGGCGGCATGAGTGCGACGCCGCAGGAGAAAATCCAAAAGGGGTTTCGTCCCCTGCTTTCTGGTTTCGAGTTCGGCGAGTTGAATAATTTGGAGTCTTTCGAGGCGCTGGTCGACGAGCAGACGGCGGCAATCTTCGTTGAGACCATTCAAGGTGAGGGTGGCGTCCACCCGGCCACGCCTGGGTTTTTGCACGGTTTGCGTGCGCTCTGCAACCGACACAACCTGCTCCTTATTTTGGACGAAGTCCAATGCGGCGTCGGGCGCACCGGGCGGTTCTTTGCCTTTGAGCATGCTGACGTGAGACCGGATGCGATCGGCATGGCCAAGGGCCTCGGAGGAGGTTTCCCCATCGGCGCAATCTGGATTGGCGAGGGTGCGGCTGATTTGTTTCAGCCCGGTATGCACGGCACCACCTTTGGCGGCACTCCGTTGGCCTGCGCCGCCTCTCTCGCGACGCTCGATATTATAGCCGACGAAAAACTCTGCGAGCACGTCGCCCGGGTGAGTGGCCCCTGGCACGCCGCGCTGGCGCGTCTCGTGGAGGATTTCCCTGCTCAGGTGACCGGCCTGCGTGGCGTGGGTTTCCTGGTGGGCCTGCAACTCACTTCCGAGCCGCCGCCCTACATCGCCGCGCTGCGTGAAGCTGGTTTGCTGGCGCCTTTGGCGGGCGGGAATGTCATTCGTCTGCTGCCGCCTTTGATTGCGACTGACGCGGAACTGGCGGAATCCGTCGATATACTCCGTCGGGTTTTCGCGGCCAAGGCCGCCTGAGCGGGGCGATCTGCCAGGGGGTAGATTTAGGCGGGTGCGTCACGTTTTTGTGGCGCGGCTCAGATTACCCTCGCCCGCAGGGACCGGCCCCCCCTATAGGGAATCGCTTCAATCGACGGACATGAAGCATTTCCTGAAAGAGACTGATTTCGCACCGGCGCAAGTCGCCGAGCTTTTCGACTTGGCTCGTAACCTCAAGGCCACGCGCGGCAGCGGCGCGGCGGACGTCTTGAAGCACCAGACGTGGGCCTTGATTTTTTCCAAATCATCGACCCGCACCCGCGTCTCTTTCGAAGTCGGCATCCACGAGTTGGGCGGCAATCCGCTCTTCCTGAGCAAAAACGATATCCAGCTGGGGCGCGGGGAGTCGATTGAGGACACTGCCCGAGTGCTTTCGCGTTTTGTGCATGGTTTGGTTGTGCGCACCTACGACCATGCCGAGGTGGAACGACTGGCCGCGGCCGGCACGGTCCCAGTCATCAACGCGCTCACCGACTTCCTGCACCCCTGTCAGATATACACCGACGCATTTACCATGGCCGAGCGCTGGGCCCCATCCGGCGGGGATCTTTTTGCCTCTTTGCGCGGAAGGAAAATCGCCTTCCTTGGCGACACGGCGTGCAACATGGCCAACTCTTGGGTGCTCGGGGCGAATTTATTTGGCATGAAGATCAGTCTAGCCGGACCGGCGGGTTTTGCCCCCTCGGCCGAGCTAGATGGTTTGCTCTCGCGGGAAGGGTTCACGGGCGGTTATGAATTTACCACCGATCCGATCGAAGCGGTCAGGGATGCGGATGTGGTTTATACCGATGTCTGGGTGAGCATGGGCAAAGAAGAGGAGAAGCGGGAGCGCCTCGCGCTCATGGCTCCCTACAGCGTCACTGGAGAAATTTTCGCCGCGGCCAAGCCCGATGCTTATTTTATGCACTGCCTTCCCGCCCATCCGGGGGAAGAAGTGCAGCAGGAGGTATTGGATAATCCTCGTTCGATTATTTTCGATCAGGCCGAAAATCGCCTGCACGTGCAGAAGGCGATCATGACGCTGCTCGCACGAGGCGATTAACCATGGCATTCAGCGGCGGGTGGCAACCGGACCGTTTCGGTTCGAGATAGCCGCCAGCCTAAACCTGGGCTTGGCGCTGCCCAGCGCGTAGCTTTGCGCTTTTAAGGCGTGGTCGGAGAAGGCGGCTCCTTTTCCTGTGCCTTTTTCTTTGCTCCTCCCGTCGTCGCCGCCCACAAAACGTGCTTTTCCCATGAAAATCGTTCTCGCCTACTCTGGGGGTCTCGACACCTCCGTCATCGTTAAGTGGCTCAAGGAAACTTATGACGCGGAAATCGTCACCTTTGCCGCCGACGTCGGCCAAGAGGAGGAGCTCAAGGGCTTGGATAAAAAGGCCAAGGCCACCGGCGCCTCGAAGCACTACACGCTGGACCTCGTCGAGGACTTTGCTCGCGACTACATTTTCCCGATGATCCGGGCCAATGCGATTTATGAAGGCCAGTATTTCCTCGGCACCTCCATCGCCCGTCCGCTGATCGCCAAGGCGCAGGTCGACATAGCCCGCAAGGAGAAGGCCGACACGGTGGCGCACGGCGCGACCGGCAAGGGGAATGATCAGTGTCGTTTTGAGCTCACCTACATGGCGCTCGCCCCCGATCTCCAGATCATCGCCCCTTGGAAAATGGAGGAATACCGCGCCCTCTTTCCTGGTCGCGCCGAGATGATCGCTTACTGCGCCAAGCACAAAATCCCCGTTGAGGCCTCCCTGAAGAAGCCTTATTCCATGGATCGAAATCTTTTACACATTTCGTATGAGGCCGGTATCCTCGAGGATCCGTGGTTCGATCCAACCACCCAAGCCAATAAGGCCATGTTTAAACTCTCCGTTGCCCCCGAGGACGCCCCGGACAAGCCCGAATACGTTGAGATTGATTTCGAACGAGGTGATGCCGTTGCGGTGAATGGCAAGAAACTCACCCCTGGCGGCGTGATGAAGGTATTGAACAAACTCGGCGGGAAACACGGCATCGGTCGCGTTGATCTCGTCGAAAACCGTTTCGTCGGAATGAAGAGTCGCGGGGTCTACGAGACTCCGGGTGGCGCCATTTTGATGCAGGCCCATCGTCAGGTCGAGTCGCTGACCCTTGACCGCGAGGTGCTCCATCTTCGCGACGGCTTCATCCCGAAATACGCCGAGCTCGTTTACAACGGCTTCTGGTTCGCGCCCGAGCGCGAGATGCTCCAAGCCATGGTGGACGAGAGCCAGCGTTTCGTCTCCGGGACAGTCCGCCTCAAGCTCTACAAGGGCAACATCATCACTTGTGGACGCAAATCGAAGTATTCGCTTTACGACGACAAGATCGCCTCGATGGAAGGGGTGAAGAGCTGGTATAATCAGAGCGATGCCACCGGTTTTATTCGCCTGAACGGCCTGCGCCTGCGCGCGCGCAAGCTCTCTCAGGGCGGGCCCAAGGTTTGATCAATCGGGCTGCTTTTTACGGTATTTGCCGCTCCAGTAGCTCGGGGCGGTTTTTTGTGTTACGCGCCGGCGCTCGGATTCAGCTGATTCGCTCCAGCAACTCCTCGGCTGGCGGGCCTATCCTTCTGGTCGTTTCGCCCTCGGTCCAGCGGCCCTCCACGAGCAAGCGCAGAGGTGTGGCCGGTTCCCCGCGTTCTCCACTTTGAAAAAGACTCACTAGGAGTTCCAGCGCGCGACGGCCTATCTCTGACTCTTGTTGGTCGATGCCGGACCAGTGGGCGTCAAACGCGCGTGATAGCGTGGCCAGCGAAACGTCCGTGGGTGCGATGATCCCGGCAGTTTCCAGCCAGATGCGGACCTCGCTCAAGTGGCACACGATGGCGGTCGGGCGGTGCCGACGGAACCAGGCGAGGAAGCCTTCGCGCGCCGCCGCCACGTTGCGGGGTTCCTCGCGACCCGGGATCGCGAAGAGCGGCATGCGGTGTTTCTCATCCTGGACGGCCTGGAAAAAGTGATAGGGCGATTCGAAGCCGTGGTTTGCGCGTCGCAGCGTTTCGGTGGCGGCGACCATGCCGATCCGCACGTGACCCAGCCGCGCCAGTTCACGCAAGGCTTGCAGGCTGGCGTTGTGCTGGTGGGACGCCACCACGTGGAGCCGAGGCGAGGCGAGTGAGTGGCCGATCGCCACCGCGGCAAAAGGTTCAACGTCGAAGCCGAGATCGGTGCCGGAGAGGGGCTGGGGAGGGAAAACTAGTCCGCGTATTCCCCGGGCTAGTAGCACATCTCTCGCGCGTTTCGGAGACATGCCGGGCTCGGCGAGCCAGAATTCTTCCAACTTGAAGCCCATCTGGGTGGCGAAGCGCTGCGCCCCTTCGTGATAGCCCGCGATATTGATCAGCGCACGCCCTTCCTCGCGCGTGGTGAAGTTGTTGATCCACGCGAGGGTCGACTGAAACGCCACCGGCGCTTGTTTGCGGCGGTAATTGCTAAGCGCGGTGAGCATGGGGTCCGGTGCATAGCCCATCTCCTTGGCAAGCGAACGGATGCGCGCGCGTTTGGCCGGTTCTACATAGGTGTCATTCTTGAGTGCACGCCAAGCGGTGGAAACGTGCACACCGGCCCTCACGGCGACTTGTTTGAGGGTGACGCGAGCGTCTTGCATGGCCGGTTTAGGTAAAAAAGTGGACAACTGAAACAGTTTGCAGGCAAGCGCCTTCGCGACCTCCGGCGTGTGGTTTTGTCATCAGTTCTCATCACTCTAATCACCATGAGCAAAGTCCGCATCGGCATTGTCGGCCTCGGCAACATGGGCTTTGCCCACGCCCAAAGCATTTTGGCCGGCAAAATCAACCGGATGGAGCTTGGTGCCGTGGCCGACGCGAATCCCGAGAAAATTGCCCGCGTGCCGCAGGTGAAAGGCTTTAGGGATGCACTCGAAATGATGGCCTCGGGCCTGATTGACGCGCTCTTGATCGCCACCCCGCACTACGATCACACCTCTCTTGGAATTGCGGCGCTGAAGGCCGGACTGCACGTTATGGTGGAGAAGCCCATCTCGGTGCACCGGGCGGACTGCGAGCGATTGATTGCCGCCCACCGTGGACGTGAGAGCCGGCAGGTTTTTGCCGCCATGTTCAACCAGCGGACCGATTTGTTTTACCAAAAAATCCGCTCTTTGGTCCGCGGCGGCGAACTCGGCGAGATCCGGCGCGTAAATTGGATCATCACAAACTGGTTTCGCACCCACGCCTACTACGCCTCGGGTGGATGGCGTGCGACTTGGGCGGGCGAGGGCGGCGGCGTTCTGCTTAACCAGTGTCCCCACAATTTGGATTTGTTCCAATGGATGTTCGGCATGCCCGTGGAGCTTTCCGCCAGCTGCGGTTTTGGTCGCTACCATGACATCGAGGTGGAGGACGACGTCACCGCGACCATGCGTTTCGCGAATGGCGCAACCGGGGTCTTTATCACCTCCACAGGCGAGGCCCCGGGCACGAACCGGCTCGAGGTAGTCGGTGAGCGTGGCAAGCTGGTTTACGAGCAGGACCGGATCGTTTTCACCCGCAACGAGGTGCCGATGGGCGAGTTTTCCCGCACCACTCCGCACACCTTCGCCACTCCTCCGGTCTGGGATGTCTCGATCCCGGTCGCCGGTCACGGCGGGCAGCACAACGAGGTGCTGCAGAATTTCGCCAGCGCCATATTAGACGGAGCCGATCTGATCGCGCCTGCGCCTGAGGGTATCCATTCGGTCGAGCTGGCCAACGCCATGCTGCTATCGGCCTGGACCGCTAAGCCCGTCGCGTTGCCCATCGACGGTCGTAAATACGAGCGTATGCTCAAGGCCAAGATCGCCGAGTCAGCCAAACTCGGGAAAAAGAAAAAGATAGTCGCCGTCGCCCCCGTCGACCTCGCCAAGTCCTTCGGTCGTTAAACTTTCACCCATGAAACTATCCCAGGTCGCCCTTCAGCTCTATACGCTTCGCGATTTCTGTAAAACCGCGCCGGAGGTCGCCGCCACAGCCCGCCGCGTGCGTGAGATCGGCTACACCGCGGTTCAGATCAGCGGGGTCGGCCCCGTGCCTGAGCCCGAACTCGTTGCCATCTTCAAGGGCGAGGGTCTTACCATCTGCGCCACCCACGAGGAGGGGCGGCGTATCCTCGACGAACCCGATGCGATAATCGAGCGACTGCACAAGCTCGGCACGACCCTCACCGCTTACCCTTACCCTGCGGGCATCGATTTCGATAACCCCGCCCACCTCGATACGCTGGTGCGCAAACTTGACGCCGCCGGCGCCAAGTTCCGCGCCGCTGGACTTACCTTAGGCTATCACAATCATGCCAACGAGTTTTACCGTCCCGCCGGCGGTCCCTGCTTCTTGGATCGTGTCTACGCGGAGACCTCCCCGGAGAACATAGTGGCTGAGCTCGACACCTACTGGGTGCAACGCGGCGGCGGCGATGTAGTGGACTGGGTCCGTCGCATGAAGGGCCGCCAGCCCTTCATCCACCTAAAAGATTACAAGGTTAGCCCGGGCGGCGAGTCGACTTTCTGCGAGATTGGCGCCGGCACTTTGCCTTTCGCTCGTATCATCGCCGAGGCTGAGGCGGGCGGCTGCGGGTGGTTCATAGTCGAGCAGGATACCTGCCCAGGCGATCCCTTCGCCTCCATCCGGCAGAGCTACGAATACATCCGGGCTCATTTAATATCTTAATCCCTCCTCCTTCTCGCGTCACTTTTGCCCAAGTCCCCCCACTCAACATCATGTCCGCATTTCTCCACGAAGACTTTTTGCTCACCACCGCGACCGCCCGTCGCCTCTACCACGGGGTGGCCAAGACGCAGCCGATCTACGACTACCACTGCCATTTGCCGCCTGATCAGATCGCGGCCAACCGCAGCTTTGAAAATCTTACCCAGATCTGGCTGGGAGGTGATCATTACAAGTGGCGGGCGATGCGGGCCGCCGGGGTCGACGAGGAGCTGATCACCGGCGCCTCTACGTCCGATTACGATAAGTTCTTGGCCTATTGCCGGGTCGTTCCGCAGCTAGTCCGCAATCCGCTCCATCACTGGTCTCATCTGGAGCTTCGCCGCTTTTTCGGCATCGACCTGATGATTAATGAGGCCAACGCACCCCGCATCTGGGAATTGGCCAATGCCCGCCTCGCCACCCCGGCCTTCTCCACCCACGGCATCCTCACCGCCGCCGGTGTCGCCGTGGTGTGCACGACCGATGATCCTGCCGACTCCTTGGAGCACCATAAGGCCATCGCCCGCTCTGGCTTGAAGACCCGCGTTTACCCGACCTTCAGGGCCGACAAACTCGTCGCTGTCGCCGCGCCCGCCGTGTTCAATGCTTGGTGCGATCAGCTCGCGGCCCGGGCCGGTTTGGAGGTCGGTTCACTTCCGGCCTTGCTCGAGGCGCTGGATCGCCGCCACGCCTTTTTCCATTCTCTCGGAGGGCGCCTCTCCGACCACGGATTGGAAAACCTGCCTGATGCCGACTGCACCGAGGCGGAGGCCGAGGCCATTTTCGCCCAGGCGCGCGCCGGCCGGCCGGCTACGCCCGAACAGGCTGCCAAGTGGCTCTGGTTCGTGATGTTGTTTCTCGGCCGCCTGGATGCAAAGCGAGGCTGGACCAAGCAACTGCACCTCGGCGCTCTGCGGAATAACAACGGCCGCCTGCTGAAACGCCTGGGTGCTGATGCGGGCGTCGACTCGATCGGCGATTTCCCGCAGGCTCGCGCGTTGTCGCGCTACCTCGACGCGCTGGACCGCGAGAACGCCCTGCCGCGCGTCGTGCTCTACAACTTGAATCCAGCCGACAATTACGTCTTCGCTTCGATGACGGGAAATTTCCAAGACGGTTCCGCGGCGGGCAAAATCCAGTTTGGCAGTGGTTGGTGGTTCCTCGACCAGAAGGAGGGCATGGAGTGGCAGATCAACGCGCTCAGCTCGCTCGGTTTGTTGTCCCGGTTTGTCGGTATGCTGACCGATTCGCGCAGCTTTCTCTCCTATCCGCGCCACGAGTATTTCCGGCGCCTGCTCTGCAAACTCCTCGGCGAGGATGTTGAGGCCGGCCTGATCCCCGCTGATGACGCTGCGCTCGACGCACTCGTCCGCGACATTTGCTTTGGCAACGCCGCCGCCTACTTCGGGCTCGAACTGGCTGCTCGCTAAGTCCCCCCGAGGGTATCGGCGCTTGCTTCGGCTAGGCGACGGCAGGTCTCGAGGGTGTCGATATCGTTCAAGGTCTTGTCGGTCCGGATACGCGCAATGCGTGGAAAACGCAGGGCGTATCCGCTGCCGTGGCGGGTGCTGGGCTGGATGCGGTCGAAGGCGATCTCCAGCACGGTGTCGGGCACGACCCGGCGAACGCGGCCGCGTTCCTCCAGAGTATTTTCCCGGAAATGCTCGGTGAGCGCAGCGATTTCGGCGTCAGTCAGGCCTGAATAGGCCTTGCCCACGGTGCACAGGGCGCCGGTGGCCTCGTCGCGCACGGCGAAGGTGTAATCGCTCAGCCAGGCCTTGCGTTTACCGTGGCCCTGCTCGACCGCGACGACGACTACATCGATAGTGGCGTAGGCTTTCTTGAGTTTTAGCCAGGCCAGGCCGCGTCGACCCGGAGTGTAGGGCGAGGTGGGGTCCTTGGCCATCAGGCCCTCGTTGCCGCGTTGGCGGGCGCGGAGGAAGGCAGACTCCACTGCCTCGGCGGTGTTGGCGGCAAACACCGGAGCGAGGTGAAAGGAGGCAGGGTTGCAGGAGAAGAGGGGTTCGAGGCGGGCGCGCCGG
>CAIQAB010000024.1 GCA_903869675.1 uncultured Verrucomicrobiota bacterium | reverse complement strand
GGCGGTGGAGGAAGCGACGCCCGAGGGAGCGGCGGAGTTGGTGGCAACGACTTTGTAGACACCGGCGTCGTCGGGCTGGACGTTATTTAGCGTCAGGGTGGAGGCAGTCTGGCCGGAGAGGGCGGTGTCGCCCTTGAACCATTGGAGGGTGGGAGTGGGGGTGCCGGTGACGGCGGCGGTGAAGGTGACGGAGCCGCCGGCGATCGCGGACTGGGCGGAGGGCTGGGTGGTGAAGGCCGGGAGGGTGTTGACGGTCAGGGTCGCGGCATCGGAGTCGATGCCGGAGGGGGCGGCGGCGTTGGTGGCGACGAGTTTGTAGGAGCCGGCGTCGGTGGGTTGGACATTCGAGAGGGTCAGGGAAGCGGAAGTCTGACCGGAGAGCGGGGAGGAGCCCTTGAACCACTGGAGGGTGGGGGTGGGGGAACCGGTGACCACGGCGGTGAAGGTGACTGGGGCGCCGGCGGTGATGGACTGGGCGGAAGGCTGGGTGGTGAAGGTCGGGAGGGTGTTGACGGTCAGGGTGGCGGAGTCGGAGGCGACGCCGGAGGGCGCGGCGGAGTTGGTGGCGACGAGTTTATAGGCGCCGGCGTCGGCGGGTTGGACGTTGGCGAGGGATAGGGAGGCGGAGGTCTGGCCGGAGAGGGGCGAGGAGCCCTTGAACCATTGAAGCGACGGGGTGGGGGTGCCGGTCACGGCGGCGGTAAAGGTCACCGAGTTTCCGGCGGTGATGGTCTGGGAAGAGGGCTGGGTGGTGAAGGCGGGCGCCACGGCCACCTCGGTGACAGCAAGGGTTACGGAGTCGGAGGCGATGCCGGAGGGGGCGACGGAGTTGGTGGCGACGAGTTTGTAAGCGCCGGCGTCGGCCAGCTGGACGTTGGCCAAGGTGAGGGAGGTGGAGGTTTCGCCGCTCACGGGCGAGGAGCCCTTGAACCATTGTAGGGTCGGGGTGGGATTGCCGGTGACGGTGGCGGTGAAGGTGATGGTGCCGCCGACGTTGACCGATTTTGGCTGAGGCTGGACGGTGAAGACGGGCGCGGTGAACAGCGGGTTGACGGTGAGGGAAGCGACCGAGGACGCGACGCCGGAGGGAGCGGCGACGTTGGTGGCGATCAGTTTGTAAGCGCCGGCGTCGGCGAGCTGGACGTTGGTCAGGGAGAGGGAGGCGGAGGTCTGGCCGGAGAGGGGCGAGGAGCCCTTGAACCACTGGAGGGCGGGGGCGGGAACGCCGGTGACGACGGCGGTGAACGTGACGGTGTCGCCTTCGGTGACGGTCTGGGTGACGGGTTGGGTGGTGAAGGCGGGGGCGACCGGGGCGGGGTTTACGGTGAGGGAGGCGGTGGAGGAAGCGACGCCGGAGGGAGCGCTGGGGTTGGTGGCGACGAGTTTATAAGAGCCGGAGTCGGCGAGTTGGACGTTGGAAAGTGTCAGGGAGGCGGAGGTCTGGCCGGAGAGGGGCGAGGAGCCTTTGAACCACTGGAGGGTGGGGGTGGGAACGCCGGTGACGGTGGCGGTGAAGGTGATGGAATCGCCGACGGTGGCCGTCTGGGCGACAGGCTGGGTGCTGAAGCTGGGGGCGACCGGGGTGGAGTTAACGGTAAGAGAGGCAACGGAGGATTGGATACCCGAGGGAGCCCCGTAGTTGGTGGCGACGAGTTTGTAGGAGCCGGCGTCGGCGAGTTGGACGTTGGAGAGAGTCAGAGTCGCTGAGGTCTGGCCGGAGAGAGGGGAGGAGCCCTTGAACCACTGGAGGGTGGGGGTGGGGGTGCCGGTGACGACGGCGGTGAAGGTGATGGAATCGCCGACGGTGGCCGTCTGGGCGACAGGCTGGGTGCTGAAGCTGGGTGCTACCGGGGCTGCGACGGTGAAAGATTGATCTACGTTTGCAGCAGCCGCGTAGGTGGCGTTACCTGCTTGGCTCGCGCGTATCCTGACGGTGCCGGTGCCGGTCAGAGTCACTGAGGAACCGCTCAAGGTGGCGGGTCCGGATACGATGGCGAAGGTGACCGCCAGACCGCTGCTGGCGGTGGCGGAGAGTGTAAATGGCGTATCGCCGAAAACCTTGTTGGGGAGAGGGTTAAAGGTGATAGTGGACGGAGTAAGAACTACACCGGAACCCGTGGCGGTGAAGCTTAATCCGTTGGAGTTCAGCGTGAAGTAGCCGAGGTAGTTGGTGCCGCGTTTGAATACAACGCCATCGGCGTCGGTGGCCGCTCCGTTGGGCGCTGTGCCCAACGAGGTGGGCACCAAACCATATAAATCTAAAATACTCGTGCCAGTGGCGGCTTTGGTGTTGCCCGCCCCAAATTGAGGGGAGGCGGTCGCGTTTTGACGGGCGTTAATCGAATCCGTATAGGCACCATCCCCAATCACGGTCACGGTGCTGTTGTTAGTGGTAGGGAGAATATCGTAGTAGCCTGCAATAGAAGCAATTGGCCCTCGAATACCGGCTAAGGTGCCATCGCTGCCGGAGGCTATTTCTATTGGGCTGTCGCCGACAGATTCGCGAGGACTTGCGGCGAAGATCGTGTTTCGGGTCAGGCCTTTGACTGAGGTGGCGAAGGTGGCTCCGGTGATAGTCCAGATAAGATCAGTCCGCGAATTCCAGGAAGCGCCATAGGTTGCGACCAAGTCCGCCACCAAGCTTCCGCCGAGAAGGGCAGTGGTTTGACCGTCCGCGTTGTCGAAGTTTTCAAAGGAACCTAGGTTGGCCATCAAGTTCTGGGTGGCACCAACCCCCCCTGAGGCATAAACTCCCAAAAGAATTTCGCCTTCAGTGAATGTATCAACCGTGGTGCCTGCTTGGATGGAGGTGAATGCCAAGGCTGAGGCGGCGATGAAGGTTTTTAGGTAGCGGGTCATGGTCGAAAGTAGTCTTTTATTGAGTTTGTCGCTTCGGGGCTCTGCAAAACCAAAGCGGGCAGATATCTGCACTTGAGCGACGGGTAGGAGTCTGGACGGTAACTTTTGTGTTACGGACGGGATTTTTGCAGCGAATCCCCATTATGGGATGTGGTCCGGCGCTGGTTGCCCGGCGCCGGTGGGCCGGGTTAGAAAGGCCACCAGGAGGGTGTAGAAGCAGCAGACCAGGTTCTGCAGGGGCAGTTGTAGCGAGGTCGGCAGCTGGAAGATGATGGCCACGGCCGGCACCCATACGCCCCAGCCGGCGACTTGGAGCGGCACCAAGCGCCCAAACCAGCCCGGCCGGCGGAATTCCGTCAGCACCGGCGCGAGCGCGAATCGGTTTTCCACCCAAGAGTAGAAAAACCAGGCGCAGGGGACGGTGAAGAACGGCGAGTAGACGCACTGGTCGATGAAGGTCTTGGTGGCGATGGTGGCGAAGTCGCGGCCCTCGCCTACGAAGAGAGCCAGCAGGCCGTAGAAAAACGACACCTCCCAGCCCTTGTAAGCCCAGAATAACGTCAACGCCGCGACTTGCCGGCTGTCGTGGCGCCCTTGGGGTGGCGCAGGCATGAGGCGCAACATCAAGGCGGGCAGGAGGCCACCAAAGCAGGCGGTGGACACCAAGGCGAAGGGCAACCCCACCCGTTCGCGAAAGCCCGCCAACGCGTCCAGCGCGGCGCGGGTCGGATCGTGCAGGAAGTAGGCCGCGACCAGCGCGCCGGCGAAGGCTTGCAGGGCGAGCCCCGGCCCGAGATTGGCGCGGGCGGCGCGGAGTGAAACGCGGAGCGCGGAGGGTGAGTCGGGCATGCGGCGGGGCAGGGGATAACCCCGCGGGCAAAAGCGAAAGCGGAAAGCGCCGGCCGGCCGGCGCTTACTTGGCGCGTTGGATGAGCTCGATCTCGTAGCCCTCGGGAGCGTCGAGAAAAGCGATGAGCGAGCCACTCCCGGTGACGGTCGGCCCGTCGGACAGTGGATAGCCCTTGGCGGCGGCCTCGGTGGCAAAGGCGGCGAGATCGGTCACCTCGAAAGCGAGGTGGGTGAGGTCGGGCTGCACCTTTACCGGCTCGGCGCCGGGCGGCATTTGGCACAGCTCGATTTCCTCGTTGGAGTTCGGCGTGGAGAGGAAGACGAGCTGGGCGCCACGCGGCGAGGTGTGGTGGCGGGAGACGGCGAGGCCGAGGGCCTCGGTATAGAACTTCACCGAAGCGTCGAGGTCGTTGACGCGGTAGCGGGTGTGGAGGAGGCGGGTGACGGCGGGCATGGCGGGTGGGTTATTTGGCGGCGGCCTCGCGGGCTTGGAATTCTTCGAGGCGGCGGGTGGTGAGGAGTTGGAAGGTGCCGCCGTTGCGTTTGGCGGTGGCGGTGAGGTTTTCGGTCGCGTTGAGGGCTTTGTCGTTCGGGCTGACGAAGAGAAACATATTCAGCACGGCGCGCTCAGGCAGCAGGGCTTTTTGCAGTTTGGCGAGGTGGGCGTGAAAATCGTTCCACGATGCCCCCTCCCAGTTGGCGACATTTTGTTCGGGGATTTTAAACACGGTGCCATCGGCGCGGGACCAACCGGTCGGGTCGAGGGTGATGGTGACGCCGCGGCGTTTCAGCTCGGCCTGGGTGGCGGCGGTGAAGATCTGGTCGTTGCCGGCCACCACGATGGGGTCCTGGCCGTCGGCGAGGAACTTTTTATTGGCGGCGGCGAGTTCGCGGCCGGCCGTGCGATAGGCGCGGTTGCGGGCTTCCACCACGGCTTCGGCGTTCAGACCCTCTTTCGCCAAGGCGGCATTGAATGCGGTGCGGGCCTTGTCGATCTCGGCCCGGCGACGGCCGGCGGTTTGCGCGTCGATGGCGCGGCGCACGACGCCGTCCGTCGAGGTGATGACATAAACGGTGGTGGGCTGCTGCTCGAGGGCGGCGTGGACGGCGCGCGACCAGACCGGGGGGTAGAGTAGCGGGTCGATGCCGGCATCGGGCGGGAGGACTTTGCGTTTCCAAGGGCTGCTGCGGGTGGCGGACCCGGGGCCGAAGTTGCCCAGTTGGGCGTTCACGGGGGCCATCCACGTGAAAAAATCTTTTTTGGCCTCGGTGGAGGCGGGCACGAGCTCGGGCCGGAAGAGGTTCAGCTCCACGCCGGCATCCGAGGTGTCTTCGGCTTCGCCGCTGGAACCGGCGCGGAAGAGAATCACGTTGAAGCGGCAGGCGGGCGGCAGTTTGCCAACCAGGCGCAGAATTTCCTCCCGGATGATGGCGAAGGCGCGAAAGCCGCCCTTGGCGGGGGCCATGATCGCGGTGCCGGTATCCACCACGAAAATAATCTGGCTGGGATTAGGGGTGGTGGCGCCGAGAAAGCTCAGGGACATGAAACCGCGCCCGCCGATGCCGACCCCGCCACCGAGCGAAGTGGACATCCCCGAGCCGGCGCCGAGGCCCACGCCTGAGCCGGCGGAACCGAACCCGCCGAACCCGCCGTTCATCGACGGCAGATCGGGCAGTGAGGGCAGCGCGAGGGCCTCAGCCGAGGTGGAGAAAACGCGGTTGGCGGATACCGGCGAGGCGGCCGCGGCCGAGGCGCCGCCGCGGCGGGCGACTTGGAGACGGTGTTCGACCTGTTTGACGGTGGCGGATTCGATTGCGGGCGCGGCCTCGAAGGTGCGTTTTTTCGCGGCGGTGGTCTGCTGCACGATCACGACGGCGGCGATCAGGCCGAGCGCCACGTGCACGCCGACGGTGACGAGCAGCGGGAGGTTGCGGGCTGCGCGCAGCAGGCGGAGCGGAAGGGAGGACCGGGGTTCGGGGGCGGACATGGCGCGGGCTCAGGGCTCCTCTTCTGTAACGGTGAAGGTGACGTTGGTAACCCCGGCGGCGGCGAGGGCGTTGAGCACCTCGATGGTCCGCTCGTAGGCGGAGTCGGGGTGGCTGATCAGGGTGACCACGAGCTTGGTCTTGGCGGCGTCGCTGGAGGCCTTGAGTTGGCCGAGGGTATTGGTCAACTGGGGCAGGTCGTGGACGTCGGGCGCGTCGAAGATCTCGTCGTTCAGGGTGACCTCGCCGTCCTCGGCGATCTGGAGGATCTGTTCGTCGAAAAACCCGGTCGAAGTCGAGGCCACGGCCACGCCCGGCAGCTTGGTCTGGAGGATTTGTTCGATGCGGATCTGCGCGGCCAAGGCCATGAAAAAGACCAGGATCACAAACACCACGTCGATCATCGGCGCGATCTGGAAGCCGACGTCGGGGTTCTGGGACTGGACGGGGACACGCATTGGAAAAAGCGGAAAGCGGAAAAGCGGAAAGCGGAGGAATGTGGAAGGCGGGAGGGGCTGGAAACGGAGGGATTGGAGTTTTCGCGCTTCCGCTTTTTTATCGTGCCACGGTCGCGAAGGTGACGTCGTTGATACCGGCCTTGGCGGCGGCTTCGACCACGGCCTGGACGTGGCGCACGGGGGTGGCGGCGTCGGCGCGGATGAGCACCCGGGCCTGTGAGTTGGCTTTTTTCCGGGCCATCAGGGTGGGCACGGTGTCGGCCGGGACGACCACCTGTTCCTCGTAGGTGGTGGTGGCGAGGCGGTCGTTGGCGTGCCAGGCGATATTGAACACCAGCTCGCCTTCGGAGTCGTCCTTCTTGTTCGAGTCGGGCGCGACCGGGACCTGGATGGACGGATCATAGCGCGCGACGGAGGAGGTCGCGATGCTCATGAAAAAGATGAGCAGCACGAGCAACACGTCGATCATCGGTGCGATTTGGAATTCGGGCTCGCCGTCGCCTCCGCCGCCTCCGCTTGCCATGGATAGTTGAGTTTAAGGGGGAAGTTGAAGATTAAGGGGACGGACCCGGCGGCTCAGCCTTGCGACTGGGTTTGGCGGCCGGCGGCGACCCAGTCGGGCGTGGCGGCGATCTGCTCGCCGCCTTCGAAGGCGACGTTTTCCAGATGGGCGTAGGGGAAGCCGCGGAAGAAGTCGTTCAACACCAGCGACAGCTCGTGGATCTGGTGGGCGACGCGGTTACGTAACAGGTAATAGAATACGAACGCGGGGATGGCGACGGCGAGGCCGGAGGCGGTGGCGTGCAGCACGTGGCCGATGGCGCCGGAGAGTTTGGAGGGGTCGGCCGCGCCGGCCTGGCCCATCGCGGCGAAGGCCTGGATCATGCCGACGACGGTGCCGGTGAGACCGACCATGGGGGCGATGACGCCGATGACGGACAGGTAGGCGATCTTCGATTGAAAGCGGGCGTTGGCGCCGACGATCACCGCGGCCATGGCGTCCTCGGCGGCGGCTTTGCCGGAGGGAGCGTGTTTCAGGCCGGCGTGCAGGGCGGCGGGGACGGCGCCCTTGGCGGCGGCGGCCCAGGCGTAGGCGCCGCGGTAGTCGCCGGCGCGGAAGTAGTTTCGCGCGGTCTCAAGGTCGGCGGCGGGCAGGAATTTTTTCGCGGCGGTGTTTTGGTAAAGGTCGATGACGAGGTAGACGATGAGCGCGGAGCAGAACCAAAGTGGCAGGATGAACGGCGACGAAAGCTCGGCGAGGAGGCTGGTGGACTTCACGGCGGGTGCGGCGGCGGTCTGGGCGAACAGGGCGGCCGGCGTGGCGAGGGCGAGGGAGGCGAGGAGGCGGAGGCGCATGGCGGTTGGGAAGGGGAGGGTCAGAGATTAAATTCTTTTTTGGCCTGGGTGGCTTCGAGAGTGGCGGGATAGCGGTCTAGTAGTTCGAGGGCGGCGCGCTCGGCGCGGTCGGTGTCGCCGTAACCCTTGTAGGCGCGGGCGGCACCGACAAGAGCGGCGGGCATCAGGTCCTCGTGGCTGCCGAAAAAAGCGGGGATGTGCAGGTAGCACTCCAAGGCCTCGGCGTAGGCGGCGCGGGCGGAGGCGAGGTCGCCGCGCAGCAGCCAGGCGCGGGCGGCGACGGCAGGGGGGCGTCCTTGACGATCTCATCGAGCATCAGGCGCGCGAGGGCTTCGCGGCCCGCGCGCGCATCGAGTCGGGCAAGGGCGAGCTGGGCCACGCCGGTCACCTCGGGGCCTAGGCCGGTTTGCATCAACTCGCGGGCGGCGGCGCCGATGGCGGTCTCGTCGTTGCCGAGGAGCAGGGCTTGCAGGCGGAGGGAGGCGGCGCGGGACCAGGGCGAGCCGGGCGTTTTTGGGAAGGCGGCGAATTGGCGGTAGACCGGATCGAGAAGCTTCAACGCGGCCTCGCCCTGGCCGGCGGTCACGAGGGCCTCGGCTTCATCGAGCGCCGGAGGCTCGGGGAAATCTAGGCGGGCGATGTCCGCAAACGGGAAGCGGCGCTCGTAGGTGCCGCCGGAGGGAATCTTCACCTGTTGCACCAGAGCGTTGGCCGCGAGCGTGACGTCGGCGGCGGCAAGGGCGGAGCCGTCCTTGAGAAGGTAGCGTTGGGCGGAGGCGCTCGCGGCGCAGGCCGCGAGCGCAAATCCGAAGGAGGCAAACCGAAGGACGAAGGCAGAAGGCATCACGGTGGGACTCAGGTTTTCGTTGGCGCCTGGGCGGGGGCGCGGGCCTCGAGGGCGGGCTTGAGCGCGAGGGCTTTTTGCCACTCAGGGTAGGGCGCGAGGTGTTCCTCGGTGAGCATGCGGTTGAGGGTGGTCAGGGCCTCGGCGGGCTGGCCGAGGCGGTCGAAGGTCTCGGCCGAGCGCAGGTAGGCTTTGGCGACCCAGCCGGGGAAACGTTTATACGAAAGGTAGATGCGCTGGTAGTGGGCCTGGGCCTTGGCGAGGTCGTCGGGCGTGGCGCGGCGGGCGGCGATCTCGCCGAGGTGGAACAGGGCCTCGGCGGTGGCTTCGCCGCGCCAGGCGCGGTTGGCGGCGACCTCCTCGAACAGGGCGCGGGCGGCGTCGAGCTGGCCGAGGGCGAGGCGGGCGCGGGCGCGGCCGAGGGTGGCCTCCTTCAACTTCGAGCGGGCGCCGGCGACATCGATGGCGGCGTCGAAGCGGGCGAGGGCCTCCTCGGGCCGGTCGGCACGCAGGGAAATCTCGCCCAGGCCGACGTAGCCGTAGTCGGCGAACAGCGAACGCGGGTAGGCGGCGATGAGGCGCTCGTAGAACGAGGCGGCGAGCTCGGGCTGGTTTTGGGCGAGGAGAGCGTCGCCGACTTTGCCGAGGATGCCGGCGGGGAGCTGGTCGGGGGCGTAGGTGGCGGCGATCTTGCCCAGGGTCTCATCGCGGAGGGCAGGGTTTTGGCGGGCGGCGGCGATCTCGGCGTGGACGAACAGGGCGCGGGCGCGGGCGGTCGGGGCCTCGCGGGTGTTTCCATCGAGCAGCAACTCGTCGGCGCGGGCGAACAGCTCGGATTCGGGGGCGGGGACAGGTTTTGGCTCGTTGGCGCGGGCACGGGGCGGGCGGGCGAGGGTGGCGGCGAGTTCGACCAGCAGGCGTTCAACGTCGGCGCGGCTAGGGTCGCCCAGGTAGCGGCGGGTGATTTTAGCGACCAGTGGAAGGGCCTCGTCGGGACGGCCTTCCCGGGCTCGAATGCGGCTGATCCAATAGGCGGCGTTGATAACGTAGGGGTGGTCGGGGCGGGCGGCGGCAAAATTTTGCCACAGGGCTACGGCCGCTTCGTAGTCACGCCGGGCCTGATAGTGGCGGGTAAGCTCATCGAGCACGTAGCCGAGCTGTTCATC
The DNA here is from genome assembly GCA_903869675.1 of uncultured Verrucomicrobiota bacterium. Taxonomy (GTDB): domain Bacteria; phylum Verrucomicrobiota; class Verrucomicrobiia; order Opitutales; family Opitutaceae; genus IMCC26134_A. The sequence continues at coordinate 50,031 of CAIQAB010000024.1, read as the reverse complement.
GGAGAGCGGCAGGTCGAGGGAGGCATGGTAGGCGGTAATGGCGCCGGGGATGTCACCGAGGCCGGCGAGGGCATCGCCTTGCAGCGACAGCACTTCGCCGCGCTGGGGTTGGTCGCAGGGGTAGGCGGCGAGCCAGTCGGTGCAGAGCTGGCCGGCGACAGCGTAGTCCTGGAGAGAATACGCGGTGGCGGCGAGGCGGTAGCGGGCGTCGGGCACGAAACGGCCCTCGGGAAAGTCGCGCAGGTAGTCGCGGATCTGTTTCTCGGCGTCGGTGGCGCGGCCCTCGGCAAGGTCGGACATGGAGGCGAGGTAGCGGGCTTCTTCAAGGAAGCGGCCGCGGGGAAAATCGGCGAGGTAGGCCACGGCTACGGTGCGGGCCTCCGCGTAGCGGGCGAGGGCGAAGAGGGCGTTGGCGCGGAGCAGGCGGATGGGTTCGGTTAGGTCGTTCGGGGGGAAGCGCTGGTCGGCGAGGTCGAGAAAGGCGAGCTGGCCGGGCAGGTCGTTGCGTTGGCCGGCGGCTTCGGCGGCGAGGTAGAGGGCGCGGGGCCCGAGGGTAGAGTCGGGGTGGGCGGCGAGGAAACGCTCGACCGCGTCGCGGACTTTTTCGAGACGCCCGGCGTCGGCGTAGGCGCGGACGAGGGCGAACCAGGCGGCTTCGCGCTCGGGGTGTTCGGGGTGGCGGGCGAGGAGGTCCTCGAGGAGCAGGGCGGCTTCCCACACGTTGCCGCGTTCCTGGAAGGCGGCGGCGAGGTGCTGGTGAAGGGCGGCGTCGAAGGCGGGGAGTTTTTCCACCTCGGCGAGGGAGGCACGGCTCTGGGTTAGACGGGCGTCGAGCCGGCGGATGGCGTCGAGATCGAGCGAAGAAGGGCGGGCTAGGGCGCGGGTGCGTTCCAGGGCGCGTTCGAGGATGGCGTTGCGCCGCTTTTGTTCGGCGAGCAAAGCGTCTCGGGCGGTGATGGTGCGGAAGGCTTCGATAGCGTGGGCAGGGTCGCCGGATTTCAGCAGGGCATCGCCAAGCTGGAGGGAGAGCAGGTTGAGGCCCGCGAGGTTGTCCACCAGCGCGAGTTGGCCGCGGAGCAAGGCAAGGCCGCGGCGGGCGTCGGCGAGGTTGTCGGCGCGCAGGTGCAACTCGACGAGCGAAAGAGCGGCGTCGGCCCAGTCGCGGTCGCGGGGGGCGGTGGCGAGGAGGCGGTTATAGGCGGCGATGGCGACGGGCAGGCGGCCGGCCTCGCGGGCGGCGAGGGCGCCGTAGAGCAGGGCTTTGTCGCGGTGGGCGGCGGAGGCTTCGGCGGCGGCGAAGACCGGGATGGCGGCGATGTAGTCTTTTTGCAGGGCAAGGGACAGGCCCCGGACCATGCGGGCCTCGCCGAGCAGGGCGGCGGGGGTGGATGGAATTTTTTCGAGGGCTTCGGCTAATTCGGCGGCGCGGGGCAGGTTTCCGGTTTGGAAATGGGTCTGGGCGGTGGTGAGGAGCAGGCGCTCGAGGGAAAGGCCTGGGGGCAGGTTTTCACCAGCTCGCACGCGGGACACGATCTCGTCGAGCAGGGTAGCGGCGTCGGCCGGTTTGCGGGCGGCGAGGAGGGGCTCCACCTCGGCAACCTGGGCGGCGAGGGGGATGCGACTGGCGGCGGTCTGCGCTTGGGCGGCGGGCGCGGCTAAGGTCAGCGCGAAGGCGAGGAGCGGGAAGCGAACTACTGGGGAAAGTGAGGCCCGGGCGGAGGCGCGCGGTTCACTTGGGGGCTTCATCGGAAGGCTCGCAGCGAAGCTCCGGAGCCAATGGTTTGCGTCAAGTGCAGAGTAATTTTTTTACGTATCCAGCGCCTAGTTTGCGGCAGGGGCGAGGCGGAGGGTCTGGTAGCGACGGACGCCGAGCAGAGAGCCGTGCCAGCCGGTCACATCGGGGTGGACGAGGTGGACGCGAGCGCCGAAGTAGAGCGGGGCGATGGGAGCTTCGGTGAGCAGAAGGGTTTCGGCCTGTTGCAGCAGGGCGAGGCGTTCGGCCGGGGCGGGGGTGCGGGCGGCGTCGGCGATGAGGCGGTCGTAGGCGGGGACGGACCAACCGGTCTGGTTGTTGCCGCCGCCGGTCACATACATGTCGAGGAAGGTGTTGGGGTCGTTGTAGTCGCCGACCCAGCGGGAGCGGGCGATGTCGTAGCGCAGCCCCTTGAGCGTATCGAGATAGACGCGGAAATCCTGGGAAACGAGGGCGACGTCGATGCCGAGCTCCTGTTTCCACATGGCCTGGACGGCTTCGAGGATGCGAGTGTTGACCGGATCGGTGTTGGTAAGGAGTTCGAGGCGGGGGAAACCCTTGCCTTCGGGGAAACCGGCCTCGGCGAGGAGGGCGCGGGCGGCGGGGACGTCGCGGACCTGGCCGGGGGGCGAGCGGTAGGCGCCGAGGCCGGGCGGGACGAAGTGGGTGGCGGGCAGGCGGGAGCCGAGCAGCACGGAGCCGGCGAGGGCGTCGCGATCGACGGCGAGGGCAAGGGCGCGGCGGACGCGGGCGTCGTTCAGCGGCGGGCGGGTGGTGTTGAAACGCAGGTAGGCGGTTTCGAGCTGGGGGTCGACGCGCAGGGGCGAGGGGGACTGGGCGCGGTAGGTGGCGATGCGGTCGGGCAGCAGGTCGTAAGTGACGTGGCGCTGGCCGGCGCGATAGGCGGACTCGTCGGCGGCGGTGTTGTCGGTCGGGAAAAAAACCACGCGGCGGGGGCCGACGGCGGGGTCGGAGTGGTGCAGGGTGTCGCGCACGACCTCGATGCGGTCGTTCGGCACCCACTTGGCGAGGCGGTAGGCGCCGTTGCCGACGTGGTTTTCCGGACGGGTCCAGGCGGTGCCGCGCTGGTCGATCTTGCCGAAGCGTAGGATGGTGGGCGGGTGGACGGGGAACCAGGCCTGGTGGGCGACGAGACCGAGAAAGTAGGGCGTCGGCGCGGCGAGTTCGACCACGAGGGTGCGGTCGTCGGGTGCGGTGGCGCCAACGGTGCCAAAGTCAGTGGTGGTGCCGGCGTTGAAGGCCTCGGCGCCGCGCAGGGGGAACAGCATGTAGGCGTATTCGGAGGCGAGGGCGGGGCGGAGGATGCGCTCGAAGGAGAACACGAAATCCGAGGCGCGGACGACGTCGCCGTTGGACCAACGGGCTTCAGGGCGGAGGTGGAAGGTGTAGCGCAGGCCGTCGGCGGAGACGTCCCACGACGCGGCGGCGGCGGGCACGGGTTCGCCGGTGGCCTCGTCGAGCGCGGTGAGGCCTTCGCCGAGGGCGAGGATGATGTTGAACTCGGTCAGGGCGGTGGCGAGGTGGGGATCGAGGTCGCCGGGCTCGGCGCCGTTGCCGACGAGGAGGGTCTGGTCGGCGCGAGCCTGCTCGACCGGGGTCTGGCGCGGGCGGCAGGCGGCGGCGGTGAACAAAAGCGCGAGCGCGGCGAGGGCGCCGGCGAGGCGGGCGAGGACTGCGGTGGAGACGCGGGAGGCCATGGCGGGAGCAGAGCGCGGCCCCAGCCGAAGGCAAACGTGGGTTGCCAAGGGCCGGGCGGTGCGGGCAGGGTGTGGTTATGGCATTGTGGTATTTTGTTAAAAATGGGGAGCGGACCGGTCCGGTCGAACGGGCGGAGCTGGACGCGCGCATCGCGGCCGGCGACGTCGATGGCGGCACGCTCGTGTGGCGGGTCGGGCTCTCGGCGTGGACGCGCGCCTCCCTCGTGGACGAGCTGGAGGTGCCGCCGCCGCTGCCCTCCGCCACGCCGCCGCCTTTGCCGGTCGAGGAGCCCGCCGCGCGGTTCGAGCACTCGTCCGCTGCGACGGCGGCCGCGCCGCGCTTTGCAGGTTTTTGGGTGCGCTTGCTGGCTAAGTTTATCGACGGCTTGCTGCTCTACGGGATCGCCCTGCTGGTCGAGCGGGCGGTGGTCGGGACGGTGTTCAACGGCGTCTTCCCCGCGTCGCGGGATTGGGAGGCGATTTTTCACCTGATGGTCTGGACCGCGCCGATCAACACCCTCTTCGCGGTCGCCTACACGGTCTATTTCATGGCGCGTCATGAGGCCACGCCGGGTAAACGCATGCTCGGCTTGCGGGTGGTGCGGGCGGACGGCGGCCGGGTGGGCATGGCGCGCGTGGTGGGGCGATATTTTGCGGAGACACTCAGCACGATCATTTTTTTCACCGGCTACGTCATGGCGGCCTTCGACGTCGAAAAACGTTCCCTTCACGACTACCTCTGCGACACGCGGGTGGTGTTCGGGGAACGCGAGACGGAGGTCGAGACGGACCGCGCGGACCTCAAGGCGCGCTGACGGCGGCGGGCGGGTCCAGCAGCGGGCTAAGCGCGGTCCAGACGGTTTCCGCCAGGCGAACGTGGCCGGCCTCGTTCGGGTGGATGGCGTCGGCCTGGTTCAGCTCGGGCACGCCGCCGACACCTTCGAGCAGAAAAGGCGCGAGGGCCCAGCCCCGGGCGGCGGCGAGGCGGGGGAAAACGGCTTCGAATTGCGCGGCGTAGTCGCCCATGCTCACGGGCATGCGTTGGCCGACCAAGAGCACGCGCAGGCCGGGGTTTCTCGCCGCGAGGCGGTCGCCGATGGCGGCTAGGTTGGCCTCGATCAGGGCGGGGTTGAGGCCGCGCAGGCCGTCGTTGCTGCCGAGGGCGAGCACGAGGATGGCGACGGGCTGGCGGGAAACCCAGTCGGCGCGGCGCAGGCCGCCGGAGGTGGTGTCGCCGGAGACGCCGGCGTTGACCACCCGCCAGCGGGGCGCGCCGGGCGCGGCGGAGGCGCGGGTGTCGAGTTTTTGCTGGAGCAGGGCGGGGTAGGCCTGGGTGGCGGGGTCGGGCAGCCCGTAACCGAAGGTCAGGCTGTCGCCGAGCACGAGGATGGTGTGCTCGGCCGGGTCGGCGCCGCGGGCGGGGAGGGGTGAAAGCAGCGGGTTGAGGAGCAGTGCGAGGACGAGGAGGCGGCGGAGGTTCATGGCGTCGGACGTTGCGAAACGTGGCCGTGGACGTTTGGTCTGCAACTACGCACGCTCATGACTTCCCTTGCCGCGCTGATTCTCCAAGTTGAAAACGTGAGCCGCACCTACCCGACGACGGCGGGGCCGCTCACCGTGTTGCAGGGGGCTTCCTTCTCGCTCGTCGCCGGCGAATCACTCGCGCTGGTCGGGCCGAGTGGCAGCGGCAAGACGACCCTGCTCGGGCTTTGCGCCGGACTGGACCAGCCGAGCGCGGGCGCGGTTACGCTGGCGGGGCGGGCGTTGGGCGGTCTGAGCGAGGACGAGCGCGCGCGGGTGCGGAACGAGACGACCGGATTTGTCTTCCAGAATTTCCAGCTCATCCCGTCGCTTACCGCGTTGGAAAACGTGCTCGTCCCGCTGGAGCTGCGTGGTCTGCGCGGGGCGGCGGCGCGCGCGGCGGAGGACAAGGCGCGGGCCCTGCTGGCGCGGGTCGGGCTGGGTGGGCGACTGGGGCACTACCCGGTGCAGCTTTCGGGCGGCGAACAGCAGCGGGTGGCGCTGGCACGGGCCTTCGTCACCGAGCCGCGGATTCTGTTTTGCGACGAACCCACGGGAAACCTCGACGGGGCGACGGCGGCGGTGGTGACCGAGCTGATCTTTGAATTGAACCGCGAAAAGGGCACGACGCTGGTGCTGGTCACGCACGACGCCGAGCTGGCTAGTCGCTGCGGGCGGGTGTTGCGGCTGCGCGGCGGGGAGATCTTGGCGGATGGCGGAAACTGAAAATGGCCCACGAAACACACGAAATAACACGAAAAGAAGCCCCATGAACAAAGAACTGATTCTGCGGGATGAGTGCTACTTGGTGATGGGTGCGTGTTTTGAGGTCTATAAGGAAAAAGGATGCGGGTTCTTGGAGGCTGTCTATCAGGAGTGCTTGGAGCTGGAGCTTCAGGATAAGGCTATCCCCGTGGTCGCGCAGCCGGAGCTGGCCTTGGCCTACAAGGGACGACCGCTCAAACAGACTTATAGACCCGACTTGATTTGTTATGGCAGCTTGTTGGTGGAGCTGAAGGCGGTATCGGCCCTGGCCGACGAACATCGCGCCCAAGTGATCAACTATCTCCACGCCACGGGGCTGAGGGTTGGATTATCGGTCAACTTCGGACATCATCCCAAGGTCGAGTGGGAGCGTATCGTGGTCTGAAATTTCGTGCTTTTTCGTGTGTTTCGTGGGCAACCCTTTCCGATGATCTTCCTTCTCAAATTCGCCTGGCGGGATGCCCGGGCCTCGCCCGGGCGGCTGGCGCTCACCGCGCTGGCGGTGGTCGCCGGGGTGGCGGCGCTGGCCGCGACCGGTTCGCTGGGGGCCAACATCCGCGCCGCCATCGACCACCAGGCGCGGGCGCTGCTTGGAGCCGACCTCGTGATCGAGTCTCGCAGCGCGCCGGACGCCGAGACCGACGCGCTCCTCGCCCGCCTCGGCGGCGAAACGGTGCGCGAGGCCGCCTTCGCCTCCATGCTGGCCGTGCCCGACGCCTCCGGTGCGGTCGCGGCCTCGCGGCTGGTCACGGTGCGCGCGGCGGAAGCGGGGTATCCATTTTATGGAGAGGTTGTGAGCATTCCGGCGACCGCGCGGGCCGAACTGGGCGATCGCGCGTCGGTGCTGGTCGAGGAAACCCTGATGACGCAGTTCGGGCTCGTCCCCGGTTCGAAGGTCCGGCTCGGGCGGAAGGAGTTCCGCGTCGCGGGCGCGCTGCGCAAACTGCCCGGCGAGCCGGCGGCGGTGGCCATGCTCTCGCCGCGCGTGCTGGTTGACCGGGCGGGCCTGGAGGGCGCGGGTTTGCTCGGGACCGGTTCGCTGGCCCGCTACCGCACGCATTTTCGTTTCCCCGAGGGCACGGACGTGGAGGCGCTGGTGAAACGCGAGCGCGACGCGTTGCGCGCCTTGCGGCTCAACGCGGACACGGTCGGCGAACGCAAACGCGAGCTGGGGCGGGCGCTGGAGAACGTGAACGCGTTTCTCCGTCTAACCGGACTGGTGGCCTTGCTCCTGGGCGCGATCGGAGTGGCGGCGGCGATGCACGCGCTGGTGCAGCGCAAGCTCGCCACGGTCGCGGTGCTGCGTTGTCTCGGCGCGGGCGCCGGGCTGGGGCTCGGGGTGTTTTTTATCCAGGGCGTGGCGGTGGGCGTGGCGGGCGGCGCGGTCGGGGCGCTGGCGGGGGCGGGCCTGCAGGCCGGTCTCGGCGCTCTGGTGCGGGACTTCTTGCCGGTGGGTGCGGACGACTTTGCGGTGCGCTGGGGCGAGGTGGCGCGGGCGGGCGCGATCGGGGCGGCCCTCAGCGCGCTCTGCACCCTGGTGCCGCTGCTGGCGGTGCGGCGGGTTTCGCCGCTGGCGGTGCTGCGGGCGGTGACGCCGCCGGCGGGCGGGCGCGATCCGTGGCGGCTGGCCGCGCTCGCGGCGCTGGTCGCGGTCGTGCTCGGGCTCGCGGCTTGGTTGGGCGGCGGCTGGCGGAACGGGTTCGCGTTCATCGGCGGCCTGACGGCGGCGGGGCTGGCGCTCGCCGGGGTGGCCTGGTTGGTGACGAGGGCGGCGAAACGCGCGGGCAGTCTCGCGGCGGTGCGTGCGTTGCCCTTTGCGGTGCGGCAGGGGCTGGCCAGCCTGCACCGTCCGGGCAACCGCACCGGGCGTCTGGTGGTGGCGTTGGGGCTGGGGGCGTTTTTATTGCTCACGCTGGCGTTTTCCCGGGCGGCGCTTCTCGGACAGATCCGTTTTGCAGGACAGGCGGACCGGCCGAATTTGATGTTTTTCGACGTGCAGGACGACCAGGTGGAGGGGCTCCGTGCGAAGCTGACCGAGCTTGGTGCGCCGGTCGCGGCCGAAGCGCCGATCGTGACCATGCGACTGGCGCGGCTCAAAGGTCGTGCGGTGGAGGAGGTATTGAAGGATCGCGCGGCCGGCGTGCCTGGCTGGACCCTGCGGCGCGAGTATCGGTCAAGCTACCGGGCGGCGCCGGCGAACACAGAAAAGGTGGTCGCGGGAAAGTGGGTGGGGAAGTGGGAGCAGGGGGCGGCGGGCGAGGGGCCTGGCGGAGAGGCGGTGCCGGTGTCGGTCGAGCAGGGCCTGGCGAAGGATCTGCGCATCGGGCTGGGCGACGAGCTGGAGTGGGACGTGCAGGGCGTGGCGGTGCGCACGCGGGTCGCGAGTCTGCGCGAGGTCGAGTGGCGGCGGATGGCGCCGAATTTTTTCGTGTTGTTCCCGACCGGGGTGCTGGAGGACGCGCCGAAGTTCCACGTCATGGCCGTGCGGGCGGCGGACAACGGTCTGAACGCGCGGGTGCAGCGCGGGGTGGCGACGGCGTTTCCCAACGTCTCCATCCTTGATCTCGGACTGGTCATCGAATCGCTCGACACGGTTTTTGGCAAAGCCGAGCTGGCGGTGCGTTTCATCGCGCTCTTTACTCTCGCGACCGGCGTGGTGGTGCTGGCCGGCACGCTGGCGGCGGGGCGGGATCAACGGGTGCGGGAGGCGGTGCTGCTGCGCACCTTGGGGGCGAGCGCGGCGCAGGTGCGGACGGCGTTGGTGGTGGAGCTGGCCGCGCTCGGCTTGATGGCGGGCCTGACTGGAGCGGTCCTGGCGCTGGGCGGCGGCGCGGCGGTGGCGACTTGGGTGTTCGACGCGCCTCCCACCCTGCCGTGGGGGCCGCTGGCGACCACGGTGGCGGGTGTGGTGGGCTTGACCGTGGTCGTGGGCTTGCTGATCCAGCGAGGGGTGGCGGGGCGGCCGCCGCTGGAGGTTTTGAGGGCGGAGGGTTGAGGGGCGAAGACGGCGGAGATTTTTACCGCGGATTTCGCGAAATGACGCGGATAAAGAGATAGCACGGCGATGGATTAGATCCGTGCCCATCCGTGAAATCCGCGGTTTCAAAGTCTTTCTTGGAAGATGGATAAGGGCTGGCAGGGCGGGCGCGGGCGTGCTCGGCTCGGCAGACATGAGCCGGAACGTTGTCACTTTTCACTATACCCTGCGTGATGCGGATGGACGCATCTTGGATGCCTCGACTGGCGGCGATCCGATTTCCTACCTAGAGGGCGGCGGGCAGATCGTGGAGGGCCTGGAGGAGGGGCTGCGCGGCTTGGCGGCCGGCACGCGGGCCGAGATTGGCGTGCCGGCCGTCAAGGCTTATGGTGAACGGGATGAAACCCAGGTGCAACGCGTGTTAAAGTCGTTGCTTCCCATCGAAGGCGAAGTGCGGCCGGGGGACCAGTTCCGAGCGGGGGAGGATGCCTTCGCCCCTATCGTCACGGTGCGTGGGGTCGAGGGCGAGGAGCTCTTGCTCGACGCCAACCACCCGCTGGCCGGGGTGGATTTGAATTTTGAAGTCGAGGTGCTGGCGGTGCGGGCGGCGACGGACGAGGAGTGCGTCCATGGTCATGCCCATGGCACGGGTGGAGAAAAGGACTGCGGCGAGGGCTGTGGTTGCCACGGCGGTTAAGGGCGGGCGGTCGCGAATGAGCGGCGTGGTGCGCATAGCCGGTCAGGGTTTGGCGGGAACGCTCCTTGCCCGGGCGCTGGAACGAGCGGGCCGTGAGTTCGAGGTCTATGACCCGGGGCATGAAGCCAGCGCATCGCGGGTGGGCGCCGGTCTGGTCAGTCCGGTGACCGGCGAGCGTTGGACATTGGCCCCGGGTTGGGCGGAGCGCGCGGCGGCGGCTAAGGCGTTTTACCGGGAGATCGAGACGGCTTGGGACGTGGCCTTGGTGACGGAGTTGCGGGTGCGGCGCGTTTGGCGAAATGAGGCGGAGGCCGGCTTAGTGCACGCGAAGGTGGGGCGCGGGGAGCTGGCGCCGTGGGTGACGCCGTCGGGTTTGGAAGCGGATGCGGCGTGGATTGAGGGGGCGTGGCGGGTGGACCTGCCGGCGCTCATTATGGCTGGGCGGGCGCGCTGGCGGGAGCAGGGGCGCCTGCACGAGGCGGCACTCCACCCTGAGAAAGTGCAGGTGGGAAACGGGCCCGGCTGGGGTCCCGTGATCTGGTGCACGGGAGCGGCGGAGACGAGGGTCCCCGCGTTGCGCGCGGTGGGCGGGGAGACGCTGGAGCTCGCGGTCGGCGGCGCGGCGGGAGATTGGCCGGAGGGAGTGGTGCGGCACGACGGCGTGTGGGTCTTGCCGGTCGGGGGCGGGCGGGCTTGGGCGGGAGCGAGCTTTATCCGCGAGGAGGGGGAGCGGCTTACCCGGCGGGAGGCCTTGCGCGCGAGCGTGCGGCGCCAACTGGCGGATTGCAAATGGCGGGAACTCGCGGTGCTGGCGGGGCGGCGGATGACGGCGGCGGACCGGGTGCCGGTCTCGGGGTGGCTGGCTGGACACGAAGGCAGAGAGGGGGTGTTAAATGGACTGGGCTCCAAGGGCGCGCTCAGCGGGCCGGGTTTGGCGGAGGGGTGGTCTAAACTTCTTCACCCGCGGTGAGTTTGGCAGGAGTCGGCCTCACATTAGCCCGATAACGCACATTACCCTCAATTAAACAGGCGACGGGTCATTATGGCGGCCAATTAACGAAAATGATGCCAGTTCCTCACATAGATGCCATGAAATCGTAACATTGGTAGGTTTTAATGACCCCGTGTCTCCATTCGGAGTTACGATAGAACTACCAAAACCAACATAGCCCTTCATTCACATGAAATTCATCAAGTCCTGCGCGGCCGCTCTGCTCGCGCTCGCCGCGGTTCAAGCCGCTTCCGCCCAGACCACCATCCGTGTCACGGGTTCCACCGCTTTCCGCAGCGCCACCATCGCCGGTATCAAGAGCCTGCTCGGTAGCACCTACGATGAGGTTTATCAAGTCAGCAGTTCCTCGACCACCGGTTCCACGAACTCGAACTACACCACCTTTATCGGCACCTATAGCTCCTCTTCGGTGATCATCCAGTGCGCCTGGACCGGTTCCGCCGAGGGTATCCGTGACGTCGCCCAGGGCCTGAACCAGAAGTTCATCAAGTCTTCCTTAGTGGTGAACAACACCCCCGGCACCATCGAGACGACCTCTACCTCGGCCGCCAACTCCGACAGCACCGTTTTCGAGTCCGGTATCCCTGATATCGCGATGGCCGACAACACCCAGTCCGCCACCATCTTCAAGACCCCGGCCCTCTACCAGAAAGAGGTCGGTATCATCCCCTTCGTGTTCCTCAAGGGTCAAGTGGGCGCCAGTCACCCCAGCAAGACCGCCTTTGATTCCGTCACCAACATCACCAGCCAGATGGCCAAGTCGGTTTATGCTGGCGGCGCTCCCCTGTCCTTCTTCACCGGCGCCGTCGACGTGAATGGCACCTATATCTACGGTCTTGGCCGCAATCCCTTCTCCGGCACCCGTATCGTGACCTTCGCTGAGACTGGTATCGGCTCCACTTCCACCGCCACCCAGTTTACCCCTGTCACCACCAGCACCAACGTCACCGGCGTCGCCCTCAGCGCCGCTGATACGACCAACGGTTTCCTCGCGGGTAACAACGGTTATTCCAGCGGCGGCACCTTGGTGAGCGACCTCTACAAGCCCGTCTCGGACACCGATGGTTCTGGTAACAGTCAGGACGGCGTTCCCTTCGGTCTGATCGGTTACGTTGGCGTCAGCGATGCCGCCACCCTGCTCAAGAGCATCAACGGTAGCAGTGGCACCGACACCTCCGCGGTTCTTTCCTACAATGGCGTTCGCCTGACCCCGACCTACAGCAGCGGCAGCCAGTCCACCACCTGGGACTACACCCCCGTCAAGGAGGGCAAGTATTCCTTCTGGTCCGTCGCCTATCTGTCTTACCGCAAGAGCGCCGGTGCCAACAGCACCACCGCCCTCAGCGGTCTGCCCAAGACTTTTGCTGATGGTCTCGCTACCTACATCACCAGCAACGTTCCCTCCTCCTCGGGCGTAAAGCTCAGCGATATGAAGGTGACCCGCACCACCGAAGGTGGCGCCATCAGCCTCAAGTAATCTACTTGGGTCAAATCTAAGCTAGCGCACCAAATCCAGGAGGAAGGCGTTTACCCGCCTTCCTCCTCCCTATTTTTAAAATGAAAACTCAGTTTAAACTCCTCTGCTTGGCAGCTTCCCTGTCCGCCACCGGCGCCATCGCCGCGACCACGACTAACACCCTCACCGAGGGCGACGTCCTTTTCGGTGTTTATGCCTCGAGCGGCGTCGGCGCCACCCAAAACCTGATCGTCAACCTCGGCGGTTTTCAGCAGTTCGATAACCGCGACAACCAGACCACCCAACTCAGCGCCAACATCCTCGCCGACATTTCGAGCACCTTTGGCTCGAGCTGGAACTCCCGCACCGATCTTACGTGGGTGGTCGCCGGCGCGACCTTCGCGCTATCGTTTGACGGCTTGACCCGCAACACGATTTTCGCGACCAGCCCCCGTTTTGATGCTAGCGATGCGCCCGTTTCGATCACTGGCGGTTCGTCCGGCACCCAGGGGTCCATCGTGAACGCGATTGCCTCCGTGGGTAACACTTACAACTCCGCCACAACGATCGGCTCTGGAACCGTGACGGCCGTAGTGGATGGGGCGGACGTGGACTCCCTGAACTCCCGCCTGACCTCGAGCTCGTCTGCAATGTTTGGCCCCTACAACGTCAACGACACCACGGGCAGCAATGTGTCTGACTTCTACGCCTTGGTGCCTACTTCTGGTGGCGTCGCCCCGACCGGAAACGCCAGCACCTATAGCCGCGGCACCAACTATCTCGGATATTTCACCCTGGATAGCAGTGGCCTGAGCTTCACCTCCGCCATTCCCGAGACCTCCTCCTTCGCGTTCGTCGGCGGCCTGGCGGTTCTCGGTTCCGCGCTCCTGCGCCGTCGTCGCAATCGCGTTGCCTGAATCGTTTACGATTGATTCGCTCCTCAGGAGGGAGGTTTTGTGCCTCCCTCCTGAAATAAAATCTCTACCATGAAAAACAAACTGAACCTCGCAATCGTTGGCAGTCTCCTGGCTTCCGGCGTTCTCTCCGCCGCCACCACCACCGATACCTTTACCGCGGGAGAAATCCTCCTTGGCTTCTATGCTAGCGGTGGCACAGGCGCGACCAAAAACCTAGTGGCCAATCTCGGCTCTTTCGATAATTTCGACAACAACAACGGTGCGACGGTCTCTATCCTTAGCGCCAGCCTAGTTGCCGATCTTAACGCCACCTATGGTTCCAACTGGAACACCCGAACGGACATCACATGGTCTGTTACCGGTGCGAATTTTGCGCAATCGGTCAACGGCCTGACCCGCAATACGATTTTCGTGACCAGCCCTCGTGCGTCTGTGAACGATGCTCCAACCTCGATCAATTCTGGCAGCGACGGCACCTTGGCCGGTATCCGGACCAATGTTAATTCCATCAACACCGCCTACGATAGCGCCACCGCCACGGCCAACAGCAGCGTTACTGTCGTGATCGATGGCGGCAATGCCGACTCGATGCAGTCGCGCATGGTGACCAGCGCTTCCGCACAGTTCGGAACGGACAACACCAATTCTGCCTCGGGCACCACCATTTCCGATTTCTACGGACTGGTCCCGACCAGCGGTGGAGTTGCCCCGAACGGTGCCGCCACTGATAATGATGGCCTCGTGTTTGCCCGTGGCGTCAACTACCTCGGCTACTTCACGCTGAGCAACAACGGCCTGAGCTACACTGCTTCCGGCACCGCCATCCCTGAGCCCTCCAGCTTCGCCGTCATCGGTGGCTTGGCTGCGCTCGGTTACGTCGCCTCCCGTCGCCGCAATACCAAGGCCTGATCAGTGCTAACGGTGCATCAAACCACCGTGGATCATCCCCTTGTTTAAACAGTTCCTCCGGCTCGATTCGAGCCGGAGGCTCTGTTTACTGACCCATCCGGTCCCTACCCATCGCGCATGTCCCTTTCTCCCGTGGTCCGGTCGGCGAGTTTTCGCCGTGCGGTTCAGGTCTGCTTTGCCGCGTTGCTGGCCTTGTCTGGCTTGAGCGCACCGGCGGCTACCGTTGAGCCCGCCCACTCGGCTCCGTCCTCCTCGGCGGAAGCAGCGGCTTCGAATTCGAGGTTTTTTATCCAAGAGTTCAAAGTTGATGGCGTGTATACCATTAATTCGGAAGAGGTTGAGGAGGCAGTCTATCCCTTTTTAGGCCCGGAACGCACCACTGAGGATGTGGAAAAGGCGCGTGCCGCCGTAGAAAAACTTTATCGCACGAAGGGTTACCAAGCGGCCTTTGCCCAGATACCCGCGCAGGATGCCTCCAATGGTGTCGTTACCATCCAAGTATCTGAGGGCGTGGTGGGCCGCACCCGCGTCCGAGGCTCCCAGTATACTTCACCTAGCCAACTCAAGCGGTTGGCCCCCTCGATGGCCGAGGGCAAGGCGCTCAATTTTAACGAGGTCGGCAAGGATGTCGCCCGTCTTAACCAGGTTCCGGATCGCCGGGTGACGCCCGATTTCAAATCCGGCGTCGAACCCGGCACGATCGATGTGGACCTGAAGGTAGACGAAAAGAAGCCTCCATTCGCGGCCAATATCGAACTAAACAATCGCAACAGTCCAAACACCAGTAACCTACGCCTAAATGGAGGCGCCAGTTACGGTAATCTTTTCCAGCTCGGTCATACTCTCGGACTGAGCTTCCAAATCGCCCCCGAAGAGATCAACGACGCCAAGGTGTTCTCCGGGTATTATCTTTTCCGACCCTACGGATCGGATGTGATTACGCTGCAGGTGCTCGCCACCAAGCAGGATAGTGACGTTTCCACCCTTGGTGGCGGCGCGGTCGCCGGCCGAGGCGAGACCTACGCGTTGAAGTCCATTTTTACCCTGCCGGGTTCCGATTCGTTTTATCAAACGCTCTCCGCTGGGTTTGATTTGAAAAAACTGGAACAGGATTTGCGCACCGGCGGTTCGGTTTCTCGCGCGCCCATCCGCTACACCACGCTGAGTGCTAATTACGGCATCACTTGGCTCGGGAAAAACGGCAGCACTGAGCTTTCGCTCACCCCCACCTTGGGTTTGCGTGGCATGGGCAGCGATGATGCGGAATTCGACACCCGACGTTTTGCCGCCTCGGCCAATTTCACCTACCTGCGCGGAGAAGTGGCCCGCACCCAGAAGTTGCCATTTGATATGGAGTTATTCCTGCGCAGCCAGGGGCAGTATTCGGACCAGCCTTTGGTGGACTCCGAACAATTCAGCGCGGGCGGCACGGATACGGTGCGCGGCTACTTCGAATCTGAGGTCGCTGGCGATCAGGCGATCTCGATGTCGGCGGAGCTGAGTTCGCCGTCTTTGTTTACGCTCTTGGATCGGAAATCCTGGGGCGAGTGGCGAGTCCACGCCTTTGCTGAGTCGGCCTGGGTAAAATTGCAAACCCCGCTGCCTGGGCAGGATGCCAGCTTCAACCCGGTCGGCGTGGGATTCGGCACCCGGGTTAAGGTTAAGGATCACTTCACCGGCTCGATTGACGCCGGTTGGCCGTTGCACGACGAAGGCCAGACTCGAGCTGGCGATCTTCGCATAAATTTCTCTCTCGGAGCTCAATACTAAGTTTATCCGTTCACTCACATGCAAATGGTTTCAAAACACCACGCCCCCTCCCTGCGGCCTGTCCTCGGGTTATTCGTCTTCCTGCTTTGCACCGCTCACGCGCAAGCGTGGTGGAATTCCGAATGGACCCTGCGTCGCCAACTGACTGTGGACGCCACTGCGGCAGGGGTAGCGGCGGATGAGACCGCCCGCCCGGTGCTCTTCCGTCTGCACGACGGCAACTTCCAATTTGCCGAGGCGATGGACGATGGCGCCGATCTTCGCTTCGTTGCCGCCGACGACAAGACCGTCCTCAGCCATCACGTTGAGCGCTACGATTCCTTGCTCAACGAGGCATTTGTATGGGTAAATGTGCCCGGCTTGAAGTCCGGCGCCAAGGTTGAGCTTTGGCTGTATTACGGGCACGAAGCCCGCACCGCGCCTCGCACCGACGACACCAAAGGCACTTACGATGCTGGCACCGCGCTGGTTTATCATTTCAATGGCACCGGTTCCCCGGCTGACCTCACTAAAAACGCCAACAACGCCACGAGCGGCGCCACGGCCGTCCAAGGTTCACTGATCGGTCCCGGTCTGCGTTTCTCCGGTTCCGAAGTGGTTCAAATTCCAGAAAGCGCGACGCTCAAGCGTGATGCGGCTCAGCCACTTTCGTTTTCAGCCTGGGTAAAGCCCGGTGCCATCGCCGGTCGCGTAGTGCTGGTCTCTTGGGGCGCACCCGAGGGAGGTCTCGAGTTTGCGCTCAACGCCGGCGTGCCGGTGTTGGAGATTCGCAAAGGTGCCACGGTTTCCCGCAGTCCCGCCGGGGCCCCCCTGGCGGCCGAAGCTTGGAAAAGCCTCGCCTTCTCCGCGACTTCATCCGCCGTGGTGGTCTACGTCGACGGCGTGGAATACGCGCGATTGGACGGCGGTTTGCCCGCCTTGTCCGGGCCGGTCTTTCTGGGTGGACAGTCGGGTGGTAAAAACGGGTTTGTCGGCGAGATCGACGAGGCGCAGATTTCCACTGTGGCACGCAGCGCCGGTTGGCTGAAGCTAGCCGCCGTGGCCGAGTCGGGTTCCGCCGACAGTCAGAAGATCGTGGTCTTTGGCGCGGAGGAAAGCTCCGGTGGCGGCGGCAGCAGCGCTGCGTTTGAACACGTTTTGCTCTTCGGCGACATTGCCAAAAACATGATGTTCGACGGCTGGATCGCGGTCGGTTGCTGCTGCATCATGATGGTGGTCGCTTGGGTGGTGGCCTTGCGGAAGTTTGCCTATCTCTCCAAGATCGAAAAGGGCACTGCGGAATTCCTTCGCCGCTGGAAGCAGGTTTCCAGCGATTTGACCGCTATAGATCACAATGATCTGAATACCGTAAAGAGTCTGGGCGTTCAGCAGGCGGATGCGAAGCTCCAGGCACTGATGGAGATCAGTCCGCTATATCATATCTATCATATTGGATCGGAAGAAATTCGCAATCGTATCAATTCCAAGAACGGCTTTAATGGTCTATCGGTGCGCTCGATCACCGCGATCAAGGCCAGCCTCGATGGCGGCCTGACGCGCGAGGTTCATGAGTTGAATTCTGGTCTGGTCTCCCTCACTATCGGCATCGCCGGCGGCCCCTACGTTGGCTTGATGGGAACCGTGGTGGGCGTGATGATCACCTTTGCAGTGATTGCGAAGACCGGCCAGGTCGAGGTGAACTCAATCGCGCCCGGCATCGCCTCCGCGTTGCTGGCCACGGTATTTGGTCTCTTGGTCGCCATTCCGGCCTTGTTCCTTTACAGTTTTCTCAACAGCCGCATCAAAAATGCGACTTCCGAGATGCAGCTCTTCATTGATGAGTTCATCACGAAAATGGCTGAATTCTATCCGGTGACCGCTGGCACGGCGGATTCCACTACCGCGCCTTTCATGACCCGCCGTCGCCGGGATGCGGATGAGGAGCGGCAGGAGGCCGTCCAAAAATGAAGGCGGATGACAGTAAATCTTACGACGATATCAACGTCACGCCGATGGTGGACCTCTATCTGGTCCTCCTGCTGATTTTCATCATCATGACCACGGCGGGCGTGCAGGGCGTAAAGGTGGATCTGCCGCGCGGCGGTGCCGCTCCTGCCTTGGGCGGACCGAAGAGCAAAGCCATCACGGTCAACAACGAGGGTAAGATCTTTCTGGATACCGTCCCAGTCACCATCGAGCAACTCGAACAGAGGCTGAACGAGCATAAGGCTAAGAATCCCAACTTCCCGGTCGTGGTTCGGGGGGATCGCGGCACCCAATATCAAGGCGTTATGGATGTGCTCGATGTGCTCGGTCGCGTCGGCGTCACCCAGATCGGCCTGGCCACCCAGCCGCCCAAGTAAAGCGCGATGGCGAATTCCCCTGAAAGTCTGAAGGCTTCTGGTTTCCCGACCGCGCGGCTGCTGCAGGTCTTGGCCGTGTGCGTTCTGGTCGGGGCACTCGTCTACTTCATGTCGGGCAAAGGCGGAGGTTCGAAACGGCGTTCGTCCGCGCCCCAGACGGTAAATATTACCTTGCCCCCTCCGCCGCCCCCCCCGCCCCCGCCGCCGAAGCTCAAACCACCCGAGCCGCCGCCTCCCTCTGAAAATACTCAACAAATGGTGGCGGAGACTGCGGCCGAGCCCGATCCTACACCGGCTGCTCCGTCTAACGATGCGCCTCTCGGGACTGGCATTAAAGGCAATGGCGGGGCCGATTCCTTTGGACTTGGCACTGGCCCGGGTGGCGGGGGTAGCGGCGGGGGTCGGTTGTCCGGTTCAGGCGGCGGCACGCGTTGGGCTGGTTATTCCGGCTCCATCAAAAACCGTATCATCGACGCCCTGCGCGCTGATGAACGCACCCGGTATGCGGATGGCCAGTTGGAGTTGGGCATCTGGTTGGATGCCGGCGGACGCATCACACGCGTTGCCGTTCGCAAGTCGAATGTAGATGCCTCCGTGAACAAGGCGATCCAGGGCGACGTGCTGATCGGTCTGCAAACCCAGCCACCTCCCACTGATATGCCTCAACCCATTTGGTTTCGCACCACCCTTCGTCCCTCTTCTTGATTTCCGACTTTTGCCCTATGCGCTCCTCTAACTTGACGTCCCGTTCCCGCCTTGCCGCCGTGCTGGCCGCATCCTGCTGCGCGCTGGCCGCCGCGACCGTTGGTCGCTCCGAGGCCAGCACCGCCCCGGGCATTCCCACCGCGCCGACGCCGAATGCGACCGTTAATCTTATCCGGTTGATGGTCGAACAAAAGATTCTACCGGCCGAGGCCGCCGCGAAGCTTATTGCCCAGGCTGAGGCCGAGGCACAAGAGGCCCGCGCCGCTTTGGCCCGAGTTGCCGCTCCCGCCGCCGCGACTCCCGAAATCGCCGGCACTGCCTCCAATGCTCCTGCGCCGAGTGCGCCCGGCACTGTGCGGGTGACCTATATTCCGCCTTATCTCCGCCGTCAGATGGTGGCGGAGGTGCGCCAGGAAGTCATGGAGCAGGCCGAAAAAGAGCGCTGGGCCGCCCCCAACGCGGTTCCGGATTGGACCAAGCGCTGGAAGCTGTTGGGTGACATGCGGCTCCGTTATGAGTCGGTGGCCTTTCCGGACGGCAATGCAACCGGCCCCGATTTTCTCAATATAACCTCGCTCAATAGTGGTCGCGGGGTGCAAGTGAACTCTGCTGCAGTTCAGGACGAACCCATACCCTTCCTCAATACCGATCGTGATCGCACCCGCATCCGAGTGCGGGCGCGTTTGGGGGCCGAGGTGAATTTGGACGAGGGCTTTACCACTGGATTCCGTTTTGCGACTGGAGAAGGCAACTCGCCGGTTTCCCAGAATCAGACGCTCGGCGGCGGCAATGGGAGTTTTAATAAATACAGTGTCTGGATCGACCGAGCTTATATTAAATATGAGACCGATCTGGACGGCACCCCCGTCTCCGCTTCGGTTGGCAGAGTGGCGAATCCTTTCTTTGCCACTTCTATGATTTGGTCCAACGACGTCGGTTTCGACGGCCTAATGTTGCAGGGCCAGCATAAGTTTGGAGGCGTTAAACCGTTCGCTACCATTGGCCTTTTCCCAGTATATAATACGGCTTTTGACTTTTCGACCAATCAAGCATCCAAGGCCGCTAGCTATGACAAGTGGCTGTATGCGGTTCAGGTCGGAACCGACTGGCGGATCAGCAAGGATTTTGAAGCCAAACTCGGTTTAGCCTATTATCACTTTGAAAATGTGGAGGGCGAAACCTCCAGTCCCACCAACGGCTCGGCCTTGGACGCGGGCGACACCGATGCCAGCCGCCTGCTGTTTGCCCAGAAGGGCAACACCTACCGCACGATTCGAAACCTGAATGCTCCGATTGGCACAACCAAGCAATACGATTATCTGGGCCTGGCCTCACCCTACCACGAGGTGGCCTTGACGGGACGGATCGACTATAATCATTTTGAGCCCACCCAGATATCCCTGCTCTTTGAGGTTGTTCAAAACCTGGCGCTTGATGGCGGCGAGGTGGTGGGGAGCGCATACACGTATAATAATTTAAATGCGTCCGGCGGCTTTACGGGTGGCGATCTCGGTTATTATACCTCCATTCAGGTGGGTCATCCGGTCCTACAAAAGCGTTGGGATTGGAATGCCAGCCTCGGCTATCGTTATGTGGAGACCGACGCCGTGGTGGATGGCTTTGCTGATTCTGATTTCGGCGGCGGCGGCACCAACGCCAAGGGTTTCACCCTCGGTGGTAATGTTTCTGTATCAAACCGGGTTTGGTTTGGGGTGAAATTTATGAGTTCAGACGAGGTGAGCGGACCCACTTACCAGAACGACACTTTCCAATTCGACATCAACGGACGATTCTAACCATGAAACGCTTTTTCACCCTTTCGTTCCTGGCCGCTTTTGTGGCCGCCAGTGGCCTTTTTGGCGCCCCGGATGCGGCTTCGGCTGAGTCTCGTCTGCGTGACAGCTTGAAGGCTAGCATGCTACAACTACGCACGGCGCAAAATGACTTAGCCGGGGCCCAGTCCGCCCGCGACGCGCTCGCGGCCGAAAAGAAGGAATTGGAGACCGAGATAGCTGGACTGAAAAAGCAGATTGTAGCGGATCGTATCGAGAGCGATAAAGCGATCGCCGCATTAAAAGCTACAAACGCTGCCCAAGCAACGGAGCTCGTCTCCACCAACGAGGAGTTGGTCAAGACCCGCGCTTCTCTCGCAAAAGTAGTGGATTATGCAAAAAAGACAGAGATCGAACGCAATGAGCGCGCTTCTCGCGTGGTTCAATTGGAAACCCAAGTTGAGCTCGGGTTCGTTCGTAACATGGCGTTGTATACTCTAGGAAACGAAATTCTGGAGCGCTACTCTAAATACAGCCTCGGCGATGCGATCGGTGCCCGTGAACCCTTTATCGCGGTAACGCGCGCCAAGTTGGACATTCAGGTTCAAGATTACGCTGATAAATTGAAGGAACAGCATCTCAAGACCCCGGCGCCTGAGGCGCCCTAGTCCATCGGACCTTGATTGAAGTCCGCCCAAACCCTGTCCGCCCTGACCTTTGTCTAGTTTGCTGTCATGAGTTCGTCGAAGTCCTCGTCTTCCAATGCTCGGTTTGCCGTGGTTTCGTTCACGGCCGCTTCGGTTTTTTACGCTCCGGTGGCAGCGTATGCCGGCGGTTCGGCGGCGGATGCTAGGGCCGCGGTGCAGCGTGCGCTGGCCATTCAGGGCTCTGGTGCGTCGTCTGCAGGAACGGTGAATCTTGCCACCACTTCAGGCTCCCAGGCGGGGGCTTTGACCGCTCAGGCGAAGGCGCAAATCGATCAGAATACCGCTCGTCGCCAGTCTTTAGTCGCGATGCAGTCCGCAGCGCGTGCTGCCGCATTGGCAGGTGCCTCCTCGGTTCCCAATGGCCTAGCTCCCGGCGGCCTTGAGGTAGCCACCGGAGCCACGGTCGGCTCCACTCTGTGGAGCGGGGCGGATTTGCCGGTTCAAAAAGAAGCCAACGGACAGAGCAAGGTTAACATAAACCAGACCAGTGCGCAGGCCCTGTTGACTTGGAACACCTTTAATATTGGCCGCGAAACGGCCCTTAAATTCGAACAAGCCAAGTCAGACTGGATCGTATTCAATAAAATCGTTGATCCTTCGGGTGATCCCACACGAATTCTTGGTTCGATCGAGGCCCCGGGACAAGTCTATGTCATTAATCCTAATGGCATTATTTTCGGTGGTGGTTCGCAGGTGAACACGCGGACCTTGGTCGCCTCCTCTTTACCGATTAACGATGGTTTGGTGTCCCGTGGCCTGCTGAATAATCCCGACACCCAGTTTTTGTTTTCCGCGTTGGCTATTCCTGCCGGCGCCGAGTCCGCTGCGTTCATCCCGCCTGCTTCCGCTCGAGTGGATGGCCATTACGGCGATGTTTTGGTTGAAGCCGGCGCCATCCTTAATTCCCCTACTAATGCGGATAAATCCGGCGGGCGCGTCGCCCTGATCGGAGCCAATGTGACCAATGCTGGCACGATTTCGACCCCGGATGGGCAAGCGATTCTCGCGGCTGGTCTCCAAGTCGGTATGGAAGGTAGCCCGGATGCTTCGCTTCGGGGCCTGAACGTTAGCGTTGGTAAGGTTGGGGATTATGCCGGCACAGCAACCAATGCGGGCATCATCGACTCCCCGCGAGGGGCGGTCACGGCGGTTGGCAGAACTTTGGAGCAAAATGGTCTGATAGGTGCCACTACCTCGGTATCACGAAATGGCCGGATAGACCTGCTCGCGCAATACGATGCTATTGGCGTGGGCAACTATGCTAGTTTACCGGATTTTTTTGCCACAACGACTGGTTTGGTCTCGTTTGGCGCCAACAGCGTCACGGAGGTTTTACCCGAGTGGGGGAGTAAGGAGAAAGTGGTTGGAACCAGACTGACCTTGGGCTCTCAAATTAATGCCCGAGGACTTGTGGTGCATATGGGAGAGGACGCATCTATCTGCGCTCCCTCGGCCGAGGTTTCCCTGAGCGCGGGTCGCTGGAACTTGCTGCAATTAGGAACCGATCAGGCGAATGCCCAGTTCGTTTACCCGGAGGGTCAGGTTTATTTTGATCGTGGGGCGAATGTAAATGTGGCCGGCACCACTGGGGTTATCGCCTCAGTTGCGGACAATATTGTCGAGGCTTCGTTGCGTGGCGATGAGCTGGCCAATTCTCCCTTGCAGCGTGATGGAGCATTGCGCGGCGAGACCATACGCGTGGATATCCTGCAAACCGGCACCTATAATGGGAAGACTTGGGTCGGCACTCCGCTTGCCGATGTGACTGGCTATATAAATCTTGTGCAACGCGACGTCGGGCAACTCACGACCGCGGGCGGCACAGTTAAAATCAACGCAGGCGGTTCAGTGGTGTTGAATCCAAATGCCTCGATTGATGTTTCAGGCGGCTTTGTGGATTATCAGTCTGCCTTGGTTAACACAACCAAGGTCCTCTATCAGGGTAATATCATTGATATAGCCAAGGCCACGCCCGATCTCGTCTATGACGGGATATACGACGGGTTATTTACTCGTGAAACCAATACTTCTAAGTGGGGCGGCGACGCGGCCAAGACCCTGCAAAGTGCCAATCTATTGTTCACCCAGGAAATGGTGGCGGGCTATACTCAGGGTGGCGATGCGGGATCACTGATCATCGGCGCCCCCTCGATGGCCTTGGATGCCACTTTGACCGGGCAGTCTGTGAGCGGGGTTCGCCAGCGGGTAACCCCTGCCAAGTCGGGAGCCCTGACCATTAATTTACAAGGGCAATACGCGGATTCGCGTGTGCCCGGTGGATATTTCACCGATTCGCGATTCGCCCCGGAACTTCACATTGCGCATCAAGAAGCGCTACCTGCCGCGGATACCTTTCAACTCGGAGCGGATGGGGTGCCCGCCCCGCTCAAAGCGGAACGAGTAGTGTCATTGGTTTTATCGCCTGATTTGATCACGCGCTCAGGTTTTAGTCGGCTGACGGTGGATAATCGGGAAGGAGACATCCTCGTAGATTCTTCGGGTGTTTTGGCGCTTCCTGCCAGTGGTGAGCTTTCACTTTCCGGTAAAAACATCAATGTTGGGGCCAATATTACTGCGCCCGGTGGTAAAATCACTCTAGCTGCCACGGCGGTCTCCCAAGGTTCAATCAACGAGGCCAGTATTACCGGTTCTGCGCCGGCGTCTTCTCCCAATCGTGGTTCGGTAAGTGTTGCCGGTGGTGTCCATCTCAGCGCCGCCGGGGTGCTGGAGAATGAAGTTGTGGGAACCGCGGAGGACGCCATGGTGGTGGGTGGGGGCTCTGTTTCCATTACCGGATATAATGTCAGCTTGAATCCTGGAGCCGTCATGGATGTCTCCGGAGGCGTATATGCGGCATCGGGGAATAAATATTCCTATGGCAACGCGGGAAGCATCGCTATTTTTTCCGGCCAAGATGCAAACATCAAAAGTGTCGTCGGCGGAAACTTAGTGTTGGAAGAAACGAGCCTGTTGGGGTATTCCGGTATCAAGGGCGGCAAGCTCACACTGCTGGCTCCTGCGATTCAGGTTGGGGGGAGCGCTGCGTCCGCGACCACAACAATATTAGGAACGGACTTTTTTAATACAGGCGGTTTTACCGCTTACGACATAAGGGGCCTTGGTGGCGTGGTAGATGCCGCTTTAGAGATTTATGCCCCCGGCGTAGTCGTCAAAGCGGGAACGGTAATAGCACCGGTTTCGGAATCCTATTTCGCCAGCATAGATGATCTTGCGCCAGAAAAGATCGTTTTCACAACCGCGTTACTGGAAGCAAGTCTTCGACCAGCTACAAGCGTGAGTTTCACAGCGCCAGGCGTCAGGGATCCCTATAACAGTGGCAATTCTCTGGTCGTAAGAGGTGGTGTGGTTGTCGAACCGAACGCGCTTATTCAAACTGATCCCGGCGCCAAGATTACCCTGGCCGGCGATACCGTAGAGGTTCAGGGCGCTTTAATAGCAAAAGGTGGGGCGATATCTGTAAAAGGGGCATCCAACTCCAATAATGTATTTCCGTTCACCAACAATAATCAGGCGGTAGGGACGCTGATCTTGGGTTCAGGCGCCTTCTTGGATGCCTCTGGCACGACGATGATCCAGCGGGACACTTCTGACCGCGACCTGCGACTTGGCCGGGTGCTTTCTGGCGGATCCGTCAGCCTTTCCGGCAATATCCAGGCGGCGGTTGGTTCGGTGATCGATGTATCGGGAACCACTGCGATCTTGGATTTGGATCCTGTTTATAGTGGAGGCATCAATCGCAACGGTTTGGATCTGGTAGCGACTGAAGTAGATTCATCCGCGGGCACGGTTACCTTGGCCGGAGCCCAGCAGTTGGTTACCGCCGCTACCCTTCGAGGCAATGCAGGCGGAGCTTCCGCGGAAGGCGGCAAGCTTGTTGTGTCATCTGGTATCTATGTTCCCATAGTAGGTTCGGCTTTGACGCAGCGTGATGTCAATTTGGTGGTGACGCAGTCCACGGCTGCAACGCCTGACATGTCGCGGGGTAATTTTTCCGCGGATAGTTTTAATAATAGTGGATTTGATTCCATTACTCTTGCCGGCACGGTGCGGTTTTCTGGCCCGGTTTCGTTGAACGCCAGTCGCCAAATCGCGGTCGGGGGCAACGGGGTGATCTTCGGGGATGATTCGATTTCTCTGGTCGCTCCTCGGGTCTCCATCGGGACCCCACTTCAGAAGCCCCGCTTGGCTGATTTGGACGACACCAGGGCCTTCTACGATCTAAATAGCATGCCTTATTCGTTGCCCCCCGTGCACGGTGAAGCGAGTTTGACGGTGAATGCCAATCGTTTGATTGAGGTTGGAAATCTTACACTTCAAGGTTTTGGCGAGTTGCAGTTGAACTCGGAGGCGGGGGATCTTCGTGGTAGCGGGACAGTGGATATCGCTGGCGATATCTCCCTTAAAGCTGCCCAGATTTATCCACCCACCGCGACGGTCTTTAATATCAATGCCTATGATTTCGAGACGCAGGGTATATTCCATGCCGGATCAATCAAGGTTGAGAAGGGTGCGCTTGCCGGCACGCTGCCTTATTCGGCTGGCGGGACCTTGAATCTTCACGCCTCCGCCATTCGTCAAAATGGGACTTTGCGCGCTCCATTCGGAGCCGTTAATCTCGGCTGGAATGGCGTGGGTCTGGCGCCAATCGATCAGGTTACCGGACTCCCGGTGCCCGTCTCGCTCTCCGTTTCTTTGGGCGCGAACAGCGTGACGTCGGTTTCGGCGGTTGATCCGGCGACAGGAAAAGGACTGATCCTGCCGTATGGGGCTTTTGTTAACGGCAACTCCTGGGTCGATCCGCAGGGTAGAGACATTACGGATTTTGGTCCTCCCGCGAAGCAAGTGGTTCTTTCCGCAGTCTCGGTGAATTCAGAGGCGGGTTCCATTGTTGACGTAAATGGAGGGGGCGAGATTGTGTCATCTCGGTTTAAAACCGGAACAGGGGGTAAGGCGGACGTCCTGGCAGACCTCACGAGCTTCACGATTCTCCCTGATTACAAGTCCGATTTCGCGCCCTTTGCCGCTTTTAATGATTCCGATAAAGGCCGGCAATTGCTTGGAAATGAAACAGGTTACATTAATAGCAATTTAAAGCCTGGTGACCGTATTTATCTGGACTCTGGCGCGGGCTTGGCGGCTGGCTTTTATACTTTGCTACCTGCGCGTTACGCGGTGTTACCGGGGGCCTTTTTGGTGACTCCTAAATCATCCGCTCCGCTGGCGTCTGCGGCAATCCAGCCAGACCAAAGTGTTTACGTATCAGGGTATCGCTTTAATGATGCTGATGGCGCACCTGAATCAGCCCCTCTCAGGTCACTATTCGAGATCGCTGCTTCATCTGTTATACAAAAACGGGCGACCTACGATACCCCTTCGGCGTCCGTGTTTTTCCGCGATAACGCAGCTCAGCGCGGTGTTACCATTCCGCGCCTCGCGGCCGATGCGGGCCAGTTGATTTTTACGGCGACGGAATATATGGCTTTGGATGGGAATATTCTGGCGCAAGCTGCTAGTTCCGGCTTGGGCGGGCGGGTAGATATCGACAGTCCAGTCGATATTCGTATTGCCGGATACGGGGCCATCCCGGTGGAAGGTGAACTCTTGCTGGATGCCGGCAAGCTCAGTGCTTTTAGTGGCGCCAGTTTGCTGATCGGCGGGGTGCGGAAAACCACCTCAGAAGGCACGCAAGTTATTGTAGGCGCCAACTCCCTGACGGTGGACAATGCAGGGGCGGCGCTTGGCGGTGCCGAGTTGATCTTGGTGGCTAAGGAAACGCTTTCCATCGACTCTGGCGCGAAAATCGAACAGCACGGCACCATCGGCGGTGCGTCCGACTCCTTGGTAATCGGAGATTCCTTATCAGGGTCCGGAGACGGTGTATTGCTTCGCGTTTCCAGCGATTCCTCGGCGACCGTCAAGCGTTCATCTGTCAAATCCGAGTCGAGCGCGTTGCTTAGTATCGCGGCGGATACTTCTATACAAGGTGGTGCGGGTCTGATATTCGACTCCACCGGTTCGACCCTAATAGACTCCGCCGCCATTTTTGGTGCCGAGTCCATAACGCTAAACAGCGGTCGTATCAGTCTCCAGTTGGCTGATTCGGGCGAGTTGCAGCCCAATCCCGGGTTGGTGTTATCTTCCGCAACAATGAGAGGCTTGCAGGAGTCCAGCACCCAGCTTTCCCTTTTAAGTTACTCTTCGATCGACTTGTATGGAACAGGGCAGGTGGGTTCCGCTTCGTTCGACCAATTGACGATTGGCGCGCCCGCTATTCGCGGATTCAATAATGACGGGGGTTCTGTGGCCTTCCTCGCCGATAAAATTGCACTAAATGGAGGAGTTGGCGGCAACGCAGTTTCCGGGGGGGCATCTGCGGGCTCGATTTCGTTTAATGCGAACAATATTAAATTGGGCGCTGGCCACCTAGCCATAAATCAATATGATCAGGTGTCTCTCCGAGCGGCAGATAAATTAATTTTCAACGGTGCCGGCGGGCTGGAAACTGAGGGAAATATTGATATCGCTACGCCTTTTATCACTTCGGAAACCGCCTCGACTCAGGAAATAACTAGCGGCGGCTACTTGAATATCACGACGCCCGAGCAAGCAGGCGCGTCCTCGATCGCCTCTGGCGGTCTTGGCGCCCGTTTGTCCCTCACGGCTAATTCGATAAATGTGGATTCAACCATCACTCTTGCCAGCGGTTATTTATCTTTGAACTCAACCGTCGGTGATTTGCGCGTCGGTGAAAATTCATTTGCGCGTCTTGATGTAGGTGGAACGTCCCGCTCAATACAGGGTGCGGTTATCACCACCAATGGCGGGCAGTTGATCTTGAACGCCATGGGTGGTGACGTTGTGTTAGGCGATCGCGGGGCATTAAACGTATCAGCGGTTTCTGGTGGTGGAGATGCGGGTGCGATCAAAGTTTCGGCTCCATCCGGCATTTTTGAGGTTAAAGGTGCCGTGCTGGGTGCTAGCGGTGCCAAAGGTCAGAGCGGCGGATTTACGGCCGACATCGGATCGTTCACTGGTTCCAGCTTGGGATCCATGGATGGAGTGCTCAATGCCGGCGGATTTGAATTGTTTCGCAGCTATCGTATTCGCTCTGGCAACGTCAAATTCGAAGGCCAGGTTTCGGCCTCCAGTTATGAAGTTTCCGTCGACGACGGTGCCTTGGATATCGCCGGTGTGATCGACGCTTCTGGGCAAACGGGAGGGGTGATCAAGCTTTCTGCGCACGGTAATCTCACTATTTTGAGTCAAGCTCGCCTAGATGTATCGGCGGACGAGTTTAATAGCGCGGGCAAGGGTGGCTCGATTCGACTCGAAGCCGGTGCTTCGCGGGACGGATTAGTGGACTCCTCGGCGTTCCTTACTTTGCAGTCCGGGTCTACCTTGGACTTATCGGTAAACGCGTCCCGGTCTGATTTGGATGTCGGTTTGGGGCATTCCGCCGGGGTTTTATATCTACGTGCTCCGCGTGATGCAGCTGGGACTGATCTCGCCATCAAACCCATCCAGGCGGCGATAGTGGGAGCCTCAAGCGTGGTAGCGGAAGGCTTTAAGGTTCACGATTTGACCCCTGTCACAGGCACCGGTGTTACAATCACGACTGCAGAACGGAATAATGCACTCGCCGACGCGACGATTTTCGGAGATGCTTCTCCTACCGTATTAAGTCGAATCGCAGGAGGAGTGGATGCCAATATTTTCCATATTCAGCCTAGTTTGGAATTCATTAATCGCGCCGGCGACATCGCCCTTGATGGTATTTGGGACCTTTCTACCGCTCGATACGGCACGGCATCCGATTACGTCAACCGCGAGCCTGGTGTCCTTACCATTCGGGCTGCGGGCAATATCGTTCTGCCCTATGTGGCAGCGGGTTCGGCTTCGTTGAGCGATGGGTTTGGCGACGGAATCTCTTCGGCTGAAACGACGCAGAAACTATGGAATGCCCCCCTTTTGGCGGCCGGATCTAGGTCTTGGTCATTCAATTTGGTTGCCGGCGCGGACCTAGCCGCCTCACGCACCTCGGTCGTTCTTCCTATGGACGCAGCCAGTCCGGGGGCCGGCTCAATACTTTTCGGAGATGGAGCAACCGAGTATGCCACTACCATAGGTGCCCGTCATGATCTGTTTGCTGTTCCCCAATATTTTCAAGTAATACGCACCGGAACCGGAGATATCTCCATCGCTGCACGGACCGATATTGAATTCCGTAATAATTTAGGCACGATATATACGTCGGGAACGCAATCCGCCGCGATGGCGAATTTCGACGTGCCCAACACCGGATATAACGTTGCCCCCACTGAATTGGGCGCTAGACAATATGCGTCCGAAGCCTATGCCGCGCAATACAGTCAACTGGGCGGCGACGTCAGCCTATCTGCGCAGCGTGATATTTTCCGCACTTTTGTAGGCGAAATCGACTCCAGTAAGCAGATGCCCACCAATTGGCTTTATCGACGTGGTAACCTGGACGAAGCCACCGGAGAGTTTTCTGCCTACACCAATACTTCCGCCAATGGTCCGCGCACTCAGAGAAACTCAACTTCATGGTGGGTGGATTTCAATAATTTCTTTGAGGGTGTCGGGACCTTGGGTGGAGGTGATATCATTTTGTCTGCCGGAAATGACATAGCGAACATTGATGCAGTCGCGCCGACCAACGCCCGCATGCCCTACGGCATACCGGATTCCGGCAAATTGCTCGAACTAGGCGGGGGCGGTGTGAGCGTGCGCGCGGGCGGGAACATTGACGGTGGCGTTTATTATGTCGAACGGGGAGCCGCGGAGTTGATTGCAGGCTCCGCAATCACGACCAATTACACTCGCTCAACCCTAAGGGTCAGCGACTATATTTCGGCGGCAGATACCCCCGCGGCTTCTTGGCTGCCCACCACGCTGTTTTTGGGCAAAGGCTCTTTCAGTCTTGTGGCGGGGGGCGATCTTTCGGTGGGTTCGGTGGTCAATCCATTTCTTTTACCCGCGGGAATAAATAACAGTTATTTCTTGAAGAGTTATTTTAGCACGTATTCGGCGGATAGTGCTTTCTCCGCGGCATCTTTGACCGGCGATGTGACTGTTCGTTCGCGTAATTTGGGGGCGTCAACCGGTTCCGTATTCGATTGGTATAATAACGTTCTTCGACGCGATGCCGTAACGCCTAATGCTACGGCATCAGGCCGTAACCAGCCTTGGCTTCGTTTGTATGAAAAGGACGTTGCCGGATTTGCCGTGGCTTCCACGCTCATGCCCGGATCGGCCGTAGTGTCTGCTGCTGAGGGTGATATCAATTTAGTGGGTGAATTCAATTTCATACCATCCGCTGCGGGCGAGCTTAAGCTTATCGCAGCCGGCTCCCTTAACGGTCTTAATGTCGTCGCTACAAACGCGAGCAGCGGACTCCGTCAATGGGCGAGTGCGGTGCTGAATTTTTCGGATGCTGATCCCTCGCGTCTTCCCCACTCGGCCTCGCCGGTTTCCCTTTCGGCCCGTGGCATCGCGAATACCAATGTGGTAAATTTAGTATCGCGTAATTCCCCTGATCTTGCAGCCTTCGATTCTCTGTTCGCTGAATCAGGATCTTATACAGGCGATATTTATGGACGCTTGCAGACCAAGCAAAACCTGCACGCCGCCAGATCCGTCCATACTGGCGCCGTTGAACCGGTGCAGCTTTTTGCTGGATCGGGGGATATTTCTGGCCTTACGCTTTATTCGGCACAGTTTGCTGAGGTTTTCGCTGGCCGCGATATATCTGATGTAGGATTGTATTTCCAGAATCTCAATGAGTCCGACATGAGCATCGTCTCGGCCGGTCGAGATATATTATTGTATAATTCTGGTTCCGTGGGTCGCATTCTGGCGCAAACCGAAGGAAACGCATTGTTGGGAACTAGTTTGCGATATCCCGGGCCCGGCACTGGCAACCCGAATTCGGGCGATTTGCAAATCGGAGGTTCCGGCACTCTTCTGGTGCAGGCGGGGCGCAACGTGGATTTTGGTGCAACGCTTCCTCCCGACGACGGCGCGAGCGGCGGCTTGAAATCGCCCGGCGACGGCACGGCAGTCGGCCTTAGCAGCATTGGCAATGTTCGCAACCTTAGCCTTCCTG
Organism: uncultured Verrucomicrobiota bacterium; assembly: GCA_903869675.1. Classification (GTDB taxonomy): domain Bacteria; phylum Verrucomicrobiota; class Verrucomicrobiia; order Opitutales; family Opitutaceae; genus IMCC26134_A. Next base: position 18,863 of record CAIQAB010000024.1, on the reverse strand, counting down.
AGGCCGGTGCAGATGTTGTTATTGGTGTAGGTCTGGGCGATGGTTCGGCCATCAATCGTCAGGCGTTTGAGGCCCAGTTCCTCAATCCCGTCAGCGCTGGTGCTAATGCCGCGCGTTATCTTCCTGTTCTTGCTGAGCAATTGGGGGTGAGTGCGACTAACCATGACGCGATCTGGGCGGCATATTCTGCTTTGTCGCAGACAGACCGCGATCCGCTCACCTTGACCGCCTTTAACCGAGTCTTACGCGATGCCGGCCGCGATCATGGCAACGCCGATTCGCCGGGCTTTGGTAATTACCAGGCGGGCTATGATGCTATCGCCGCTCTTTTCCCTGAATCTAGCTGGGACGGCGATCTGCGCATCTCCTCGCGCGAGCTTCGCACCTCGGCCGGCGGAGACGTGGTTGTTTATGCGCCCGGTGGCGGGGTGAACCTCGGCAGCGAGATTTCCAAGTCGCAGACCCCTCCCGGCATCATCACCGAGCGGGGCGGTGCCATTTCTATATTTACTCACGATGACGTGGACATAGGCACGCAGCGTATTTTCACGCTTCGCGGCGGCGACGTTCTGATCTGGTCTACGGTTGGTGACATTGCGGCCGGTTCCTCGTCCACCACGATCCAGTCCGCTTCGCCAACCCGCGTGCTGGTTGACCCACAGACGGGTGATGTTAAGACGGATTTGGCCGGTCTCGCTACCGGTGGCGGCATTGGCGTCTTGGCTGCCGTCGAAGGCGTCAAGGCCGGTGATGTCGATTTGATCGCTCCGGTGGGAACCATCGACGCCGGTGATGCGGGCATTCGCTCCGCCGGCAACATTAACATTTCGGCCCTTACGGTTTTGAATGCGGCCAACATTTCCTCCGGAGGCGTCACGAGTGGCGCTCCCACTGTGGTGGCTCCGAATATCGCCGGCCTCTCGGTGGCCTCGACCGCATCGGCGGCGGCAAGTGCCACGGCGTCGTCAGCCAACCAAACGGCCGGTAACCAATCCGCCCCCGTCGCTTTGCCCTCTTTTATCACTCTCGAGGTTATGGGTTATGGTGGCGGTGAATCGAAGAAGGAAGACCAAGATCGAGACCCGGCTGGCGGGGCATGATTACGGCAGGTTTTGTCGTATATTTTGCGCCGTTGGCGGCATAACGAAAACAGTCTTTCGCGATTTAGGCGTGATTTAGGGCCGCGCTTCGGTATTCCCGCTTGCGCGGACCGCGCCTACTAGAATGTCAAATCGCTTGGACACCTCGTTTAAGATTCCCGACGCGCGGGTTAGTTTTGTCTGGGGAAGGCCTGCGTCTGTTCCGGCGCCCTGGCGCTTTGGGTTGGTCTGCGTTTTTAGGCGGGGCAGGGCAAACGCTGATAAAGGCTACTTTATTCCGGCGATCGGAGCGAAAATCTACCCTCGGGCGTATGTGTTTAGCGTGGCTGGTTTGCTTCGTTGGGGTGCGATCTTTTCTTTCGTCGTATTTTTCGCAGGGGCCGGGTGTTTGCAGGCCTATTTATCCCGCGACCCATTCAATGTTATCCGTTATCCTGACTTGGTTTCTCCGTGGCGTTGGGACGAGCTGATCGCCCTGCGCGGGCGGGGCATGTTGGCCCAGGCGAAGAATCTGCATGCCAAGGGGAGGCCGGTGGAGGCCTATCGTCTGCTGAAGGCCGGTTTACAGCGTTATCCGCAGGACGACGAGGCACGTTTTATACTGGCATACATTTACCTGGCTCTAGGACAGCGTCCCCGGGCCGACGCCTTATTGTTCGAGGGTTTGGCGCGCGGCATGTGCGATGTGCGTTTTATCAAGGATGCCATCGCCTTGTTGAGGGATTCCGACCGTCCGGATCGGTTGATCGATTTTTGCCGGAAGGCACGTGTTCGGTCTCGGCAAGACGTGGAAGCGCGAAATGTTTTGGTTGAAACTGAAGCACTGGCAGCCTTGGAGCTGGGAAGGCCTAAGGATGCGCTCGGCTTGATCGGGGATTTGTCGGACGCCCCTCCTGCGCTTCTTGGACGAGTCAGGGTGCAGGCTTATCTCGCCCTGGGCGATGTCGAAGCGGCGTTGGACGCGACACGGATCTGGATCTCGACTGCTCCCAGCGATCCCGAGGCATTGGCGATGGCGGTCGGCCTCTACCGGCAGGCAGGTCGCTTCGCGGACATGGATAGTCAACTCGCCGCGCTCCGGGCCTTGGCGCCTACTAATCCGAGTTTCACCGCCATGGGTATAGTGCAGAATCTGATCGCAGGGCGTGATGCCCAAGCCGAGGACGCTTTTGAGCAGGCGGTTTTCCGGTTTGGATCGGATGTCACGCTGCTGGAGTCTCTGGCCCGGGATTTGGGTAAGATTCATGAGTTCATGATGTTGGACCGGCTGGAGACGGTTTTTAACGAACATGGGTTTGATCCGCAGTTGGTCTGGTTCAGTCGCTTGAGCGCCCAGTTGGAGTTGTCGGACTGGGCAGGCGCGCAGCGTTCATTAGCACTCATGGAAGATAGCGTTAACCAGTTGGCCCCTAATATTCAGATTTTTCGGCAAACCAGCGAGGCCTTGGTCGATTATTGTTTGAACGGAAATCCCGCCGCCAAGTCGACCGTGCTCGATCTTTTAAGCCGGCATCCTTCAAAGCTGAAACTGTATCTGGATATTTTCGACCGTATGGCGTCTTCGGCTCGTTGGGACGGGGCGCAGGATGTTTTGGTGCTGGCTGAGGGAGCTTTTCCGCAAAGCCGCCAGATTCAGGAGCGCCGGAAGGTGCTCGAGCCCGCTTTGGCCGCCCTGGCGGCTGTGGCGCCTGAAAATGCTCCATCGAAAAACCCCTCTGCTACCGCCGAGCCCGCCCCGTCTAGTGATGCCCGTGTTTTATTGGGTCTTTTGTCCAAAACTGGCGAAGATCCCGAATCGGCCCTTAAGACCATTGAGGCCGTGCGGCGTGAACGACCCATTTGGTGGAAAGGCGAGGTCGTGGACGAAGTGGAGCGGCGTGAGCTCGAATTAATATTGAAAATCGATGATTTACCGCGGCTTAAGCTAATGACGGGTTTGTATTTACGTGAAGAAAAAGCAGGGAGATTCGATGCGATTTACAACCTTGCCGCTGCCGCGCGCCAGTCGGGCAATAAAGCTGCTGCGCAATTGCTCATTGGGGAAATTTTGCGTCGGGATCCAAAAAATAGCGCGGCCAGGGCACTGTTAAAGACATCCGCCTTGCCGGAGGCAAAGGAGCGTAAATGAAGCGACTGTGGATTTTGGGTTTTGTCCTCTTGCCCTTGGCTTGCTGGTTGGCACTAAAAACCTCCCGTTTGACCCCTTCGATTGAGCCTCTCTCGGTTTCCGCTTCAGTAGGTCCTGCCGACCGGAACCAGCTAGGACGCCTAGCGGATTCTTCCGCATTGCCGGGTTCTTCGAGTGGGTCGGTCCCGCTTTTACCGCCAGCCTTGCCCCTGGGGGCGACCGAGCAAGCCCTTCCTCAATCTAATCTTATTTCGGCGATTCCCAATCCCTCTCCCGCACCCCGCCCTGCCGCGCCATCTGCTGATTTGCCTCTCGTCGTGATTGCGGCAGATAACGTAAATACCCTTCAGCCTGAACAAGTTGTCATGATGCGTTATTTGGCCGAGGACTTTTTGGCTGCTACGGAAACCGCCCCCATGTCGCCCACTACTTCCGGGCCCAAGCGTGGTCGTCGACCCAAAACCGAGTGGGAACGCGCTGTGGAATTGAGCGACGCGCGGTTCCAAGCTATGTTCGGTCAGGATGCATTCAATGCGTTATTGGTTGAACGCGCCGTGCAGGCGGCTTCCGCTAAGTAGCGGCTTTCCTAGGTCTCACATCCGGCCACGAGTATGATCGAGATGGCAGCCACTACGCGACACCAGTTTGATCCAAGTTATTATGCCGCTATGGTTGGTTCGCTTCCTGCATAAATTGGAAAAATCCTGTCTTTAGCCTTCGCCTTTCCCCATCTCTTCCCTGATTAATTTTATCTCCCAAACTTAAACTTATGCAACTGAATCTTCCCTTGGCGTTTGTGATGGGTCAGTCCCCGATGGAGCTGTTTGTCCACGGTGGCTGGATCATGTGGCCGATCCTCTTGGTGTCCTTCGTCGCGGTGACTGCGGTGGTGGAGCGCGTGCTCTTCATGTTCACGGAGTCCTCCCACCGGCAGTCTGCCTTGGTGGATCAGATGCTGGAGAAGGTAGAGAAGGGCGATGCCAGCGGCGCGGTCAGCTTGGGCTCTTCTTCCAAGGACTACGTGGCCAAGGTCTTGGTTTATGCCCTGACTCATCGGGACCACTCCCTTACCAATGCCTTCACCCGTGCGGCTAATCAGGAGCTGAACCGCTTTCAGCGCGGTATCGCCGTCCTCGACACCTGCATCACCATCTCCCCCTTGCTCGGTCTCCTCGGCACGGTGCTCGGCATGATGAATACCTTCGGCGCCCTGGGTGATGGCGATATCGCGGCCAACGCCGGCAAGATCACCGGTGGCGTGGGCGAGGCGCTCATTGCCACGGCGACGGGTCTCTTCATCGCGATCATCGGCCTGCTCCCTTATAACGTGCTCAATGCCAAGGTTGAAGAGGCTCGCCATAATATCACCGACGCAGCCAACGCTTTGGAACTGAACATCAAGAAAGAGGCCGCCACCCGCACCCCCTTCCCGATGTCGTCCAAGGCCCACGCCTCGGCCCCGGTCTAAAATCACCCCCCACCCACCCATCATGGCAGGCGGAGGCGGCGGCAATCGCGGCGGCGGCGGACCGAAAAAGGCGCGCATCGAGATCATTCCTCTGATCGATGTGATCTTTTTCCTTTTGGCGACGTTCGTGCTCTTCACTCTCTCGCTCAACAAGAGCGGTGGTTTCTCCGTAGCCCTCCCGTCCACGCAGACGAGCGAGCCGCGTGACCCCGGCTCGTCCGTGACTCTGTCTATTCGCGAGGACGGCACCCTTGGCTGGGACAAGGAACCCATCACCCTCGACCAGTTTCTTGTTCGTCTCCAAGCCTACAAACAAACCCAGCAGGACCCGAAAGTCCTGATCAACGGCGATGAAAACGCGCTCTTCGCGCAGGTCCGCTACGTGGTCGATGAGGTCCGCAAAGCCGGCATCACCAAGGTCCTGATCGAAACCCGCATCCGCCCTGCCAGCTGACCCATGTCCTCCATCTTCGGCAGTCCCATCCAGCTGGCTCCGGCTAAGAAGGCCCGCATCGAAATCATTCCCCTGATCGATGTTATCTTCTTCCTGCTGGCGACCTTCGTGCTTTTTACCCTCTCTCTCAACAAGATCCAATCGGTGCCGGTCAACCTGCCCCAAGCCGCGGCCGCGGCCCCTAAGGATCAGGACGACACTTCCGTGGTGATCCAAGTATCCGATGGCGATGCCGCCTTCTGGAACAAGGAGCCCATCTCTCTTTCGGAAATCGCCCCGCGCCTAGCCAATTATAAGGCCAATACCCCGCTGCCCCGTGTTTTGGTGTCCGGCGATGACCGCGCCCGCTACGGCAACGTAATCAAGGTGCTCGACGAGGTCCGCCTCTCCGGCATCGCCACTGTTACCATCGAGACCGCTTACCGGGCCTCCGGCCGCTGAACCCATGCGCCGTGATCTGATCATCGCCCTGATCGTTTCCATCCTTCTCCATGGTGGAGCCGCCATAAGTGGTTTTCTCTTCAAAAAGAAAGACCCCGTGGCGGCGGTGGCCGAAATCCCCACCATCGCCTTGGACCTGCCTCCCCCCCCCGATCCTGAGGAGCCCGAGGTCGTCGAGGATGTCTCCCCCGACAAACCCGCCGAGGTCGCCGACCTCGCCCCCCCGATGCAGAACGACATACCTTCTGCCGTCATCGACTCGCCCTTTGTGCAGCAGATCCAGGCTCCCCCGCCCCCCGGCCTTAACCGCCCCTCCGGCAGCATCGTCATCCCCGCCAACACCCGCCCCGCCGTTGCCTCCGGCAAGGGTTTAGGAAACATTTTCGACCTCGCCCAACTGGATAATAAACCCGAGGCCCGCGTCCGCATTAAGCCGGTTTACCCCTTTGAAATGCGCCGCTCCGGCCTGAAGGGCGAAGTCGTCGTCGGTTTCATCGTCGACTCCAACGGCGAGGTTCGCGACCCCTACGTCGTGCGGTCCTCCAACCCCGGCTTCGAGGAAGCCGCGATTCAGGCCGTGCTCAAATGGAAGTTCAAGCCCGGTAAAAAAGGCGGCGTGGCGGTGAACACCCGCGTCGCCCAGCCCCTTTCCTTCAGCCTCAACGCCGAGTGACCATGCGCCGCCTTCTCCTCGTCTTCGCTCTCGCCTTGACCCCCGCGCTTCGCGCCCAGGCCGATCTGCCCAAAAAGGAGATCTCGGAAAAGACTTCCGGCTCCCTCGCGCAGCTCAAGACGTTCATCGACGGAAAGGATTATCCCAAGGCACTCCTCCTGATCGATACTCTCCTGGCCAAGGCTGAGCCGGCGTCTTTCGACACCTACGTCCTTTCCCAGATCAAGGCCCAGATTCTCCTGACCCAGGGCAAGCTCACCGATGCCATCGCCCCCCTGGAAACCTCCCTGCGCCTCGGCCAAAACAACGCCAACTTCTACGATGCCGCTGCCGAGCTCGAGCAGATCAATTTACTCGCCCAGCTCCACTACCAAAAAGCCGCCGAGTTAAAGGATCCCGCCGCTCAAAAGGCCGGCTACCTGACCGCTCTGGACCTGATGACTCGCTGGCTGACCAAGACGCCCAAGCCCACCGCCGACTCCCGCCTCTTCGCAGCGTCTCTGACCTACCAACTCGGTTCCCTCGATCCCGCCAAACTCGACGAGGCCCGCCTCCGCGAGGCCATCGGGCACGCCCGTGAAGGCCTGCTCCTGTCGGTGAATCCGACTAACCAACTCGTTATTCTCCTCGTCGCCTGCCACCTCCAGTTGGGCGAAAACGCCCTCGCTGCGGAACAGCTCGAAGCCCTTGCCCTGCGTGACCCAAAGAGCGCCACCACGTGGTCTCAGCTGCAATCCCTCTACCTCGCCGCCGCCGCCGATACCAAGGACCCTGAAGAAAGCCGCCGCCAAAACCTCCGCGCCCTCCTCGTCCTCGATCGTGCCCAGGCCCTCGGTTTCCTGAGCTCGCCCAGGGATAACTACACCCGCGTTGCCATTCTCTTTAACATCCAGCAATACAGCCGCGCGGCGGCGCTGCTTGAAAAAGGCCTAGCCGACGGCTCCATCGAAAATCAAAAGCGCAATTGGGAGCTTTTGACCTCGGCCTACCAGCAGACCAGCCAAGATGAAAAAGCCCTCGACGCGATGCAGCGTGCCAGCAGTCGTTTCCCACTTGACGCCGCCCTCGAGTTTTCCCTTGCCCAATTCCTCTACAACACGGGCAAGCTACCCGAGGCCTACGCCCGAGCCCAAGGCGCTCTGACCAAGGGTTTGGACAAGCCCGGGCAAGCTCAGGTCTATCTCGCCTACCTCGCTTACGAACTGCAGCGCTACGACGAAGCCAAGGCGTGGGTGGAAAAAGCCCGCGCCAGTGGTGAGGTGCCGGCTTCGACTCTTGATCCCCTGGCCAACGCCATCGCCGAGGCCATCCGCGCCCGCGCTTAACCTTTCAGGACCCGAACCATGAACAAAGTCTACTTTATCGCGCCCCTGCTTCTGCTGGTGGTGTTCTCTGGTTTTTACACCGTGCACCACAACGGTCTGAAGGCCCGCGAAGCCGCTCGTATCGCCAAAGTCGAGGCCGATCGCCAAGCCAAGCTCGACGCCGAGCAAGCCGCCCGCAAAGCCGCCATGGCCGACGCGATCGCCGCCGCCGAACAACGCAAAAAAGACAAGGCTGCCAAAGAGGCCCGGGACAAACTCGACAAGGAGGCCCGTCAGGCCGCCATCGACGTTCGCGACAAGGCCTACCGCGAACAGGAAAAGCTCTCCCGCCAACTCGAGAAACTCAAAAAAGATGTCGAGGTGGAACAAGCCGCCCTCGCCAAGCTCGGCGCCTCCCGCCAGGAAGCCGCCGCTGAGAAAGCCTTTCAAGAGGCCTTCGTGACCAAGGCCCAAGCCAACGTGAAGGCCCTGCAAGCCCTGCTCGTCACGTTGAACACCCCCCCGCCCGCGCCGGCGCCCGCCGCCAAATAAGCACCCGACCATGAACAAGCTCTATCTGATCATCCCCTTGGTGCTCACTCTGACCTTCAGCGGGTTCTACCTGGCCCACCAAAAGGAAGCCGCCGCCAAGGCCCTTCAGGCCCAGGCCGAGGTTGCCAAGATCACCGCCGCCGCCGCGGCCCAAAAAGCCGAGGCCGAGAAACAGGCCCGCGACGACGCGGACCGTCGCACCGCCGAGCGCTTGGCTGAGGAAAAGAAAAAAGAAGACGAAAAGCGCGCGAAGTGGGACGCCCAGTCCAAGACCATCGCAGAGGACACCGCCACCTACACCGCCCAAACCGAGAAGAACGCCGCCGAGGTGAAGGCCCTCGAGGCCAAGCTGAAGCGCCTGCGCGAGCAAAAGGACCAAGCGATCCAAGCCGGCCTCGATTTCGATCTAGAGGTTGAAAAGGCCCGCATCGCCAAGCGCGCTTGCGAACTGGAAATCCAGCGTCTGGTCGAGATGATCGCCCGTAAGAACGGCACCACGCTCGCCCCTGTCGCCGCCACCCCGTAAACGACCGCGCTACGTTTTTTGTCCCAAGGCCGTCCCCGATCGGGGACGGCCTTTTGTTTTCGGCACTCAGCCCATGGCGAGGGCGCCGTCCGTGACCGTGAAGCGGACGGTCGCGCCATCCGCGATCTCGCCGGCCACCAGGGCGCGCGCGAGACGGGTTTCAACGTGGCGTTGCAGGAAACGTTTGAGGGGACGCGCGCCGAAGACCGGATCGTAGCCCTTTTCGGCCGCCCATTCGCTCGCCTTTTGGTCGAAGACCACCGTCACGCGCCGTTCGGCGAGGCGTTTGTTTAAGTCGGCCACGAGCAGGGAGACGATGCGGGTGATTTCCTCCAGCGTGAGCGGCTTGAAGAGCACGGTCTCGTCGATACGGTTAAGGAATTCGGGGCGGAAGGCGCGGCGCAGCTCCGTCATCACGCTTTCGCGCACGCTCTCCGGAATGTTGTCGCCGGTAACGCCCTCGAGTAAGTAGCGGGAGCCGATGTTCGAGGTGAGGATGATGACGGTGTTCTTGAAATCGACCGTCCTGCCCTGGGAGTCCGTGATCCGCCCGTCGTCGAGCACTTGTAGCAGAATATTAAATACATCTTGGTGGGCTTTTTCGATCTCGTCGAAGAGCACGACCGCGTAGGGCTTGCGCCGCACCGCCTCGGTTAACTGGCCACCTTCATCGTAGCCGACGTAGCCGGGGGGCGCGCCGACGAGGCGGGAGACGGAGTGTTTTTCCATGTATTCCGACATATCCAGGCGCACCAGGGCGGCTTCGCTGTCGAAGAGCGTCTCGGCGAGGGTCTTGGCCAGCTCGGTCTTACCCACACCAGTGGGCCCGAGGAACAAGAAACTGCCAACCGGGCGGCGCGGGTCCTTGATGCCGGCGCGGGCGCGCAGGATGGCTTCGCTGACGAGTTGCACGCCCTCGTCCTGGCCGATGACGCGCTGGTGCAATACCTCGCCGAGGCGCAGGAGCTTTTCGCGTTCGCTCTCGACCAGGCGGGACACGGGGATGCCGCTCCACTTGGCCACGATGCTCGCAACTTCATCAGCCGAGACCTCCTCTTTGAAGAGTTCGGTCTTGGCCGACTCGGCCTCGAGTTTTTTTAGCTCGGCTTCGAGTTGCGGGATGCGCCCGTGGCGGAGCTCGGCGAGTTTGTTGAGGTCGTAGTCTCGCTCGGCTTTTTCGAGCTGGATGCGGGCGGTGTCCAGGTCGCCGCGAACTTTGCGCACACGTTCCACGGAGGCTTTTTCAGCCTCCCACTTGGCGCGCAGGCCGGCGGCTTGCTCGCGGGCGTCGGCGAGTTCGCGGCTCAAGGTTTCGAGGCGGAATTTCGAGGCCTTGTCCTTTTCGAGTTTCAGGGCGGCTTCCTCTATCTCCAGCTGGAGCACGCGGCGCTGGAGGGCGTCGAGGGCTTGGGGAGCGCTGTCCATTTCGGTGCGGATCATGGCGCAGGCCTCGTCGATGAGATCGATGGCCTTGTCGGGCAGGAAGCGATCGGCGATGTAGCGTTCGGACAGCACGACTGCGGACACGAGGGCGTTGTCCTGGATGCGCACGCCGTGGTGGAGCTCGAAGCGCTCTTTCAAGCCGCGCAGGATGGAGATGGCATCCTCGGTGGAGGGCGGTTCGACCAGCACTGGCTGGAAACGGCGCTCAAGGGCGGCGTCCTTCTCGATATGTTTGCGATACTCGTCCAGCGTGGTCGCGCCGATGCAGTGCAACTCGCCGCGCGCTAGCATGGGTTTGAGGAGATTACCGGCGTCCATCGCACCCTCGGATTTGCCGGCGCCCACGATGGTGTGCAGCTCGTCGATGAAGAGCAGGATGCGGCCCTCGGCGGCCTTCACCTCGGCGAGCACGGCCTTGAGTCGTTCCTCGAATTCGCCGCGGTATTTCGCGCCTGCGATGAGCGAGCCCATGTCGAGCGAGTAGATGATCTTGTCCTTCAGGCCCTCGGGCACGTCGCCGCGTATTATGCGCTGGGCGAGGCCCTCGACGATGGCAGTTTTGCCCACGCCAGGTTCGCCGATAAGGACGGGGTTATTCTTGGTCTTGCGGGACAGAATGCGGATGGCGCGGCGGATCTCGTCATCGCGACCGATGACTGGGTCCATTTTCCCCTTCTTGGCCTGGGCGCAGAGATCGATGCCGTATTTGGACAGGGCGTCGTAGGTGGCCTCGGGCTGGTCGGAGGTCACGCGCTGGTTGCCGCGGGTGGCTTTTAGGGCGGCAAGGATCTTGGTGCGGTCCAGGCCGAAGGATTTGACGAACTTGGCGAAGGCGTCCGGCCGGGCGACCTCGACCAGTCCGAGTAGCAGATGCTCGGTGGATACGAACTCGTCCTTGAGGTTTTTCGCTTCGGTTTCGGCGCGGGATAGAGCGTCATTTACCGCTTGGGTGACGAATACCTTGGAGTTATCGGTGCTACCAGAGGCGCGGGGCAGGCGTTCGAGTTCGCGCTCGGCGGCGAGTTGGAGGGCGGCCACGGTGAGACCGGCCTTATCGACCAATGCGGGCACGATGCCGTTTTCTTGGGCGAGCAAGGCGAGCAGCAGATGCCACGAGTCGACTTCGACGTGGCCATGGCGGCGAGCGACGGCCTGGGCTTCGGTGAGCGCCGCGCGGGACATTTGGGTGAGGTTTTCGGAACTCATGGTCGGCTCTTCTTCGCAGACGGCGAGCCAGCCTGGTTTTGGGTGTGTCCACGAGGGGGCGGGCGCCGGCTTGCCGGAGGGCCAAGGGCGAACTGGCCCGCGGGTGCGCGCGGAGTGAGTCAGGAAGGCCCAAAAGCGAGACGGTCCGCGCCCGCCCCGGAGTTTATAAAGCGAATCATCTCCTATGCATTTGCTTTGCTCGCACCGTGACCAACGCGGACCGAAACTCGGGTAACTAAGAACGCGAGGTTCGCTATCCCAGCCGTTGCCAGCGTGGTGGTATTAACTTGGACAGTCAGGCTACTCTTTCCCGGATAAAGCCACTTGAGAGGGTGAAGTCGAGCCCTCGCCTTAAAACGTGGATAAACATAATTTAAATCATTATTTAATAATACTTTATGAATTTAAATATTGTGGATAAAGGGTGACGTTGGTTTAGGGTGTGGTCTGGCTCGTCTTTTGCGCGGGCTTGTGCGCGAGTGGGTAGGTCTTCGCGTCAACCTGACCCGAATCCGCATGAACTACGACTTCGCCGCCTTCGCCACCGACTTTCCCTGGTTTTTTCCGCTCTGTGCGGCGCTTTTTGGAGCCATTGTGGGCAGCTTTTTAAACGTGGTGATTTATCGGATGCCGCTGGATAAATCCATCGTCACGCCGGGCTCGCATTGCGGCTGCGGCCGACCCATTGCGTGGTTCGACAACATTCCGGTTCTCTCGTGGTTCATCCTGCGGGGCAAGGCGCGCTGCTGCGGTCGGGCCTACTCGTTTCGCTACGCGTTCGTCGAGTTGCTCACGGCGGGGTTGTTTTGGGGCTGCGCGGTGCAATTTGCGCCGGCGAAAGCGCTGCTTGGTATGCTCTTTCTGGCCTGTCTGGTTTGCGCCACCTGCATCGATCTCGACCATATGATCATCCCGGATGTGTTCACCATCGGCCTTGGGGTGGCGGGCGTGGTGGTCTCGCTGGCTTGGCCCTCGTTGCACGGTGTGCAGGCGGAGGTGCCCCTGCTGGCGCATCTGCGTTCGGGGGGCGTCGGTCTGGTGGGTTTGTTGATTGGCTCGGGGCTGGTCTTGTGGATCGCGCTGGTGGCGGAGGCGGTGCTGAAAAAGGAGGCGATGGGGTTTGGCGACGTGAAGTTCGTCGGCGCAATCGGGGCCTTTTGCGGCTGGCAGGGGGCGGTTTTCAGCGTTTTTGGCGGGGCCATCGTGGGCACCGCATGGGTTGCGGTCGCTTGGGTTTGGCAGCGGATTTCGGGTAAAAAAGCTCCGATTGCTCCCCGGGCGGAGAGCTCGGAGGGCGTGGTCGCGGAGGAGTTGGCGATGGGCGTGCAGGTGCCTTTCGGCCCCATGCTGGCGGTGGCGGGCGCGATCTATTTTCTCGGGGCGGCCCGTTGGTTCGACGCCTATTTGGGAACCTTGGTGGAGTTGTTCTAGTCTGGAGGGCCATGCGCGCGACTCGACTCCTCGCGGTGGTCCTTCTGCTCCTCTGCCCCGCGAGGGCCGCCTTTGCCTCGGCCGAAGCGCAGGCCGCGCTGGAGCGGGCGCGGGCGGCGGAGGCTCGTTTCGCCGTGGCTGAGGCGCTGGACCTTTACCGCGAGGCGGACCGACTCGAGGCCGAGAATCCCTTCATCCTCCAAAAAATCGCCCAGCAGCTCTCCGATCTCAGCCTCGCCGCCGCCAGCGACGCCGAGCGCAAGGCCCAGGCGGAACAGGCCCTCGTCTACGCCCGGCGCGCGGTCGAGCTTGCTCCCGACAACGCCGTCAACGTGCTCTCGCTCGCGATTTGCTACGGCAAAATGGGCGTCTACGGCGACACCCGCGCCAAGATCGACTACTCCCGTCTGGTCAAAATCGAGGCCGAGCGCGCCGCCGCCCTCGACCCGAACTACGACTGGGCGCACCACGTGCTCGGGCGTTGGCATTACGAGGTCGCCGCGCTTGGCGCGACCAAGCGCTTTTTCGTGCGCTTAATCTACGGCGGCCTGCCGGCGGCCTCCTTCGCCGAGGCGATCCGGCGGCTGGAGCGGGCGGTCGCGCTCGCGCCCGGCCGAGTGCCGCATCACCTCGAGCTCGGCTTCGCCTACCTCGCGGCCGGACGCGCGGCCGACGCGCGGGCGAGCTTCGCCCGGGGCCTTGCCCTCCCCTCGACGGAACTCTACGACGAGTCGTCCAAGCAGCGCGCCCGCGAGGCCCTCGCCCGGCTCTAGGGCTTGCCTCCGGCGCCCGGCGGCGGACCGATGATGCGCAGCGTTGACGATTGGCGCGTCTTCGTGCCTTTCGGCCTGCAAATCGGTGACTCCGCCGCCCCCCCCTCCCTTTCCTTTTCCAGCGATGCCCAAAGGCAAAAAACCGTCCGACGACCAGCCCGAACTCCCGCTCTCCGGCCCCGGTGGGCCCGCCGATTCCGCCCCCGTGCCTGCCTCGGCCGAATCCGAGCCCGCCAATCCGCCGCCCGCCCAGGCTGCGCTGCCGGTTGCTCCGCAGAACAACGACAACGCCCCGCTCGCCCACTCTTACCGCAACTGGTTCCTCGACTACGCCAGCTACGTCATTCTCGATCGCGCCGTCCCCCACCTCGACGACGGCTTGAAGCCTGTCCAGCGCCGCATCCTCCACACCCTCTGGGAAAAGGACGACGGCCGCTTCCACAAGGTCGCCAACATCGTCGGCGCCACCATGGCTTATCATCCGCATGGTGACGCTTCTATCGGCGCCGCTCTCGTCGGTATGGGCCAGCGCGGATGGCTGATCGAGCCGCAGGGCAACTACGGTAACACCCTTACCGGCGATGACGCGGCCGCGCCCCGCTACATCGAGTGCCGCCTGACCGTCTTCGCCCGCGAGGTGTTGTTCAACCCCAAGACCACGAACTGGCAGAAATCCTACGACGGCCGCAACCAGGAGCCCGTCGCCCTGCCGGCCAAGTTCCCCATCACCCTGCTCGAGGGCTGTGAAGGCATCGCGGTGGGTCTGACTACCAAGATCCTGCCGCACAACTTCAACGACCTCTGCCGCGCCGCGATCAACCACCTCCAGGGTAAAACGTTCCGCATCCGGCCGGATTTTCCTTCGGGCGGCATCGCCGACTTCTCCGCCTACCACGATGGCGAGCGCGGGGCCAAGGTGAAGGTCCGCGCCAAAGTGGAGCAACGCTCGCGCACCCAGTTCGCCATTACCGAGCTGCCCTTCGGCGCCACCACCGAGTCGCTGAAGGCTTCGATCGAGGCCGCCATCGCCAAGGGTAAGTTGAAGGTGAAACGCATCGAGGACATGACCTCCGAGACGGTCGAGATCCTCATCGAGCTCGGCGCCGCCGCCGAGCCGGAGAAGTTTATCGACCAGCTCTACGTCTTCACCGACTGCGAGCTCACCCTCTCGCCCGCCGCCTGTGTTATCATCGACGACAAGCCCTCCTTTATGGGCGTATCCGAGATTTTGCGACGCTCGGTCGACCGCGCCCGCGCCCTGATCGGCCGCGAGCTGGAGATCCGTCTAGGCGAGCTCGACGACCAGTGGCACGCCGATTCCCTGGAGCGCATTTTCATCGAGGAGCGCATCTACCGCCGCATCGAGGGCGCGAAGACTTGGGAGGCCGTGCTTGCCGAGATTCGCGAGGGCCTGAAACCCCATGTGAAAAAACTGCGTCGCGAAGTGACGGACGATGACGTCGCCCGCCTGACGGAGATCCGCATCAAGCGCATCTCCGCCTACAACCGCTTCAAGGCCGACGAGGCCATCCTCGCCCTTGAAAAGGAGATGAAGCAGGTGAAGCACGACCTCGCTCACCTGACCGATACCACCATTGCCTGGTTCGAGCGCCTTCAGGAGAAGTTCGGCAGGGGCGTGAAGCGCCGCACCACCTCCGATGAGATCGAGCAAATCAGCGCCGCGTCCGTGGTCACCGCCAACCAGAAGCTCTATGTGCAGCGCGCGGAGGGCTTCATCGCCCTGAACGTGCGCCACAAGGACGACTTCGAGTTCGTGCAAGACTGCACCCCGCTGGACGACGTGGTCGGCTTCATGCCGGACGCCACCTGCAAGCTGGTCAAGGTCGCTGACAAGGTGTTCATCGGCAAGGATCTGGCGCATGTCCATGTGGTGCCGAAGGAAGGCGACAACCGCTACTACACGCTGATTTATCAGGACAAGGAGAGCGGCAAGGCCTTCGCCAAACGCTTCCAACTCGGCGGCATGACCCGTGAAAAGGTCTACAATTTGGCGGCCAGCGAGGGCAGCAAACTGGTCTTCCTCGACGAGACCAAGAACCCCGAGAGCATGCCCAAGGCCGTGACGGTCTACCTGAGCGGCCGCTGCTCCGCGCGGGTGAAGGAGTTTGTCTTCGACCTGAGCGAGCTAACGGTCGGCGCGCGCGGCAACAAGGGCGTGACCGTGACCCAGTATCCCATCCGCGATGTCAAACGGGCGTGAGGCGCGGCAGGTTCGTCCAAGCACCTGGCACGCCCAAGCAGGTGGGAAGCGCAAAGACGCAAAGACGCAAAGTTCCGCGAAAGGGTGGGCAACTTAAGCGGGCCGGCTCTTTGCGTCTTCGCGTCTTTGCGCTTCAACTTCTCTATTCTTTATCATGAACGCCCTTCGTCTTTGGTTTTCCTTCGTCCTCGTTGGCATGCTCGGGATGATCGTCTGGGCCAGCAGCCGGTGTGCGCTTTTCGCCATTCCGGGCGAGGTGTTGCGGCACCCTTGGTTCATTGCCACGCTGCTCGACGCCTATCTCGCCTTCGTCGCGTTCTGGGTGTGGTTGGCGTGGAAAGAAGGCACAGTAGCGGCGCGGGGGCTGTGGCTCGTGGTGATTCTGCTCTGGGGCAACCCGGCCATCGCCTTATACCTCCTCCTCGAGTTGACTCGGGTGCGGCGCGAGGGTGGCGGGCTGGACGCGGTGTTTACCCGGAAGCGGTCCGGGGCTGTAATGTTGCCCGCGATTCTTTTGGGATTAGGGTTGGTCGTTTACTTGATTGGGGCCAAGAGTGTCTGGTTTGGCTGATTCTCCGTTGAGCTCTCCCGTCGACCCCACTACTCCCAAGCTCGGTTTTTGGCAGCGCCGCGTGCGCGCGCCCTTGCTTGCGCTCCTCACCCAAGGGGCTACGCCCGAGAAACTGGCCTCCGCCATCGCGTGGGGCTTTGTCTGCTCGTTGTTTCCTTTTTTTGGCTGCACCACGGGGCTCAACGCTTTGGTGGGGCTATGGCGTAAACTCAACCAACCCCTGCTTCAGGGGATTAACTACGCCCTTAGCCCGCTGCATTTGGTGATGATTCTGGTCTACGTGCGCTTGGGCGAATGGCTGTGGCGTGCGGAAGATGGGCATTTTACGCTGCATGGGATGATCGAGTCGTTCCATGAGCTGAGTTTTGGCGAGTTTTTGCGCGAATTTGGCTGGGTGGGTGCGCACGCCTTCACTGGCTGGCTGGCGACCGCGCCGGCGCTGTTTGTGGTGGTGTATTTCCCGGCCCGCGTGGGGTTAAGGCGGCTCAGTTATTTACTGCCAGAGCGCGCGCGGGAGTAGGCTGAATGGGTGCTGGTGTTGTTGGTGTTCGAGTTGGCGGTTTTATACTTCGTGTTTACTAGTATTAAGCTGCCTAGGGTATTAATAATGTCCGGTTTATATAGATTGGTATAGGGAAGGCAGGGCAAAAGAGTTTTCGCGAACGTCACGCCAGCGGTTTGCGCGAGGGGAGTGGAGTGGTGTGTGCTTACTTTGTTCTTCAAAATTATGAACCTATCAAAATACACTCTTCTCTTAGCAGTTGGCGTCGCCCAATTTGGTTTTGCTCAAGCGGCGACTATCGCCAAGTGGACCTTCGAAACTTCGTTACCTCAGTTCTATGACAGTTCTACTATCGGCTTACTTGATGCCGAAGTGGGAACAGGCACCGCCTCCGGCTTTCATGCCTCCAGTTTGACGGATTGGTCAAGCCCTGTTGGAAATAAATCTGCGAAATCCTTTAGTGTAAACACCTGGGCACAAAACGATTACTTTCAGTTTACCGCTTCTACTGTAGGTTTTGACAGTATTTCAGTAAGTTTTGATCAGTTTCGTAGTAGCACGGGTCCTTCGGCGTTTAAAGTCGCCTACAGCACTAATGGAACGACATTCACAGATCTTTCTGCTGGATCGTATACAGTGGTTAATGCCGTGAATTATAGTGATTCTACCTCCGGGACGAGTTGGTCCGCCACCAAGACAGCAGTTAATACCAGCTACAGTTTCTCCTTGTCTGCAATTTCTGCGGTGAATAACTCTTCATTTCTTCATATCCGACTAATTCACACCGGCACCGGCGTCGCTGCCACTGGAACGACTCGTGTGGATAACGTCGAAATCGCGGGAACCGCCATCCCCGAGCCCTCCACCTTTGCTGCCGTCCTTGGCGTGGCCGCCTTGGTGGGCGTTGCCGCTCGTCGTCGTCGCTCGGTTTGAGCGGGTTTAGGCGACTCGGTTCAATTTAATACAAAGGCCGGCGAGGATTTCCTCGCCGGCCTTTTTTGCGTTTATCCTTCGCGGGCGCGGTCGTCGGCGAGCGACAACCCCACGGGCTATGGGGTTTCGGGGGTAGAGGCGGCTTCGGCGGCGGCTTGTTGTTCCTCGGTTTCGACCACCTTGGCGATGCTGAGGAGCTTGTCGCCTTCGGCCAGGGTGAGGAGCTTCACGCCCTTGCTGCCGCGGGCGACTTCGCGGATCGTGTTTACGGGGGTGCGCACGCTTTGGCCCTTGGCGGTCAACAACATGACCTCGTCCGTATCCTTCACGCTGAGGGCGCCGGCGATGTTGACGGAGCCGTCCTCGGGCAGGTCGATGGCCCAGACGCCGCTGCCGCCGCGGTTGACCAGACGGTAGTCCTCGAAGCGGGTGCGCACGCCGAGGCCGGCCTGGCTGGCGACGAGGAAGCGGGCCTGGTGGTCAACCACCTCGAGCACCTCGAGGTAGTCGCTCTCCAGTTTGAACTTCATGCCGCGCACGCCGCCGGTGGCGCGGCCGGTGTCGCGGAAGAGGATCTCGCCGGTCTCGGCGTCCTTCTCGGCCAGGCGGACGGCCAGGCCCTGGTGGGACACGAGGAGGAGCTCGTCGGCGCCGGTGGTGAGCACGCAGCCGATCACGTTGTCGCCGTCGTCGAGGTTGATACCGATGAGGCCGTTTTCGCGGGTGGCGTTGGTGTAGTCGGTCAGGGCGGTCTTCTTGATCGTGCCGGCCTTGGTGGCCATGACGAGGAAGCGGTCGCCGGAGAAGTCGGCGAAGCAGAGCATGGCGGCGATCTTTTCGCCCTCGTCGAGGGAGAGGAAGGATTTCACCGACTTGCCCTTGGCGGTGCGGAGACCCTCGGGGATGGTGTAGACTTTTTTGGCGAAGCACTGCCCGTGGGTGGTCACGAACAGGATAAAATCGTGGGTGGAGGCGGTGAAGAGGTGCTCCACGAAGTCGTCGTCGTAGGTCTCGGCGCCGATCACGCCCTTGCCGCCGCGTTTCTGGGAGCGGTAGTCGGCGGAGGGGGTGCGTTTGATGAAGCCGAGGTGCGAGATGGTGATGACGCAGCCCTCGTTCGGGATGACGTCCTCCATG
>CAIQAB010000023.1 GCA_903869675.1 uncultured Verrucomicrobiota bacterium | reverse complement strand
TAAATAACTTGTTTAATCATTTAATGGTATACCCAGACGGAGTAGCCTAGCGTTACCCCCGGGGGTATAAGTTTGGTTGGAAGCGCCGGCGGCGGTCGGCGGGGGACGCCGCGCCGGGCTAAACCAGGGTGGTGCCTGGCGCATTCGACCTGAGCCGAGCCGGAGCTGAATTTGCCCTTACGGAGAGTTGGTTTATTTCAAAGCCAATGCCTAGGTTTTCACCCACCATGCGGCTAGGGGATCTCGAAGGTCTGCAAACGCTCATGCTGCCCGACGCCTGGCAGCGCGAGGCGGTGCACGCCCTGCAAGCCGGACGGGACGTGGTGGTCGATGCCCCCACCGGCGCGGGCAAGACCCACGTTTTCGAGCGTTTCGTCGAGCAGGGCAACTTTGCCCGCCGCGCGGTCTTCACCGTGCCCACCCGCGCCCTCGCCAACGACAAATACGCCGAGTGGCTGGCCCGCGGCTGGCGGGTGGGCATCACCACCGGGGACCTCTCCGTCTCACCCCGCGCCCCCGTGGTCGTGGCGACGCTCGAGGCGGCGCAGGGCACCCTGCTGCGTGCCGCCGGTGCCCCGCCGGACCTGCTGGTGATCGACGAATACCAGTGGCTCGGCGACCCCGCCCGGGGCAACCACTACGAGGGCGTGATCGCCACCCTGCCAGCCGCGGTGCAGTTGCTCTTTCTCTCCGGCTCGGTGGCCAATCCCGAGGACGTCGCCGCCTGGCTCGGGCGGCTCGGCCGTGAAGTCGAGGTGGTCCGCACCGCCATCCGCCCGGTCCCGCTCGAGGAGATCGAGGTGGATGATCTCGCCCGCGGCTTCCCCCGCGAGATCGAGGGCTTCTGGTCGCGGCGCGTGGCCGGCGCGCTGCGCGAGGGCCTCGGCCCGGTGCTGGTCTTCGCCCCGCATCGCGCGGACGCCGAGCGCCTGGCGCGGGAATTTGCCCGGGAGCTGCCGCTCGGGGACCCCCTCCCGCTCACCGCCGAACAAACGTCCATGGCCGGCCCCCTCCTGGCCAAACTGCTCCAGCGCCGCGTGGCTTACCACCACAGCGGGCTGGGCTACGTGCAGCGCGCCGGTCTGGTCGAGCCGCTGGCCAAGGCCGGGCAACTCCGCGTGGTCGTGGCCACGCTGGGGCTGGCGGCGGGCATCAACTTCTCGCTCCGCTCCGTCCTGCTGACCGCCGCCGCCTACCGCGTGGGCGCGCTGGAGCGCGACATCGCCCCGCACGAGTTGCTCCAGATGATCGGCCGCGCCGGCCGGCGCGGCCTCGACGAGACCGGCTACGTGCTCGTCTCCAGCCGCACCCCGCGCCTCCGCCGCGCGGCCCCGCTGCGCCTGAAACGCGCCGCGCCCCTGCCCTGGGCCGCCCTCCTGCGCAGCCTCGCGGCCGGCGAATCCGCCCTCAGCCTGGCGCGCGGCGCGGCCGGCCGGTTGTTCACCTCCGAGCCCTTCCCCATGGGCGCGGAAGCCACCGCCGCCCTCGCTCCGGACGCAACCCCCTGTCACCAACTCACGGATACCGGCCGCGCCCGCCTCGTCCGCCGCCGCCGCGAGCCCTTCGCCGGCTGCGCGGACTGCGCCCTGCGGCCGGAGTGCCTCGCTCTCTCACCGGAGCCCACCCCGCTCTGGCGCTGGCAACGGACCGGGCTGCTGGATAAACAGCTCCACCTGACCGCCCGCGGGGCGATCGCCGCGGTCTTTCTCGGGCCGGAGGGCCTGGCCCTGGCCGCCGGCCTAGAAGACCGCCGCTACCCGGTCGAGGCCCTGCTGCATGATTGCGCCAACCTCTTCGCGGGCGACCGCTTCGCCGGCACCAACCCCCGCCGCCTCGGCCGCCTCGTCCCCGTGTGCGAAAAGACCTACCGCCGGGAAAACGCCGAAGGCTACCTCGAAGAGGGTCTGCCCCCCGGCTACGGCTACGGCGCGAGCGAGATCGTGCGGGCCGTGGCGGAAGGCACCGCCAGCCGCGGCGCCCTGGCCCACGGCCTCGCCGCCGAATTCGCCCAGGCCGGCCGGGGCGATATCGACCGGTTGCTGACCGAGTGGCGGGGCTTCCTGCGCAGCCTCGCCGCCGCCGGACCACTCACCCCCGGCCTGCCCTTCGCCACCGCCCCGCTGCGGACGCGCTGGGACGAGGCCCGCGCCCTCGCCGCGCACCTGCTGGGCGAGGCCCGCGCCGCCGAATTACCCGCCCTGCCTCCGCTCACCCCGGAACAACGCCGCCCGGTGCAGCATCGCCTCGGCCGCCCGGCCGCCGCCCGTGCCGCCGGCTGACCCGCCGCGCGCCCGCGATTGCCCTTGGCCAAAACCCCGCCAAAGTCCCGCCCCACCCCGCACATGCACACCTTTTCCGACGAACCCATCCTCGTTAAGCCGACCTCCCGCAGCACTTGGAAACGCCGCCTCGGGATCGCCCTGGCCCTGTTTATCACTGGCGCCGTTCTCTACATCCCCCTCGAAAAAGCCCGGATGGAGGAGCTCGCCCACGAGGCCAAACGCGGGGCGCACCAAGGCGCGCTCTACGACCTCTCCGTGGATGGCGTGCCCAGCACCCTCGAGCTCAGCTGGCTGAAAGGCCGCTTCGCCCCGGTGCTCGACCCCGCTCCCGCCGAGGGCGTCACCCTGCGCCTCCAATCCTCCCCCGGTTCGGAGACGCTGCGCTGGAACCCCGAGGCCAAGTGTTTCGGCCCGGCCAGCTTTGCCGTGGATCCCTACTCCCACTACAAACTCCGGCTCCGCCTCGAAAAAGACGGCCGCACCCTGTGGCGGGACACCCTCTGGGTCCTCGGCGTGCACGACGCCCACGATCACTGAGCGGGCGGCCTATGTTTTCCCGCCTCTACGAGTGCCATGTTCTGCACGCCCGGCTGCATCCGAAGGCACACCGCTTCGCGTATCGGCTCTTTTTCCTCGCGCTCGATCTCGATGAACTGGCCGCGCTGGGCTCGCGCCTCCGCCTCCTGCGTATCGATCGCCCCGGCCTGCTCTCCTTTCACCAAAGCGACTACCTGCCGACCCACCAGCCCCTGCACAACCCGTCCGCGCCCGCCGCCATAAACGCCGCCGCCGCGCCCCTCGCCCCGCTCAAGGACCGCGTGCTCGCCCGCCTCTCCGTCGACGGCCTCGATCCCGGCCCTGGCGCGCGCGTCCTTCTCCTCACCCTGCCCCGCGTGCTCGGTTACCAGTTCAATCCCGTCTCGTTCTACTTCATCGCCACCGCCGACGGCCGCCCCTTCGCCGCCATCGCCGAGGTGACCAACACCTTCCGCGAGACCAAACCCTACGTGCTCGGCCCCGCCACCCGGGAAACCAACGCGGCGGGCGAGGTGGTTTTCCACCGGCGCGTGGCCAAACATTTCTACGTGTCGCCCTTCGCCGACGTGGACCTGGCCTTCGACTTTCGCCTGCAACCGCCCGGCGAACGCCTCGTTTTCCAAATCGACGACTACGCCGGCGACCGCCGCGATCTGCTGAGCACCGTCACCGGCCTCGGCCCGCCCCGCCCGCTCCGCGACCGCGCCCTGGCGTGGTTTTCCCTCAAATACCCGCTTGTCACGCTGAAGGTCATCGGGGCGATTCACTGGGAAGCGCTTCGCCTTTATTTAAAACGTGTGCCTTGGTTTGCCAAGGCCGCCCGCGCCACCGACCAACGCGACCTCTACCACCCGCACGCCTCCCTCACCCGCCCGCCTGCCAAACCCGCCGCCCCTACCGCGCCATGAGCGACGACCACTCCCCGACCCTGGCCCCCGGCAACCCCGGCGCCGCCCCCGCTTTACTCGCCTCCGCCGCCGACTGCGGCCCGCTCTGCCGCCGCCTCGTCCTGGGCACCTTCCGGAACATGCGCCTGGGCCACCTGCGCCTGGAGCTGCCCGAGGGTGGCTGCACCGAATTCGGCACCCACGCCGACGCCCTCGCCCGCACCCTGCCACCGGGCCTCTCCGCCTCCGCCCACCTCCGCGTGCGTCGCGACGCCTTTTTCCGCAAGTGCCTGCTCGCCGGGGATATCGGCTTCGCCGAATCCTACCTCGACGGCGACTGGGACACGCCTGACCTGGCCAGCCTGATCGCCTGGTTCATCCTCAACGTCGAACACGCCCCCACCCTCTCCGGCTCCGCCAAAAAATCCGGTCAGGCCCTCTTCCTCAACTGCCTGCGCTTCGCCAACCGCCTCGGCCACCTCCTCCGGCCCAATTCCCGCGCCACCGCCCGCCGCAACATCGCCGAGCACTACGACCTCTCGAACGGGTTCTTCCAGCTCTTCCTCGACCCCTCGATGATGTATTCGAGCGCGCGCTGGCCGGCCGGCGCCCCGGGGCTCTCGCTCGAGGCCGCCCAGCGCGAGAAAAACGACGCCCTCTGCCGCTCCCTGCGCCTCGCCCCGACCGACCACGTGCTCGAGATCGGCACCGGCTGGGGCGGCTTCTGTATCCACGCCGCCCGCACCTACGGTTGCCGCGTCACCAGCCTCACCATCTCGAAACAACAATACGACCTCGCCCGCGCCCGCATCCAGGCCGCCGGCCTCGCCGACCGGGTGGAGGTGCGCCTCGAGGACTACCGCGACCACCCCGGCACCTACGACAAGATCGTCTCGATCGAGATGATGGAGGCGCTCGGCCACGACTACCTGCCGGTCTACTGCGACACCCTCGCCGCGCGCCTGAAGGCCGACGGCCTGCTCGCGCTCCAGTTCATCACCTGCCCGGACCACCGCTACGCCGAGCTGCGCCGCGGGGTGGATTTTATCCAGAAGCACATCTTCCCCGGGTCCCTCCTGCTCTCGCTGAACCGGGTGAACCAACAGCTCGCGCGCGCCGGCGGCTTCATGCTCCACCACATCGAGGACTTCGGCCCCGACTACGCCCGCACCCTCCGCACCTGGCACGACACCTTCCAGGCCAAACGCGACGCCGTGCTCGCCCTCGGTTTCGACGAGCGCTTCCTGCGCAAATGGATCTACTACCTCCGCTACTGCGAAGCCGCCTTCGCCATGCGCAACATCTCCGTCGTGCAAACCCTGCACACCCGCCCGAACAACCTGGCCCTGTGACGCGGCGCCGCGCCGACACCTACGGCGCGGTGGAAGCAGCCAGGCCCGCCTCCGAATCGTTTGTTGCGGCGCCGACCTGAATTCGCCAACTTTCCGTCATGTCTGTCGCTGAAATCAAAGCCGAGTTGCCCAGCCTTTCACCCGCCGAACTGGCCGAGGTGGAAACGGCTTTGCAGCAGGCCAAGCAGGGCGAATCTCCCGATGCGGGCGCGCCGTTAAGGGCCTTTTTCGGCTGCGCCCGCGGCACCATCACCTTTCTCCCGGGCTGGGACGAACCGGACACCGAACTCTGGAACGCCCTGAAGGATGATCTACCTCTTTGATACCAACGCCTGGCTTTGGATCACCGAAAGCCCTGAAAAGTTTTCCTCCGCCACGGCCCGAATTCTTGGCGCGCACCGGGGCCCGGTCGGCCTCTCCGCCGTCAGCGTCTGGGAAGTATGCCTGAAGGTGCGCAAAGGGAAACTCCCGCTTTCCCTCCCCACCCTCGACGACTGGCTCAAGATCACCCTGCACCCAGGCGCCATCCGCCTCCTCCCGCTCGATGCCGCCATCGCCCGCCTTTCCACCGAGCTGCCCGGCACCTTCCACGACGACCCCGCCGACCGCTTCATCGTCGCCACCGCCCTTCACCTGAATCTCACGATCGTGACCAGCGACGAGAAGATCCTCGCCTACCCTCACGTCAAAACTCTGGACACCCGTTGAACGCCGCCGGGCTCCCGGTCCAGCTCCTCCCTGGCCGGCTTGAACCCGTCGAGCGAGCCCTTGCCGGTCCACATGCACGCGCAACCAGCCGTCGGTTGGCCGGCTGACGGCGATGCTAGAGCCTTTCAAATGACGCTATGGCCGCAAAGAGTCACAAAAGTCTCTTCCTCCGGTGAAGCACTTCCGCGCGCCCATAGGCGCCTGTGACGCTTGATACGCGCTGGGATCTTTTGCGCCTTTTTGCGGCAATTCTCCGTTTCTATTGGCTACAACCCTATTTAAACCGCTCCAAGCCGGGACTATGCAGTTGAGCGGCGGAGAAGCGGGGTGAAATGACGAGCGCATTTCGGTGCGGACCGAGCGAAGGAATACTCGGAGAGTATTTTGAGCAAGGGCCCCACCGAAAGGTGCCGCCAGTTCGCCTCGATGCGACCCGAGCAACCGCATGATCCCGGCTAAGGCGGGGCCAGGGTGACGGTGGCGGACTGCAGGCGAGTGAAGTGGGCGAGGTTGTAGGTGCAGAGGCGTTGGCAGGCGTTGTCCTCTGCGGCGAGCAGGTGGAGGGCATCGTAAATGATGCCGCTGGTCAGTCCGAGGTTGGCGACCCGCTCCAGGGCGCGGGTGTAGTCGGTCGCGCCGAGGGGCAAAATGATGAGCCGGGTCGTGAAGTTGGCCTCGATGAGACGGCGGGCGTCGGCGGGCGAAATGCGGCGCGGGAGCGGCAGGGCGGTAAGCGTGGCAAAGGCTTCGGCGAGCGCATGGGTGGTGCAGAAACCACGATGTTCCCCGCTGGTATAGTGGACAAAAGCGGCCAGCGCCTGGGCATGGCGGGGCAGTTGATCGACCACGGCACTGACCAGCACGGAAGTGTCGAAAAGGACATTCATGGCCGGCGAAGGCGATCAGTTCCCGGCGAGGTCTTGGCTTCGGCCTTCGCGCTGCCGGTTGATGAAGGTGGCGATATCGAGATCGAGGGCCGGGGCGGATGCCCCGCTGGTGTGGACGAGGATGCCGTCGCGCTGGACGAGGGTGGACGCGGCGCCACGGACGCGAAGATTAATGCCTTCTGCGTCGGTGTTTAGATCGATCTCGGTGCCGGGGACGAGGTGGAAGCGATCGCGAATGGCCTTCGGTAAAACAACGCGGCCCGCGCTATCAATGGTAATGATCATGCCAAAATGGTATTTTAATTGGCAAATCAGTCAAGGACGACGACGCCGTGAGCGGCGATTGAACTCCAAAGTTAACCTGAACCTTAAAACCTCTTCTCAAGGGCACGAATTAACCAAGAATCGCAACCCATTCACCTAGCACATGTAACTCAGCCTCTGAGGCGTTCGATATTATAATCGGCTGGTAACTTGAGTTGTCGCTGAAGGGAGAAAGAATGATGCGCTCATGTTGCCAACTATCGTGCGTCACTCGTTTTTCACTACTGTAGCGTTTAATAGTGTATCGCCCCCCTGTGTCTGGGTCTTGAATATCTCGACTTTGCACGAGAACGATCTTGCCCTCGCGCGACCCAAGCGCGGGCTTTCTAAAAAGACACCAGGAACCATTTGGAATGCGCTTATTCATGGATTCTCCGATGACCTGGGCGATGAAATATCCTTCCTTGGCAATGAAGGGTTCGGGAAGTTCAGCCCATTGGCAATCGGTTAGCCATTGCTCGGCGCTGAAACTTCCAGCGGCGATCTTTACGGCAAATAATGGCACGGCGTTGTCACTGCGTTCGCCGTCTTCAAGTATGCGGAAGGGAAGCACGCGCTGTTCGACGTCGTTAGCTTTCTCTGGCTCCGCGATAACAGGTAGGAGAGCACCGCAGCCCTGCACTTGCAGGTAGGCGTTGGTTTCAGGATCGACGGAATAGACGTAACAACCCTTGGTTCCTCGGGTCATCAAGGTGCGGTAGGTATTCTTGATGATGAGGTCAGCCTTGGCCTTGGCTTCGGCGCGAGCAGTCTTTAGCAGACGTTTGTATCCCTTGATAGATGAATCACCGGATGAGCGTTTGGCTGCGTCGGTGATTACAACGCCGTTGCGAACTACGAAATCGGGGCCGATGATTACGCCAACATAGTCGAGCTCGAGTCCTTGGCAGGTGTGGATACAGCCAATCTCTTTTACTGAATCGGGTTTCATTATCCAGAGCGACCCGTCTTCGCTGAGGTTCCACTTCGCCTTGAATTCTCCGCCGTCGAGCTTGATGTCGTATCCAGATGGTTCTCTTTTTTTCGTAATCCAGTCCCAGCAATAGCCTGCGACCATTCGTGCCCGGTTGTTAAGGCGGTTGCGCTGGTAGATGAGTTTACTGAGTTCGGTGGCGGAACCACAGACCTTAAATTCGTAATTTGAGCCTTCGAGGTTGGTGTTGGCGGTGTCGCGGACTTGTAGAACCCGATCGACCCATGCTAGATATCCGTCCGAGCCGTTACAGCGGAACTGCGACACAAGATCCATTTCTGTTACGGTCGCGCCAAGGCTTTTGGCCCACTCGCGTATCTGGGATCGCTCGCCTATGTCCTTCCAGTGAATTCGTTGGTCTTCGTCGAGGAAGAATACCGTGAAGGAGGAAGCTCCGATGAGTTCCTTGATCTGATTCACGCCAAGGTTACTGAAGAGGCCTGATTTTTCGTTGAGGCGATGCGCTTCATCGACAATGAGTCCGCCGAAGGTATTTGCGGGAGTATCGGTGAAGGCCCCGGACCCCACGAAGAGATTGGAGATTCGGGATTTCCTTAAAGTGCCGGTGAGTTTTGCCTCATAAACAGCGCGAGGAGCGCTGTTCTTTGTCACGTATTGAGCAGCGATGTCTCGGTTTGTAAGTTCGACGAGGAGGTTAATTGCAACGACAGTTTTCCCCGTGCCTGGTCCTCCCTTAACGATGAGGACATTTTTATTTTTCGCATTAGAGGCAGCGGCGAGCGAAAGTGCAGTTTCGTAAACGAGTTTTTGTTCGTCGATGAGGTAGAACTCACGGTTGCCTTGCATCATCGATGCGAGGTGGTCTGCCAGACTTTTCGAGGGGCGTATTCTGCCGTCGCGGATGCGATACATGGTTTCGCCACGGTCGCCATATTTCACATTGGACTTAATGAAATCTCGTAGCTTGAGCGCGTCGTCCTTCAGGAATGCCGGAGCCCGCTTCGTGTGCTCTGCATAGAACGGTGCGTGGATCTCGGAACTGGATTCGCAGTTATGCAAATAAGCGCATGGCCTCAGATGGATCGGATCGAGACGCACGGTTTCATTAAAGTCCTCGATAAGCATGGCATAGGACCATGCTTGATAAGATGGGTGGTTAACCTCACGTTCGCAGCCACCGAGGAATGTGCTGACGACTGCGTCTTTGGTGGTGGCCTTTGCATTCTCCCATTGCTTTAGCTCAACAATAACCGCGGTGCGCTTCCCATCTGAGCCGGTGCCGGTGAGAATAAAATCGATCCGCTTGCTGGATTGCGGAATGTTAAATTCGATCGCGACGCCGGTGTCTTGGGGTATCTCATGATCCTCAAGCACTCGGTCCATGAATGGGAGCGAGTTTCGCCATGCGGAGAGTTCGCTGCCGCCAACCGACCTACCGAGATGTCCCTTGAACGCATCTAGCACTTTTTCCTCGATACGATTTGAGAGAATATCTTCCCGAAAAACGGATTTGGTGGCGAGGTAGACGATCATCGTTCGACTCCTTTGAGGGTGGATCCATTGGCAGCCCGAATATTAAGCGAGTTAGCGCGGCGGCCTTTAGTTAATTCGCACTTCGGCAGCACCAGATTTGGCACTGATGCCCTCAATGATGTGGATATGATCTCTAATAATGCACCATCTTCGGCTGGCACGATCCATAGGTTCATAAGTTATCCCTCGCCTCGTTGTTGGTTAAATAACTGCAATGCTGCCAAAAAGGGCTCCTCGAGATCCATCTGCGCGTCCATGTCGGGGGCGATGCGTTTGAAGCCGGCGAACATGAAACACATGAGTTGCAGGCCGCTGAAGTGCTCCCCGGGGAGGGAGCGAAGCGTGTATTTTTTGTCCGCGCTGGCGTAGTCCAGGCCTTCTTGGCCGACGCGCGCCACTTCCAGCGTAAGAGCGTGGATTTGCGGTGTGCTCATGGCGGCGAAGCGGTTGAGCGTATCGAGGAGGAACCAGACGGCGGCGGGGTGTTTGGCGCGGAGAAGCTCGGGGTTGGTCGTGCCCTCGAGCGTAAGGTCGGGCTCTTCGACGCGGGGCGGGAAATCGGCAGGGCTGTCGGTCGTGGCGGAGGGGCCGGGGTCGGGTTTCCACGTGAACCAATTGCGGATGCCGAGGAGATCGGCGAACTCGTCCACCCACGCGTATTCGGCGGCGGGGGTCCAGGTGGCGGCAAGTTCCTGCCAGCGGGTCCAGAGGCGGCGGGAAGTGTCGGCGGTGTCGAGGGCGGCGTAGGGGGCGAAGGCGTCGGTGGCACCGCCGCTGAGGTCGTCGAGAAAGAGGGCGGCGAGGCCGTTGAGCGCGCCGGCGATGCGGAGGATTTTCGGCGGCGTGATCTTGCGGATCTCGGGGCGCAGGGTGGCGTCGGCGGCGTCCCGGGCGAGGCGTTGCAGCGAGAGCAGCTGGATGGCCCGGAGCGCGGGGCGGGTGGCGTGGAGGCGGCGCTCGATGAGGAGGTCGAGCGGGACGTTGAAAACGAGTCCGCAGGTGCCGGCCACGAGTTCGGCGGCGAGTTCGGAAGCGGCGTCGACGCGTGGGAAGTTTTTCGCGATGCGCCGGATATCGAGCGCGAGGTCGGCGAGGGCGGCCTCCCGGGCGGCGGGGGTGGTGGCGAAGAAACGGTTGAGGCCGACGGCGCGGGCCTCAGCCTCGAGCTGGATGTGCGTCAGCTCGTGGCACTGAAGGTGAAGCGCAAGTGATTGGGGGGGGGGGGTCTTGCGGGCATATCGAAATACGGTGGCGCGCGCGGCCGTGTTTCCACGCCATCTGCGCGCGGCCGGCGATGCCGGCGGGAAGTTTTTCCTCCACGATATCTACGGCGTGACCGGAAAGGGTTTCGACCTCGGCGCGCAGGGCCTGGGTGGTTTTGAAGGCGTCGGATTCCTGCTGCGCGGCCAGGGCGGTCTGGGCTTCGATGAAGAGACGTCGGGCCTGGGTGAATACGGGGCGGTCGCGGGCATCGGCGGCGCGAGCCTGCGCGAAAAGACCGCGAAGGGTGAGGTCGGTATCGGCGGGGCGGCCGGCATTGTGTTCGGCGATGGCCTTGCCGAGCCAGGCATTGGCGAAGGCGGGATGGAGCCGGGTGGCCTCGGCAAAGTGGGCGATGCCGGCATCCGTCTCGCCGAGGGCCATCTCGGCGGCGGCGAGGCCGTTGAGCGCCCACGCGTCGCCGGGTTTGAGTTCGAGGGCGCGGAGTTGGAAACGCTTCGCGAGGGCGGGCTGAGCGAGGCGGGCGTAGACGTTGCCCAGGACGACGAAGCTCCAGGCGTCGGCGGGGGCGAGTTTGAGGGCGTCGATGAGAGCGTCTTTGGCGGCGTCGAGCCGGCCCAGCTCCATCAGGCACATGGCGATTTCACGATGGGCGGAGGAGTGGGCGGGAGCGAGGGAGAGGACGCGTTCGTAGAGCTCGACCGCACGGGCGAAATCACCATCGCGGGCGCGTTTGGCGGCGCGTTCGGCGAGGCGCCCGGCCTCCTGCTGTTTGGCAAGGGCGGCGTCGTCGCCGGTGATGTGGGCGACGCCATCGGTGATGGTTACGTCGATGGCGCCGAGAAAGGCGAAATGTTGGCGAAGGCGGACGACCAGTTCGTCGGCGGGGAGGTCGGAACCGACACCGGCAAGAAAGAGGTCGAGGTGGGTGAGCGGAATCGCCAGATGCATGGAGCGGGGTAGACCGTGTTTTTCGAGGCGGGCGGAAGCAAGCGCAAGCCGGGTGCGTCGCGCCGGCCCCGTCCCTCACGCCGCCGCCCGCGCCCGGGCGAGCGCCGCGCCGGCCGCGCGGGCGAGGCCGGCGAACTCGGCCGATACCAGCGGGCTCTCCGCCAGCTCGGCCCAAAACCCCGCCGCCCACCCCGCCGCCTCGTGCCAGACCTCGCGGTCGGCCGGCAAGGGCAGGGCCGGCGCGAACTCCGGCGCCGGGGTCGCCTCGCCCGCCACCGGCGCCCAGAGCATCGGCAGCATGTCGTAGGCGGGCGCGAGCCGGAAGGGCAGCGCGTCGTCGAACCAGAAGGCGAGGTTGCCGAAGTGCATGTCGGTGTTGCCGATCAGGCGGCCGAAGGCGTGCCGCAGGCGGATGGAGCGCAGGGTCGCGGCATCGATCAACCCGTCGATCGCGAGCGCGGCGGCGGCCACCGTCCAATCGTGGGTCGCCGGACCGGGAAAGGAGTCGTGCAAGGCGCGCAGCGAAATGACCCCGCGCCGGCCGTGCGCGCCGACCCGGTCGTAGCGCGGCGTCTCCAAAAACCGGCGGCCGCCGGCGTCGAGCAGGCGCGGCGCGGCATGCGCCTCACCCCGGGCCTGCAGCAGCGCCAGCGCCAGCGCCTCGGCCGCGAGCAAATCGGCCCAGCGCCGCCCGGTGGACGTGGCGAGCTGGTCGGTGAACTTGACCATCACGCGCGTGGGCCCGCCGCCCTCCGCCGCGGCCAGAGTGGCGAGGAACTTGGGTTGTTCACCCTCGACCGAGGAACCGCCGCCCCCGGGCACGGCGATAGCGGCGGCAAGCGCGGGGTATCGCTCGCTGCGATCCGCGTCGGCGATCGCTCCGGCGGGCGGCGCGAGCCGCCCCTGCTGGTAACGCACGAGCGGCCCGTCCCCCACCACGAGGTCGCCGGGCAGCTCGTCGCCCTCGGAAAAAAGGTAGACCAGCGTATCGTCGTCACTCCAGTCGCGCGGATCGCGCGGCAGCCCCAGCCCGGCCGGCAGCGCCCGGCCGACCGCGCGGCCGAGGTAACCTTGGGGGCGAAGCTCCCCGAGGTAGAACGGAAACCCCTCGTCAAACCCGCCCAAAGCCAGCACGCGATCGGCCCAGGCAGGCGCGCGCGACGGCTCGGCCCAGACGACGCGCCAGCCGCCATGCAGAGCGGTCAACTCCGCCCAATCCCGGGCCCGGCCCTCGGCGTCGATGCGCCGGACCGGGAAGGTGTCGCCCAGCCCGCGCACCGGACGACGCAGCGCGTAACTCGTGCCCCGGGTGGTGCCGAGCCGGATGACCTGCCGCGCGAGGCCCGGCAGCGCGAAGGCGCGACTGATATTCGAACGATCCACCCGCAAGCCTGACGCCAAGGCCTGCGCCGTCTGCGGCCCGAAGGCCTGCAGACGCAGCGCCAGCTCGTTGGGCTGAACTTGACGTGGACGAGGCATAACACCCGTCTTATCGCACAAATATTAAAAACGAATCAACCTGTAAATGAATAGATAGTGAAATCAGAATTGCGCAATAACGCACAAATAAAATTGGTATTCTAACCCGTTTCTTCTGTGACCCCGATGGGTTAATCCACCAGACACGCCCCAGTTCAACCGCAGCAACTATGCGAACAAACCAAAGTGGCCACAAAAGGCACAAAATGCGCAAAAAAAAGGGCTCCGTTTTTGTGACTTCTGCGCCTTTTGTGGCCAAATCTTCATTTCAACAAATGGAGCCTAGGGCGTGTCTGGGTTTAAACTCAGTCCGGCGGGAGCGTGGAGCGCGGCTCGGCCAAGGCGCGAGAGGCGGAGGTGGCCCAGCGGGCCATGCCGCTTCTCGCAACGCAGGCCCAGCCGTGAACCACGCTTTCCCCGTAGGGCCCTGGCGACGGGCGGAGTTTAAACCCAGACACGCCCTAGCCCTACGCCTCGACCAGATCCTTCTCCACGCGGAGATTTCCGATGATGAAGTCCTGGCGCTGCGGGGTGTTCTTGCCCATGTAGAAGGTCAGCAGGTCGGCGCTGTTGTGCAGGTGTTCGAGGGTCACCTTTTCGGCCTTCATGTTTTCGCCGATGAAGTCCTTGAACTCGCCCGGGCTGACCTCGCCCAGACCCTTGAAGCGCGTGATCTCGGCGTTTTGCCCGAGCTTGTGCAGGGCGGCCTGTTTTTCGGCCTCGGAGTAGCAGTAACGCGTCTCCTTTTTGTTGCGCACGCGGAAGAGCGGCGTCTCCAGCACGAAGAGGTGGCCCTGGGTGATGAGCTCGGGGAAAAACTGGAGGAAAAACGAAATCAACAGCAGGCGGATGTGCATGCCGTCGACGTCGGCGTCGGTCGCGATGATGACCTTGTTGTAGCGCAGGCCGTCCATGCCCTCCTCGATGTTGAGCGCGCTCTGGAGGAGGTGGAATTCCTCGTTCTCGTAGATGACCTTTTTGGTCAGACCGTAGGTGTTGAGGGGCTTTCCTTTGAGGGCGAAGACGGCCTGGGTGTGGACGTCGCGGCAGGCGGTGAGCGAGCCGGCGGCGGAGTCGCCCTCGACGATGAAGAGCGAGCTCTCCTCGGCGCGTTTGTCCTTGGTGCCGAGGTGGGCGCGGCAATCGCGGAGTTTGCGGTTGTGCAGGGAGGCCTTTTTGGCGCGTTCGCGGGCGAGGTTGCGGATGCCGGCGAGCTCCTTGCGCTCGCGCTCGCTCTCCTCGACCTTGCGCTTCAGCTCCTCGGCGACGGCGGGGTTGCGGTGCAAGTGGTTGTCGAGCTGCTGGCCGAGGAAACTGGTGATGAAGTTGCGCACGCTCGGTCCGCCGGGGCCGACGTCGGCGCTGCCGAGCTTGGTCTTGGTCTGGGATTCGAAGACCGGTTCCTGCACGCGGATGGACACGGCCGCGACGACGGACTGGCGGATGTCGGCGGCGTCGTAGTCCTTCTTGAAAAAATTCCGCACCGTCTGGACGAGCGCCTCGCGGAAGGCCGCCAGGTGGGTGCCGCCCATGGTGGTGTGCTGGCCGTTGACGAAGGAGTAGTATTCCTCGCCGTAGTGGCCGGCGTGGGTGAGGGCGACCTCGATGTCCTCGCCCTCGAGGTGGATGAGCGGGTAGAGCGGCTCGCCGGTGAGTTTTTTGGTGAGCAGGTCGCGCAGGCCGTGCTCGGATTTGTAGGCCTTGCCGTTGAACACGAGGGTGAGCCCGCGGTTCAGGTAGGCGTAGTTCCAGAGCATCTCCTCGATGAACTCGGTGCGGAACTTGAAGTCCGGGCCGAAGAGGGCGACGTCGGGCGTGAACTCGACCAGCGTGCCGTTCCGCTCTCCGGCGGCGGCGATGACTTTGGTCTCCTTGGCGAGTTTGCCGGCGACGAACTCGACGATCTTGGTCTGGCCCTCGCGGACGGCCTGGGCGCGGTAGTGGGAGGAGAGGGCGTTGACCGCCTTTTGGCCGACGCCGTTGAGGCCGACGGCCTTCTGGAAGGTCTCGGAGTCGTATTTGGCGCCGGTGTTGATGATGGACACGCAGTCCACGAGTTTGCCCAGCGGGATGCCCCGGCCGTAGTCGCGCACGCGCAGGGTGCGGTCGTTGAGCTCGACCTCGATCTTCTTGCCGAAGCCCATGGTGAACTCGTCGATGCAATTATCGATCGTCTCCTTGAGCAGCACGTAGATGCCGTCCTCGGGGTGGGCGCCATTGCCGAGGCGGCCGATATACATGCCGGGGCGGAGGCGGATGTGCTCGAGGGGGGAGAGGGTCTTGATCGAGGCTTCGGTGTAGGCTTGGGCCATGGGCGTCACCCTTCGCCGCGCGCCCGGTCCGGCAAGCGAAAAGGCAAAGCGACTGGCTCCAGGGGTGGGGCGAAGGCAACGTAACCGCCCAAAAGCATGCGCTATCCGCCACCAAACGCGGTCAAGAAGGGGTTTGAGACTTGATTTTGATAATTATCAATTCATGGCTAATATCCTTGAACACCCGAATAAACCCCCGGCGCCACGCCATACTCTGTCTTGAGCTGGGTGGGTGATTTCGCCCCTTAGACCCCAATTTTCCGGCACCACCGCCATCTGCACGCGCACTCGAGCCATGCCCTCTTTAGCCTCTTCCACCGCCCCCCAAGTCGTGAGCGCCCCCTCGCGCCCTTCGGCCTTGTTGCTCGCGCTCACCCCGCTGGACGCCCGCGAATTTCTGCCGGGGGAGTTGCACACCGAGGTCCGGGATCTGGCGGCGAACTACCGCGAATACGACCCTTCCACCGGATCGCCGGCCGCCTTCTCGGCCTTGTTGCATGAGGTCAATCCCGAGATCCTCGTCACGGGCTGGCGGGCCCCAACCCTTCCCTCCGTGTTGCCGCCGCGCCTGCGCTACGTGTGTCACCTGACCGGTTCGGTGCGGGGGCTGGTTTCCCGTCACCACCTTGAGAACGGCCTGTTGGTGACCAACTGGGGCGGCTCCATCTCGCGGGTCGTGGCCGAGGGCGCGCTTTTCCACATTCTCTCCGCCCTGCGCCGCGGGACTCACTGGGCCCTCGCCATGCATCGGGATCGCGCCTGGAAAACCCGCGAGGCCGAGACCGCCTCGCTTTTCGGGCGGCGCGTGGGCATCCACGGCTTCGGCCGGGTCGCCCGTGAATTACTCGTTTTGCTGGCGCCCTTCGGCGTCGATATTTCCGTCCTGGCCCCGGATGTGGATGCCTCCGTTGAAAAGGCGTTCGGCATCCGACGCGCGGCCAGCCTCGAAGCGCTCTTCGCGGACAACGACATCGTGGTCGAGCTCGCGCCCCTCATCCCCGAGACCGAGGGCATCGTGACCGAGCGGTTGTTACGGTTACTGCGCCCCGGCTCGGTATTCGTAAACACCGGCCGCGGCAAGGTGGTCGACGAGGCCGGCTTGGTGCGTGTCGCGCGGGAGGGCCGGGTCTTCTTTGGCCTCGATGTCTTCGCGGTCGAGCCCATGCCCGCCGACCACCCGCTGCGCGGTCTGCCCAACGTCGGTCTGACACCCCACCTCGGCGGCCCCACCACCGACCGGCGTCGCGATGCCGGCTCACTGGCGGTGGACAACCTGCGCGCCTATCTCGCGGGCGAGCCGCTCGAGGCCGTGGTCACGCCGGCGTTGTTTGACCAGATCACCTGAGCGGCTCCGTTCCCCTATGCCGCCCGCCGCCTATCTCCGCTGGCAAGGGCACGCCCGAGGGCTGCTCGAGCCGCTCGCCGCCCTCATGCACCCCGGCCGGGCCGACCTGCCCCTGCCCGGCCGGCCCAGTGATCACGACGCCCAGGCCGACCGCTTGGAGTCCTTTGCGCGCCCGCTTTTTCTCGCCGCGCTCTACCTGCAGACGACCCCCGAACCGGACCACGCCGCAGCCGCCACCCTGCGCGAAAAACTCGGCACCTGGCTGCGCGCCGGCCTCGTGCTCGGCGCCGAACCCGCCTCGCCCGAATACTGGGGCCCCGACGCAAACTACCACCAGCACCACGTCGAGATGGGGTTGATGGCCATCGGGCTGAACCTCGCCCGGGCGCAACTGTGGGAGCCTCTCACCGCCGCCGACCGGGCCCTCGTCACCGCCTGGTTTGCGACCGCGCGCGGTGGCGGGATCGTGAACAACAACCACCTGTTCATGTCGGTCCACATCCTCGAATTCCTCGGGGCGGAGGGTGCGGGGCGCCCGACCGATCGCGCGATCATCGACGCCCATCTGGACCAGTTGGAAACCATGCACCGCGGCCACGGCTGGTTCGAGGACGGCGCCAATCAGGCCTACGATCACTACAACGCCTACGCCTTCCATTTCTACGGTTTGTTATGGGTCCTGCTACACGGCCACCGTGACCCTGCCCGCGCCGCGCGCTGGCGCGGCTGGGCGAAGGATTTTCTCGACGACTATCAGCACGCCTTTGCCGCGTCGGGCGAGCATCCCGCCTTCGGCCGCTCGATCACCTATCGCTTCAACGCCTGCGCCCCCTTCGCGCTGGCCGTGGCCACCGGCGCGACCGACCTGCCTCTCGGCCGGGTGCGCCGCCTGTGCACGCGCAATGTGGAATTTTTCCTCAACCGGCCGATCAAGGACGCGACCAGCGGTTGCCTGGCGCCCGGCTTTACCGACGTCTGGCCGGAGATCGTCGAAGGCTACTCCTGCCCCGCCTCGCCCTACTGGTGCGCGAAGGGCTTCACCTCGCTCCTGCTGCCGGCCGACCATGCCTATTGGAGCGATCCCGAAGAGCCGTTACCCTCGGAAAACCCGGACGGTTTTGTGCGCGCCGTCCGCGCCGGCGGCCTGGTCTTCCGCAGCCTGCCCGGCGGCGAGGTGGAGTTGCTCAACGCCGGCTCGATGGTGTCCAACACCCACCTGCGCTTCGGCTCGTGGAAGTGGAGCAAGCTTTCCTACCGCAGCGGCGTGGGCTTCACCTATGCCTTTCCCGAAGCGACGGCCTGGTCCGCCGACGCCGCGCTGATCGCCAGCTGGGATGACGGCCCCTCAATCGGACGCCACTCCACCACCGCCACCGCCCTGGCGGCCGACCACCTGGGGTTTGTCTGCAACCTCGGCCGGAAAATCGGGCAACTCGGCGCCGGAGTGGAAACCTGGGTCTTTTGGCGTGAGGGCTGGCTGCTCCAACTCCATCGCGTGGAACCCCGCCAACCCGTCGCGCTGGCACTGGGCGGCTTCGCCCTGCCGCTCGAGACGCCGCTATCCGTCCCGTTCGCCTCGCCCGGTTACCTCGCCGCCCGCGCACCCGACGGCCGCGCCGTCGCCCTGCAAAACCTCGGCCCGGCAGGCACTCCCGCTTGGGACGGACGTCTCGATGAATCCACCCCGCGCCTGCACACCCACGCGCCCTTCCATCTCACGCCGGTGATCACTTACCCGCGGCAAACTTCGCCCCTGGTCCTCGCCGCCCTCGCCTGGAGCGGACCCGCCGGACCCGAGGCGGAGCCCTGGAAGCCCGTCCGCCTCGCGGCCGGCGAATGGCTGCTCGCCCATCCCAAGCTGGGCCAATGGCGCATCGTCCACCACGCTCTGCCAGAATGGCCCCACCCCACCTCATGAAAACCCTCCCGCGCTGGCCGCGGTTGCTCCTCGCCGGCATCCTCCTAGGTGCCATCACGCCTCTGCCCGGCGCGGCGGAGGACCCCGCCGCCTTGGTCCCCGCGGCCGCTCCCCGCACCCTCGTGCTCGCGGGCCGCGCAGACGCATTCCGCGCCTATGTGACCACCGGCCCCGGCCGCGCCGGCTTTGAAAAAATCCGCGCCGACTTCGACGAGGAATACCTTCACCTCGCCTTCCCGCCCGAACCCCGCACCTACGGCGACCCCGAACCCTCGGAGCGTGATTCCGCCAAGGCCGACCGCTGGCGCGCCGCTCAAGACACCTGCGGCCTGGTCGCCGGCGTCGCCGAAGCCGGCGCCCTGCTCTGGCTCGGCACCGGTGATGAACGTTATCTGGCTAAGGCGAAGGAATTCATCCTCAAGGCCTGCGTCTGGAGCCTCGATCCATCCGGTTGGAAAAAAGGCCCCTCCACCGGGGCGACCTCGATCAACTACAACGACGAGGCCCACTTCCGACTTTGGCGGAAACTCCCGCTCGCCTACGACCTCCTCCGCGACCGCTTCACGCCCGCCGAACGCGCCGTGATCGTCGCCCATTTCCGAGAGCGCGGCGCCCAGTCCGCCGCCTGGGTCCGCGCAGGCCGGGTGGAAAAAGTCCTCCGCAACTCGCTCAAAGGGAAACCCGCCTCCCACCCGATCCGCTTCATGGCCATGACCGGCCTCGGCGCACTCGCCCTGTGGGACGATTTGCCCGCTGAGGCCCGCGATTGGTGGGCCCTCGCCTACGATTTCTACCGGGACCGGTTCCCGATGTGGGGCGGCGACGACGGCGGTTGGGCCGAGGGCATCGCCTACTGGCGCGGCACCATCGAGCACGCCTCTTTCCAGGACGCCCTTGTCGCCATCGGCGATCCGCTGGCCTACCGCACAACGTTCTGGAAAAACACCCCCTATTTCCTCCTCTACAACGTCCAGCCCTACCGCCACAGCGGCTTCGGCGACCTGTCGAACGCCGGCAAGTTCAACCTCGAACCCGCCTCGGCCGAATACCTGATCCACCTCTCCCGCGTGCTCGACGACGGCCGCCTCGTCACCTACGCGAACCTCGCCGAGGGCTCCGAGTCGCCCGCCGAGGCCGGCATCCACCGTCTGGATCGCGTCTACCCCACCGCCGAGGAATTCCTCGTGCGCAACTTCACCGTCGCCCACCTGCCCATCCCAAAGCCGGCCCCGCTCGATACTCTGCCGGCCTACCGGTTTTTCGCGGACGTCGGCTGGGTCTCGCTCCATAGCGCCCTCGGCCGCCCGAAGGACGATATCCACGTCACCTTCAAAGCCAGCCCTTACGGCTCCTTCAGCCACAGCCACGCCGACCAAAATGCCTTCATTCTCAATGCCTACGGGGAAAGCCTCGCGATCAATTCCGGCTACCGCGAGTTCCACCGCTCGCCCCACCACCAAGGCTGGACCTGGCAGACGAAGTCGAAGAACGCCCTGCTCATCGACGGCCTCGGACAGAAACCTCAGGAGCTGACCGCCACCGGCCGGATCGTGAAGTTTGATACCGGCGCGCGTTTCGAGCACGCGCTGGGCGACGCCACCGCCGCCTACCAATCCCTCCAGCCCAAGGGCCGGGTAGTGAGCGTGCTCCGCGACCTCGTCTTCGTCGACCGCCGCTACGTCGTCCTCCGCGACCGGGTGGCGCTCACCACCCCCGGACGGATCACCTGGCAACTCCACGCCGAGCGCCCGATCGCGTGGGATGCGGAGGGCAGCATCGCCCGGATCACCGGGGCCAGGGCCACCCTCACCACCCGCCTCGCCGCTCCCGCCGGCGTAGCCTGGAAAGCCACCGTCAAGGACCGCTTCGACGTGCCCGTGGACCCGAAATACACCGGCGGCGCCCCGTCCGGCTTCGGCAAAACCGGCGCCTGGGACGAGCAGAGCCATCTTCTCGTCGAAACCGCCGAGCCCAGCTCCCGCCACGTGTTCTACACCGTGCTCTGGCCCGAACGCGACGGCATGCCCCCAAGCCCGCCCTCCGCGCGTCTGGCGACGGACGAGTGCCTGCGCGTGACCAGACCGGACGGGCAAACCGATCAACTCGATTTCCGCGGCGACACGCTCTCCATCACTTCGCCCTGAGGCCGGCTCCGGGCAATTAACCAAACACGTTAAAAAGTTTTAACTTATTTTTTGATAATTATCAATTACGGCTTGAATCCCCTGATTTTCTATGCACCTTCCTAAAGTCCCCACCCCGTCCATGAACCTTTCTGTCTCCGCCACCAAGCGGGCCTCGCGCGCCTTCACGCTGATCGAGTTGCTCACTGTTATCGCGATCATCGGCATCCTCGCTGCGATCATTATTCCGACCGTGGGGAAGGTCCGCAACTCGGCAAAATCGACTCAGTGCCTCTCCAATCTCCGCCAGATCGCCCTCGCGATCAGCCTGTTTCCTCAGGACAACAAGGGCTACTATCCACGCGGCGGCTCCAATCCGAGCCCGGACGGCACCTTGGTTAATTACGCCAAGGCGGTCTACCCCTACATCCCTAATCGTGGCAACAGCGCCACCGGCGTGGTGACCAACAAAGTGTTCCTCTGCCCGATGGAGCCGCTCCAGCCCGATGCCACCTACGCCAACAGCGTATCCCAATACACCTGCACCTTCGCGCTCGAAGCCGGCAGCTCCGCCAGCACCGCCACGGGCTCGGGCGGCAACGGCCCCCGCCAGGTCGCCTCCATCATCAACCCCTCCCGCACTTACCTCCTGCTCGACGGCGTGCCCCGCAGCTCCAGCGACTACAGCTGCGATTCCTCCTGCACCCACAACGCCGCCCTCACCGATCTCAATGCCACCCCGGCCGCGGCGGTGAAGATCAGCTTCCGCCACAACGATAACATCAACGTGGCCTTCGTGGACGGCCACACCGCCAAGGTCTCCTTCACCACCCTCAAGGCCGAGCTCACCTCCGTGACCCCCAACGGCAAAGACCGCTGGAACGGCAAAATCAACTAATCCGTTCACCGCCTCATTTCACAACGTCAAACTCCCGCTAATCTTCACCCATCACCCTCAATACTTATTACCCCCATGAGTAACCAATATCCCCAAAAAGTTAAGACCTCAGCCTCCACCCGCCGTTTGCTGGGTTTGTTTGGTTTAATCGCCGCCAGTGCGATCCCCGCCTACGCCCAAACGACGCTCACGTGGGCCAATACAGGCAGCGATCCGAAATTGAACACCAGCTGGGTGGGAAGCCCAACCCCCGGTAACAGCAGCTCTAACACCGCCACCGGCAACGTATGGAGCTTTTCCAATACCGGCACAGGCAATAACGCGGTGACGTTAACCATCACCCGCAACATCTTTGGCATCGGGTTCACCAGCACTGCGAACGCCTACACTATTTCAGGCAATTTCGCCCTGACCACAGGCGCCACCGGCATCACAAACAACTCGGCGACCAATACGCAAACCATCACCTCTCCAGTCTCTACCGGGTCCAGCCAAACTTGGACCACGGTAGCCGGTGGCACCCTCTCGGTGGATTCGGTAAACATCACCTCATCAGCATCCAACCGGACGCTTACGATCGACGGTGCGGGTAACACGAGCATTGGCTCGATAAGCACCACGTCGACCGGCGTGGGCTCGCTGACCAAGACCGGCGCAGGCACCCTGACTCTCACTGGTTCGAACACCTACACGGGGGCGACCACCATCTCACAAGGCACCGTCAACATCACTAGTGGCAATAGCTTTGGCGGATCTTTCACTCTCGATGGCTCCACCGGCCCGATCCTTAAACTATCTAATACCAGCGCCTTGTCGAACAATGCAACCCTAGTCGGAGCGTCGGGCTCGGCCAACACCGGCACCTTGGACCTCGCCGTGGCCGGAACTTACAACCTAGGCACATACAGCACGAATAACATGAAGTTTACCGCCAGCAGCGGTGGCACAACGACGCTGAATTTCAGAAACAACAGTGTGATGAACACGAGCACTGGCGGCGGAAAGACCCTCACGAACGTCGACTCCAACCTAACTATAGCCTTCGCCGGCACGCTTGACATCAGCTCCAGTGCGGTTGGCGCAACCACCTTCGCCGGAGCGGGCAACACGACGGTCTCAGGGGCGATCTTCAACTCGACCACCGGAACCCTGCGCGGAGTGACCAAAACCGGCACAGGCACCCTGACCCTGACCGGCGTGAACACCTACAACGGCGACACCACCATCTCGGGCGGCAAGCTCACCCTCACCGGCTCGGGTTCGATCGCAAACAGCCCCACCATCACGAACAACGCGACCTTCGACGTCTCTGCGTTGAGCGGCGGCTACACGCTCGGCTCGACCCAGACCTACAAAGGCTCCGGCACGACCATCGGCAACCTGACGATCAACGGCGCCTTCACCCCCGGCAACAGCCCCGGCCTGGCCACCTTCAACAACAACCTCACCCTCGGCTCCTCCAGCACCACGACGATGGAGATCGGCGGTCTGGGTGGCGTCGCCGGCACCGACTACGACAAGGTCTCGGTCAGCAGTGCGCTGACCTACGGCGGGGCTTTGAGCGTCGTGGCCTATAACAGCTACAACTTCGCCCAGGCCGCCTCGTTCAATCTCTTCGGCGCAGGCTCCCGTTCGGGCAACTTCTCCTCGGTGAGCGTAGCCGGCACCTCTCTGACCAACTCCGGTGGCGTCTGGTCGGCCACGACCGGGGGCTTTGACTACACCTTCTCCACGTCGGACGGTAATCTGGTCATCGCCACCGCCATCCCCGAGCCCGCCACCTCCGCCGCGCTCGGCGGCGCCGCCCTGCTCGGCCTGGCGGCCCTGCGCCGCCGCCGCCGCGCCTGAGTCCGCGCATGCCCCGCGCCGTCCGGCTTTTCGCCGCCCTCGCCCTCGGCTGGTTATTCGCCGCGCCAGCTCTCCAGGCGGCCGAGGCCACCGCGCGAACGGCTAAATACGCCGCCGAGATCGAACGCCTCGCCGCCGCCCCGGCTCCCGTGCCGGGCGGTATCTTGCTGATCGGCAGCAGCATCTTCCGCAAATGGACGACCTGCGCCGCCGATCTCGCCCCGCTGGCGGTGACGAACCGCGCCTTCGGCGGCTCCCAGACCCCGGAGCAGTTATTTTTCTTCGAAAGGCTCGTGCCCGCCTCCCACGCCGGAGTGGTCGTGTGGTATTGCGGCAGCAACGATGTGAACGCCCAGCGTGCGCCTGCGGATGTGCTGGCTAACACCCGCGAGTGGCTGGCCCTCACCCGCGCCGCCTTGCCCGGCGTGCGCGTGGTGCTGGTGTCGGTCATTCGCGCTCCGCAGAAACGAGCGGACGGCAAACTCGCCCCGGTCGATGAAATCAACCGCGGCCTGCTCGCCCTAGGCGAGGCCGAGGACGTGGATTACCTCGACGTCAACCCGGCCCTGGAAGACGCCACTGGCGAGCCCCTGCCCGACTGCTACGTCGCGGACCAGCTACACCTCACGCCTGAGGGCTACCGGCGCCTGACGACCGTGCTGCGACCGGTGCTGGAAAAACTACGCCCCGTCCCGGGCGCTTAGGGCCTGGCTCAGGCCGAGTAGACCCCGCCGTTGAGATCGAGGGTCGCCCCGGTGATGAAACCGTCGTATTCGCCCGCGAGATAGGCGACCGCCCGGGCGACATCGTCGGGCCGACCGGCGCGGCCCAAGGGGATACCCGCGATGGTGGCGGCGGCGGA
This sequence comes from uncultured Verrucomicrobiota bacterium, assembly GCA_903869675.1. Taxonomy (GTDB): domain Bacteria; phylum Verrucomicrobiota; class Verrucomicrobiia; order Opitutales; family Opitutaceae; genus IMCC26134_A. Next base: position 116,931 of record CAIQAB010000023.1, on the reverse strand, counting down.
CTCCGGCGTGGTGTGGGTGGCGTGGAACGCCGAGCCGAGGATGAGACCGGGGGCGACGCAATTCACCCTCACCCCGCGTGGCCCGAGTTCGCCCGCCAGCGCGCGCGTCCAGGTGATGACCGCACCCTTGGCCGCCGAGTAGAGCAGCGAGCCGGCGTGGCCGCCCTTGCGCCCGGCCAGAGAGGCGAGGTTGACGATGGCGGCGGGCGCGGCCGCCTCCAGCGCGGGGCGGGCGCGTTGGGTCACCCAGATCATGGAATCAAGATTGATGGCGAAAGTGCGGTGCACGAAGTCCTCATCGAGCTCCGCCAGACTGCGCCGGCCCACGAGGTCACCGGCGTTGTTGACCAGGATATCCAGCCCGCCGAGCGCGGCGACGGCGCGGTCCACGCAAGCCTCGGCCCCGGGGCGGGTGCTCAAATCGGCGGCCAGCGGAAAAGCCCGGCGGCCCAAATTGACTGCGCGGGCGGCCAAGACCTCGGCCCCCGCGATGCTGCGATGGTAATGGATCGCGACATCGCAACCGCGCGCGAGCAACTCCTCCGCGATGGCGGCGCCGAGCCCCTGGCCGGCGGCCGTCACCAGCACGCGTTTGCCTTGCAGACGGTGGACGTGATCGGGGGCGCCCATGACAGACTTGGCGGCGCTCAAGCCGGCAGGGCCACGGTGGTCTCGCGCACCGCGAGGCGGGAAGGCAGGGCGGCGTCGAGATACACCTCATCATCCGCGCCAGTGGTCTGGAGCAGGAGCTCGGCGGTTTTCCGGCCCATGGCATCGGGATCGGCGCTCGCGCCGCTGATAAAGGGGTGCTCCTCGGTGCAGATACGGGTGGCATCGACCGCAGCCAGGCTGAGATCGGCCGGCACCCGCAAGCCGCGGGAAAGGAAACAGTTGAGCGCACCGCGGGCCATCAGTCCATTGTAGCATACGACCGCGGTGGGGCGTTCGCCGGAACGCGCAAGAAACTGCTCGGCGGCAAGCCGGCCTTCGGTGCGGTCGGCCTGCTCGGTCAGCATGGCCCAGTTTTCATCAAAGACCACGCCGCGCAGGCGCAGAGCATTCTGGAAGGCGCGAAAACGCTCCTCGTGGCGGGCTAAGGCGCGGTTGCCGCCGATCCACCCGAAGCGGCGATGCCCGAGCCCATGCAAGTGGTCCACCAGCAGATCGAGTGACTGGGTCTCGTTTGACTGCACCGAGTGGCACTGCCCGGGGTAGCTCATCGAAACGGACACGACGCGGGGGCAGAGTTGCTTGATCGCCTTCAGGAAGCCCGGCGCGACCTCGCCCATGAGCACGACGCCGAACAATGACTTGCGGGTCTCCAGCGGGATGCGAAACGCACCCTCGACCAGCTTGTTCTCGGTCCCGAGGAACACCGTGCTGATGCCGCGTTCCTGCAGGGCCTCATGCAGACCGTGCTGGATGTGGCTGAAATAATTACTCTGCGTGTGCAGGGCTAAGCCGGAACGCAGGATAAACCCGACGTGAATCTGCTTAAGCTCGTCGGCTACAGCGGAGGGCCGCATGCCCTTGGGCTGGTAGCCGAGATTAAGGGCGTGCTCCCAAATGCGGCGATTGGATTCTTCGCTGATGCCCTCGGTGCGTCCATTCAAGACCATCGAGACGAGCGCCTGGGACAAGCCAAGGTCCTTGGCGATGCGTTGTTGGGAAATCTTGGGAGCGGACGCGGCTTTTTTCATTTCAAGGAAGCAAATTGAGAAAGCCGCTGAGCACCGGAGCGTGCAAGGGCACATTTAATAGCTATTACCAAATCTTCAAATGCGACCGGATGGTGGTCCGGCGAAGGAGGAAAAGTCTTGGTTTACGGCGCCCGGTAGTGGTCGGGGCCGCCGAGTTTCCAGAAGCGCGTGTAGACCGACCAGAACGAGAGGATCGACAAGGTCACGAGGATGCCGCCGACGGTGAAGGCGTGGCGATAGACGTTGCCGGTGTGGTCGATCAGCAAGCCGACCAAAGGGGCCAGGCTCATATGCAGCGGGGAGGCGAACAATAGCGCGGCGGAGGCGAACTGGGCAAACTTTTCCCGGGGGAAGAGCCGCTGCCCGAGCGAGGCCACACTCGTGTAATAACAACCCGAAATGATACCGTGGAGCACGTAGGCGGTGAGGTAGCTGGAGGCGTTGTGCACACCGAATACGCCATAGAGCATCACCCCGAGGTAGGCGACCAGCGAGACGATGATGACGCGCAAGGGGTGGAAACGATCGCAGAGCCAGCCCAGCGGCCAGGCCAGACAAAGGGAGACGGAAAAAATGAAGGCCAGGCGGTTCCCGTAGTCGTTCATATCCACCCCATAACTCTTCGCGTAGGGGATCGCGAAGGTGTTGATCGGGATAAAGCACATGGTGGCCGTCATGATCAGGACGAACACGCGCAAGTAATACGGGTGGCTGAAACACTCGCGCCGGTAGGTGCGGACGCCCTCGATAAAGCCACTCCAGCCGGATTTGCGGGCGGGATCCACCGGCGGGGGCGGCGGGTAGCCGCCCTCCTTGACCTTGAGGCAGACCCACAGGAAGGCGGAGCCGTAAAAAACGCCGATGGTCGCGAGGATCAGCGTAAAGTGGTCGGGCACCTTGCCCATGATCCAATAGTTGAAAATAATGCCGTCGATCAGGCTGACCGCGCGGAAAAGCGCGTAGAACCGCCCCAGCAGGGCCTGGGGCACCACGTCGTTGATAAGGCCGCCGAAGACGGACTGGCTCGCGATGGTGGCGAATTCAAAGGCGGCCCAGAAAACCGAGAAGCACAGCACCGCCACGATCATCTCGTTTTCGAGGGCGGAGAGCAGGTTGGCGCCGGGCCCGGTCTCGCCCGCCCACTGGTGCAGGCGCACACCGAGGGCGTTGTCGGCCCGACCGAGCGCGTGCAACCAGCCCGCGATATGCGGGGTCACCGCGATACCGATCATGCCAAAGGCGGCGATCGGCGTGGTGGCCATGAGGAAGGGGATGCGGCGGCCCCACTTCCCGCGGTGACGATCGGACTTGTAACTGATGATCGGTCCCAGCACGAGGGCAACGCCACCCGGGAAGGTGCTCATCAGGATGCCGAACCAAAGGTTCGGGATCTTCAAGCTGCTCAGATACCAACTCGCGATGCCGACGATGGAGCGGTCACGCATGGCCCAGGCAAAATCGCCAAAGAGCAGCCAGAGAAACAACACCATCAGCCCGCCGGTGGTGTAGGTCAGCGTGCCGACTTTCCAGACCTTGGATTGACCGGGCGGGGTGGCCTCGGGGGCGGGGATTTTTTCGGGGGGCGGGGCGGCGTGCATAGCAAAAAGCGGGAGACGGAAAATCCGTCTCCCGCGCGGGGCGCTGATTAGGCGGTGGGGGCTTAGAAGGAGCCCACAGCCTTCAAGCGGAGGAACTTCTTGGCCGCGCCGTCAAGATTGACGGTGAACACGCGGCGCACGCAGTTCGCAGGCAGGTTGGTCTGGTCGGCGGCGGTGGTCACGGTGACGGTGCCGCCGGTGCCCCAGGTGCCGGACACCAGATCGGTCACGGCCTCGCCGGTGACCGTCAGGCCGGAGTCATTGGTGCGAATGACCGCGGTAATGGAGATCGTGGTGGCGGTGCTGGCGGTGATCGGAGCCTGGACGGTGTCAGCCGGGGCGTTCGCGCCGAGGGCATACTTAAGGAGCGGCGAGTAACCATCCGAACCTGCGGTGGTGGCGTTCGCGATCGCCACGGTGACGGTGCGGGTCACGGGCGTGGCGGAGTTGCCGGCGGCGTCGGTAGCGGTGTAGGTCAGGCTGTAGGCACCGGGCTTGGCGGTGTTAACCGTGCCGCTGGTGTTCACCGTGACGGAGCTATCCACGTTATCCGTCGCGCTGGGGGCGACGTCGCTGTAGCTGGAGCCCCAGTTGACCGAGACCGGGGCGGCGGAGGCGATGACGGGGGCCTGGGTATCGGCCGAGCCGGGCTGAAGTAGCAGGAGGCCACCGGATTTCACCAAGCTGAAGCCCGCGACCGGCGTAGCCAGCACAGGGGTGCCATTGATGGCGGTCGCGCTCAACAGGGTGTAGGTGGTGCCTTCGACGGGGGTGCCGACGATCGTGACGGTAGATCCGGAGGCGAGCGTGAGAGCGGCAGTCGAGGTAGCGACCGAGGTGAGGCCGTCGTTGAGGGTGAACTCCAGCACGGCGCCACTCGCCACCGTGAGAGCGGAGGCCTGAGTGCCGGACAGGGCGACCGTGCCCGCGCTGATGGTGGTCGCGCCGGTGTAGCTGTTGGGAACGGACGTGACGGGCGGCGGCGCGATCGTGACGACCGGGCTGGCGGAGTAGCCGGTGCCGGCGTTGGTGATATTCACCGAGGTCACGCGGCCGGCGGTGAGAACCGCGGTGGCGGTCGCACCGGTGCCGGTGGAATCGGTGATCGTGACAAGCGGAGCCGAAGTGTAGCCGAGACCGGAAATCACCGGGGTGATGCTGGTGAAAGAGCCACCGGTAACGACGAAATTGACCGTGGCGGTGATATCCGTGATCGCGGCATTAGCGAGGACAAGACGGCCGGAGCCGGTCTTGGTCAGGCTGCCGGTGCCCGAGGCGCCGCGGAGGGAGGCGACGAGCTGGGAGCCGACCGAGAGGGTGTTGGCCCCCGTCAGATCAGCGGAGCGGAAGTTCACCACGGGATCGAGCGTGCCGGGATTGGTGACGCTGGAGGTGGCGTTGGCACCCTTGGCGAGGGTGAGGGTCTGGCCGGTGGCAATGAGTTGGTTAAAGGTCAGGGTATTTCCCTGGCCCGGATCGATCGGCTCAAGCGTGTTTTGGGAAGAGGGATGCGGATCGAAAGTAACCGTGCCATTTTGCAGGGTATTCAAAACATTCAGAGCCATGCCGCCGTAAGTGCCGGTTGAGCTGGGACCTTTTTGCACGTAGAGTTCGCCGCCATCGAGGACGATGGGGCCGAGACCGGCGCCACCGTTGGCCGTGGTCTTGTAGGCGAGCGTGCCGCCCTTGATGCGGTAACCGCCCAGCACGGTGGTGATGGTGCCGCCGCCAGTGAGCGTAAGGGTGCCGGCGCCTTCCTTGCTAATCACATTGGAGGTCGAGGGCGCGGTGCTGTTGACGCGAGCCAGCGTCATGGTCTTACCGGCATCGACGCTCAGAGTGGAGGGGCCGTTGAACACCGACGCGTTACTCGTGGCGGTGGTGCGGTTGAGGGTCACGTCGACTGCGGCGCGGACGGTGCCACCGGTCATGGTGAGGCGGGGCAGGTTGGCCACGCCCTCGCCGAACACGTTGACGTTATTCACGACCAAGGTGCCACCGGTCACGGTGACGGCGGAGTTGCTCCCGCTGCTGAGGGCGGCGGAGGCGTTGGCATTGAGAGTGCCGGCCGCGACAGTGGTGCCGCCGGTGTAGAGGTTGGTCGCGCTGAAGGTCGCGGTGCCTTCGCCGGTCTTGGTGAGGCCGAGGGCACCGGTGATGACGGCCGGGATGCTCAGGGTGGAGCCGGCGCCGATGTTCAGGTTACCGCTGTTGCGGAGCTCGACCTGACTGGGGGTGCTGCCCACGTTGTTATTGGTCGGGTCGATGGTAAGGTTCGAACCGTTCGAGAGGTAGACGAGGTCGTTATTGTTTGCCGAGACGACGTTGTAAAAGCCTGCCGAGTCGGTCGCGCCGTTGTTGCCGAGACGGAAGCGGGTGAAGGTCGTGGCGCCGGGCACGTAGAGCGAGCTCAGGGTGTAGCTGGAACCGTTGGTGACATTCAACGACTTGAAATAAAGGGGATCGGAGGTGGTCGTGAGTGCGGTGGAGGCGGAGGTGAGCAGGGCATCGGTGTAAGAACCGGTGCTGGCCGAGCCGGTGGGTGCGGCGGTATAACTCCAGGAGGCGCCAGCGCTCAAATCCGAGCCGGTGCTGAAAATATTCGCGGGCGGCACATCGATGGTGAAAACCAGACTCAGGGTGCCGGCACCGGCGGGATTCTCGGCGGAAATGGTGACAGTGGTGCCGCCTGCCGGGGTGGTGGCGGTGGGCCGGCCGCTGATGACGCCGGTGGTGGTGTTCAGGGTCAGGCCGGCGGGCAGGGTGCCCGCGCTGATCGCGTAGCTGCGGGGCGTGCTGTCGGCGACGATCGTATAGGTGAGGCTCTGGCCCAAAAAGCCGCTGGCGGTGGCGGCGCTGCTGATCACCGGAGCGACGGTGGGGGCGGCGGCGATGACGAACTGGAGGCTGCCGGAGCCGGTCAGGGTGGCATTGGAGACATTAATCGTAGCGGTGCTGGTGCCGGCGGAGGTCGGCGAGCCGGTGATAAGACCGGTGGCGGAGTTGATACTCAGGCCGGCGGGTAGACCAGTGGCACTGAAGGAGGTGGCGCCGGAGGCAACCACTTGGAAGCTAAGGGCATAACCAGCCATGCCGTTGGTCGAAGCGGCGCTAGTGACGGCAAGAGAGTTGGGCGCTTGGGCATTGGGGTCCATCTCGCCGATGATCACGTTATCGATCAGCCAGTTGCCGAGATTGGCGGTGGTGGTGGCAAAGCCGAAGCGGCCGAGGTAATTATTGGACGGGAGCGTCGGAGCGGCAGTAATGGTGACGGTCGGCGCAGTGATGTAGCCCGTGCCGCCGCTGGTGATGTTCACGGCCGTGATCAAGCCCCCGGAAATGGTCGCGGTGCCGGCCGCGCCCGAGCCGCCGCCGCCGGTGAAGACGAGCGGCAGGGAGCCAGAGTAGACATAGCTGCCGGTATTGGTAAAGGAAACCCCGGTGACGGCGCCCGCAGTCACCGTGGCCGTAAAGGTGCCGGTGATCGCCTCAATGGCGGAAGCGCTCAGACTCTGGTAGGGGTTGCCGTTCGCCATGGTGACGATGGTGCCGTTCAGAAACGCGGCGAACGAATTGGCCGGCAGGGTGCGCTTCACCGGCACCGCATCGGGTCCATAGTAGTCGATGCCCGCCGCGCTGCTATTCGCATAGAGCTTTACGGTTTGCTTGTTTGCCGCGGTGTAAGTGCCGCTATATAAAGTCGAGGTGGAGGCGCCGCCGGACTTCACGGACCATGCAGGGGCAGTGGTGGCAGCCGTATTCTGAGTGAATTGCAGCTCAACTAAACGGCGGTTGCTGGATCCCACTTGCGAGCCAACGCCAGTATTCCATCCCGTGAGGCCGATGCTCAAGGGCATGGAGCTGGTCTGTGTGCCGTTGTTAAGCAGTTCGAAAGACACCACCATCGTAGAAAGCGGAGCGGTGCCGGCGTTAAATTCCAAAGAGCCGCTCGTCGTGGTCGAGGTATCGAGCAACTGGGCGACCTTGCCCGCGAGCCCACCGATCTTGGCGTTACCGCTGGCGACCACCATTTGGGTATTGGCCTTGGGCCCGTTGCTGTCGGGCGCAGCCACCGTGGTGATGGTCGAGGTGTAGGACTCAAAGGTCTCGGAAATCAAAACGCTGTCGGCCGCGCGCAAACCGGGGGCGAGGGCGACGACACAGGACGCGGCGAGCACACGAGCCGAACGAAGGGCAAAAGCGCTGGAAAGCATCCGCGCAAGCACGGAGCCGCCACGCGGGGCAGGAGACGGGAGCAGGGTATTCATGATGAAGCAGGGATAAACAGGGAGGGAGAAAAGCAGGATGGGGAGGGATACCACGCCGGTGACGTCGGACGTGAGACGGAAAAACGGATAATCGGGTATCGGAACAGCAGGGGAGGAAACCGGATTCAGGGTAGAGACTGGGGGTATGGTAAGGCCGCCATAAAACCATTCGTAGCGGCCGATTTCAAGCCTTTGTTAATAATTATTAAGAAATAACCGAGTCACTCGCTAATGCGCCGGTAATGAATTAAGCATATTTTTTAATAACAATGACTTGGGTGGCTATTTTTTCACTGGACACACTGGCCACTGCGAGGGCTCCAGCAAGGGAGAGCGAGATGCGAGCACGGCCGTTGGCGAGTTGCACAAGGCGCGAGCCGGTCGCTGTGCCCAGATTATCGAACAGGCGGGCGTCGCCGGTCACGCCAAAGCGCACGATCAGCGCAGCATCGAGGCAGGCTACGCCGGCGGCGTCGAGAGCGCGGGCCTCGAGCGTGACAACGTCTCCGCGGCGGTCGGCCTCCGACAAAACGAGCCGCGCCGGCGGGCCCCAAGGCGTGCTTTGGTAATCGCAGCGGATTTCGTCCGCGACTTCGATACCATCGCGCCAACCGAGAACGCGCAGGGTGTTCGCGCCTTCCCGCAGGCGAACCGACCAGCGCAAGCCCGCGGCGGGAAAGTCAGCAGAGTTACGGCGACGGCGGCCGGCGGAGATGCCGTTGACGAAAAGCTCGGCCTCCGGGCAGTTGGAAAATACCTTCACTTCCTTGGCCTCATCAGGCTGGCCCCAGCGCACGGCCCAGCGGTGGCCAAAAAGACGGATCATCGGGCGGGTGGCCCAGTAGCTTTGGAAGATGTAGTAGCTCTCCTTCGGCGTGCCGTCGCGCTCGAGCAGGCCCTTTTGGTTCACGCGCGGCACCGGGTTTTCTGGGCGGAGGGGCGTGGAGAAATCCTTAAAAACCCACTGGGCCGCGCCGGTGAGCGTGGGCATTTGCTCCTGCTCCTTCAGATGCCAGTCAAAGAGATTGGCCATGTAGCTCTCCGACCAGTCGCTATCGCGCGAGCCGCGCCCGCGTCCGCCGGAGGCTTTGTAAGCGGAGCCGACCTCGGCCGTCCCCTGCCCCAGCGCGACGTCGGCGAGGAAGCGTTCGGGCTCCTCGGAAAAACGCCCGGCATGGCTATCCCCGCCATACTCGGCGTGGAAAAAATGCGGCGTATCCGCGATGGCCTGCTCGCTGGCCTCGCGATACTCGATGTAACGACCGCCATACCAGCCGGCCCAGATGCTCGGGGAATAGACGTCCACGATATCCCGGCAAAACGCGCAGCGCCGGATCGCGGTCTTCCGGGCGGGGTCGAGCAAGTGGGCTAGTTCGTGAAGCTCGCGCATGAAGGCACGGATGGCGCCCTCATCGAAGGCCGGGAAATCCCCCGGCCAATCGTTCTCGTTGCCCAGGCCCCAGAGAATGACCGAAGGGTGATTGTGGTGTTGCTCGATCATCGCCCCCAGCATGGCGCGGCACTGGGCCTTAAAGCCCTCGCCGCCGAGGCCGCCGCGGCACCACGGAATCTCCTCCCAGACCAGCAGACCCAACTCATCGCATAACTCCAGGACGAGCGGTGCCTGTTGATAATGGCCGAGGCGCACGAAGTTCGCACCCATGTCTTTCATGGCGCCCACAGTCTGGCGAACCACGTCATCCGGCACGGCGGCGGCGGAGCCAGCGTGATCCTCGTGATAATGCGTGCCGCGCAGGAGCAGACGCTCGCCATTGAGCTTGAAGGGCCCATGTGGAACCCATTCGACGGAGCGAAGACCAAAGCGCTCAACACAGGCGTGGCCCCCGCGGGACGTTTCGATCCGGACATCGCAACGGTAGCGCGCAGGATTGGAGGGAGACCAAAGATCCGGCTCGGACAACTCTGTCTCGACCAGCGTCGCCCAACCTTCCCACGCCGTCCGGTCGCCAGCCGTGTGGTAAACCAGCACGCCGTCCGGATTGCGCAGCTCAACACGCCAAGCCACCGGGCCGGCATGAGCCTCGGGGTTGTGCAGGCGGGCGCGCACTTGAACAGAGGCGCCGCCCGAGGGCGTGACTTCCGTGACGACATGGACCCGGGCGAGCGCCACCCCCGGGAGTTGCACCAGGGACACGTGGCGGTAAAGGCCGCCGTAACGGTTGAAGTCACTGAGGTCGGAGGGGATGGTCTCGGCGTCGCGCGAGTTGTCACACCACACGGCCAGCGGGATGCCCTCGCGGTTTTCCGGTCGTAGCGCCGCGGCGCGGACGGCGTCCGTGAGGTCCACGGTCCACTCGTCGTAGCCGCCCACGTGCTCGCCCACGAGATCGAGCCCAACGTAAACCCGCGCGCGCTGGCCGGCGCCGTTGAAATGCAACAGCACGCGCCCCGCCGGAAAGGCATCGTCCAACTTGATGCGCAGGCGATACCAGCCGGGGCCTTGGTAGTAACGCACGTCGGGATCGACGGCATCGCGGGCGTTGAAGCAGTGCGGCAACTCGACCGGCGTCCACGGGACGTTGTCCGTCGCGGCGGCACCGCGCCAGATCTCCCACAGGCTGCCCAGCGAGCCTTGGTAAAACTCCCAGCCACGGTCGAGGAGGCGGCCGTTGGCCGCGACGCAAGCCTGGCTGAGGGCGAAAGGCGCAGAGGACGGAGCCATGCGAACTCAGAGCGGATTGGCGGCGGGTTTCGCACCCTGCCAGCCGGCGCGCCACTGAACCATGAGACGCTCCACCACGGCGGCGTGCGCAGGATCGGCGGCGAGGTTGGTGTTTTCCTGCGGGTCGGTCTCCTGGTCGTAGAGTTCGATCGCATCCACCTTGGATTGGTCCTTGCGGCTCACCCAAACGGTGAGGCGATAACGATCGGTGCGCATGGAGTAGCCCATCAAGCCGCCCTTTTGGGTCCGGGGATACTGGCTGAAGACGGCCGATTTCCAGGAGCGATTAGGGGAGTCCAGCAAAGGCGCAAAACTCACGCCCTCGAGATGGGCGGGCAAGGGCAGGCCGGCGAGCTCGGATAGCGTCGGATAGATATCCACCATTTCGACGAGAGCGGATGAGTGCACCCCGGCTTTTGTCATGCCCGGAACGGAGATCAGCAGCGGGGCGTTGGTGTCGTTCTCGGTCGTGCTGTGTTTGCACCAGGCGTCGTGCTCGCCGAGCTTCCAACCGTGATCACCCCAGAGGATGATGATGGTGTTGTCACGGAGCTTCAGCCGGTCGAGTTCGGCGAGGACCCGACCGAGCTGGGCGTCCATATAGCTGATCGAGGCGTAGTAGCCATGTTTAAGCTGGCGGGCGAGGTCATCGGGGATGGGGCCGGCCGGGATACCGTCGTAGTTCCGCAGCTCGGCACCGGGCAAAACGGCATAATCGGGCGCGTCCTTGGCGCGGAATTTATTCGGCGCGAGCTCGATGGTGGCGGGGTCGTAGAGGTCCCAGTATTTCTTCGGGGCGACGAAGGGCAGGTGGGGCTTTACCAGTCCGACCGCGAGGAAGAAGGGCTCCGGCTTCGCGCTCAGCTCGCGCAGCGTGGCGACGGCGAGGTCGGCGACCTTGCCGTCCGTGAGGGCGTTGTCGGGCACGTCGGCCGCCTCGAAGGCGGGGCCGCGGGAGTTCTGGCCGGTGGAGGGCGTATTGTCGGGCTCGCCGCCGTCCTTGGCCTTTTTGTCGGCTGAAGCGTATTGGCGCTCATCGAGTTTCAGGTTTTCGGGGAGCGCGTATTTGGCGGCCTTCGGCGTCAGCCAGGGCGTGGACCAGGTGGCCTCGTCGTTCAGTCCGCCGTGGTAAATCTTGCCCATGCCCTGCACGAAATAGCCATGCTGCTTGAAGTGCTGACCGAGGGTCACGACGTCAGGCAGGGCGACGCGGAAGGAGGTGACGAGGTCCCAGACTTTCGAGGTGTCGGGCCGCACGCCCGTCATGATGCTGGTGCGCGAGGGCGAGCACACGGCCTGCTGCACGTAGGCGCGATCGAAGACGAGACCGGCGCGGGCGAGGGCGTCGATATTCGGGCTCTTGATGTAAGACTTTCCGTAGCAACCAAGCTCGGGGCGCAGATCGTCGACCGCGATGAACAGGATGTTGGGGCGGGCGGCTTGGGCAGCTCCAAGGGCGCAGGGCAGAATAGCCAGTAACAGGATAAAGGGTCTTCGGAGTAGTGGAATCATGGAGACAGGCATTGGGATTTCAAGGAGCCTATTCAGCATTGGTTTTTTTGGCTTTGGCCGCCTTCTTTTTGGCTTTGTTGGCGTGACGGCCGGTGCCGTCGCCAGCATCGGGAACGCCGCCGGCAGGGTTCAATTCCGTCAACACCGCGCCAAGCCGGGCGCGGGCCGCGACGGCGGCCTCTGCGGTGGAATCGGCCGGGACCAGTTTTTCGGCGAAAGGCGCCTCGGACATGTCGAACAGCTCGCCCTTCTCGTTGAGCTTCCAGCCGGCGTCACGGACATACCACATGGCGGCGAGTTGGTTGTAGATCCACTGGCGGCTGGACGGTCCCTTGCCGAACAGAAGCGGCAGGATGCTGCGGCCGTCGAACCGCACGCCCTGCGGGAGGGGCACGCCGATCAATTCGGCGAAGGTGGGAATGAAGTCGGTCGAGTCGATGAGGTCGGCGGAGACGCGACCAGCGGGCACGCGTCCGGGCCAGTTAGCGATCATCGGGACGAGGCCGCCGCACTCCAGCATGGTGCCCTTTTTGCCCGAAAGGGCCCGCCCGCCGATGGTGGACTCGGCGTTGGCGCCCCCGGCGGTGCCGTTGTCGCCCATGAAGATGATCAGGGTGTTTTCGCGCAGCTTCAGCGCGTCGAGTTCGGCGAGCAGTCCGCCGACGAGTTTGTCCATGTAGAGCACGTTGTCACCATAGAGGTCCTTGCTGCCGTCCGCGCTGTCCGGCGTCGGCTGGATTTCGCCGTGGACGTGAACCATTGGGTAATAAAGGAAAAAGGGCTGCTCGCGGTTTTTCCGGATAAATTCGAATGCGTGCCGCTGCATGATGTCGGGCAGGTATTCCTTGTCGCCAAGCCCCACCTGCTTCCCGTTCAGCCGGTATTCCTCGGACTTTTTGTCGTGGCGATTCCAATACACGCCGCTGCCGTTGAAGCGAAGGTAGTCGTCGAAACCGACCTCGTCGGGCTCGCCGGGAAGCTGGCCCCATTTACCAATGGAGGCGGTGGCATAGCCGGCGCTCTTGAAGACTCGGGCTAGCTGCAGCTCCGGGTTGGGCAGACGCATGCAGGCGTCTTGGTTTGAAGAGCCATTGCGGAAGGCGTAGCGGCCGGTCATAATCAGCGCGCGGGAGGGACCGCAAAGCGAGGCGGTGAAGTTCTGCGTGAAGCGCGTGCCAGTAGCGGCAAGCCGATCGACTACCGGCGAGCGCCGGTGATCGGAACCGTAGCAACTAACGTCACCAATTCCCAGATCGTCAGCGAGAATGAAGATGACATTGGGCTTGGCCGGGACGGCCGCGGGAGCGGCGGCTAGGCGGCCGGCGGCGCCGCAGAGCGCAGCCAGCGTGATAAAAAGTCGCAGGCAAGTTTTCATGGCGGTGACGTGAATAGATCAGGATTTGGCGACGGAGGCCGGCTTGGCGCCGCGCCAGCCTTTTTGCCATTGGCCCATAAGCTCCTCAACGAGCTTACGGTTGGCGGGCAGCCCAGCGATATTGGTGTTTTCCTGGGGATCGACCTGATGATCGTAGAGCTCGGTGCCGTGGACTTTGTCACCACCGGATTGGTCGATCCAAACGGTGAAACGGTAACGATCCGTGCGCATGGAGTAGCCCATCAGTTTCAGGCCGCCTTTTTCCGCACGGGGATACTGGCTGAAGGCGGAGGTCTTCCAGGGCAGAGTGGGATCATCGAGAAGAGGGCGCAAACTGGTGCCCTCAAGGGTCGCAGGGGCCGACAGGCCGGCCAGCTCGGTCAAGGTCGGGTAGATGTCGACGAACTCCACCAGGGCGTCGGACTTGACGCCTGCTTTTTTCATGCCGGGGGCGGAGATGATGAGCGGCGCGTTGGTATCGTTCTCGACGTTGGAGTGTTTGCCCCAGGCGTCGTGCTCGCCGAGTTTCCAGCCGTGGTCGCCCCAGAGGACGACAATGGTGTTTTTCCGAAGATCGAGACGATCCAGCTCGGCGAGCACGCGGCCGACCTGGGCGTCGGTGTAGCTCACGCTGGCGTAGTAGGCGTGGCGGAGCTTGCGGGCCAGATCGGGCGGGAAGGAGGCTCCTTTGGCGGGGATGCCCTTGTAGGCGTAAATCTCTCCGTCAAATTTACGGATAGCGTAGTCGGGCGCGTCCTTCGGGTAGAAGGGATTCGGGGCGAGCTCGATCTTGGACTCGTCATAGAGATCCCAATACTTCTTGGGCGAAACGAAGGGCAGATGCGGCTTGATGAAGCCGACGGCGAGGAAGAAGGGCTGGGCCTTCTTCTTCAATTCGCCCAGCGTGGACACGGCGAGGTCGGCGACCTGGCCATCTTGGTAAGTGTTGTCGGGCACGTCCGCGCATTCGTAGACGGCCCCTTTTTTACCGCCGCCCTCTTCGCCGTCAGCGCCACCCTTTTTGGCTTTCTTCTTGGGCTTTGCGGCAGATGCGGAAGCATCATCGGGCTCCTCGGCCGTGTTCGCGGCGGCGTCAGCCATATTTTCGGGGAGAGCGTAGGTGATGGCCTTGGGCGTGAACCAGGGAACAGACCAAGAAGGCGCGTCGTTCAAGCGGCCGTGGAAAATCTTGCCCATACCCTGGGCGAAGTAGCCTTGGTTTTTGAAATTTTGAGACAGGGTCACGGCGTCGGGCTGGGTGACGCGAAAGTGGGTGACGAGATCCCAGACCTTGGTCGTATCGGGGCGCAGACCGGTCATCACGGCGGTGCGGGATGGCGAGCAAACCGCCTGCTGCACATAAGCGCGGTTAAAGAGCATGCCGGTTTTGGCGAGCCCGTCGATGTTCGGGGACTGGATGTAATTGCGACCGTAACAGGCGAGTTCGGGGCGCAGATCGTCCACGACGAGAAAAAGCACGTTGGGCTTTTCGGTTCCACGGGCGAATGCGAGAGCGCAAAGCGCGGATGCCAGAGTGAGGATGGGGCGGAGTTTCATGATTATAGGATCGATGGAAAACGGATACGGCGCGGAGTAATGGCTCAGAGCAGGCCGAGGCTGGTGAGGAAGGCGACGGCCTCGGCCTCGGTTTTTTTCAGGGCGGCCTTACCCTCCTCGCCAAACTTGGAGGAATAGTAGGAATGGCCGAGGCCTTCGAAGGTCACCAATTCGCAGCGGTTGCCATTCGCGATGAGCTTGTCGCGGAAGGCGACGGAGTTGGCATAGGGCACGGTGGTGTCGGCGGTGGCGTGAAACACGATCGTTGGCGGCATCTTGACCGGCATGCGATCGGGCACGGAGCAGGCGAGGGCGCGCTCGGGTTTGCCGCCGAAGCGCTTGGTGCCGCCGTAGCCGCTCTCCTTGGTGTCGGTCACGGGATTAAAGAGGATCAGCGCGGCCGGCGTGATCTCGGGGGCCGGATCGCCCTCATCGGGCCCGGGGCCGGTGAGGGCGGTCCAGGCGGCGACATGGCCGCCAGCCGAACCGCCGGAGACGATCACCTTGGCGGGATCGATGCCCAGCTCGGCAGCGTGGGCCTGCACCCAGCGGACGGCGGCGCGGCCATCGGACACGCAATTTTCCGGCGTGCCCTGAAAGCGAGTGCGGGTGCGGTAATCGGGCGCGATACCGACCAGGCCCTTGGCGGCGGCCCACTTTGCCCAGCGGATACTGCTTTCGGGCGTGCCCGAGACCCAGCCACCACCAAAGAAGTTCACCAGGCAGGCCCGTTTGTCCGCCGCGGCCCAGCCGTCGGGCTTGACGATATGAAGACGCAGCTCGTTGCCGCCGATGGTGCGAAAGACCCGAGGCTCGCTGCCGGGCAACTCCAGAGGCGTGACGTCGGACTTCTTCTCCGGCGCGGTAGACTGGGCGGAGAGAGGGCCGGCGAGCAGGGCGATAAACGCTAGAGTAACCCGAAAGAAAAACGTTTGCATGGGGCTGGGGGTGAGCGAAGGGACGCCGGGCGCGGCTCAACGTTTCACGATGAAACGCATTTCCCGTTCTTCGATTTGCAGAGTGGCTTGGCAGGAAGCGGCGAGATGCGAAGCGACGTCCAAAGCGCCTTGGTTTTTCTCGCGATCTGCGGGCGAGGCCACGATGGGGAGCATGACCGTGAAATCTTTCGCATGAACCAACACCCGGACAGACAAGACCGGCGGGGTGACCCAAGCCCCGGACTTCTCGTCCTTCAGTGGTCGCGGGCTGGCGCAGGTGGCGAGTTGATGCAGCACGGTGCGGAGCAAGACGTAGTCGCGCTCGAGCTGCACCGTTTCGAGTTCGTCGCCGGATTGGATCGCGATCGGAGCAGCCCAGCCCAACTCCTGATTGCCCATCAGTCCAGCCCAGTCATCCAGCAAAGCCTTCAACGGAAACTTTTCGGGATAAATATCGGTCAAGGGCGGCCGGATTTCCGCCTCGAGCGGGAGTTTGGCCCGTTGCAAGGTCGCCCACTCGCGGCGGGCGAGGTCCACCCAGGCCGGGGCTTTCCCGAGGCGCCGCTCCAGCTGGGCTTCATAGAGGGACTCCGGCGAAACGATCTGGCCGCGGCATTCGTCCCCACCTAGCGCCTCGGGCGTCAAAACGACGGGGGCGCCATGGAGGCCGACGAAAAGAGGTTTAACAAACTTGGCGGTGCCGCGTTTCGCCTCGTAGAAATTGACCGGCTCCTCGTCCTTGCCGGCGTAGCTAAAATTCCAAAATACCATTCCGATGAGATGATTGGGGAACGAAGGAGCCGGTCCGCCGCTCTTGGTGAAGGAACCGCCATCCACCCGGTCGATCAAGGTGGCGTAAGGGCCGTTGCCGTGTGAATCGACGGACTGGTTATAGGCCAGTTGCCAGCGCCACACCACCGTGCCGGCAGAGCGGTTGCCGGTGGAAACACCGTGGAGCTGCCCGCTCGTATCGGCGGACAAACCCATGAGGTTAAAGGTGCTGTCGCCCCGCACGGCCGCGTTGTAGTGACCCTTGGTGCCCGCGTAGCGATTTTGGATGAGCGAACAGGCGGCGGATTTTTTCAGGTAAATGCCGGAGTTTAAATGGATGAACGCGCAGCGACGCACCCAGCCGTCGGCGACCCCGTCGAAAACCAGCGCATCCCAGCCCTCGTCATCGAGGGCGCTGCGGTGGTGCAGAAAATCCGCCCGCCAGCCGCCGGCAAAAGCGATGTCCTCCACCCCCACCCCTTCGATCATCCGCATGCCCGCCACCCGGACTTCGTAACCGGCGTCCAGATCGACCAGGACCGGCTCGCGCAGCACGAGCGCGCCGTCGGCGATGGCAGCGATGCGATGTTTTTCGTTAATCTGCATGCCCTCATTGAGCCGGGTCCAACTGGCGTCGGGAGCGAGGCCGGCGAGAAGTTGCGCGTTCAGCTTGAGGGTCTTGGCGCTCAGGTTAACCCAATCGCCGACGCGGAAGCCCGTGGTCGCTTTGACGGGCAGGCGGAAATAGCCGCGCTTCACCGACCCATTCAGAACCGTGCTTACGGGCGACGTTTCCGAGGCGGGCGCCTGAAAATTAAAGACGTAGGGGATATCCTCAAACTCTTGCGGCTTTTTAGGCACGACGTAGGGCCCGCTGCCGTAGCCGGAGTGGACGGCGCGGATGATCGTTCCGCCGAGGCCAGAACCCGCACCGCGGATGACGATACCGGAGCGGCGAATGAAAATCGACGCGGGGTGAGTGCGGTCTGTCCAGACGAGGAATTTGCCCGGCGGAAACAAAACCACTCCGCCCCCAGCCTGCTCCGCCGCCGCGACGGTGCGGCGGATCGCCTCCTCGTCAGAAAGGGCATCGTCCGGGATGGCGCCAAAATCGACGACCTTGAACACCGGCCCCACCGCATCGGGAATCCCCGTTTCACCGTTGCGATAACCCGCATAAGAATAATCGGTTAACACCTCCGGGGCGGAACGATCGCCACCCGCGGCGAAGGTTTTCCAATAGTTCGAAACCGGGGCGGCGGACGCTTCGCTCAAACCAAGCGCCAACAACACCAAAGAAACACCAAACACGGGGGCAGGGGTAAAAGCAGACATGGGGAAGTTTTTAATAATTATCAAAAAAGGTCAGAGTAAAGGCAAAACTGGTCTCATTTCCGCGTTTACTCACTCCAGCCAGACGCGCAGGCGGTAAAAGGCCCGGGCGGCCGGAACCGGCACCGGGACGGTGACGGTTTGCCCGGCACCGGCTACCCCCACGCAAGTTGCGACCTCGGACCAAGCTCCGGACGGCTCGGGGGCGGCTTCCAAGGTATAGCGGCGAACGTAACCCGTGTAGCCGATCCCGCTGGCGGCGCGGGCAACAAACCCGGCGCTGAGCGAGGCGCCCGAAGAGGATAAAGTGAGCGCGGGACCGGTTTCCGGAGACAGCGGAAGTGAACCTAGAACATATTCTTGCGCGTTATTGAGCCCATCTCCATCGGGATCAGCCGAATCGGCGGCGAGACCGGTGTTGGCGCTAGAACCCCAAAGCGCCTGCCGCCAGCTGTCCGCAGGACTGAGCCCGGTGACGCTGATCACCACCCGGCCGACGGCGCCATTGCCCCCACTTTGCTGCGAAGAAGCGCGGGCCCCGCCGCCCCCGCCGCCGGGCGGGTTCGTGGGGGTTTGTCCCGGACTGGAGGAGCCGGAAGTGGTGTTGGGATTGCCGCCGTTGCCGCCGCCCTCGAGGGCCACCGCGCCAGATCCAGAGCCGGCCAAGGCACTGTTTCCCGCCGAGGCGGGCCCGCCACTCCCGCCACCGCCGCCCCCGAAAGCCGAGCCTGTGGCGGAACTGCCGGTCGCGCCGGAACCTCCGGCAAAAACCACGTCACCAAGGCTGCCAAGGGCGGTCCCGCTCCCGCCCGCCCCGAGGGAAGTGGTCCCCGTATTGCCAACCGCGTTCATTCCACCCGCACCACCTTTGGCCAAGAGGATGGCCGAGAGCGTATTGGTGGAGTTAAACCAAGAATCACCGCCCGCCGCCGCCGCGATATTGCCGGCGGGCAGGGTGCCGGTGGCCGCCACTCCGCCGGCGCCAACGTTGATATAATAAATATTGCCCGGCCGCACGGCATAGGCTGCCACACGGGCATAGGCGCCGCCGGCCCCGCCCCCGGCGTATTGAACGGTCCCGGAATTCGGCGTGCGAAAGGCGCTTCCTCCAGCGCCACCCCCACCCCAGCACTCGACCTGCACGGTGGTCACGCCCGGTGGGCAAGTCCACGTGGCCGGGCCGGCTGTATTAAATAGATTGGCGTTGGGTGCGATCACCAGAGTCGCGGTAGCCGTGCCGATGTAAACCGCGTCCACCACGGTTGCCACCACGGTGTAGCTGCCGGCGATGGAGGGGGCGGTCGACGAACCGTTGTAAGTGATATCCACCCGTAATCCGGTCGGATTGGTAGTGACCGAGATCGTTTTAGCCGTGCCGTCGAAGGTTTGCGCAAGGAGGCCAAGCGTGACCGTGGCCTCAAGCGGAAGCTCGGGATAAGTCGCTTTCAAAACACCTACTTGCGAACGCTTCAGAGGACGAAACCCGCTGCCAACAGCCAGTTGTTCATAAAACCCTACATCTCGCGCACCGGCCGGTCGCGCCAGGCCCCGGTAATCCAGATCGGCGTAGGTCGACACCTTTACGGCCAGATCATAGTTCACGCCTTCGACCGTGGTATCCATAGCGGCGGGCACGGCCACCGCCCGGCCGCGGACCGGACTGGTGGCGGCGGGCACGCTTAACACATCATAAAAAGCGGTCATTAACGGGTCGTTGGTCGTGCTCCCCGAAATCGTATTGGCGGCGGTGCCCAGCATGGTGACCGCGCCGGTCCGCTGGGAGGAATTGGCCGAATAAAACCAGTTGCCGGCGGCGTATCCACCGTGATTGGCGAGAGAGTCGGTGTTGCCGTTTATGCCGACCGCGCTGATATTCGTCGAATAATATAATAAGTTATTTAAAAACCGCGTTCCATACACGGGGTAGGTTTGGCCGTTGGGATTATCCAGGGTGATGGCGACGCAGTCGATAAATGTATTACCCAGCACATGGCCGTAGTTGACCGGTTCGTAGCCCGCGGCGGCGTCGCCGTTTAATGAGGCATCGAGCGTGCCGGTCGGAGTCGAGCCGGAGCCGAGGCAAAGCGCGGAGTGGATACCGTCTCCACTGATTTTATAAAAGTAATTATTGGTAATCACATGGCCGTAGCCGAAGGCGCGCACCCCGCCCATCCGGTCGTTGCGAGCCTCGGTGAGCACGATCGATCCACTCGTGTCGTAAGCACCCCCGGCAAGGAAACAGTTACCCTGCACCACACAGTAATCGCCCTGGCGCAGGCAGAGCTGGCCGTAGTTGTTCAGGATGGTATTGTAACGATAGATATTCCGCCGGGATTTATTGGATATCATCTCGGGCTCGCCGCTGCTATCGCTCGGCCCCCCGTCCACGGCCTGGATGGCATGGTAAAAGACATTGTATTCGACCGTGGTGTTCATGTCCACGCTGGCGAGGCTGCTATTGCCCACGCGGATGGTCTCCCAGCCGTTGGACAGATCGGCCGGCAGGGAGCCGTCCGCGGCGACATACAGGCGGGCATCATCGCCGAGGGGGATTTTTCTTTCCCCGAAGAAGTTGTAACGAATGGTGTGGTAACCCCAGTCAACCGTGTCGTTACCATCGCGATAAACGATAACCGTCGCCTGCCGGATGGAAGTGCGCCGGAGCGGATCGGGATTAGTGATATCGGCCGGATTGAAGTCACGCCCAGCCGTCTCGCAATATTCGACGGTGTGACGGTAGCCGTTTATCATGATCCACGCACCATAGTGATCGTTGTTGGCGTAGTCGGTATTGTCTCGACCACAGTAATCGAACTTCAGATGAGTCAACCGCATGTAGCGGGACCCGCCGTCCATCTGGATTATATAGGCGCTGGACGAACTTCCACTGTAGTCCAAGTAAGAACCCGCTTTATACATGCCGCTGGTTGGGGCAAACGTCAGCCCGCCGAGCACGATACCGCGGCCAGCCAGATCGATTTTACACAAACCCGCGACCGTGACTCCGCCGGGTGAAGGTTTGTAATTGGCGTCGCATGCAAGAATCATCGCCGGGTTGGCCTGGGCGGCGGCGTCTGTCATCGAGCCGGTGACCGTGAGCATCAGACCGCCCCACGTGCCGCCCTTGAGATACACCCGGTCGCCGGCGGAGAGGGTCGAGAAGCGCGCCCCGTTCTTGTCGATGCCCGCGTTGAATTGGGTCGCGTTATCGACATAATAAACGGCGCCGCCGGCGGGGATGGCGGCAAACACACAAAACAGGAAGGCAAGAAGACCGGGAAAAGGGAATCGGGGGTTGTTCATCGCAAAGAGGCCTTGAGGCGGAGAAATATCCGGTCGAAGCCGGAGGGAAGCAAACCGGTCACGATTTGATCGGAGCCGACGATTTCGAAAAAGCCGGGTAAAGCGGACCAGTCGCCCGATAGATCGGTGGCGGCCTCCACTGTAAAGACGCGTTGCCGTCCAGCGTAACCCGCGCCGGTTGCAGCGCGGGCGGGGAAGCTAAAGGTGGTCCCGGACGCGCCCCGCACGACGCCAACCAGAGGCCCCGAATCCGGCACGGTGGGCGAGGTGCCGAACACGTATTCGCCCAGGTTTAAAATCGCATCGCCATCTGGGTCGGATTGATCGGCGGCTTGTCCTGCACTGGTGAAAGTGCCGAAGTAGGCCGCGCGCCAATCCGCCATCGTCGCTGCGGTCCCCGCGAGAGTAAGCACCAAACGGGGGCGGTTTTCCACAACCGGATTCTCGCGCGAGGCGTAGACCACCTCGCCGGCCGCGCCCTGATCGCCGGTGGCGAATACCCGCAGGGCCAGTGAATCACCACGCAGCCGGGCGGCGGCGAGCGGAGCGTTTACGTTGATCTCAAACACGCCGCCCGCGATCGGAAGCCATTGGGCAAAAAGTTTACCCGCCGCGGGCTTGTTTTGAAACGTGATCATGGCCTCGTCCCAATCAGCAGCGGCAAGCGCGGCGCCATTTTCGTTGCCCGTCTGGCCGGTGGCAACGCCGGCGAGGCGCACCCGCGCGTCGAAAACTTCGCCCTCCAGCCCGGCGAGATCCCAACGAATAAACGCCTCCTGATTCGTGGTGACCCCGGTTACACTCTGGGTTGCGAGGCTGGGCTGGGATCCAAAGTTAACAGCCTGGTTGGCCGCGCGCACAAAGGCATCCGCCACCGGCAGCAACTCCACGGTGCGTGACGCCGGCAGGGCCTTGGCCACTTGCAGCAGCAAGACGGCGTAATCGACCGAGCTGTCCGGGCCGAGCGCGACGTCGAGACGCCCGTCGGCCAGCAAGGCAGGCTCCACCGCGAGGGTGCGCGAGGCGGAGCCGTCAGTGGAAAAGGGCGTCCAGCCGAGCGCGGCGTAGGACATAGGCGCCGCCGCATCTTCTAGCCGTAGCGAGTCGTCGGCCGCGGCCGCGATGGACCCGACCGCGCGGAGCCCGACGGTGAGCGAGGCGGCGACCACCACGTCTCCGGGATCGAGAGCAAAGGAGAGGCTAAAGGCAGTGTGCCGGCGGGTGGTGGTCGCGTCGAACAAAGCCGCCGCCGGCAAGGCGTCCAGGGCTTCGATGCCTGCGAGCCAGGCGGTGTTGCAGGCGACCGTCTCCCCCGCCCCGCCGGTGCTCGTCTGCTGGTCGATATCACCGAGCCAGACCTCACGAAACTCGGAGCGCGGGCGCTTGAGGCGTTGTTGAAGCTGGCCGTGGTAAAGGCTGCGCGGATAAACGGCCCGGCCGGCCGGCCCGGAGCTATCGTAAGTGCCCTCCGGATCAGCGCCGACGGGAAAGGCGCTGGCGAGGATGGCCCCGGTCGAGCCCACGAGCCAGTTGCGGGCGGTCGGCGGATTACGCAAGCGGAAGGCGCTGGCCGCCGAATTCCAGACGACCGAATAAGCGCCCGCCCAGCCGTGGCCGGTGCCGGCGTTGCCACGGTTCTGGATGTTCAGCTCGTTGCCGCCCACCGAAACGTTGTCGAAAAGTGCGCCCACCGTCCAACGGTGGTGCGGGCCGGTGTCGGCGTAGGCCGACTCGGCGGTGCAGTGGACGAATGCATTGGGTCCAGGGACCAGCGAGCCGAACACGAAATCGTGACGGCCCTTGCGGGCGAAATTGTCGATGAACAGACACAGCTCGGCGTCGTCCATATTGAAGGAATAACGCCGCGAGCCGGTGATGATCGAGATCGGGTCGAGGCAACGCGAGCCGGAGACGGTCAGCCACTTGCAGTCGGTCCCGGCGAGCACGGCGGAGTAGCCAAAGTATTGCGCGGTGATGTTGCGCACCCAGCCGTGCTGGAGTTTTCCCAGCTCGATGAAGGTCCACGCATGAGCCTCATCAACCGGCGAGGCGTAGTCGGAAAATCCATACAAATCCTCAATACCGACCTGCTGAAGGCGGCCTGTCCAAGCGTAGCGCCAGATCTGGCCCCCTCCGTAGCGCGACTCGATGCTCTGCGGAATAGGAGCGTCCACCGTGATCCACTTGCCCTCGATGCGGGTGATGATCCGGTCGAAAAACAGATCCTTGGAGCCGGCGGTCCAGGGGACGACATCGGGGTCGCCGCCAGTGCCCGGCCCGAGCTGGTCCATGCCAAGGTCGGTGATCCAATTGGAGGGGCTGGGACGTTTCACCATCACCGTGTGCCCGACGGCGAGCCCGGAGGTGGAATCGACCTGAAAGGTCCGCGCGCCGGCCGGCATCATAGTCTGGACGAGGTTGCGGGTAGTGCCGCTCACAACGCTGCGGCTGCCGGAGCCGAGCACCTGGATAACGGTGTATTGGCGCGGATCGGTCGCTCGCAGGCGGGTGCCGGTGAAGGGATCGGGTCCGACACCTTTTAAAACCACGCCACTTGCGGAGATTTTAACGGTGTTGGCCAGCTGGTATTCGCCGGCGGAAAGGAAAACCACGCCACGCCAGCCGGCGGCATCGGGTGTGCGCGCCGACACACTGTCAATGGCGCCCTGGATCAAGGCGGTATCGTCCCCGGGACCGGGCGAAACAGTCAGCCAGCGATCGGCAGGGATGGTCGCGCCCACATCCGGCAGGGGTTCGTCGCCACCGCGATACCCGCAGTTTGAAAAATCGGCGATGCGCTGGCCGCGTTCGTCCAGTTGATAAAGAAGGTCCCCGGCCGGCGAGGGATAAACCCAAGCCCCGGTCGGGGTCTGCGCGAAGCCCGGGAGCGAAAAAAGCCGCACCAAAATCGTGATGATTACGGCGTGTTTTTTCAAAGCGGGGAATCGATGGCAGACGAAAGCTAACGCAACCAAGCCTTTAACCGGAGGAATACCCTGGGGGCGACCGACGCGGGCGTGCCGGACACATTCTGGCCTTCACCTGCGACATCGGAGAACCCGGGGACGGTGGTCCAACCGGCGGGGTTGGTGAGGTCGGTGTTGCTCTCCACGGCGTAGTGTCGGGTGAGCCCGGCGTAGCCCTGGCCGGTGGCGGCCCGGGCCAGAAAACTGAACGCGAGGCCGCCGCCCTCCCGCTGCAGAGAGAGCAGACCGGCAGGATCGGAGACCCGCGGCGTCGTGCCGAAGACGTATTCCGCACTGTTGGTCAGGCCATCGGCATCAGGATCCGCGGCGTCGGCGGCTTCACCGGAATTGGCAGGGCCGCCAAATTGCGCCTGCCGCCAGGCCTCTTGGGAGGTTTGGGTGGTGAATGTCCCGGATGCTCCATAAGTGGTGCCCAAGGCGTTGGTGGCATATGCCGCAAAAGTGTAGCCTGCGCCCGGGGTAAGACCGGAGGCATTCACGGTGAAAAGGCCGGTGGTGCCGGTCGCCGCGACCGCTGTCACACCCGTGCCGCCGAGTCGCGGGTTGGAGTTGGTGGATGTCGTTGCGTAAACCACGCCGCGCGCGGTGATGCCCGCGCCGCCATCGCCGGTGACTTCGCCGCCGAGGGTGGCAAGGGTATCCGTGATCGCCGTGGCCGAGGGTGGGCCGAGGGTGGGCAATGTAGTGGACACGACCAGTTGCTTGACCGTGATCACGACCCGGCCCGAACCGCCGGTGCCGGCAGCAATCGTGATCCCGCTGGAATCTCTGGCGCCTGCGCCACCACCGCCGGGGGCCGAGCCGTTGCCCCCGCTCACTGAACCGCTGGTGGGGCCAGTCCCGCCGGCTCCACCCCCAGCGGGCGCCACGGCACCGACGTTGGTGGTGGCGGCGTTACCAGAGCCGGCCGAGCCGGCGCCGCTGCCTCCGCCACCAGCGAAGCCACTCAGGCCATTGGCGCCATTTCCCCCGGCGTAGAGCACGTCGCCCACGCTGCCCGAGGTGGTTCCCTGCCCGCCTGTTCCATAGGCAGTGGTCCCGGTATTGCCGATCGCACTCTGGCCGCCGGCGCCGCCCTTGGCTAAAATCACGGTGGAGGGGGTATTAATGGAATTAACCCAAGAATCTCCGCCCGCGACCGTGGTGTCGTTGACTGCGGAGCTGTTGCTGCCGCCAGCCCCGACCTGGATGTAGTAAACATTACCAGGTGTCACGGCGAAGGCATTGACCGTGGCATAAGCCCCGCCAGCCCCCCCGCCGCCATATTGCACGGTCCCGCTGCCTCCGCTGCGCTGGGCGCTACCCCCCGCGCCACCCCCGCCCCAACAAGCCACCTGAATTGTGGCAATATTGGCGGGGCAGGTCCACGTGTTGAGCCCGGTCGTGCTGATCGCAAACGAGACCTCGGCCGGGACGCTGCCTACGAGGGTGGTCAAGGTGGCGTAGCCGGTGCCATTGGCATTGGTGACGCTAATTGTGGTGGTATAAGTGCCTGCGGTGGTGGGAGAACCGGAAATGACACCGGTGCCTGCATCGAGGACCAACCCCGGCGGTAGATTACTCGCGCCGTAGCTGAGGGGGCTCGGGGTATTCGACGCGGCGACTTGATAACGCAAAGTCATGCCGACGGCGCCCACCAAGGTGAGGTTGCTATCGATCACGGGCTTGGGGGCGGTTTGGAACGAAGCGTTGAAGGACTTACCCTTGGAGCCGTTTACGTTCACGGTTAGGGTGATCGGATTGGTTCCCGTGACGGTGACTCCGGGATCGACCGACAAGGTCCCCAGCGCGGCACGGCCGTTCAGGGTGACCGTTATCGTGCCGGCATAGTTTTGCGTGGGATCGGCAAGACCCACGGAGAGACGGTTGTAGGTTTCTTTCACAATGACCGACGACTGCCGGCTCACCGTGATAAAATCCACCGTCCCACCCGTGTCGGGCCCGCTGGTTTTAGCCCAGAAGTTCGCGGCCAGCACCCCGGAGGTCCGGTTTTTCACGGCTTGGATGCCGGGAGTCGTGGCCGTCGGTTCCGTATTGGCGAGTATGGTAACACTCGGGTTGGCCGCGTAGGCCTTCACGCCAGCGGCATCGCGATTGGGCAGAATGACATAGGAATACTTCGCATTCGCGGGAGTCTCCCCATGATTAAACCAGAGTTTTAAATAGTAATCCGTGTATACCGCAGGATCCGAGTCGGTCGGGTTGATGGTGGTCCAGGCACCGGTGCCAGACGTGAACTGCGCCTGTAAATTAGCGGCGCCGTCGGGGAAATAATATCCACCGACACCGCCCAGCGCGCACCACGTGGCGCCGGTGCCGGTCGTGACGGTCACAGGAACCGGCCATGGGCTGGGCGCGGACAGGGCGTATGCAGTATCGGTAATATTAAACGCCGTTGCGCCAGTAGCCGGGAGTTTGCGGTTCTCGACGGTGGTATCGACTTGATGACCAGCGGTCGTGGAAGTGATGCCGGCGCCGAGACACACGATCTCGTCGTTCAGCATGAACCAGGATTTTTTGGCATACAGTTCCGTGCCAGCGGGGTGAGCGGACATACCGGCCACGCCATACGTTTTATCGACCTGCGCACCGCCCGCCCAATTTTGATCCGTTACCGCATAATCGGGGGTGGCATTTAGTTCGGCCGTGGTCCCGGGGAGATGATACCAGTCGACCGTCGCCCAATAATTATCCGTATACTGGGTGTCGGCCTCGCCCAGGTAGAGGTAGGTCACGCCGGCGCCCGTATACCAGCCTTTGAGGTTGGTGGGGGAGGTGGTATTGATTTCGTAACCACCCACCCGGGTGGACGACATGCTCAGGCCAAAGCCGAAGCCCTCGCGAAAGGCGACCACCCGGTCCATGCTGGGGAAATGATATTGACCCGGGGGCAATTGCGGGGAGTTCGCAAACGCCGTCAGCTCGGCCGCGACCGCGGTAGGGGCGAAGCTGGCAATTGAGCGTATGTTGGCGATCAACCGGGCACCGACGCTATATTCATCGGAAGACGAGGAGGCAATAGCGCGACCGCGCACCATATCCATCATGGCTCCGTGATATAACAAGGGGGCGAAGCCCTTGGTGATCCAGCCGTAGATATTGGAAACCTCGGGATCGGTGATCTCCCAAGGCGAGCCATAGAGCAACTTCACCAGAATCGAAATATTCTCCACCAACTCCTGCCCGTATTGGCCGGTGTAGGGTATATTGTAGTGAAAAATAAACGAGCCGTCCGCATAGAAACCGTCCCCGCTTTCCACTTCGGTGAAAACGCTCCGGCCGTCGAAATCGAAGGGGTTGTTGCCACTGAGGTTACCCTGGGCCTCGTCGAGCAAAAGGCTGCCCGTGATAACGTAGTCGGTTTGGGGATTAACCGGATGGCCGACTGTATTTTGCCAAACCCGGGTCACGGTGGCGGAACGGTTACCCAGGAGTATGCCTTGAACCGCCATGGTGAGGGCGGCGTTGGAGGTGTTGGCCCCTGTCAATGCCCCCCAATAAAAATAATCCCTTTGGTTAACACTATTGGGCCCAAAATTATAGGCTGCCTTGATATAATTAGTAATCCGGGTCGCATCCAGCGCCGCGGGGTTCGAGAGGAGCAAAACCGCTGCATTGTTGAGCGCCTGCGGGGCGGCGATTTCCCAGTCATACCAGTTGCCAAACTGGGTGCCGGTGGAGGTGTAAACATTTGCCGTGAGCCAGTCCAAACCGCCAACAATCGCGGCCCGAAGCGCGTCGTTCTGGTAAAGCGCGCAGGCCGGTATCGCATAAGCCTGGGCCATGTATTCGAGGCGCTTAAACGAATCCGCGATATTGCCCGAGGCGACGTCCGCGCTCACCCCGGTTTGGGCGGAGAGGGGGAGGTCACTCCAGAGCGCGATTTGAGGGGTCGCCAACGCGCCGGCACCGTCACCGCCACTGAAGGTCACAACCGGGGGCGTGGTGTAGCCGGAACCGCCATTGGTCACGGTGATGGCCGAGACCTTACCCGCCGAAATCGTGGCCGTGGCGGTGGCGCCGCTTCCCGACCCTCCGGTGAGGGTTACGATGGGCGCAGTGGTATAGCCCGCGCCGCCGTTGGTCACCTTGATGGAGCTTACCGTGTAAAGGAGCGTGGTTTGATAACCGGACGAGCGGGAATTGATGCTGGAAGTGCTCTTGGAGGCGCTGACATCGGCGATCAAGGTGTTCTGCCAGGCAGTCCGCAACGCATCGAAGCGATCCACCACCGTGAGAGCGAGTATCGCCGTGCCGGTGGCACCATCCGCCGTGGCGGAGAGCGTAACGTTCCAGCTTCCGGCCGAGCCTACGGCAGGAATGCCCGAGATGACTCCGGTGGCGGCATTTAGGCTCAGGCCGGCGGGGAGGCCGGTAGCGCCAAAACTCGCCGAGGTGCCAGTCGCCGTGATCTGATAGCTAAACGAGGAAGATTCCCGGCCACTTGCCGTCAAGGCGCTCGTAATCATCGGAGCGGCCGCGGTGACCGTGAGGACCAGCGTGGCCGAACCCGTGCCGCCACCATTGGTGGCGGAAACGGTGATATTCGCGGTGCCGGTAACCGAGGGGGTGCCCGTGATTTCGCCGGTGCTGCTGTTGATGGTCAGACCGGGAGGAAGGCCGGTGGCATTAAACGAGGCCGGTGTATTTGAAGCGGTGATTTGGTAGCGGAACGGATTGCCAACCTGGCCGCTGGCGGCCAAGGCGCTCGTGATCACAGGAACGGGCGGAACTGCGGCGGTGATATCGGAAACAACCACATTATCGATCAACCAATTGCCTAGATTCGTAGTGGACGTATTGAAACCTAGCCGGCCGAGGTTGCTATTCCCGGTCAGCAGCACCGCGCTATTGTCGGTGGCCGTCGGATTGAACGCGGAAGCCACGATAAAGGTGCCATTCAGGAACACGGAAAAACTGTTGGCGCCGAGCGTGCGAAAAACCGAGTCCGGCCCGATGTAGTTTATGCTGTTCGTGTCATGATCGTTCGCGAAAATTTTTACCGATTGCTTCGTGCCCACGGCGTAGGTGCCGGTGTAGACCGTCCCATTGCCCTGCACGGAAAAAACCGGCGTGGTCAAAGACCCGAATTGGTTGAACGTTACCGCCGCAATCCGTTTGGCCGCAGAACCTCCCGCGGTCGCGACCGCACTGTTCCAAGCCAGCAAACCGATATTTATCGGCTGGGTGCCGGTAGCGGAAGGGGTGGCGTTGTTATAGATATCGAATGCGACAGCCAAGGTGGTCTGCCCGCTGGCACCGGCATTGAACTCCAATTGGCCGGACGAAGCGCCCACGTCATTCAACCAAGCGACCTTCCCGCCGGAGCCAATGGCCGTGACGCCCGCGATGGCCGTGACCTGGCCCGACGCTTTAACCCCGGAGACCGAAGTGGCGACCGGAATGGTGGGAATGGCCACGCCCGACGTCATGGAATCAAAACTCTCAGTCAATAAGTCGGCGGCCCGGGCACACGGCACGATCAACGCCAAGAGCAGCCCCAAAAGGAGCAGCCCATACTGGGGTAGCGAAACATTAAGTTCGCAGGATAAACGGGAATCCGGGTGAGGGGTTTTCATCTGGGTAAGAACAATCTGAGCCGCCCCCCAAAAACGGGACCGGCTAATTAAATTGGAGGGGCTAAGGGGTTGTTTATAGTTATTAAATAACACCTGAACTATTCAACTCTTTTGGGCGACGGACACAAAAAACCGACCCCCACAGGGGTCGGTGAATTTTGCGCGGGCGGAGAGTCCACGCCCGCAAACTCACTCGGACTCAGGACTTGGGGGCTTCAGGAGCCTTGTCCGCGGGCTTGGCAGGACCGGTGGAGTCGGCGGGCTTTTTGTCGCCACAGCCACCGCCGCAGCCTTCGGCCGCATAGCCAAGGGAAATAACTGAAAGGAGAGAAACGACGAGGAGGACTTTTTTCATGATGGTATTATTGGGGGGTTGATCAGGTTACCGGGCCCAAAACGACAAACTTGGGCTGGTATGGTTAAGACCCCACACCAGGAAAGATGTTTCCCGGTAAAAGCAAATCGGAGCGGGGCGAAAGCACGCCTCAAAGCGCACCCCCGAGGAAGTAGCCGATGATCGCCGCAACATAAGCGGTCAGGCCCGCGAGCAATAGGCAGACCTCAATGAAAAACAGGCGCGTCTTGCGGTCCCGGTAGCACACGATCTGGGCCAGCAGCGCAGCGTCGTCCCCGCCCTCCGGCCGGCGGAATTGCGTGACCCAGCGGATACGCAGCGAACCGCCGAGGATAAGCAACATCGAGGCCAGCACCAAGGCTAGTCCGGTCGCCAGCGCCAGGCGCTGAAAGTCTCCTGCCGCAGCAATGCGAGGTCCGGAAAAACCGGTGATCGTGAGTGCGAGCGTCGCCACAGTGAGCAGCAACTGCGAACGGGTCTGCAATACGCTAAACTGGGTCATGAGCAGACGCAAGGCACCGTCCAGTCCCGTGCCGATCGAGAGCAGGTGGCGGGCTTCATCGTGTTGGCACGCGACGGGTTTCTCGGGGGACGGAGACGTGGGCATGGGGGCGAGGTTTGGGCGGAGCAGGGCAAAAAATCCAGCCCGGGTTCAAACGCCGAGACCCGAGCGCACCGGAGCGTCTGCGCCGGCGACGGCTAAGCGAATGCTTTCCAGGTTTTCCCGCACCAACGCCCCCATCGACGTGCAACGCAGGTAGGCAGGGCGCTTATAGAACTCCGCCAGCCCCTCGCGCAATTCGCGCACGTGGTCAGGCGGCGCGATGGGGTCGGCGCTCATCGCCGCCAGCAGCATGGCCAGGCGGTCCTCAGTTATGGCGGCGCGCTGAAGGATAATCACCTGCTCCTCGCGCTGGTATTGGCGGGCGGTCTCGATGCGGAGGTGTTTCGCGCAGAAGAGCGCGAGCGGAGCGTTATCCTTAAAAAACTGCGGTTTGTAGAGATTGAGCCGGCCCTCGTAGCTCTGCTGGTCAAAGTCCAGCGCGCGCACCCGGATCTGCGCGTCCTCGAAGTCCGGCGTCACCACCACCACGAAGTTATAGGCGCGCATGTCGCCAAGCAGGCGCACGAAGCAGCGCTCGTTGAATTTGACCAACTCCTTCGCCAGACGCACCGGCCGGATCTCCGGGCTTTCCAACCAGCGGTCGATAAACTCATTGCCCGGGATGCCAGCGATGTGTTCCTCGACGAGGGTGGCGCCGCAGGTAAGGAAGTTGAGGCGGTTGGGCGAAAGCAGGTGCTCCAGCTCGAGACCGTAGATGCGCGAAGCATCGCCGCGCTTCACGTAGAAGTGGTCGGGATTATCGTTGTAGGCGTTGACGATGCGAACGCGAAAAGGGGCGGAGTTGCCGAAGGCGCAGAAGTCGATCCGGTCGATGTAGAGATGCTGCATGACCGAAAGGTCACCGTCCACGCGGAGAATGGCGTAAACGCGCTTCAGATCCTCGTGCAGACCCTGCATGTCTAGCCGGTCGTAAAACACGCTTTCCCAGAGCGAGGGTTTACCGCGCGCGTCGGAGAGAGGCACGCTGTCGGTAAAGCGCCGCAACCGCTCGTAGGTAACCGGCAGATCACGCTCGCGTCGCGTCCGCCGCAAGTAGGCGCGCAGCGCATCGCCGACCGGAAAAGACGGCTTCTTCTGCTGCAAGCGCCGGGCGTCGGGTGATTCGCGTTCGTCGGGCATGGAACGAAAAGGTAAGCCGGCCGGCGGTGACGCGAAAGGCTAAAGGGGGGGCCCGAGCCTTCTCAGGGCGCGGGCGTCATGACGCGGTAGAAGCGCCTCGCCTCGCTCGAGGACGCGAGGACGAAGGTCGCCGCGGGACCGGTGGCGGTGAGGCTGGCGACCGGAGTCCAGCCGGCGAAGGCAAGATCGGTGCAAATCTGCACCTGATAAGTCTGGCCGGCGAGGGCGGGCCACGAAAGTTGCAGCGCGCCCGCAACGGAAGCGACGGAAAGAACGAAGCGCGAGCGGGGATCGGTGGGATCGGTTCCGGCGATCTGCTCGCTGGCGTTGGTCTGGCCGTCGCCGTCGGGATCGGCATTGGCGGCGGCCGACGGCGCGGTGGTGGAGCCGAACCATTGGATTTGCCAGCGCTCGAAAGTGGAGAGGGGTGTCCAGACCAGCGTGGCGCCGGTCGCGGTGTTTGGCAGGGAAAAGGCCCCGTAGGCCGAAGCCGAGCGGCCGAGCGAGTCCGGGCTGATCGACCCGAGCGCGAGCGTGCCGGTGACAGAACCGGCGGAGAGCACCGGCCAGGAACGCGCGGCAGTCCAAAAGGAGGAAGCGAAGCTCACGGTCGAACCAACCGCGGCGAAATCGAGGTTGACGGTCGCGGCCGGGCCGAGCGCGGCCGAGCCGGCGACCACGCCCCCGAGCGCGTCGGTCGCCGCGGAATCGGAAAGGAGCCCGGCCCTCCAAGTCGCGGCTTCAGCGGCGGTGAAGACGCCGGCGACCGACAGCCTGGAGCCGCCCGAAACGGCGAGGGCACCGTTGTGGGTAAAATCCGCGGAAACCGAAAGCACGCCGCCGGAGACGTTGACGTCCTCGTCGTTGACGACGGAAGCGGTGAGCGTGCCGGCGCCCAGAAGCTTCCCCCCCGAGCCGACATGCACAGTGCCGGCGGCATGAGACCCGCCGGCCAGCGCCAGAACGGCGGCGTCCGCTATCTCGGTGACCGCCGCGGCGGAGGCGGCGAGGGATCCGGTTAGGCGCAGCACGCCAGACTGGATGTTGGCGGACCCGTTGATGGTCGCGGCGCCGGAGTAGGTCCAGGTTCCGGCGCCGACCTTGACGATATTGGTGAGACCGTTGGTCTGCTCCGATATCGTGCCGGAGTAGGTCGCATCAGTGTCGATACTACCGATACGGTAGGTGATCTGTCGCCCGCCGATCGCGCCTCCCCTGAGTGTGCCGGAGCCGGAAAGCTCGCCGATGCCCACTAAGGTGCCGAGACCGGTGTTGAGATTGCCGGAGTAGTAGGCGGTGACGCCCGTGCCGAGGTTGAGCGCGGCGGCGGGCAGGCCGGGCCAGGAGTAATCGAGCGCCATGCGAAAATCCGCAGAAGAGCCGGTGGGCGCGGTGGCGTTGATCCGACCGTTAAAGCCGGACCAGTCGCCGCGCAGGTCAGCCCGGATGGCCCCGGAGGGGAGCGTATAATTCAGAACGCCTCCGCCGGTGAGCTTGCCGGTCAGTGAGCAGCGCCAGCCCGGGGCCAGGGTCCCGGTTGCGCCGGTCGGCACGTCGATGTTCCAGGCGCCGGTGCTGCTGACGCTGTTATTTGACTTGGTATACATGGCGAGAGATCCGCCCTGCAGGCTGACGTCACTTGTCCCGAGCCCGTTGGTGTTGGCGGCGTCGCTGCCGAAGGCGAGGGTTCCGCCCGTGATGGTGGTCGTGCCGGTGAAGGAATGGGCCCCGCCGACGGTGAAGGTAAGCGCGGAGCCGGCGGCGGTCGCGTTGGCGGTGAGCGTGAGCTGGGTGGCCGAGTCCACGGTCTGGATACGGGTTCCGGCCGGGATGCCCGTGCCGGCCATGAGCAGGCCAGGCACAACCCCGACGGTGCTGGTAACGGTGACGACCGGGCTGGCCGGGGTGATCGCGCCGCCGGAGAGGGAGAGCGAGGCCGGGGTGAGCGTGAAAGTGCCGGCGCCGGATTTCACTAGGCCCATCTGGCCGCGCAGTTCGCCGATTCCGGCGAGGGTGTAGCTTTTCGCGCCGGAAACGGTTATCTTCTCGGGCTCGACCGGGGCGGCGAGCGCGAGGCCGGTGCTGTTGGATCCCGTATCGTCGAGGATCACTTTGTCACCGGTGCCGAAGGGGCTGGCGGCGAGCGTGGCGGAGTTGGTCCAGGCGGTGGTGGAGCCGTTGTCCCAAGTGTTGGCGGCGGCGGTGGACCCGCCCTTCCAGATCACGGTGCGACCTGAGGAGGGCGGCGGCGGCGGAAAGGCGGGGAGCTCGAGCCGCAGGTAATCATACATCACATGTGTCGATTGGTCTGAGCCGCTGAAACTAAAGGTGAAGGTATTCGCACCGACCTTGAGGCGAGCGACCGGGATGCTGATGTCGAGGTGGCTGTATTTGGCGTGGATGCCTTGGCGCAAAAGGGCGTTGCCGCCATCGACCGGCGGCGAAATGCGCGCGAAGGAGTTCGGTTCGTCGTTCAAGTAAAGCCAGAGGCGGGCGTAGTTTGAGCTGGCGACGGCGACGGTCAGCACGGCGTTGCCGCTGGCGGGAACGGCGGGAAGATTGAAATTCACCTTCCAGTTCCATGGCACGGTGGTGGTGACGCCGCCCGCGTCGGTGGTGGCGTAGAGCGTGTGGACATAGTTCCAGTCGGTGGCGGGGTTGCTGACGCCGACAGTGTAAACGACCGGGTTAGGCAACTCGGCCGAGAATCCGTTCCAAAGAAAGGGTTCGAAGTAGTCGTTGCCGTGGCGAAACTCCTTCGCGGTGCGGTCGGGCGCGCCGATTTCCCAGACGATGCTCGCGCCGGGGTGGGCGACGGTCCAGACGAGCGTGCCCTGGACGTTGGTGGCGCCGGCGGAGACCGTGACCGCGGTCTTGGAAAATTCCCCGACGACACCGTCGTTGAAGGCGTAGAGCGTGTAGGAGCCGGGGCGGACGCCGGAGATCATGAAGTTACCCGAGGCGTCGGCGACAGTCCAGTATTGGTAGCCCTTGCCCTGGAACTGCCAGTTACCGGCGGCGTCCTCGGGCGCGGCCAGGCCGATGCGCGCGCCGGCGCCGCTCACGCCGGACTTCAGGGCGTCGTTGATCTCGAGTTTGCCGGTCACGGTGCCGCGACCGCTGGCGGCGGGGTGGTCGGAATTCACGAGCCAGGAGTAGGGCCAGGCGGCCTTTTCAGCGCCGAGCTGGGCTTTGGCGTCGGCCCAAAGGACGTCGCCGGCGTTAGCTACGGCCGTAGTGCTGTTGCAATACAGCAAATAGGGTCCGAATTGTTTTCGCCACGCCTCGCCGGCCGCGACGCTGATGCTGGAACCATCGTAATGGTTCCGGCCGAAGTGCATGAGAATATAACTCTCGGAAGTGGTGAGGTCCTGTTTGGTGGGGCCGTCGTTGAAGTAGTCATATCCTCCGAGGACAAACCACACGCCCTTTTGGGCGATGTTGCTGGCGTGGCCCCAGGTGCCGACGTCGAAGTAGCGGGCGGAGTAAGAGTATTTTCCGTCGTATTTGCCGGCGCGCACGCCGGTGTTAAGCTTCACGATCTCGCCTATACTGGTTGGCGAAGACTGCTGGTAGTCGTAATAGGAAGGCATCTCCCAGTTGCGGAGTTGATCGACGTAAGCTCGCTCGAAGGTGAAGGTCGTGGAGGTGCGCGGGAGTTTCCAGACGATGCGCCACTCACCGACGGTGGCCGCCGGATAAGTGGCGGGGTGGTTGAGGATGGCGTAGGCGTAGAGACCGGTGTCGCCCCGGCGCAGCACCCAGTGGAGCTCGATGTCGAAGACGTGCTTGTAGCCGGCGGTGGAGCTCCAGGTGCGCTTGCAGGAGATGTCCACCATGTCGGCGGTCTGGCTCGTGACCGAATAAACGCAGCCGCTGGGCTGCTCGTAGCTCGTGCCCCCGTCCATGCTGTAATAAATGGGGTTGGAGGGATCCACCATCTGCACGCCGTTGAGCTTATAACTCGTGACCCGGCCGGTGGTTTTGTCGATGACGGCGTTGATGACGGCGTTGTCCAGCGTCGCGGTCGTGCTGGTCGTGGCCAGCGTGACGTTGGCACCGACGCCGGCCGCCCCGCCTCCCGGATCGCTGGCGGCGATGGACGCAGCGATAAAATGGAATACACCAAGCAACGCCGTCACGAAGCGCGACGCACGAGCCGGATAGAAGCGGCTAGGGGAAAACATAGGGGCAGGTTCGCAGTATTCCGACCCGGGTGACGGGAGGCCAGTTCCCGGCAGGCTTACAGTTGGAGCCTCCGCCTGACTACATAGCACAAAGCCGCCCGGTCGGCCCGCTGTCGGTCGGTCCTGCGCAGGTTTGCGGGAGTTTGAGGTTGGCCCGGGCCGCCCGCCCGCCTAGCGCTTGTCCTTCCTTCCACCAACCATGCCCAAGACGCACTCCGACATCGGACTCATCGGCCTCGCCGTGATGGGTCAGAACCTCGCCCTTAACATCGCCGACCACGGCTTCCAAATCTCGGTCTACAACCGCACTGTGGAAAAGACCGATAAGTTCGTCGCCGAAAACCCCGCCACCCCCGGCGGCGTCGTTGGCACCAAGACCCTGCAGGAGTTCGCCGCCTCGCTGTCCAGGCCCCGCAAGGCCATCATCCTCGTGCAGGCCGGCAAACCCACCGACGCGGTGATCGACGGCCTCACCGCCGTGTTCGAGCCGGGCGACATCATCATCGACGGCGGCAACGCCCTGTGGACCGACACCATCCGCCGCGAAAAGGCCCTCAAGGAAAAGGGCTTCCTCTTCATCGGCTCCGGCGTATCCGGCGGCGAAGAAGGCGCCCGCTTCGGCCCCTCGCTCATGCCCGGCGGCGACAAGGCCGCCTTCAAGCATCTTGAGCCCATCTGGAAAGCCATCGCCGCCAAGGTCGACAAGAAGACCGGCAAGCCCCTCATGGGCGCCAAGCCCGGCAAGCCCGTCAAGGGCGGCGTGCCCTGCACCACCTACATCGGCGAAAACGGCGCCGGCCACTACGTGAAGATGGTGCACAACGGCATCGAGTATGGTGACATGCAGATGATCTGCGAGGCCTACTCCCTCATGCAGGGTCTCCTCGGCCTGAAACCCGCCGAAATGGGCGAGATTTTCTCCGATTGGAACAAGGGCGCGCTCGACAGTTTCCTCGTCGAGATCACGGCCGACATCCTCAAGCAAAAGGACCCCGTCACCAAAAAGCCCTTCGTCGATGTCGTCCTCGACACCGCCGGCCAGAAGGGCACCGGCAAATGGACCTCGGTCAACGCCCTCGACATGGGCGTGCCCGCCCCGACCATCGCCGAGTCCGTCTTCGCCCGCTGCATTTCCGCGATCAAGGACGAGCGCGTTGCCGCCTCGAAGGTCCTCAAGGGCCCGAAGGTGAAGAAGGTCGGCCCCGCGCAAAAGAAGGCCCTCATCAAGGCCATCCACGACGCCCTTTATTGCTCGAAGATCTGTTCCTACGCCCAGGGCTTCCAGCTCATGCGCACCGCCCAAGGCGAATACGGCTGGAAACTCAACTTCGGCCAGATCGCCCAGATCTTCCGCGGCGGTTGCATCATCCGCGCGGCCTTCCTGCAAAAGATCACCGAGGCCTACGCCCGCAACCCGAAGCTCGCGAACCTCCTGCTCGACGAGTATTTCAACGCCACCATCCAGAAGGCCCAGGCCAACTGGCGCAAGGTCATCGCCCTCGCGGTGGAGAGCGGCATCAGCGTGCCGACCTTCGCCTCGGCCCTGAGCTACTACGACGCCTACCGCTCCGCCCGCCTGCCCGCCAACCTGCTCCAGGCCCAGCGCGACTACTTCGGCGCCCACACCTACGAGCGCGTCGACCAGCCCCGCGGCAAGTTCTACCACATCGACTGGCCCGAGGCCGTCCGCCCCCAACTGGAGGCCTAAAAGCCCGCCAACCCGTGGCGGAAGCGACATAGTCGTTTCGCCACGCGCCTTCCCAAGCCGCGCCCTTCCCCGGGCGCGGCTTTTTCATATCCAAAGAGCGCGCCCCTAACGCCCTAAATCCGGCCTGCATCAAGCGCCGTCTTTTTTTGCAATTTACAGGGCTGCCGAAGAGGTCAGGACCGTTCGCCGCCTCGTCCCCGCATGGCATGGCAAGCCCGCGCGTCACTTGCTCCGCCAGTCGTAAACGCACTGAACCCGAAAACCACGATTATCGCGGCGGGCCGGCGTTCGTAAAGAACCTCGCTCGGCACTCAGCTCTCCAGCGTGTAGCCGTTCTCGCCGTGCTCGGCGCGGTCGAGGCCCTCGGACTCCTGCTCGGGCGTGACGCGCAGCCCCATCACCAGCTTCACGATCCACAGCAGCACCAAGGTCGCGATCGCCGACCAGACGATCGTGACGCCGAGGGCCAGCGCCTGCACGCCGAGTTGCTCGCGAACAGGCTTCACCAGCCCAAGACCGCCGAAAGCACTTTGGCCGAAGACCGCAAGCAGCAGCGTGCCGAGGATGCCGCCGACGCCGTGCACCGCGAAGACGTCGAGCGAGTCATCAATGTGCAGTCGCTCGCGGACGAGGTTGACCGCAAAGTAACACACCAACGAGGCGATACCCCCGATCACGATCGCGCCCAGCGGGCCGACGTCGCCCGAGGCGGGAGTGATGGTGGCGAGGCCGGCGACGAGGCCGGTCACCATGCCGACCACACCGGCTTTGCCGTTGCGGACTTTTTCCAAAAACATCCAGACCAGCGCGGCGCTGCAGGCTGAGAGGTGCGTGACCAGAAGCGTGAGACCGGCGGAGCCGCCCGCGGCGAGCCCGCTGCCGGCGTTGAAACCGAACCAGCCCACCCAAAGCATGCCCGCGCCGACAAAGACCAGCACCGGCTGGTGCGGCGGGTGCGGATGCTGCGGGAAGCCCTTGCGCTTGCCGAGCAGCAGCGCGAGCACGAGCGCCGTCACGCCCGCCGTGGCGTGCACCACGATGCCGCCGGCGAGATCGCGAACTCCGAGCTGGGCCAGCCAACCGCCGCCCCACACCCACTTGCAGACCGGCGCGTAGACCACGAGCAGCCAGAGCGCGGAAAAAAGCATCATCGCGCCAAACTTCATGCGCTCCACCACCGCGCCGATGAAGAGGCCGGGTGTGATGATCGCGAAAGTCATCTGAAATGCGGCGAAGAGAAACTCGGGAATGGCCGTGCCCGCCGCGACCGACTGGGACGTCAGGCCGCGCAAACCGATCGCGCTCAGGTCGCCGATCCAGCCACCCGCGCCCTTGAACGCCAGCGAGTAGCCGGCTACGACCCAGACCAGCGAGGCGGCACAGGCCACGCCCGCGCATTGACCGAGCACGGAGAGCACGTTCTTCGCGCGCACCAGGCCGCCATAAAATAGCGCCAAGCCCGGCATGGTCATAAAAAGGACCAGCGCGGTCGCGGTGAGAATCCAGGCGCTGTGGCCAGAATCGATCACCGTGCCTGGATTGGCGGACAAGGGAGCGACCAAAGTGGTCAAAATTAGCCCTCCTCGGGCAAGCGATTTGCAGGTGGAAGCGGGAAGTAACATGCTGAGCAACGCAGCAGAAACCGTTCTTGGTATTAATTTAATTCATCATATGAGCCAGATTAATTTTACTGCTGAGCTCTCCTTCTTGGCTAGACGCGGGTTGTTGAAGCGCGGTCACCAAGCCGAGCTCCAGCCGCGGTTTTTGCGACCCGACGCCGCTTACTCGACGTGGGGGACGTCGTCTTTCCAGCCGATCTTCACCTTGGAAAGGAACCAGGACTTACCTTTGTCGGCGTTGCCCTGATAAAAAAGGTAGGTCTGCCCGTCGGTGTCGGTAAACACCCCGGGGTGGCCGGACTCACTCGCGTTCCAACTGCCTGGCTGGCCGACGGCGAGCAGAGGGGTGTCCGAGATACGCTTCCAATTCACCCCGTCGGTGCTGACCGCGCTGCCGATTTGCTGGGGCATGTTATTGTAGGCGCCGGCGTAAAACATGATGAGGGACTGGCCGCGGCGAACCAGCGTGGGCGCCTCGAGGCACTCCTGCTCCCATGGCAATTCGGGTTTCAAAATCGTTCGGTCGGCGAGCTGCGTCCATTTATCCCGCGCCCAATCCGAATCGAGCGGGGCGGAGGCCACGCCGACGAGCTGGATTTTATAACCGGGATCACGGCTGGCAAAGTAGAGGAGCAAGCGGTCGCCGTAGGGTATCACCTCGGCGTCGATGGCGCGTCCGCAGGTCCAGTCCCCATGGGGATGGAAAATAGGGTTCGTCGGCTCGCGGGTGAAGCTGACTCCATCGTCGGACCAGGCGTGGCAGATGGCGTCTTTTTCGCGGTTGCCGTAGGTCTGGTAAAAGAGGTGCACCTTGCCCCCGAGCACGATGGCGCCGGGCGCGCAAAACCCGTTGGCCTCGCTCGGATGGGCGGGCTCGAGCGTTGTGAGTTTTTCCCACGTCAAAAGATCTTTACTGGCAGCCACCCCGATGCGCCAACCCTGCATGCCGCCAAACGTGGGCACGGAGTAATACATCAAGTAACGACCATTGAACTTCACCACCGAGGGGTCCTTGGCAAACGGCGGGCCACCCTGAGAAGTATCGCCATACATCATGACTCCGCGGTCGGTGTATTCTTTCACATTCACATAGTCGGAGGCGAAGACCTTGGCGACTAAGACCGAGAGGCTCAGCAGGATAAAACCGGGGATTCGGAGGGATTTCATAATAAAGGGGCCACCCAGAACAATCGCGACGGGCTACAAAAGTGAACAATAATTCTTCATTCCTGAAACCCGGGGTGAATAAATCTTCCCGCAGGTCGAAGTTTACCCTAGGTTTCCCCATTACCCCCGCATGCCCCTCAATTTATCGGAAATGATGCGCTCTATTCATTCCAAGCCCGGGTTGCTTTCCGGACTGGCCCTGATCTGGGGCTGCCTGACTGGCGCGCCCGGCGTCCGAGGCGAGGAGAACTCGCAATCCCTCGCGGGAAACTGGGAAGTCCGGCTGGACCCCAAAATCATCGGCGCCGGCCAAGGCTGGATGGAGCCCGGCGTGAAATTCGCTGACCAGCTGCCCCTGCCCGGCACCACCGATCAAGCAAAGCTCGGTATCCCACTGATTATAAAGCCAATAGTGAGCAAAGAGGGTCTCGCTCGTTTACATCGCAAATTCTCCTACATCGGGCCGGCTTGGTATCGCAGATCCATCGAGATCCCGCCCGCCTGGGAAGGCCGCCGCGTAGTCCTGTTTTTGGAACGCGTGCTTTGGGAAAGCCAAGTCTGGCTCGATGGCGTCGAAATCGGCAAACAGAACTCCCTCAGCACCCCCCACCAGTTCGACCTGTCCACCCAGGCTAGCGTTGGCCGGCATGAACTGGTGATCCGGGTCGATAACCGGCAACAATTCGACATTGGCCGATCTCACGGTTACATTGAGGATACTCAATCTATCTGGAACGGCATCGTCGGAGCGATCGAACTGCGCTCCTCTCCGCGGGTCTGGATCGAGCAAATCCAGATCGATCCCGACCCGGCCAAAGCCGCGGCCACAGTGAAGATCGGCAACCGCACCGGCCTGGCCGGCGAAGGGAGCCTGCACGCAAAAATCACCGGCCCGGGACTCGCCTATGAACTGGATGTGCCCGTGCGCTGGACCGCAGACGGCGGCGAGGCGACAGTGGACCTGAAGGCGACGCAGCCCCTGCCGCTCTGGAGCGAATTCCATCCCTCGCTCTGCATCCTGAATGTATCGCTGCACCGACCCGGAGCGGACGCGGTGACGCGCGAGCAGGTTTTCGGTTATCGCAAAATCACCGCAAGCAGCACCGGCATCACGCTCAATGATCTGCCAGTTTTTTTCCGGGGCACGCACGAAGGCGCGTCGTTTCCGCTGACCGGTTATCCGCCCATGGACGTCGCAGAGTGGCGACGGCTTTTCCGCATTTTGAAGGAATGGGGGCTCAACCATATGCGTTTCCATTCCTACTGCCCGCCCGAGGCCTGTTTCGCGGCGGCGGATGCGGAAGGCATCTACCTGCAGGCCGAGCTGCCACTCTGGGTAGGCGACCTCGGAAACCGAGGCGATGCCGGCCGCGTGGCGTGGGTGCGGGCCGAAGCGGCACGGATTTTTGCGGCCTACGGAAACCATCCCTCGCTCGTCCTGTTTTCCCTCGGGAACGAGTTGCACGGGCAATACGAGTTCATGAAGACCCTGCTGGCCGAACTCCAGCAGGCGGATACACGACGCCTCTACACCCTGACCTCCAACCGCCTTTGGGTGGCGGACGCCCCGGCTAAAATCGGCGAACAAGACGGCCCTCCCGGGACGGACGATTTTCTGGTCGAGCGCGCCTTTCGCGTGAACGGTAAAATCGAGGGCATGCGCGGGCAGAGTTTCTTCAGCGAGGCACCGAATACCGCGGTCGATTTCCG
This sequence comes from uncultured Verrucomicrobiota bacterium, assembly GCA_903869675.1. Classification (GTDB taxonomy): domain Bacteria; phylum Verrucomicrobiota; class Verrucomicrobiia; order Opitutales; family Opitutaceae; genus IMCC26134_A. The sequence continues at coordinate 74,838 of CAIQAB010000023.1, read as the reverse complement.
CAACGTTCTCGGTCGCGCCGCCCGCCCCCTGCTGACCCACGAGATCGGGCAATGGACCGTATTCCCCAACCTCGCCGAGATCCCCAAATACACCGGCGTGCTCCGCCCCATCAACCTGGAGGCCATCCGCGAGGACCTGCAACACTCAGGCCTGCTCGCTCAGGCGGCGGATTTCACGCGGGCCTCGGGTAAGTTCTCCGCCGAGCTCTATAAGCAAGAGCTGGAACTTGCCCTGCGCACCCCCGGTCTGGCGGGTTATCAGTTACTGGATCTGCACGACTACCCCGGACAGGGCACTGCGCACGTTGGCCTCCTGGATTCGTTCTGGGACTCAAAAGGCATCGCGGACCCCGCGACCTTTCGCGAGGCCGCCGCGCCGGTGGTGCCGCTCGTGCGGCTACCCAAACGCGTGTTCACCGCCGGCGAAAAATTTACCGCACCCATCGAGTGGGTGAACTACTCCGAGCAATCCATCAGCAGCCTCGCCGCCACTTGGGAACTCACCACGACGACCGGCCAACTGCTCGCCCACGGCACGCTCGCCAGCCTTTCCCTCGCCCTCGGCGCCAACCAGCCCGCAGGCACCCTCGAGATCGCCCTGCCGCCTCTGGAAAAACCCGCCACCGCCGTGCTCCGCGTCCAAGCGTCCGCCGCCCAAGCCGGTAACTCATGGAAAATCTGGATCGTGCCACCCTCGCCTGCCGTGCAGGCCGAAGGCGTGACCGTGACGGACTCGCTCGCCCGCGCCAAAGCCGCGCTAAGCCAAGGGGACCGCGTGCTCTACTTGCCGCCGGCCACCGCCCTGCGCCAACATCAAGACACCGCCTTCCTGCCCGCCTTCTGGAGCCCGGTATATTTTACCAACCAGGCCGGCACGATGGGGCTGTTGATTCGCGATCAGCACCCGGCGCTGGCCGCCTTCCCCACCGAGGAACACTGCGACTGGCAGTGGTGGGGCGTGCTCACGCCGTCTTCCGGCGCGATCGTGCTGGATGACGTTAGCCCTTCACTTCGTCCCATCGTGCAGGTGATCGATTCCTTCGCCCGAAATCAAAAAATCGGCCTGGTTTTCGAAGCCAAGGTTGGCCGCGGACATCTGGTGGTCAGCACGGTGAACCTCGCCGAGGCCAACCTCAGCGACCCGATGCGGCGCCAGTTGCGGTCAAGCCTCGTGCACTACCTCGCCACGGCCGCTCCGGACGATCTGGTCAGCCTCAGCCAGGAGGAATTGAACCGGCTCTTCCGCGAAGAGGTCGCTGGAGAACGCAAGGAACGCGAGTGGGTGAAGGACATGGAGCCACCTCCAGAAAAGAAACCCTAGGCCAGCCCCCTGCCCCCCGCCTCATCGCGCAGCCATGAAAACGTCCCGAACCGGCCAACTCCTGTTATGGTTCACTCTGGCCAACCTGCTATGCTCGGCGCCCTTGTATCACGCCCAAGGCGAGTTGGCCGGCGAAGTCGGCCCGTCGAGCGTGATCCTGCAATCCCGCCTCACCGCCCTGCCGGGCCCCGATCTCGCCGCCGATGGCGATATCCCCGGCGCTCCCGGCACCGCCGCTTTTGAGTGGAGCGAAACCGAGGATTTCGCCGATGCCAAACGCACAAACTGGCTCACCGCCACCGCCGAAAACGACTTCATCATCCGCACCACCCTGGAAGGCCTGCGCCCCGGCCGGCGTTATTACTACCGCCTAAAGCCCGCCGCACCGGACAACCCCGCCGCCCACGGCCCCACCCGCAGCTTCAAAACCCTCTCCCCGCACGATGCCGATGCACCGGTGTCATTTTGCATGGGCAACTGCATGCACTACTCCGCGTTCATGAGCGGCATCGCCAACGGCGACGGCCCCGTGACCGCCACTGCGGAGGATAAACAGCTCGGCTACCGCGTCTTCGCCGCCCTGCGCACGCTGCGACCGGATTTTTTCATCTGCGCCGGCGACGCCGTTTACTACGACTTCCCAAAGTCGCATCCCGCCAAAACCCTCCCGGAGCTCCGCCAAAAATGGCATGAACAATTCCGTTTCCCGCGCCTGATCGAGTTCTTTGGCGGCTGCTCAACCTATTGGGCAAAGGACGACCACGATTTCCGTTTTGACGACGCCGATCGCGAAGGAGATGTCGCACCCACCGCCAAGACCGGCGAAGACCTCTTTCGCGAACAATTACCCCTTATCCCTCAAGGAGATCAGCAAACCCCTACCTACCGCACCGTGCGCATCCATCCGCGCGTGCAGCTCTGGTTTCTGGAGGGGCGCGATTATCGATCGCCCAACGCCATGGCCGATGGCCCCGACAAATCCATCTGGGGCACAGCCCAAAAAGCCTGGCTGGAAAAAACCCTGCGGGAAAGCGGCGCCACCTGGAAATTCTTGATCAGCCCCACCCCGATGGTCGGACCGGATCGCAAAAGCAAAAACGACAACCACACCAACCCGCGCGGCTTCCGCCATGAAGCCGACGCCTTCTTTTCGTGGTTACTACAGGAAAAAATAGAAAACGTGATGGTTCTATCCGGCGACCGCCACTGGCAGTATCATAGTATCCACCCGAGCGGGGTCGAAGAGTTCTCCGTCGGCGCCCTCAACGACGAAAACTCCATCCTCGGCGAATACCCCGGCCAACCCACCTCGACCGACCCGGAAGGCCAAATCCGCCAGCCCTACCACTACAAAGAGCCCACCGGAGGCTTCTTACACGTAGAGATAACACCGGCCAGCCAGGGCCAGCATACGCTGCGCCTGCGTTTCCGCGACGATACCGGAGCCATTTTATATCAAATTGAGAAAACCCGCTGACATGCACCTCAAGAATCCCCGGGCCCGGCCACATACCCCGCTCCTATTAAGCTGGCTCGGCCTCTGGCTGCTCAGCTGCTCTTGCATGCCGAACGCGACCGCGCAAACCGGACCGGCGGGCACGCTGTTCACCGTGCCCACCACCACGTTCTATAAACAAGTTACCGGCGAAAGCGTCGTCACGCTGAACGATACGACAGAAACCATCGTCGGTGTGCAGACCCAACTGAACACCCTGCGGACCCAAAATCCCGCAAAAGTCATCGTCGTTAACCTGAAAGCCAACGGACGCTACCTCGTCACCACCACCCCTCTGGTCCTCGGCACCAATATGTGCCTGAACGGCAACGGCGCGACCCTGGCCGCCGCCTCCGCCGCGATCACCGCAAGCAGCCTGCTTAAAATCAGCGACGGGTCATCCTATACGTCGATTAGTTATCTAAGACTGGAAGGCAACAGCGCCAACGCCTACGGCATCGAGGCCAATGGCGTTGCCCGCGTGAATATTGATAAAGTCCGCACCCGGGCCACCGGACTGGATGGCATACGACTGCAAGGACTCGGGTCCGATGTTTTCGATAATGAGTGCACCATCACCCGCTGCGATACCGCCGGCGCGGTCAACGCAGCCGGCGTCCGGATTCTGAACACGACCCAGGCAGTGTGCATGGATACTAAAAGCCACGATAATCTGGAAGGCGTTGTCATCTCAAACAGTTCTAGAGCCACAATTGTAAACAACACGCTCGCCAACAACAGCCTGAACGGGATCTCCCTGCCCGATGCGAGTTGGTCTTCGATCGTAAATAATCAATTCACCGGCAACCCCACCGCGATCGCCACCAACACCTCCGCCTCCGCGACCACCGGCAGCCAGCGTAATATCATCGCTTCCAATAATTTCAGCTCATCCACCACAGGCATACAATTGCTCGGCATCGGGAACCTACTATACGACAACACGTTTGACGCCAACGTCACGACCCCGCTGGCCGCACCTGGAGCCAGTAATAGTCACGTGGTGGTGACCACCCAAAAGCCGCTCAACGCCGGTAATCAGGGCTACTTTTATCCCCCGACCGCGGGAAATTTCCATAGTTCCACTATCGTGACTAGCAAAGCCCGGGTGGACCTGAGCACCGCCGCGACCAAAACATCCGAGATTCAGGCGCTTTATGATGCCGCCCGCATCGCCTCGCCCGATGCCGTGATTGTATTGCGCCTCACCGCCCCCGTGATTACCGGCGACGCCACCCTGGTTCCTCTGACCAATACCTGTATCGTCATCGACGGCACTATCAACCTCGATCCGGGGATCGCCGCCATCAGCACAGGCGACGCCCTTACTACCACTTATAATATCTCCGTCTCAGGCGGAACCATCGATGGCAAAAATACCACCGGGCGCAATGGCTTCGCTTTCCTAAACTGCGCCCGAATTCTCGTCGATCGCGTCAATTTGCGGAACTTTGGCAGCAAAACCACCCGCGTGGATGGTTCCGATATCATCGCGTTTTCCAAAGGCGGAAACCCTTGTATCGTAGGTTATTGCACTCTGGATGGCGGCGCCGCCCGCGGCATCTGGTCCAAGGATGCCAGCGCCCGGTTCATCTTGAGCAACAACAGCGTCTCAAATGTGAATATGGACGGCATCGATTTCGATGCCTTTAGCAAAGCAGGTTTGGCGAAGTTCAATGTCCTGACCGGAAATGTGAGGACCGGGATCTTCGTGGAAGAATGCGCCCAGAATAACCAACTGATCGCCAACACCTGTAATAATAATGACATCGCGTTTAACATCTATGCCTACGCTGCCGGCCCCACCGCCTACAACACGCTGGTCGCCAACAAAGCCAACAGCAACCAAAGGGGCATTCGCATGGGGGCGCGCACCGGCTATTCCACCGAGCACAATTTCGCCTTTAATAACTCCGTCTTATCCACTACACCCAACGGTGCCATCGATTCGCAAACCATCGGCACGGAAAACTATTTTTCCAAGAATCACCTCGCGAGTAATACCACCCCGATCGCCGCAACCAATTCAGCCGTTTTCTTTAATTCTCCCAGCGGCGCCGCCAATACCGCGCCGATCCTCTCCGCGATCGCTAACCAAAGCTTCCCCGAGGATAGCACAGGCCTGGCGGTGAATATCAACGTGGATGATATGGAAACGGAGCCCGCCGCACTCACCATGAACTCCACCTCGAGTTCCAACGTGCTCTTCCCCAATGATAAACGAGTGCTTAGCGTGACCGCTGACAATCCAGTGCTCACCCTTGTTCCCGCGCAAAATCAAAACGGCTCCGCTACCATCACCGTTTCCGCTAGCGACGGCCTGCTCTCCGCCACTACCTCGTTTACCGTGAACGTCACCCCTGACGCGCCTTTGACCAACTGGAAGCAACTCTATTTTGGCTATTCCTTAAACGGTCTGGACTCCGCCACGGATACCGCCGACCCCGATGGAGACGGCTTGCCCAACCTCGTGGAATACGCCCTCGGCGGAAATCCTGTGCAAGCGGCCACAGCGCCACTCTACACCGTTGGCACAAGCGGAGCGAAGCTCACCTTAACGTTTAGCCGCGATACCACCAGAACAGATATCAACGTGATCGCCCAAGGTGCGGATGAAGCCGCCGGCCCTTGGTCAACCCTCGCGCAATCGACTTTAGGCTCGGTTTTTACAACTGTGGCGGCCGGCGCCTCCGCGACGGAAAGCGGCACTGGCACCGTGCGCAACGTGCAAGTCGGCGACAGCTATACTTTACCCGATAACAGTCACCCGAAGCGCTTCTTGCGAGTGACGGCGCAGCATTAACTATTCGGAGGCAGGCACTATGACGGCCTCTTGGAGACGGTCGCCGCCGTAGGGCTTTTCCACATTCTGGAAGTGGTTTTGGCTGATTAATATATCCGCCGGGCCGCCATCCAGGAAATCCGCCCAGCGACCGCCGCGGCTGCTCACCTCCACGCCTACCTCCGCATTCTCCACCCGGCCTCGCTCGAAGAGCACGTTCCGCACGTTTCCGCCCACCATAAACCGGCCGTTGTTGGCGATATGGTTGCGACGGAAAATCTGATCCAAGGCCATCGGCCCGTGATAATCCGGCGCGGTCACCGGCAAACCCTTATCCGCTTGTAAAGTGCGATCATGATACACCGGGGGATAGGTGATCGTGCCAATATTGGATCCACGCGGGAAAATAAAGGAGGCGCCCCAAGTGATGCCCTGGATGATTTCATTATCCAAGAATTGCGCCCGTAGCCCAGGGAGAAATTGGCCCTCGTAGGAGATGGTAATCTGTTGGATCGCCCCACCCCGGATAGATTTATTGCGGGCGGCCACCACCTCGATCCCGCCACACCAGAAGAGCACGGTATTGCCGGCGTCGCGAGTTTCGTTATCCACCGCGATGACGTGATCCAGCGCTTTGCAAACCGTGATGAAGGAAGTCTGGTCGAGCGGCACATCCCACGGACGATCAATTTGTAAAGTCTTGTCCGCACCGCCGGTAAGGGAACGATACTGGCCCGCCCCCTTGCCATCCATGACCACGACGATCGCTCCCTTCCACTTGGTGGCAAAGGCCGGATCCTGCGTCTCCTGTGGCAATTCGATACTCAAGCCTTCGCAGCGACGGATATTCCCTGTGTAAATGCCCACCGGCGCATGGAAATCCGAGTTGAAGCCACCATCGCGATCACCGCGGTAGCTATCTTTCATCTTGTTGCGGGCGATGTAGATCTCACGGGAGTAGATGCTCGGAATACGCGTCTGGCCATCGTTGGTTACCATGTCGTGCACACTATTCAGGCTCACGCCGCCATCGCTGCACTCGTTGTTCTCAAAAATGACTTTTTCCGTGCGCCGGCCAAAAACCGTCCAGTGACGAGGCACAGCCGAGAAGATGTTGCGGGCAATGTAGCCGGACGAACCGTTTAACATCAAAACCTGCAAAGAGGAATAAATGTCGCAGTCGGTGATTTGTATATTCGGGCCGCCGACATCAATCGCGCCCGTGCGACGTTTATCTTTCCAGCGCGCCAAAAAAACCTCCTCGGCGTTGGTGTAGTGGCGGTCGGTTTTATCGTTATTGATAAAACGGTCCAGGCGCATAATGACCCGGCGGATGGTCACGTGACCGGCGTTGGGCGAATTTTGCGGCAATTCGGACTGGATGCCCGCGTGATGATTGATCGCATAGATCGCCAGCTCCTCGACGGTGAAGTGCCCTTCGCCGCGTAATAAATAAGGGTGCGGGGGCGTGTCCGGCGCCTGGATGGGTTCATACTGCTGGGCGCCCCAATAGAGCTTTTTCAGGCGCTTTTCGCGGGGTATAAAATCATCCACATAGGAAAGCACCGTCAGGTCCGCCCCGGCTCCGCGCAGGGTAACGTTGAGCGGAATGGCAAGCCCGCGGGATAATACAAATACGCCACGCGGCAGGGTAACCACGCCGCCACCGGCCGCACCAGCGGCATCAAGGGCTTTTTGGAAGGCATCGGCGCTGTCGACCTGACCCTCGGCAAACAGGGCTGTGGTGTATTGGAGATAGCCGGGCTCAGCCGGTTGTGCCCCGTAATCCAGGACATTATATACTCTGGCAGGGACCGGTGTCTTTGCCTGGACTCGCAGGATGCCGGCGGTTACCCGCGCGGCCTCATGAGCGAGACCGTTGGCGAACACGACTTCGTAGACCCCATCGGCCAGTTTTTCCGGGAGTTTGCCACTCAGGCAAAATTCGTCGATCGCCTCCGGCTCGATTCTGGTCGTTTGCCTCTCCCCGCGCAGAAGGAGTTCTGCACCGGGCCTCAGTTCCAGATTGAGCCCGAAAAGGCGCACCCAACCGCCCGGCGTGGCGGTTTCGGTCTCGTCACCTTGCAGCCACCATACTTTGGGGGCGTTTAAGAGCGATGGCTTGGAGCTTTCGCCCCGGTTGACGATAGTGAAGGAAACGATGCCATCCCCGATGTCTGCCGGGAGGCTGAACTTGAGAGTGGTGGCGGTCTGTTGCAGCACTGGCGCCTCCTTCCATTCGCCGGCGACGCCTTTATGGGTTAAAGAGAGACGCACCCGCGCAGACCCACCGAAATCATCCCCGCGCACAAGCACGGTTTCACCTGCACGGACCGGGTCCGAGGCCCAGATAACCACCGGGGCAGCCTTCCCGCTGAGGACGACCGTCGTCGCTAGAATAATCGAGGCCAGAAGACGCAAGGGATGCATAATAAAAGAGGTAACCAAACCACTAAAACGCGCAGCAGCCTAGCGACCCTAATCCTGCCGCCCGAAAAACTAAACCGCAACAAAGTATGACCTAAACCTGAGCCATTGATGGCTCAGAATTTATTCGTGATCGAAACGTCATAAACCAACTTCAACCGGTCGACCGCACCGACATGGAAATCGGCATAAAGGGCATTCGCTTTGCCACCGTGGCGGGAACCGATTTTGGTGAGGTAGTCACTCGCATTGTTATTTACCGCGAAAGGACCGGGGTCGCCATTGGCCAAGGTAGGGTCCGCCGGCACGATGGCGGGGGGCTCGCTGTCGGTGACGATGATCTTGGTCGATGGACTGGGTATCTTCGTATAAGGCATGGTCTTGCCTGGATTAGAGATACGCTGGATCATGAACTGGGCGTTGGCCACGTAGGTGCGAAAAAAGTTCTTTTCGGACGGACAATTAAAAATGTGATTCGTCTGCGGATTATCATACGCCGTGCGATCCAGATTGGCGGTGGTGCGCGTCAACAAAGGCAAAGGGGCTTTATACTGATCCCAGCCGGTGGAAGTATCATCCGCCGAGAATGGCATGATATTCTTATTCTCGTTTAGATAAAGGCCGATCGTCATGCCGATCTGCTTGAGATTGGAGACGCACTGGGCCTTTTTGGCGGAGTCGCGCACCTTGCCCACGGTCGGGATAATGATTGCCGCCAGAATGCCGATGATCGCGATTACCGTCAGCAACTCGATCAAGGTAAAGGCCTGGCGCGGGGCGCTGCGGCGGACACTGACACGAGAAAATTTTTCTAAATTTAAGTGCATAAAAAGTTTAAGGGGCTCCAAAAAGGGCCCCGATCAAGCGGAGGCGTGCGCACGAAAAGCGCAGCGTCTCCCCCGCGTAACTAAAGTGCAGGGAGAGGGCGGCTCCTCTCAAGCCCGGCGGCGACGGCGCAGGGCCACGCCAGCGAGGGCAACCGCGCCGAGACCCACCGCGAAGGTGGAGGGCTCGGGGATGGCGGATGCGACCTGCAAGTTACCGTCGGCGTTGGTAAAGGTGAGATTCCAGAGCGAGTTCAGACTATCCGTGACGCTCGCGCTCCAGCCCGAAGCCGTAATGGTGGCCGAAGGAGTCCCGCTGACGGCGGAGCCAGCGATGGTAACCGCCGCGAAGGTGGAGCTCTGGGTGTTGCCGCCGAGAGAGAAGAGATTGTAGGTGCTGGCGTTGATGGGAGCGTCGAAGACGAGGCTCATCGTGCCGCCGTAGGCGAGAGTCTTGCCAGAGCCGGTGAGATCAATGCCATCATAGCCCGTGCCACGAGTGGTGCCGTTAATCTCGAACGAAACGGTGCTGCCGAAGCTATTCGCGCCCGCACCGCTCGTAAGGGTGAGATTATTGGCGAAGCTCAAAAGGCCGATACCGCCGCTGGTGGCGGTAGCTGTAGCGGTGGCACCGGGAGCCAGGTAGGCACCGGCAGAAGCACCATTTGCAAGGGTGGTGGCGCCGCTGATAGTGCCGCTACCGCCCAGAACAGCGGACGAGCTCACGCTCACCGCGCCGGTGCCGGTGCCGCTGCCCGTGGCATTATTCACCAAGAGGCGACCGGCACTGATCGTGGTGCCGCCAGTATAGGTGTTAGCCGCCGAAAGGGTCCAGGTGCCGGAGCCGCCTTTACCCAGGGACGTGGTGTTGCTCACCGAGTTATCGGAGATCACACCAGCAAACTCGCCGGTGCCGGCGGTGCTGCCGTTCAAATTGAACTCCTTCACACCGGCGCCAGTGACGGAAAGATTACTGGTGAACTTCAGTTGGCCCGTGCCGGATTGATAGATGCTGGCCTTACCAACGGTGTTGGGCAGACTGATAACCTTATTCGTGGTCTCGCCGGTGCCGACGTAGCTGAGCACGTTATTCGATCCAGCAACCGTGCTGCCCAATTTGATGGTGCCATTAGTGCCCAGCGGGCTGTTGGCGCCGCTGTTGCCGATGCCGGAGACCTCAAGGTAGTAGGTTCGGGCGGCGGTGTTGCCAGCGACGGTCACGCCACCGCTAAAGGAATTGGAGCTGTTACCGAGGCGAAAGGTTCCATTACCACTGCCGTTGGCGGTAACCGAAATGACCGAACTAGCAGCATCTGCGATCAAGCCATTAAAAATGATTCCTTGGCCGGCGTTACCTCCGCTCGAGGCCAAAGTAAACGTCTTGTTGCCGGTGCCGCTAACGCCCAGATTGCTGCTAAACGTGTAGGTAGCTCCGGTCACGGTGATGCCGCCACCACCAGTAGTGCCGGAAAGATTGATGACTTTATCCGTGGTTTCGTTGGAGGTGCCGGTAAGGCGAAGCGTGCCGCCGCTGGTTGTGCTACCCAAGGAGATGGTTCCGTTCTGGCCGAGATAGCTATTCGAACCGGTGTTACCAACCGAAGGAACGTAGATAGCACCGTTTGAAACCTTCACGGGGCCTGTGAAGGAGTTGGCGGCGTTGGAGAGCGTGAGGTTTGTGCTGCCTGCTTTATTAAAGGTGTAAGCGCTATTCGACCCAGACAACACCCCGGAAAGCGTGGAGTCGGCAGTTGTTGTGACGGTAAAATTAGCGTCGAGATTGTAACTGGTGCTATTCGCACCACCAACGCTTAGCGCACCACTGATTGAGGAAACATTCGTCTGCGCGTGCATGCTCAGGGCGGCAAACGCAGCGGCGAGCACGGCGGAAGAAGCGCGCAAACGGGCACCGAAAGAGAACACGGAAACAGGACGGGATTTCATGGGGGTAACTAGATTTTGAACAGACGATTCATGCGTCGCTCTGCAATGTCAATGTTTTTTAATGATGCATCTTCAGAAATAAACCGCAGCAACCGCAAAATGTGGGGGCGAAAAAAGTGCTGTTTCGCTTTAACAGGCTTCGTCCGCCTTCCGTTTTTATTTTTTAAAACATTCTTAATGAAATATTTAATAAAATCACTAAACAAGCCCGCCGTCTCGGTGTGGCCAGTGGCCCCAACTCCAAAAATGTAATTGTTACATTGCCGAAGGGGCTTTTATTTTGATTGTAGGGACGCAAAGGACCAGCGGCGGGCGCGGTCTTTACGGGAGCGCGGGGGTGGAGAGAAACACCGCCGGTTCGGCGCCCACGATATCGGCGCCGTGGTTGCCGCCGATGTCGGACTGGGCGAAGTAACTACCCCTGGCGTGGTTGTTACCGGCGAGCACGCCATTCAGCCAGTTATCGCGGCAGACGTTGTTAAAAAAAAGATTTCCGTGGGCGGAGACATCGGCGGCGCGACCCCCGTTGCTCACGCCGCGGCGGTTGGCGGTGCAGATATTGGCCGCGATGATGTTGGGGCCGGTGTTTTTCTTTACCTCTTCATTCCAGACGTGCACGCCGGCGCCGCCGTTGCCGCTGAGTTGATTGCCGAAGACGATGTTGTGGGTGATGCCCTCCTCGATGAACACGCCGTGGCGGCGGTTGGCGTTGCTGGTGTTGAAAAGCGCGGTGCAATCGACCGCGGCGGCGTCGAGATCGATGCCATCCATGTTATTAGAAATACAGGTATTGCCGATCGAATGCACGCGCGTGGCCACGTGGGCCCAGATGCCGCGGCTGCCATTGGCGTAGGCCTGGCACTGGTAAACGAAGAGCGGATCGGCGGGATTGCGCGTCTTGGTGTAGAGGCCATCGCGAGCGCCCGAGGCGAGCTGCACGCCCTCGATCAGCGCGAGGCTGCCGGTTTTGGCGTTCAGCGGGTAGGACGCCTGGCGGGCGCCGTCCAAGCGACCGCCGGAGACGGAAGCATAGCCGGCGGCAGGCAAGGTGATGAGCTGGCTGGTGGCCTCGCCACGGACCCAGATCGGCTCCAGCGGCAGCCCGAGATCGGCCAGGATCCGGCCCTCGAGAATGACACAAGTATCCGGCGGCAGCTTCAGGCCCTCGGGCGAGCGGGAGACGTATTCGCCGGTGAGTTTTAAGACCAGAACGGTGCCGGGGTGCTCGGCGCGGGCGGCGTCGAGCGCGGTTTGCACGGTGGCGAGATCGACGGGAACGGCTTTCTCCTGCTTGGTCGGGGCCTTGCCGCCGGGCACGGTGAAATCGAAACGGCCCAGGCCGGGCACGATGACGGGGGACGTATGCGGCTGCTTAAAGGTGGGGGGGTTGAAAACCCGCGCGCCCCGGGCGTCGCCGTCCACGGTTAAGCCGGGATTGCCCACCAGCACCATATCGGCGCTACCCGGGGCGATCTGCACGGAGCCCGTCCAGCTGTTGCGAAAAAGCTGCTGGGTGCTGCCGGCCAGCGCAACGACCAGGCCCGCGGTGTTGCCCCGGTTTTCCGAAACCAGGTTGCCCGCACTGGCGGGGGTGAATGCGAGCGCGGCGCGGTCGAGGATCTCGTTGCGCGTGATCACGCCGCGATCCGAACCGCTGCGGATGGCGGCCTGATTTTGCGCGAAGGTATTCCCGGCCACGACGCTGTTGATCGAAGTGATGGTGAGCGCAGTGCCAGTCTGCCCGCGAAACGTATTATCCAGGCACATGAAGCCCCCGCTGCGATCGACCCGCAGACCGTCGCCGTTGGCCGTGAAAACGCAGCGTGTCACGCTGCCGGCCTCGTTTACCACGGCGGCATCCACGCCTTGAAAATCAAGGCCGGCGCGGCCGCAGCCCTGCACCACCAGCTCATCCAGACAAATGCGGCGCCCGCGCTCGATCACGATGCCCACCAGCGCCGACCCCGCGCCATCCAGCCGCGCTGGACCGGGGCCAGCCGAGGATACGGTCACGGATTCAGCATCGGAGATCTGCAACAAAGCCCCTGCCGTGCAACCCGCCGCCGCCCGGAGTCCGGCACGGGGGGAGAGCAGGAGACTCATGCGCGAGCCTAACCGCAGGGCCTCGGAGCGGATTTCCACGTCCCCCGCCGCCTCCAGCACCAAAAACGCCTTCGGGCTAGCCTGACGGGCGCGGTCAATCGCCGCCTGGGCCTGCGCCACCGGGCCGGCGGGCAACTTCACCCGCAGGGTGGCTTGAGCCGGTGCCGCGCAATCCGCAAGGACGGGCGGAGTGTAGATGCCTGCAGCCTGCCCTGACGCGAGGGCCCCCAAGCAAACCCCGGCAATCACAGCAAACCGGGACAACAAACGGAACGACGAGAAAGAAGACATCATGGGGGTGGAGAAAAGTGAACCGCACTCAAATCCGACCCGGTAGTTTTGTCGATTTTATATGGACAATGTTGGAAAATTACCCGCGTTTTCCAAGGATTGTAGCTTTTATCGTGGATCTTATACCAAAGGCTGATAACCTTTCGTCCATAAGGGCCCAATTATAACCCCGGATCACACGGATATTCACAGATGCTCCGGACCAAATCCGTCCCCATCCGTGTGATTTGGTTAAAATTTAAATCAATTAAACTAATGGTATACAACGGGTAAACCCGCCAGGAAGAGACTCCGGGTGTCAAAGCGAACCATACGTGGGCTAAGCACGAGTCCGCGAAGTCCGACGGGGGGACCTCAACTCGCGACGACGCGGGGCTGCACCATGACCGTTTGCGGCCGCTGGGTGGACTCGCCGCTGACGGCCAGCAAACGATCAATAGCGGAGTTGGCAACCGCTTCGAAATTGGGGTCGATCAGGGTGGGCTTGGGCTGGATACCTTCCACCAGACGGGGGGTGACGCCAGCGATAACCAAGCGGGTGAGAGAAGGGTCCTCCAGGCCGGCGGAGCGCAGAGCCTCGGCAAAATCCCGCGCCCGGGCATCGATCGGCAAAAAGACACCGATCGGCTTGGGCAAGTCCCGCAGGACCTCGATGATTTCCTGGAAGCTTTGGTAGGGCGCGGTCCCTGCTGGCCACAAGGCAACTTGGTTTTTATCCTGCACAAAGACCCGCACCGAACGCCCGGCTAGAATAGAGCGGTCCAGACAGGCCCGGCTGCGGATCAACAGGCTCTCTTTAAAAGACGGCCAGACATTGATCACGACCACGGATTGGCAGTTGTCAGCGGTGAACAATAAATGCGCGTGGGTGCCGATCGAGACATCGTTTACCGTCACGTGCTCAACATTGGTCAAAGGATGCCCGGGCGCCAGCACCTGAACCACGGGGAACTGCTCCGAAATCCGCCGGATCGTATCATCCTCGGGCATCAACCCGGGGAACATCATCACCAAGGCGCCATCCACCTTGGCCCGCTGTAACGTCGAAGGCAGGGGGCCGTTATTGCTGACCCGCTCGAGGAGCAGATGCAGGCCGCGTTTGCTGCAAGCCTCCTGCACCGAGTGCACGAAATTCGCCATCCCGGGGTCGTCAAAAAAGATGCTGGTATCCGCTACGATCAACGCGATGGCTCCATGCCGGGACGGCCCCGGACGCTGATCCTTGGGCTTACGCCCCGGCCGCACCGCCGGTCGCACATATCCCAGCCGATCCATCTCCTGCCGCACCGCCGCGATCGTCGCAGGCTTGACTCCCTGCCCACCGTTCAAAACCCGGGATATGGTGGCGCGGGAAAGCCCTAACTTTGCTGATAGCTCGGCAGTGGTTAAAGTCATTAGGTCAGACACTTAGTAGCCAGACCGGTTAGCTCAAGAATAAATGTAACAATTTAGGTCAGAAACCCCCGTTTCAGCACCACGTGGCGCTTTTGACCACGCCTTTTCTAAAAACGCCAATTATTTCTTAAATTATTGTTTAATAATTATTTAAGATAAGGCATTCACTAAAATATTAAAGTTTCGGCAATGACGCATTTTTAAAATACTTTTCATTAGTATTTTAAGTATATAATCAGGCTAAATCTCAAGTTTGTAATTTTTAAAGTGACGAAACGGTTTTTTTGTAGCATTTAAAGCCTCCCCCCATGTCTTCTTTGCCTCAAACCACCGGTGCACCAATCCCAACTGAGAAAGTTTTGGTCGAGCCCTACCGGGTGGGGACTTTGACTTACACGGCGCGGGGGCTTTACGTGGTGTTATTCTGGATGCTGCTGGGCGACTTCTGCCTGCAGATCATGGAGCAGTTGCCAAACTCTCTGGTCCCTTTGCAGTTGCGCTGGGCGGAGGCTTCGGCGGCGTTAATCGGTTTTTTAACGGGTAGTTTGCCCGCCATGCTGGGAATCTTGCTCAACCCATTCATCGGAGTGCAGAGCGACCGCCACCGGGGACCCTTGGGGCGCCGACGGCCGTTCCTGCTGTGGAGCACTCCGTTGGTGGTGGTGGCCTTGCTGGGCCTTGGCTTTGCTGACCCGATCGCCACACTACTCTCCGGACTAATCTCCAGCGGTGCAGGCGTGAACTCGCTTAAAATCGGCTGGATGGGGGCGTGCATGGTGGTCTTCGTGGTGGCCAACACCTATATCATGCAGGTGTATCAGTTTCTCTTCGTGGATGTTATCCCGGCGAAGGTGATGGGGAAATTCGTGGGTTGCTACCGCGCGGTAGGCGCGCTGGGGGCGTTTGTTTTCCATCGTTACCTCTTCGGTTACGCCAAGTCCGATATCGCCACGATCTACACCCTGGCCGCGCTGCTTTACGCGGCGTCCTTTCTCCTTCTGGTATGGAAGGTTAAGGAAGGCGAATACCCCCCGCCCCCGCCGCGTTCGACCGAGGGCAAACTGTCAATTTTTAAAAGCTATTTCCGGGACTGCTTCGGTCACAAGATCTACTGGACGACGTATTCGCTCTCGCTGTTTTTTTGGAGCGCCTTGGTGCCCTTCTCGACCTTCCTGGTCTTTTTCGGGACCCAGCCCGGAGGATCGGCCACCGGCTACGCTCCGACCATAGGCCTAAGCCTTACGGATTTCGGGCATATCAAGGGCTGGTGTTCTCTGGTTGGGGTGCCGGTGTTTTTTATCGTGGGCCCCCTGGTTGATCGCTACCATCCGCTGCGCATCGCGATGATCGGTCTCTTTTTGAGCATGATCACCTTTCTGGCCTGCTTCTTTTTGGCCAAAGACGTCGCCTCGCTCAATTTCTGGCTGATCGTAAACGCAGGTTCTCAGGCCGTTTACATGGGTTCCTATCTGGCGATCCTCCCGCGCCTTTTGCCACGGGCCAAATACGGCCAGTTCTTCACCGCCAACCAGATCTTCGGGTTCAGTGGCGTGGTGCTCGCACCGGTCTTGTGCGGCTGGTTGATCGAGGCGTTCCATGACTACCGCCTCGTCTTCATGTGGTGCGGCGTCTGTGCCGGGCTGAGCCTGATGATGTGTGTGCTGCTTTACCGGCAGTGGCGGGCCTTGGGCGGCGAGGCCGCCTATACCCCCCCAAACCAAGTCGCTTAAAACTTAGATTTTTCATGAAAAAGGTATCTGCCGAGCTCGATTATTTCGCTGAAATAGCCACCGCCGTCACCATCCATGCCCGTCCAGGGCTCACGGAACCGGCCCGCGCGGCGGCGCCCGACATCACCCTGCCCCTGACCCCCGGCCCGGACCCTGAGGGGCGACCCCACGCAACTAAACTGAGCACGGCAGCAGAGCTGGCCGAGGCCCTCGCCCAGTCGCGCGAGCGTCATGCCGAGTTTTTACGCGATTTCGCCCCGCCACTGCCGCAGACGCGCGAGCGTTTTGAATTAAAAACCTTCTCCTGGCGCATCGAGCGCCCGGAGGACCGCGCCGATTTCCGTGCTCCCACTGGCGGGGCTGGCGACTGGGAAACGGTCACGATCCCGCATTACGGCCCGCCCTTGGGCAAAGCCTGCACCTTGTATCGTGTGGAGTTCGATCTGCCCGCCGCGCTGTTTGCAAAAGAGGTCATGGTGCTGCGCTTCCGCGGTGTGGATTACAAGTGCGAGGCCTATTTGAACGGCGTCTGCGTCGGCCGCCACGAGGGCTTTTTTGACGAGTTTGAGTTCAACTGCACCGGAGTCGCCCGGCAGACCGGCAACGTGCTGCTGGTGCGGGTGGAAAACGACTACACCATGCTCGGCAGCCACAAGGAAGGCGCCGCGATCAACGGCGACAAGATCTACGCCGCCACCGGTCTGGGCTACGACGACCCCGAGCGGGGCTGGCACCACTGCCCCGCCGGCATGGGCATCTACAATGCCGTGCATTTCGAGGGCCGCTCCCGCCTGGCCATCACCGACCTGTGGGTCCGCCCCCTGCCGGCCGAGGCGGAATTGCGCTTCGAGGTGGAAAATCTCGGGCCCACCCCGAATGAGGACGCCCGCTTTTTGGTGTCGGTCTTTGGTCTGAACTTCCCCGCCACCCTGCATCGCGACCACGCCCACCGGCCCCATGCCCGCACCGAGCGCGGCTTCGGCGACCTCGACGGCGACCACGCGGCGGATATCCCCGGCCTGATGGGCCCTGGCGTGAGCTTCGTGTCCGTCCGCCTGCCCATGCCCCAAGCGCGCATCTGGGATCTGGATACGCCCTGGCTTTATCAGGCCCAGGTGAAGATCCTCACGCCGGACGGCACCCTGCTCGACGCCAGCGCGTGCCCCTTCGGCATGCGGAGCTTCATTCAGGACGAACACTCCACCCCGAAGGGTAAATTCTACCTGAACGGTCGCGAGATCCGTCTGCGCGGCGCCAATACCATGGGGCACCTGGAAAGGTGCATCATGCTCGGTAATTTCGACCAACTGCGCGACGACATCCTCCTCGCCAAGCTGACCCACATGAACTTCCTGCGCCTGACCCAGCGTCCGGTGCACAAGGAGGTCTACGAATGGTGCGACCGCCTCGGCCTGCTGCTGCAAACGGACATGCCCATGTTCGCCAGCGCCCGCCGCAACCAGTTGATCGAGATCACCCGCCAGGCCGCCCGCATGGAGCGCCACGTCCGCGCGCACCCCAGCAACATCCTCGTCTCTTACATCAACGAACCCCGCCCGGCCGCCGCCAGCCAGCCCCACCGCTTCATGCTGCGGCCGGAACTGGAGCGCATGTTCCTCCTGTGCTCGGAGGTCGTCCGCCAGGAAAACCCCGAGCGCGTGATCAAATGCGTGGACGGCGATTACGACCCTCCCTCCACCCAAGGCATGCCGGACAACCATTGCTATTGCGGCTGGTATATCGGCCATGGCGTGGACCTGGGGGCCCTGCACAACGGCGCGTGGCTGCCGGTCAAACCAGGCTGGCACTACGGTTGCGGCGAGTTCGGCGCCGAAGGCCTGGATTCTTACGAGGTGATGCAGAAATATTACCCAGCCAGCTGGAAGCCCGCTTCCCCCGAAGCCCCCTGGACGCCCGCCGTGATCTCCGAAAGCCAAAGCTGGAACTTCCATTTCCTCTGGTATGACACCCCCGCCGGCGCCCGGGAGTGGATCGAAGCCAGCCAGGACCACCAGACCTGGATCGTCCGCCTCATGACCGAGGCCTACCGCCGCAAAGCGGACATGAACACCTTTGCGATCCACCTGTTTATCGACGCCTGGCCCGCCGGCTGGATGAAGACTCTCATGGACGTGGATCGCGTGCCCAAGAAGGCTTGGTTCGCCTACCGCGACGCCCTCGCCCCCTTGGCCGTGAACCTGCGCTGCGACCGCTTGCAGGCTTGGTCCGGCGAAGTGCTTTCCGTCGAAGTGTGGGTGTGTAATGACCACGCCTTCGCGACGGCCGGCGCGCGCGTGGTATATGAGGTCGGTTTCGAAGGAGAAACCTTCGCGCACGGCGATATCCCGGCGCAGATCGCCGCCTGCGCTCCGCGCGGCCAGGGCATGATCGAGATCAACCTGCCCGCAACCACCTACCGGGGCCGTCTTACGGTCGCCGCCACCCTCGTCTCGGCCGATGGCGTAGCCCTGCATGAGAATGAGATTTTCGTGGACGTGTTCCCCGCCCTCCCTGCCGCCGGCACTTGCCTCTGCGTTCCAGAGAAATCCTCGGAAACCAGCCTTCTAGTCGGGAAACTCGGGTTGAACACCCAGACCCCAATCACCGGGGAAAGGCCGGTCATTCTGCTCGCGACCCACGAAGCCTACGAAAGCCGCCGGTCCGAGATCGACGCTGCGGTGAAAAACGGTGCGACTGCGTTGTTCGTGAAACTCGCCCCGGGCACTTACGATATAGGCGGCGCCAGCCTGATGGTGCGCAAAGCCGGCATGGGGCCGCGTCACTTCGCCTCCGGCCGCACCGGACATCCCCTGCTTGCCGGCCTCGAGCCGCGCGATTTCAAGTTCTGGCATTTCGACGCGCTCGGACATGCTTCACCACTATTGCTCAGCGTGCTGGAAGGCCCTGCTTGGACCCCGATCATCCAGAGTGGCGACGGCGGTTGGTTGCGCCCGTGGTCCTACACCCCCGCCGTGATAGAGCGCCAGGATGGCCGAGGCGTCTGGCGCGTATGCCAGCTCGAACTGGGCGCCACTGCCGAGAGCACCCCCGCCAGCGCGATCCTCGCCCACCGCCTGCTCGGGCTGGCCCCGGCCGTTTAATCTGCGCGGCTGGGCCCCGGCTCGCGCCGGGGTTTGGGCACCAAACAAAAAAGGGCGGGCCCAAACGGGCCCGCCCTTTTTGCGGTTAGAATTTAGCGGGTGAAGGCTTAGAAGGAGCCCACGACCTTAAGGCGGAGGAACTTCTTGGCCGCGCCCGTGGTATCCACGCTGAAGACCCGGCGCACACAGTTGGCGGGCAGATTGGTCTGATCGGCGGCGGCGGTCACCGTCACGGTGCCACCCGTGCCCCAGGTGCCAGCGACGAGGTCGGTGACGGCTTCGCCCGTCACCGTCACGCCAGAATCATCGGTGCGAACCACGGCGGTGATCGAGAGGGTG
This sequence comes from uncultured Verrucomicrobiota bacterium, assembly GCA_903869675.1. Classification (GTDB taxonomy): domain Bacteria; phylum Verrucomicrobiota; class Verrucomicrobiia; order Opitutales; family Opitutaceae; genus IMCC26134_A. Next base: position 55,086 of record CAIQAB010000023.1, on the reverse strand, counting down.
GTGGCGGTGCTGCTGGTAACCGGCGCTTGGATGGAGTCAGATGGGCTATTCGCGCCGAAAGCATATTTCATCAGGGGCGAATAACCGGCCGAGTCGGCCGTCGTGGCATTGGCGATCGAGACGGTCACCGTGCGGTTGACGGCCGCGGCGGCATTGCCGGCGGCGTCGCTGGCGTTATAAGTCAGGGTATAAACGCCGGGCTTGGCAGTGTTGACCGAGCCAGTGGTGATCACGTTGACCGAGCCATCCACGTTGTCCGATGCGGCAGCGCCGGCATCGGTGTAGACCGAGCCCCAATTAACCCCGACCGAGGAGGCGCCGACCAGAGAAATGACCGGCGCGGTGGTATCGGCTTGGGCGAAGCGGATCTGACCGGTGACCGGATCACGCGAAGCGGCGATAGCGGGTGTCTCGAAACAAACGAGCTGGGTAAGATCCAGACCGGTAGCGTCGAGGATGTAGAGCTTGCCCTTTGAGCTATTTGCAACGGTGAGCGTCGTCCCGGAGGTCCAACCGGTGGCGGTCGCGAAGGTGATGGAGGCGCCGGCGGTGGTGCCGAGATCGATCGTGGCGTTGCGCTGGACTTGCAGGTTGCCGAGGTTGGGACCGCTACCGGAATAGGCTAGTTTGATGGCGCCAGTGCCCACACCGTTGGAAGTGAAGGCGACGTTACCGCTGCTGGCCAAGGCCGAGGCATGCCCGAGTTGGAGCGTGCCACCCTTGATGGTGGTGCCGCCGGTGAAGGTATTGGCCGCCGAGAGAATCAAGGTGCCCAGACCATTCTTGTTGAGCAACGTGGCGCCGCCGGCGCTATCGGGAATGCTTCCCGAGAACTCGGTGGAGCCCGAAGCAAAATCTTGGTCAGCGTAAAGCGTCTTGATACCGCTACCGGTGGCGGTGAGCGCGGAGGTGAACTTCAGGAGGGCGGTGCCCTTGTTGTTGACCAAGGCGCCATTGGTCGTGCCGGCGAGGTTGATGACCTTGTCCGTCGTCTCGTTTACGCTGCTCGTCCAGACGAGGAAGTTAAAGGCTCCGCCGGTATTATTCGTGCCGAAGTTGATGGTGCCGGCGGTGCCGAGGGGGCTGGGTTCACCAGTGTTACCGATCTTCGTGACGTAAGTTTTGTAAGATTTGCCGGTGATGTTGCCATCGAGCGTAACCCCGCCGGTGAAGGTGTTGTTTACATTGGCCAGCACGACCGAGCGGTCACCGCTGCCATTGATGCGGAGGCGGGCGTTGCCGCTAATCAAGCCGTTAACCACGACCGAATACCCGGTATTCGCATAATACCCGTTGCCCGTGAACTGCAGGGCGCGACTGCTGGCGTCGCTGCCGGTGGCGATCGCGCCGTTGAGAGTGAGCTCATTGGCGTTGCGCACATCGATAGTGCCGCCGCCAGTGGTGCCGGCCAGGGTGATCGTCTTGCTGGTGGACTCGGCTGTCGTGGTAAAGGAGTCGCCCCAACGCAGCAAACCAGAGGTCGTGCCGGCGCCGAGGGTGATATTGCCGGTGCCGAGCGAACCAGCGATGGTATTCACGCGGAGCTCGTTATCATTGATTTTCACTCCGCCGCCGAAGGTGTTCGATACACCTGAAATCAAGATGTTGCCGCTACCCGCTTTGATAAAGGCGCCGCTGCCACCGATCACGCCGTCGAGCGAAACCGTGCCAGCGGTGGAGGCGCGGGAGAACGTGGTGTCGCTGCCGAGCGTAAGGGAATTGGCAACAGTGACCGAGACGGCCGCCGCGGTGCTGAAACCGACCGTCGGCGCCACCGGGGTAGCCGGAGCGGTGTTGGTGGCGAAAGTGAGCAAGCCGCCGGAAACCGCGAGCGGACCCGTGCCGGTAGTGGCGAGATTCAGCGTGTTCAGCGTGTAGCCGGCCGTGTTGTTGACCAATAGCCCGCCGGACAACGCACCGATGAAATTCACGGTGGATTTCGCGTTACTGACTGGAAGGGCATCCCAACCGTCACTCACCGCCCAATCCGCCGTGCCGGTGGTGGAGCTGTTGTTATAAACCACCGAGGTGGCAAGGCCGGGCAGTTGAAGATTTTGCACCCCGGAATTATCCGAAGCGCTCACCGTGCTGCGGGCCCGAACCCGGTAATAAAGCGTCTGGCCCGGGTCGAAAGTGCCGGTCACCGCCCAAGAGGTGACATTGCCCACATCCAGGTTGCTATAGCCTGTGACCAAAGTCGCAAAGGTCGCATCGGTCGAAACATCGAGGTTGTAACCGGTCGCCCCAGTGGAAGCGGCCCAGTTGGCGGTAAAGCCTCCGGAGGCGACATTGGTGGCCGCGGCCACGACCGGTGCACCGGGCGGCAAGACATCGGCAGGCGTATCGCCCACCAACAGTTTGCTCACTGTAAATTCATTAATGGTGCTCTGGGAAACAGCGCCCGGAGTCCAAACAAAGGATTTGATGCTAGCGGTCGGATCCGTGGCGATGGTCTGGCTGATTTCAGCCGTCCAGCTGGCCGGATTAAGCCCAGCCGGATTTACATAAACCTTAACCACATCCAAGGTCCCAGCCGGATTGGCCGTATACTCGACCACGATTCTATAGGAAGTGTTAAGGGCAAGAGCCGTGGTGCCGTAGACAATGCCAGCACCGGCCGGGTTGAGCCCAAGGTCGAAGGTTCCCGTGTTAGACAATAGACCACCAAAGCGACGAACATATAGACGCGATAAATAAGTGCCGGTTCCTCCCGCCGTAGTCGTCAATGCGCACACGCCGGAACCAGAGTTCGTCGAAGAAACATAGGCCTGAATCACCCGGAAGTTTTCGATGACGTAATAAAACGTGGAGGTAGTGGTAGCCCCAACAGGATTAAATTCGGTGGGCAGGTTGCGGTAGGCCTGGGCGGCGCTAGCCACGCCTTTGACCTTGATGGACTGTGGAACCGGCGAGGCCGCCGCGATCACTTGGATCGGGGTAGCCGTGTTACTACCAGCAACCTGCGCCCAACTGTTTTGCGTGGCCAATCCGCCAACCGTGAAAGTGGTGTAATCCGCGATGAAGGCAGTCGCCGCGACCGCCTTGCTAAGGCCGAAGGCGAAAAAGACCGCGCCAATAACGCGTGCCAAGGTGTGCAAAGAGTCGCTCAGGGACTCACAAAGAAAACGCCAGGCGGCCGTTGGTTTAAAACCGGGCAATATGTTCATGGGTAGGTGGGGTTAAAGAGGCGGGGATTTTTCCGAAACAGAACGAGCGGAAGCCGCGAAGTAAGTAACGACGTTGCAACCAAACGTAGCCGAAGGGGTTGGGAAGAGCGAGGGGTCTGGGTTGAGGCTAAGAAACACCGCAATGAGTCGTTAAATCAGTCCGCAATGTCAAACCAAATGATACAAAAATTAACACAATGCATGATTTTGCGTCAAAACCTAGACCGAGGCGGGAAACCGGGAAATTATTTTAAACATTAACCATAACCGAAATTATTTTAAGTTATTTTAAAACAACATTTTAAAACTATTTTAAAGCGCGGCCTCTCGTCTATAACCGGTTTTTCGTGAATCTTATTGTAATAATTACATTACTGGGATTTGGTCTTTTTGTTGAGCCAAGTCCTGGCAGTTGGGCGGAGGATCAGCGATCAAATGGAAACGCAATTTGCGGTGAAGACCGAGCGAACGAATACCCGGCGCGTATTTCGAAACGAGGACCCCACCCCAAAATGCCGGCTGTTCCTGTCGCCGCCCCTCCGCACAATTTCCCAGCTCCCCTGATTGCGGGCGTCGATTCCAGCCGGCGCCTCTTGTTCTCCTTTGCCCCCTTCATCTGCCCCCCCACCCCATGTTTCGTCCCCTGCTGCTTAGCCTCTGCGTTGCCTTGCTACCCTTGGGCCGAGCCGAATCCCCGCCAGTGGATGTGATCGTTTATGGCGGCACGGCCGGCGGCGCCATGGCCGCTATCGGAGCCGCGAGCCAAGGCGCCCGGGTGCTGCTGCTGGAGCCGGGCCGGCACATCGGCGGCATGCTTTCGGGTGGACTCGGCCGCACCGATATGGACCGCCAGGAAAACTGCATCGGGGGGCTTTCCTTGGAGTTTTTCCGCCGCGTCGGCCGGCACTACGGGCAAGACATCGCGTGGATCTTCGAGCCCCACGTAGCCGAGGATATCCTGAAGGCGATGCTGAAGGAACAGAACGTCACCGTCGAATACGGCCAGAGCATCGAAACCATCATCAAAACCGAGGGCCGTATCCGGTCCCTCCTGACAACCGCCGGCCGGATTTTTTCCGCCAAGGTCTTCATCGATGCGACTTACGAGGGCGACCTCCTGAAAGCCGCCGGTGTCTCCTACCGCATCGGGCGCGAGAGCCGCGATCTCCACCAGGAACCCCTCGCCGGTCGCCGCGAGATTCTGCGCAGTAATCATCAGGTGAACTTTGCGATCTCCCCTTGGAAAGACGGCCGCCTGCTGCCCCACATCACGGCCGAGGAGGACCTCGCCCCCACCGGAGCCGGCGACGGGAAAATCCAAGGCTACTGCTTCCGCCTCTGCCTCACCGACGTCCCCGAAAACCGCCTGCCCATCCCCCGCCCCGAGCACTACAATCCCGACGATTACGAGCTGGTGCGCCGCTGTTTCGAGGTAGGCGGAGAAAAAGTCCAAAACATACTCGGCATAAAACCGATGCCCAACGGCAAGACCGACATCAACGCCGGCTACCCGTTCTCGCTCAATCTACTCGGCGCCAACCAAGACTACCCCGATGGCTCCCCCTCCCGCCGCAAAGAGATCTGGCAACAACACCTCGATTGGGCCCACGGTCTGGTTTACTACCTCCAAAATGATCCGTCCGTGCCAGCCAACATTCGCGCCAAATATGCGCCTTGGGGGCTCTGCAAAGACGAGTTCACCGACACCGGCGGTTGGCCCCACCAGCTCTACATCCGCGAAGCCCGCCGCATGACCGGCGAATACGTGCTGACTCAGCACGACCTGATGACCAACCCGCGCAAATTCGACTGCATCGGGGTGGCCGGCTACAACATCGACATCCGCGAGGTCCAATGGGTCTCCCTGAAGACCTTCTACTTTCCGAAAGCCGCCGAGGAGGTCTACATGGAGGGCTACCTAAGCCAGCCGGTGGAGCCGTGGGACATCCCTTACCGCGCCTTGCTGCCGCGCTTCAGCGAATGCCAAAACCTGCTCGTGCCGGTTTGCGCCAGCGCCTCCACGATCGCCTTCGCCTCCTTTCGCATGGAGCCCCAATTCATGATCGCCGGCCAGGCCGCGGGTGTAGCCGCCGCCATGGCCAGCCACGATGATACCTCCGTTCACCTCGTTCCCATAGCCGAGCTGCAAAAGCGCCTGCGCGCCGCCGGCCAGATTCTGGAATTAAACCCCAACTAACCACCCCCATGCAACTATCCCGCCCCCGTCTATTAACTCTCGCTCTGCTCGGTATCCTCCCGCTGCTGACGGGCCAAACCACCGCGCCCGCCAGCCCCCCGGCCCACGAGCCGCGCAACGCCACCGAGGCCCAGCTGCAGAACAAGTATGCGGATAAAATAAAACCCTCCCTTTACCAAAAGTGGCTGGACCGCGTGCAAGCCGCCAGCGCCGAGGAGCAAGTGTGGCTGCGCACCCTCGAAGATCAGCTGGGCGGTTTTTATTTTCCCCACTACGTCACCGACCTTTTCGGTCCCAAACCCTACGACGCCGCGGAAGATGCGTGGGCCTACGTCCAGGACGACCCCGACCTGCCCCGCGTTTTGATCATCGGCGACTCGATCTCGCGCGCCTACACCGCCACCGTGCGCCAAGCCCTGAAGGGCAAAGCCAACGTGCACCGCGCCCCCGCCAACTGCGGCCCCACCGCCCGCTTTCAGGAGTTTGGCGAAGTCTGGCTCAACCAAAACAGCCGGAACACCTGGGACTTCGTGGTGGTTAATTTCGGCATCCACGACGGCAAAAACCCCAAGGGCTATGAAGAGCGGCTGCGACAGGTTTTCACCCGCCTGAAAGCGACCGGCGCAAAAAAGGTTTTCTGGGTTCGCACCACCCCTTGGGGCAAGGACGCCGCCGTCTTCGAAAACCCGGAAGCCGATGCCAGCCAGATAACCAACCCGACATCCGACCGCCTCGCCGCAGAGGCAGGCCTGGCAGTGATAGACGCTCACGCCCTGCTGAAACCCCAGATCGCAACCGGACTCAATCGGAAGGATTTCACGCACTGGACACCCGAGGTTTACACCCTGCTCGGCAACGCCGTAGCGGAGGCCCTGTCACCCGCGCTCACATCCGCTACCACCCCGCCCAAGGCCGAATCCTCCTCGCCCTTGATCGAGCCTAATGGCACGCGCTACAAACCCGGCCTCTGGCTCGTTACCCAACGCCAAAACGTAGACGCGATGAAAGGCGCCTGCGATCTGATATTCATCGGCGATTCCATCACCTTCGGGTGGGACGGTCAGCTGTGGAAAGAACACTTCGCCCCGCGCCGCGCGCTCAATTACGGCATCCCCGGCGATACCGTGGAAAACGTGCTCTACCGACTCGACTACCCCGGCCTCCACGAGCTCCAGCCCAAGGTAGCCGTCATTTTAATCGGCACCAATAACAGCGGCCCCGCCGCCGAAACCGCCAAAAGCATCCTCGCCGTGGTGAACAAAACCCGCGCGCTTTTCCCGTCCGCCAAAATCGTGCTCATGGACCTGTTGCCCACCGCTCGACGCACCGCCTTGGTCACGGCCGTGAACGACTTGATCCAAGGTTACGCGGACAACAAAACCGTGTTCCGGCTAAACCTCGGTGAACGCATGACACCGGAAGGCGACTCATGGCTCGGCCTCGGGCCGGATAAACTGCACCTCACAGCCGCCGGCTACGCCATTTGGCAGGATATGCTGGCTCCCCTGCTCGTGCAGTTCATGGGGCCCACACCATGAACGTGAGTTGCTCCTAAGGCGCCACCGGCACGAGCCGCAGACTCTTTAATCGCATCAATTCCTGGCCGGTGATCTTTGCGGCAGAGACCTTGATCTCGAACGATCCAGCCGCGAGCGCGACGCGGCCAAGCGGCAGCACCACATCCATTCCGGAGACAGCGACGGGGGCCTCCAGCGTGTGTCTGCCCAATGAAACCCGCACCTCACCACCATAAGTAAGCCCGCCGGCAGTCGTTATTTTCCCACCTACCGTATCCACTTGGCTGGCACCCTTCGCATCGGGCGCATCGTAAAGCGCCGACACCTCGAATGTGCCCGCCACCGCCAAACGCGTCCGCCAGAGAACCTCGCAATCGGATTGGCTCCAGCCCTGCACATGGGAAGTCAACGAGGTGCCTTTGCCGAGCCGCCAGGAAGCCTTGGGCACCGGAGCGGGCCGTAACTCGGCAGTGAATACACTCAGCACATTGGGCATATTCGTTTGCACCAAAAACTCGGCGTCCCCCTGCGGCGGCTGCGCACACTCGAGCAGAACCACGCTGTCCGCCGCGTCAACCGGCCGAGCCGGCAAACGCAGCTCCATATCGGGACCAATCCGCGTGTAATCCAGCGATTCGGTCGGCGCCCCCAGCAACGAGGCGCGAAGGATATCGGCGGTGAGACCACCGACCCGCAGAAGCCCGTTTGCAGGCCATTGGAAAACATGCAGATAAAGCCGGCGGCCCTTGAGGGTGGATTCGCCCCAGCTCTGCGGCGCCAACGGCGTGCGCTCGGTGCCACGGATTGATTCGCCGTTGATCCGCCACCAAGCCGCCAGCGCCTGCAAAATAACCTGATCTTCCGGCGCGAAGGTGCCGTCCCCACGCGGCCCGAAATTCATCAACAAGTTGCCGCCGCGCCCCGCGGCCTTCGCCAGCAACTGGATAAAGTGCACCGGCGGTTTGTGCGATTTATCAAAGGCGTGATAGCCGTAAGACTCGTTGGTGGTCGGGATCGCCTCCCAGTCGCGCTCGTCCGGTCCGCGCATCAAACCGAACTCCGCCGGCCGGTCGGCCGTGGTGAGATAATCGCCATGGCGCGCACCCGCGAGGCGGCCGTTTACGATCAGATTTGGATCCGCCTTCCGGACCGCGCGCAGGATGCGTTCATTGAGACCGGGGGGATTCAAATGAGGCGTGTCCCCCCAGAGCAGCGCGGGTTGGTAGTTGGCAATAAGCTCGAGAATCTGCGGCAAGACCTTGCGCTCCACGCAAGCCAGACGGCGCTGCGGCCCGTTGGGTTCCGGATAGCGCGGATCCTCCGCCAACGACCAATCAGTCGCCTGCGAATAATAAAAGCCCAGCTTGAGCCCCTCCCGGTCGCAGGCCGCCTTGAGCTCGCGCAGCGGATCCCGGCCAAAACGACTGGTTTTGACCACGTTATAGTCGTCGATTTGCGAGTCATACATCGCCACTCCATCGTGGTGCATCGCGGTGATGACGATATAGCCCATGCCAGCCTCCTTCGCCGTTCGCACCCAAGAATCGGCATCGAACAGGACGGGATTAAACGGCTTCACCACCTCCTCAAAATAGTCCGCTCGCCTGATTTTGCAGAGTCGCTGGATATGCTCGGAATAGCCTTCCACCCGCCGCCCCTTCCACTCGCCCGCCAGCGAAGAGTAAACCCCCCAGTGAATAAACATCCCGAAACGGGCCTCGCGCCACCAACCCAGCCGCGCGTCTTTGGCGGCGGGCGTTTCGTATTCCGCGAACTCATCGACGACGGAGGTGGCGCCCGGCGCTTGGGCGTTCAAGCCCGCTGCCACGACGATCGATAAAAACCAAAACGCGCATACGCGGAAAAATGCCGGGGTCATGTAACAAAGTCGGGGAGGGGTTGCACCAAGAGGAAAGCTGAGCGCACGCCTTTCCCGTCAAAACTTAAACCCAATTCACCTAAGTCCGGCACGAGGCGAAGTGCGCTCAGGCCTTCTTCACGAAGCAAGCCTTCAGCATAATAGCGACGCCGTCGACTTTGCAGTCGATCTCGTGGTCGCCGTCCACGAGGCGGATGTTTTTGGCCTTGGAGCCAGCCTTCAACACCTGGGAGCCGCCGAGCTTCAGATCCTTGATCGTCGTGATGCTATCGCCTTCGGCGAGCACGTTACCATGGGTATCCTTGACCACACGGGGCCCCTCGGGGGCCTCCGCCTTGGGCCACTCGTGACCGCAGATGGCGCACTCCCAGTGCTCGGGGTGCGCAAGCACGTCTTCGAGGGTGCAAACTGAACAGGCGGGAGGTTTCATAGGCGGCAAATAATATTCGAGCCCGGAGCACGAACCGCCCCACCCTGCTTTTCAACCCCGGATCACTCCACCCCTGGCTCCCGGCCAAACCCGTTGACGCCACCGCCACGGAGGCCCTTCTAAACTTGCTCCCACCCATGCGCCCGAATCCCCTCCTCCGCGTCGCCCTTGGACTTTCCCTTTTGCTCGCGGCCCCGGCCTTTGGTGCCGAATCCCACCTGCTCGGCGGCGTGCAGACGAATCCGTTTTTTATCAACGACGCAGTCGGCACCGACGTGCTGTGGAACGCCGGCTACTACGGAACCGGCGTGGTCATCGCCAACGTAGAAGCCGGCCATCCTTGGTCCGGCCACGAAGTCTTCGACCGCACCGCCCTTGGCATCCCCGCCAGCCCGGCCCGGTTGGTCAACGCCCCCATCACCTCGGATGCTCCCGAGCTCGGCGAATTTGATTTCCACGCCACCATGGTCGCCCACGTGCTCGTCGGCGCAAAGACGGTGATCAACCCGGACACCTCGGTCAGCCTAACCCTCGCCGGCGCCGGCATGGCCCCGCTGGCCACCCTCTGGTCTGGAGCCATCGCCACTCATTTCGACAAAACCCTCGATAACCTTGGCTCCTTCGAGATCAGCGACACCTCGTTTCGCACCCCTTATGTGGCCTTCTATGAAGGCGGCCCTCAAGGACGGGCCGACGTGATCAACAGCAGCTGGGGCTTTGAAGACCCCTCAGCCCGCGAACGCGAGACCCGCATCATCACCGGCCTCGCCGCGCAGAATACATCCGTCGCCACCGTTTTTAGCGCAGGTAATTCCGGACCCGGCCCAAATACCGTCGGTGGACCCGGCTCATCGTTCAACGTCATCACGGTCGGCGCCCTCGGCGGCCCCAACTGGCTGACCCCATCCGATTTTTCCTCAAGCGGTCCGGTTGCATTCTACAACCCCGCGACCGACACCGTAACCTCGGCGGCCCGCGCCGCCGTGCATCTCGCCGCCCCGGGCGAAAATTTCGCCCTCGCCGCCTACCTCCAACCCACCGGCGGTCTTGAGCCCGCCCTCGGCGGCTTCGTTACCGCCGCAAACAACCTCTACTTCACCTTCTCCCAGAGCGGCACCAGCTTCTCCGCGCCTGTCGTGGCCGGCGGTATCGGACTGCTCAAAGAGTTGATCCGCACCGGCCCGTATAACCTGCCTCAGACCGAGGCGCTCGACACTCGGGTCATGCGCTCGGTGCTGATGGCCTCGGCCAGCCGAACTGAGGGCTGGGACAACGGCCAGCGCACCACCCCCGGTGGTGTGCTCGTGACCACCCAGGCGCTCGACTTCCGCACCGGCGCGGGCCGGGTCGACCTTGGGAGCGCCGCCTACGTTTACGCGCTCGGCACGACTGACGTCCCCGGCGTGGCCGGCGGCACCGGACTGACTTCGCTTGGTTGGGATTTCAGCCGGATCGATCTCGGCGGAGTCAACAACTACACCCTCGATTCCTTCGCTGGGGGCCAAGCGCTCGAATTTACCGTGGCACTTAACTGGTTCACGACGGACACCTTTGACTCGGTCACCGGCGTCACCACCTACGGCAGTTTCGCCAACCTCGATTTGGAAGTCTGGTCAGTGAGCTTGAACGGCACCTTTGATACCCTGCTGGCCGCCTCGCGCAGCAGTTACAACACCGCCGAGTTTCTCCGCTTTGAAGCGAGCCCGGGCGAACGCCTCGGCTTGCGGGTGCGCTTCGATAACGCCGTCTACGACCTCGATGGCATCCCAGGCGGCGCCGTGGCCTACGGTCTGGCTTGGGCGACCACTGCCATCCCGGAACCGGCAACCGCTTCGGTGTGGGTCGGCCTGTTAGCCTTCATCGCGGCCAACGTAGGAAAACGCCGGCGGCAAGTGTGCTGGGCGGGTAAGTTTTAAACCAGCCATGTCTTTCGCCTCAGTCAATGGTCCGAGCTCGAGCTCGCCGAAATCAGCTCAATCAAACGCCGTGGCGGCGCAGGTTTTTTAACGCCACCTCAAACTCCCGCGGCAGGGGCGCAGTGATCGTAACGGGCAAGCGGGTAGCGGGATGATTCACCGTCAAGATACTCGCATGCAGACCCAAGCGGGTCAGCAAAAGTCGCTCATCTTCGCGACCCTTGTAGCCGCGTTTTAAATCCGAAAGTCGTAACTCGATGCCCGGCACGCCATAAAACGAATCTCCCATAATGGGCGCCCCGACCGCCGCAAGGTGGACGCGGAGCTGATGCGTCCGCCCGGTCAGCGGTCGGCACTCCACCCAGGCGTAGGCTCGGCCGGTCCGGTCATGGAAACGCTCCAGGGTGCGAAAGCGCGTTTCACACGCCTTCCCTCCTCTCCGCTTAAAAACCCGCATGCGCCCGGGTTGCGCCTCATCCTCACCCAAGGCCAAATCGACCGTGAACTCGGCCGGCAACAATCCCGATTCGTCGCGCTGGGTCCGACCCACTTTCATCGCCTCATCCACCGGCGGCACGTAACACAGCGCATGATAAGTTTTTTGAGCGGTCTTAGATTGAAACTGGCCGGAGACGAAATCGAGCGCGGCCTTATCCTTCGTGCACAAAATCACGCCGGAAGTATCGGCATCCAGCCGATGCACGTTAGCAACGTGCTCCCCTAAACGGGCATGGACCTCGGTCATCAAGTTGGCCCGGGCCTTATCCCAGCGATCAGGCGCGATCAGCAGGCCGCTGGGTTTATCGAAGGCGATGAGGAAGTCGTCCTCATATAGAATAGGCGGAAGCATAAGTCAGGCTAAGCCCAAAAGGCACGACCCCGGCCTCGGGGCCAAGAACCGAAACGCAAATGCCATTAAATATCACCTGACCCCGCGGTTTGCAGAATTTCCGAGGTCAAATGTGACGGATATGTTTCGGAATAGTGAATAGCGGGTTACGCGGTCCGGCGAAACTTGCGAGAGATGACCCATGTTCACTGAACTTGGCACAATCGTAAAAAACCTCGTCACGCAGAATTCCAAGTCTAAGCCCTAACCTTCCCTATCCCGGTTTCGTCGCCGCCTTTTCACTCTGTCATGCCTGCCCTGAGTTTTGCCCCCGCCCTGTCCTTACTGGCCGCCTTTGGCCAAGTATCGCCTGCGCAACCCCTACGCACCCTGATTCGCACGACGAGTCGCCGTTTTAATCCGCCACGCTTGGAAACCCTTTCTTCGGTAGCAGGACCAGCGGTGCGCTCGGCCCTGGCGCGTGGCGTGGGTGGGGTCGGCGCGCTCGCCACCGTGCGACGCGAGGCCCACCGCGGAGCTAGACCCACTATCGTGCTGGGCGGCTTTGTGCCGGACGCCTGCGAACAAGTTTACCTCCTGCGCGGCTTCCTCGCCCGCCAGGGCAGCATCTACTTCGTCGACTACGCAAAAGGGGATTTTTCACTCGAGTTGATCGGTGCGCAGCTGGAAGATCTGGTTACGGAAGTCATCGACCGGGAAGGCGCCGCCCCTGTGATTCTTGCGGTAAGCTTTGGTGCCGGCGTGGTGCTCGATTGGCTGAGAAGAGCCCGTCTCAACAGCCAGGCCGCCCCTACGCTCGCTGGAGTAATGCTGGTCAGCCCCGTTTGCTGCGCCGAGGATATCGTAGCTCCGGGCGAAACCAAGCCCTCCACCCTGCTCGGTCGGGCCCTCAAGCCCATGCTGGATGCGCCCGAACACGCCAGCGACGCGGCCGTAGAAAAGGCCCGCGCCATTTTTGCGCGGATGTTCGAGGCCGGGGCCCAGAACAAACTCGCCCTCGCCACCTTGATGACCAAGGCCGAACTCGCCGCCCTGCGCGCCGGCGTGCTGGGCACCATCGCCGGCATCACCCCGCGCGGTGCCCTCGCCCGCGTCCGCGCCATGGCCGCCATGGCATCGCCCACCAGCTACCTCACGCCCGAGCTACTGCCCCTCGCCGACGCCCCCGCGCTCATCCTCTACGCCGAAAAAGAGGGCTCCGTGCTCAGCGAACACGCCACCGCCCGACCGACCTTCGAGCGGGCCTGCGGCTCGTTCTTCCCCCGTGGTCGCTGCCTCTTGGTGGCCAATCCCCGCGGCACCCCTGTCCAGCATGCCTCGCTGATTTTCCACGTTGAAAACTTCCTGCCCCACTTCGGCCGATTTTACCGTAGTTTAAAACCTCGTAAAGTCTTGGAAGCGGCCTGAATTCCCTTGCGGCTCCAAGGCAGCGGGGCTTGTTCGTCCACTCTGCCCGTCCTAATCTCTTGAAGATGTTTACCCCGCCAAAGTCGCTGCTTTCACTCGGGGCAAAATGGATAGGTAACCACCGCGCCCGCCAACTCCGAGCCCAGGGCTGGGCCTTGAAAGCCCAAGCCGAAATCGCCACCAGACTGAGAAAACAAATTGCGACCACCGCCTACGGTAGGGCCCACGGCATCGAACCCCGACTCAGCCCTACCGCTTGGAGCATGCGGGTGCCCCTGCGCACCTACGAAGGCTTCGCCCCCTACGTTGACCGAATGAAAGCGGGCGAGGCCGATGTGCTCTGGCCCGGTCGTTGCGCTTACTACGCCGTCTCCTCCGGCACCACCGCCGGTCGCACCAAATACCTGCCCGTCACGCCCGCTATGCTGGAACATTTCCGGCAAGCCGGCCTCGATTCACTCCTCTACTACTCGGCCAGAACCGGCCACGCAAACGTCTTTGGCGGCAAACACCTTTTCCTGGGGGGCGCGACTACCCTGTCCCCCTTGTCCGAGTCGAAAAACCACCCTGCCTTCGCAGGCGACCTGAGCGGCATCACCGCCTTAAACCTCCCTGCCTGGGTCGAAAAACACCTTTACGAACCCGGTGCCGAAATCGCTCAACTAGCTGACTGGCCGGCCAAAATCGACGCCATCGCCCGCCGCTGCGCCGGTCGCGATATCCGGATGCTCGCAGGCATTCCAAGCTGGGTCCTTATCCTCGCCGCCGCGATGATGGAAGAGGCCAGCCGGATAAACGGCGGTAGAAAATACAGTTCTTTGCGCGAAATCTGGCCTCACTTCGAATGCCTCGTCCACGGGGGCGTGCCGATCGGGCCATTCAAGAAGGAGTTGGAGGCGGTGTGCGGCCCGGGAGTCAATTTCCACGAAGTCTACCCGGCCTCCGAAGGCTTCATCGCCGCCCAAGATACCGACGCCAGCGCGGGCCTGCGCCTGATCGCCAACGCCGGAATTTTCTACGAATTCATACCGCTAAATGATTTTGACGAAGACCGCCTCGATCACCTCGGGGCCAAGGCCGTGCCTTTGGAAGGCGTCAAAACCGGCGTAGACTACGCATTGGTCATGAGCACGCCCGCCGGTCTCACCCGATACGTTATCGGGGATGTCGTGCGCTTCCTCTCCACCGCGCCCGCCCGTCTAGTTTACGCCGGCCGCACAAAATTACAGCTGAGCGCCTTCGGAGAACACGTGATCGAAAAAGAGCTGACCGACGCCCTCACCGCCGTCACCACCCGCCACCAGTGGCAGGTGGTGAATTTTCACGTCGCCCCGATCTTTATCGATTCCCTCATCGGCCAAAAACGCGGCAGCCACGAGTGGTGGCTCGAACTCCGCCCGGGCACCGAAAAAACCCCTACTGGCCCGGTGCTGGCTGAACTGCTCGACGAGGAACTCCAACGCCTTAACGACGACTACGAAGCCAAACGCAAGGGTGGCGGGCTACTCAGCCCCACTGTGCGTCTGGTGATGCCGGGGGTTTTTGAACAATGGCAGCGCTCCGCCGGCCGCTGGGGAGGCCAAAACAAAATGCCTCGCTGCCGCAGTGACCGTCAAATTGCCGATCAACTGGCCAAATTTGCGCCCTTCCAGGATACCCATCACTAACCCGAAAAAGTTTCCCGCCGGGTTGGCACGCGGGATGCATAAAGCAAAGTGTTCTTAGAAACACTTCCCTGCCAAGGCAGGGTTTAGGGGTAACATGGATAGCTCGGGTTTTAAACCGGGCTAGAAAAGAAAAGGGCCCGCCGTTTAGGGGTAATCGGCGGGCCCTACTTGTTTTTGGACGCCTCGCCACGCGCGGGTTCCAATAAATCCCACGGCTGGCCATAGAGATCCTCGAACACCGCAACCGTGCCATAGGCCTCGTAGCGCGGGGCTTCCCGGAAAACCACCCCGGCGGCCAAGAACGCGGCATAGTCGCGGGCAAAATCGTCCGTGTGCAGAAAAAACATCACCCGCCCACCTGCCTGCGCCCCGACTGACCTTTGTTGATCTACTGAAGAAGCCCGCGCCAGCAAAAGGCACGTCTGCGGCGCCCCCGGCGGGGCGACTAAAACCCAGCGTTTGGCGGGTGCGTCATCCGCAGCCGGCACCAACAAGGTGTCCTCGACGAGGCTGAAACCCAGGCACCTCTTGAACCACGTGATCGCCTCGTCATAGTCGCGGACGAGATAGGTGACGGCACCAAGATACGGGGTCATGCTGAAGGGGTCAAAGCTGCGGGCTCACGGTTTGCGGAAGACGTAGTGGCTCACCAGCCACTCCTCGCCGCGTTTGTAGCCCCAGAGCTCGGCGCAGGCCATGTAGAAGACCCGCCAGTAGGCCCACCACTTCGTCGCCTGCTCCGCCCCGTAGGTGTCGCGGAAAAGCGGCAGGATCTCGTCGCGGTGCGCGTCCATGTTTTTCAACCAGTGCTCGGCAGTCTGCTGATAGTGGCGGCCGTTGACCTTCCAGTCCTGCAACAACTTCAGGTCGCCCTGGAACTGCATGAACAAATCATGCGCCGGCATCTGGCCGCCGGTGAAAAAGTAGCGGCTCATCCAGTCGGTCTCATCTCGCGCCACGAAGTGATAACTGAAGCGGCTGTGCGTGAAGATGTGGGTGAAAAGCAGCCCGCCCGGCTTGAGCCAGCGGGCGATGTTCCGGAAGAGGAGCTCGTAGTTTTTGAGATGCTCGAACATCTCGACCGACACCACCCGGTCGAACTGCGCCGGCGCGATGTCGAAGGCGTTGATATCGCAGGTGATGATGCGGAGGTTGCCCAGCCCGCGCCGCCGCGCCTCAGTGTCGATATGCTCTTTTTGGGTCCGGGAGTTGGAGATGGCGGTGATGCGCGCATTCGGAAAGCGCTCGGCGTTATAAAGGCAGAGCGATCCCCATCCACAGCCGAGCTCAAGGATGTGCTGGCCGTCCGCCAACTGTGCCCTCTCGGCGTAGAGGGCAAGCATGAGCTCCTCCGCCTGATCAAGCGTCTCCCTACCGGTCGGGTAGAGACAACCGGAGTATTTGAGACGTTTGCCCAGACAATATTGGTAAAACGGAGTCGGCACCTCGTAGTGCTGCTCGTTAGCGGCAGTGGTCTGCTCGGCCAGCGCGCGGGCCTTCAGGTCGGCGACGTAGGCCTCGCAATCGTAGCGACCCTCCTCCTCACGGATGCGTTGCGCCAACAAACGCCGGATACCAATCCGAACAAGCCAATCGGGCAGCAGGTTTTTTTCGAGGAGGGAGTCGATCATGGGGAAAAAGGCGGGGAGGTTTTCCGGGAAAACCACGGCACAAAGGCAGATACCCGCCGCTGATAGTCACGGTAGGCATCGCCCTTGGTCCTCACCGCTTGCTCCTCGGTCATCGGTATTCCCGTGACGAAAAGCAGCAGGTAAAGAATGCAGCCAGGCGCAATAAGCCCGAGCCAACCCCAAGTCGCTGGCCAAGCAAAAACCGCGAAACTTACCCAACTCAACCAAACGAAAAAGTAGTTCGGGTGGCGGCTCCAGGCCCATAACCCCACCTCACAAACCCGCCCTTTGTTTGCAGCGTTTTGCTTGAACCCCGCCAACTGCTGGTCCGCCAACGCCTCGCCGGCCAACGAAAGAGTGAAAAGCGCGAACGCTACGCCGTCCGAGACCGTGAAACCGATCTCAGCCCGCCCCGCTGTGAGCAAAAAGGGCGTGGCCAAGATTACCACCGAAACAGCCTGCAATTGATAAAACCGCCCCATCTCCCGCGCAAAGTTCGCCGCCCAACGCACCCTCAACTCCCGATAACGACCGTCCTCAACAGGATGATGCGCCATCACCCGACGATAAAGGTAGGTTCCCAGCCGTAGGCTCCAGCACAGGACCAGCATAGCCACCAACCAACGCCGAGGCGCCCAACCGTCAGCCAACCCAGCATAGACCAGTGCGACTAGACCAAACGCGTAACTCCAGATGATGTCCACGATACCATAATTATCCAAACGACGCGCGACCCGGAAAAATCCGGCAAAAAGCACGCAGCACACGACGAGGGCGATCGCAGCCATAAGAAGTGGGGACACGCCCCACCTTGGCATTCGTAGCTCGATTGTCCAAGCCGCCTGCAGAATAATTTTCGGGTAAGCTAGACACCCAGACACGCTTTCTTGATTGGACGAAGACGTTACGCGTCCGATGTTGTCCCCACCCGCGCCGTGCCGTCCCTCGAAGAACTCCTCCACACGCTAAGCACCACCTTCGGCTACGACCAGTTCCGCCCGCTCCAGCGCGAGATCATCGAGACCAGCCTCGCCGGGCGAGATGTCTTGGCCTTGCTACCCACCGGCGGCGGCAAATCGATGTGTTTCCAGCTCCCCGCCCTGCACCGCCCCGGCCTGACCGTCGTCGTCTCGCCACTCATCGCGCTGATGAAAGACCAGGTTGATCAGATGCAGGCCGCCGGCGTCGCCGCCACGTTTCTAAATTCATCGCTAGACTCCGCCACCGCCCGGTCGCGCCTCGCCGGCCTGCACCGTGGCGAATTCCGCCTCCTCTACGTCGCACCAGAGCGTCTGATGCTGGACAACTGGAAAGAAAACCTGCGGGCGTGGAACGTCCAGTGCCTCGCCATCGACGAGGCCCACTGCGTCTCCGAATGGGGCCACGATTTCCGCCCTGAATTCCGCCAGATCGCTCAACTCCGCGAGCTCCTGCCTGATATTCCCGTTATCGCCCTTACCGCCACCGCCACCGAGCGCGTGCGAACGGATATCATTAAACACCTGCGCCTGCGCGAACCAGCCGTGTTTGTCGCCTCCTTCAATCGGCCCAACCTGACCTATAAGGTCCTCGCGAAGGATGAGCCCCTTAAACAGATCATCAACTGGGTAAAACGCCGCGAGGACGAGTCCGGCATCGTCTATTGCGCCTCGCGCGCCACCGCCGAGCGAGTCGCCGAATCGCTCGCCGCCCGGGGCTACGCCGCCAAACCCTACCACGCCGGCCTCGACGGGGCCGAACGCGCCCGTAACCAAGAGGTATTTCTGCGCGACGAGACCAAGATCATCTGCGCCACCATCGCCTTCGGCATGGGTATCAACAAGCCCAACGTCCGCTGGGTCATCCACTACGACCTGCCCAAGAACCTCGAGGGCTACTACCAGGAAACCGGCCGCGCGGGCCGAGACGGCCTGCCCGGCGACTGCCTACTGCTATTCTCCGGTGGCGATATCGCCAAACAAACCCACTTTCTCGACGAAATCACCGATGAAGCCGAACAACAGCGCGCCCGCGCCCAACTCCGCCTCATGGCGCGTTACGCCGAAGATCCCGGCTGCCGACGACGCGAACTTCTCGCCTACTTCGGGGAGTCCTTTCCGCTCAATAACTGCGCCGCCTGCGACAACTGCAACGATCCGCGCGAAACCTACGATGGCACCGTCCATGCCCAAAAGTTTCTCTCCTGCGTCTACCGCTGCCGCCAGGCCTCGCGTTTCGGCGTCGGCCTGAACCACGTCGTCGAGGTGCTGGTCGGCGCGAAGACGGAAAAGGTCCTCAAATGGGGACACGACCGCCTCAGCACCTACGGTATCGGCGCCGACCTGCCCCGCCACCACTGGGCTGCCGTCGGCCGTGAACTCCAGCGCCTTGGCTATGTCGCCCAGGGCGAAGGCGAATTCCCCACTTTAGAACTCACCACGGAAGGCCTAGGGCTGCTCAAGTCGCGGGCGTCCGTTACCCTGACCAAGCCGTCAGAGTTCACCCCGAAGGCGAAACGTTCAGCCGTCCGTCGTGAAGGCGACGTCGAATGCGACGAGATCCTGCTGAACGAGCTCAAAAAATTACGCAAACGCCTCGCCGACGAGCGCGAAGTCCCAGCGTATGTAATTTTTGGTGACAAAACCCTGCGCCAGATGGCTCGTGAATACCCGTGCCGCGAAAAAGATATGCAAGGCATCTTCGGCATGGGTGAAAAGAAACGAGAAGAATTCGGCGCCGCGTTCGCCCGTTTCATCACCGAGTTTCTCGAAACCAATCCACGTCAAAATTTCTTAGGGTAGTCCCAGTAAACGATATAAACTTTTGTAATATATTCTAAATAAATTATTTTCGTTTTATTTAATCCAAACGTTGATCGGGCACAGCATCCAAACGATCACGCCTGCGCGCCTCCAACGCCACCAAGAGAACGCTCAAGTCTGCCGGGCTCACCCCGCTGATTCGCCCCGCCTGCCCCACCGAAACCGGACGGGCGTCTATCCATTTGCTCCGGCTCTCAGCGCGGAGCCCACGCACCGCCGAAAAGTCAAAATCCGGAGGTATCTTCACTTTTTCTACCTCCAACAACTTAGCCACCTGACGTTGCTCCCGCGCCAGATAACCCGCATAAACAATCCGATAGCACACCTCAACTCGCTCCACCTCGGGCAGCTGCAAAAAACCCGCCGGACCGATACTCGCAGCTTGAATTTCCGCCATGCCCCCCCCCTTGGCCGCCTGGCGTCGCAACAAATCCGCCCAAGTCCCCTCCCCTACCCCAAGTTCCCCCGCAACCGGTCGCATTCGTTCCAATAACTCAAGCCACTGATTGATACGTTCGGCCTTTGCTTCGATACGGGCAAGCCTTGAGGGCGAAATCAATCGGCCTTCGCGTGCATGGTTCAGCAAACGCAACTCCGCACTACCATGATTAAACAACAGGCGATGCTCCGCTCGACTGGTAAACATCCGATACGGCTCCGTAGTGCCCTTCGTCACAAGATCATCGATCAAAACTCCAATGTAAGCTTCGTGCCGCCCTAGGATCAGCGGCGACTCGCCGCGCGTTTTACGGGCCGCGTTTACCCCCGCGATCAATCCCTGACCCGCCGCTTCCTCGTAGCCGGAAGTGCCGTTAATTTGGCCGGCGAAAAACAAATGCTCCACTTTCTTAGACTCTAAGGATGGATAAAGCTGGGTAGGGGGCGCAAAATCATACTCCACCGCATAAGCCGGTCGTAATAACTCGGCCCTCTCTAAGCCAGGAATGCTGCGCACCATCTGCACCTGCACCGCAAAAGGCAACGAGGTGGACAGGCCATTGATGTAGAACTCATTGGTAGACCGCCCCTCGGGTTCCAAAAATAACAAGTGCCGGGGTTTATCCGCGAAACGGACAAATTTATCTTCAATCGAAGGACAGTAGCGAGGCCCCACGCCCTCAATCTCACCTGAATACATCGCCGAAAGATGCAAATTATCACGCACCAGTTGAGCCGTGCGGTCCGTCGTATAGGTCATCCAGCAAGGCACTTGATCCCGCCCTGGCGTCCAACCCAAGCGTTCCTCCCGGAGAGTCACCCCATTACCCGCCCCTTGTTCCACGTGGAACAAGGGCTCAGCGTCTCGGGTGTCATAAAAAGCAAATAAAGTCGGTCTAGCATCACCATACTGGGGCTCCATACGGCTAAAATCGATGGAACGGCCAGCCAAACGGGGCGGTGTGCCCGTTTTTAATCGCCGTAACTCAATACCTGCTTCCAAAAAACTAGCCGATAGGGTCTTGGCACTAAAATCACCCAACCGCCCGCCTTCGTTTTTGTTCTGCCCAATATGCATTAACCCGCGGAGAAATGTCCCCGTA
The DNA here is from genome assembly GCA_903869675.1 of uncultured Verrucomicrobiota bacterium. Classification (GTDB taxonomy): domain Bacteria; phylum Verrucomicrobiota; class Verrucomicrobiia; order Opitutales; family Opitutaceae; genus IMCC26134_A. Next base: position 34,083 of record CAIQAB010000023.1, on the reverse strand, counting down.
GTGACAACCACGGTCTGGGAACGGAACTCCAAATCAAGATTCGTCCTGACACCGCAGACTCTCCGTGCGCCTGCTGCAGCATGTTCAAAAATCAAACCGGTAACCGTCGCCTGAAAAAGCTGCAGGTTTGGTTGTATCTCCAGCGTGTGCTTCATCCTAAATTGGTAGGCCTTCTTATCGCATTGCGCGCGTGGCGATTGCACCGCCGGTCCCTTTGATTCGTTAAGAAGCCGAAACTGGATACCCGTCACATCGGCATTGATCGCCATTTCTCCACCAAGCGCGTCAATTTCCCGCACAATTTGTCCCTTGGCTTGACCGCCAATGGCGGGATTACAGCTCATCTGGGCAACAGTATCAAGATTACCGGTCAGCAACAAAGTTCTCGCTCCAGTCCTAGCGGATGCCAGGGCCGCCTCGCAACCGGCATGACCAGCACCACAAACGATCACATCAAAGGGTAGGGTAGGGTTGTCTCTCATTTACGCACCAAAACACGCTGGACCAAAGCAAAGGACAAGTCGCGTCACACCGCGCCCAAATAACCCGTGGCGATAACACACTTATTTGCCGATACAGAAATTCGAGAAAAGCGCATCGAGCATACGCTCGTGATCCACTCGTCCTGCTATCTCCCCAAGGGCATCCAATGCACTTCTTAAATCACTGGAAATTAACTCTATCGGATATTCATTTTCAGCCGACAAACCGTTCGCCGCCGTATCCAGAACGACCTCTGCACGGCGTAATGCCTCGGCATGTCGGGCATTTACAGCCAACTCGGCAGCGCCAAATGCGTCGGGCGCAAAGCGATCGATAACTTGAGTGATCTCCAATCCAAGTTCCACCAAACCAAGTCCCGTCATCGCGGACACAGCCTTAATAGGGTGGGGGAGCGCTAGCGAGGCAATGTGCCCACCCGCCACCAAATCGGCCTTGTTTAAGACCACGATTACTTTTCCGGCAACAAGGTGCTTAGCATAAACGGGATCTAGCTCCACCGTTATATTCGCTGCATCCAGCACCCACAGCACTAAGTCCGCGTCCATCAAACACTCCAAGGTCTTCGCCATGCCCTGACGCTCCACGGCACCAGGCAGTGGATTTAATCCCGCCGTATCTACCAAACGAAGCAAATGCGGGCCAATCTTAAGCCGTTCTTCCAGGTAATCGCGGGTTGTCCCTGGCTCGGGCCCCACCAAGGCGCGAGATCGTCCCACTAACGCGTTTAACAGACTGCTTTTACCCGCGTTTGGAGCACCCAAAAGAACTGTTTTCACCCCATCTCGCAGTAATCCGCCAAAGCGCTCCGTCGCTAATAGCTGTTTTGTTCCACGTAGAACTTCCCGTAATGCCGCGATCACCTCAAAGCGATCCTCAGGAGGCAGGTCCTCATCCGGGAAATCAACGTAGACTTCAATACGGGCCAGCAAGACCAGAAGTTCGGCAATAAGTCCCTCCACTACCCGTCCCAGACCGCCCCTTAACTGCCGTTGAGCGACCGCCAATGCCCGTTCGCTCCTGGCATGAATAAGATCCATGACCGCCTCTGCCTGGGTTAAATCTATTTTCCCGGATAAAAATGCCCGGCGCGTGAATTCACCGGGCTCGGCAGGACGGCAACCTCGCTTAAATAAGTCATCTAGAATTAACTGCACAATAAGCGGATTCCCGTGCGGCGAGAGTTCCAAGGTATCTTCAGCCGTCACCGTGCGCGGCCCTGGTAAAAAAACCCAAACCAAGTCATCAAGCATTTGGCCGGACATCGAACGATAGGAGGCATAAACAGGTCGCCTCACAGGGAGTTGCTGCGGCTCACGACCAAAAATTTCCGCCGCGAGTCCACGACAAGCCGGACCACTCAAACGAATAACCGCTAGCGCCGAACTGCCGGTGGGCGTCGCAAGTGCTGCTATAGTGTCCCGGGACAAATCCGTCGCAGCCGGAACAGCTTCTGACCCTAAGGCATAGGGGGTAGGGGAGTGAAACATGAGTTTAAAGTATCCGCGAGGCCTGGCAAATGCAGGCGCTAGCAGGTGTTAACGAAGGCTCTGCAGGGCCAGTTGCAGCGGGATCGCCTGGCGACGACGATTAACAATAATGTTAACTTCTTCATACCCTGCCTCGATCAACAACCTGAGTGCCGCGCCATATCCGTCCGCCACCCGGTCCGGTCGATGAGCGTCAGCACCCAGCACGACGGGAATACCGCGCTCCCTCATGAGTCGGAGTTGCTCCGCGTTCGGATTCATCTCGGGAATGGCTTTGAGTAAGCCACTGGTATTTAACTCCATAGCAACTCCTGTGACCGCGATCCGGTCGAGGGCACGCTCCACCACGTCACGGATACGAGGAAAATGCCATTCCGCAGGACGTTCATTTTTAACTAAATCCGGATGACTCAGAGTATCGAAAAGTCCACTCTCTGCCGCCAACGCCAGATGCTCGTAGTAGGTTTTTTGATACAAAAAAACATCGCCCGTGAAATATCTCTCCCGGTAAAACGCCATCTGATAGTGAACACTGCCAAGCACATGGTGCAGCGGAGCCCGGCGATGGAGGCGCTCCAGCCAGGGCTCCAGCCCGGGCATGAAATCACTCTCCAGCCCAAGCAAAACATCGAGCCTCCCGGCAAAAGCCGCCTGCGCGCGCTCCACCATAGCTACATATGCTGGAAATTCGCTATCAGCCATGCGCACCTCGGACGACCAACCATTCGGCAAAGGAGCGTGGCAGGTAAAAATAATTCCACGTAATCCTTTTTGAAGTGCATGATAACAATACTCCTCCGGCTCGCCTGTACCGTGTTTACAGAGCGGGGTATGGGCGTGGGACTCGTAGAGTAATGGGAAGGAGGCTGCAGACATCAACCGAGCGTGGAGGACCGAACAGCAACAGGGCAAAACTGAACCTGATCAGGAAAGACCGGTGCCGATCAGTCGCATTTACCGCGCCCGAACAACCAAAAGCGCACGATCATCATGCCGAGGCGCCAGAGTGCAAAACTGACGCAAATAACGATCAATCCGCCGTATGATCTCAGCCAATGGCTCTTTCTGGTGACGGCGAAGCGCATCAGCCAGGCGCTCGCGGCCAAATTCCTCTCCGGAGGCGTTACAGGCCTCATTCACCCCATCAGTATAGAGAGCCAGCAGATCGCCGGGAGCCATTACCACCCGCCCCTCGTCCAGAATTGCATCAAATAACTCGGCCGGGGCCATGCCCAAGGCCATGCCGCCTTCGCCCAGCAGAACAGGATCGCCCCCCGCAGACCGAAGCAAAAGACCTGATTCGTGGCCGGCTCGGCAATACCGCAGCTCTAATGTATCTAAATTTATGATACAATAAAAAAGGGTGATATACATTCCCGGAGGCATGTCGGGTTGCAGCGCGCGATTCACACGGCGCAACACAGCGGCAGGTGATAATTCACCGGGTGCACACAAGCGGAGACTGGCGCGACATGAGGCCATCATGAGTGCGGCAGGCGCGCCCTTCCCCGAGACATCCGCGATAACGAAGCCATGATGCCGTTCATCGACCGGCAAAACGTCATAATAATCACCCCCCAGCTGCTGCGAAGGCTGGGAAAGCACTTCGACGTCTATCCGGCCGAGATCCGGAAACCGGCTAGGCAGCAAATGCTGTTGAACGTCCCGGGCGAGCTCGAGCTCTCGCTCCTGAACCTCCCGCGCCCGCGCCTCGGCCGCCTTGCGCTCCGTGATATCGGTGATCAGTCCCTCATGATGGGTGACCTCCCCGCGCTCGTCCAGCCGCACAATAGTGTGGTCATCCACCCAGCGCACCGAGCCGTCGACACATTGGATGCGGTATTCTTGGTTGTATTCCCGATGACCAGCGGCGGCATGGGCATCGACCTCAGCGCCCACCCGCTCCCGATCCACGGGATGGGTAATATCGCGAAAATTCAAGCGGCGGGACATCAGGTCCTCGGGTTCATAACCAAACTGGCGCACGCTAGCGGACACGAACTCCACCGGCCAACTGCCGCCCTCGGAACGCCATAAAACGACCACGGAGGGTGAACGATCGATGATCCGAGCCATTTCCTCCAGGCGTCCAAGTGCCGCACGTAGTTCCTGCTGGGCTTGGCGCCTGACGGATATATCACGCCCCACGCCGAAAAATGCCCGCCGCTTGTCACGATCACTGTAAGCCGAACCGGTAGATGCATGCCAAACCCACCGCCCGTCTTTTTTTCTAACCCGATATTCGATCCCTTCCGCATCACCTCCCGTGGCAAGAGTGCGTTCAAAAAATAAATCCCAACGCTCCAAATCCTCAGGGTGCAGATAATCACGAAATGAAGTTCCCACCACATCCTCGACCGTATGGCCGAGCTTTGCAGTCCATGCCTGCGAAACAAACTTCAAACGTCCCTCGGGCGTCAGCGCGTAAAGAATCTCGCTCGCCGTCTGGATATACGTGCGCCAGCGGGACTCGGTGCGGCGCAACTCCTCTTCCGCCAAATGCCGTGCCGTGATATCCTCAAGCATCGCAAAGTGATGCGTGATACGACCATCCTTCTCGCGCAGCACCACCACGGTAAGAATGCCCCAAACCGTAGTTCCGTCGGCGTGCAGATAACGTTTCTCAAGCGTAAATGAATCCCGCTTGCCGGCATAAATCTCGGCATTCAGGGCCGCCTGCTGCTGCCAATCCTCGGGATGGGTGATCCGCTGAACGTTACCTAGATCAGCGGCATCAACGCGACTGAGTCCGATCAACTCGCAGAAACGCTGGTTAACGTGGTTGGGGCCAGGACTCCCATCGGCATTAAATTCCCTCCAGCTCAAACCGATCGGAGCATGCTCAAAAAGCAAATGCAGTTCGGCGGTTTTCAGCGCAAGTTCCCGCTCGGCCAAAACCAGACGAGTAACATCCGTCCGCACAGAAAGATATCCCAACGTCCTGCCCCCAAGCCCGAGCAAGGGCATGATGGTGGTTTGCACCCAGTAAAGCCGACCAGACTTATCCCGATTGCAAATGGAGCCGCGCCAGATCTCCCCGGACAAAATAGTCTCCCACAACTCCCGGTAGAAAGAATCGGGATGTTCCCCTGATTTTAATAAGCGGTGGTTTTGTCCTAATAATTCTGAAGCTGTGTAGCCCGAAATTTCGCAAAATCGTTCGTTAACAAAACGGATTGCGCCACTTGCATCCGTTAGCGCAACGATGTCGTGCTGGTCAAGCCCCTGACGTAACCAAGCAACGAGCATCGGTTCGAAGGCGTCTATCGTGGTATGAAGAGACTGCGAGATGTCAGACATGAGAGGGACTCCAAGATCCTAACCGCATGAGGCCCGGCGTCGAGCTTCACCCTTTCACCGCGCCGGCAGCAATACCCCGCACGAGGTGTCCCTGCATCAAAATATAAGCGGCCAGCATGGGGAGCGTCACGATCACGAGACCCGCGAAAAGCATACCCTGATCACTGCGATACTGGGCGGAGATCGCAAGATCAGCCAAAGCAAGGGGCAGGGTGCGAGCTGTGCCATCGCCACCTCCGACTAGCATAAAAGCAAAAAAATACTCCTTCCAAAGGCCGATAAATTGGAAAATGGCGACCGTGATCAGCCCAGGGCGCGCAAGAGGAAGCATCACACGCCAGAAAACACCCGACTCCGAACAGCCATCAATCACTGCCGCTTCCTGCAAGGAGCGCGGTAACTCGCTGAAAAAAGCCGTCAGGATGAAAATCGCAAAAGGCAACCCATTGGCCACGTAAACCAGGACCAGCCCCGTTCTGGTTTCGAGTAAACCGAGCGCCCTGAGTTCAAAGAACAAAGGCACCATGGCGAGCTGCGCCGGCAACATCAACCCGGCCAAAAACAACAGCTGAACCACCCGCCCCCAAGGATGCCGATACCTGGCCAAAACATAAGCGGCCATTGACCCGAACCAAAGTATTAAGACCACAGAAACTATCGCGATAAACGCGGAATTAACCAAACAAGAACCAATTCCACCCTCAAACCAGGCCCGGCGATAAGCTGAACCATTCACCTCGGACCAGTCGGGAAACCCGAGGGGTTTATGTAGAATATCAGAATCCGACTTAAAGGATGAAACCACCACCCAGACAAAAGGTGCGACCACCCAAAAAATATAAGCTGCCAAGGCACCTAGTGCCAAAACACGGCCCCCAAAGCGCACGCGGATGCTACCCCACGGTCCACTCACGCTTGATCCTCCTCAGTGCGGCTCAATCTCAATACCACCAATGAACCAGCCAAAACCAAACCGAATAAGACCACCGCAATAGCCGCCGATCGACCGGCCTGAAACTCTCCAAAGAGCGTGCCAACCATGAATGTGCCCAGCGTATGCGTGCCCGCCGCCGGCTCTTGCCCCGTCAACAGCCAAACCAACTCAAACGCATTTAAGCCGCCAATTACCAAGAAGACCGCCGAAACAGCCAAAACCCCGCGAATCAAAGGTAGTGTGATGAAAAAAAATTTCTTAAACACGGAAGCTCCATCTAGCTCTGCAGCTTCATAAAGTTCATCAGGAATACCCTGCATAGCCGCCAAATAGAGCACCAAATTAAACCCCGCAGCCATCCAAAGATAAATCGGCAGCAAGGAACCATAAAGATTCGCTTGGGCAAGCCAAGCATGTCCACGGAAAGCATGAAGCCAATCCACCACCACAGCGGGCCCATGGCAGGCGGCTATTATATCCCCGCTGAAAAAAAACGCAGCGTTCACAAATCCTGCAGTTGGTTCATAGGCCGCCATCCATATCAGCGCGGCTGCAATGCCACCCAAAAGATTTGGGAAAAGCAGAACCACCCGGATGAACCCGGATCCTGGGCCGCCTCGATGAATAAAAACCGCCAAGGCCAGAGCCACAGGAACGACCAGAAAAGGCGGCACAAACATGAGAAACCCGTTATTTTTCAAAGCAGACCAAAAAATATCACTCTCCAGCAGCAACCACCTAAAATTTAATAACCCGACCCATTCCGGAGTTCCAAAACCATCCCAACGAAAAAACGAAAGGGCAAATGCAGCCAATGCCGGCACCAAAACAAATCCAGCATACACCGCAAATGCCGGCCCGACAAATAACACCCCAAAACGCCGGCTCAAACGCCCAAATTGCGAAGATACCATCCCGTCTGACCTACCCCGCCGGCAAAGGGGAAGCAGCAACCAGACTACGGAGGCTAAAAAAACGAACCCCAAAACAAGGGCGGAAACCGGATGGCGTTGGTCAACATGTCTAGGATCAAGAGCACGCGCCCGCTCCGCCTGGGCCGCAGCTTCTAACCGCAGACCGAATTGACCGGCGTTAATACGACCGGTCATAAGCTGGTAGCGTGCATCGGTAAATGCTTGTTGAAGAGTGCCCTGCCCAGCAAATAACGGGGAAGGAGCAGCGTCAAAACTCGCGCGGCCAAGTTCCAGTAATGCCGCCGTATCCAACATCCGCGCGGAATAATCACGCTGACTTGCGCCGCGCAAAGCCACCGGTGCATCTGTCAACTCAACGAAGCGGCGCACTCGCGCCCGTGAAGTCATGAAGCGAAAAAAATCGATGGTGGCGCGTTCTCTGGCCGGATCCCCAGTGCGAAATAAAAAATAGTAGCCACTCTGAGTCTGAATCGTATCCGAGGAAGTAATACCATCGGTAAAAACCGGAAGATTAAAAGCACCGAGTTCAAAACCTGTCGGAATGCGGCCACGCATTTCATTGGCAAACCAGGACGCGGATAACGTCATAGCGCATCGTCCCTCGATAAATTCCAATTGCGCAGCAGTATGCGTCATGCCTTCCCAGCCTCGGACCAGATGCCCGTTGGCTACACGCGCCAGAACTCCCGCCGCACGGATGAAACGCGGATCAGAACGAGTGCCCGGAAGTAAATTTCGGTAATCAGAATAACCCGTATCACCAACCAGATTGTAATGCGCCGCCCGCAAAATCGCGTCGCCATACCGCATGGTCACACCCGGCAAAGACAAAGCCGATCCACCTTTTGCCTCGATCTGTTGGCATAAAACAAAAAAATCATCCCAGGTGACCGGCACTTTCCATCCCTCGCGCCGGAAACGTGCTTTATCGTAAAACAAGACCCAAACCGCATGTGCAAACGGCAAGCCGTATACAGCTGAAGGGGCGCTAGATTCCGATTTAGCCACTAAAGTCCAACGAGATAAAACACCTGGTCGGAAATCATCCCGCCATTTACCCGTGTTTTCCCAGTTGGGGCCCTCAAGATCAGCGCTAAGGTCATGAAGTTTACCCGCTTGAATCAAGTTGGGATACAATAAGACCGCATCGGTTGCGTCCGGACAATCCCCTGCCATGACTCGAGTGCGAACATGATCGTTGATACGTGGGTCGCCATGGACGTTTACGCGAACAGTAGGTCGCAGTTTTTCAAACTCCCGGGCGGTTTCCTCAAAAAAATCGGCACCATAACCCGCAACCAAGACCGGAATATCCAAATTCAATTCAGGCGAAGTTGCCCGAACCCAGGAGAAACAAACCAATAGGAAGGTAAAAATACGAAACGCGACCATGAACGTTGCATCCAAACCCTGACGTTGCGCATAACACATCGGCAATGACCAAAATCGGGCGGGTTTTTTCTAGTTAAACGCCAAGGAAGCACAGTGAGCCTTGCCTCATGCATAAGGTCCCCATTCATTAACTTCTCATGTTTCAAGTCACCTTTTCCAACCAAGCCTTGGGTGAGCTTAAAAAACTCCCGCCCCTGGAGCAACTGTCCGCGCTGGATCCAGTGGGCAAGCTACGCCCAGAGGATTTAACCCACCCAAGGGAACCGCTCGGACGGTTTGTGCGAGCCGGTAGGATTTTATTTCGTCTGCGTGATGGTGAACTGAGATATTATTTCGAAATAAAAGAAGAGACGTGTCTACATGTGCTGTATATTTTACATCACCATTCCCTTGAAGATTTTTTGTTAAGAAATCGCCTGCCGGTTTCGGAACACCAATTGATCGAGCAACACTCCAAGTTTTGGAAATACTTGGAAGGACTGACCAAATAATTTATTACCTTTCAGCATGCCCGACGACAATCCAACCTCCCGTGCGGACGATAACATCTCAGCTAATTTGAATCCGGCCGATGCCAGTCGTATTTATTTTTGGCCGAATTTGATGACGGCAGGTAATTTATTCTGTGGGTTTGTAGCCGTGATCATGTGTATACAAGCTCATTACGCAATGAGAGGATCGGATGTTATAACTGCAGAAGCGAGCGCGATATATACGAGAGCGGTATGGTTGATTTTTGCCGCCATGGCATTTGACGCTTTGGATGGACGGTTGGCTCGTATGGCCGGTAAGGAATCTTTATTTGGCGCTGAATTTGATTCCTTGGCGGATATTGTCTCTTTTGGGCTTGCCCCGGCGTTAATGGTGTTTTTTTTAATATTATCCCCAACGCAAGGTTACCCACACTTTCGTGAAATAGGATGGTTACTTGGTTTTATTTATCTATTGTGTGCTGCAATCCGTTTGGCGCGATTTAATGTGATAACACACCCCTTGCTTCAGAAACCTGGAGTTGCGGTGAACAAAGATTTTCTGGGTTTACCAGTGCCGGTGGCGGCTGGCACCGTAGCCGCTTTAGTCCTTTTTTTGCTAAATCTTGCGGCACATGAAAGGGAATTACAAAGATGGGCATTGGTTTTGCCTATACTCATGTTATTAATAGCGTTTTTAATGGTGAGCACTGTTCGTTATCCAAGCGGAAAACAAATAGATTTTCAAACAAAAACAAAATTATCAACTTTAATACTATACATTGTAGTTGCGGCAGCTGCGGTGGTGTATAAAGAAATTGGAATGTTGATTTGTTGTTTAGCCTATATTTTTTATGGTTTGATCCGACATATGCGTCGTAATCCAAAATTAGACACAGACCCTGATCTATCGGAATTGTGAAAAATCAGGTCCTGAAAGCTGTGAATAAAAGATAATAACTGAAACGTTGCCAATAACTGCAAAACTACGACAACAGAATCGACTTCAATTCACAGGAGGATAAGCCGAAACTAAGCCCGAGAAAACCAGATTATTGGGGTTATTCACAGACATGAAGAGGAAGATTAATTTAATTAAATAGATAAGTATTTAATCCGAAAAGGTCAGTAAGTCTTGAAATTGGGTTTCAAAACTTTTTCGTGATTTTTTGAAAGCAAAGCCTTGCTCTCGTCTTGACCGCTGATTTCAATCAATCTTCTTAAATCCTACTTTCGACTTATCCATGAAATTCAAGATCAATCGAGATCACTTCAGCAATGGCCTGGCTCAGGTGCTTAATGTCGTAGGATCCAAGGCAACAATGCCTATTCTCAGCAATGTTTTGATCGAAGCCGAGAAAGATGGTATCACGTTGACAACAACCAATTTAGATTTGGGTATTCGTGCTAAAATAAAAGCTGAAGTTAAGGAGACTGGCGCGGTAACTTTGCCGGTTAAACGATTGGCTGGCATAGTTCGTGAATTACCTCAGATTGATGTTTCTTTTGATGCTGCACCTAACCACCAAGTTAAGCTTTCATCGGGAGGCTCGATTTTCCGCATAATGGGCATAGGGAAGGAAGAATTTCCTCCTTTGCCGGATTTTGGTGACGACAAGACATTCACGTTAGATCAAAGCGAATTAATTGGAATGCTTAAAAGCGTTTCTTACGCCCAATCTACGGATGAAACAAGATACATTTTAAACGGGGTATATTTTAATTTTAAGGATGGGAAACTTGCTTTAGTGGCTACAGATGGTCGTCGTTTGGCCTTGATAACCAAAGAACTTGAAGTTCCAGCTGAAAAATCTGGAGCTATTATTTTACCCGCTAAAACCGTGGCTGAGCTTCTACGGATGTTGGATAAAGGTGAAAAGCTCAAGGTTTCGTTCAATGAGCGCAGGGCGGCTTTTCAGATACATGCTGATAATCCCGATTCTGGGTTAGTGGACTCAATTTATCTATATAGTAAAGTGGTGGAAGGTAATTACCCCAATTATCAGCAAGTAATTCCTAAAGAAACACATCAACGTATCAAGTTGGAGCGTGAATTATTGGTCGAGTGCGTTCATCGTGCCGCGTTGGTGTGTTCCGATAAGAGCAATTCAGTTAAATTAAAACTGACCAGCAATCATTTGGAAATAAGTGCAAGCAGCCCGGATTTTGGCGAAGCACATGAAACAATGGCAATTGCTTACAGCGGCCCAGATTTGCAAGTTGCTTTTAACCCGCAATTTATTATTGATCCGTTGCGAGCGCTTACCAAAGACGAGGTCTATTTCGAGCTGAAAGACGAAGTTAGCCCCGGTGTTTTAAAGACGGATGCCAATTTCATTTGTGTCGTTATGCCGGTTCGTATCAGTTAGTGTTAACCATACTATTTTCACTTTACGGTTGTGTAATCAGGGGTTCCGGGCGGCAGTTAAATAGATTAGCCACTTGCAGCCAAGTGTGATTTTAATACCGGCAATGGTGTTGTCTTTGGTAATTACCAAAGCCAACCACTCTTTTGCTTCTCCCGTTCTGGCCGTGGTGAATCGTTGGATCAGGTGGTTTGTAGTGGCCGGGTGCCTGGCCGAGGTCTCATTGTATTTCGGTTGGTTTGATCGTTCTTTTGGGATACTTTATTTTGTATATCTTATCACGTGGTTCTGGATGGAATCGGTATATCGCTGGCTGACAATAAAGGCTATCAGCGCAAGCCCGCTTCCTCTGTTTCCACGGTTTATAATAAACCGATCCGGTGATGAGTGGCCAGTTCAAAGGCGTTATTTAAAGTTACGTGAAATACTCCGAGAGAAGGGCTTCAGTCCCGTGCAAGCATTGCGTTCTGAGGTGGCGACAAGCTTTTATCTTCGTGTCTCCGTTTACCAGGACAGCGGTGCCATGACACGGTTGCAGGTTTCATTTTTACCACAACCTATGGGAAATATATCCATTTGTTTCCATTTGGTATCTCGGCTCGCTGACGGAACGCGTTTGGTTACTGATAATCACTATCTTCCGTTTGCCGGTTTTTATGCGGAAACTTGCTTTGTGCACCGCATGCCAAACCGGCGAAACTTTATTCGTTTACTCAATTATCATAAGAAACGGGTCGCCTTGTCAGGTCGTCCTACGGTTGCTTGGACGACGGAACCGCTGGAAGACTTAAACGCTCAGCAATCTGAACTGGAGAGAATAAACACTGAAATGGGCTTTTTGTTGCCACACGCCGAGCATGAGGAGCACGGGCGCATCAGTTACGAGGGGCGTTACCGTATATGGAAAGAAATGCTGAGCCTGAATTATTTTGGTCGGGCCGCTGACTACCACTGAGATGGATCAGCCGACTCCACGTTAACGGCCTCGCTATTTTTGGCCGCGGGACGTATCTCCGGCAGTTTAGTAGGCATCCATCCCTTGGCAGCTACAGACCAGATTACGATCACCGTAAACATTGTCGACCCGTCCTACGGAGGGCCAAAATTTAAACAAACGTGTCCAGGCCGCAGGATAGGCCGCTTGTTCACGGCTATAGCTTCTCGACCAAGTATCACCGCAAACCATCGATGCGGTGTGCGGCGCGTTTTTCAGGGGATTATCCAGTTGATCGGAATGGCCGGCCGCAACCGCCTGCATTTCACCGTGTATGCTGATCAGCGCGTCGCAAAACCGGTTTAGCTGGGCAAGATCTTCACTTTCGGTGGGCTCTATCATCAGTGTGCCTGCAACCGGCCAGCTCATGGTGGGCGCGTGGTAGCCATAATCCATCAGCCGTTTGGCAACGTCCTCGACCTCGAGGCCATGCTTTTTCCATCCGCGCAAATCAATGATACATTCATGGGCGACACACCTATCCACTCCACGGTAAAGCACCGGGAAATGATTATTTAAACGATGGGCAATGTAGTTGGCGCTGAGGATGGCGATACTGGTGGCCTCGCTCAGGGCTGCGGCACCCATCATGCGAATATACATCCACGGGATTACCAGGATAGAGGCACTCCCGTAGGGCGCGGCAGCTATGGCACCTATGCCAGCGGGCACCGTCGCTCCATCCGACGTCTGATGCACCGGCAGACGTTCGGAGTGGCCGGGTAAGTAGGGTGCGAGGTGTGCGGCCACGCATACCGGGCCTACTCCTGGTCCGCCGCCTCCATGCGGAATACAGAAAGTTTTGTGCAGATTGAGATGGCAGACATCGGCACCGATTCGACCCGGGGAAGTGAGACCAACCTGGGCATTCATATTGGCGCCATCCATGTAAACCTGTCCGCCATGGAAATGGATAAGGTCGCAAATTTTTCGTATCGAACACTCGAATACGCCGTGGGTCGAGGGGTAAGTGATCATCAGCGCGGCCAGCCGGCTGGCGTGCAGCTCCGCTTTGGTGCGCAGATCGGCCAGATCGATGTTGCCCTGGGCGTCGCAGTTTACCGGAACCACGCTGAAACCGCCCATTACGGCGCTGGCGGGGTTGGTGCCATGGGCACTGGTGGGGATCAGGCAAACTTGACGCTGTCCTTCGCCGCGGGCGGCATGGTAAGCGCGGATCGCGAGCAACCCGGCGTATTCGCCTTGGGAACCGGCATTGGGCTGCAGGGAAACAGCCGCCAAGCCAGTGATCTCCGCCAGCCAGGCCTCCAGATCACGGGTGAGGCGTTGGTAGCCACGGGTTTGGCCGACCGGCGCAAAGGGATGCAGCCGGGCAAACTCCGGCCAGGAGAGAGGATACATCTCCGCCGTCGCGTTTAGCTTCATGGTGCAGGAGCCGAGTGAGATCATGGAGTGGCACAGGGAGAGGTCCCGTGACTCTAATCGTTTGATATAACGTAACAGCTCATGCTCGGTGCGGTGGTTTTGAAATACCTTGGCGCCAAGGTAGGTTGAAGTCCTCGAAAAGGAGCTGAGATCAGGCGTGGTTTGAGGGATTAGCTCGGCGGACTCGCTGAAGCAGTCCAGCAGGGTTTCCAACTCGTCCAGCGTGGTCGCTTCATCGAGGGAAAGGCCAACGCGGTTGGCGTCGAGCTGCCTGAGGTTGATTTTGCGCGCCTCGGCGGCGGCGTGAACGCGGGCTGCCGCGACGTTACCGATCGTGAGCGTGTCAAAAACCGGCCCGGTATTGACTGTGGCACCCGCCCGGCGCAGGGCTTCGGCGAGAGTAGTCGTGAGTAAATGGATACGAGTGGCGATTCCCTGAAAACCTTCGGCTCCATGGTAAACCGCATACATGGAGGCCATCACGGCTAGCAGCACTTGAGCGGTGCAGATATTGGAGGTGGCCTTGTCCCGGCGGATGTGTTGCTCTCGGGTGCCGAGAGAGAGGCGCAGAGCGGGGTTTCCTTGAGCGTCTTTCGAGACGCCTACTAGACGTCCGGGCATCTGGCGCTTGAGGGCATCGCGGGTGGCGAAGAAAGCTGCGTGCGGACCGCCGAAGCCGAGGGGCACGCCAAGGCGCTGGGCGGAGCCTATGGCGACATCCGCACCGAATTCGCCGGGCGGGCGGAGCAGGCTTAACGCAAGCAGGTCGGTCGCCACCACGCAGAGAGCACCGGCAACGTGGGCCCGGGTGAAAAGCGAGTGGAAATCGTTTATATCCCCATTGGTATCCGGATATTGCACAAGCAGCCCGAAGAGTCCCGGCAACGTGGCGGGGTCCAGCGAAGCATGGTCTCCCACGCTCACCTCAATACCGAGAGGTTCGGCGCGGGTTTTGACCAGATTGATGGTCTGGGAGTGGCATTTCTCCGAAATGAAAAATACACCACCGGCCGCGGTGCGAACCCGGTGGCAGAGCATCATCGCTTCCGCAGCCGCGGTGCCTTCGTCGAGCAGCGAGGCGTTGGCAATGTCCAGTCCGGTGAGGTCGGTGACCAGGGTCTGGAAATTCAGCAAGGCCTCGAGACGTCCTTGCGAAAGCTCGGCCTGGTAGGGCGTGTAGGGTGTATACCAGGCGGGATTTTCCAAAATGCAGCGTTGGATTACGGGAGGGGTGAGCGTCTCGTAATACCCTTGGCCGATGAAGTTACGAAATACTTTGTTGAGCGAGGCAATGGAACGCAACTCCCCGAGCGCAGCGGATTCCCCGAGTGGAGACGGCAAGGTCAGCGGTTTTTCCAGACGGATATCGGCTGGCAAGGTGGCGTCGATCAGTGCCGCCAAGGAAGGACGGCCAAGGGCGGCCAGCATTTGTTCGCGCTCGGCCGGGGTAGGGGAGATGTGACGCGGGGCGAAGACATCCGTGGGGGCGAGGGCGGCGAAAGACGCGGTGGCAGACATGATAGCGTGGGAGCGTGGGAGCCTTGTTTCCAGCGGCAAGAACGGGGTGGGAAAAAACCACTGCGATTTACGCATTCCCCCGCGCCCGATTTCCTCCACGGTGGGTCAAGTCTCTCCGTGAACCCATCCGCTCCGTCCCCCGCCACCAAGGTTTATTCCAGCGAACCCCTCTGGAACCCGTCCCGCTGGCTTCCGACCACCGCCGACGAAGTCAAAGCCCGCGGTTGGGACCAACTCGACGTGATCATCGTCTCGGGCGACGCCTACGTCGACCACCCCGCCTTCGGCACTGCCGTCATCGGCCGCCTGCTCGAGGCCGAGGGTTTGAAGGTCGCCATCCTGCCTCAGCCGAATTGGCGCGATGACCTTCGCGATTTTAAGAAACTCGGCGCGCCCCGCCTGTTTTTTGGCGTCACCTCGGGCTGCATGGACTCGATGGTGAACCGCTACACGGCCGCGCGCAAACCGCGCAGCGAGGACGCCTATACCCCCGGCGGCGAAATCGGTTTCCGACCTGACTACGCCACCTCGGTTTATTCACGCATTCTGAAGCAGCTTTACCCTGAGACCCCGATCATGATCGGCGGCATCGAGGCCTCGCTGCGGCGTGTGACGCATTACGATTACTGGTCCGAGACGCTCAAGCCTTCCATCCTTGCTGATAGCGGTGCCGACTTGTTGATCTACGGCATGGGCGAACTCCCGTTGAAGGAGACGGTGCGCCTGCTGAAACGCGGGGTGCCGTTTTCTTCACTTACCACCATTCCGCAAACCGCCGTGCTTCTGCCCCCGGGCAAAGCCGCGCCGAAAAACGCCAACTGGGAGGACCACACGCTCCACACCCACGAAGAGTGCACCGCCGACCGCGAGCTTTACGCCCAAAATTTCAAAGCCATCGAGACCGAGTCCAACCGCGTGAAGGCGCGCCGCCTTTTTCAGCCGACCGGCGACCGCCTGCTCGTGGTCAACCCGCCCTTTCCGACCATGAGCGAGCCGCAGATCGATGCCTCCTTCGACCTGCCTTACACGCGGCTGCCGCATCCGAAATATCGCAAGCGCGGCCCCATACCCGCCTATGAGATGATCAAGCACTCGATCAACATGCATCGCGGGTGCTTCGGAGGGTGCAGCTTCTGCACGATCTCCGCCCATCAGGGCAAATTCGTCGCCTCCCGCTCGAAGGAGTCCATCCTGCGCGAGGTCGAGTCGATCAAGCAGATGCCGGACTACCGCGGCACCATCAGCGACCTCGGCGGGCCCTCGGGCAACATGTATAAGATGAAGGGCAAGGAGCAGTGGATCTGCGACGAGTGCGTGCGCCCCTCGTGCATCTGGCCCGAGGTCTGTCGCAACCTCGACACCGACCACACCGCGCTCCTCGACATCTATAAATCCGTGCGCGAGACCGAGGGCGTTAATCACGCCTATGTCGCCAGCGGCATCCGCTACGATCTTTTCCTGCACGACAAAGGTGTCACCCCTGAGGTGCAGGCCAGCCACGAGAAATACATCGAGGAACTCGCCGCCCATCATGTGCCCGGCCGCATCAAGGTCGCCCCCGAGCACACCAGCGACCACGTGTTGCGCATCATGCGCAAGCCGAGCTTCAGCCTGTTCTACAAGTTCAAGGAGAAGTTCGACCGCGCCTCGGCCAAGGCCGGCAAAGCCGATACACCCGTTATCCCGTATTTCATCAGCTCGCACCCCGGCTCCCGGCCCGAGGACATGGCCGAGCTCGCCCTCAAGACCAAGGACCTAGGCTTCCGCTTGGAGCAGGTGCAGGACTTCACGCCCACGCCCATGACGGTGGCGACCGAGATTTATGCCACCGGGGTGCACCCCTACGACGGCCAGCCGGTGGACGTCGCCCGCACGCCCGATGAGAAGCAGGAGCAGCGGAGCTTCTTTTTCTGGTATAAGCCTGAGATGAAAAAAGCCCTGCGCGGCACTCTGCATCGGCTTGGCCTCCCCGAGATCGCCCGGCGCCTGCTGGACGAGAACAAACCCACCCGCGACGTCACCCCGCCGCCGCATGTCACGCCGATCACCGGACCCGGCATGACGACGGCCCCTTGCGGCATGAAAGTCCCGCTAGGCTCGCCCGGTCTGCCGAAAAATTCGCGCCAGGAGCCGCCAGCATTCACTCGTCCGCCCTGTGGCGGCGCCCCGGGAAGCGGCCCCAAAGCCAAGCCCGCATCCCGACCATTTTTCCCTCCGCCCAAAGGCGGTGGAAAAGGCTGCAAGGGCTGATGCCCCCTGGATAAATCTTAGGGTAAAGGTATGCCCATGAGATAGTAAATTATTTCTTCAGCACGGCATTCCACTTGGCCAGGTTTTCGGCCTGGGCGGCGAAAAGGGCATCGGTCGGGTCGAGGACCTCAATTTTCAGGATTTTGTCGCTCTTGGCGGTGGCGTTGACCGTGGCTTGGCCCTTGGTGACAGCACCGAAGACGCTGTGTTTGCCGTCGAGCCACGGGGTGGCGACGTGAGTGATGAAGAACTGGCTGCCGTTCGTGCCCGGGCCGGCGTTGGCCATGGAGAAGATGCCGGGTTTGCTGTGGCGGAGGGTTTTGTCGAACTCGTCAGCGAATTGGTAGCCGGGACCGCCGGTGCCGTTGCCGCGCGGATCGCCGCCCTGAATCATGAAATCGGGGATGACGCGGTGAAAGGTCAGTCCGTCGTAGTAGCCGCGTTTGGCGAGGTTCAGGAAGTTGGCGGCGGTCATCGGGACCTTTGACGCATAGATGACGGCCTCGATGTCGCCCTTGGCGGTTTTCACTACAATCCGGATGTCGGTGAGGGCGGCAGGAGCGGTCGTGGCGGGCGCCGCGACGACGGCGGGTTTGGCCTCGGCGGGCGCGGCCTCTTCGGCGACGAGGCCGAGGGGGGAGGCGAGGAGCGAGAGGGCGAAGACGCCGAGCAGACGACGGAGGAGGGTGGTGGATTTCATGGGTAGGGAGCGGAAAAATAAGAGTGGAGTGGGGGAGGTGCGGTGTCGAATCCGACCGCGCCTGCCGGCGAAAGTTGCCAAGGCGCGGGTGGCGAGGGCGTTTTTTGGCCAAGCCGGGGCGTGGATTGGCAAGGTTTTGACCGACCGGCACAAACCGGGGAAACTCGTCCGCATGGACACCCAGAATTGGCAGCATCCGCGCGACGAGTTGGTGGCGACGATGGACCGCATCTACCGCTACCACATGACGACGACCTCGGGGGGAAATCTCTCCATCCTCGATCCCGACGGCTCCATTTGGATAACCCCTTCGCGGGTCGATAAGGGCACGCTGCGCGCCGCCGACATCGTGCGGGTGGCGGCGCGGGCCAGGAGGATGCGTTCGTGAGCGGCGGCCAGCGTGTCGCTGGAGGCGGATTTGCCGCCCTGCGATTTCAGTTCCAGTAGCGCGTCATCCGCCCGGGCTTCGGCGGTTTCGGCAAGGGCAAGGTCCGAACGAGCCGACAGGGGAGAGACAAGAGCGTCCGCCGCATTCAACGAAGAAGCGGAAACGCAGACGCAGGACAATATGGCCAAGGTTAAGCGCGGGGTGCTGTGCATGTTTAAATTTTAGGTTATCGGCTACGATTTAGATAAGTAGTTACCCGAATATTTTTGATGTTTTTTAATGTAGTCCGTAAACCTACCCGAATTCATCCAGTAAGATGAATGGATTTAATTGATCGTGGATCCGCTGGCGGCCGAGAAGGTCATCACGGAAAGGTATCCCGCCCTTCAACCCGCACTTGCGCCCGGGGCGCTCCGCGTGGAGTTTGCCCGTCACCCATGCTCAGCGACGCCAGCGCCTACCTCAGTGTCTTCAAGACCAGCACGCGCGAGCGCTGGGATCCGTGGACGCCGCTGGCCCTCGCGGGGCTGAGCGCGATCGGGGTGGCTTTCATCTACTCGGCGCAGTTTTCCACTACCCTTTCCAACTGGATCAACCAACTCGTCTGGCTCGGGGCGGGCGCGGGCGTCTACCTGGTCGTCTCGCTGGTCGATTACCGCTTCTGGCTGAGCGTCTGGCACTGGTTCTACCTGGCGTGCTTGTTGTTGTTGATCTTGGTCTTGCTGCCCGGGGTGGGGCAGGAGCGCTACGGGGCGCAGCGGTGGCTGGACCTCGGGATCCTGGCGGTGCAGCCGAGCGAGCCGGCCAAGGCGGCGGTCTTGTTTGCCACCGCGTCGCTTCTAGTCGGGGCGCGTTTGGGGTCCATCCGCCAATCCTTGGGCACTTTGGGGAAGTTGGCCCTTGCGGCGGGCGGGCCCATGTTGCTCATTCTGCTCCAGCCGGACCTCAAGTCGGCCATCGTTCTGCCCCCCATGGTTTTTTCCATGCTCTACGTTTCCCGGCTTTCGACCCGCTTTTTCGCGGGGGCGCTCGGCGCGTTTACGATCCTCGTGGCAGTGGTTTCGTGGGACATGGGGCGCTACATGAACTTCATGGACGCAAACAAGATGTCCTACCAAAAGGATCGCGGCCGTTACGAGGCGGTCTCGTGGATTCCGCTGAAGGATTACCAGCGCAACCGGATCGTCAGCTTTATCGCTCCGGACAAGATCGACCCGATGGGCATAGGCTGGAACCAGCGCCAGTCGCTCATCTCAGTCGGCAGCGGCGGCCTGACCGGCAAGGGCTGGACCGAGGGCACGCAGGCCCAGTTGGGCTACCTGCCGCGCGCCGTCGCGCATAATGATTTTATCTTCTCCGTCATCGCCGAGGAGAAGGGATTTTTGGGAAGTCTCACCGTGCTAGGCCTTTTTGGCATCGTCCTGTTCAATGGCATCCGCATCGCCGGACTCGCCCGCGACCGCTTCGGCACTCTGCTTGCCGTCGGGGTTACGGTCCTGTTCGCCGTGCATGTGTTCGTGAATATCGCGATGACGATCGGCCTCGTGCCCATCACGGGCATACCGCTTCCCTTCATCAGCTACGGTGGCTCCTTCGTGCTCAGTTGTTGTTTGCTGCAAGGACTCGTCCAGAGCGTCTATCGCTTCAGAAAGGATTTCACGTGAAACTGAACCTTTCCCGCGCCTCCGACCTCCCGACCGGAATTTCCTGCGCCTCCGCTTGCGCACCAGGGTGCCCCGTCCAACCCGAAACACAGGACCACACCCGCCATGAACGACCGCACCCCCCCCGATTCGCCCGAGCGCGAGCCCTATCCCGAGGATGACCGCGACGACGCGCCCCCCGCCTCGTCTTCCCATGCCCCCCAGAGCCTCGACGAAGAACTCGCCCAACCCCCCGACGAAGTCGAAGCCGAGCCCGTGGACCGCGCCGAGCTGAAGGCCGGCGCCCAGGAACGCTCTAGGCAGCGGCCGCTGCTCCAGAAGATTCTGTCCGTCTTTAAGAAGGAGAAAACGTCATTCCGCGAACTCATCATCAACAGCGAGCCGCTGGAAAAACGCGTCGCCCTGCTCGTCGACGGCGTGCTGGAGAAGTTCGAGATCGAGCGCCACGACGCCGACCGCATGGTGGGCGGCATCTTTAAAGGCCGGGTCAAGAACCTGGACCCCGGCCTCAAGGCCGCCTTCGTCGACATCGGCTACTCCAAGAACGCCTTTCTGCACTATTGGGACATGCTGCCCGCCGCCACCGACTCCTCGGTCGAGGTCGTGCGCGTGAACAAAAAGAAAAACGCCCTGCCCCCCGGCCAGGAGCCCACCGTCAAGGACATCCCCCAGCTCTACCCGCCCGGCTCCGAGATCGTCATTCAGGTGACCAAGGGCCCCATCGGGACCAAGGGGCCGCGCACCACCACCAATCTCTCCCTGCCCGGCCGTTACCTTGTGCTGACGCCGTTCTCCGATTCCTGCGGCATCTCCCGCAAGATCGAGGATCCCAAGGAACGCGCCCGCCTGCGCGAGATGCTCAACGGCCTGACCATCCCCGAGGGCATGGGCGTGATCGTGCGCACCGCCGGCGAGGGTAAACGCTCCGTCTATTTCGTCCGCGATCTCCACATCCTGCTCAAGACCTGGGCCGACATCCAGGCCAAGCTCAACACCCAGCGCGCCCCGCTCCCTCTTTATCAGGAGCCCGACATCGTCGAGCGCACCGTGCGCGATTTCCTCACCGAGGAGGTCGACCGCGTGCTTATCGACAACCCCGAGGACCACGTCCGCTGCCAGGCCTCCGTCGCCCAGATCAGCCAGCGCTCTAAGGGCAAGATCGCCCTCTACCAGAACAGCATCCCGATTTTCGAACGCTTCAACATCGAGCGCCAGATCGAGCAGACCTACCAGCGCAAGGTCGCCCTGCCCAGCGGTGGCGAGATCATCATCGACGAGACCGAGGCGCTCATTGCCATCGATGTGAACACCGGCTCGCACAAGAACAAGTCGAGCGACGAGAAGAACGTCATCTACTCCGTGAATCTGGAGGCCGCCGTCGAGGCCGCCCGCCAGATCCGCCTGCGCAACCTCGGCGGCCTCATCATCATCGACTTCATCGACATGAAGGAGCGCCGCCATCGCAACGGCGTTTACGAGAAGCTCTGCGAGGCCATGGCCGAGGACAAAGCCAAGAACCACATCCTGCCCATCTCGCAGCTCGGCATTCTGCAGATGACCCGCCAGCGCCAGCAGGAGAGCCTCACGAGCAACCTCTACGTTGACTGCCCTTACTGCCGTGGCCGCGGCATCGTGAAGAGCGCCACCACCATGTCGGTCGAGCTCCAGCGCAAGCTCAGCGCCGTCATCCGCCGCCTCGTCGCCCGGCAGGACGGCAAGGAATATAACCTGCGCGTCATGGTTCACCCCGGCATCCTCGAGCGTCTGCGCAGCGAGGACGCCAACCTGCTGGTCCGCATGGAGCGCGAATACGGCGTCAAACTGGCCTTCCGCGCCGATCCGAGCTACCACGTGGAGAACTTCAAGATCATCAACGCCCTCACCGCCGAGGAGTATCGCTGATCCCCCGGCTGGTTCCCGCCGCCAATGCCCTGACCGGCAGCGGCGGCGGGACCCCCCCCCGCCCCTTGGCCGCCGCCGTTTCCGCCACTGCGCCGCTTGCGGCCACCTTGCTGCCGCTGGCCAGCGGCTTTGGCTATGTCGTCGCCGTTCTGTTGGTGAAACGCGCCTCCGCCCATGGCGTCGGTCTTTGGCGCACCGCGTTCATCTCAAACCTGGCCATGGGCCTGTGTTTCGCCCCGCTCTGGGCTCTCGGCGGCCAACCAATCGACCTGGCGCACCTGTGGCAACCTTTGCTATTCGCGGCGCTGTTTTTCGTGGGCCAAGTCTTCACCTTTGCCGCGCTCGCCGGGGATGTATCGCTCGCCACTCCGGTGCTGGGCCTAAAAATCCTTTTCGTCGCGTCTGCCAGTTCGCTGCTCCTTACGGATGCGGTCCGGCCAGCATGGTGGGTCGCCGCGGCCTGCGCGACCGCCGCCGTGATCCTGCTCCAGTGGGTGCCGCGCGGTGCGTCCGGCCTCGTTCCCGTAAAACCCGCTGACAACGCGCCCCACCCGCGCCGTGTCGTGCTGCTGGCCGCGCTGGCCGCCCTCGCTTTCGCCCTCGCCGACGTGTTGGTGCAGCGTTTTACTCCGGAGTGGGGGCCGGGGCGTTTCCTGCCCCTGGCCTTCGGCGCCGTGGCTTTGTTGTCCTTCGGACTGATCCCGTTTTTCCACGCCCCGCTGCGGACTTTGCCGGCCGCCGCCTGGCCCTGGCTCCTGCCCGGGGCGGTGCTGCTGGCGGTGCAGGCCTCGGGTATGGCTTGGACGATGGGTAACTACGGCCGCGCCACGGCGGCGAACATCCTCTACAGCACACGCGGGCTGTGGAGCGTGCTCGCGGTCGGCCTACTCGGCGGTTGGCTCGGCACAGCGGGCGAGCGGAAACTGCCGCCCGGTGTTTTCCGCCGCCGTCTAGTCGGTGCCGTCCTGATGTTCGCCGCCATCGCGTTGGTGACGTTCTGAGGACTGGCGGGGCCTGCCGCTTTCGGCTCGACGGCGGCGAAGCGTGGGCGGGAACATCCGCCCCCATGTTGACCGCCGAACAGATCGCCGCCGCCCTGCCGACCCAAGCCCGGACCGCCATCGACGGCCTGCCTTTTCCCCGCGTGGCCTCGGGCAAGGTCCGCGAGATCTTCGACCTCGGCGATGCCCTTCTGTTGGTCGCGACGGACCGGCTCTCGGCCTTCGACGTCATCCTGCCCGACGGCATTCCGGGCAAGGGCATCCTCCTGACCCAGCTCAGTCTGTGGTGGTTTGCCCGCACTGCCGAGGTAATCGAGAATCATCTCCTGCCGGATCAGGCCGGCGAATTTGACCGCCGCGGCATTACCGATCCTGACTTGCGGCTGCGCAGCATGATCGTGCGCAAGCTTCGTCCTCTGGCCATCGAGTGCGTGGTGCGCGGCTATCTTGTCGGCAGTGGCTGGGCTTCGTATCAAAAAACCGGCGAGGTCTGCGGCCATCGCTTGCCCGCCGGTCTGCGCCAAGCGGACCGCCTGCCCGCGCCGCTGTTTACCCCCACGACCAAGGCCCCCAAGGGGCAGCATGACGAGGCCATCGACGACATCCGCGGCGAAGCCATTGTTGGTTCAGAAGTCTACGCTCGGGTCAAAGAGACCAGCCTCGCTCTGTATTTATTGGGCCACGACACCGCGGCGCGGGCGGGCATGATTCTGGCCGACACCAAGTTTGAGTTCGGCACGGATGCCGAGGGCCGGCTCGTGTTGATCGACGAGGTGTTGACGCCCGATTCCTCGCGTTACTGGCCGGCCGCAGGCTATCGGCCCGACTGCTCGCCCCCGAGCTACGACAAACAGTTTGTGCGCGACCACCTGCTCACTCTCAGCTGGGACCAGCGTCCGCCCGCGCCCGCGTTGCCCGCCGATGTCATTGCCCGCACCCGTGAAAAGTATCTTCAAGCCCTGCGCAATTTGATGGGTTAATCTCCCGTCTGCCGCCGGGTGAACCATATCTCCGCCCGGTGCTTTTTTCGGCGGCGAGCGCCGTCGGCTTGGACAAAGGGGTGGGCTGTTGCGGAAGGGATTTTGCGCTGCGCACCAATCGGGCGCAATCGAGCTGCCGGGGCCTGTTTGAGGCGCACTGCGTCCATGACCGAGCAGAAGGTGGCCCCGTAGCCTTGAGGGGGCGCGAAAGATCCGCCCCGCGACAGGTTGTTTTAGCCGCTGGGCGGCCGGGAGCCGCCGCGTTTGCCGCGGACCAGCTCGCGGCGCAGCCAGTCGAGCGCGCCGTTGACCGCGCGTTGTTTCACCGCGCCGCGTGGCCCGGACTGGCTGAGGCGGCGCGACCATACTCCGCCGGGAGTATAAAGGGCGAGGTAGATTGTGCCGACCGGGTTTTCCCGGGTGCCGCCACAGGGGCCGGCGAAGCCCGTAACTGCCAGGCCGTAGTCTGCGCCCAGTCGCTCGGCCACGCCGGCTGCCATCGCCACGGCGTTCTCTGCTGAGACCGCGCCGTGCTGGAGCAGAAGGTCTTCGGGCACGTCGAGCAGCTGCATCTTCGATTCGTTCGAGTAGCACACGCAGCCGCCGGCAAAAAACTTCGAGGCGCCGACGATATCGGTAAAACAATTTGCCAGCAATCCGCCGGTCGCGGTCTCGGCTACCGCGAGGGTGTGTTCACCTGCCCGCAAGAGGTCGGCGCACACCTTGGCCAGCGAGTCGTGTCCGTAGCAGACGAAGTCGTCGCCCAGTAGCGTCGCGCAATCCTTTGCGATGGCTTCCAGCCCGGCTTCATCCCGTGTGCCGTCGGGCGAGCTGAGGCGCACATCCACCTGGCCCTGATGGGCGCAAAAAGCGATGTTCAGGGCCGCTCCGTGTGGAGCGAGCAGCGGTTGCAGACGCATTTCCAACGCGCTCTCGCCGATACCAGCGGTGCGGATCTGGACGTAGGCTTCGCGCCGCGCCACCAGACCGCGCTCGGCCAGCCGAGGCAGGACCTGCTCGGTGAACATCGGGTGGAGTTCGTTGGGCGGGCCGGGCAGCATCACGAGAAGTTTGCCGTCTTGTTCCACCCACAGGCCGGGCGCGGTGCCATTCGCGTTGGGCAGGATCTCGCCGCGGGAAAAACGGTAGGCCTGCTTCAGGTTGTTGTCGGTCATCTTGCGTCCGAGCCGGGCGAAACGCGCCTCGATATCCGCCAGCACGGCTGGTTCGAAGACCAGGTCCTGGCCCAGCACGCCGGCGATGACCTCACGGGTGCGGTCGTCGCAGGTGGGGCCTAGCCCTCCGGTGGTGATGACCACGTCGCTGCGCGCCCAGCTCTCGCGGAACTGGTCGGCGATGGCGCCAGCCTCGTCGGTGATGGTGACATTTCTGGTCAGGCTTGCACCTCGCCGGCCCAAGGCGGCCCCGATGAAGGTCAGGTGGCTGTTGGCCGTCAGGCCGAGGAGCAGCTCGTCGCCGAGGGTGATCAGCTCGTAGCGGATAGCGGCGACATTGGGGGCCGGGGCGGGTCCGGTAAGATGAGGAGTCTGGGAAACCATGCGTTGCGAAATACGCACCTTGGCTACTCTTTCCTAAAATGCCAGCGCCCGACCCAGACGACTCCGCCGCTCCTGCTAACCTAAAGGAAAAGGTGCGCCGTCTGCCCGATAAACCCGGCGTCTACCTGATGAAGGACCGTCTCGGCCGCATCCTCTACGTTGGCAAGGCCAAGGCGCTGAAAAAACGTGTATCATCCTACTTCACGCCCTCGCGGGCCATGACGGTTCACCCGAAGATCCGCGCCCTCATCGCCCTGATCCATGATTTTGACACTATCGAGGTGAAGTCTGAACCGGAGGCCTTGCTGCTGGAGGGCAAGCTCATCAAGCAGTGGAAGCCGCGCTACAACACCGACTTTATCGACGACAAACGCTTCCTGCTGGTGCGCGTCGACCTCGGTGAAACCCTTCCTCGCTTCCGCCTCACCCGCCTGCGCAAGGAGGACCGCTCCCGCTACTTCGGCCCTTTCGCCCACTCCGGCCTGCTCCGCAAAACCCTCGCCCAGATGCGGCGCCAGTTCGGCATCCTGCTCGGCGACGCCAGCCCGCAGCGCCTGCCTGACGGGCGCTGGCAACTCTACGACGACGTGCGCGAGGAACTTTACTCGGCTGAAAACATCGTCGCCCCCGAGATCTACCGTGAACGCGTGGAGGCCGCCTGCGATTTCCTTGAAGGCAAGTCTCGCGAGTGGCTTGAGACTCTCCGGGCCGAAATGGCCGCCGCCGCCGCCCAACAGAATTTCGAGCAAGCGGCTGAGTTGCGCGACGTGGTTTTTGCCCTCGAAAAAACCCTTCAGAAAACCCGCAAGTTTGAGCGCGACCGCCCCGTCATCATCACCGACGAGGACGCGATCACCCAGCTTGGCCGCGCCCTTGGGCTCGACCCCGCCCCGCGCATTCTGGAGTGCTTCGATATCTCCCACATCAGCGGCACCTACTGCGTCGCCTCGATGGTGCGTTTTTCCGAGGGCCGGCCCGACAAGCCCGGTTACCGCCGCTTCCAGATCAAGAGCTTCATCGGCAACGACGACTTCCGCGCCATGGAGGAGGTCGTCGGCCGCCGCTATCGACGCCTGGCCGAGGAGGGGCGGCCCTTCCCCGACCTCGTCGTGATCGATGGCGGACGCGGCCAGATCGGCGCCGCCTTGAAGGCGTTCCTGGCCCTTGACCTGACCCCGCCCGCCCTGATCGGTCTCGCCAAAAAACACGAGACGATCATCTTTCCTGACGCGCGGCCTCCGCTAAACCTGCCGCTCAACTCCCCCGCCCTCCACCTCCTGCAACGCCTGCGCGACGAGGCCCACCGCTTCGCCAACACCTACAACGCCGATCTCCGCTCCCAAAAAATCCGCGAAAGCGTGCTCGATGACTTCCCCGGCCTCGGCCCCGTGCGCCGCGCCGCCCTCCTCGAGCGCTTCGGCGACATCGACCGCCTGCGCCGCGCCACCGCCGCCCAGCTCGCCGAGGTCGATGGCTTTGGCGGCAAACTCGCCGCCGAGCTCCACCATTTTCTCCACCACGTCGGCGAAAGCCGCGCGGTGGATGAGTCCACGTCCTGAAACCTGCCAGTCTAAATCCGCCCGCCCATGAAACTCTTCCTCTATCTCTTCTTTGCCGTCCTCCTTATCGGTGGCGGCTATTTCCTCTTTGTTCACCAGACCCCGCCCGCTAGCGGGCCTGCTGCCACCTGGGAAAGCGCCGCCCAGCAACACCTCACAGCCCTGCTGGCCGACCAATTGCAGGCCGTCGGCTCCCAGGATTGGAAGGCTTTCGATGCTGACCTGAGAAAAGCCGAGGCCCACCTCGCCGCCGCCCCCGCCGAAGCCAATAGCGCCAACTTCCGCAGCGCTTTGCAGGCCTACGCTTCCCAGCAAGAACTGCGCGCCCAACTGCCGAAGTAATCCTTGGTCCACTCCGCTGCTTTCCCTCATTTTTTTCGCCACTTAACCCGTCCGGACTGCTCCGGGCGCACTTTTTGCTATCGAGACGTGAAATTTTCTTTCATGCGTCCCACCCCGTTCCCTACCTTGCGCCGCTTCGCCTTTTGAATCCGGTGTCCGTCATGCAAATCAAAGCTTATCTCAAACCCTCCTGCGGCTGGTCCAACGGCGTCCGCGCCATCATGCGCAAACACGGCCTAGCCTACGAGGATATCGACATCATCAACAACCGCGCGAACTACGCCGAGATGGTGGCCAAATCCGGCCAGCCCCTTTCTCCTTGCGTCGAGATCGACGGCGTCATGCTGGCCGACATCTCCGGCGAAGAGGTGGAAAACTACCTGCTCGCCAACGACCTGATAAAACCAACCGATAAACCCGCCGACGCCCCGACCAACGCGGCCTGCTCGGATGAGGAACACGCCAAGATGGCCGCCAAAACCATCCGCTTCTTCTAAATCCCCGCGAGCTTCCAACCCCTCCCGACTCGGGCCGGCTCTCGCGATACCCCGCGCAGCCGGCTTTTTTTTCGCCTCCCCGCCTTCCTGCTTCCCTTTCCGGCTCTCCGCTCCACGCCTTTTCCCATGCCCGCCACGTCCACGCCCGCCATCATCCCGTCCCCGCTGTATTCCTTTGACCAGGAACATGACGCCTGCGGCGTCGGCTTCATCGCGAAGCTCACCGGCGAGCGCTCCTACGACGTCCTCAACCGAGCCCTGAGCGCCCTGAAGGCCCTCGCCCACCGCGGCGCGATCGACGCCGATGCCGTCACCGGCGACGGCGCCGGCGTGCTCACCCAGCTGCCGATCGAGTTCTTCAAGGACTACCTCGAGTCCATCGAGAAACCCCTCTTCCAGGACTCCGATCTCGGAGTAGGCATGATTTTCCTGCCCGCCGGGGACGACTACGCCCAGGCCCACTGCAAAAAGATCGTCGAGGCCGCCGTGAAGGCCGAGGGCCTTTCCTTTCTCGGCTGGCGCGAGGTCCCCACCGACTCCTCCTGCCTCGGCCGCAAGGCCATCGAGACCCAGCCAGCCATCGTCCAGGCCCTCGTGGCCCGCAAGGACGACACTTCCGACGACGAGTTCGAGCGGAAGCTCTTTCTCGTGCAAAACTCCGCCGAGAAAGAGGTTCTCGAAGCCAAGATCCCCGGCTTCTACATCTGCTCCTTCTCCGCCCGCACCATCGTTTATAAGGGCCTGCTCACCCCGGCGCAGATCAAGAAATACTACCTCGACCTGAAGTCGCCGCTGTTCACCACCGCGTTCGCGCTTTTCCACCAGCGCTACTCGACGAACACCTTCCCCACCTGGCACTTGGCCCATCCTTTCCGGATGCTGGCCCACAACGGCGAGATCAACACCATCCGCGGCAACCGCAACCTCATGCATGCCCGCGAAAACTCCACCGCGCACGGCGTCTGGGGTGACCGCTTCGACGACCTCAAGCCCCTCGTCCAGCCCTCTGGCTCCGATTCCGCCTCGTTCGACAACGCCCTCCAGCTCCTCACCCTCGGCGGCCGCAGCCCCCTGCACGCCTGCATGATGATGATGCCTCCGGCCTGGGAGAAGGACAAGACCCTCGCGCCCGAGACCCGCGCTTTTTACCGTTATCACTCCGCCGTTATCGAGCCGTGGGATGGCCCCGCCGCCATGGTGTTCACCGACGGGAAAGTTGTCGGCGCCTCCCTCGACCGGAACGGCCTCCGCCCCGCCCGCTACAAGATTTTTGACGACGGCTACGTCATCCTGGCCTCCGAAGCCGGCCTCGTGCACGACTTCCCCGGCAAGGTCATCGAGTCCGGCCGCCTCGGGCCCGGTCGCATGATCGCGATCGATTTCGCCACCAAAAAATTCCTCCGCGATGACGAGGTGAAGGCCGCCATCGCCTCGTCTCCGCACTTCCGTGAGTGGTGCGACAAACACCTCGTCAACCTCTCGGCCCTCGCTGGTCCCGCCCCCGCGCCTGCCGTGGAAGCCCCCGAAGTTCTGCTCCCCGGCCAGCTCGCCTTCGGCTACGAAACCGACGAGCTCGAGCTCGTGCTCACCCCCCTCGCCGAGGGCGCCGAGCCCACCGGCTCCATGGGCGACGACACTCCGCTGGCCGTGCTCTCGCGCCGCCCGCGCCTGCTGTATACTTATTTTAAACAACTCTTTGCGCAGGTCACCAACCCGCCCATCGATTCCGTGCGCGAAAAAGCGGTCATGTCGTTGCACATGTTGCTCGGCGGCCGCCTCGGCCTGTTCGAGGAGTTCCCCGAGAGCACCGGCCTGGTCGAAATCGATTCGCCGGTCTTGCTCCACCACGAGTTTGCCGCGCTTTCCGGCGTGCCCGCCCTGCAGGGCCGCGTCGCCACCCTGCACGCTCATTTCTCGGCCACCACCGGTCCCGCCGGGCTGGAGCCCGCGTTGAAGGCCCTCGCTGCCGCCGCCGAAAAGGCCGTGCGCGACGGCGCCAAGCTCGTCGTGCTCTCCGATTGCGCCGTCACCGCCCAGCAGGCCGCCATCCCCATGCTCCTCGCCGTCGGCGCCGTGCACCAGCAACTGGTCCGCGCCGGCCTCCGCCTCCAGGCCGACCTCGTCGCCCAGACCGGCGAGGCCCGCGAGGTCCACCAGATCGCCTGCCTCCTCGGCTTCGGTGCGAACGCCGTCTACCCGACCCTCGCCCTCGCCACCGTTGCCGACCTCGCCGCCGCCGGGAAGACCGGCAAGCCAGTCGAGCCCGCCAAGGCCCTCGCCAATTACCGCGACGCCATCGACGCCGGCCTTTACAAGATCATGGCCAAGATGGGTATCAGCACCCTCGCGTCCTACCGAGGCGCCCAGATTTTCGAGTCTCTCGGCGTCTCCACCAAGGTCATCGCCGAGTGCTTCACCGGCACCGCTTCACCCATCGGTGGCATCGATTATGTGCAGATCGCCGAGGAGGCCCTGCGTCGCCATGTCCGTGCCTTCCCGGCCGAGGCGCCTGCTCCCGACGCTGCGCCCCTGGCCTTGCAGCCCGAGGGTTATTACCGTGTGAACAAGCGCGGCGAAGGCGAGTTCCACGGCTGGAACCCGAAGGTCGTCGCGTCGATGAACAAGTTCATTAAAGCGGGCGACTTCGCCGGCTACCAAGATTGGAAGACCCAGAGCGACGAGCACCAGCCGGTGGCGCTGAAAGACCTCCTCAAGATCCGCTTCGCCGGCCGCACCGCCGTGCCCGTCGAGGAAGTCGAGACCATCGAGGAAATCCGCAAACGTTTCACCACCGCCGGGATGTCGCTCGGCGCCCTCTCCCCCGAGATGCACGAGGCCCTCGCCATCGCGATGAACCGCATCGGCGGCAAGTCGAACTCCGGCGAAGGCGGCGAAGACCCGGATCGTTTCAACGTCCGCGCCAACGGCGACAACGCCAACTCCGCCATCAAGCAAGTAGCCTCCGGCCGCTTCGGCGTCACCGCCGCCTATCTCTCTTCCGCCAAGGAGATCGAGATCAAGATGGCCCAGGGTGCCAAGCCCGGCGAGGGCGGACAGCTGCCCGGCGCCAAGGTGACTCCGCTGATCGCCAAGCTCCGCTATTCCGTGCCCGGCGTGATGCTTATCTCGCCTCCGCCCCATCACGACATCTACTCGATTGAGGACCTCGCGCAGCTGATTTTCGACCTGAAGGAGGTCAATCCGCGCGCCAAAGTCTGCGTGAAGCTCGTCTCTTGCTCCGGCGTCGGCACCATCGCGGCCGGCGTGGCCAAGGCCTACGCCGACGTGGTCCTCGTGTCCGGCCATGACGGCGGCACCGGCGCTTCCCCCCTCGCCTCAATCAAGAACGCCGGCTCGGCGTGGGAAATCGGCGTCGCCGAGGCCCATCAGGTCTTGATGATGAACGGCCTGCGCGGCCGCGTCGTCCTCCGCACCGATGGCGGTATGAAGACCGGACGCGATATCGTCGTCGCCGCGCTGCTTGGCGCCGAGGAGTTTAACTTCGGCACCGCCGCCCTCATCGCCGGCGGCTGCGCCATGTTCCGCGTCTGCCACCTCAACACCTGCCCGGTCGGCGTCGCCACCCAGCGCGAGGACCTGCGGGCCAAGTTCCGTGGTAAACCCGAGAACATCATCAACTTCTTTAACGCCGTCGCCGAGGACGTCCGCCACTACCTGGCCAAGCTCGGGGCGCGTAATTTGAATGAGATCATCGGCCGCGTGGACTTGCTCGAGCAGATCGACGACCCCGCCAATCCGAAGACCAAGCTGCTCAACCTCGGCGGCCTGCTCCACAACCCCGATCCCTCGGGCGAGTTGGAGCGCTACCACACCCGCGAACGCAACGAACGCTTCGGCGGCGAGGGTTCGCTCGACGAGGCTATCGTGCAGGATGCCCGCGACGTGTTGCTCAAGATGTCCAAGAGCCTCGTCCGCAACTATAAGGTTACCAACGTCAACCGCGACGTCGGCACCCAGCTTTCCGGCCAGATCGCGCTCTACAACGGCGACGAGGGCCTGCCTTCCGGCACCATCGACCTCACCTTCACCGGCTCGGCTGGCCAGAGCTTCGGCACTTTCCTGGTGAACGGCGTGCGCCTGACCCTGCTCGGCGAGGCCAACGATTACGTCGGCAAGGGCATGAATGGCGGCGAGATCATCATCCGGCCCAAGGCTTCCGAGACCTTCCGGTGGAAGGATCAGAGCATCGCGGGTAACACCTGTCTCTACGGCGCCACCGGTGGTAATCTGTTCGCCGCGGGTCGGGCCGGCGAGCGTTTCGCGGTCCGCAACTCCGGCGCCACCGCCGTGGTGGAGGGCGTGGGCGACCACGGCTGCGAATACATGACCGGCGGCCTCGTGGTTATCCTCGGCGAGACCGGTGTGAATTTCGGCGCCGGCATGTCCGGCGGCCTGGCCTTCGTCTACGATGCGGCCGGTGGCTTCGCCAAGAAAATCAACCCCGCCATGATCGGCCTCGAGCGCATCGCCGACACCGACGAGGCGAAGAGCCTGCGCGAGATCATCGCCCTGCACTTCCGCCTCACCGGCAGCCCGCACGCCCAGCAACTGGTGGAGAATTGGGAGGCCGAGGTCGGCAAGTTCTGGAAGGTCGTGCCCTTCCCGCCCACCCCCGAGGCGCCTAAGCCGCTCTACCGCTTCGATCCGGCCAAGGTCCCCGTCGCCCTCGGCGCGGCCTGAGTTACCCTGCCCTTAGCGCTCTGCCTTCACGGGCAAAGCGCTGGCGCGGATGAAGTCGCGATCGGCGGCGGCGAGTTTTTCCAAGGGAATCACGAATTCCTGGCCATCCGCCTGACGGCGGACGCGCACGGCGGTTTCGGTCCGCCCGAGCAGCACCGCGTCCAGCGTGCGACCGTCCGTCGCCGTAAGGGTGCGGCGGAGTGGCGCACTCGTCTCCGTCGTTGTCGACATTTTGGCGGGCGGCGGTGGTGCGTCCCGGCCCAGGCTCTCGCCTTCGGGATTTAGGCCCATGGCCTCGGCCCAGTTGCCCTTTCGCTCTGGTGGCGTTGCGGTGCCCGCCGTGCCGGGGGCTGGCTTCGCTGGCTTGCACGCCCCCAGCATTAGGAGCACGAGAAGAAAGGCGCAGCGGGATGGGCGGGTTTTCACAGAGGGGTGGGGCAGGCGCGGCAGTCGGCGCGACTGGCAACCGGCCTTTTCTGGGGTGTTCCCGCGCTCGCGGCGAGCCTTCTCCTCGGGGCTATTGGCTCCAGTGGAGCTGTTTCAGATTAATGGCGTTAATTACTCAGGACTTGCATTTCGCGCCTCTATCCTTCTTTTCGGGCTCGTCGCTTTTTGCGACACAACCAAACCAACCAAACCAAAACCAACATGATCAAGAAGACCATCCTTGCTCTCGCCGCGCTCACCGCCGGCGTTTCCGCCCAGGCCGCTGAGGCCGCCAAGTCGTCCGCTCTGTCCGTCACCGCGGACATCAGCTACGTCTCCCACTACGTGTTCCGCGGCCTCCTTGTGGCCGACGACGCCGTCCAGCCCTCCATCGAGGCCACCTACGGTGACTTCTATGCCGGCGTCTGGTATTCCGATGCCCTTGATTCTTTCGATCAAGGTAGCACGAGCGGTTCCGGTCGCTTCATCACCTCGTCCGAGACCGATCTCTACATCGGCTACGGCTACAAGGTTTCCGAGAGCATCAAGCTCGATGTCGGCGTGACCCGCTACCTCTACGAAGGTCAGTCCACCGATGACACTACCGAGTTCCACATCGGTGCTTCCTTCGATACCTTCCTGAAGCCCAGCGTCTACGCCTATTACAGCGAAGAAGCCAACAATGCCGGCGTGGCCACCTACACCGCTTCGATCGGTCACAGCATCGCCCTGGACTTCATCCACTCCTCCCTCGATCTCTCTGCTTTGGTCGGATTCGTTAACGCCTACGACAACGAAGAGTATGTCTACGGTGTCCTCAGCGCCGCC
>CAIQAB010000022.1 GCA_903869675.1 uncultured Verrucomicrobiota bacterium | reverse complement strand
TGGTGATGATCGGAGCGACGCCGGCGGCGGTCACGGTGATCGTGAGCGCGGCGCTGCCGGTGCCGGTCGAGTTGGTCGCGCCGAGGAGGACCGAGGTGGTGCCGGCGGTGGTGGGGGTGCCGGAGAGGTTACCGGTGACGGTGTTGATGGTCAGACCGGCGGGCAGGGGCGTGGCCGAGAAGCTGGTCGGGGTGCCCGAAGCGGTGATAGTGAAGCTGAAGGGCGTTCCAGTGGTGCCGCCTGCGGTCAGCGGGCTGTTGGTGATGATTGGAGCGACCCCGGCGGCGGTCACGGTGATCGTGAGCGCGGCGTTGCCGGTGCCGGTCGAGTTGGTGGCGCCGAGGAGAACGGAGGTTACGCCAACGGTGGTGGGGGTGCCGGAGAGGTTGCCGGTGACGGTGTTGAAGGTCAGACCGGCGGGCAGGGGGGCGGCCGAGAAACTGGTCGGGGTGCCCGAGGCGGTGATGGTGAAGTTGAACGGGGTGCCGGTGGTGCCGCCGGCGGTCAGCGGGCTGTTGGTGATGATCGGAGCGACGCCGGCGGCGGTCACGGTGATCGTGAGCGCGGCGCTGCCGGTGCCGGTCGAGTTGGTGGCGCCGAGGAGAACGGAGGTTACGCCAACGGTGGTGGGGGTGCCGGAGAGGTTGCCGGAGGCGGAGTTGATCAGCAGGCCGGGGGGCAGGGGAGCGGCGGAGTAGCTGGTGGGGTTGCCCGAGGCGGTGATGGTGAAGTTGAACGGCGTCCCGGTGGTGCCGGCGGCGGTCAGTGGGTTGTTGGTGATGATCGGGGTGACGCCGGCGGCGGCGATGGTGATCGTCAGGGTGGCGTTGTCGGTGCCGCCCGCGTTGTTCGCGCCGAGCAGCACGTTGACGCTGCCGATGGCCGTCGGGATGCCGGAGATGTTGCCGGTCGTGCCATCGATGTTCAGTCCGGCGGGGAGCGGGCTACCCGAGTAGCTGGTGGGGTTGCCCGAGGCGGTGACCGCGTAGTTGAACAAGGTGCCGACGGTGCCGGCGGCGCTCAGGGGGCTGTTGGTGATGACGGGCGGGGCGACGGTGACGGTCAGGGTGGCGGGATCGCTGGGGATCGAACCGGAGGCGTTGGTGACGACCACGTCGTAGCTCCCGGCGGAGGCGAGCTGCACGTTGGGCAGGGAGAGCGTGGCGGTGGTGGCGGATGCGTTGCCCGTGATGTTGGCGCCGGCCTTGCGCCACTGGTAGGAGAGGACGGAGGTGCCGGCGGCGGTCACCGAAAACTGGGCGGTGGTGCCTTCAACCTTGGTCTGCGCGATGGGCTGGCTGGTGATGTCCAACAGGGTGAGCCCGGTCGCGGTGAAACTTTGGCGCAGCATGTTGAACTCGATCACGGTCGGGGCGACCTGGCCGTCTTGCGTGGCCTGTAGCGTGATGAGACCTGGGGCGGTCGGGGTAACGGTGTAAACCCCCGCCGCCGGACCGGTGATGGAGGCTGCGCCGATTGATCCGGTGCGCACGGAGAGCGTGACGGGCAAGCCGGAGCTGGCGGAGGGCGCGACGGTGAAGGAACCCGCGCTGATCAGGCGATCCGTGATGGCGGCGAAGCTGACCGACTGCCACGTGGGGTTGACCGCGCCGGTGGTGTAGAATTGTCCGGTGCCGAATCCGACGTCGCCGGGCACGTAGGTCAGGGCGGTTAAGACGCTGCCCAGATTGGCGATGTCCGCCGCTCGTCCGGTGACGGGGTGCAGGGTGCCCAGGATGGTGAAGCCGGTGACGGGATCCAGACGCAGGAAATACATCTGCTCCGCTCCGTAGCCGACATCGTCGCCGACGTAGGTCAGGGCGCTATGGCCGCCCTGGCCCAGGTCCACGCGATCGGTCGAGGCGCCGGCCAGCGCCGGGACCAGGGTGCCGAACTGGGTGAACTGGGTGACCGGATCGGTGCGGAAGTAGTAAAAAAGATTGCTGCCGTAGCCGATGTTGGAGGCCGCGAAGGTCATGCTAAAGTAGCCGGTCGCGCCGCCCGTGAGCGGGCCGCCCGGACCGGACATCGGCTTCAGGTCGGTTACCGCCGAGGCGGTGTCGGAGCTGGGCACGATATGGGATAAATAGTCTCCGTCGTTTTTCTTGTGAATGAAGTAGAGCTGGACGGAGCCGAACCCGAGGTCAGGGTCGGCGGAGGTCAGCCCGGAGTAGGAATTCGGGGCCAGTTTGCTGCCGATATCCTCATGGTTGGTGGCGGCTCCGGTGGCGGGAATGTAAAGGGTGAACGCGCTGATGTCGCCTCCTTGGGGAATGAACGTTCCCTTGATTGAATAAAATTGGTTGGCTCCCCCGCCTAGGGAGAGGTCCTGCGCCATGTGATGAAAACCGGAGAGCCCGGCGCTGGTGGTCCAACGCGGAACCAAGGTAACCGCGCCGCTGGTGGGAGCGATGGCGAGCGTCGCCATGTTGTCGGCGTGGACCGGGAGGCCGGTTAGCGTCGCGATGGCCGTGACGGCCGCGAGGAGGAGAGTTCTGATTTTCATGGGATTAAACGACTGGAAGAGTGGCGGGAATAAAAGGGATGGAAGCCGTCGCCGCGTGTGCGTTGGAGACGGCGGGTAAGCCACGCACGGTAGCCCCGGCAGTAGAGAGAGATCGGATACGAGGGTTCATTTTTGGAATCCCCTATGATGCCCCTTTCCCTTGGACGCCGCGATGGGTGAGGACCTACCGCTGGCCCGCTCCATGTCTTAGCTCACGGGTTAACCCCGGTCTCCTGTTTGGAGTTGGTTTAAGGGAGGGGCGATTCGGTGAGGCGCGTGCTTGTCGCGGCGCGGCGGGGGCGTTTTCGTCGCGTTATGATCCACTCCGGTCTCGTCTCGATCACGTTTCGCAAGCTCACGCCCTCCGAGGTCGTTGCCCTGGTGCGCAAGGCCGGTCTGCGCGGTATCGAGTGGGGCGGAGACATCCATGTGCCGCACGGCGATATCGAGCGGGCCCGCGAGGTCCGGGCGATGACCGCGGAGTCCGGACTGCGGGTGGCGGCCTATGGCAGCTACTACCGGGCGGGCTGGAGCGAGGCCAACGGCCTGCCTTTCCGGCGGGTGCTCGATTCGGCTCTCGAGCTGGGCGCGCCAAGCATCCGAGTGTGGCCGGGAGTCAAGGGCTCGGCCGATGTCGATGAAGCCGGGCGCTGGGCGGTAATCGAGGATTTGCGACGCATCGCCGAGCTCGCCGGGCAGGTCGGCGTGCGCATCGCGACCGAGTTCCATGGCGGCACACTCACCGATACCAACGACTCAGCCAGCCAACTGCTTGTCGAGGTGGACCATCCCAATCTGCACACCGGTTGGCAGCCGCACAACGGTGAGGCCACGGCGCAGTGCGTCGAGGGGTTGCAGGCGGTGGCACCCCGTCTGGATAATATCCACGTTTTTCACTGGTGGCCGACCTTGGCCGACCGGCATCCGCTGGCGGACGGCGCGGCCCGCTGGGCGGAGTTTTGGCGGGTGCTGCGAACGCTGCCGGGCGAGCGGTTCGCCCTGCTCGAGTTCGTCCCGGGCGACACGGAAGAGGCCTTTCTGCGCGACGCGGCCACGCTGGTGGGCTGGCTCGGCGCGCCTGGCCGCCTTGTCCCGGTCCCTTAAAAAGATCGTCGGGAGCGAACGGCCTCACCCACGGCGGCAACAAGATCGCGTGCGGCCCGGGTGATCTCGAAGCGCGCTTCGAAACACGCGCTCGCGGCCCGACCCATGGCGGCCCGCTCGGTCGATGAAAGGGCCGCCCATTGCCGGAGTAAAGCGAGGCCGCCCGCTACGGTATCCGGCCCTGCGATTCCGGCTCCGTCGGTGGTGATCTCGCGCCAGATATTGACCTTGTTGCTGATCAACACGGGACGGCCGCACGCGAGTGCCTCGGCCACGGCCAAGCCGAAGTTTTCCTGATGCGAAAGCAGGACAAAGGCTTGGCAGGCGCGCAGGGCGGTCCACTTCTGCTCGTCCTCCAGCATCGGCAGCCACAGCACGGGGGTATCCATCATGGGGTCGTCCCCTGAGCCGAGTCCGACTGTGCGGGCGAGGCGCCGGAGGCCGGCGCCTTCGGCGGGGGTGGCGCAGGGACCGGCGATCACCAGGCGGGGGGCTTCGGAGCGCTGGCGCCGGAATACGGCGTAGGCGGTGATGAGTTCGCGCACGCCTTTCTTGTCGTGGATGCGTCCGAGAAAAAGCAGAAAGGGTCCCCGGGCGAGCATTGGGAAGCGGGCTAGCAGGGCGGCGTGAGCGGCGGGGTCGGGGTGGGGCGGGCGGGCGGTGCCATAAGCCACCACGCGTTCGTGGACGCGGTAGGGAATGAAAGCGCGGCGGGCGAGGTCGCGTTCGGCATCACAGGTGAAGCACACGGCGGCGGCGGCCTGGAGAGCGGCTGCTTCGTGGCGCCACCAGTAGAGTTGTTTTTTGAGATGTTTCAGCGGGTAGGCGCGGCGAAACCAGGGGTCGAGCATGCCGTGGGGAAAAACCAGATACGGCGTGGCGGTGCCGCGCAGCGCACGGTGGACGGGGGCGGCGTTTTGCCAAAGCCCATGGACCAGAACGGCGTCAAAATCGGCGTGGCGGGCACGCAGCCAAGTGCCGAGGGTGGCGTCGTCCCGGCTACCCAAAGGATGGAAGGGGAAGCGACCTTCGCCGGGGGACTGCGTGCCGGGAGGGTCTTGGGTGACTATCTCCACCTGATGGCCGAGCCGCAACAAGGCCTCAGTGGAGCGGAGGACGGATTCCGACGGGCCGCCGGCCTCGCGGCGCAGGGTGTGGATGACGCGGAGAATGCGACGGGGACGGTCCGGCAGGGGGGCGTCGGTCGGCATGGCGGCGGGAGGACGGGCCGGAGTTTATTCCTCCAGCCCGAAGACGGCGCGGGCGTAGGCTTCGGGCGCGAAGGGCTGGAGATCTTCCTTTTGCTCGCCGAGGCCGACGTAGTGAATGGGCAGTTTTAGGGCGCGCCAGATGCCGACCACGGCGCCGCCGCGACTGGTGCCGTCGAGCTTGGTCACGACCAGCCCGGTGAGGCCGAAGCTCTGGTGGAAGACGCGGGCCTGTTCGATGGAGTTGCTGCCGAGCGAACCGTCGACTACAAGC
Organism: uncultured Verrucomicrobiota bacterium; assembly: GCA_903869675.1. Lineage (GTDB taxonomy): Bacteria > Verrucomicrobiota > Verrucomicrobiia > Opitutales > Opitutaceae > IMCC26134_A. Next base: position 283,085 of record CAIQAB010000022.1, on the reverse strand, counting down.
CAAGCGAAGTGGGGCGCCGAGGGATCAAGTTTTTGCAGGACGCGGCGGATCTTGGCCAGTTCCTGCATGAGGTTCTCCTTCGTGTGTAGTCGACCAGCGGTGTCGATGATGACGATTTCCTTGCCGCGGCTCTTGCCGGCCTGAAGCGCGTCGTAGGCCACGGCGGCGGCGTCGGCGCCGGTGTGGCTGGCAACGACATCGACACCGAGACGCTCTGCCCAGGTCTTTAATTGCTCCACGGCGGCTGCGCGGAAGGTGTCGCAGGCGGCGACGAGCACGGATTTGCCTTCCTGCTGAAGGGACCAGGCGAGTTTGGCGGTGGTGGTGGTCTTGCCGGAGCCGTTCACGCCGATCATCACGACGACGGCAGGAGAACCATCCGGCCGGCGGCGGAGGTCGGGGGCTCCGGCGCAGCCCGCGAGGACGCGGGTGAGGACGGCGGCGCCGAGCTCGGCGGCCTGCTTGCCTTTCAGTTCGGGGTCCTTGCGGTAGGCGTCATTGATCTCGGCGAGGATTTCCCCGGTGGTCTCGACGCCGAAGTCTGCGGTGATGAGGGCTTCTTCCAATTCCTCCAGCGAGGAGGCGTCGATGAGGCGTCCGCCAAAGAGGGAGCGTGTGGTGCCGGCGATCGCGGCAACGGTCTTGGCCAGGCCCTCGCGGAATTTTTTGAATAATCCAAACATGAATGTGGGAGACGGGAAAGGGACGGGAATGTTGAAGGCTTGAAACGGAGAAAAAAGGGGGGGCTGGAAACGGATGGTAAACAGGCGGGATTATTGGCGGCCGGGGCCGGCCTGCTTGATGGTGAGGGGGTGGGTGGCGAAGTTGAGGATCATGCCTTCGGGGAGAACGGCGGCTTTCATTTGCGAACGGGCGATTGCAAAAAAGACGTCCTCCAGCTCGCGCCCGGCCTTCGACTCGACGAGGGAAACGCCTTCGACGACCAAATCCAGGCGGTGCCCGCCGACCTCGATTTCGCGATGGAGGATGCGGACTGGTTTTGCTGTTCGAAGCGCAAACCTCGCGCGGTCAGCTCCAGGCCAAGCGCGTTTTCATGGACTTTCTCCAGGAAACCGGGCCCCAGCGCGGTGCCCACCGCTAGGGCCGCGGCGACGATTCTTTCGCTCAGGTCGCGGTATCCGAGGTCGGCCATTTTCCAGATTTCCCGCTTTCCACATCGAGTCCGGCGAAGATCCCTTTTCAGGTGACTTTGCGGGCGTCGCGGCCGACCTGTTCTTTGAGTTTGTCGAGGATGCCGTTGATGAAGCGCTTGGCATCGGCGTTGGAGAACAGCTTCGAGAGGTCGATGGCCTCGTTGATTGAAACGATGGGCGGGATGTCGGTGCGGTGCACCATCTCGAAAATAGCGAGGCGGAGGATGGCCAGGTCGATCTTGGCGATGCGTTCGAAGTCCCAGTTCTTGGCCAGGCCGCGGATGCGCCCGTCAATCTCGTCGCAGTGTTCGATCACGCCGTGGATGAGCTCCTCGCCGAAGGAATAATGGTCGCGGGGTTTGCCGTCCACACCCTCGAGGTTCACGAAGAATACTGCGAGGTCGTCGGCTAGGTGCGCGGGGTGGTTGATGCTCCAAGCGTAGAGGTATTGGAGGGCGGCTACGCGACCATCCCGGCGTTTGGCGAATATGGCTTTGTTGCTCATCTCAGGAAAGGGTTTGGTGGAGTGCCGCCATTTCGAGGGCGGCGGCGGCGAATTCAGCCCCGCGATCGTGGGTGCCGGTCACGCGGGCCTCGGCCTGCTCGCGATTATTCACCACGATGACGCCGTTGATCACCGGCACGCGGGTATCGAGCGAGACACGCATCAGGGCGTGGGCGACGGCGTCGCCGACCATTTCGTGGTGGTTGGTGTCTCCGGCGATGAGCACCCCGAGGGCGATGATGGCGTGGAAGCGGCCGGAGGCGGCAAGGCGCTGGGCGGCCCAAGGCACTTCGTGGGAGCCTGGGACGCGGATGATCTCGATCGAGGCGGGGGGCACACCGGCGGCGCCGAGGGTGGCGGTGGCGCGCGCGGCGAGGGCGTCGACCAGGGCCGGGTTGAAGCGGGCGGCCACAAGGCCGAAGCGGAGACCGGCTCCCGGGACGGACAAGGGCTGTGGCGCGTCGAGGCTCATGCGAAAGAAGGAAAGGCAAGCCATGCGGAGCGGGCGGGCGCTAGGCAAACGGTAAAACACGCGGGTTTCGGTTCGGTCCGAACCTTGCTTTCCGGGGCGGGGCCCGACCATTTTCCCCGAGCCCGCTTTTTCTTCGCCAATTCGTCCATGCGCTTTCGCATCAATCACCGCACCATTTATCGCTATGCCGGAGAGGCGAGCGAGTCCTTCATGGAGGCGCGGCTGACGCCGGTGACGGACTTGCGTCAGCGTTTGCTGGCGCGGGAGTTCAAGACCAGGCCGGGCGGGCGGGTGCACGGCTACACCGACTACTTCGGCAACGCGGTGGAGTCTTTTGCGGTGGCGCACCGGCACGGCGAGTTGGTGCTGGAGAGTTGTGCCGAGGTGGAGACGCAGGCCTGGGCGCCGCCGCAGGCCGCTTTGGATATCAGTGTCTCGGAGGCGCGGCAGATTTACCGCAGCGACCGGCTGGGTTTGTTTGAGTTTTTGATGCCCTCGGCGGCGATTCCGATGTCGGCTCCCGTGCACCGGCTGGCGAACCAGTTTTTCAAGTCCGGCCAGGGGCTCGGCGAAGCTTTGTTGCGGCTCAACCACTGGATCAAAGCCGAGTTTCGCTATGCGCCGGGCAGCACGCGCATCGACACGCCGGTGGCGGAGGCGCTGGCCCGGAAGACGGGTGTGTGCCAAGATTTCGCGCAGGTCATGATCGCGGTGCTGCGTTCGGCCGAGTTGCCGGCGCGATATGTGACGGGCTACATCGAGACGGAGGCGCAGCGCACGGCGGCGGAATTAAAAAGGCCGGCGGCTTTGGTTGGGGCGGCGGAGAGTCATGCGTGGGTGGAGGTGCACCTGCCGGGGGGCTTTTGGTGGCCGCTGGACCCGACCAACGACTGCGTGGCGGGCGAGCGGCACGTGAAGGTCTCGATCGGCCGCGACTACCTCGACGCCACGCCGACGCGCGGGGTCTTTAAGGGCACGCGGACGGAGCGCCTGGAGGTGGCGGTGACAATGCTCCGGCAGGAGGAGCCGGCGGTGGTGGCGATCGCGTAGCGGTCTGCGGGTTGGGCGCGACCGCTGGGCGCGCCGGGTCAGAGTGGTGAATAGCGGAGAGGTGCGGCGCTGATCCCAGCGGTCCTGCCTCATCTTACAAGCAATCTGGAGCGCAAAAAGCCGCGTATATGCCCGGTTCTGAGCGGTTTTGATTGGTTTGGAGCCAAACTCGACTTTTGAGCGCGTCTTCTCGGCTTCGGAGCGGTCGTTCTCGGTCTTGGAAGATGCGCTCAAGGTCTCGGAAAGCACGCTCCGAGTCAGTGAGCGACCTTTCAAGGTCGTGGAAAGAGCGCTCAAATATCTTGAGCGCCCTTACCACGACCGAGAGCGGACCCTTAAAGACCCGGAGCGAGCGCTCAACGACCCGAATTGGCCGCGCAAAGCTCGGGAAACCGGGCGACAAGCACGGAAATTGGCCCTTCGATGCCGAAACGCCCCTGGCTTAGCCCAACGGCGAATGAGTTCAGCCGAGACGAGATCGCCGCCGACTGAGCGCGAACCCCAAGGCCCCGAGTCCGGCGAGTCCGGCAAAGGCGGCGGGCTCGGGGATGGCGGTGAGGAAGGAGACGCTGAGGTTGTCGATGCCCTGACCGTGGACGGGGACGCCAAGGGCGACGCCATAGGACACCCAGCGCAGCCAAATTTCTTGGGTGGGGGCGATGCTCACCCCGTCGATCAAGGCCTGAATTTCTCGCACACTGTTTTCAGGAGCGTTGCCATCCAGGTTCGCAGCGGTGGTGAGAGCCGCGTTGGGCGAGATGAAGTCGAGGGCGGGGACGGAAACCCAGCCGACGTGGTAGTCGGCGTAGGCTCCGCCCTGGCCCGCGTCGAAAATCTGATATTCAAAACGGAGGGTGGAGGACCGGGGCGTGATAGAAGGACTGCGATACCATTGTTCACCGTCGAAGGCGACGGACAGCCCCGTCAGCGTGAGGGAGGTCGCGTTGGCAAAACGCACGGCGAAGAGCTTGGAGTTTCCTAAGCCCGAGCCATTTCGGGCGCCTAGGGCACGATCACCCTGTCCTCCGGCGGAACCTAAACTGTAGACGCCCTGCCCCAAACCAGAACCGAGTATCAATGAACCATCGTTTGTGGCATACCATCCCGGCAATGTTTCATTATCGACAAAGGGCATTGTGATGCCGGGTCCGGTTAAGGAATCGAAATTCTGTGTATAGGGAGCCCCAATCGAAAGTTGGCTACCACTTGCGGGGGTAGAAACGATGGCGATTTGTGCGGTAATGGTGGCCGTTGATACGACGAAGAATAGGACGAAATAGTGTTTCATGACGAGATGTTAATCAAGGACAGTGAGGTTGAAAGTCTGGGTATCGAGATTACCGATCGGATCGGTGACTTGAACGGTCACCGGGTAGGTTCCGGGAGAAGCAGCGGGAACACCGTATAGATCCCAGATAATTTTGCCTGTTTTAGGGCTGATGGACATGCCGAACGGGGCTGGCACAGCAAAAGAATAAGTAAGCGGCTGGGCGGTCGCGCTCTCGGCGACGACTTGGTAGCAGTATATGGGGAGCAGGCCAGTGGTAGAGATCACGCGAAGCTGGGCGCGAGGACGCGACGCATCGTTTATCAGGGAATAGCGGTCTGCATGAAAAATATCGAGGCGGCAGCTGCCAGAAGGTAATGTCAGACCTTCAGGTCGAGCGCCAGATTCCACGCTCAAACTGGTTATCGCGGAAAAATCAATTTGCGCGGCATACAATTGCTCGGGTATCCCACCCCTATCCAAGTCATCGACGAGCTTGCCATTTACATAGACCCAGCAGTCGTCGTTTGAACCAAGATAGAGCTTGGTATCCGGCGCATAATTTAGGCGGCAGTGGAGTTCAGTCGTGAATTTCCCCATTTCCTTCACGTCGTCGCGATGCGGATAAAAGCCATCGGCACCACTGTATAAACCCGAGCTGTAGACAATTTCCTGATCGGGCGGCGTAAATGGCCCGCTAATGCCCTGCATCACGAAGCCCTGCGCGGATTTATCCCGATACCAGCGCGCGAAGGTGAGCGGGCTGCGGAACATGAGTTGATTCCAATATGTGGGCCCGGCCGAAGGGTATAGCTCGGGGTTTTCTGCCTCCTGCGAAGATTCAGCCGAGGCGGGCCCGCCGGCGACTGAGCGCGAACCCCAAGGCCCCGAGTCCCGCAAGCGCGGCGTAGGCTGCGGGCTCGGGAATGTTGGTGGCGAAGGAAACGCTAAGATTGTCGATACCGAGGCCATGGATGGGAACCCCAAGAGCAGAATAGGAACCCCAGCTCAGCCAGAGTTCCTGCCCGGGAGCGAGAGTGAAGCCGGTGATCAATGAACTGATGCCGCGGACGCTATTTGCCGGATCGTTACCATCGAGGTTTGCGGCGGCAGTGAGGGTGGCGTTGGGCGATGTGAAAGCCAAGGTAGGAACAAAAATCCAACCGATGTTTTCATCTTTATAAATAGCTCCTGTGCCCGCTTCGAAAATCTGATAGGCGAAAAGCAGGCTGGATGGCTTTTGTGGATTACCCGCCTGCATATACCACTGTTCACCATCAAAAGTGACGGATGCACTGGTCAAGGTGGTCGAGGTTAAGTTTTTAAAACTCACTGCAATTAGTGTATCCGTTGAAATAGTGCCTGCTGCACCCAAAGATCGATCACCTTGCCAGCCAGTGGGCCCCCAACTGTCTACGCCCCCGACAAAACCAGCGCCGATGATTTGTTCGGTGGTATACCAACCGGGAAGTGTGACGTTGTCTGTCCAGGATTTTGATATGCCTGTTCCGGTAAGGGAGTCGAAATCTTGAGTATATGTGCCGGACAGGCCCACTTGGTTGGTGCCCGGAGCAGTGTCTACAATTTGGATTTGGCCGTGGGTAGTGCTGACCAAAAGAAAACAAAGGAGCAGTGTGGATGATTTCATGGCGGGGGCTAATCTAGGACGGTGAGGTTGAATGACTGGTAATCGGTGTGGCCGGTGGAATCGGATACTTTGACGGTAACAGGGTAGGTCCCTGGAGAGGCGACGGGGGTTGCGTAAAGGTCCCAGATGATTTTGCCGGTGAGCGGTTCGATGGTCATACCGATCGGGGCTAAGGATGCGCCGGAGCCCGCATCAGTGGCGAACACGTAGTTCAGGGCGCTTGCCGTCGCAGACTCGGCAACCACTTGGTAATAATAAATCGGAACGAGTGGCGACGTGGAGAGTATACGTAGCTGGGCGGGCTTACCCGAAGGATTGTCAGGCCCATAATCGGAGTAGCGGTCGGCATGAAAAACATCGAGTCGACAGGTGCCAGATGCCGCCGTTAAGCCCAACTGGGAACGGATGGCTGAGAACAAAACCGATTTTTGATAACCTACTTCGTCAAGAGGCGGTATCCCGCCCAGATCTAGGTCATCGACGAGTTTGCCGTTAATGAAAACCCAGCAGTCGTCGTTGGAGGCGAGGAAGAGGCGGGTGTTGGCATCGTAGGTGAGGCGGCCGTGCAACTCGGTGGTGAACTTACCGGGCTCGGCGACATCGTCGCGGTGCGGGTAAAAGCCTGCGGCGTCGCTGCTGTAGAGGCCGTAATAATAGGTGGTGGAAAATCCAGGTGGTTTAAATCCGTTGGGGTAGGCCGCGAGAATACCCGACACGGCGTAACCCTGCGCGGAATTATCCCGATACCAGCGCGCGAAGGTGAGCGGGCTACGGAACATGAGTTTGTTCCAATACGAGGGCCCGGCCGAAGGGTATAGCTCAGGGTTTGGAACTCCCTGAGGCAGGCCGTCGGCATCAAGGGTCCACAGCACGGGATTGATCACAGTCTCGTCTGCGGCCGCTTGCTCGACGATACGGGGGCCGGGAGAGGGGATGTAGTTTTCTTGGAAATCCAAGAAGGTCCTGGGTATCTCTTGGGAACAGTCGCGAACCACGACCGGGAAGCGGTCTCGGCCGATTTCAGTGACGGGGCGGCTGGTGATCGCCAAGGGCGCGGGGATGCGTCGTTCCACCGAACCGCCGGCCGTGGCGACGAGCGCGCGTTTTAATGGAAGCGGCTGGGTGGCCCCGCGCGGCCGGGGCAGACCTTCCGGCCAGAGCATGGTATCGATGGAGCGCAGCAGGTCGCGCGGGGCGGGGCGACCGTCAGGAGCACCGAGGGAGAGCGCCTGGGTTTCTGGGTCGGTGATCAATTGGTATCCCGACGTGGCGGAGAAAGAATAGCCGCGTTTGGCGGGGTCGGGATCGTTGATGTAGGCATAGAGGGCTCGAGCTTGGGCCGATATGGTCACGGAATTGTTCGCGTCGAGAGTTTGGGATGCGGTGCGGGGGAATACCTCTAGGGTGGCAATGGTGCTCAAGTCGGCGTCGGTGTAGGTCAGACGGATGTATCCATCTTGGTCGCCTCTAAACACGAACGAGTTGGGGGTGGCTCCGTTCTGGCCGAAATACCAGAAGAATTGGCCGCCATATTCTATGCCCAGGCCTTTTACCCAATCGCGCTTGAAGCGTTGATACGCGGTAACGATGGGGTCGGCGTAGGGATCGACGATATCGGTCGGGGCCAGATGAAGCGGCCCGATATTGTTGGTGGGACCCTCATCTTGATTTTCCGGAGGAGGAAAACTCCAATGATTATAGGTTTCCCAATTGTCGGGAAGACCGTCGTCATCGACATCGGAGGTTTCCAGCGGATGGGTGGCGTTATCGCCGGAACTCATCTCGGTGTAGTCGCTGACGCCATCGTGATCGGTATCGGCGGTGTAATCCAAGCCCAAGGCCATGCGGCGACCCTCGACGTAGCGCACGCGCACAAAATAACGAGGCGAGGTGAAGGAGACACGAAGCGATTGCGGGTAGTCCCCTACAAAGTAGGAAGGAACAAAGTTCTGCAGGCAGTGCCAAGGCCCGTTCACGAGATCTTCGGTCGCCTCGACGTAGTAGGAACGGCCGGAGTTGATCCACCAATCCACGCGGTAAGGCTGCTCGTAAGGATCTTCCGGCAGGCCCGGGTCGTAGGTGAGGGTCAGCCCTTCGTTAAGGGACAGGTAGTTGAGCTGGGGCTGGGCGAAGAGCCCGCCGATGGTGGATACGGCAAGGAGGGCGAAGGCGAAGGTTTTCACTTGGCGGGAGCGATCTGGAGGTTGCGAAGGAGGTTGGGATCGGAGACGCGCACGATGTTGTCGGCCTTGCGCGGCGGGTGCTCGCGCAGCTCGCGTTCGCGGCGGTCGTTCTCGGCCTGAATGCGTGCCGTCTCCGCGAGCAAGGCGGCGTGGTTCGCGTCGTAAAAGGCGTGGAGATAATCAAGGGCGTCGATCACCTCGGCGCTCCGGCCGGCGGGGTCGAGGCGGTAGGCGGCCGGGCCGTTCTCCAAGCCGGCGGCGGCGAGGGTCTGGCGCTCGGGAGCGTCGGCCTCGCCGTCGGCGATGGCGGGAAACCAGTCGTAGGCGGCGCGAGCAGTCGCGAAGGATGTGACTTGGCGGAAGAGGCGGAAATCGATGTTCGACACGGCGCGCCAGGGCCGGTGATCGGCGGTGGTGCCCTCGATGACGGAGCAGGGACCGGGATAGACGGAGATGCTCCAGAACAAGGCGTGGCTGGGTTTGTTTTCCAAGTCGGCCGGGTCGGCCCTCAACACCGCCGGCGGCTGGACCGGTTCAGGCGGTGCGGGCGGCGGAGGAGGCACGGGCGCGCCGGGCACCATCTCGATTATGATGGTGCGGTGGTCGCCTTGGTCGATCACGGTGCGGCCGATTTCACCGGGAATGACGGCAGGTTGGGGCGACGCGGGCGTGGCGTCGGCGGCGAAGGCGGGAGCGGCGAGGGCAAGGGCGGCGGCGGGGCCACGAAGGGCGCGTAATACGCGCCGCAGGCTGGGCGATGTTCGTGAAGACATGGGGTGGAAGGCTGGAAAAGGGTAAGCGATCACTTGCGGGGGCCGGCGGGCGAGAAATGCGGGCACAAAAGAGGGACGCACTTACTTGCGTTCCCCAACAGGCACCTGGAAGAGCCCCAAAAGAAGACGCTTTCGATGCGCCCCAGGTCGGGGCGCAGGTCGAACGCGCTTTGTTGAGTCCAGCGAAATTTCCAGGTTTCGAAGGTGGACAGCAGACGAAGCTACGCGAAAGGGATGTGTGGTTCGGCGGTGTTCTCGGGTGGTTTGCGAGGGCGGTCTTGGCTACGCGGAATTACGAAGGAGAAGTTCGACTTCTTCCGCAAGCTCGGCGGCGCGTAGAAATGTGAAATCCGGCCGATCCAGAATCCTTACAGGAGGCTAGGTTTCAGCGCGCCGGGTTCAGCGCCCGCCTGAACTTCGGGGCGTTGCCCGTCCGGCTCAGCCCCTCGGCAGGGTGGCGGGGTTGATCTGGATCGTATCCAGCTCGCGGTCGTCGGCGCCGACCAGGACGAGGAAAATGCGGTAGCTGTAGGGCGCCTTGATCACGGGCGGGGAGAGCAGGGTGGTGGCGTCGGCGGGCAGCAGGACGGTTTTGCGGGGCTTGTTGTCCTGCCAGCGGGCGGAGATGCGCACGGCGTCGGCGGCGACCTTCTTTTTCTTCGCGTCGTAGAAGGTGACCTTCAGCTGCACGCCCTGGAGCTTGATGCCGAGGAAGGTGCCGTTGGCGCGGGGGAATTCCAAGCCGTCGATCGGCTCGACGGGGGCCTCGGCTTTACCCGCTTTGGGCGCGGGCGCGGCCGGAGTCGGAGCGGCCGGGGCGGGCGTGGTCTGGGCGGCGGCGGGCGCGACGGCGAGGAGCGAGGCGAGCAGGACGAGGGCGGGTCACGGACGGGTGAATCCGCGCGGCGGGGCGGCGGAGCGAGGTTCACGCGGTCGGCGGGCGGGCGAGGGCGGCGGCGCGGAGGGCGCGCCAGCGGGCGAGGCGCTCGGCGAGCTTGGCCTCGATGCCGGCGGTCTTGGGGGTGAAGAAGGTCTGCGGTTTTTCGAGGTAGGCCTGGGGGGCGATGTTCTCGGGGAAATCGTGGGCGTAGAGGTAGCCTTTGCCGTGGCCGAGGAGTTTGTTGGCCTTGCCGCCTTTGTCGCGCAGGGGGGCGGGCACGGCCTGGACGGGCTGGGTGGCGAGGGCGTGTTTGGCGGCGGCGAGCGCGAGGGTCACGGAGTTGCTCTTCGGTGCGCAGGCGATGTGGAGCGTGGCGTGGGCGAGGGCGTATTCGGCCTCGGGCAGGCCGACGAATTCGCAAGCGTGGTGGGCGGCGACGGCGAGGGGCAGGGCGAGGGCGTCGGCCAGGCCCACGTCCTCGCTGGCGAGGATGACGAGGCGGCGGGCGAGGAAGCGGGGGTCCTCGCCGCCGGCGAGCATCTTGGCCAGCCAGTAGAGGGCGGCGTCGGGGTCGGAGCCGCGGCAGCTTTTGATGAAGGCGGAAATGGTATCGTAGTGCTCGTCCTCGTCGGCGTCGTAGCGGATGCGGCGTTCGCGGGCGAAGAGTTCTAGGTCGCGGGGCGTGACGGGCGCGCCCGGAGGCAGGCCGGCGACGACGACCTCGAGGGCGTTCAGCGCGCGGCGGAGGTCGCCTTCGCAGAGGTTGGCAAGGTCGAGCAGAACCTCCCGGGTGGCGGTGCAACCGGTGGTGCCGAGGCCGCGTTCGGGGTCGGCGAGGGCGCGGGCGAGCACACTGGCGACGGCGGCGGGGGCGAGCGGTTCGAGCCGGAAGAGGTGGCTGCGGGAAAGCAGGGGCGGGTTGACGTAGAAGCCGGGGTTGTGGGTGGTAGCGCCGATCAGGCGGACGTGGCCCTCCTCGACGTCGGGCAGAAGCAGGTCCTGCTGGGACTTATTGAACCGGTGCAGCTCGTCGATGAAAAGCAGGGTGGGCTCGCTCGGGCGGCGGCGGGCGGTGGCGAGGATCTCGCGCAACTCGCCCACGTTGCTCATGACGGCGTTGATGCGGACGAACCGGCTGCCGGTCACGCGCGCGATGACTTCGGCGAAGCTGGTCTTGCCGCAGCCGGGGGGGCCGTAGAACACGAGGCTGCCGAAGCGGTTGGTCGTGATCAGGCGGGCGAGCAGGCCGTCGGGGGCGGTGAGGTGTTCCTGGCCGGCGATCTCGGCGAGGGTGCGGGGCCGCATGCGCGCGGCCAGCGGTTGGTGGCTGCGCGGGGTGTTGGGTGCGGCGGAGGCGGACGGGGCGGGGTTGGACGCCGAGTGGTCCAGATCGCCGAAGAGGTCGGATTCGCCGGCGGGGGGCATCGGTTACTTTACGGACTGGCGCAGCTCGATCGGGTGGGCGGATTTGGTGCGCAGGCGGAGGTTCAGCATCTCTACCAGGAAGGCGAAGGCCATGGAGAAGTAGATGTAGCCCTTGGGGATATGCTGCCCCAGACTTTCTCCGACGAGGGTGACGCCGATCAGGATGAGGAAGCTCAGGGCGAGCATCTTCACGGTCGGGTGGCGGTTCACGAAATCGCTGATCGAGCCGGCGGCGGCCAGCATTACACCAAGGGAAAGCACGACGGCGGTGATCATGATCCAGAGCTCTTTCACCATGCCGACGGCGGTGATCACGGAATCGAGGGAGAACACCACATCAAGCAGGAGGATTTGCACGATCACGGCGTTGAATGAAACGTGCGAACCGCCTGCGGGGTTGGCCTCGCCGTCTTCGCCTTCAAGCTTGTGGTGGATCTCGGTCACGCTTTTGCCGATCAGGAACAGGCCGCCGAGCAGCAGGATGAGGTCGCGGCCGGTGAGGGCGTGCTCGAGGATGGGCAGGGTCAGGAAAGGGGTGGTGAGGCTCATCAGCCAGCTGATGCTAAAAAGCAGCGCGACGCGCGTGATGAAGGCGAGGAGCAGGCCGGTCCGGCGGGCCTTGGCTTGTTGAGCCTTGGGTAATTTGCCGGCGAGGATCGAGATGAAGATCACGTTATCGATGCCGAGGACGATCTCGAGCAGCGTGAGGGTGAGCAGGGGGACGATCCAAGTTTCGGGATGGGCGATGAATTCCATTACCAACGCAGCAAGGCGGGCGGGCGGCGGGCGTCAACGCACGAGCAGGGCGTGCGCCCCGGAGAAAACGTTGCCCGGGGATGGCGGGGGCTTTTGGGTGGCGGCGATGTCTGAACCGGTGATCCGAGTTTTTTCCGACCTGCACTATGGGGACGCACGCAGCCGGCTGAGCGACCTCGCCGCGCTCAGGCCCTTGCTGCGGGGGGCGGATGAAGTGGTGCTCAACGGCGACACGGTGGACACGCAAATTCCGGGGCGACCCTCGGGCTGGGACGAGGTGGTGGATTTTTTTGCCAAGGCTGGACCGCGGCCGACGTATTTGACCGGCAACCACGATCCGGACCTCGAGGCTCCGGCCGAGCTGGCGTTAGCGGGCGGGCGGGTCTGGGTGACGCATGGGGATGTGTTCTACGATGGAATCGCGCCGTGGAGCCACCATGCGGCGGAGTTGCGGCGGCGGCTGGAAGGGCTGCGTGCGGGGGTGACGCCGGAGGAGTGGGGGCGGGTCGAGACGCGCCTGCGGTTGAATCGGGCCGCCTGCGCGGCCTTGCCGGGTTTGCTCGATGTCTCGCGGCGGACGGCGGCGGCGCGGGTGGCGCGATTGGTGCGGACGGTTTTGCCGCCCACGCGATTACTGGAGATGTCGAAGTCCTGGCGGCGGACTCCCGCGCTAGTCGGTGCGGTGGCAGGGTTGGAACGGCCGGCGGCGCGCGTGGTGGTGCTGGGCCACACCCATTATCCGGGGGTTTGGTCCGCGCCCGGCGGGAGGGGGCTCCGGGTGGTCAATACCGGGTCTTTTGCGCGGCCTTTCGGGGGGGCTTTTTTCGAGTTGTCGGGCGAGCAGATGCGGGTCGTCCGCATTGTCGAGGCGGGTCGAGAATTCCGGCCCGGGCGGGTGGTGGCGGAGTGGAACCTGGAAAAGTAAGCCCGGGTGAAAATTTTGGTATGCTCAGGCGCGCGGGATGTTTAGGGAAACGGCATGACGCCGCGCAGCCTTTCCCACCGGGCCCCCCTGCTGGGGTTGGTGGTGGCGTGGGCGGCGGGATCACTCGCGTCCCATATTAGTTGGCCAGCGTGGGCGCCGGCGATTTGGGCGGGGTTGGCGGTCGGCGGGCTGGTGCTCGCGTGGGCGGGGCGCGGCCGGGGGGTGGTCTGGTGGGCGGCGGGGCTTTTTATCGCCTTGGCGGCGGCGGGGGCCTTGCGCACGGGGCAAGAGCGGCAGCGGCTGGAGGCGTGGGACGAGCTGGCGTTGCCCCCGCGTGAGGCGCGGTTGACGCTGCGAATTGAGCGGGTTTTTGCCACCCCGCCCGGGGAGGCGCGAGCGGGTGGTCTGGCTGAAGTGATCGAGGCGGAGGGTCATTTGCGCGACCTTATCGGGCAGCGGGTGCAGTTCTCCGTCGAGTGGCCGCGCGGGCCGGGGGCGGTGCGGGCTTGGCGGGGGGCGGAGTTTACTGCGCTCGGGGTTTTGCGGCCGGTGGCGCTGCGCCCGGAGGAGGAGACCTTTGACCGTTTTCTGGCGGATGCGGGGGTCAATTATTCCTTTAGCCGGGCGCGTTTGCGGGGTGAGCCGCGGGCGGCGGGGGGCTGGGGGCGGTTTTGCGCGGCAGCGGGGGACCGGCTTGAGGCGATCCTGCGCATCGGCTTGGGCGGGCACGAGCGGCTGGCCGACCTGCATGTCGCGATGATGCTCGGGCGGCAGCAGGAGTTGAGCGAGGGTCAGCAGGATCTCTTTGTGCGCACCGGCACGATGCATCTTTTTGCCATTTCCGGGCTCCACATTGCGGGCATCGCCCTCGCCGTGAATCTGCTGCTTGCGGTGCTGCGTTTGCCGGCGGGGGTGCGCTTCGCGGCGGGCACGGTATTGTTGTGGGTTTTTGTCGAGGTTACAGGCGGGACGCCCTCGGCGGTGCGGGCGTTTTGGATGGTCACTTGTCTGCTCGGTGCGCGGCTTTGGCGGTTGCCGGGCAACAGTCTGGCGGCGCTGGCGGTCTCGGCCTTGGGGGTGCTGGTGGTGGCGCCGCACCAACTCTTCTCGGCGAGTTTCCAGATGAGCTACGGCATCGTGGCGGCGTTGTTGCTCTACGGGGTGCCCTTGCAGGAAAAATGGTTGGAACGGTGGACGCCGTGGGTGCGGTTGCCGGAGGCTGACCGCGGGGGGTGGCGCGGGCTGGTGGAGCTGGTGGGGCGAGGCTTGATCGGGGCGGTGGCGCTGGGATTGGCGGCCACGCTGGTGGGCACGCCGGCGACGCTGGGATTTTTTCAGCTCATGACGCCGGGTGGTTTTTTTGTGAATCTGCTGCTCATCCCGCTCTCGACTCTGGTCTTGTTTGCCGGGGTGGGCGCCATGCTGGCGGGCGGGGTAGGGCTGGTGCCGCTGGCGAGTATTTTTAACCATGCGGCCGCCTTGATGCTGGCGGGTATGGAGTGGGTGGTGACCGGGGCGGCGGGAGTGCCATGGGCGGCGTGGCCGGCGCGGTTTGTCTGGCCGGGGCTGGCGACGGGGACGACCGCGGGTTTATTGGCTTTGCTTGCGATCGGTTATGCTCGCGGGTGGCGGCGGCGGGAGGGCGGGTTTTGGGCGCCCTATGTCGTGCTCGGCCTCGTGCTTGTGCTCGGGGTGCGCGGTGTTAGTCTGGCGCCATGAAAAGTGCTTACGAACTGGCTATGGAACGGCTGGACAAATCCGGTCCTCGGGAAAAGCCCCTGAGCGCGGGGCAAAAGGCCCGGCTGGCGGAGCTGGACACGATCTACAAGGGCAAGTGGGCGGAGCGGCAGGTTTTCCTGAGCGAGCAATTGGAGAAGGCCTTGGCCGCGGGTGAGGCGGAGGCGGCGGAGCAGGTGCGCGTGCAACTGGCGCGCGAGAAGGCGCGGCTGGACGAAGAGTGCGAGGAGGAGAAGGAGCGGGTGCGGCGCGAGTCGCGGGGCTGAGCGCCGCGCGGGCCGGTTCAAGCCCAGATGAAGTCGGCCACCAGAGGCAGGTGGTCGCTGGTGAGGCTGGGGGCAACCCGGGCGGAGATACAGCGCAGGGGGGCGTTGTAGAAGATGTGGTCGAGCACGTAGGGCATGCGGTGCCAAGTGATGGCGGCGGTTTGGGCGGTGGTGAAGCCCTCGGCGGCAAACTGGGCGGCTAGGCCGACGTGGTCGCGGACGTTGAAGTCGCCGGTGAGGAGAGTCGGAGTCGTGCCGGCGGCGCGCAGGTGCTCGGCGATGCGGAGGCGTTGGCCGGGGTGGGCACGGCTGTCGGTTTTCAGCATGAAAAACGCGAGCAGGTGGGTGTTTAACAGGGCGATTTCGCGACCGGAGATGGTGGTGCGGGCCCCGATAAGCAGGCGGTCGGTGGGGGTTTTGGTTTCGCCGAAGAAGTCGAATTCGATCGCTGGAGAGGGCAGATCCTCGGCGAAAGTGGCGGTGAGGGGCGTGCGCGAAAAGATGGCCAAGCCGACGCCGAAGGGCAGTTCGCGCGGGTCGGGTCGGGGAAAGGCGAAGTGGGCGTGGTAGCCGGGCAAGGCGGCGCGGAGGCGCTCGTAGTTTTCGGCGGTTTGGTGGGCGTCGGAGCGGGCGTGTTCCACTTCTTGCAGGTGGATGATGTCGGCCTCGTGCGAGCGGATCTCGGCGATGGTGTCTTCCAGGCGAACCGGTGCGCGATCGGGATTATGCGCATCCCAGACCTGACCGAACTGCATGTTGAACTGAAGAATGCGGAAGGGTTTCACGCTTCGCGAGTGATAGGGCAACGGTTGGGGATGGCTGAGGGGGTTGGCTGGGGCCTCAGGGGGTGGTGGCCTGGGTGGGCGAGGATTGGCCGGAGGCGTCGGCGGCGGGTCGTTCGGAACCGGCGGTGGTGACGCTCACGCTTTGGTCGCCGTTTTTGCGGAAGGCGAAGCGGTTGATGCGATCGAAGGTGGTGAGTTGTGTAATGGCAGGCTTGGTTTCTTTGCCAAAGGGTGAGGCTTCGCCGATTTTATCCTGAAAGCGGGTGGCGACGCGGGTGCGATAGGTATCTTCGGTGGTCGAGTAACGGGAGGTTTTGCCTGCCCACGGGCTATCTTTGCGCTCGATCGTCCCGTAGGTTTTTCGATCAGGGGTGATGAGTTCTTTGGGGTGGGACTCCTCGACGGTGATCGAGCTTTGGCGCTCGCCGACGAGAGCCTCTTTTTTATCGATTGATGAAGTCTGGAAACGTTTGTCCATCAACACTTCGTTCCGTTCCAGTGGTTTGGTTTCGGGCAGGGTGGCCTTTTGTTCGGTCGAGACGCGGGAGGCGCGGCGGGTGGTATCGAGCTGACCGGGGCCGGCGGACAGGGACAGCGTGCTCGCGAGAATAGCGAGGCAAAGTCCGGCGGTTAATTTCATGTTAGAGAATGGCATTTAGGCGCGCATTCTGGAGCAAGGTTATTCGGGCTCGGCGGTGCCTTCTTCGACCCAAGAGCGTGCTTCGGGGACCTGGTTGAAAAACCCGGCGAGGGCCGAGGAAAGGTGTTCGGCGTAGCGGTAGTGGGCACCCAGGCCGGTGCGCAGTTCGGCTTCGTAGATGAACTTGTCTGCGTGGGTGGAGTGTTCGAAGGGCGTCTGGGCGCCGAGGAGGAGCGAGTAGACGTAGGCGGGCGAACCGGTGGCGAGGAGTTCGCGGGTGAGGGCGAGTTGGTCGTCGAGCAGGGTCTGGTGGTCGGCGTGGGCGATCTCGGGGGGCAGGTAGAAGCCGGCCTGGATGAGGGGGGTGTAGCGGTGGCCGGTGCGGTGGCGGTTCAGGTCGCGCAGCTCGGCGAGGGCGAGGTTATTCCAAGCGAAACTTACACGCATGCGGCGCGTGGCGGTGCCTTGGTGGCCGTAGCGGTTGGTGCGGGCGGACAAGGCGTCCGGCACGTTTTGTTCCTCGGTCAGAAAGGGCGGGGTGGCGCGGTCCACGTGGACCCAGGTCTCGTCGGCGAGCGGGCGGGAGGACAGGCGGGCGAGGCCGAGGCGGCAGGAGGTGGCGAGTTCGGCGGCGGCCTGCGCCTGGTGACTGGACTCGGCGGTGCTGTGGCGCATCAGGCGCGGGGAGATTTTCAGTAACTCGCCGCGGATCAAATCGGCGGCGGCGCGGGCCTCGGGCTGGGGCAGTGAAGCGAGGTGTTTTACGGTCTGGGCCCACATCCGCGAGGTCTGGACGAGAGCGAGGTTGGTGCGGGTGGCGAGGGGGATGAAATAGCGGGCGCGGTCGAGGGCGTAGTTTTTGCGGATGCGGGCGATGACGGCGGGCTTGGCGCCGGTGGGCACGCGCACGCGCCCGGGCTCGGCGAGGGCCAGGGTATCAAGCCGGGTGTATTCGGCCTGATACGCGGCGAAAGCCCGGCCCATCACTTCGCGCCAGCTAGGGGTGAGCGCCGCCGGCACGCCGAGTTCGGCGGGATCGGGCAGGGCGGAGGGGGCCAGGGTGATGTAGCGGGTCGACGACTCCTGGCCGTCGGCCATTTGGGCAATCTCGAAAACCTTATAGGCGAGCCACATCGATACGTCGTCAAGGGCAATGGCCAGGCCACCGGTGAGGCCGCCGATGGAGGCGTGGCCGTAGTCGACGAATTTCAGGATGCGGTCGATGGAGGCGTCGGGATCGGCCGGATCAACTTTGTCCAAAATGGCGTGGATGCCCTCGTTACTGCGCGAGTAGCGGGCGAGGACGGAGGCCAGCAATTCGGGCGTGACGCGGGGGAGATCGGCGGCGGATGGCGGAGGGACGAGGGCGAGACCGGTGATGCGCATCGTGTCCTAGGCAAGCGGGCGGGCGGGGAGGCGCGAGCCGAAACCGAGGCGTCCCGCCGTTACCGGTGCGCGGGTAGGGTCAGACTTTGGGGAACTTCATCCAGGCGGCTCCCTGCCGGGCGCTGGCCACCACGGTTTCGATGAAGGCCATGCCCTCGACGCCGTCGTCGATCGTAGGGAAGTCGAGATCAGGGGGCGGGGGCAGGCCGGCGACCTCGGCGCGGATGGCGCGGAAGGCTTCGCGGTAGACGTTACCGAAGGCCTCCAGGTAGCCTTCGGGGTGGCCGGCGGGGATGCGAGTGGCGGCCCTGGCGGCCGGGGCGGTGATGTAGCCGTTGCCACGGCCCCAGATCTCGGTGGGGCGGTCGGGGTATTTCACGACGAGTTGATTGGGGTGTTCCTGACGCCATTCCAGGCCGCCCTTTTCGCCGTAGACGCGCAAGTTGAGGTTGTTCTCTTCGCCGACGCTGATCTGCGAGCTGTGGAGCACGCCTTTGGCGCCGCCTTTGAAGCGGAGCAGGACGTTGCCGTCGTCGTCGAGTTTGCGGCCTTTTACGAAGGTGGTGAGGTCGGCGCAGAGTTCGGCGACGTGCAGGCCGGTGACGTAGCGGGCGAGGTTTTCGGCGTGGGTGCCGATGTCGCCCATGCAGCCGGCCGCGCCGGAGCGTTTCGGGTCGGTGCGCCAGGCGGCCTGTTTCTGGTGGGTCTTTTCCAGTGCGGTGGAGAGCCAGCCTTGGGGGTATTCGACCACGACTTTGCGGATGGCGCCGAGGTGGCCGGAGCGAACCAGCTCGCGGGCCTGCTTCACCATGACATTGCCGGTGTAGTTGTGGGTGAGGGCGAAGACCTTGCCGGTTTTTTTAACGATTTTGCGCAGCGCGACGGCCTCGGCCAGGTCAAAGGTCGCGGGTTTGTCACACACGACGTTGAAGCCGGCCTCCAGAAACAGTTTCGCGGGCGGGAAATGCTGGTGGTTGGGCGTGACGATGACGATGAAATCGAGCCGGGCGGCCTTCGCACGGGCGGACTCGGCCCGGGCCATCTCGACGTAGGAACCGTAGACGCGGGCGGGGTCCAAAAAGAGGTCGGCACCGGAGGCGGTTGAGCGGTCAGGGTCCGAGGAAAAGGCGCCGGCGACCAGTTCGGCCTGGCCGTCCATCTGGGCGGCGATGCGGTGCACGGCGCCGATGAAGGCGCCACGCCCGCCGCCAATCATACCGTAGCGAAGTTTGCGGTTCATGGGGGTAGTGGGGAAAGCAGCGAGTGGTGAGTAACGGGTAGCGAGTAGGGCGGAGTAGGTCGGCGATGTTTGGACGGGGATGTTCGCTACCCGCTATTCACTACTTCGGGGCTTGTTGGTTTTTCTTGGCGAAGGCGGCGTCGAACGCGGCGGCGTTTGGAGTGAAATCCAAGCGGCGCACAAAGGCGGCGGCTTCGGTGGCGCCGTGGATGCGATCCATGCGAACGTCCTCCCACTCGACCGAGAGAGGGCCGCGGTAGCCGACGTCGTTCAGGGCTACGATGATATCCTCGAACCGGATATCGCCACGGCCCGGGGAGCGAAAATCCCACTGACGGCGGGCGTCGCCGAAGCTGGTATGCCCGCCAAACACGCCGACGGTGCCGTCGCCATGACCCCACCAGGCATCCTTCACATGGGCGTGGAAAATACGGTCTCCGAATTCGCGGATAAACTTCACATAATCGACGCCTTGGTAGCCGAGATGGGAGGGGTCGTAGTTAAAGCCGAAGCGCGGATGGTTTTTAACGGCGTCGAGCGCTCGCCGGGCCGAGGCGATGTCGAAGGCGATCTCGGTGGGATGGACCTCCAGTGCGAAGTTGACCCCGACCTTGTCGAAGGCATTCAGGATAAGGAGCCAGCGTTTGGCGAAGTCTGCGTAGCCAGCATCGTAATACGACTGCGAGGTGGGCGGGAAGGCGTAGAGCGCATGCCAGATGGAGGACCCGGTGAAGCCGTTGACCACGGCAGGGAGGGCGTCCTGCCTGGCGGCGGCACCGGGGCGGGCGTCGAAAAAGGTCCGCGCGGCCTTCGCGGTCGCGGTCATGCGGCGGGCGGCGCGGCGGCGCACACCCTCGGGGTCACCATCGCCCCAGACCTCGGGAGGGAGGATGGCCCGGTGGCGCTCGTCGATGCGGTCGCACACGGCTTGGCCGACGAGGTGGGCGGAGATGGCGTGGCAGGCCAGGCCGTGGTCCTTCAGGAGTTCCCATTTGCGGTGGACGTATTTCTTGCCCTCGACGGCGGCCTCCACGTCGAAGTGGTCGCCCCAGCAGGCGAGCTCCAGGCCGTCGTAACCCATTTTTTTGGCCAGAGGAGCGAGTTGCTCGAGGGGGAGGTCGGCCCATTGGCCGGTGAAGAGGGTAACGGGTCTAGTCATGGGGTGCGGGGGATGCTGCGAGTTGGTCGCGGCGGATGGTCCCGGCGCAAGCGCTTTTGCATACAGGCGGCGGCGTTTCAAAAGGCCAAAGCCCGGCTTGTGGGGGCGGTTTCTCTACTGCATGCTCGGGTCAAGCCCACCGCCACATGATGCCCCACACGTTTTCCACGCTCGGGTGCCCCGAGCTAGACCTTGACCACGCCATCGCCATCGCCGCGCGCCATGGTTTCCATTCGCTCGAACTCCGCACCCTCGAAGGCACCACCGATTTACCGGCTTGGTTGCAGAGTCACTATGGTTCGCCCGCCGGACTCGCGGCCTACCTCAAGCAGCGGCATTTCAAGATTTGCGCGCTCGGGACCTCGTTCAAGCTGGTCGGCCACGATGACATCGACCGAGCCCAGCTCGCTCAGTTTGTCCGCTGGGCGGATGAGGCTGATGTGCCGTGGCTGCGGGTATTTGATGGCGGCAAGACCGGCGATGCGACCGAGGTGGCGGCGGCGGCGGCCACCCTTGACTGGTGGCGTCAGGAGCGCATCCGCAACAACTGGGCGGTCGATCTCATGATGGAGACGCATGACGGGTTCGTGACCTCGCCGGCCCTGCACGGGTTGATCGCAAAGTGCCCTCGCATAAATCTGCTCTGGGACACTCATCATACGTGGAAAAAGGGCGGTGAAGCACCGACCGAGACGTGGAAGACGATCAGGAAACACGTCGTTCACCTGCACGTGAAAGACAGCGTGGGCCGGCCTGCCCCGACCGGCACGCATCCTTACACCTATGTGTTGCCTGGCGACGGGGAGTTCCCCATGGGCGAGCTGCGCGAGGTTCTGCGGCTGGATAAATATGACGGCGCGATGAGCCTCGAGTGGGAGCGCATGTGGCATCCTTATCTGCCGGAGATCGACAAGGCCCTGCACCACGCGGCGTTTAACCGCTGGTGGTGATCGGCGATGGTAGGCGCGGGCTATCAGAAGTTAATGCAGACTGGTTTGGGCGTGGCGAAATCCGGCCCGACGGGAGTCAGCCCACCGCTTTCGGTATCGACCGCGTAGATGCGCACCGCGTCCGCGTCCTGTCCGGCGGAGAGCAGCCAGCGGCTGTCCGGGCTCATCGCGAAATGGCGCGGATTCGCTGGGACCGCGACATGACCGCGCGGGGTGAGGCGCCCGCTGGCGGGGTCGCGGGCGAAGAGCGCGAGCGAATCGTGGCCGCGGTTCGATGCGTAGACGAATCGGCCGTCGGCGCGCACTGCGATCTCGGCTGTTTTCGTGAAGCCGGCGAAACCCCCGGCGGGCAGGGTCGAGACCGTTTCGATCAAAGATAACGCGGCGCCGGCTGGATCGTAAGCGACTACGGCGACGGTATTATCCAGTTCGTTGATGACGTAGACGTGGCGGCCGTCCGGTGAGAACTGTGCGTGACGGGGGCCGGCGCCGGGGGCGAGGGTCAGCCAGGGCTGGCCGGGGTTGGGCGCGAGGGAGTCATCGGCACTGCGTGCATAACTATACACGCGGTCGCCACCGAGATCGGGGACGAGGAGCAGGCGGCCGTCGGGCGACCAAGTGACGCCGTGGGCATGCGGGGTTTTTTGTCGGTCGGGGTGAGCGCCGGCGGCGTGGGTGTGTTGAAAAAAGGCCACCTTCTCATCGAGCGAGCCGTCGGCCGCGACGCGGTGGACGATCACGCTGCCGCCACCGTAGTTGGCGACCGCGATTAGGCGGCCGTCGGGCGAGAGGGCGATGTCGCACGGACCGGTGCCCTCGCTGCTACGGGTGTTCAGCTGGGTCAGTGCGCCCCCGGCGCCGGTTGCGAAGGCCGCCAGAACGCCGGGTTTGCCCTCGGCCACGGCATAGAGAAAGCGACCGTCGGCCGAGCGCTCGAGAAAAGAGGCGTGCGCGATCGGGGCGACTACGCGGTCCGGACCGAGGCGCCCGTTCGCGGAGTCAAAATCCACCGCATGGATGGAGTCGGCGTAGTTGCCGAGGTAGAGGGTGTGGGCGTAGGCGGTCATGGCCGAGAGTAGCAGGGCGGGGATGAATCGAATAAAACGCATGGGGGTGAGGCGGTGCGAGATTGGGACGGTCTGCGGGGTTGCATGCAAGCGAGGGGATTCCGCAGTCTGGGCAATCCATGGCCCTCTTTAGTCTTCTCGATCTCTCGCACGCCTTTGGCGGTGCCCCCGTCCTTGATCACGTTAATTTCCAAGTTGATCCTGGCGAGCGCGTTTGTCTCGTGGGGCGCAATGGCGCGGGCAAGTCCACTCTGATGAAGCTCATCGCGGGGGACATGAAGCCCGATTCCGGCCAGGTTTTCCGTCAGCCCGGCGCGCATTTCGCCCGCCTCGTGCAAGAGGTGCCGAAGGATCTCGCCGGCACGGTGCACGACGTCGTTGCGAGCGGGGTGCGGCGCGACGCAGCCGGCCACGAGGAGGATTGGGAGATCGATGTGCGCGTGGAGGATCTGATCGCCCGTCTCCAGCTCGATCCCCACGCCGAGGTCGCGACTCTCTCGGGCGGACTTAAGCGCCGCGTGCTCCTCGGGCGTGCCATCGCCAGTAAACCCGATTTACTCTTGCTCGACGAACCGACCAACCATCTCGACATCGAGAGTATCCTCTGGCTCGAGGAGTTTTTGCTCAGTGAAAAAGTCGCCCTGTTTTTTGTCACCCACGACCGGGCGTTCCTGCAAAAACTCGCCACCCGCATTGTTGAGCTCGATCGCGGGGTGCTGACCAACTGGGCCTGCGCCTACGACGTGTTTCTCCAGCGCCGCGCCGAGCGCCTGGAGGCCGAGGAGCGCCAGCGTGCCGCGGCCGACAAGAAACTCGCCCAGGAAGAGGAGTGGATCCGCCGGGGCGTGCGCGCCCAGCGCAAGCGCGCCGGCGCCCGCATCGAGGCTCTCTATGCCCTGCGGGCCGAGCGCAAGGCCCGCCGGGACCGCGCGGGCGGCGCGGTTATCAAAATCACCGCGGCGGACGAATCCGGCGTGAAGGTGATCGAAGCCGAGGACCTGAGCTTCGCCTACCCCGGCGCGACGCCCTTGGTCACTGGGTTCTCGACCATCATCACCCGCGGCGACAAGATCGGCCTCATCGGCCCCAACGGCGCGGGCAAGACCACCATCCTCAAACTCCTGCTTGGCCAACTCGCGCCCACCGGTGGCATACTCAAGCACGGCACCAAGCTTGAAGTCGTCTACTTTGACCAGTTGCGCGCCCAGATCGACGACAGCAAGACGGTCGCCGACAACGTCGCCGACGGGAACACCCATGTGACCATCGAGGGCCGCACTAAACACGTCATCAGTTACCTCCAGGACTTTCTCTTCGAGCCCGACCGCGCTCGAACCCCGGCGCGCGTGCTGTCCGGCGGAGAGCGCAACCGCTTGTTGCTGGCGCGACTTTTTGTGAAGCCTGCCAACGTCCTCGTGCTCGACGAGCCGACTAACGACCTCGACGCCGAGACGCTCGATTTGCTGGAGAATCTTTTGGTCGAGTTTGAGGGCACCGTCCTGGTGGTGAGCCACGACCGGAAGTTCCTCGACGAAGTCGTCACCGGCACCTTCGTTTTTGACGGCAAGGGCCGGATCGACGAGTTCATCGGCGGCTACAGCGACTGGCTCGAGGAGAAGACGAAGCAGGCCAAGGCTCCCGCCGCCGCGACCCGGGCGAATGCCCGCGCGATCGCTGCGCCTGCTCAGGCCCCGGTCGCGCCCGCCAAGGCCGGTGCGCGCAAACTCAGCAACCGTGAACAGCGCGAACTGGCTGAGTTGCCTGCGCGCATTGAAAAACTGGAGGCGGAGCAGGCGGGGCTGGTCGCGAAGCTTGGCGACCCGAAGTTTTTTAAGCAGGAAGCCGCTATCGTTCGCGCCGCCGAGGCCCGGCTGCGCGAGCTGGAAAAGGAACACGCCGACGCCCTCGCCCGCTGGGAGGAACTGGAGGCGGCGAACGCCGGTTAATTTTGCGCTAGCAGCGGATTGCCAGCCGGGCGTGCTGCGGTTCACCTCTGGATATGACTCTCACCCTCGTCGTTCTCGCCGCCGGCATGGGCTCGCGTTACGGCGGGCTCAAGCAAATCGATCCCATGGGGCCGGCCGGCGAGACGGTGCTCGACTACACCGTGCACGACGCGGCGCGGGCGGGCTTTGGTCGCGTGCTCTTCGTTATCCGGCGCGATTTCGCGGAGGCCTTTCGTTCGGCCGTGGGCGCGCGGTTCGCGGGCAAGATTGCGGTGGATTACGCGTTTCAAGAACTCGACCTCCTGCCGCCGGGCGCGGCGCCCCTGCCGGGCCGGACCAAGCCTTGGGGCACGGGCCACGCTCTCTGGTGCGCGCGCGAGGCACTGCCCGGTCCCTTCGCGGTGGTGAACGCCGACGATTTTTATGGGGCGGGCTCGCTGGCGGCGCTGGGCGACTTTCTCCGCGCTCCCGCCACCGCCGGCACCCCTATACACGCGATGGTAGGCTTTCCGCTGGGCAATACCTTGTCGGAAAACGGCGCCGTTTCCCGCGGGGTCTGCACGGTGGATGCGGACGGTTGGCTGACGGGCATCGAGGAGCGTTCCGGCATCTTGGCGGCCGATGTCGGCCCCGGCCGTGTCTATAATGTGGCTGCGCCGGTGTCGATGAACTGTTGGGGTTTTCGTGCCGGGACCTTTCTCGCCTCACTGGATGAGGCTTGGCGGCATTTCTTCGCGGCGCGCGGGCAGGAGGAAAAAGCCGAGTTTTACCTGCCGGCGGCGGTTGACGGGTTGATGCGGCGCGGCGCCGCGCGGGTGCGGGTCTTGCCAACCGCCGATTCGTGGTTCGGCGTCACCTACCGCGAGGATAAACCTCGGGTGCAGGCTGCGCTGGCCGAACTCGTGAGGCGGGGCATCTATCCTTCCCCATTATGAGCCTGGTTTTTTCCCGACCCGATGCGGATGTGTTTGTCCCCGGTGGTGGCGACCCGGTGGCGGCTTTGGCGCGGGTCACCCATCTGTGCGTGGCGGCGCATCAGGATGACATCGAAATCCTCGCCCATGATGCCATCTGCGACTGTCTGGATGCGCCTGACTCCCGCGCTTTCGGGGGAGTGGTCGTGACCGATGGCGCCGGCTCTCCGCGCACCGGCGTGTATGCGGATCATACGGATGAACAAATGCGGGTGGTCCGGCGTGATGAGCAGCGGCGCGCAGCCGACCTGGGTGGCTACGCGATCCAGCTTCAGCTCGCGCACCCGAGCGCTGACGTGAAGCGTCCGGGCCAGGCGGGCGTCGCGGCGGATCTGGCGGTGATTTTTACCGGTTCCGCGCCGGAGCGGGTTTATCTGCACCAACCGGCGGATAAGCACGACACCCACGTGGCGGTTTTCCTGCGCTCTCTGGAGGCGCTGCGGGCTTTGCCGCCAGCGCGGCGTCCGAAGCAGGTGGTGGGTGCGGAGGTATGGCGTGACCTCGACTGGCTGGTCGATGCGGACAAGGTCGCGCTCGACAGCGGCCGGCGTCCCGCGCTGGCAGCGGAGTTGTTGCGGGCCTTCGATTCGCAGGTGACGGGCGGCAAACGCTACGACCTCGCCGCGCAGGGCCGGCGGCTGGCGCACGCGACTTTCCACACCTCCCACGCCACCGACCGTTTGGCCGGGATCACCTGGGCGATGGATCTCACGCCGCTGGTGGCGGATCCGACCCGGGATGTCGCGGATTTTACCCTGGGCTATCTTGATCGTCTGCGCGCGGATATTGCGGCGCGGCTCGCCCGTTTTTGTTAAACCCTGCCTGACGTCCACCGCACGACCTTATGAAAGCGCTTCGTTTTTTTGTTGGGCTGGGAGTGTTCCTCGGGCTCGGAGGGGCGCGGTTGGCGGGCGTGAATCCTTCTGTCCGCGATGCGGGCGGCCCGCGTCTGGTCTGGGCGGAGTTGTTAACCAGCGGGCGGCCGGCGGATCTTGCCGGTTTCTATGCGGCGACGCTCGGCTGGACGGCGACAGCGGAGCGCGAGGGGGGTGGGGCGCGGATCCGCTTGGAGAACCGGGGGCGTCCCGTGGCGGGTATTTCCTTCCGCCGCGATATCACCGTCGGTATGGCGCTCGCCCGGTGGGTCGGCTTTTTGGCCTCGGATGATGTTGGGGAGGCAGCGAGGCGGGCCGAGGCGGCGGGCGCGAAGGTGTTGGTCCCGGCTCGTGAGTGGCCTGGGCATGGCACGCAGGCGATTCTCGCCGATTCGGAGGGGGCGACCTTCGGTTTGGTGCAGGGGCCGGCCGGGGCGATCCCGTCAACCGGCGACTGGGCGTGGCCGGGCTTGCTGGCGAAGGATCCGTTTCCGGCGGCTGATTTTTACGGGGCCATACTCGGATGCCGGATCGCGGATGATCGGCGCACGCCGTTATTTATCGGGGACCTTTTATTGATGTCGGGCGGCCGGCCATGCGCGGCGGTGACGGCCCTGCCGGGCAGTTCCGCGCGGGTGCCGGGTTGGGTGTGCTTTGTGCGCGTGGCCGAGATTGAGGACGTGGTGCGCCGCATTCGAAAGGAGGGTGGAAAAATCCTGCGCAAGCCGGGGGTGGATCTGATGGGCGGGAGGCTGGCCGTGGTTAGCGACCCGTGGGGGGCGGTGTTTGGCTTGATCGAACCATCTGGGCCGGTGTGGCCGGCTGCGACGGCGGTGTCGGATACTGGCCAGATCTCCGGTCAGCTGGAATACACCTGGCACGACCCTTCTTTTTACCTGCCGTGGTTTGATCCGGCGGCGCTGGTCCTGCCCGAGCCGGAGGCGGCTTGGGCGCGTGCGAATCTGCGCGTGGTCGAGCCGGGGCAGGCGGCGCATGCGGCTGGGGTGCGCCCGTAGTGGTTGGGCGCAAGAAAGCCGCCCTTGGGGGGCGGCTTGAGGTGAAGACGAAATCTGCCGTCTCAGGCGCGGCCCATGTAGGAACCGTCGCCGGTGGAGACCTTGATGAGCTCGCCTACCTTGATGAAGAGGGGGACTTGAACGATGAGACCTGTTTCCATGGTGGCGGGTTTCTGGACGTTGGAGGCGGTGTCGCCTTTCACGCCGTCGGCGCTCTCGGTGATCTTGAGCACCACGGAGGAGGGCAGGTCGATGGTGAGGGGCTTCTCGTCGACGTAGAGGACCTCGACTTTGCCGTTGGCAGTCAGGTAGAATTTGCTCTCGCCGATCAGGGTGGCGGGTAACTCGACGGTCTCGTAGGTCTCGGGGTCCATGAACGCGAAGGCGTCGCGGTCGGCGTAGGAAAACTCGAGGGTCTTGCGCTCGGTGGGCAGGACTTCGACCGTATCGGTGGAGTTGAAGCGTTGGTCCAGGGATTTGCCGTAGCGCAAGTTCCGCATTTTCATTTGCACGAAGGCGCGCAGATTGCCCGGGGTGCGGTGCATGGTCTCCATCACGAGATGGGCCTCGCCGTTGAATTTGATGACCTGACCTTTGCGGATGTCGTTGGCTGAAGGCATGAGATGGGAGGGGGGAGTTTGAAGGGTTAAAAGGTTGAAGGGCTAGCGGTCGCCCTAGCGGGTAGTCAAGGGCGGTATCGGCGGTGCGGGTGGGAGAGGATCTTTGAATATGGGTTAAAAGCCTATCCGCCAGCCGAGGCTCAGGCCGCGCTCGGCGCCGACGCGGGCGACGCGGGCGAGCAGATCGGTATCGAAGAGATTATTGACCGAGGCAGAGAGGGTATGGGTGAGCGCGCCAGATTTCCAGGTGCGGGACGCGGACAGTCCGGCGACGGTGTAGGCGGGGTAGTCAAGGCGTTCGCGGTCGGAGCGGGCGTAGGTCTGCACGGTGCTGCCCACGTGGGTCGCGGTGAGCCCGATGGAGCATCCGGCGAGCGCTCCCTCGGTGAAGTAGCGCCGTGCGCCGGCGGCGGCGGTGAAGGCCGGCAGGCGGGTGAGTTGGAGGCCCTCCTCCTCGGGGATGTCGGGCGAGGACACGGTGACAGCGTCAACGACCGTCGCGCGGCCGGTGAAAGTCCAGGCGGACGAGGGTTTCCAGCCGAGTTGCGTGGATACGCCGCGGAACTCCTCCTCGCCGCTGCTCACTAGTTGCGGCTGGGTCTGATCGGCGTCGGCAACGGGGTCCTGGTAGAGCGGGTTGCGGCGGGCGATGTTGGTGTTGGTGTAGGCGTAGGCGATGGTCGATGCGCTCAGGGTGCGGTCGAGCAGGACGGCGCGGGCGCCGAACTCGAAGCCGTGGGTGGACTCGTTTTCCTGGATCGCTCCAGTGCGGGCATCGACGCGGGTGGAGGGTGACACGGCGGTGCTGGTGTTGGCAAACACCAGCAGGTGGCGGCCGATTTTCCGGTTTAAGCCGAGGTGATAGGAGAGGTCGCCGACGGATTTTTCGGCGCGGGGGAAGGTGGCGCCCGGGCGGTGGTTGTCTACCTCGGTCCGGCTGAAGTCATAGTGTAGCCCGGTGGTAAATACGGTGCGTCCGTGGTCGAGAGCGGTGCGGGTGTCGGCGAAGACCGAGGCCAAGGCGCGCGCGGTTTGCTGATCGGACAGGATGCGTTTGTAGACGGTTTCAGAGAAGGCGGGGTGGTAGTAGTTCGGAGTTTCCGGGTCGAAGGTCTGGACATCGGCGGGCAGGTAGAGATTTCGCTCCGAGGCGAGGATGCCGCGCGCTTCTTCTGTGCCGCGGGTGAGCGTCCCCTCGAAGCCGATGCGGAGCTTGTGGTCGCCGGCGGCACGGAGGCGACGGGTCAGGTCGGTCTGGTGGGTGACGGCCGCGAAGTCGTCGACGCGATGCACGGGCTCGCGAATGCCGGAGAACTTTCCGGTGGAGACAACGTATTGGCCGGAGGTGAAGCGGTCTTGAAGGCTATCGCGGCCGAGTAATTGGGTGGCGGAGCTGAGCGAGACGTCGGGCGCGAGTTGGCTCTCCAGTTGAAACGCGAGGGAGGCGGCGCGGCGGCGCAGGCCGGTTTCGGGTCCGTTCACGTGGAAATCGGCGAGCGGCCGGTAGGGGCCCTGGATTTTGCCGCTGGGCGTGAGCCGGTAGTCCGGCAGGCCCGGGGCGGGGTTGCCGGAAGTCTCGGCCATATCGAGGCTCCAAAGGGTGCTGGTGGCGTGAGAGTGTTTGAACGCGAAGGCGACACCAGCGGCTGCACTCATGATACTGGAGTAATCCTGTGGACCGTCGCGCCCGGAGACGGAGAACGACTCGAGGTGCCAGGCTTTTTTCGGGGTGACCACTCCGGCGATCCGCGCTCCTGCCCGCCAACTCCCATCGGTGCCGAAGCCGGTATCCAGCGATCGTTCGCTGCGGCCGCGTGGGCGGGCGGTGAAGGCGTTGCGGATGCCGCCGGGCGCGGCGCGGCCGACCACGGATACCAAGGACCCGGCGATGGTCTCGCCCCCCTGAGAATTGAGGATCTCGGGCACGCCGGACTGGGTGAAACCATTGCGACGGGACGGTGTGGGAAAGCCGCGCAGATCGAGGTTTTCGCCGCCGGCGGCGACTTGAGCGGCATCGTAGCCTGCCGCGGCGAGGGCGGCGAGTTCGTTGTCCAGTTCGCCGAGCGGCATCTCGTCGGCGCCTATGTCGTCCAGAAGATCGTTTGCGAACGGTGGTTCGTGGCGCTCGGCGTCGGCGCCGCCCAGGCCGGTGGGGTCGTAGCCGGGGGCCTGATCGGCGTCGCCCTCGACGGAGAGTGGATCGAGCAGCAGAGGTGCGTCGCGGTGTTCGGGCCCGGGGTCGGTCTGGGCTAGGCCGTGGGCCGCGAGGCAGGCGAGCAGCAAGGCGAGGCGGATGCTGGGTAGGCGGGGCGGCATCGAAGAGGGGGGAAACGTGACAGTCGGTGCGGTCGGGTGCAATCATCCGCGTCGCAGCGCGTCGGCGGCTCGCGATCTTGGGCGGCTTTTTTGCGGGATGGTTCACTCTAAACTCGCAAACGCACCGGCTCGATTAGCCAAATAGGTCCTGCCCCATGAAAAAAGCTTTGTTCCTAAGCGGTGGCTGGGAAGGCCACCAGCCCGAGAAAATTGTGCAGCTTTTCGCTTCCGACTTGGCCGCGCAGGGCTTGGAGCCGGAAATCGTGCGGAGCTTGGAGCCTTTGGCGGATGTGGAGGCCTTGAATGCCTATGCGTTGATTTTCCCGTGTTGGACGATGGGCAATTTGACGGACGCGCAGGAGCGCGGGTTGGTCGCGGCGGTGAAGGGCGGGGTGGGTCTGGCCGGAATCCACGGCGGCATGGGCGATGCGTTCCGGGGGCGGCTCGATTACGAGTGGATGGTGGGCGGCCGCTTCGTGGGGCATCCGCACGTCGGCGACTACGCTGTGCGCATCGTGGACTGGGCCAGTCCGGTCACGGCGGGTTTGCCGGCGAGTTTCGCCTACCGTTCGGAGCAGTATTACCTCCTCACCGACCCGGCGGTGCACGTGCTGGCGGACACGCCCTACGTCCACGCCGGGCGAACGGTCAAC
Source organism: uncultured Verrucomicrobiota bacterium (assembly GCA_903869675.1). Lineage (GTDB taxonomy): Bacteria > Verrucomicrobiota > Verrucomicrobiia > Opitutales > Opitutaceae > IMCC26134_A. The sequence goes on along the minus strand of CAIQAB010000022.1, from coordinate 252,417 downwards.
ATGCCGGTGGCGTGGGTGAAGACCTGGGGCGCGGGCAGGGTGTTCTACAACGCCCTCGGCCACGCGCCGGAGGAGTTTGTGCAGTTCCCGGCGGCCCGGACGCTCACGGTGCGGGGCTGCCTGTGGGCGGCGGGCTTGTTATGAGTCGCGGCTCGCGAATTGATTAATCCCTTTTTTTTAACATGAAAAAAACCTATTCCCACCCCTCCGAGATAAAAGTTGGTGTCGTCGGCTACGGCGGCGCCTTCAATATGGGCCGCCAGCATCTGAAGGAAATGCAGGCGGCCGGTATGACGCCCTTGGCCGTGGTCGAGATCGATCCGGCGCGGCTCGCGGTCGCCACTCAGGATTTCCCCGGGATCGAGACCTATGCCTCGGTTGACGAATTGCTGGCGAAGTCGTCGGTCGAACTCGTGACTGTGATCACGCCGCACAATACCCATGCGGCGCTGGGCCTGCAGATCGTGGCAGCCGGGCGGCATTGCGTGCTGGAAAAACCCATGGCGGTGACGACCGAAGAGTGCGATGCGATGATCGCGGCGGCGCGCGACACCGGGGTGATCGTGAGCACTTACCACAACCGTCACTGGGACGGCTGGATTCTGCGGGCCAACGAATTGTTCCGCGCCGGCGCTTTTGGCGACATCGTGCGCATCGACCTGCGCATGGGAGTCCACGGGCGGCCGGGTGACTGGTGGCGTTCTTCGCGCAGTATCTCGGGCGGCATCCTTTACGACTGGGGCGTGCACCTTCTCGAATACTCGCTCCAGCTCATCACCGCGCCCGTCACCGAGGTGACTGGCTATGCGTGGAGCGGGTATTGGGCGGGTCAACCCGACGCCAAATGGGGCGCGGACACCAACGAGGACGAGGCGCAGGCGACGGTGCGGTTTGCCAGCGGCCAGCGGGTGAATCTCACCATTACCCAGCTCGACGGCGCGCCTGACAAGGGCTTTATGAAGATCGTCGGCACCAAGGCGACGCACGTCATCGACTGGAACGGGGCGGAGACGGTAACGGGGCAGGCGGGCGGGCGGTTTACCACCGAGCGCGCCCCCAATCCGAAGGCGGAGGGGGAGAAGTTCTACCAAAACATCGCCGCGCACCTGACCACGGGCGAGCAACTGGTTATCACGGGCGAATGGGCGCGGCGGCCCATCCACATTCTGGATCTCGCCGCCCAGAGTGCGAAGGCGGGGCGGGCTCTGCCGGTCAAGTATGCTTGAGCGGGTTGTCGCGAAACCGTAGTTGGGTGGGAGTGAAAAAACCGCTTGCTTCGTAGCGCGCCGGGCTGCTTTCTGACCCTCTTGTCAGCTGTTCGGGATGTAGCGTAGCCTGGTAGCGCGCTTGCATGGGGTGCAAGAGGTCGTGAGTTCGAATCTCACCATCCCGACCATTTTTTAATTCCTTTTTCGTTTGAAATTAACCACCGCCCACCGCGGTGGTTTTTTTGGGCTCGGAGGTTGCAGGGCCGGGAGTGGCGCTGGCTTTGGATTCTTTCCTCTTGCGCAACATGGAAGCTGGCATGGGGGGGAGTTCGAGGTAATCGGCGGCGTCGAGCATCGCGATGGCCTCGCGGGGGTCTTTGATCTTGGCTGAAGCCGCTCGCAGGGGCTCGGCCGCTTCCTTGGATCCGAGGCGAACAAGGCCGTCTAGGGCGGCGGCGCGGACCTCGGCTGAATCATGGGTGAGGAAAGCGGCGAGGGCGGGAACTTCGCGGGCGTCGTAGGTAACGGAGAGATCCTCGATACGGGTCAGTTCGGCGGCGTGAGGCCCTTCCAGGGGCGGCGGGTTGTAGATGCCTTTCACTACGAGAGGGCGGGGCTTGGGGGCAGGAGAAGAGGGTGGCGGGGCCACCTGAACCTTTTCGACGGGGCCCGGGCTTGGTGGAGTCGCGAGGGCCGGCTCTGGTGCTGGTTGCAATGCCGCGGGGGAGGATGGGACCTGAGCCTCGGAAGTGGTCTTCTCGGCCGGAGCACGGGACCGGCGGGAGAACGCAAGATACAAGCTGATTAGCAGAAGCACGCTAACTAAGAGGATACTCGGAATCGTATGTTTTCTATGTGACATTTTGCTTTAGCATACTCTCACGCGGAACGAAGGAATCACTTTCTTTCGAGCGTAAAAAAGGGGTGCCGGTAAAGGCACCCCAAAAATAATAAATAGGTTTTATTTCTGCGGCCCAGCGGGACTTACTGGCCAAAACCAAGAGTTTCCAGGTCGAGCACAGCTTCGGCCGCTGTGGAGATAGTTCCCTCCACCAAGGCATAGATACCCTCGTCTTCAGATGTATAATTTCCACTGATGCTCGCAAGCTTTACAGCGCCATCCAAGTAGGTTTCGTAGGGAATTGCTGATGATCCTTTTCCGAAATTTCCCTTGGCATACTTTGCAGAGCCGGTCTCTACACCTTGGATCTCGAAGCCGTTGTAGGAAATTCCGTGAATAAGTTTACCGCTTAACGTGTAAGATACAGTGGTAGTAACATCTGGGCTAGCGGAGGAGGTGGTATCTTTACCACTCACAGTTGCTGCGAAACTTTCATAGGAATCCTCGGTCTCAATCAGAATGGGTGCCTGTCCTTTTTTAACCGCACATAGCTGGGAATCTCCATCAAGCTCACTTGCGCTTACAATCGACCACCCCTTGACCGTCCCATCAGGAAGGCTGCCATCCTCGAGGAGGCCATTTAGCAACTCTGCATTGCCAAATTTGACCGTCTGGACGACCGTTTTGTATTCTGTCGTTGTAAGAACATTTCCGTTTTTATCGGGTTTTCCTTCGGTGATTTTTTCGGATTCGTAGCTAGTCTCCCTGGTATCTGGATCGACGACTTTGAATCCACCCACAGATTGCGATGCCGTGAGGGCGATGGTGACGGCGGGAGCGGTTCCGAGGGTGACGGCGAGGGCCGTGGAGGCGCTGGCAAGCGCGACGAGGGCGGTTAAGGAGTATTTCATGGTGTGTAGTGGTGGGTGTGCACAGTGCACATTCAAGCATAAGTATTATGCCCCCCCCCCCCTCGTAGCGGCAAGAAAAAAATATGGCCGTTTGGTTAACGCTCACTTTTCCACTTCAGCGGGTTTGCGGCTGGGTGGCTTGCGCACAAGATGACGATGCGAAGGGCCACAATCCCTACCGTGGCAGGTGAGCCCATAGGGAGGATTGGAGCCCGGGCATTTTGTCACTTTTTATATTTCGGCAGCGGAATGGAGCAGCGCCAACCGTGGCCACAAAAAAAGGAGGCCAAAAGGCCCCCGTTGTAGCTATATACGAAAAATAGATCAGTTAGTGACGGGGGCGAAGCCCAGCGTCTCGAGATCGACCACCTTGGCGGCGGCGATGGAGAGTGTGCCCTCCGCAAGATCGTGCTCGGAATATACTCCGCTGAAGGCTGCGACCTTTGACCCTCCACTGAGAGCGAAGGTGTAATCCACGCCAGATGCGCCCTTGCCAAGTTTTCCGGTGGCAATTTTCGCGGTGGTGGTTTGCGTGCCTTGGATATTAAAATCTGCGATAGATAGAGTGATGGTCGTTTTGTAACTATTATTCCCGGTGAAGCTTAAGGATGGCTTAACGTAATCCATCGTTACTTTGCCCGTTCCGGATTCGGCAGATGCAGTTATAGCGGACGTGAATTCGAGCGGAACCGGTGCCAGACCCTTTTTGACGGCGTAGGGAACGGGACCGGTATCGTTTTCCGATCCAAAGTCGTTGGCGACGTCTACTTTGATGATACTCCAGCCTGACGCGGTGCCATCAAGCAGGCCCTGTTCGTTCAGGTCGGCGAGGATTTGGGCGTTACCATAGCGGACGGTGGTGATTATGGTTTTATATTCTTTGGTCTCGGAAATGACATCACCGGCCGCGTTTGTCTTGGTGGTCGTTTTCTCGGTTTCCCCGGCAAACCCGCCGGTCGAAATCGAGGCGGTGAGGGCGAGGGTAATGGCAGCCGAACTGCCGGGGGTGATTGCTAGTGTGGTGGAGGCGCCGGCGAGGGCCAGGAGGGCGGCGATGGAGGGTTTCATGAGGTAAAGAAGCGGATGTTCCCGAGGGCACCCATATTTATGCGCAATCCTGCCCGTGAACAAGAAAAACGCGAGGTTATGGTGCCATCTTGGTTTTTACGGTTTCGCCCGAGCGTAGGCCGGTTAATCGTCACGTTCGGATGCCTATTCCTGATCAAAACGTGAGCGTTTCCGGCTGGCGCTGGGTTTATCCGGCCGCCTTGGCGGCAATGGTGGTCATGGCCTCCGGGCGCAGCCAGGTAGCGGCGCCCGCTATCGTTAATATCGATAAGCTCGTCCATTTTTCGATCTTTGGTCTGCTTGCCACGCTTGTGCGGCGCGCCCCCGGCGTTCGCTTTTGGTGGAGGGCCGTCCTGGCGGTTTCCGTCTTTGGGGCGAGTGATGAGATCAGGCAGAGTTTCACGCCCGGCCGTTCAATGGAGTTTGCCGACTGGGTGGCGGACACCGCCGGGGCCCTCGTCGCGGTGCTACTTTACGCATTGTGGCCTTGGTATCGCAGGCTGCTTGAGCGTCCGCTCCGTTTTTGTCGGCGTGGAGTATTGCCAGCGTGCCCTGCCGTGCCGCCTGTAGTCACGTTATGAATGCTTCAGAACACGACCTTGCGAGGCTGGCTTATTTGCGTGCCGAGGTCGCGGCTCACGACGAACGTTACTACCGGCAGGCGCGACCGGAAATCAGCGACTTCGAATACGACCAGATGAAGCGCGAACTGGCCGCGCTCGAGGTGGCGTATCCGGAAGCGGCTGCGGCCGAGGCTTCGCCGACCCGACGGGTGGGCGATGACCGAAGTGAGGGGTTTTCCCGGATGAAACATCGCCAGGCCATGACTACCCTAGACAACACTTATGACGAGGGTGAGCTGCGTGATTTTTGTGCACGGCTGGCGAAACTCTTCGGCCGCGAGGATCTGGTCTACAGCGTGGAGCCCAAAATCGATGGTGCCTCTATCTCGCTGACCTATGAACACGGTCGGCTCACGCGTGCCGTCACTCGAGGCGACGGCGAGGAGGGGGACGACGTGACCGCCAATGTGCGCACTATTGGCAACCTGCCGGCCGTGCTGATTCCGGCCAAATCCCCCGTGACGCCCGTCGACGATCTCTTTGCGGCGGCCGCGGCGCCGGCGGAGTCGTGGCCCGAGGTCATTGAGATACGCGGCGAGGTTTACCTGCGCTTCGACGAATTTGCGCGCATCAACGCCGCCGAGTTGGAGGCCGGTCGCGAGCCCTACGCCAACCCGCGCAACCTCGCCGCCGGCACGCTCAAGTTACTCGATCCTGCGCTGGTGGCGACGCGTCGGCTCGAGATTGTGCTTTACGGGCTCGGTGCGTGCGAACCCGCCGCGCCTGCCATCACGCAAGCGGATTGGCATGCGCGCCTCGCAGGCTGGGGTCTGCCTACGCTCGAACAACGACGGGAAGCGACGGGAGTCGAGGCGGTGTTGGCGGCTATTCGCGCGCTCGACGCGGTCCGCGGTGGGCTCGGCTACGCCACCGACGGTGCGGTGGTAAAGCTGGATGACTTCGCGCTTCAGGCGCGGGCAGGTTATCGCGGCGAGGGGCAGAGCGCGCGCAAACTTTCTCCGCGCTGGGCCTGCGCCTATAAATTCGCTCCCGAGCAGGCCGAGACGCGTCTGCGCGCCGTCACCATTCAAGTAGGTCGCACCGGCGTGCTCACGCCGGTGGCGGAGCTCGAGCCGGTCCAACTCGCCGGCACCACGGTGGCGCGTGCGACCCTCCACAACGCCGACGAGATCGCACGCAAGGACATCCGTATCGGCGACTTCGTGACGGTTGAAAAGGCCGGCGAGATCATCCCCGCCGTGGTTTCGGTCAATCTTGCCAAGCGTGCGCCGGAATGCGCCTCCTACGTTTTTCCGGCGGTTTGCCCGGTCTGCGCGACGGCGGCGGTGCGGATCGAGGGCGAGGCCGCCATCCGCTGCCCCAATGCCGATTGTCCGGCCCAGATCATGACCCGCCTCGACTACGTGGCGGGGCGGGCGGTGCTCGATCTGGAGAACCTCGGCGGCGCGGTGGCCGAGGCGCTGGTTGGCACTGGTGCGGTCCGCGATGTCTTCGATCTTTTCGCGCTGGAGGCGGAGAAACTGGGCGAACTCAATCTCGGCACCGCCGAGGCGCCGCGCATCCTAGGTTTGAAAAACGCGACCAAAATCGTGGATGCCATCGCCCGGGCGCGCGGCCACGATCTCGGTCGTTGGTTGCTCGCTTTGCAGATCCGCGACGTCGGCGCGGCGACCGCGCAGGATATCGCCGCTGTGCACGGCACGCTGGATGCGGTGGCGAGTTCGGGGATTCTGCCCCGTTTGGCGCGTCTGCCTGCCTTGGAGGAGGAGGCGCGGCTAACCAATCCCAAGGCGCGTGCCAACAAGGGCCAGAGCGAGGCGGAGCGGTCGGAACGGGAAAATAGACACGCAACCTTGAAAGCGGAGCTCGAAGCGGAGAAGGCCTGGCGCGCTTCGCTGACCGAACTATCGCGAATCGACTTTGTCACCGCGGCGAACGTGGTGGCGTTTTTCCGATCGGAGCGTGGTCTTCATGCCGTGGAGCGTTTGGCCGAGCTGGGGATCGCACCCCGGGCTACTCGCCTCGCGACGGCAGAGGCGCGGGGTGCGCTCGCGGGAAAAACTTTTGTGCTTACCGGCACCTTGCCGGGACTCACCCGCGAAGAAGCGAAGGGTCTGATCGAAGAGGCCGGCGGCAAGGTCACCGGCTCGGTATCGGCCAAAACCGATTACGTTGTCGCTGGCGAGGAGGCGGGTTTGAAGCTCGAAAAAGCCCGGGCGCTCGGCGTCGCAGTCCTCGACGAAGCCGGGCTCAAGGCGCTGCTCTGATGAGGGAAATTTTAACCGCGGATTACGCGAATGGACGCGGATAAAACCAACAATCCAGCGGCCACGGATCGCACGGATATTCACTAATGGAGAAAGAAGCGCACGGTCTTTATCCGTGTTTATCCGTGCAATCTGTGGTTAATAAAAAATCCCCGCCCCCTCCGCGTGATCCGCGGTAAAATACAAACCAATCCGCCTCCATGACCGACGACGCCTTTCTCGACGACCTCTCGCGCCGCGCCTTTCGGTTTTTCTTTGATGCGGCCCACCCCCATAGCGGCTTGATTCCTGACCGGGCCCGAGCGGATGGCACCAGGCCTGGTGAAATGGCCAGCGTGGCGGCGACCGGTTTTGGTCTTACCGCACTGGTGATCGGAGCCGAGCGGGGTTGGGAATCGCGGGCGGAGTGCCGGGCCTGCGCAGAGCGCGTGCTGCGCACGCTTTGGCGGGATGCGGCCCATGAACGGGGTTTTTTCTACCACTTCCTGGATGTCCGCGCGGCGCAGCGAGGCTGGGATTGCGAGGCCTCAAGCATCGATACCGGGCTGGCGTTGTTCGGCGCGCTTTCGGCCGGGCGCTACTTTGGCGGGGTGGTCGCGGAATTGGCGGCTGCGATCGAGGCGCGCGTGGACTGGCCCTGGATGCTGGATGCCGAGGGACGCATCGGCCACGGGTGGAAACCGGAGGGTGGATTTTTGCCCTGGAGTTGGGATCAGTTTTCCGAGCACTGGGGGATGACGTGGTTTGCGGTGCATCACGCGACGCGGCCGGCACCGGCCGCGACTTGGCGGGCTTGGCGTCGTGAGCCGTGGGCGGTATCGGGTGCGGAGCGTTTTCTTCATCATCCTCCGTTGTTCACGCACCAGTTTCCCCAGGCTTGGATGGACTGGCGGGAGCACCACGACAAAGTGAGCGGAGTTAACTTCTTTGCCAACGCCTGCGCGGCCACGCGGGCGCAGAAGCGGTTTTGCCTCGGACTGGCGGACCGGTTTCCGGGCTATTCGGAAAACGTCTGGGGGCTCACTTCTTCGGATGCCGCGGCGGGCTACGTCGACTGGGGCGGGCCGCCGTTGGATGGCGCGGGACCGGACGCGCGTATCGATGGCACGGTGGTGCCCTGCGCGGTGGCGGGCTCGCTGCCTTTTCTGCCCGGTGATTGCGTGGCGGCGCTGCGCGAGATGCACGCCCGCTGGGGGGGGACAATCTACGGGCCGTATGGGTTTGCGGATGCGTTTAATCCGAACACGGGCTGGGTGGGGGCGGATGTAATCGGTATAGACGTCGGCATCACCCTGCTTATGGCGGAGAATCTGCGTGACGGCTTCGTCTGGCAGCTGATGGCGCCGTGGCGGCCTGACGTGCGTTTCTAAGTTGTTCCTGGGCTCGATGGCAAATGGTGCGGCAAGGTGTGTGGTTTTTAAAAATAGCGGATTTGGATACCATAGCCACTTGCCAATAAATATTTTACATTTCTTTTTGGCCTGGGTCTCCGGATCGACTCCCGGATGGTAAAGCGTCTGGACGCAAAAGTGCGAAATGCACGCGCCCGCCGAATATGTTGTCCTTTTGCACGAGTTGCTCGCGTTCGGTTTACCCGACATTGAGTCTTTCCCCATACCCGCCCCAGTCCGTCTCCCGTCATGAAAAAGCTCCCCTTGCCGCAGTCTGCTTTGGTTTTGGCAGGACTCTCCGTATTGCTGCTTGCACCTTTGTTGCTACGGCGCACCACGAATCCAGTTTCCCGCGAGACGCGGACCGAAGCAAAGTCTCTCGTCGCCGAAACGTCCAACGCGGCGGTCGATGCGGCGGCAGTCGGTGATGGGCTGGTATTTCCGGAAAAGACGGCGCTGAGGCCCTTGCCAGTGGCAAAGGCCACCGAGCGTCACGAGTGGACGAGTGGCGATGGCTTTGATCCGGAGGTGATGCACGCCATCGCTCACAATCCGGCCGAGTTTCATCGATTGGTGGAAGAGAACGACCGTATAATCGAGCGTCAGCTGGTGTATCGGAAGGTGACGGTCGCGGCCCAGATTGAGGCTGCACGTGCGACCGGCGAGGAGTTGCGCCGAATCATTCTGCCGGCGCTGGACGGGCGCGAACTCGCGGTCGATTTGACCGGCACCGATTTGGCGCCATCAGGCCTGCGCGGCACGTTGCATGGCCGCCTATTCGGAAGAGAGCGATCCATGGTCACGCTGGCCTTCAAGGGCGGTCGTGAGGCTTTCACCGTGTTGTCGCCGGAGGATGGACTTTATCTGCAGGCTGATCCGCGCGAACCCGCCGAGGTGGTCGTCAAACGTATTGATCCCGAGACCTACGTCGTGGGTCGCTGCGGCACCCCGTAAAATATCATCCGTCATGTCCCCATCGACCCTTAGTCCCGCATCCTTCTCAAATTCCTGTTTTCGTTTCTTTCTTTTCCCGGCTCTGGGGGCTTTGGGGATGCTGACCGGACTCCGCGCCGCACCCTTGCAATCTGTCATCGAGGCTGACCTCGCCGTCGGTTACGCTCCGAGTTACGCCACCAGCGTCGGCGGCGACGACAACGTCGAGGTGTTGCTCGCAAACGCCGTCGCGGGAAACAATCGCATAAACGAAATCAGTGGGACCGGCGCGGCCATGCGGATCGTGGGTTTCATTAAGTCGCTCAATGATCCGGTAAACTGGACCACTACGGGCGGCATCGTCGGCTGGCTTTCAGGCAATGATTCGCGGGTGTCGGATGTGGTGAGCTTCGGCTCCTCGCTCGGTGCCGATCTGGTCACCTACATCGTGCAAAGCAGCGATAGCTCCAGTATCGCGGCAGTGGCCCAGCAACCCGGAATGTATTCCTCATACAATCCGGGAGCGGTGTGGTCTGCCGTGTTTGCGCATGAGACCGGCGGACACAACTACGGGCGTTCGCACTCCGATGGCGTGCTTAATCCCAAGACCGTGATGCTGCATAACTACTGCGGCGGAGGCGCGGCGCCGCCTTACTATTACACTAATCCAAACATCGTTTATAACAGCGTTCTCCTTCGCGGCACGGGCGATAATTGCAGTCAGGGTGCACTCCTGAACGGGGGTGATAATTCATCGGCCAATGCGCAGGCGGTGGCGGACAGGCGCGAGCGCATGGTCACCGGTCCACGGCTTGGAAACGTCGTGCGGCGCTGGTTGTTTAACCAGACTGCGGCGTCGGCGCCGGCCGGCACGGTGATTGCCGACCAGATCGGCGCCGCCCCCGCTACGGTTCGAGGCGTCGGCGCCACGTTTACCGGTTCGGCGCTGCGTATACCTGGCGGCACGACGGGCAACGTCGCGGCCAACTCCATCGCTGCCTATATCGATTTGCCCAACGGGCTCATTTCTACGCGCACCAGCGTGACGATCGAGTTATGGGCTACCCCGCTCGCGGCCGGCAACTACGCCCGCATCCTAGAGTTTGGCCGCCCGGTTCAGGCCGGCGACGGGTTGGGTGTGGCGGGGGAATACACCGGGACGGCCGGCACCGCCGCTCCGGATGCCACGCAATCATCGGACGGCATAATGCTGAGTGCCGCGGTCGGCACCGACCTCAATACCCAGCGTTTCGAGGCCAAACTCGACGGGGCCGCGGCTACACTTGATTCCGGCCTGCCCACGGTCTCGGGTGTGCAGCACCACTATGCGATCACCTACACGCGCGGCACGGGTGATTTCGCCACGACTGGCGGTCGCTGGGAGTGGTATCGCGATGGTGATCCGGTGGCCTACTTGGATGTGAGCTACCCGCTTTCCTCAATCGAGGACGTGAACAACTGGTTGGGGCGTTCGCTTTGGAGCGCCGATGCCATGGCGCGCGTCGACTACTCCGAGGTGCGCATCAGTGATGTGGCCCTGACGCGGGCCGAGGTCTTGGCCAACTATCGCTTGGGACCGGCCTACGTCGCGCCGGCCCAGATTACGCTGGCCTCGTCTGACGCCGCCGGGGTCACTTCTTTCAATGCTGCCGGATCTTGGAGCGTGGCGACTGCGCCTGCTAGCACGCAGAACTATGAGACTTTTGTGCAAACCCTGCGCACTCCGTCCAGCGGGTCATCGTATACTTTTGGCGGCGCCTCCCTCCGTCTCTCCGGTGGACGCCTGCTCTATGCAGGTCCTGCCGCGGGCGTCATAACGGTGAACAGCCTCGTGCTCAATGCCGGCACGGTCGCCAACGGAGCTTCAGCTTATACACTGGCGGGTGGCGTTTCCTCCACGGCTTCGGGTGGCGTCTTTAACAACGTAGCGAGTGGCCTCACGCTCTCGGCTGCGCTTTCTGGCTCCGGTCCGATCACGTATCTGGGCAACACGACCACGCTCACCGGCACGAATAGCGCGTTCACTGGTAAAACCTACGTGGGCAACGGCTCACCCGGTGCACTCTCCATTGATGCCAAGGCTCGTCTCGGTGCCGCGCCCGTTTCCGTCGTGTCCGACCAACTGACGCTCAACCGCGGCACGCTCACCACCAGCGCCACGATGGCGCTCGACGAGGCGACGCGCGGCGTCCTGCTCGATGTGAGCGGCGGCGTCTTTAATGTCGCGAATGGCACGCTTACGGTAACCAGCCCGATTTCCACGCCTGCGCCTAGCGGCGGGGCTTATGTTGGCAGCCTCACCAAGTCCGGTTCGGGCACGCTCATCCTCGCTGGTGCCAACCCCGCCTTTCAGGGCATGGTCTATGCCGACACCTCGGTCACCAGCGGAACCAGCGGCGTGCTGCGCATCGCGCATCCCCAAGCGCTGATCAATGCGCGCTCGCCGCTGTATATTCGCAATAACAACGCCGGCGTATCCACGCTTCAGCTCGACGGCACCTCCGGCTCCATCACCCAGACCCAGCGGATCAACCTGAGCGGTCGCACGACGTCGAGTGTTTCGGTGCAAAACATCACCGGCGTGAACAGCCTCGGCGGTATCACCATCGATGTGGGCGGCAGCGTTTATCTGTTCCAATCCGACGCCGGCACTTTGCGGTTCACTGGCAACATCACCGCAACGGCGACCGGCACGCGGACCTTATCGTTTCAAGGCGCGGGCGACTTCGACCTTGCCGGCGGAGTGGCCAATGGTGGCGCCACGTTGGGCCTCACGAAGACCGGCACGGGCGCGCTTCTGCTTTCGTCGGCGGCAGCGCACACCGGCGCGACTACGATCTCGGCAGGCACGCTGCGCCTGGCCTCGACCGGGAGTCTTTCCGCTGGAACGCTGGCGATCGGCATGGGCACGACGCTGTCTGGACTGGGCAGCATCGCCGCGCCGGCCACGATTTCAGGTCTCCATGCGCCGGGCTCGCCCGCGGGCGCGCAGGCCTTTACCGGCGCCCTCGTCTACGCCTCGACCTCGCGCCTGCGCTGGACTTTGCAGGGGAACACGGCCGACCTCGCGTCGACCGGTCGCGTCGTCGCAGCGACTTCGGCAGTCACAGTCTCTCCCGGAGCGCTGCTTGATTTGAGTCTGGCTGAGTCCGGTTCGACCACAGATTGCTTTGGCGTGTTTTGGACGCAGCCGCGTTCCTGGATCGCGCTTGCTTCGAATGCGCAGACGGGGGCGTTTACGCTTGGCGCGGTGAGTAATGATTCCCTTGGACGCGCCGCGGCGGCCTACGGTGCATTCTCTCTCGTGCAGTCCTCCGCGGGTGTAATGGTGCAGTGGACGCCGCGGCCGTATGCCGTCTGGCGCGGCACCGCGCTTCTCGCCCAGGCAGGCGTGTCTTCCGTTGCCGCGTTTGACGCTGATCCGGATGGAGACGGTTTGAAAAACGGTCTCGAATATCTCCTTGGCTCCGATCCCGCCTTGGCCGGTTCTGTCCCTGCCGCAACTCAACTCGCTGACGGGCGCCTGAGTCTCGTTTTTCCGCGCCGGGCTACGGCCACCGATGTGGTGGCGACGGTGCAAGGCGCAGATTCGCCGGCGGGTCCTTGGATTGATCTCGCGCGCAGTTCGGGCGGCGCGCCCTTCGTGGTGCTTGTCTCGGGCGCGAGCGCCTTGGAGACCGGCAATGGTGATCTGCGCTCGGTCGAAGTGCGCGACAGTTTAACGGCTGATGCCGATCATCCACGTCGTTTCCTGCGTATCAGTGTAAGCGAGCTGGCCCCTTGATCGAGCCGGCCATTCTGGGTGCCGCCTTTACACGAGAGTGGCGACGAGGCCGGGCAATTCGTGCAGAGAGGCCAGGGTGAAAAAACGGCCGGGGGCCTCGGGCGGGGTGGCGAGACGTTCGTGTTCCCAGGTAAGCGGATAGGGAATGTGGGCGGCGAGGCCGCCGAGACGCAGGATGGGGGCGATATCGGATTTCAGGGAGTTGCCGATCATCAGAAAACGTGTCGGGTCGATGCCGTGGCGGGCCAGCACGCGGCGGTAGGTGGCGTCGTCTTTTTCCGATACGACCTCGGTCGCGAGGAAGTGGGGGGCGAGGCCGGATTCGGTGATTTTGCGCTCCTGGTGCTGGAGGTCGCCCTTGGTGATGAGGATCATGCGGTGCCCGTAGGCGGCGAGGCCGGCGAGGACGTCGGGCACGGCGTCGAGCAGTTCGACGGGGTGGGCGAGGATGTCGCGCCCGAGGGCGATGAGTTCGCGGAGTTCGGCGGGCGAAACGCGGCCGGCGGTCAACTCGATGGCGGTCTCGATGGCGGAGAGAGTGAAGCCCTTGGCGCCGTAGCCGTAGAGGGGGAGGTTGCGCAACTCGGTGGCATAGAGGGCGCGATCCACGGTGGCGGCGTCGTGGTAGGCGGCGAGGAGAGCGTGGAACTTTGCGTGGGCAGCGGAGAAGAGGCCCTCGTTGTGCCAGAGGGTATCGTCGGCATCGAAACCGAGGGCGAGCGGGGCGGACTTGGCGGTCATGGGTTCTATGCCCGCAGGAACCGGCTTGAGGGGCGAGGAAAACAGCGGCGGAAGGAGGGCGGGCAGAATATGAAAAGGGTGGCATCTAAAATTCAGCGAAAGGCCGGATCAAGTGATAGCTGTTTTAGTCACCAGTCCTAAGCTCTGGATGAACACGGAACGGATCACGATGTTACCAAGGAAGGTAAGGTCACAACCGACGATGTGCTTGAAGCTGCGATCAAGGAAACTGCGGCGGCGGCTTTGCGCTTGGCGGCGAGCGGGCGGGAACTCTCTGTGGTTGCGATGAATCCTCCCGCGCGTCCCTCGTCTTTGCCAGCCAGTGGCCGGGGCGTGCTGGTATCGGATCATGATGCTTCAACCCCCGAGGCGAGGCGGCGTCTTTATTGGGAGTCAACTTACCGGCATTGGTCGTTGTGGCGGGAGTTTTATGGCAACGTGCATCGGGTGGCGGACGGGGTGTATCGATCCGGTCAGTTAACACCGCCCCAACTCCGGCGCATGTTTGCCCGGCACGGGATTCGCACGGTAATCAATCTCCGGGGGCCGGTGCGGAAGTGCCGGTTGCTGGCTTTAGAGGTTCATTTGTGCGCCGAGCAAGGGGTGGAATTGATCCATTTCGGGCTGGATTCACGGGGTGTGCCCCGACCGGAGGCGGTGCGGGCGGCGCACGATTTGTTGAGCGCGGCCAAGGGCCCGCTGTTGATCCACTGTAAAAGCGGCGCTGACCGGGCCGGGCTGATGTCTGCTTTGGTGTTACACTGGCGTCAGGGTATGCCGCTGGAGCGGGCGGCGCGCCAACTGCGGTTTTGGCCTTTTCTGCACTTCAAGCTTGGGCGCACCGGCCTCATCGATCACTACTTTGTGCAGGCGCGAGACTACCTTCGGGCGCATCCTGAACACGATCTGCTTTATTGGACGGAAAACGTGATGAATCGCGACGCCTTGGAGGCCAGTTTCTCCTCGCGCGTGGTGTTCGACCTTCTGGTGGATCGCTTGCTGCGGCGCGAGTAGGTCTTGGAGCGTTCGAGTTTGGCGTCCGGCCAACTGGGGCTTTGGCTCAGGCCATGCCCATTACCGAGGCCAGTCCCAATGCCCAAATCCACCCGGCCCAGATCCGGCCCGAGGTCATCCTTTGCTGCGGTGAAGACAAAGTGGCCCTGCTCGATGCCCTCGGCGAATTGGGATTTCCGGCGGGCGCACCGGTGTCGGAGTTTCGCTCTTACACGGTCTGGACGCTCCCTTCGGTCACGGTGGTGCTATCGGCCATCGGCACCGGCGCACTGGAGCCCCTTCTTTACGAACTGCTGACCACGGGCCGGGTCGAGCGTATCGTCTTGGTCGGCACGGCGGGCCGTCTGCGCGCGGATGGATTACCCCTTGGGGTTGCTTATCCTATCCGGGAGGCTCGGGTGGCGGGGACGGGACTGGATCGCGAGTGTGGCGACCGGGCTTTGCGGCCCGTGTGGCCGGAGTTTCCGGAAGGCCCCAGTGCATCCATCGTTTCGTCCGATTTTTACTATGGTTTTTCTCCGGCGCTGGCCCCGGGTGATTACCGGCATCGTCTCGCCGGAGTGCGCGGAGATTATGAGCGGTTATCGGTCGAGATGGATATGGTGGATATGGAGGTGGGGCAGTTTTACGCGCTCTGCCGGTTGATTCCGGACGCTCCTGGTCTGCGGTTTATCGCTATCAAAGGAGCGGCCAACGCCATCGACAACCATGCCGAGCAAAACACCCATGCACCCTCGGTCTTGCGCGATTGTCTGGAAAAAGCCCTGCGGATGCTGGGCTTAGAGGGGCGTTTTGAGGCCTTAAGCCATGCTTAGGTTGGATTAAAACCGAAATTTAAGGGGTATGTTTTGGTTTAGGTATGAAAGTAACCGCAGGACTCGATGATCGCACCTTGGATGCGCTGCTGGCGGCAACCGACGAACGCAAGAAGGGCACGGCCGTGGCCTAGGCGGTGGATGAGTTCCTAAAGCGCAAAAAGGCACGGGAGTTTGGACGTCTGCCGATGGAAGGTGCCTTCGATTATCCGACGGCGCCGGCGCAGATCGAGAAACAGGGTTTCTGACCGGAGTATAGCCATGGTAATGGTGGATTCGTCCATATGGATCGAGGCGGCGCGACGGCAGGGTGACCTCGCGACCAAGGTGGCCTTGCGCGCCTTGCTGGACGAACACGAGGCGGCGTGGTGTTCGCCGGTGTGGTTGGGGGTCTTGGGTGGATCGAGGATGGCGGAGCGGAGGCCGCTGGAGACTTTTTTCGCCTGCATACCCTACGTGCCGTGCGTTGAATCGGATTGGGACGCGGCGAAGGCGCTGGCGTGGCGGGCGCGGGGGATGAGGCTTTATGGACGCGACGCGCATTTCGCGACGCTGGCCGAACTCGGTGGGGCGCGGCTTTACAGTTCCGGTTACACGGGCGTTTATCAGGTGGACTCCAGCGACTAGGCTGCGGGGAAGGTGCCGGATCTGGCGTTTTAGCCGGGCGTTACAGGCGTCGAGCGGAGGCGAGCTCTGCGGCGGTGGGGAAGAGTTCGCCGTCGGGCTCGCCTTCTTCGAGCACGAGGTCGGGGATGCGTTGGAAGGCGATGCGGATGGGGGCGTAGGCGAGGGCGCCGAGGGCGCCACCGTAGACCACGGAGTGTTTGCCCAGCTTTTTGTTGATGTGGTCGAGGGTGGCGTTCAGCGCGGCGCGGCGGGCGTCGTCGCCGGGGCGCGCCTCAAGGATGCCCGGCAGGGCCGCAGTGTGCGAGCCCTCGGGCACGAGGGCGAAGAGGGTGACGCCTACGGAAAAATGATCCACGCGACGGGTGGGGCGGCGGTCCCAGAGCAGGTTGAGCACGCGGATGAGTTCCAGAGTGTCCTGGGTGTCGGCGAAGGTGACCGCTTCGCTCCAGCGGACGCCGCGATATTTCAGGGCGAGGTGGAGGCCGCCGGCGTAGAGATGACCGTGGCGGAGGCGGAGGGCGGCCTTTTGCAGCAGGCGGTGGAGGGTGGCGCGGGCGCCTTCGGGGTTGCGAAGTTCGGGGCCGAGGATCTGGGCGTGGCCGATGGAGCCGGTGCGGCGGGGCGGTAGCGGCACTTCCTCGCCGCGGAGACGGCGCCACATGCGCTCGCCCTCAATGCTGCCCCAGATACGGCGGAGATCACGGCTGGAGGCGGCGCAGAGCTTTGCGACGGTATCGACGCCTTCGTCGCGCAGGCGTTGCTCCATGTTTTCGCCGATACCGGGCAGGTCGCGCAGTTCGAGTGCGTGGAGGCGTTCGGGGAGTTCGTCTTGCTCGATGACGACGAGGCCGTCGGGCTTTTCGAGGTCGGAGGCGATCTTTGCCAGCCAGGCGTTGGGCGCGAGGCCGACGGAGCAGGTCAGGTATTCGCCGGCGAGGCGGGTGATCGCGCGTTTGATTTTCTGGGCGACGGCGCGGGCGGCGTCGGGGCTTCGCATCCCCGGGGGGAGGCGACACC
Source organism: uncultured Verrucomicrobiota bacterium (assembly GCA_903869675.1). Lineage (GTDB taxonomy): Bacteria > Verrucomicrobiota > Verrucomicrobiia > Opitutales > Opitutaceae > IMCC26134_A. Next base: position 235,216 of record CAIQAB010000022.1, on the reverse strand, counting down.
ATACCTCGTCGATGGACCACACTTCGGTCACGGGCAGGCAGGTCTCGACGGCGGTGAGCAGGTTTTGGTGGTGGCGCAGGTAGACCTCGGGGCGGGACTCGACGATGGCAATGCCCGGGCAAAGACGGCGGGCCTCGGTTACGGGGGTGCCGACCTTTATGCCGACGCGTTTGGCGTCATAAGAAGCGGCGATGCAGGAGGTGGTTTCGCTCAGCACGGGCACGACGGCGACGGGCCGACCGCGCAGTTCGGGGCGTTCCTGTTGTTCACAGGAGGCGAAGAAACCGTTGTAATCGATGAGCAGGGACTGGAGCACGGTGGGGGTTCTCCGGTTCACCTGCCGGGCGCGAGGATCAAGCGGGTTCGTAATCCAGCCAAGGGCCCAGCCATTTTTCGGTAGTGCTGACCGTCTGGCCCTTGCGGGCGGCATAATCGGTGACTTGGTCCCGGCCGAGTTTACCGACGCCGAAATACTTTGAATCAGGGTGGTTGAAATACCAGCCGCTGACTGACGAGGCGGGCGACATTGCGCAGCTTTCTGTCAGGTTGATGCCGGTGGCGGTTTCGGCCCCCAGAAGCTGGAAAAGGACTGGTTTCTCGGTGTGATCAGGGCAGGCGGGGTAGCCGGGAGCGGGGCGAACGCCGCGGTATTTTTCGCGGATGATGTCCTCCATCGCGAGGTTCTCGGTCCGGCCGTAGCCGCAGAAATCGCGCGCCTTTTTATGCATCAACTCGGCTAATGCCTCGGCCAAACGGTCGCCGAGGGCTTGTGCGAGGATGGCGTTGTAATCATCCGCCCCGGCGCGGAATTCGGCGGCGAAGGTCTCGACTCCGTGTCCGGCGGTCACGGCGAAGCCGCCGCAGTAGTCGAGACGACCGCACGAGCGGGGAGCGATATAATCAGCGAGGCAGTGGTTAAACTGGTCGCCAGGTTTTTCCATCTGCTGGCGCAGTTGGTGGAAGCGCGTGAGGACCGTGCTGCGGGATTCGTCGGCATAGATTTCGATGTCGTCGCCGACGGCGTTGCAGGGCCAGAAGCCGATGACGGCGCGGGCGGTGAAACGTTTCTCGGCGACGATTTGCGTGAGCAGTCTCTGTGCGTCGGCGAATAGTTTTGAGGCCTCGTTCCCGACGACTTCGTCGGTGAGGATCTGGGGAAAGCGGCCATGGAGTTCCCAAGCGCTGAAGAAGGGACCCCAGTCGATGAAAGGGACGATTTCAGCGAGGGGGACGTCGGAGAATACTTTTGGCCCGAGGAACTCGGGGCGGGGGATGTCCACGCCGGCCCAATCGTAGATCTGGCGGCGGGCACGGGCTTGTTCCAGGGGGAGGAGGGGGCGTTTGTTGCGGCGCGCGTTAAATTCGTCGCGCTGGCGTTCCTGCCTGGCGGTGTTTTCGGCGAGGAAGGCGAGGTTCTGCTCGGGTGAGAGCAGCGCGCTGACGACGTTGACCACGCGGGAGGCGTCCAGAACGTGGACGACGCCGTGGGGATACTCCTGGGCGATTTTCACGGCGGTATGGGCGGGAGAGGTGGTGGCGCCGCCGATCAGGAGAGGAACGGTGAAGCCTTCGCGTTTCATCTCGCGGGCTACGTGGACCATCTCATCAAGGGAGGGCGTGATGAGGCCGGAGAGGCCGATGACGTCGGCACCGATCTCGCGGGCCTTGGCCAGGATCTTGTCGCAGGGAACCATTACGCCCAGGTCGACGACTTCGTAGTTGTTGCAGGCAAGGACGACGCCGACGATGTTTTTGCCGATGTCGTGCACGTCGCCTTTGACGGTCGCGATGAGGAATTTGCCTTGGGCGCGGGGCGCCTCGCCGGCGGCGGCGGCGCGGGCCTTTTCGGCCTCCATGAAGGGAGTGAGGTAGGCGACGGCCCTTTTCATTACGCGGGCGCTTTTCACGACTTGGGGGAGAAACATTTTGCCGGCGCCGAAAAGGTCGCCGACCACGCGCATGCCGTCCATCAGCGGGCCCTCGATGATATCGAGCGGGCGTGGGTATTTTTGGCGGCATTCTTCGGTGTCCTGCTCGACGTAGGTGTCGATGCCCTTCACGAGTGAATGCGAAAGACGGGCTTCCACGGTATCGTTGCGCCAGGCGTCAACGGGGGTGGCGGCGGCGACCGCACCACCGGCTTTGGCGGCGTCGAGTTCGGCTTTGATGGCGTCGGCCTTGACGATCAGACGTTCGGTTGCGTCGGGGCGGCGGTTGAGGATCACGTCCTCGACCAGATCACGGAGAGCTGGCTCGATTTCATCGTAGTTGCCTAGCATGCCGGCGTTTACGATGGCCATATCCATGCCGGCGCGGATCGCGTGGTAGAGGAAAACGGTATGGATGGCCTCGCGGACGGGATTGTTGCCGCGGAAGCTGAAGGAGACATTGGAAAGGCCACCGGATACCTTGGCGTGGGGCAGGGTGGCTTTGATTGCGCGGGTGGCCTCGATAAAATCGACGGCGTAGTTGTTGTGCTCCTCAATGCCGGTGGCGACGGTGAGGATGTTGGGGTCGAAAATGATATCCTCGGGTGGGAAACCGGCCAGGTCCACGAGCAGGCGGTAGGCGCGGGTGCAGATACGGATTTTTTCGTCGCGGGTGGCGGCCTGGCCTTTTTCGTCGAAGGCCATGACGACGGCCGCGGCGCCGTAGCGGCGGATGAGTTTTGCGCGGCGGAGGAATTCGGCCTCGCCGTCCTTCAGGGAGATGGAATTGACGATGCCCTTGCCTTGAAGGCACTGCAGACCGGCCTCGAGGACGGTCCATTTGGAGGAATCGATCATCACCGGCACGCGGGTGATGTCCGGTTCGGCGGCGATCAAATTGAGGAACTTGACCATGGTCGGCTCGCCCTCGATCAGGGCTTCATCAACGTTGATGTCGATGATGTTGGCGCCGTTCTCCACCTGTTGTTTGGCGATGGCGAGACAGGCGTCCCAGTCGCCGCTCTTGAGGGACTTGGCGAATTTGGGCGAACCGGTGATATTGGTCCGTTCGCCGACGACGAGGAAGCTGGAGGCGGAGGATGAGGCGGTGGCAGTCATTTTTTAACCACGAAATACACGAAAGACACGAAAAGGGATCAGATCGGACCGGGATCGGACCGCTCAGGCGGTGAGCGGTTCGAGGCCGCTGAGACGGAGGGCGGGGGCGGAGGCGGCGGGTTGGCGGGGCGGGAGGTCACGAACGGCGGAGGCGATGGCCCGGATGTGCGGGGGTGTGGAACCGCAGCAACCGCCGACGAGGTTGACCAGGCCGGCTTTGGCAAATTCTTGCAGGACCGCGGCCATCTCGGCTGGGCTCTCGTCGTAGCCACCGAAGGCATTGGGCAGACCGGCGTTGGGGTAGCAGGAGACGTGGCACTCGGCGATGCGGGCGAGCTCCTCGATGTAGGGGCGCATGGCGCGGCCCCCGAGGGCGCAGTTGATGCCTACGGAAAATGGTCGGGCGTGGCGGATGCTGTTGTAGAAGGCCTCAGTGGTCTGCCCGGAAAGGGTGCGACCGGAGGCGTCGGTGATGGTCACGCTCACCATCACGGGTAGGCGGACGGCGCGGCGTTCGAAGACTTCGTCGATGGCGAAGAGGGCGGCCTTGGCGTTGAGGGTGTCGAAGATGGTCTCGACCAGCAGGAGGTCGGCGCCGGCTTCGATCAGGGCCTCAGTTTGTTCGGTATAGGCGGCGACGACCTGCGCCCAAGTGACCGCACGGTAATCGGGGCGGTTCACGTCGGGGGACATGGAGAGCGTGCGGTTCAGCGGCCCGATGGCGCCGGCTACGAAACATTTGCGGCCCGGGGTAGCGATTTCGGCGGCGCGTGCGGCGCGATGGGCGCAGGCGACGGCCGCATGGTTGAGCTCGGTCACGATCGACTCGAGGTGGTAATCGGCCATACCGATGCTGGTGGCGGAAAAGCTGTTGGTCTCCACGATGTCGGCTCCGGCGGCGAAGTAGGCGGCGTGAATCTCCTCGATTACTGCGGGTTTGGTGAGGCAAAGCAGGTCGTTGTTGCCTTTGAGATCGTGCGGAAAATCTCGAAAACGTTCGCCGCGAAAGTCCGCCTCGGAGAGCCCGTAGGTCTGCACCATCGAACCCATCGCGCCATCAAGCACGACAATGCGCTGCGCGAAAAGCTCGCGCAGGGCGGCGAAGGAAGGATGCTCGGAAAGCGGGAGGGCAGTAACAGTGGCGGACATGGCAAAGGGAGAAGGAGATGAATCCAAGGTGGACGAAAGGCGATTTTACCCCTTCGGTCAAAAACATATCTTTGCATTCAAATATGTTGATATGTTTTACATTACGGGTGTTTCTCCCATCAACCGTAATCAGCGGGTCTCTTTTGGGCTAAACTTTGGAGGCAAAACGGTGCTCGCCGGATGTCCCGCGAAGGAGAAACTAGGATTCGTTCGCGTTCTTTTACACGTTTCTGAATAAGGGGAAGGCCGTGAGAATCGGCCACAGTTGCGCTGCGGTATCGTGCCACAAACTCCCACCTCGTCGGCGAACGGCGGGGGCAGGGCCAATCGGATGATAAATCCGGTGAAGGCGGGAGCAAGGTCTGGAGCACGGAGTCCGAATATCCGGTCAGAGACGTCTCACGCGTCGGTCGCCAAACTTTTTGCGGGCGGTCGAACGCGAAATCTTCATCGCAAAATGAAGCGTGAGAGCATGGCAGTCGCGACGCGTGCACTGGTCCCATTAAGCGGGCTGCGCCGGGTTTGCGGTGGTCTGCTCGCACCCCGATCAGACCACCGAAATGAACCACTCCCTTCGCCGTCGCGCCGCCAACGCACGCCGGCTTCGATCTTTTATTTTCGCTTTCTCGGCACTTGCCGCGACGGCGTTTGGCTCGCGTCTGCGCGCCGCACCAGCCAACGCGCTGGTGCCGTCTCCATCTCCAGTCGGCGTGGATCGCCCCCTCATGCTTGAGCCCGTGGTCGTCTCCGCTACCCGCACGCCACAGGATCCGGCCTATGCATCTAGTTCCATTACGCTCCTGTCGCTGGAGGAGTTGCAATGTCTCCAGCTCACCCGCCTTTCCGCCGCGATCGCGCGCGAGCCTGGTGTAAACGTGGTCAACAGTGGCGCCACCGGTGCAGAGAGTGCGGTCTTCATCCGCGGGGCCAACTCCGACCACACGCTCTTCGTGGTGGACGGCGTGCCCATGAATTCCCGCGGTGCGCGCTATGTATCTTTCCTCGGCGGTGCCGATCTCGCGGGTATCGACCGAGTGGAGTTGTTACGCGGTTCGCAAAGCACGCTCTATGGCAGCTCGGCCATCGGCGGCGTCATTCTGGTGGATACGGCGCGAGGCTGTGGTCCGGCGCAGGGGGCGATCTCCGTCTTGGGCGGGTCCTACGGCACCCATGGAGGCTCGGCTACCCTCTCGGGCGGCGATCAGCGAGTCGGTGCGAGCGCGGCCATTTCGCATGAGCTCGCCGACAACCATCGCCCCGACAATGCCTACGGTGTCCTCAATAGCGCGGCGCGGCTCGACCTTGCGGCCACTCCCGTGTTCACCGTCGGCGGGACGTTCCGTGGCCAGAAGCGGAATTACCAGGAGCCTGGCTCCATCGCCTTTCCCCTCTCTGGCAACGTCGAATCGGAAAACCGGCTTGGCACCGTTTACGGCGAGTGGCGACCCGATACGGAGTTCCGCTCGCGCCTCACCATTGGCCTGCATCAGCGCGACTATACATTTGCCAGCTCCTCGTTTACGGACTCGGTGACGGGCGATCGCCGCCTTCTAGAGTGGCAAAATAATTGGGAAATGGTGGACTGGCTCGAGCTCGTGGGCGGCTTGAGCGCAAACCGCGAGCACGGTGCGTGGTCCGGCACCGACTACACCGAGAACCAGTTCGGCGGCTACTTCTTGGCCACGGCGAGACCGGTGCGGAACATTTCCCTGACCACCGGCCTGCGCTCGGATTACTTTGAGAGCTACGGCGATGAAATCACCGGCCGATTGGGCCTCGCTTGGCGCGTGTTCACCTCGGCCACAAAAATTCGCGCCACTTTCGGCACCGGGTTTCAGGCGCCCGGCGCGGATGATCGCTACGGCGTGCCCGCTTACTTCCAGCCCGCTAACCCAGGTATCGCCCCCGAACGTTCACGCAGTTGGGATGCCGGTGTGGACCAAGATTTTCTCGGCGGACGAATCACCGCGGGCGCGACCTATTTTCAGACGCGCTTCGACAACCTCTTTAGTTACGATCTAAATACTTTCGCGACGATCAACATCCCCGACGCCTTCGCAAGGGGTGTGGAGCTCTCTTTGGCCGCACGCTTGTCCGACACAGTCACAATCCATTCCGGCTACACTCGCCTGGAGGCGGAAAACGAGACCGATGATGTCCGTCTGATACGCCGCCCGCGCCACACCGTGACGCTTGATGGCGATTGCCGCGCTGGCCCTGCATGGACTTTTGGCGGCGGCGTGCGCGCCGTCATCGACCGTGAGGATGGCAATCCTTACGCGCCCGTCACGATCGAGGACTACACGACCCTGCGTGTCTTCGCCTCTTGGCAGGCGTGCAAGCACGTCGCCTTGCGTCTTCGGGTAGAAAACGCCCTCGACGAAAAATATCAGGAAACGCACGGCTACCCCGCGCTGCCCCGCGCCGCCTACCTGAGCGCGGAGTGGCATCCTTGAGCATGCTTGGTCTGAAGCAGTCTGCTATGCGCTCGCTCCTTTTTCTCTTTCTCGGACTTGGCGCGGTCTTCTCCGCGGCGGTTTGGGCTACGCCTGCGCGGGTCGTTTCCCAGACGGTGGGCACCGACGAAATCTTGCTCGCCGTGGCCGGGCCCGAGCAGATCGCGGCGCTTTCACACCTCGCCCACTCGCCGGAGTTTTCCGGGGCGGCAAGCGAGGCCGCCCATTACCCGAGTATCCCGCAGGGGGATGCGGAAACGATTCTGCGTTATTATCCTACCTTGGTGCTATTTGCCGATTACAGCCGCGTCGAACTGGTCGAGCAGGTGCGCAGCGCGGGCGTCGAGACGCTGGTTTTTGATCGTTATACAACCATCGACGACGTGCATGACTACTTGCTTCGGCTCGCCGCCGTCCTCGGTCCCGGGGCGCGGTCGCGGGCAGAACACGTCGTGGCGACCGACCGAGCTCGGCTGGCAATGTTGCACGAAAAACTGGCGCGGGCGAAGCCGGTGCGCGTGATCGCCCCATCGACCTACGGTGTTATCGCTGGATCCGGCACGACATTCCAAGACCTGTGCGAGCATGCCGCGGCGGAGAACCTCGCGGCCAGCATAGGCAGCCTGCGCGGTCACGTCTCGCCACCCGCCGAGCAAATGATAGGCTGGCCGGTGGACTTTGTGGTGCTTGCGGGCAAGACGGCAGAGGGAGCGCTCGAGCCTTTTCGTCGCCTGCCTCCCTACCGATTCATGGCGGCGATTCGCGAGGGGCGCGCGGTAGTGGTGCCCGAGTGGATGCTCGGCTGCGTAAGCCATCGCCGCGTCGACGCCTACGAACTCCTTGCGCGCGCCTTGCATCCGGAGTTGTTCAAGGACTGATGAGTGCCCTTGGGAAAATCCGATCCATCCGCCATTCCGGCCTCGCCCTCGTGCTGGCGGGCGCGGCGCTGCTGGTCTTGGCCTTGGCTTCGCTCGCTTGGGGGGATGTGCGACTCGGGCCTGGCCAACTGGCGGGCGGCCTTCTGTGGCGCGATGAGTTTGCCGCGACGATTCTTTGGCAAATTCGGCTACCTCGCTTGCTCGCGGGTATGCTTGTCGGCGCGGCGCTTTCGGGCAGCGGCCTTGTGATGCAGGCGTATTTTAACAACAGCCTCGCCAGCCCCGGCTTGCTCGGGGTGAGCGCTGGCGGCGCGGCCGGCGCGGTGGTGGCGATTGGCAGCGGCCTCGCTGCATTCGCGCTGCTTACGGTTCCGCTCTTCGCGATCGCAGGTGCGCTGGCCGCCACCTTCGGCGTGATCTTGCTCGCCAGGCGCGGCGCCAGCACCGAGCGGTTGCTGCTCGCGGGCGTGGCGATCAATGCCCTGCTGGGCGCAGTCACGAGCTATGTGCTCTCCGCTCAAACCGTCTCCTACGAGCGCAATGCCCAGTTGGTTTTCTGGCTTATTGGCGGCCTCGAGGACCGCACTTGGGAGCACATTTGGATGGCCGCGCCTATTGTCCCGGCGGTGCTACTCCTGCTGCCGCTCGGACGGTCTATGGATTTGCTAAGTCTGGGGGCGGCCGAAGCACAAAGCCTCGGCGTGGACGTGCCGCGGCTGCGCCGTAATTTGCTCGGGCTTTCGACTGTGCTCACCGCGCTGGCAACCGCGGTGGCGGGCACGGTGGGTTTTGTCGGGCTGGTCGTGCCGCATATTCTTCGGCTCTTGTTGGGACCCGAGCATCGCCGGTTGGTGCCGCACTCACTGGTGGGCGGGGCGGCTTTCGTGGTCGGTTGTGATTTGTTGGGGCGTTGTGCCGGGGGTATTCGGCTGGGCGTGGTCACCGCACTCGTCGGGGCACCGTATTTATTGTGGCTGCTGCGGAGGGCGGAGCGATGAGCGGGGCGGCGTTGTCCTTACGCGAAGTCGCCGTCCCCGGGCGCTTGCAACCGCTTTCACTGGAGCTGCCCCCGGGCCTCGTGGTGGGCTTGGCGGGGCCAAATGGCTCCGGCAAATCCACGCTGCTGGCGGTGGCAGCTGGCTTGTTGCCCGGGGCTGGGCGGGAGCGGAACGACGTGCGCTGGAACGGCGATGCCACGGCCGCGCTTCCGGCACTGGAGCGGGGGCGGCGTGCGGCGTGGGTGCCGGCTGAGGCACGTTTCGAGTTTGGCTTTACTGTGCGCTCCGTCGTCGCGCAGGGACGCTTCGCGCATGGCGACGACGGCGCTGGAGTGGACGAGGCATTGGCGAGGTTAGACCTGGCCGGTTTGGCGGAGCGTCCGGTCGACCGGCTTTCCGGCGGTGAGCGCCAGCGAGTTTTGCTAGCCCGAGCGGTGGCCACGGCCGCACCTTTGCAACTCTGGGACGAGCCGCTCGCGCCGCTCGATCCGCGTCACGCGCTGGAGGTGCTCGCTCTGGCCCGGAGCCTTGTTCGGGCGGGTGGCACGGTGGTTTTTTCCCTGCATGATCTCCGGCTGGCGCAGGAGCTGGATTTTGTGGTGCTGTTGGAGAGCGGTCGTTTGCGGGCGGCCGGCGCTCCGGCCGAGGTATTGACCCCCGAGCGAGTGCGCACGGTTTTCGGGGTCGAGTCGCGCCTCCGGTCCAGCCTGTGCCTTTCGCTGCCCTGAGGGTATGGCTCGTCTGGGAGCCTTGGCGCTCGCGGCAGGGTTCATGGTCAACGACAGGATTTGCGGGCAAGCCAGCCGGGAAGCAATACAGCTCACTCTTGGCCGGAGGTGGCATGAGTCCTGCAAACTTCGCCTCCGCCTATCCTCGGCTTCTCTCTCCTTGTGCCGCTCGCGCGTCGCTTCTATCCAACTGAGCATCATGTTTACTCGCATCCCCTGCCTGTTCCCACTTGCCGTGCTCGCTTTGGCGTTTGCTCCTAGCTGGGTTTCGGCCGGCCCAGTTAAAATTATCCGCGTTTGGCCTGATTATCGCGATGCGGCGTCCTTTGTGCGTATCGGCGAGTATTTCGGCGGCAAGGAGAATGCCCCCGAGTTGATCGTGCGTTCGCGGGAGGATTCGCGAGAAGGCTACTATTTTCTGACCCGATTCAAGACGGTTGATGCCCTGCCCGGCTCGATCCTTGCCCTGGAGTATGTGCTGCCAGGCGATGAGGCGCCTCGCGTGCAGTTTTTTCCGCTCGACCTGCCCCGTGGCTCTCGCGCTGTGCTCGCCGGTCTGACTGGTTCCGACTGGCCGGGGGCGGCCATCGCGCCTTCCGCTTGGCGCCTTCGTTTGCTCGGCCCAGCCGGCAATGAATTGGCGCGCCAGCAGAGCTTCTTGTGGTCGCTGCCGCCTTTGCCTCTCCCCGCGACCGCCGTGAATTAGCCTTGGGGCGGTCCCGATGCGCCTCCCTTACCATGTCCGATCTTTTTGCCGCCTACGAAATAGAAAAATTTTATGACGAGATGTTCGCCGCCCCCGGGCGGCCACATCCTCATTATCAGCGGCTCTACGATCGCTTCGGGCAGATGGATGGCATCAGCGAATTGCTCTCCCGTCAGCGCACCGCAGACCAGACTTTCGTCAACCGCGGCGTCACCTTCACCGTATACTCGGACAACAAGGGCACGGAGAAAATATTCCCCTTTGATCTGATCCCCCGTATCATCCCAGCCCATGAGTGGGCGCATCTTGAGGCCGGTTTGCGACAGCGCATGGAGGCGCTCAACCTCTTCCTCGCCGATATCTACGGACCCCAGCGTATCCTGAAGGAAGGCATCGTCCCCCGCGAGATGGTGGTGACCTCGAAGAACTTCCGGCCCGAACTAGTCGGCGTTCCCATCGCCCGGGATCTTTACGTCCATATCAACGGCACCGATCTCGTGCGTGACCAACACGGCACCTATCGCGTGCTGGAGGACAATCTTCGCACTCCTTCGGGTGTCTCCTACGTGCTCGAGGATCGTCAGGTGATGAAACGGGTTTTCCCGAATCTTTTGCGCGATTACCGGGTGCGTCCGGTCGAGACGTATACAAGTGATCTGCTGGCACTCTTGCTGCACCTGGCCCCTGCCCATGTGCCTGAGCCCACGGTGGTGCTGCTCACGCCCGGCGTCTACAACAGTGCCTACTTCGAGCACAGCTTCCTCGCCCGCCAGATGGGTATCGAGATCGTGGAGGGTTCGGACTTGGTGGTGGAAAACGATCGTGTGTTCATGCGCCGCACCGACGGCCTCGCGCCTGTCCACGTCATCTATCGCCGGATCGATGACGATTTCCTCGATCCCACGGTTTTTAATCCCAAGTCGCTCCTCGGCGTGCCCGGACTCTTCGAGGCCTATCGCAAGGGCAATGTCGCCCTCTGCAACCCCATCGGCACCGGCGTGGCCGACGACAAGGCAATGTATCATTATGTGCCCCGGATGATCAAATTCTACCTGGGCCAGGATGCCATTCTGCCCAACGTGGAGACCTTTCTCTCTGGCGAGGCTAAGGACCTTGAATACATCCTCGCCAATTTGGAAAAACTGGTCGTGAAGTCGGTCAATGAGGCCGGCGGCTATGGCATGCTCGTCGGCCCCCACAGCACCCGCGCCCAGATCGAGGAGTTTCGCGCCAAGATTATCGCCGACCCGCGCAACTTCATCGCCCAGCCCACCCTCGGTCTCTCGCGCTGCCCCGCTGTATGTGGAGACGCTATCGAGGGTCGTCATATCGACTTGCGTCCCTACATTCTCAATGGCGCCAGCATTAAGATCATGCCCGGTGGCCTCACTCGCGTCGCCCTGCGCAAAGGCAGCCTAGTGGTTAACAGCTCCCAGGGCGGCGGTTCGAAAGACACCTGGGTGCTTGCCGCCGACCACGAATCGGCGACCCCGGCAGTGCCGGAGAAGATCATCGTCTGAAAATCCGAATAACCAAATCCGAATGACGAATGAAAGGCGCCGGCCACGATCTCGTTGAGCGCACTGCGAAGTTCGGCGAAACGCTCATCGACCTTTGTCCCGCGCTTGAAACCAAGCCCGCCACCACCGCCTAGGCCGCCCTTCTTGGAATCTGCCCTCCGCCCTTCGTCATTCGAATTTCGTCATTCGGCTTTTTCTCCCACCATGCTCTCCCGCGTCGCCAATCTCATTTACTGGATCGCCCGCTATCTCGAACGCGCGGAAAACACCGCGCGTATCGTAGAGGTCAACGCCCAGCTCGTGCTCGACCTGCAGTCTCGCCAGGACGCCGACGACCCCCGCGCCTGGGAACCCCTTGTGTTCGTGACCGGTTCCGACGAGCAGTTTCACGAACTTTATGGGGAGAAGGTCACCGAGCGCGCCGTCATCGAGTTCATGCTCTTCGACAAGCGTAACCCGTCCTCCGTGATTTCCTGCGTCGGCTTCGCGCGTGAAAACGCCCGCTGCATCCGCGATCAGCTCTCCACCGAGCTTTGGGAGACGATCAACACGTTCTATCTCCGTCTGAAGGATGATGACTTTACCCGCTACGCCCAACTCGGCGCCGCTGATTATCTCGCCTGGATCAAGACCCAGACCCAGCTCTTTCACGGTGTTGCTGATGCTATGCTGCCCCGCGACGACGGCTGGTGGTTCTACGGCCTCGGCCGACACCTCGAACGCGCGGACAACATTTCCCGAATCCTCGACATCAAATACTTCATGATCCTGCCCAGCTTGCAGGCCGTCGGCTCCGCTCTCGACATGGTCCAGTGGGCCTCCGTGCTGCGCTCCTGCTCCGCCTTCGAGGCCTTCCGCCGTTCGCGCCGTGGCGATCTCGACCTCGCTCGCGTTGTCGATTACCTCATGCGTGATGAGGCCTTTCCTCGGGGCATCCTCTACTCCGTTGCCGAGGTCGAGCAGTGCTTAGTTCGTATCGGTCCTGGCGACGGCCAGCCTTATGTCGCGGCCGTCCATGATCTCGTTCGCTCCCTGCGCGAGGATCTGGAGAACGCCGACCCTAAGTCGATTATTGCCGCCGGCCTCCACGAGTATCTCGATCGCCTCCAGCTCCGCTTGGAAAAAATCCACAACGCCATCCAAACCGCTTACATCCACCACGGCCGTTCCAATCTGCAGACGCAGACTCAGGCCTGAGTTTTGCATATTTCAGGCGATTGCCGTCGCCTTTATCTCGGTATTGGAGATAGTTCTATTATGACATCGCGCTTCTTCTTAATCACTTGGCTTCTTGCCGGCACCGTCGTTTCGACTGCCTTTGGGGTTGATTCTGGCATTCATTCCGGCTCTTCCGCCGCCACCCCCCCCGTCCCTGGTGACGCGCGCTTCAGCGCCGGCCTTGTCACTTTTCCCACTCGCACCCCGCTTGCCCTCATCCCGATTTACCAACTCGAGGTGACCGCCGCCAACGCAGACTTCGCGGTCAAGGCCCTCAATACCGAGATCGAGCGTCTTTACACCCACGCCAAGACTCTCGACTCTGGCGCGGTTCGTCGCGCCTTTGAGAGCCGCATTTACTTTTTCGATAAACGTCTCCGCCCCCTCGCCAATTCGTTCGATCCCGCCGTCTGGGAATCCCTCCGCGCCGACGTCCGTGCCGAGTGGGTATCCATCTTATCCAGTCTTGCTCCGGCTGTGGCTGCCTCCCCTGTCTCCGGCTGAGTCCCTCCTGTCTGTTTCCGTCCGGTTCACCGATCTACGCGCTGGAGACGCTAACCTTAGCCGGTTAGCGGCAATTTTTAGGCCAGGGCTTATTCCCTTTGCCGCGCAGGGAAACCTATCCATCCCTGCCCATCGTGGCAATCCGGGGTGGGGTTGAGCCTTGAATCCTCGATAATCCGCCGCCGGTCGTGACCGTTCGCGGTTAGAAAAGACGTTTACCCTGAATCGGCATCCATGGGGTTTGCGCCCTTACGCGGCGTGTTTACGGTTCCGCCCATGACCGAATGGCAAACTTGGCAACCCGTCCCCCCACTCCCGGTTTCGCTCAGCGCCGCTGTCCTCGCCGAGTTGCTCGATGGCGGCCAAGCCTTCCGTTGGCATGCGCTGCCCGAGGGCGCTTTCGAAGGCGTTTGGGGCGGCCACCACGTGCGCGTCCGCACCTCGCGCTCGGGTTCAGGAGGGCTCGAGTTTTCCGCGCCCGTCTGGGCTGATCGGGCGGCCACCGCGACAGCCTTGCGGGCCTACCTCGCCGGTCCGCCAGACGATATTGATGCTCTGCCATGGCGTAGCGACCCGCATCTAGCCGCCTGCCTAAACGCCTTTCCGGGCCTGTCCATTCTGCGCCAACCCTTCGGCGAGACCCTGCTGGGCTTCGTCTGTAGCGCCACCAAGCAGATCGTGCAGATTAAACAAATGCTGGCTCTGCTCGCCACCCGCCACGGCCGCCCGCTCCACTCTTGCTGCACCGATTCCGCTGCCGGTTCCGTCATTCATGATCCGGACTGTCCTACCAGCGCCTCAAACGCGCTGGACGGCGTTCGGATTTCCCATCGCCTCCCTGCCTGGACCGAGCTCGCAGTCGTATCCGTAGATCAACTTCGCGCCTGCGCCCTCGGCTTTCGCGCCCGCCATGTCGCCGGCATCGCCGCCCGCCTTGCCGCCGAGCCCGGCTGGCTCGAGGCCACCGAGCACGCCCCCTACGCCGAAGCCAAGGCCCGCCTGCTGACCCTGCCCGGGGTGGGGGAGAAGGTCGCCGACTGCGTGCTGCTCTTTGGAGCCGGCCGTTTGGAGGCCTTCCCGGTCGACACTTGGATACTGAAGGCCATGGCGCGCCGCTACGGTCTTGACGGATGGAAACCCGCCCAGATCGCCCAGTTCGGCCGCGCCCACTTCGGCCCCCAGGCCGGACTCGCCCAGCAATACCTGTTCGCCCACGAACGTGCCGTTGCCCGCTCGCGGGTTTAGGCCCTGGGAAAGGTAGTGGCTTCTCCCCTACCGCCTAGCTCCTGAAATTACTTCTCTGCCGGGTCGGGCTTGATTCACCCGCCGCAGCCAACCAATGCCTGGAAACAAAGCGGTAACGATTGAGGAAGGTTAGGACCCGGCTGCGAGGACATCGTTCCCCGGGTTGGTGAAAGCTCCCTGAGTCCTTAACGTTAAGGCGTCGCCGCTAACTTTACGCCGCAAACGCCGCTTGGAGCTGTGTTTTTGCCTTGGCTGCCCAAAGGATTGAGTTCCGGTTCGCCTGAAAATATCACACTTAAAAGCTTGATCTTAAAGTAACTAGAGTAGTCACCGGCAACACGGGGTGAATTTAGCACGATTTTCGAAAAACCCAGCTTGACGACCGGCGTTCCAGAAACCAGATTGATCACAAGCCCCTATGAGTATCACCCAAAAATTATCCAAGCGTGGCGCTTTCATCGCCGCATCCCTTGTTCTCGGAGCCGCCTTCGCTGCCTCCTCGCTGTCCGCCCAGTCCGTGTCGACCACTCCGGTTGGCGCCGTCACCACGACGGTTAAGGCAAACTCTGACGAACGTGCTGGTATCGTTTTGCAGCGTCCTTCTCTCTTCACCTCGAAGGTTTCGTCTGTAGCCTCAGGCACTCTCACCGTTTCCGGGACCGTGCCTTCACTCGGGACTGAGGTGAAATATGTCAAATTCACCTCTGGTGCACAGGTTGGGCAATGGTTTACCTTGACTGCCTCCACTGGCAGCACGCTCAAAGTTGTTGAAAATCTCGCTACTCTTGGAGTTGTTGCAAATGATACTTTCGAGGTTCGTCCTTTCTGGACCCTGGCCACTCTTTTGCCAGCTGGTGGTGGTTTGCCTGCATCGAGTGAATTCTACGATCCTTCCTCGTTTGTCTTCTTCAACGACCCGAGTGCTGTTGGTATTAATTTAGCTTCATCTGCTTCGTATTTTTATTTCGTTGGTGATGCGGATAACGCAGCGGGTTGGTATAACAACGGTGACTACTCATCTGGAAATAATGCGATTATTAATCCTGATGTTTCGATCATTTTCCGTAACGTCACTGGTCAAAATAAATCCATCGTTACTGTAGGTGAAGTTCCTGCCGCTAAGATCGCTATTACTGTTGCAGCTAAGGCTTCCGCCGCGCAGGATAATATTATTTATAATCCCTATCCGGCCTCATTGACGCTTTCTACCTCCGGCTTGTTATCTTCGAACGCCGTGAGGCCTTCCTCGGAGTTCTACGATCCCGCTGATCAACTTTTCGTATATGCTGTTGGATCCACTGGCTTGAACGCGGCAACCTCTAAAGCATACTTCTATTTTGTTGGTGATGCTGACAACGCTGCCGGCTGGTATGATTCGGCTGATTATTCCAATGCTTCTTCAGCTACTATTCCCAGCGGTGCGGCATTCATCATTCGCAAGGCTAGAGGCACGAATACTGTTGTCGATTGGATTCCGTCTCTTCCCTACACTCTCTAAATAAACACTTCGTTACAACTTAAATTTATCCCTACCTAAAATGAACAAAAACATCAAAATCGCTCTGATCGCTGCACTTTCGCTTGCTGCTGGGTTGGTTGCCAACGCCAGTGTGTCTTTTAGCGGAGCTGCTTTAGTCAAGGTTCCTAACATCTCCACGGGTGATGTTTCCTATCTTATCATCGATGAGACTAATGCTGGATTCAATACCATTGGATCTATCAATCCCTCCACTTCGACCTTCACCTCTGGGACTATTTATGATACTACCAGCTTGTCAGTTGGTAGTGACAATCTTGGTTCGAACTTCACGATTGTAGGCACCAAGACTGCAACTGGATCTACCACTGTTTCAGTTCTTGGCAGCTACTCTGGTATTCAACTAGCTAACGGCGTTGATGCTGGCGATAAGTTCGCTATCGTGGTTTTTGAAAATTCAACTACTTCTGCGGTAGCTTCTGATACTTATCGTGTTTACACAGACGCTTCTTGGGTAGTTCCGGCAGATGGATCTACTTTTACCTTTTCAACGAGCGGCTTAGCTGGAACTTTCTTGCAGCTCGGTGTCAATGCTTCCCCGGCCTTCACAAAGACCGTGGCTTCTGCTGTTCCTGAGCCCTCCACCTACGCTGCTCTGGCTGGTGTTGCGGTTCTCGGTCTCGCCGCTCTGCGCCGTCGCCGCGCTTAAGGTATAACGGCTTTTTCTTCTAGCCCGCCCGAATTTCGGGCGGGCTTTTTTGTGCAATTTTAGTTTGTATAGTAAAAATCAGTGAGCGCCTCTTCTCAAAAGTCTGCATCGCAACAGCCGAAGCCGGCCAGTTCCTGGTATAGTTTTATCTGGCCTCGCATGGTCCCCTGGCGTGGCGTAGCTACAAGTGAGGGGCGAAAACTTCGAATTTACTGGGGGCCTCTGGTATGCTGGCTGCTCGCGGCTATCGTGGCCCTTTGGTTGATCTTGGCGGCTTATATCTGCTATTTTATGAAAAATGAACGCGCCTTCGACGAGGTGCGTTACAGCCAAGTCCTACAAATACCTTGGCGCTGGCAGGAGTTTAAACGGGAAAAAGCGGCTTATTGGGTCCGGCAAGGGCTCGAACTATACCGGCTTGGCCAATATCGAGACGCTTATGACTTGTTGCGCGCTGGCGTGCCCGAGGTGCCACAGCATACCGAAGCCCGCATCGCTCTGGCTCGTATTTACCTGATGGCCGGGCGTAATGATTCTACTCGCGACCTCTTGATCGCGGGCCTCGCGCACTGCGCCGATCAATACGAGTATGTGCGTTCGGTCCTCGGTTTCCTCTTTTCCCAGCAGGCCGATGAAGTGGTGATTATCTTGATGGCAAAATTGATCGAGACCAATGTGTCCGACACTAAGCTGCATCAATTGGCCCGCAGCGCCCAGGCTATCGCTTATTTCAACCGAGATCACTATGCCGAGGCGGAAAAAACTCTAAAAGAGGGAGGACTGCTGGATAATCCGCAGAACCGCCTTCTGCTGGCCCGTATTGCTTGGGAAAAGGGCCTGCATGAAACCGCCCTGCTCCAGCTTCGCGAACTCCATCGCGCCTACCCAGCAGATGATGAGATATTCACCAACTTAGTCGCATATCTTCGTCAAATAGAGGCTCGCACTGAAATTCAGCGGATTTGCATTGATCGCCAGATTAAGTTTCCCGACCGAACGGAGGCTTATATCGAGTTTTTGAATATGTCCCAAGAACCTGCCGAGCAGGCGCGTCGCTCTGCAGCGGAGCGGGATTACCTAATCCACTTCGCCAGCAACGCGGAGGCCTTGTCTCAGTTGTTCGACTATGCGGCTAAAAATGGGCGGGTAGATTTGTCCGAGGTTATCCTCTTGCGGTGTCGCTCCCTGGGTAAATCGATGCAGGGGGCGGCCTTGGCTGTCGTATCGACAAATCTTGAATCCCTTGATTACGCTCAAGCCTATTCCCGATCTGAGAAATTGGGTGCGGAGGATTTGGGCTGGAGTGAATCACAACGCACGATCTTGGCTGGGTTTCGCATGGTTGCGCTCTTCGGACTCGGCAAGGAGGTCGAGGCCGAGCCCGAGTTAAGGCGCCTTCTGGAGTCACGTTATCTCACTGCCCAATTTGCTACCGCCTTAGCGTTACGTTTGCAGCGAATGGGCCAAAAAGAGTCCGTGCTTAAGCTGCTCCGCCACGCCGTCGAGGTGGATGTGCTCTATCAACCCGCCTTGGTCGCTCTCCTGCGGGCGGAGCAGTCCAATCGTGATTTGGCTGAGCTACGGCCACTGGTGGAGCGTCTGCCAACCCTGCGCAAGCCGCCCGCTGATTTGCTCGCCCAGCTTCGTGCTAACTTCGAGTCCGATCGCTACCTTTATCTGCCCAAGCGTGCCGAGTTGGTCGCCAAACTGGCCCCGCGCGGCGGTTGACGCAGGCGGTTTTTCTCGGTTCGGGGTGTGTCCTTCGCGCGAAGGGCGCGAAGGCCGGAGCGGCGTTCCTCCGGACCACTCTTGAATAGTTTTTCGCTTTTTCGCTGTCGGCAAAATTTTACCTCACCGTAGCCTGCGGCTGAATCTCGTATTGAACATGCCCCGCGCTTCTTGTGGGTTTTCCGCATATGAAACTCTCCTACGGCTCGGCTCGGTCCATTCTCGTGGCAGTCCTGGGGTTCGCAGGCGTAAACCTCCCGGCGACAGAATCCCTCGTGCCTGCGCCGTCGCATGCCGCGGCGGCGGTCCCGTCCTCGACACGGGACCTGCTGATCCAGGCCATCCGCGAGCGGCGCGTTTTGACCTTTGTCTACAAGGGCCACGCTCGCGTGGTCGAACCACACGCCTTTGGTGTTTCAGCCAAGGGTGAGGCGGTCCTGCACGGTTACCAGACCGCCGGCGGTAGCGCCTCGCGCCCGCCTCCGGGCTGGCGGACCTTCTCCATCGCCGAAATCCGTGACCTCGCGCTGGGCGATAAAACCTTCCCTGGTGCACGCGACGGCTATTCTCCGAATGAGCTGCGCCTGGATCCGCTTTGGGCCGAGTTACCGGCGGCGGACACCACCGATTGATTCAGTCCGGCCTGCTTTGTAACTGATCTTTCGATACGAAGATCGAAGTAAACTCGTGGTGCGGCTGGAGAGAATCGAACTCTCGAGACCACTTTGGAAGAGTGGAGTTTTACCACTAAACTACAGCCGCGTGGACCACGATGTGACCTTCCATGAGCCTGCGCGGCGGGTCAAGCCCGCTGGCGTTGACGCCCGGTTTTTACGCGCAGCGCAGGTGGTCAGCCGTCCATGTTTAGCTGAAGAAGCTAACTGGCAAAAGCCAATCATTTTTATTCTATAAACCACTGATTATAAAATAATAAAATACAAAAGCCTGAAACTAATTCTCGGTAAAAATCGCCTTGTCCATCTGGCCGTTGGTCTACTTTTTCCCTATTCTCGGCCTTGCTGGAAATCGCGATATCAAGCGGGCTCTGCATCTTGGCCGGATGCGATAAAGAACAGGCCATGCGGGTTCCGGGTGCTGCAAAGGCCCGGCCTGATCACGACCTATCAGGGAAATATACCCCTTCTTTCGCGCAACCCACTGGAGAAACTTCGCTAGTCCGACGTTGCCCCGCTTGGCGGGGGCTCAGGACCGCGGGAAACTCGTCACGTTGCCTGGATTCTCTGCCTTTCCGCTTGCCCGACTTTCCAGCGGGTTCAACCCTCCGCCAATCCTACGTCCATGCCCAAGCGCACCGATCTCAAGTCCATCCTTATCATTGGCGCCGGTCCCATCGTGATCGGCCAAGCCTGCGAGTTCGATTACTCGGGCACCCAAGCTTGCAAGGCCTTGCGCGAAGAGGGTTACCGCATTATTTTGGTCAACTCGAACCCGGCCACGATCATGACGGATCCGGAGTTCGCCGACGCCACCTACATCGAGCCGCTCACGGTTGAGTTCGTGGAGAAAATTATTGCCGCCGAGCGTCCTGACGCCCTGCTGCCCACTCTCGGTGGCCAGACCGCGCTCAACCTCTCGATGCAGCTGCACGAGAAGGGCATCTTGGCCAAGTATAACGTCGAGATGATCGGCGCCAAACCCGCTGCCATCAATAAGGGCGAGGACCGCGAACTGTTCAAGCAGTGCATGCTGAAGATCGGTCTCGACGTCGCTCGTTCGCGCACCGTGAAGACCCTTGATGAGGCCCGCGCCGCTGCCGAGGCGCTCGGCGCCTATCCGCTGATCATCCGCCCCTCTTTTACCCTCGGTGGTTCAGGCGGCGGCATCGCCTACAACAAGGAAGAGTTTGAGCGCATCTGCGCCAACGGCCTCGACCTCTCGCCCGTCCACGAGGTGCTTGTCGAGGAGTGCCTGCTCGGCTGGAAGGAATACGAGATGGAGGTGATGCGCGACCATAAGGACCAGTGCGTCGTGATCTGCTCGATCGAGAACTTCGACCCCATGGGCGTCCACACCGGCGATTCCATCACAGTCGCCCCGGCCATGACTTTGACCGATAAGGAGTTCCAGGTCATGCGGGATGCCTCCTTCGCCGTGATCCGCGAAATCGGCGTCGAGACCGGCGGCTCGAATATCCAGTTCTCGATCGATCCCAAGACCGGCCGCCAAGTGGTGATCGAGATGAATCCCCGCGTGTCGCGTTCCTCTGCGCTTGCTTCCAAGGCCACCGGCTTCCCCATCGCCAAGATCGCCGCTAAACTCGCTGTAGGCTACACCTTGGATGAGCTGCGCAACGATATCACCCGCCTGACTCCGGCCAGCTTTGAGCCCACCATCGATTACGTCGTCACCAAGATCCCGCGCTTCACTTTCGAGAAGTTCCCCGGGGCCGACGCCACCCTCACTTCCGCGATGAAGTCGGTCGGCGAAGCCATGGCCATCGGCCGCACGTTCAAGGAGTCTTTTCAGAAGGCTCTTCGCTCCCTCGAAGTAGGCGCCTTCGGCTTTGGCGGCGGCAAACTGGGCGGCAACGAACTCCCCGAGGATCAAGTGATCCGTCGCAAGCTTGCCACCCCGAATAATGAGCGCGTGTTCTATCTCCGCTACGCCTTCATGGCCGGCTACACCGTCGAGCAGATTTTCGACCTTTCCAAGATCGACCCCTGGTTCCTCACCCAGCTTCACGAGATCTACCAACTCGAGGTCGAGTTGAAGCGTTACAATTTAAAAGGTGTTCCGCTGCCACTGCTCCGTCGCGCCAAGCAGGCCGGTTTCTCCGATGCCCAGCTCGCCCTTTTCTTCAAAGCCGACGACCTCTTCGCTGTCCGGTCCGCCCGCAAGGAGCGCGGCGTCGGCACGACCTACCGTCTGGTGGACACCTGCGCTGCCGAGTTTGAGGCCTTCACGCCGTATTACTATTCCAGCTACGGCGACGAGAACGAGGTCATGCCGCCCAAGGGGAAAAAGAAGATCATGATCCTCGGTGGCGGCCCCAACCGCATCGGCCAGGGCATCGAGTTTGATTATTGCTGCGTCCACGCCTCCTTCGCCCTGCGGGAGGCCGGCTTCGAGACCGTGATGGTCAACAGCAACCCCGAGACCGTCTCGACCGACTACGATACCTCCGACCGCCTTTACTTCGAGCCGCTTACCCTCGAGGACGTGCTCGAAATCTACGAGCAGGAGCAGTGTTCGGGCGTGATCGTGCAATTCGGCGGCCAGACGCCGTTGAACCTCGCCACCGCCCTGAAAAAGGCCGGCGTCAACGTCATCGGCACCAGTCCCGAATCCATTGAGGCCGCCGAGGACCGGAAGCTGTTTTCCGCCATACTCGCCGAGACCCGGCTTAAATCCCCGGACCACCGCACCGCGCTAAATGAGCCCGACGCGCTCGCCGCCGCCCACCAGATCGGTTTCCCGGTGCTGCTCCGTCCCAGCTTCGTGCTCGGTGGTCGCGGCATGTTCATCGTTTACAGCGAGGACGAGTTTAAATCCGTCGTTCGCCAGGCCTTTGACGTGATGCCGGACAAGCCCGTGCTGATCGATAAATTCCTCGAGGATGCGATCGAGCTGGACGTTGATTGCATCAGCGACGGCACCACCACTGTCATCGGTGGTATGCTGGAACATATTGAGTTCGCCGGCGTCCACTCCGGTGACGCCGCCATGGTCATGCCGCCTCATACCCTCGGCAAAGCCATGCTCGACGAGGTCCGCCGCGCCACCCACGACCTCGCCCGCGCGCTCAAGGTAGTCGGCCTGATGAACGTGCAATACGCCATCAAGGACGGCCAACTCTATGTCCTCGAGGTCAACCCCCGCGCCTCCCGCACTGTGCCCTTCGTCGCCAAGGCCATCGGCGTGCCCCTCGCGAAACTCGCCGCTCGCGTAATGACCGGCGCGAGGCTGGCCGATCTCGGTTTCACTCGCGAGCAGACCCCGAAACACTGGTGCGTGAAGGAGGCGGTGTTCCCCTTTGCCCGCTTCCCTGGCGCCACCATCGTGCTCTCGCCCGAGATGCGCTCCACCGGCGAGGTCATGGGTCTCGATGCCGATCTCGGCGTAGCCTTCGCCAAGGCTCAGGCCGCCGCCAAGCCCGGCCTGCCTGTCGCTGGTAACGTCTTCCTCTCGGTCAAAGATGCCGACAAGCCCCTCGTCGTCGACACCGCGCGCCAGTTGGTCGCCCTCGGCTTCAACGTCTTTTCGACTGGCGGCACCGCCAAGGTCCTGGCCGATAACGGCGTGTCTGTCACTCGCCTGGCCAAGATCGACGAAGGCCGGCCCGATCCGGTCGATATGATCAAGAACGGCCAGATCCAGCTCGTCATCAACACGCCCGCCGGCCAGATCCCGCGTCAGGACGAAAACAAGATCCGTGCCGCCGCCTACGCCCATAGCGTGTGCATTATGACCACCCTGACCGGGGCCAAGGCCGCCCTCCAGGGCATCAAGGCGCTCAAACAGCAGCAAATCGGCGTGAAGCCCATCCAGGCCTACAAGGGCAACGTGACCGAGGTGTGACGTGGCCATGCCCGTCGTCGACGCGCATATCCACGCCTATCCCCCGGAAGTTTTCGCCGACCCCGTTCGCTGGGGTGCGGAACAGGGGGAAGCTTGGTGGACGCGTTGTGTAGCGCCTCCGGGAAGGCGTTCGCTACAAGGCTGGGTCACTATTGACCAGCTCTTGCGCGATATGGATGCGGCCGGCGTCGATCAGGTTGTGATGCTGGGCTGGTATTGGGAGCGGCAAGCCACCTGCGATTGGCAAAATGACTGTTTCCGCGAGTGGCATCGCGCTCACCCCGACCGCATTCAAGCGTTCGCGAGCGTCAATCCTGCCGCCGGGGTGACGGCGCGGGAGGCATTGGAGCGTGCGCTGGATGCGGGGCTCTGCGGGGTAGGGGAGCTTTTGCCACAAGTTCAGGGTGGCCGGCTGGATGATGACGATTGGAGCGGTGTATTTGCGCTCGCCGCCGCGCGCGGAGTGCCGGTCAACCTGCACGTTACCGACCCGCTCTCATGCAGGTCTGAAGCGGCCATGGTGGCCACTCCGCTGGACTCGTATTTGCAAATGATTCAGGCCCACCCGGGCACTACCTTCATTTTGGCGCATTGGGGCGGCGGTCTGCCTTTTTACGAGCTGAACCCGCGGTTGAAGCCCTTGTTTAAAAAGGTGTATTACGACTCTGCCGCCAGCTCTCTGCTTTATGACCCCAGTGTCTTCCGGCGGGTGGTCGACATCACCGGCCCGGAGCGGATTCTCTGGGGCACGGATTATCCGCTTTTGACCCATCCCCGGGTAGCGAGGGAGCCTACTTTCCGGCATGATCTCGACGAGGTGCGTGGTTCGGTTGCCGCGCTCACTCCCGCGGAGCTCGAGTTGATCCTTGGCGGTAACATGGTTCGTTTGCTCCGCAGGTGAGGGACCCTGGGTGGTGCCGATAAAAAGTGCTGATAAAACCGGGGCTTGTCGCCCAGCTGTTCGGCGGGCAGGGCGGAGGTATGCGAATCGGCATTCTGGGGGGCAGTTTTGATCCCGTGCATCGCGGGCACCTCGGGGTGGCCGGGGCGGTGGCGGATGCATTGGGGCTTGAGCGGGTGCTTTTTTTGCCCGCCGCCCAGGCGCCTCTTCGTGAAGCGGCGGTCCGGGCAAGCGGTGCGCAACGACTGGAAATGTTGCGTCAGGCCTTGGATGAGACTGGGGACCCGCGTTTCGAGTTGTGTGAGCTCGAGCTGCGGCGTGGCGGCATCAGCTATGCGGTCGACACCTTGCGCACCCTGCGCGCAGAGCATCCATCGGACGGTTTTTTCTGGATCTTGGGCGAGGATCAATGGGCCCGGCTCGGGAACTGGCGCGAGCCGGCAGAATTGGCCCGGCTGGCCGAGTGGGCGGTTTATGCCCGGCCTGGTTATGGCGAGCCTACGGACGGGATGGCTTTAGCGGGGTTTCGAGTGCACCGAGTTGTTTCCGCCGGGGTCTGGGACATCAGCTCCAGCGCAGTGCGGGCGCGGCTCGGCAGCGGAGAGGACGTATCTGATTGGGTGCCGGACAAGGTGATTGAATACATCCGCAAAAGCGGACTCTATGTGTCTTATTAAATCCATGGTCACCGTATCCGACGCTCAGACTTCTGCTATTCTTCGCGCGCTTGTTGCTGCCTTGGAGGACAAGAAAGCCGAGCAACTCAAGGTCATGAATGTAGGCGGGCTTTCCGATATTACGGACTTCCTGGTTTTGGCCACGGGCAACAGCGAGCCGCACCTGCGTGCGCTTCGCATCGAGGCGGAAAAGATTTTCGACGCGGCCAAATTACCCATCGCCGGCACGGAGCAGGGCGGCTATGGCAGCGGCTGGACGGTGATGGATGCCTACCAGATCATGGTCCACTTCTTCACGGCCGAGCAGCGAGTAAACTACGCTTTGGACAAACTTTGGAAGGATGCGGTGGAAATAGATGTGAAGACGATGGCCGCCAGAGTGGCTGCCCCGGCCAAACCCAAGGCCGCCAAGGCACTTAAGCCAAAGGCGCCCAAGGCCACTGCTAAGGCTAAGGTTTCCAAGACGCCGCCCAAGCCCAAGTCGGCCACCAAAAAGACAACCGCCAAGAAGCCTGTCGCTACCAGGGCCAAGCCTGCGGTAGGCAAGGTGGTCAAAAAAGCCACGCGAAAATAATAACGTCAGATTTCCGCCGTCTTTTTCCGCGCACCTCATTGGTGCATCAGACTTTAACACTCTGGCTGGCCGCTTTTAGCTTGAGAATAACGGCGGCAGTCGATGTTATATGTTTTTTGCGTTTGAAAATAAATAACGTAAGTAGCCTATAATCAAAAATTTATCCTTATGAATATTCGTAAAAGCCAAGCTTTCACTCTGGTCGAAATAATGATCGTGGTTGTGATCATCGGACTCTTGGCCGGCATGGCCATTCCAGCATTTAAGAAAGTCCGCTCCAACGCCCAAGACAAGGCCGTAACAAGTAACCTGCGCCTGCTGGCCGCCGCTGCCGATCAGTATTATCTTGAGACCGGAAACACCACGGTGAATTCCTCCGACCTCGTGGGCACCAACCCCACCCAAAAGGTCATCCAGACCGTAGCCAATGAGACTTACTCGGCCGTCCTAACCAAGGATACCCCCGTCACCGCTTCCGGTATTGCCGGCCAGCGCACCCTTTCCTATACGAACTAATTGCCTTGCCGGGATTTAGTTTTTTTGCCGCCAGTTGTTCTGACTGGCGGTTTTTTGTGTCCGTCGGCGGGTGGGGTGGGAAGGCTTGAAGCGGGCTGATGACCTAGTTTGGTCGGGAGCTTGTATTATTTTTCCACTTAAGTGAATCCGCCTTGCCGGATTCTAGCTTGGATGCCTTCGCTAGCCATGTGCGGGGTTTGGGCTAAATTGTATTTTGCTCTTCTGTTAAATGAGACAGAGCTTCATGGAGGAGTGAGCTTTTTATGCGCTCATTTCCCCTACACGATCGCCGCCTCTGGCTTCTGGCTGCGTCTTGCCTTCTGGCGCTGATTTTGGGGCGTTTGGCACTTTCGGTTGATTGGGCTTTGCGTGCGGTAATCGAAGGTGGCTATTGGTTTACGTTTTTCACGTTTGGTTTATGGATTTGGGTGGTTTGGGAGTGGGTTGCGCATGCGGGGTCCGGGTTTGCGCTGCGGCGGGCGTTGCCCTTGGCCCCCATGGCTTTGGTGCTTTGCATGGGCTTGGTTTGGCAGGCTCATGAAACCCATGGGTTTAAGATTTTGTCGGACGAATCCCTGCTTTTGGGAACTTCACAGGGTTTACATATGGATCGTCAGGTGGGCTATCCAGTGCGGGCCACGGATGTGCAGGGGCCATTTCAGATTCTCCAGGCAGTGCTGGATAAACGGCCATTTTTTTACCCGTTTCTCGTCTCGCTGGTTCATGATTTAACGGGTTATCGATCAACGAACCCATTTTGGTTAAATACGTTACTCGGCTTTGTTTTTCTAGGTTTTCTCTATGCGGTGGGGTGCAAGGCTGGGGGGCGGAAGGCGGGTGGGGTTTTGCTGGTTTTGCTGGCTGGAGGTTTACCTTTGCTGGCGCAGCAGGCGACGGGCGGCGGTTGCGAATTGTTGAACCTGACGTTGGCGACGGGTTGGTGGTGGTTGGTGGTGAAATACTTGGAACGCCCGGATAACCGCGCTCAGGATGCCTTGGTTTTGACTGCGGTGCTGCTTGCTTTGACCCGCTATGAATCGGTCTTGTTTCTGGTCTCCACGGCCTTGGTTCTGGTCTTGGCTTGGTGGCGGGAGGGGCGGGTGCTCTTTCGTTGGCCTACGTGGGTCGCGCCTTTTTTGCTTTTGCCGATGTTTTGGTTGAATCGGGCTTTTTCGGCCGACGACAGCCTTGGGGGTATACAGAGTTTGGGGGCGGACACGCCCTTTGCATTAAAATATTTTCCCTCAAATCTTGGGCACGTGTTGGCCTATTTTTTTAGTTTTGACGGCTATCAGCCCAACTCCCCGTTTCTTGCCGTTCTTGGACTGTTGGGGCTATTGGGTTTTGTCCTTTGGGGACAAAGGGTTCTGCGTGCGGGCGTTTCGGCGGACGGGACGGAATTGGGCCTGGTGATGGGGGCCTTCGGGCCCTTGGCGGTCACTGGCTTCATGATGGTGTATTTTGGGGGGCAGTTTGATCATCCCGTGATTCATCGCCTGAGTTTGCCGACTCAACTCTTTATGCTGGTAGCAACAGCGGCGGTGGCGGGCCGGGTGCTAAAGCTGCCTGATCGAGGGTGGAACTGGCTGATTATTGCAGCTATTATGTCACTGGTCTGCTGGAGTTTGCCAGTCATGGCCAAGAATGCCTACGGGCGGGATTACGCGCCGGCGGTAGCGATGGCCTGGCGTCGGGAATTTTTGGTCCAACGGCCGGAACGCGATTTTCTTATTCTCGATCGGGATTCAACTTTTTGGATTACCGAGCGGGTGGCGGCCACTCCGGTGCAGCAGGCGGCGGCGCGGAAGGCCGGGCTGATTTTTCATCTGCGAAATCACAGTTTTTCGGCGATTTATGTATTCCAGATCTTCGCTGTGGAACCGGAAACCGGGACTTTAAAAATCCTCCCCGAGGATGATTTGGGGGCGGATTTTGAGTTGGAGCCAATTACGGAAAAACGGCTGCAAACCCTTGAATTGGCCCGTTTTAGTCGGGTGGTTTCTATTCGCGAGGGCGGTGCGGTTGTCTCCCGTCAGGACTTCATTAAACCTGTGCCCCAAGGGTTTATGAATCCAGAGGAGCAAGAGGCGGCCAAGCGCGCCTACCTTGATCGGTGGGTCAAGGAATTGCCGTGAGCGGACAAAGTCAGGCGGTTGTCGGCAGGGCGTGTTGGCGTGATCTTTGGCGGGATCGCGAAGCGGCCGCTCGGCTGGTGCTTTTTGCGCTGATCGGCGTTCTGGCCACCTGGATCGGATTCAAGATGTTTAGTGCCAAAGCTGCAGGTGAATTGATCAAGGAGTGGGGCTACTATGGGATCGCCGGGACTTTTGTTTGGTGGGTGGTAGTGGGCGTGAAATCCATCGCGTGCCCGGGGTGGCGCTCGGGATTTGCTAAAGAGTCTGAGGGTTGGCAGATGGCGGGGCTGACCTTGGCGCTAACGGCGGTGGCAGTGCTCACCACGCCCTACGCCTACAAAATACTTTTTGATGAGGCGGTCATCCAGTCCACCGCTTGGAACATGCACATGGAGCGTGAGGTCGGTGCACTCGGGCGGGCATACGAGGTCGAGGGTTTATTGCGTTCCTTGCAGACCTACTTGGACAAGCGGCCCTATTTTTTCCCGTTTCTGGTTTCGCTGGTGCATGATATCACCGGTTACCGGGCTTTGAATGCCCATTTGCTCAACACCGCCTTGATGCCGGTGTGTCTGGGGCTGATTTATATTTTGGGGCGTCGGCTGGCTGGGCACCGGGCCGGTTTAGTCGCCTTGGCTTCGCTTGGCGGGTTTTCGCTCTTGGCGGTCAATGCGACCGGGGCTGGGCTGGAGATGCTCAACCTTGCCATGATCCTCCTGGCGATATGGGCGGCCGCCCGCTATCTGGAGGCGCCCGACGACCTGCGGCTGGGGTTTTTTCTGCTGACGGTGATATTGCTGGCCGGGACCCGTTATGAATCGAGTTTGTATGTGGGCTGCGGGGCGGGGGTGGCGGTGGTGGGTTGGTGGCGGGAACGGCGCATCCGGCTTCCTTGGGCGGCGTTAGCCGCTCCGCTCCTTCTGATACCCTGTGCGCTGCACAACACCTACCTCTCTGGCACGCCGGTGCTTTGGGAACTGCGCGATGGCTATGAGGTGCGGTTTTCCTGCCATTACCTCATCGCCAACCTGGGTTTTGCTCGGGAGTATTTTTTTAACCTCGCTCCCGGCATCGCCAATTCCATCTGGCTGACTGTGGCGGGGGGGGGCTCGGTGTGTGCCTTGCTCTGGCGGGCTTTGGTTCGGCGGCGGCAGGAGCTCGCTTTATCCGCCACCGGTCTGGCGATTTTCTTAATTGGTCTGGGGGTTTTGGGTAATCTGGCTCTGTTGATGGCCTACTACTGGGGGGATCTGAGCGACCCGGTGGTTTCGCGGCTCAGCTTGCCTTTCCAAGCCTTGCTGGCGCTCGCGATTGCGGCGGCGCTGGGCCAGGTGTCGGTGCCTTGGCAAACACGAGCGGCTGGCGGGGCCTTGGTGGTGGCGCTGGCGTGTTATCTGGGGTTCGGACTGCCGGTGAACTGGCGACTCGCAGGCCTTAACACCACCGAGACTGCGCAGCGTTGGGAGGAGCGGGTGGTGGCGGCGCGCGGTCCGGCCACGCGTATGGTGCTTACGGACAAGAGTCCGCTTTCTTGGTTTGTGCGCGAGGTGGGTGCGACGACCATCGAACGAGGCATCCTGCGCAAAGAAGCGCTGGCCTTTCACCTGCGGCATCACAGCTATCAGGAAATTCTGGTCACGCAGACGCTGGTGCCAACTTCAGCGGAAGGGGACTTGCGGGTCGCGCAGGCGGATGTGCTGCCGCCGGAGTTCGTGCTGGAGCCCGTTGCGGAGCGGCGGATCGGCTCTGGTCTGCATCGCATCTCGATCTTGCGGGAGATCAAGGTCGACGTCCCCTCTGCTCCTGAGGTTACCTCCGTCTCCGCGCCATGACCGAGCCTGTTTCGCTTCCTGCCCCGTCTGTTTCGGCGGCGGATGCTTTGCGCGAGCATTTTGATTTTGTGGCTGATCATGATGATGTCGCGCGCCGAGCCCAACGCGGGTTTCACGCTCAGGTGTGCGCCCATCTGCGGCACCAGATCCCCGAGGGCGAGACGGTGCTAGAATTGGGTTGCGGCGCGGGTGATCTGCTCGCGGCACTGCGGCCTTCGCGAGGGTTGGGGCTCGATTTCAGCCCGCGGATGATTGCGAAGGCGGCGAAGCGTCATGTAGGCCGGCAGGAGCTGGAGTTTCGCGTGGCGCGGGCCGAGGATTTTTTGGCCGATGAGGTTTTTGACCATATCGTGCTCGATTACCTCACTGGTTATTTGGAGGACATTCAGGGGGTCTTTGAGCGTCTGCAACTCTGCGCCCATGCTCGCACGCGGCTGCATCTCACCTCGCTGAACACCCTTTGGCGGCCGGTTCTGCGCCTGGCGGTCCGGACGGGAAGGGTTATGCCTCAGCCGGCAAGCGCCTGGCTGGCGGATGGCGACTTGGTAAACGTGCTGGAACTGTCTGGTTGGGAGGTAGTGCGTTTTGAGCGTCAGCAACTGCTGCCTTGGAACGTCCCCTTGATCGCACCGCTGCTTAATCGTTTCGCGGTGCGTCTACCCCTTTTGCGGCATTTCGGCATCACCCTGTGTCTTACCGCCCGGCCACGGAGGTCCTTGGCGCCGCCGCCCGGCCTGACCTGCTCGGTTATCGTGCCGGCGCGGAATGAGGCGGGCAACATTCGCCCGGTGCTAGAACGCATTCCCGTCCTGGGCGCGGGCACGGAAGTGATTTTCGTCGAGGGCAACAGCAAGGACGACACTTGGGAGATCATCCAGCGCGAGGTGGCGGCCTATGCGGGGCCACTAAAAATCCGGGTGCTCAAGCAGCCCGGCAAAGGCAAGTGGGACGCGGTTTTCGCCGGTTTCGCGAGCGCGACCGGCGATGTCTTGGTGATTCAGGATGCGGACCTGACCACTCCGCCCGAGGATCTGCCGCGCTTTTTCGCCGCCATCGAGTCCGGTGCGGCCGAGTTCGCCAACGGCAGCCGCCTCGTCTATCCCATGGAAAGCGAAGCGATGCCTTTCTTGAATCTGCTGGGTAATAAATTTTTTGCCATGGCGCTCTCCTTCGTCCTCGGGCAGCCGGTCAAGGACAGCCTCTGTGGCACCAAGA
Organism: uncultured Verrucomicrobiota bacterium; assembly: GCA_903869675.1. Classification (GTDB taxonomy): domain Bacteria; phylum Verrucomicrobiota; class Verrucomicrobiia; order Opitutales; family Opitutaceae; genus IMCC26134_A. Next base: position 204,464 of record CAIQAB010000022.1, on the reverse strand, counting down.
TGCTGCTGCGTTCCGACTATGCGCGGGTGCTCCGCCGCATCCAGCCCTTCGGCGCCTTCGATCCCTTCGGAGACTTTAACCTGCTCTTCGGGGCTACCCTTCTCGGATTGAAGATCCGCGACATCCCGGTGCGCTATAAAGATCGCATTTATGGCGAGACCAACATCTCCCGTTTTCACCACGGCTGGATTTTGCTGCGTATGACGTGGTTCGGGGCGAGGCATCTGCGCTGTTTTCCACAATCCGGGCGAGTGGCGAAAGGGGCAGGGGATTAAATCCGTGATCAACGAGGCGGCGGATGGTGCGGTGCGCGTTGCAACAGAGGGGATGACGATGGAGGGCTTGATACGACGGACGGCGCCGGGACCAAGGTGGGGGGTGCTGGCAAGAAGCCGAATGTGCGGCGGCTAGTCGGCCAGCAGGCGCAGATAATCGGCGTAGCGGGATTTTCCGTGCAGCGCGGCGGAGGCCTCGAGTTCGGCGCGATTTATCCAGCCCTGGCGAAAGGCGATTTCTTCGAGGCAGGCGATCTTCAGGCCCTGGCGCTGTTCGATCACGGCGACGAATTGGGAGGCGTCGGCGAGCGCGTCGGGCGTGCCGGTATCCAGCCAGGCGGTGCCGCGGCCGAATTTCTCAACCCGCAGGGCACCGCGTTCGAGATAGAGCCGGTTTAGATCGGTGATCTCCAGTTCGCCGCGCGGGGAGGGCCGGAGGGAACGGGCGAGGCTGGGGGCGAGGCCGTCGTAGAAATAGAGGCCGGGAACGGCGTAGTTGGATTTCGGATGCGCAGGTTTTTCCTCCAATGAAATCGCGCGGCCGGCGGCGTTGAACTCGACCACTCCGTAGGCACCGGGCGCGGCGACGTGGTGGGCGAAGATCGTCGCGCCGTCGGGCCGGGCGGCGGCCGCGCGGAGGGTCGCGCGGAGGTCGTGGCCGTAGAATAGGTTGTCGCCGAGCACGAGGGTGGAGGGATCCCCGTCGACTAGGAAACCGGTCTCGGCGGCAATGGTCAGGGCCCGGGCGAGGCCGTCGGGCGAAGGCTGAGCGGCGTAGGCGAGGCGCAGGCCCAGACGCGAGCCGTCGCCGAGCAGGCGTTGGAAGAGCGGCAGGTCGTGCGGGGTCGAGATGACGAGGATCTCGCGCAGTCCGGCCATCATCAGGACGGAGAGCGGGTAGTAGACCATCGGCTTGTCGTAGACCGGCATCAGCTGCTTGGAGACGGCCAGCGTGAGGGGGTAGAGCCGGGTGCCGGAGCCACCGGCGAGTAGGATGCCTTTGCGTTGCATGGTAAGGAAAATGATCAGGCGCCGCGCCCGAGGCGTTCGCGCGCATAGCGGTGGGCGGTGATGGCTTCGCACCAGGGGCGGTTGGCCAGATACCAGGCGACGGTGCCGGCGAGGCCGTTCTCCAGATCGTAGCGCGGGCGCCAGCCGAGGTCGGCGCGGAGGAGGGAGCAGTCGATGGCGTAGCGGCGATCGTGGCCCGGGCGGTCGGCGACGTGGGTGATTTGTTCGGCGTAAGGCCGGCCGTCGGCGCGGGGGGCTTGGCGGTCGAGCTCGACGCAGAGGGCGCGGACGAGGTCGAGGTTGGCGCGTTCGGACTGCCCGCCGATGTTGTAGACCGCGCCGGGGTTGGCCCGAGCTAGGATGGTCGCGAGCGCGTCCGCGTGGTCCTCGACGTGCAGCCAGTCGCGGATTTGTCGGCCGTCGCCGTAGATGGGCAGCGACTTGCCCTCGAGGGCGTTCAGTAGCACCAGCGGGATGAGTTTTTCGGGGAACTGGCGCGGGCCGTAGTTGTTGGAGCAGCGGGTGGTCAGGACGGGCATGCCGTGGGTGTGGAAGGCGGCGCGGACCAGCAGGTCTGAGGATGCCTTCGAGGCGGCGTAGGGGGAATTCGGGGCGAGTGGGGTGGTCTCGGAGAAGGCCGGGTCCGCCGGGCCGAGGGTGCCGTAGACCTCGTCGGTGGAGACGTGCAGGAAGCGGAAGGAGGCGCGGCGTTCGCCGGGCAGGCGGGCGAGGTGGGCTCGGGCGGCCTCGAGCAACTGGTGGGTGCCGAGGATGTTGGTTTGGAGAAAGGCGGCGGGGGCGTCGATCGAGCGGTCGACATGGGTCTCGGCGGCGAAATGGATGACGGCGTCGAAATCGTTTTCCGTAAATAGGCGGTCGAGCAGCGGGCGGTCGAGGATGTCGCCTTGGACGAAGGCGTAGCGGGCGTCGGCCGGCAGACCGGCGAGCGGGGCCGGGTCGGCGGCGTAGGTGAGCGCGTCGAGGTTGACCAGGCGGCGCAGGGGCGAGGCGGAGGCGGCGAGGCCTCGGCGGATAAAATGCCCTCCGATAAAACCGCAGCCGCCGGTGACGAGTAGGTTCATGATGAGGGAAGAGGCGCGGGAATCCAGTTGGCGAGCGCGGTGTGCAGGGCCTCTTGGACGGGTGGAAGGGAGATGCCGGCGGAGAGGAGTTTGGACGAATCCAGCACGCATTTGGAGCGGGGAGCGACGGCGGCTTCACGCATGAAATCGGACTCGTCCACGAAGAAGCGGAAGGGTTCGCGGCGCAGGCCGGCGGCGGCGAGCAGGGCGGCGACCTCGCGCGTGGTCACGGCGCCGGGGTTGGTGAAATTGTAGAGGCCGGGGGCAGGGCGAAGGGAGGCGAAGGCGAGCGCGGCGGGCACGAAGTCGACCAGGTGGGTGAGGGAGTTGCGGGCCTCCAGCAGGCGGGCGTAGCGCAGGATTTTGGTCAGGTAGTTGCGTGGGTTATCGAGGTGGTCGAAGGGGATGCGGATGCGCCACTGGTAGACGTCGGGATAGCCGGCGAGGATTTCCTCCCCGAGCGCCTTGGTGCCGCTGTAAAATGAGCACGGGCCGTTGTGGAAGGAAAAGTTAGGCGGATCCAGTTCGGTGAAACCGGAGCCGTCGGGTTTTGCCCCCTGGTAGATGCAGCCTGAGGAGAGGTTACCCCAGGGCACGCCGGCGGAGGCGCAGGCCTCGGCGATGCGGGCGGGCAGCACGGCGTTGCCGAACAGGCATTCGGCGCGGTGTAGCTCGCAGGCGTCGACGTTGGGTTTGCCGGTGTAGCCGGAGGCGTTGATCAGAAAACGCGGGCGTTCGGCGCGCAGGGCGGCGAGCAGGCGTGCGGGGTCGGAATAATCGAGTTCCGCCCGGCGTATGGCGCGGTGCGCGATGCCGTGGCGGATAAAATGCCGCTGGAAGGCCTGGCCGATGTAGCCGCTGCCGCCGAGGAGGAAAATCATGCGGCTTAAAGGTGGGGACGCGGCGCGCGTGGGTTCAAATCAAACCTTCCGGCGCGGAGCTTGACCGGGGTCAGCGACGGGCGGCAACGTCGGGCATGGTAACCAGTGAAATCCCGATGGAAGGCGACGCGGCGCGACATCGCCGGCGCCGTCTGGCGGTTTTTCTGGCGGGCGGGTTTTTCTTGGTGGGGTTGGCCGTGGTGGCGGCAATACAGCCGCCAGAGACTTGGTTGCGGATCAAGGAGACGGCCGGACGGACCATGGCAGCGGTGCGCGCGCTGGGGGCGGGGTGGTTTTTCGCGGCGTTCGCGCTGCTGCCTGCGGTGGGGTTTCCGGTATCCGTCTTTGTGCTCGCGGCTGGGCCGCTCTTTGCGCCGGTCATCGGTCTGCCAGCAGTGTTGGCGTTGGCGGGAGCGAGTATGGCCGCCAGTATGACGATTTCCTATGGGCTCTCGCGTTACCTGCTACGGCCTTGGGTGGAGCGCTTGCTCGCCTACTTGGGCTACGGGATCCCGGTCGTGCCGCCCGGCAAGCGGCGGATGTTTGTCTTTCTGGTGAGGGTGACACCAGGGCCGCCCTATGTTTTCCAGAGCTTTCTGCTCGGACTGGCCGGAGTGCCCTTCCGGACCTATCTCGCCATTTCTTGGCTTACTGCTACGGCGAATATCGTGCTGGTGATCGTTTGCGGGGATGCACTGATGAATGGCCGGGGTGGGGTGGCGCTGGCAGCGGTTGCCGGCGCGGTGGCGGTTTTTTTTGTGATTCGGGCGGTGCGCGGGCGGATGGCGGTGAAAGCGGTTTCCAAGGAGGAAGGAGCGGCGTGAGGGCCGAGCAGGAAATCGACCTCGGGCCGGGTGGTGCGCCGCGTGCGGAAAGTGTCACGGAGTTTACGCGCCGGGTGAAGGCGGTGCTGGAGGCCGGAATCAAGGCTGGTTGGGTGCGAGGGGAGGTTACCAACCTCAAGACACAGCCCAGCGGGCATGTGTATTTCTCGCTCAAGGACGCCGGTGCGCAGGTGCGGGCGGTGATGTTTCGCGGCGACGCCGCGCGCCAGGACACGAAGCTGCGCGAGGGAGGGCAGGTGGTGGTTTTTGGGGAGGCCTCGGTCTACGAGGCGCGCGGGGAATACCAGCTCATCGTCCGGCTGGTGGTGGATGACGGGGTGGGGCGGCTCAGGCGTGAATTCGAGGCGCTCAAGGCGCGACTGGCGGGGGAGGGGCTCTTCGACAAAGCGCGCAAGCGAGACCTGCCGAGGCTGCCTCGCGCGGTGGGTTTCGTGACCTCGCCGACGGGCGCGGCGGTGCAGGATTTTTGCCGCATTTTGGTCCGGCGCGGCTGGCGCGGCCGCGTGGTCATATTGCCCGCTAAGGTGCAGGGCGAAGGCGCGGCGGCGGAGGTGGCGGCGATGATTGCGCTGGCTAACGACCCGGTGGCCATCGGCCTGGAGCTCGACCTGCTGGTCGTCGGGCGCGGGGGCGGCTCGCTGGAGGATTTGTGGGCGTTTAACGAGGAAACCTTGGCGAGGGCGGTGGCCGGTTCGCGGCTACCGGTCATCTCGGCGGTCGGGCACGAAATCGATTTTACCTTGAGCGACTTTGCGGCGGACGCCCGCGCAGAGACGCCGAGCGCGGCGGCGGAGTTGATCTCAAGCGGTTTTTTGGCCGAGGTGGAGCGGCTGGACCGGCTGGCGGAGAATATGGATGCCGGTGCGGCGGACAGTTTGGCGGCGGCATGGGAGCGGTGGGCGGGTTTGGCGGACCGCCTGAGGCTCCTCTCGCCGGCGGCGCAAGTGGAGCGCGGCGGACTGCGGCTGGATGATCTCGCCAACCGCTTGGAGGCGGCGCTGGCGCGGGCGGCGCAGACGCGGCGGCACCAACTCGCGCTGATCGCGGGACGGCTGGCGGCGGTGAGTCCGGCACGCCGAGTGGAGACGGAATCCCAGCGCTTGCTCGGACTTTGGAAACGGCTGCAGGCGGCGAGTCCGGCTTCGGTTTTAAATCGTGGATTTGTGATTTTGCGCGACGCGGAAGGACAGCCGTTGGGGCGGGCAACGGAGCTGGCGTCCGGGGCGCGGGTGCGGGCGCAGTTTTTCGACGGCGAGGCTGGGTTGCGGGTCGATTAGGCGAGCAGCAACTCGCGAAGGGCGGCGGGCCCGGTGGCGGGGGCCTGGCAGGCAAGGTCGCGGCAGAGATAGGCCGTGGGGCGGCCGGAAAGCGGTGCCATGTCGCGGGCCCAGGCTGCGTCAGCAGGGGTAAGAAGATATACCGGAGCGCTGAAGGGAGGGGCGGCGTGCACCACCGAGGCGAGCGCGGTAAAGGCCGGATCGGCGGGATCGCCGGCGAGGACCACGTGGGCGGGCTCGGCGAGCAGGTCGGCGACACCGCAAAGGAGCACCGGCAGGGCGTGCGGCGCGCCGAACCATTGGGAGCGGAAGGCTTCAGCCACCCGGAAGGCGCGGGCGCGGTGCGGCGCGAGGTTAGCCTGATTGGTGGTGGGTTCGCCGTGCAGAATCGAAAGGCGGACCAGGTTGGAGAGGGCGACGGAGGAAGCGGTCGGCTCGGCGCCATCGTAGTCATCCTTCAGGCGCAGGACGAGTTCGGTATCCGCGGGAGCGGAGAAATAGCCGCCCTGTGCCTCGTCCCAGAAGCGCGCGTCGAGCGCGGCCTGGAGTTTACCGGCGAGCTGCAGCCAATGCGGGTCGAGGGTCGCCTGGTGCAGATCAAGCAGGCCTCCGATCACGCACGAGTAGTCCTCGGCGAAGCCGTCGATCACGGCGGGACCATCGCGCCAGGAACGGAGCAAGATGCCGCGCGCCGGGACCCAGAGTGCTGCTTCGATGAAACGCGCGCAGCGCAGGGCGGCCTCGAGGTAGAAGGGGCGTTTATCGGCGAGGCAAGCGGCGGGGTGGACGGAGGCGCGGGCGAGGGCGGACAAGGCTAGGCCGTTCCAGGCGGCGAGGATCTTATCGTCGAGGTGGGGACGGGGGCGGGCTGCGCGGATGCCGCGAAGGCGTTCCAACGCAGAGGCGAGGCGGTCGGCGGCGGCGGCGGGGTCGAGCCCTAGGCTGGCAGCGGTTTCCGCCAGCGGGCGGGACTGGTGGAAGATATTACGATTGGTGAACTCGTGGTGCGGGTCGAGTTCGGCGGGGACGTTGCCGCCGTCCTCGACGCTGAAGTGGGCGCACACGAGGGCGGCATCGAGCGGAGTCAGGAGGTGGTCGAGCTCGGCGCGGGTCCAGACGTAGAACGCGCCTTCGGCGTGTCCGCCGCCGTCGGCGGGAGCGCGGTCGCTGTCGGCGTCCTCGGCGGAGAAAAAGGCGCCGCCCTCGTGTGCAAGCTCCCGCAGCAGGTAGTCGAACACGCCGCGGGCCGCCCAGGCGAGGCGTTCGTCGCCGGTGGCGCGGGCGGCGTCGAGCAAGTTGCGGGCGATTTGCGCCTGATCGTAGAGCATCTTCTCGAAGTGGGGCACGAACCAGCCGGCATCGACGGAATAGCGGTGGAAACCGCCGCCGAGGTGGTCGTGGAGGCCGCCCTGGATCATATTGCGCAGGGTTTCGGCAACGAGCCGCAGGGCTTCCCGTCCGGTCTCGGTGGCGCCCCCGCCTTGGAGCGCGGCGACGCGGAGCAGGAAGTCGATGTTACCGGCGCGGGGAAATTTGGGAGCGCCGCCGAAGCCCCCGTGCTCGGAGTCGAAGCTTTCGTAAAGATGGGCGAAGCCGCGCTCGAAGGCGTCGCCGGCCGCTTCGTGCAGGGGGACTGGCGAGGCGGGCGTGGCCGAGGTGCCGGCAAGGGCCGAGCCGGGTCCACCGGAGTCGGCTACGGACGCGGCGCGGTGGGTGTAGTGATCGCGCAAAGAAGCGAGCACGCGGTCGGCCTCGGCGACTAGATCGGCGCGTTTATCGCGCCAGGCGCCGGCGACGGCGGCGAGCAGGCCGGGGAAGCCGCGCCGGCCTTGACGGTCCTCAGGAGGGAAGTAGGTGCCGCCGAAGAAGGGCTTCAGGTCGGGGGTAAGAAAGACGTTGAGCGGCCAGCCGCCGGAGCCGGTGCGGGCCTGGACGTAGGTCATGTAGACGCGGTCGACGTCCGGGCGTTCCTCGCGGTCGAGTTTCACCGGGATGAAGTCGCGGTTTAGTTGGGCGGCGATCGCGCCGTTTTCAAAAGACTCCCGTGCCATGACATGGCACCAGTGGCAGGTGGAGTAGCCGATGGAGAGCAGGATTGGCTTATCCTCGGCGCGGGCGCGGGCGAAGGCGGCTTCGCCCCACTCCAGCCAAGCGACGGGGTTATCGGCGTGCTGGCGGAGGTAGGGGGACTTGGCGAGGGCGAGGGCGTTGGGCATGAGCGGGTCGTGATCGCCGCAAGAAGCCCGTGAAGGGGCAAAAGAAAACCCGCCGGGCGATATTCTCGCCGGGCGGGCCAGGAGGGCGGGAGGTATTGGTTTACTTCACGTTGATCGCTACGGGCGTGAAGAGACCACGGACATAGACGATGAGCAGGTTGCGGCCGGGTTTGAGCAGGCGCTGGGCGGACTCGAGGTCGGCGACGGGTTCGCGATTGACCTCGACTACAATCATGCCGGGCGCGAGCCGCTCGGCGAAGGCGGAGTTCTCTGCGACTTCGGTGATGACGACGCCCTCCAGATCTTTGGCCGCGCCGATCTGCCGGCGGGCTTCGTCGTTGAGGGTCTTGGCGGTGACGCCGGGCAGGAACTCGGTGGCTGCCTGGGCGGCGGAGAGGGTGCCGAGCTTGGCCTTGAGGGTCCGTTCCTTCCCGTCGCGCAGGACGCGCAGCTCCACTTCGGAGCCGGGGGCGCGGGCGGCGACTCGGTTGCGCAGGTCTTGCGGCGTGGTGATCGCGTGGCCCTCTATGGCAATGATGACGTCGCTGCGCTCGAGGCCGGCTTTGGCGGCGGGACTGTCTTTGGGGAGATTGGTGATAATCACGCCGCGCTGCTCCTTCTTCAGACCTAGGGCCTCGGCGACGTCGGGCTTGAGCTCGTCAATATTCACTCCGAGGTAGCCTCGCTGCACGGTCCCGGTCTCGACCAGACTCGTGAGCACGGTAGAGGCCTGGTTAACGGGGATGGCGAAACCGATGCCGATGTTCCCCGAGCCACCGCGGCCGGAGAGGATGGCGGTGTTGATGCCAACGAGGCGTCCTTGAGCGTCTACGAGGGCGCCGCCGGAGTTGCCCTGGTTGATGGCGGCGTCGGTCTGGATGAAGTTCTCGTAGCCGCCGCGGTCGGCGAGCAGGCCGAGATTGTCACGACCGGTGGCGGAGATGATGCCCATGGTGACGGTCTGGCCGACGCCAAGGGGGTTGCCTACGGCGAAAACGAGGTCACCGACGCGGAGTTTATCGCTATCGGCGAGGGTGGCGACGGGCAGGTCTTCTGCCTCGATCTTGATCACGGCGACGTCGGTCTTCGGATCGGCGCCGATCAGCTTGGCAGTGAATTCGCGGCCGTCGTTCAGCGAGACTTTCAGTTCGTCGGCCTCGTCCACGACGTGATTGTTGGTCAGGATGTAGCCATTTTGGGAGACGACTACGCCGGAGCCGAGGCCTTCCTGGCGGGATTCGCGCTCGGGGAGCTGACCGTATAGCTGGCGGAAAAAGTCGGGGACTTGGACGCGTTCGCGGACGATCTTGCTCGAGTAGACGGATACGACGGCCTTCTGGACGGGCTGGATGACGTCGGCGTAGGAAGAGGCCCGGCCGGAGCCGGCGGTGTCGGTGAGGGCGGAGCCATCGACCTTCAGGTCGAGTTTTGGTTTGGTGTCCTCGGCGCGGCAGGCGGGGAGCAGGGCGAGGCTGAGGAGAGCGAGACCGGTGGAAGCCAGGAGACGGGTTTTCATGGTTTTGAAAAAAGAGACGGGATCTCGTGGACCGGACTAGCTGGGTGAAGGTTCCCGGCCTTTGGTTTGTATCAAAGCAGGCGGGGTAAGCGCCCCTCTCCAATCGGGTTGAACTGCGGAGCTTAAATAAATCAGAAACCCTTGACTTTGAACAAGCTGGTAACGGATTCGTTATTGTTAATTCGGATGATGGCCTGAGCGAGTAGATCGGCTACGCTGAGGACTTTGATAGGCAGGTCGCGGGGCTCGACGGGGATCGAGTTGGTGGTGATAAGCTCGTCGATCTGGCCGGAGCGGAGGCGTTCGTAGGCCATGGGGGAGAGCAGGGCGTGGGACACGGCAGCGCGCACGGAGCGGGCGCCGTTATCGCGGAGGAGCTTGGCGGCGTTCACGAGAGTGCCGGCGGTTTCGGTGATATCATCCACGATGAGCACGTCCTTGCCGACGACGTCGCCCACGATGTTCACCGACTCAACAGTGGTGGCGGAGGTGCGTTTTTTCCAGACCATGCCGAGGCCGGTGCCGAGTGCACCGGCGTAGGCGGCGGCCATCTTCATGCCGCCGACGTCGGGCGAGCATACAACCAGGTTTTCGCCGCGTTGGCTTTCGAGGTATTTGAAGATGACAGGGGAGGCGAAGAGGTGGTCGACGGGGATGTTGAAGAAGCCCTGGATCTGCTGGGAGTGCAGGTCCATGGTAAGCACGCGGTGGGCGCCGGCGGCGGAGAGCAGATCGGCCACGAGTTTGGCGGTAATAGGGACGCGGGGCTGGTCTTTGCGATCTTGGCGGGCGTAGCCGTAGAAGGGGATGACGGCGGTGATGCGCTGGGCCGACGCGCGCTTGGCGGCGTCGATCATGATCAGCAGCTCCATCAAGTGGTGATTGGTCGGGGTGCAGGTGGACTGGATGAGATAGATGTCCTGTCCCCGGATGTTTTCCTCGATGCGGACAAAGGACTCGCCGTCGGGGAAGCTGGTCACGGTGGCCTGGCCGAGGGGGATGCCCACATGGCGGCAGATTTCTTCGGCGAGGGGACGGTTGGAGTTGCCGGAGAAGATTTTTAGGCTGGGGGCGCTCATCGTGTTGGTGTGGTGGGTGGCGAGTGAAACGGTAGTGTGACGGCTTCGCTCGACGCGGGGAAAGGCAATTTTACAAAAGCCCTAAACGGCGGCGGGCTTGCCGCGGGCGGCGGGTGGCGCAGGGTGGAGGCATGGACGACGCCACCCTGACCCCGCCCCGGATCATTGCCTGCAAACGTGACGGTGGGGCGCTGGGGCGCGAGGCGATCGCGGCCTTTGTGCGCGGGGCGACGGATGGTTCGTGGGCGGACTACCAGCTCTCGGCGCTGCTCATGGCGATTTATCTGCGCGGCATGGAGCCGGTGGAGACGGCGGTCTTGACCGAGGCGATGATGCGTTCGGGGGTGGTTGCGGATTTATCGGCGGTGCCGGGGCGCAAGGTGGATAAACACTCGACCGGCGGGGTGGGCGACAAGGTTTCCCTGCCTCTCGCGGCGATGGTGGCGGCCTGCGGTGTGCCGGTGCCGATGATCTCGGGACGCGGGCTGGGTCACACCGGCGGCACCCTTGATAAATTGGAAAGCATACCTGGTTTTCGCGTGGGGCTGAGCCTCGAGGAATACCGGGCGCAAGTCGCCCGGATCGGGTGCGCGCTCATCGGCCAGACCCGGGATCTGGCCCCGGCGGACAAAAAACTCTACGCGCTGCGGGATGTCACTGCGACGGTCGAGTGCCTGCCGCTCATTTGTGCCTCCATCATGTCCAAAAAAATGGCTGAGGGGATCGATGCACTGGTGCTCGACGTGAAATTCGGCCGGGGTGCGTTTATGAAGACCTTGCCCGAGGCGCGGGCCTTGGCGGAGGCGATGTGTGCCATCGGTGCGGCGATGGCCAAGCCAACCCGCGCGCTGCTCACCCGCATGGACCAGCCGTTGGGGCGGGCGGTGGGCAATGCCCTCGAAGTCGCGGAGAGTGTTGCCTGCCTGCGAGGCGCGACGGAGGGCGTGGAAGACTTGATGGAGCTCACTTACGCGCTGGGGGCGGAGATGTTATTGCTGGCCGGGGTCGAGACCCACGCGGATGCCGCGCGAGCGCGGCTGGCCGGGGTGGTGGCCAGCGGGGCGGCCTTGGAGAAATTTCGCGAGATCGTGGCGGCGCAGGGCGGGGATTCGCGGGTCTGCGATGATCCGGTGGCGGTGTTGCCGGCGGCGCGGTTTACGGGAGAGGTGCGGGCAGCGCGGGGGGGCTGGGTGGCCGGCGTCGATGCGATGGCGGTGGCTTTGGCGGCGCTGCGGCTGGGGGCGGGGCGGACGCGGGCGGAGGATGCGGTGGATCACGCGGTGGGCTTCACCCATCTGGCTAAGGTTGGCGTGCGGGTGGAGGCGGGCGATCTGCTCGGCGTGGTCCACGCCAACGACGAGGCTAAGCTGAACGAGGCGCGCGCGGCGCTAGCGGGCGCGGTGGAAATCGCGGACCAAGTTTCTCAGCCCATCCCGCTCATCATGGGGCGGGTGGGTGGGTGAGCGAACTCGAGCTCGGGCCCGTGCTCAGCCGGTGTGGCGTTCGGCGGCGTCGAGTGCCTCGGTGGCGGCTTCCCACTTGGCGGTGGCGTCGCTTACTTGTTCGGTGATGGTGCTCAGCTCGATATTCAAGCGGTGGAATCGGCTCTTATCCGCGTAGGTAGCGGGGTCTTCGAGGGCTGCGGTGATTTCGTTCTGCTTGGTTTCGAGTTCGGCGACCTTCTTTTCCAACTGACCAACTTCCTCCCGCATTTTGCGGAGCTGGTTCGGGGTGAGTTTGGGGCCACCGGTGGCGGGGGCGGGTGAGGGAGCAGGGGCGGCTTTCTTGCCGCTGCCCTTGTGGGCTTCGGGGCGGGCGTCGGTGAACCCGGCGGTCAGCGCGGCGCGGGCGTTGGTGGCCTTGGATTTCTCTAGGTAGTAGTCGTAGTTGCCGGCGTAAGCGGTCAGGCGGCCGCTGTGCACGTGCAGCACGGTCTCGGCGAGCGAGCGGATAAAGTGCACGTCGTGGGAGATGAAGATCAGGGTCCCGGTGTAGCCCTTCAGCGCGTTTACCATGGCGTCGATGGAGCCGATATCCAAGTGGGTGGTCGGCTCGTCCATGAGGAGCAGATTCGGCGGATCGACGAGCAGGCGGGCGAGGTTGAGGCGGGATTTTTCACCGCCGGAGAGCACACCGACTTTTTTATGCACGTCGTCCTTCCGGAAGAGGAAGCTGCCGAGGATGGCGCGGGCTTGTTGTTCGGTGAGTTGGTTCTCGTTGGTGCGCAGCTCCATCATCATCTCGAAAACGCTGGCGTCCTCGCGCAGGGTATCGGTGCGTTGCTGGGCGAAGTAGCCGGCGGTGACGTTGCTGCCCAGTTCGCGGAGGCCGCCCTGAATGGCGAGATTGCCGGCGAGGATTTTCAGAAGGGTGGATTTGCCGGCGCCGTTTGGCCCGACGAGCACGATGCGCTGACCGCGTTCGGCGGTGAAATTGAGGTCGGTGTAAACGACTTTCTCCCCGTAGGCTTGGCGGACGTTTTTCAGTTCGATCACCTTTAAGCCTGAGCGGATGGGCTGGGGGAACTTGAAGTTGATGCGTTTCAGTTCCTCGCTGGGTTCCTCGACGGCGGCCTCCTTGAGGCGTTCTATTTGTTTTTCCTTCGACTTGGCGCGGGAGGCCATGGAGGCCTTGGCACCGAAGCGGTCGACGAAGACCTGGAGGTGGGCGATCTCGCGTTGCTGGTTTTTAAACTGGGCGAGTTGTTGTTCCTTGCGTGCCTCCTTCTCCTTCAGGAAGTCATCGTAGTTACCATGGTAATAGTGGAGCGTGCCGGCGCGCAGTTCGAGCATGCCGGTGCAGAGGGCGTTCAGGAAGGCGCGGTCGTGGGAGATAACCACGAGACCGCCGGGGTAGCGGCTGAGGTATTCTTGGAACCAGAGGAGGGCTTCCAGATCGAGATGGTTCGTCGGCTCGTCGAGCAGAAGGAGGGCGGGTTCGGCAACCAGCAGGCGGGCGAGGTGTGCGCGCATGACCCAGCCGCCGGAGAAGGACTTGGCGGGCTTGTGGGCGTCGCCCTCCTTGAAGCCGAGGCCGGCGAGGATGGTGTGGGCGCGGGGTTCTAGGGTGTAGTCGATGTCGTAGTTATCTTCGGTAGGCTCGAGGGCCTTGCCGGAGGTGGCGATGGTAAGGATGGTTTCGTCGCCCACGGGAGCGGATTCTTGGGGCAGGTAGCCGAAATCGGCGCCGCGTTCCCACTCGATGATCCCGGTGTCCGGCCGTTCTTCGCCGAGGATGAGCCCGAAGAGGGTGGATTTGCCCGCGCCGTTGGGGCCGACGAGGCCGAGGCGATCGGTGCGCGCGACGAAGAGGGACACCTCGGAAAACAGTTCGCGGGTGCCGTAGGACTTTGAGACGTCGGATATCGTCAGCATGGTAAACGGAGCAAAAGATGCGTTGCTGCGTCGCGGAGCAACAAAAAGCCCCCTCTGGCGTGAAAAGCGGGACTGCTGCGTGACAGTTTTACGCGGTCTGCGGCTTTTAGATGGCTTTGCCCGCCTGCGTTGGCTCACTCCGGAACTTTACCTCTCTTCTTACCATGGCCCACAAAGTCAAAGCCGCCAAGCGGCAGACCCTGCTCACCGAAATTATCAACGCAAAGCTCGCGGCCAAAAAAGGCCCGATCTCGCAGTTCCTCGCCCACCACTATCGCCATTTCAACTCTGCCGCGTTGATCGACTCGGCCAAGGGTTACGAGGCCCACCTCAAGGCTGGCGGCAAGATGCTCGTCACTCTAGCCGGCGCCATGTCCACGGCCGAACTTGGCCTCTCCCTCGCCGAGATGATCCGTCAGGACAAGGTTCACGCCATCGTCTGCACCGGCGCCAATCTTGAGGAGGATATCTTCAACCTCGTCGCCCACGATTATTACGAGCGCGTGCCTCACTACCGCGATCTCACCGCCGCCGACGAGCAGGGCTTGCTGGACCGTCACATGAACCGTGTGACGGACACGTGTATCCCCGAGGGCGAGGCCATGCGTCGCATCGAGGCGGCCGTCGCCGAGGAGTGGATCGCCGCCGACAAGGCCGGCACGCCGTTTTTCCCCCACGAGTTCATGTATAAAGTTCTCCGCACCGGAAAGCTGAAGGCGAGCTACATGATCGAGCCGAAGAACTCCTGGATGCTCGCCGCCTGCGAGAAGAACCTGCCCATCATCGTCCCCGGCTGGGAGGACTCCACTCTGGGCAACATGTATGCCGGTCGTGTCATCACCGGCGAGATCAAGAAGGTCCACACCGTGCGCACCGGTATCGAATACATGACTTGGCTGGCCGAGTGGTATACGAAGACAGCCAAGACCCTTAAAAACGGCGAGGGCTCGATCGGCTTTTTCCAGATCGGCGGCGGCATCGCGGGCGACTTCCCGATCTGCGTCGTGCCCATGCTGCATCAAGACCTCGACCGCCCTGAGGTGCCGCTCTGGGGCTATTTTTCCCAGATCAGCGACTCCACCACCAGCTACGGTAGCTATTCTGGCGCGGTTCCAAACGAGAAAATCACCTGGGGTAAGCTCGGCCAAAAGACCCCGAAATATATTGTCGAGAGTGATGCCACGATCGTGGCTCCCTTGATCTTTGCTTGGGTGCTTGGCCAGTAGGACCACAGCACTGGCCCGTCGCCCGCCAGCGGGCGCGGCGGGCTGTCTCACCAGACCAACCGCGACCAGATCAGTCGAAAGCTGCCGGCGAAGTCCTGCGGTTTATCCCGCACCGCGACATCGATTTCCGCGCGGGTCCGCCAAGCGCCATCCATGATCTCCGCCGGGTGGAGGGTGAAGGGCCCGGCGTGCTGAACCCGGTATACCCATACGAATTCCTGGCCCGTCTCGCGGCAGGGCTCGAGGCGCAGCCAAGGTTCCAGTTGATGCGGGCCCTCGAGTCGCGCTCCGATCTCCTCGTCCAGTTCGCGCACCGCCGCCGCCAGGTAGTCCTCGCCTGCATCGACGTGGCCCGAGCACGAGGCGCACCAGCGGCCAGGGGCGGAGTCTTTCAGCAGCGAACGTTTTTGCAGAAAAACCCGTCCGGCGCCGTCGAGGCAGAGCACGTGGACCGCGCGGTGCCGTAGTTTCTGGGCATGCACGTCGGCGCGGCGGGCCCGGCCGACCACGCGGTCGTGCTCATCCACCACGTCGAATAGCTCGTCCGCGCTCTGCGCCGTCCCGCCGTCCTTTACTTTGCCATCCATGTGTGCCCCTTTCGTGGGACTTTCAACGCCTGCACGCCATGCCGAAAATCGAAGTCAACCAAGTCGCCGAAATCCTCAAACGTAACGACGTCGATCCCGCCCTGCTCCGCCAGATCGTCGAGGAGATGAACCAGGCCGTGGAGCCTGAGGTCGACGAAGAGAAGCCGCCGGCGGTCAAAAAACAGTTCTCCATCCTCATCTCCGACCCCGACGGCAAGCTGCCTGCCGGAGAGTTCACCGGCTGGGTGCTGCAAATCCCCGAGGACGCATCCGTGACCAGCGCTCCCGAGCGTATTCACAAGGCCGCCTACGAATTTAACACCACCAAGAAGGGCCGCCTTATGCCCGCCAAGACCATGGCCGACGCGATCGAAAACGTCACGGCCAAGCACTTCAAGGAGCAGCAGGTCTGGATCAAAACCAAGGCGCCGGTGTTCATGATGACCACCAACAACGAGATCCCCTCCGAAAAGACCGACCGTTCTACTCGCCGAGGGCGGGTGTAGCAGGCCCCCGGCGGCGGCGGCTTTTGTTTTTACCCGCCGCCCGCTTCACCCCTAGCTGTCCCCATGCCCATCCCGCCCGCCCGCAAGTTTATCCTCGGCCTCGATCTGGACGGCGTCGTGGTTGATTTCTACCGCGCGCTCAAGCCCGTAGCCGCGACTTGGCTAGGCAAGCGTCCTGAGGAGCTGACCGACGACTTTCGCTACGGTCTGAAGGAGTGGGGCCTGCTCGATAAGGTTTCTGGCGCCGGTGGCTATGATCTCACTTATCCGCTGCTCCATAAGCATGCGGTCAATCAGCACGGCATCTTTAAGAACGCCGACCCCATCGCGCTCGCTCCCTTTACCCTGCGCCGGCTCTCCCGACTCGGTGTGCACATCCGCATCATCACCCACCGCCTCTATGTCGGCGGCCTGCACGGTGAATCCGTCACCCAGACTGCTGAGTGGCTGGAGAAACACGACGTGCCCTACCGCGACCTCTGCTTCGTGGAGGATAAGCTCTCCATCAACGCCGATCTCTACATCGACGACTCGCCGAAGAACATCGATGCCTACCGCGCCGAGGGTCGCCCTTGCATCATCTTCGACAACCCGACCAACCGGCACCTCGGCGATGACCTGCGCGCCCGGGATTGGGACGAGGTCTATGAACTAGTCGCCGCCGCGCACAGGCGCATCCAGGGCTGACTCCGCGGCCTAGTCCCGCCTGATTGCCTCCGCCGATGGACCACGCTCCCTCCGCTGCCTTTCTCGCGCCGGTCTTCGTGGCCTGCGAGATTGCGCAGCTGGTTTATGCCGAGCGTTTTCTCGGGGTGAAGCAAGTCCAGGCCGGGCTCGATCCGCGCGCTCTGGGTCCGTCGGAGCCGATTGCCTTGCTCTGGGTGGTCCTCATCTGCGCGCAAAACGTCTGGTTGCTTTGGTTGCTCCGTGAGGGGGCGACCCGCCTACACGCCGCCTGTCTATTATTGGTTTCGCTCTGCGGCTTCGCCCTGCGCGGCAGCTGCGCGCTGCGCTGGGTCCTGGGGGTGCTTACCTTTGAGGGTGCGCTCAGGCTGGGCTTGATGGTATCGATGTTCGGCGCAGCTTGGCGCGGTCTCTAGAAAGGCATGGAGGGAAAAATCATGCCGTTCCCCGAGTTCAACGCAGCATCGCCCAACCACGCCACCTTGCCGGTGCACGAGCGGCGGGGTGTGTGTTTTCACCATACCGTGATGCCCTTTGGGGAAACGCTGGCGTTTATGGCGCGGCCGGAGAGCCGGGTGAGCTACCATGTGGTGATCGCGGCGGATGGTGCGCGGGCGCGGTTGGTGGCGGACGAGCACGTGGCGTGGCACGCGGGGGAGTCGGTTTTTCACGGACGGGAAGGCTGCAACGCCTTCCTCCTCGGAGTAAGTTTTGCCGGCGATACGCGGCTGGCGCCGCTCACAGAGGCGCAGGTGGCCTCGGCGCTGGAGTGGCTGGCTCCGCGCTGGGAGGAGTTAAGTTGGTCGCTCCATTGGATGACCGATCACCGCCAGATCGCCCCGAGCCGGAAGGATGACCTCGCGCCGGCCGAGTGGGCACGCCTGCGGGCGGCCATCGCGGGACGCTTTGGGACAGGTTATTCTGCTGCTGAGGCGCAGGGCGGGGTAGTCTCGCAGGCGGCCCAGTTGGCCAGCAGCGCGGCGACCACGGTCGAGCCGACGCGGTGCGCGGCCTCCAGTGCGGGCAGCATGCCTTGATACTCGGCTACCATGCTGGCGTGGGCGGGCTGGCCGGCGGGCGGACGCGAAAAATTGCTGCCGGTGCGGAGGACGAGCACGCGGTCGAAACGGACTTTCCCGATTGCGTCGAGGCGGGTGAGGGCGTTGGCGAGGCCGTGGTCTTCCATGTTCGTCATGGTGGCGTCGCCCCGGCCGTCCGTGTAAAGCGCGGCCCAGTCGTCGGCCCATTTTTGCATGACGGCTCCGTGCCAATAGCGACAGGATGCGAAGCTGTCACCCAGCAGCACTACGGGGCCCTTTTGAGCCGCTGGAAAATCGGTGTAGAGCGAGCGGTGGGCGGCGGCCTCCGGCGAATCGGCAAGCGCGAGGTCCTTGGTCTTCCCGTAGGCCCAGGCGACGAGGCCGGGGTTGAGCGTCCACGCCATCGGTTTCGGGGCCCAAGCGGGAATGACTGGTTTGGCCAAGGGGCTATTGTTGCCTAGCGCCATGATGCCGTAGGGCCAGTCCGACGGTGCTTCGCGGCTGTCGATTTCATACGCGATATCACCGTCGATGATATGGCGGGCCCAGGCGGCGCTGCCCTCTGCCGCCCGGCTTGGGTCTACGCCCGCGATGCCGTTGATCAGCCAATAGCTGCGGGAAAAGTCAAAACGTGGGTCGAGGCCGAGCGCGAAGATTTGCAGGCCGGAGCGCACGGTGGTGCCGGAGACCACGCCAAACACGCCGGTGGCGGGGTTGTAGCGCACCGGGTGGTCGAGTCCGGGCACCATGATGGACCCGGTGAGGTGGTCTCGCTCGGCCCAGAATTGGAACTCTCCGGGTTCGTCGCCGGTGTCGGCCCCGATCTCGAAGGTGGCCACCACCACGACCTTGGGGCGAAAAATCTCCGCCGCCGAGCCCGCTTTTAAGGTGGTGAAGAAGAGCGGAACGGCTAGCAGGACGCTAAAGGACGGCGCTAAGAACATGCCCCTCAGGTTTGCAACCGGCATGCCAAGAGCTTGGGCCAGGCGGCTGCTTTACTCAGACCTGCGTGCGGAAGTAGGCGATGGTGCGGCTGAGGCCTTCCTCAAGCGCCACGGTGGGACCCCAGTTGTTCAGGTGTTTTTGGGCCAGGGTGATGTCGGGACGGCGTTGCTTGGGGTCGTCGCCGGGGAGGGGGCGGTGCACGATTTTCGAGGCGCTGCCGGTAAGCTTAAGGGTGAGCTCGGCGAGTTGGAGCATGGTGAACTCGCCGGGGTTGCCGATGTTGATCGGGCCGGTGACGGCGTCCTGATTCATCAGGCGCACGAAGCCCTCGATGAGGTCGTCAACGTAGCAGAACGAGCGCGTCTGCAGGCCGTCGCCGTAGATGGTGATATCCTCGCCCTTCAGCGCCTGCACGATGAAGTTTGATACCACGCGGCCGTCATTGGGGTGCATGCGGGGGCCATAGGTGTTGAAGATTCGCACGATGCGGATATCGACCTCGTTCTGGCGATGGTAGTCCATGAACAGGGTCTCGGCCACGCGTTTGCCTTCGTCGTAGCAGGAGCGGATGCCGATGGGGTTGACGTTGCCCCAGTAGCTTTCCGGCTGGGGATGGACGGCGGGGTCGCCGTAGACCTCGGAAGTGCTGGCTTGGAAGACGCGGGCGCGGGTGCGTTTGGCGAGGCCGAGGCAGTTGATCGCTCCCATCACGGAGGTCTTCACCGTCTTGATGGCGTTGTATTGGTAGTGGGGAGGCGAGGCGGGGCAGGCGAGGTTGTAGATCTGATCTACCTCGAACTTGAAGGGGTCGATCACATCGTGGCGGACGAGTTCGAAATCTGGTCGGCCGAGGAGGTGGGCGATGTTGGTTTTGCGCCCGGTGAAGAAGTTATCGAGAGCAATGACCTCATGACCGTCTTTGAGGAGACGGTCGCAGAGATGAGAACCGAGAAAGCCGGCGCCGCCAGTGACGAGTATGCGCATTGGGATAGTGGACATCAGGAAAACTGAAAACGGAAAGCCCAAAACGTAAACTGAACGTGAAGGACGGCTGGCAGCCGCGCGCGCGTCAGACTAGGCGGGCATCGGCCCCGGCCTGGTAGCGAGTGATCCAGGCGCGGTGCCAAGCGGCGAAGTCGCCAGCTTCGAGGTGGGCGCGGGCCTGCGCCATCAGGTCGAGATAGAAGGCGAGGTTGTGAATGGTCAGCAGCGTGCAGCCGAGGATCTCGCCGGCGATAAGGAGGTGGCGCAGGTAGGCGCGGGAGAAGTTCGTGGCGTAGTTGACGGCCTCGGTGTGGATGGGGCCGGGGTCGGCGCGGAAGCGCTCGTTGCGAAGGTTGAGCGGTCCGTCGGGGGTGAACACCAGGCCGTTGCGGGCGACGCGGCTGGGCAGCACGCAATCGAACATGTCCACGCCCAGCGCGATCATCTTTAGCATCTGCGGCGGGGTGCCCAGGCCCATGGTGTAGCGGGGTTTATCGGCGGGCAGAAAGGGGGTGGTGGCTCCGACTTGTTTTAGCATCTCGGGCTCGGGCTCGCCTACGCTCACGCCGCCGACGGCATAGCCGGGGAAATCGAGGTCACCGAGGGCCTCGGCGGCTTCGCGGCGCAGGTCATCGTAGGTGGAGCCCTGGACGATGGCGAAGACGTGGTGACCGGTGGCGAGGAAGCCTGAATCAGTGGCGATCTGTTTGCACTGCGCGGCCCAGCGCAGAGAGCGGGCGCAGGCGGCGGCGGTGGCGTCGCGTTCGCAGGGCCAGGGCGGGCACTCGTCGATCACCATGGCGATATCGCTGCCGAGGTTGGCCTGAATGGCCATGACCTCGCGCGGGCCGAGGAAACATTTTTTGCCGTCGAGGTGACTTTGGAACTCGACCCCGTCTGGGTGCATCTTGCGGAGCTTGGCGAGCGAGAAAACCTGAAAGCCGCCGCTGTCGGTGAGAATCGGGCCGTCCCAGCCCATGAACTTGTGCAGACCCCCGATTTCGCGCACCAGTTCGCTGGTGGGGCGGAGGTTGAGGTGGTAGGTGTTGCCGAGGATGATCTGGGCCCCGAGCTCGCGGAGCTGGACGGGGCTGACGCCCTTGACCGTGCCCTGGGTGCCGACCGGCATGAAAATGGGTGTCTCGACCACTCCGTGGCGGGTGCGCAGGCGGCCGCGGCGGGCGGCGGTGTGCGGATCGGTCAGCAGCAGGTCGAAGTGAGGGACGGGCATGGGGCAAACATCCGCGAGGGCGCCGGCGGCGTCCAAGCCGTTTTTTCGGCCGGGAGCGTCAGGCCAGGCCCAGTTCCGGCTGGGCCTCGGCGGGTGCGAGGCGGGCCTGATGGCTGAAGTGGTGGTCATTAAAGACCGGATACAGGGCGTAGAGGCGTTCCAAAAGATCGGAAAGCAGTTTTTCCAATGGTGGCAGATCGCTTTCACCGCGGAAGTGGGGAGCGGGTTTGAGCTCGCCGAGGAACAACAACAGCTCCTGCGCAGCGCGCTCGGGTGCGCCGGGGCCGGCGGTGGGGTCGCTTTCCTGGCGGATGGCGGCCAGGCTTTGTTTCATCGCATGGACAAGGTGGAAAAGGCCGTGCGGCGCGTCGGGCTGCTGCAGGAAGAACTCGGCGACGTAGCGCGGCTGGCTGCGGGCTTGGTATAGCCTCCGGTAGGCGTCTTGCGAACCGAGCATGCGCAGCAGGGCGGAAAGCTCGGGATTGTCGCGGTAGTGCCCTGGCCGGGGTCGGCCGGGACGAGCGTGGGCTCCTAGGACGTGCCGGAGGGCGCTACAGGTCATGATGGCGCGCTCTAGGAACACGCCGAGCCGGAGAAAGTGCCAGGCGGCATCGTGCAGCATGGTATGGTCGGCGGTGGCGTGGAAGGCGGGCACGTGGTCGAGCACGGTTTGCTCGGCCTCGCCGGCCAGACGCTGGCGAAGTTTGGCGGCGGCGGCGGGGTTCGCGGGAAGGGTGCGGTGGCGGAGGGCCTCAAGCCGGGTGTGGAGGCGGGTCAGCACGCGCCAGGTTTCCGGCGAGAGATAATCGCGCAGCTGGCTGGCGTTGTAGAGCACGGACCCGATGGCGGCGGTGATCGACCCGGGGGTGGCGGAGTCGAGGGTAAGGCGCCAGGCGAGGTCGGCCCCGAAGGTTTCATGGGGGCGGGTGCGGGCGTCGAGCCTTGGCCCGGAATGGCCGGTGGCTTCGAGCAGGCCGCGCCAGACAGGTAGCCAATGGCGTCGGTCGCGGGCGGGGATCTCCTCCAGGGCGACGTCGTCTAGAATGGCGAGCATCCGGGCGGTGGCCTCGGCGCGTTCGAGGTAGCGGCCCAGCCAGAAAAGGCTTTCGGCGGCGCGGGAGCCGAGCTGGGAGGGATGCAGGGAATCGCCGGGATCGTGGGCTTCGAGATCTGCGATGCCGCCGGAGTTGTGCGACCCGAGCAGAACAAGGGTATCGGCGGCGGCGCCCACGCGGCCGGCGGGGGGCACGGCGGATCCGAGGTGGATGAGGCCGCCAGGGAAGACGTCTTGGCGGCGGTCGTCGGTCAGCACGAAAGTGCTCAGGCAGAAGGGCACGGCGGCGGCGCGTCCGCCTGGCCGGCGGCCGTCGATGGCGAGGGCCCCGGGGGTGGCCTGGGCGATGTAGGCGTGGGGGTTGCGCAGGATGCGGCGATCGAGGCCGGCGGCGGACAGAAGCGGGCGGCGGTGGGCGGGCCGGGTCACGGTGTAGTTGTCGGGCGACTCGTGGGCGGGGCGAATGATGAAGCGGTCGTGCTGGTCGACGATTTGCTCGAGACGATCGGGATCGCCGCAGGCGTAGGTCTCTGGCGCGGGCAGCAGGAGTTTTTCGCCGAGGTAAAATTTAGCCAGACGGGGCAGGTAAGCCTCAATCACCTGACTTTCCGCCAGGCCGGTTCCAATGGTATTGGCCAGGGCAACGCGACCGGCGCGGATGCATTGGATCAAGCCGGGGATGCCGGCGGTCTCTCGGTCGGTGGAAAACACCACCGGGTCGATATGGGCGTCATTCAGGCGGCGGTAGATCACGTCGACGCGTTCGAGGCCGGCGACGGTTTTGAAGTATACGGTGTTATCAAGAACGAGCAAGTCGTCGCCGCGGGCGAGGGGCAGGCCCATTTTACGGGCGAGGAAGCTGTGTTCGGAGTAAAAGGCGTCGTGGGGCCCGGCGGTCAGGACCACGATCGAGGGGGAGGGGCGGTCGCGAGGCGCGAGGGCTCTCAAGGCGTGCAGCAGCTGGAGGGGGAAGTTGATGACGCTGTGGTAATCGGGCAGGGTGCGGTAAAGGTCGCCGGCCTCCTGGGTCATGAAGCGGCGGTTTTGCACCGCGTAGCTAAGGCCGATGGGGGTGTTTGATCGGGTTTGGACGCAGCGCCAACCGTCGGGGGTGCGGACGAGGTCAAAGCGCAGGAGGGTGGCCGGATTTGCGCGTTCGGGTTCGAGGCCGAGGCAGGGGCGGCGGTAGAAGGGGTCGGACAGCACGGCCTCGGGCGGGAGGATGCCGGCGCGCAGGCATTGTTGGCGGTGGTAGAGATCGACCAGCAGGGCGTTGACCAGGCGGGCACGCTGGCGGAGGCCGGCTTCGAGCGGGGTCCACTCCTCGGCCGTGAGGATGAGCGGAGTGGGTTCAAGGGTCCAGAAATGCGCGGGAGCCCGGCCGGAGGCGTCTTCCCGGAGGGAGAGATCGGTCAGGCTGGCATCGCGGATGGAAAGGCTTAGCCGGGGGCGGAGCGTTCGGCGCTGAGCGGGGCTCAGGGCGGGCAGGGCGGTTTGAACGTTGACCGGCGTCGTGGGCATGCGGGCAGGCAGTTTGGGCGGGCGGGGTGACCGGGGGCAAGCGCTACGGCGGAGGTGTTTGGGGGTTGGCGGGTGCGGTCCGGGTGTTTGGAATGGCCCGTATGTTGCCGCTTTGGGATACAGCACCGCACCGCCGAGCGCCGGTGTTAACTGCGCTACTTATCGCCGCGTGTCTGGGTGCCTTTGGTTATGAGGTATCCTTGATGTTCGCCGGTGAAAAGGGCTTTGAGGCTTGGATCACGACACATGCGCTAGTGCCGGCGCGGTGGCTGGCGGGGGTGGCGGACCCAGCTCAGTGGGCCACGGTGGCGACCTCGATGTTCCTTCATGGCGGGGTGGCGCATGTGCTGGGGAATTGCTGGTTTCTGTGGGTCTTTGGCAACAACGTGGAGGATCGGCTCGGCTTTTTGGGCTTTGGTTTTTTATACGTGGTTTCGGGTTTGGTCGCGGCGCTGACGCAGGTGGCGACGGATCTTGGTTCACAGGCGCCGATGGTTGGGGCGAGCGGGGCGATTTCGGGTGTGCTCGGGGCTTATTTGATTTTTTTCCCGCGTTCCTGGGTGTTTGCCTTGGTGCCTTGGGTCGTGCCCGTGTTGCCGGTGCCGGCAGCGCTGTTTCTCGTGCTCTGGTTTGCGCTGC
Source organism: uncultured Verrucomicrobiota bacterium (assembly GCA_903869675.1). Taxonomy (GTDB): domain Bacteria; phylum Verrucomicrobiota; class Verrucomicrobiia; order Opitutales; family Opitutaceae; genus IMCC26134_A. Next base: position 180,491 of record CAIQAB010000022.1, on the reverse strand, counting down.
AGGCCTACGCCGGAGTGGGTTCGTTGTTGGCGGAGTCAACCGGCGCGGGCGGGGTGGCGTGGTGGGCGCATGCCGGCGGCTTTTTGACCGGATTGGTGCTTGCTCTAGCGTGGCCCAAAAGGCGGCGACGGTAGGGCGCGTCAAGCTGCGGGGTTGCCAAGGCGGGTGAAACGAGAAACGTTAACTCCAAAGTCATGCTGAAGAAAATCCTCTCGAAGTTGCGCGCCGTGTTCGCGCCTTCGTCCGCTGCCCAGATCCCCGTAAAGACTGCTCCGACTGCGCGTGGCCGTTCGGCCTCCGCCGAGCCCGCCCCGGCCCATGAATCGCGAGGACGGGATTCTGCGGGTTCCGGCCGGGGCCGCGGGGCCGGTCGCGATGGGCGCCGGGAGCCCCGCTCCGGACGTGAGGGCGGGTATGCGGCCGGCCGGGGTCGAGGCGGGGAGCGGCGCGGCGGTTCCGGCGGGTCCAGTGCGGGAACGGAGCGGATCGAGAAGCCGCGGACTGACCATACTTTTGACCACCCCCGGTCGGAGCCCATCAAGCCCAAGGTCGCGGTGGCAATTCCTCCGCAGGATACGGCGTTTACGAAGCTCGGTCTGAATGATGCGATCGCTTTCGCGGTTGCCGAGATGGGTTATAATGATCCGACGCCTATCCAGGCGCAGGCGGTGCCGGTGGTGCTGGCGGGTCGCGACGTCATCGGTTCAGCTCAGACTGGCACTGGCAAGACGGCGGCCTTTGCGCTGCCGATTATTCACCGTCTCCGGGCGCATCAGCGCCCGACTCGCTGCCTTGTGCTTGAGCCTACCCGCGAGCTCGCGTTGCAGGTGGAGGAGGCGATCCAGAAATACGCCAAGCACACCGATCTCACCGTGACCGTGGTTTACGGTGGCGTGGGCTACGGCAAGCAGCGCGAGGATCTGGCGCGCGGCGTTGATGTGATCGCGGCCACTCCTGGACGTCTATTGGACCATCTCGAGCAGGGCACGGCTAACCTGGCCGGCGTAGAGATCCTCGTGCTGGACGAGGTCGACCGGATGCTCGACATGGGTTTCCTGCCCGACGTGAAGCGCATCATCGAGAAGTGCCCGAAAGCGCGGCAGACGCTTTTCTTCAGCGCCACGATGCCCCCGGAACTAGCCCAGCTCGCGGGCTGGGCTTTGAGTAATCCACAGGAAATCAAGATCGGCCGCACCCGCTCGGCGGCGGAGACGGTCGCGCACGCCTTCTACCCGGTCGTTGCCACCCAGAAATTCGATCTGCTGCTCGAGCTGTTGAAGCGCACCGACTTCAAGAGCGTTATCATTTTTACCCGGACCAAGATGGGGGCGGATCGCATTGCCCACCGGCTTCAGCGCGAGTCCCACTCGGTGGGTGTGATTCACTCTGACCGCAGCCAGCGCGAGCGGGTCGAGGCGTTGCAGGGTTTCAAGGACGGCACCTTCGAGGTGTTGGTTGCGACGGACATTGCAGCGCGCGGCCTCGATATCGCCGGTGTATCCCACGTGGTTAACTACGACGTCCCGGAGAACGCGGAGGACTATGTGCACCGCATCGGCCGGACTGGCCGGGCTCAGACCACTGGCGACGCCTACACTTTGGTCACCGAGGAAGACGTGCGAGACGCCCGTTCTATTGAGCGATTCATCGGGGCGAGTATTGAGCGCAAGAAGCTTGAGGGATTCCCTTACATTTACTCGGCACTCTTCGACGAAAAGGCGCTGGCGGAGGCCGAGGCGGCGGCGCCGAAGCCGGCTGGTCGGCTCACTCGTGGCACCCGCGGGGGCCGGCGCTGAGACGCGCTGATTGCGAGCAAAGCTTACCAAAGACGTCCTGCCGGGACGTCTTTTTTTGTTGCGAAATCATATTCCTTTATCGGAATATTTATAATTCATGCAGCTGGTTAAAATTTATCAGTGCCTTTGCGACGAGACCCGGCTGCGGTTGTTGAATCTTCTGCTCCAAGGGCCTTTGTGCGTCTGTCATTTTCAGCGTGCGCTGGATGAGCCTCAGGTGAAGATTTCCAAGCATCTCGGCTACTTGAGGGCACACGGGTTGGTGACGGCGACGCGCCGGGGAAAATGGATGATTTATGCACTGCCTCCGGCGGCTGCGCGTTCGCCGGAGCTGGCGGCAAACCTCGCGTGCCTGCAGGATTGCGCGGTGGGGAAAACGGTCTTTCGCCGGGATCTGGCGCGACTGGCCAAGGTGGACTTGAACTGCGGTCCGGACGCGGTTCATGGCGCGGCGCGGGACTGCGGTTGCGACAGGCAAACGGCTTTATTGAAATCATGAACACCATCGACGAACTCCCCACCTTACGAATTTCCCAGCTGCGGTCCGCGCTGGCATCCGCGCCTGACCTGCCCTTGACCGTGCTCTGGCCGGACGGCGAGGCGATCGAAGCGCATTTTCATGTGACCGAGGTGGGGCGGGTGCGGAAGGATTTCGTCGATTGCGGCGGGACGATCCGTAGTTTGGTGACCTGCCTCTTGCAGACTTGGGTTGGCGATGACACGGACCACCGCATCACGGGCGTAAAGCTCTTGCGTGCGCTCGCCCACGCCGAGCCTATCTTGGGCGGCGAGGATCTGCCGGTGGAGCTCGAATACGAGGCATGCAACGTTGTGCAGCTTCGTCTGGTTTCAGCGATGTCCGAGGCCGGCACGCTGATGATACGACTCGCATCCAAACACACGGACTGCCTCGCGAAGGACCTGTGCATTCCGGCCGCCGGCAAGTCTGCTGCCGAAGCTTCCGCGTGCGGGCCCGGGTGTTGTTGATCCCTTTTTCTTCACCATGAATCCCGAAAAGCCCATCATCCTGATTCTCTGCACCGGCAACTCGTGCCGCAGTCACCTCGCCGAGGGCGTGCTGCGTGCCGTCGCCGGTGATCTTTTCGAGGTGGCCAGCGCTGGCTCCAAGCCCGCAGGCTACGTCCATCCCCTCGCCATCGCGGTGCTGAAGGAAATCGACCTCGATATATCGGGTCACCACTCGAAGCACATGAACAAGTTTCTCGAACGGAAGGTCGAGACGGTCATCACTGTCTGCGGCAACGCCGACCAGGCCTGTCCAATCTATCCGGGCCAACTCAACCGGCACCACTGGCCGTTTTTCGATCCGGCCCATGCAACTGGAACAGACGAGGAAAAGCTGGCGGTGTTCCGGCAGGTGCGGGACGAGATCCGGCGTTGTTTCACCGCCTACGCGGATGGGCGGCGGGACGAGCGCAAGCGCGCGGCGGCGGAGGCGGTGAAATGAGCGCTGGCGTCGCTGCACGGCTGTCCTTTCTGGATCGTTGGCTGACCGGGTGGATTTTTTCGGCGATGGCGTTAGGGGTCGCGCTGGGACATTTCGCGCCGGGACTGGCGACCGCGCTCACGTCCTGGAGCGTGGGCACGACCTCGGTGCCCATCGCCATCGGGCTCATCGTCATGATGTATCCGCCGCTGGTGAAAGTCCGTTTCGAGGAACTGCCGGATGTATTTCGCGACCGTCGCGTGCTCGCGCTCTCCTTGTTCCAGAACTGGCTGGTCGGGCCGCTGCTCATGTTTGCGCTGGCGGTGGTGTTTCTCCGGGATCAGCCGGAGTATTTCGCTGGGCTGGTGCTGGTGGGAATCGCCCGGTGCATCGCAATGGTGATCGTGTGGAACGACCTCGCGGGCGGCAGTCGCGAATACTGCGCGGGGCTGGTGGCGGCCAACGCGATTTTCCAGGTTTTCGCTTTCGCGCCGCTGGCGTGGCTTTTTCTGAAGGTCATGCCGCCGCTGGTGGGCGTGGACCTTGGCGTCCTCGATCTTTCGGGCATCACCATCGGGAGTATCGCCCAAAGCGTGTTCATATATCTCGGGATTCCCTTTCTGGCTGGTTTGTTGACGCGCGTCGCTTTGCGACGAGGTGCTCGGGTGGAGTGGTTCGACACCCGGTTCCTGCCCGCGATCAGTCCATTCACGCTGGGCGCTTTGCTATTCACCATCGTGGTGATGTTCAGTCTGCAGGGTGAGCAGGTGCTGGCGCGACCGCTTGATGTGCTCCGCGTTGCGCTGCCGCTGGCGGTGTATTTCGCGATCATGTTCACCGCGACCTTCTGGATGAGCGTGAAGGCCGGAGCGGATTATGCGCGGGCGGCTACGCTCGGCTTCACGGCGGCGGGCAATAACTTCGAGTTGGCCATCGCGGTGGCGGTCGGGGTCTTCGGCTTGAGTTCGGGCGCAGCCTTCGCAGCGGTGGTCGGACCACTGGTCGAGGTGCCGGCCTTGATCGCGTTGGTAGCGGTGGCCTTGCGATGGAAACGACGGTTGGCTTTGGATTAATCTCCGGCCGGTATTTCGATCCATTCGCCGATTCCGGTGGCATAAACTAGACGGCGCACGTGGCAGGCGGGAAACATGGCGGCGAGGCTGCGGCCGTAGGCGCGGAGCTGGGGCGCATAATCGGTGGCGAGGCGGGCTAGAAAAGTCTCGGCCGGTTCGCCGGTGCGGCGCCGGTTCGTTTTCCAGTCGAGGACGCAGACTTCGGCCCGGCCGGCGTCGTGCAGGACGAGGTCCATGACACCGTCCATCCACTCGTCTTCAGCGAGCGGTGCCAGCACGGAAAGTTCGGCGAGGCGGCGCCAGCGGGAATGGCGCAATTCACGCCAGGCGGGGCTGGCCCGCAGGAGGGCCCACTCTTGGCGGGCGCGCTCGCCCGCACCGAGGGCATCGGCGGCGGGAAGACGACCCAAGGCGTAGGCGTCGATCTCCGCATCGGATGCCAGCCAGGGGATGAACTCGACCGTCTCGTGCCACCAAAGACCGTAAGCGCGGGGATCTTCGCCCGGGCGTGGCGGGGTGGGGGAATCCTCGCTACTTTCGTGGCGCGCGGCGCGTATGCCGTCCTCGGCGTCGTGCTTGGCGAGTTGGTGGGGCAGGATACGGAGTGGGGCGGCGGTCAGGCTGACGAAGGCGTCGGCCGCGGTCGGTGCGAGGATGTTTCGGGTCGTCCGCACGGGCGGCGGGGGGGCGACGACGGATTCGGTTTCCCGGGCAAAGGCCGGCAATGCGTTCAGGTCGTGGCCCCAGAGTGCGGCGAAGGACTGCTCGTCAGTCTTGGGCATGGCCTGGCCCCACGGGAGCAGCAGGGTATGGCGAGGGCGGGTAAGGGCGACGTAGAGCAAGCGGGCGAGTTCGCGGCGGCATTCGCGTTGACGGGATAACTTGGACTCGGCGGGGATATCTCCGGACTGCAAATACACGATCGGTGCGCCGTTGGCATCACGCAGGACTTGGAGCCCGCCGTCGGTGTCGAAGGAGATATCGCGCCAGAGGCCGGGCACCAGCACGGCTGGCCACTCCAGTCCCTTGGCGGAGTGGCAGGTTTGCACGGTGATCGCGTCAGCCTCGCCGCGCGTTTCTGTCCGGGCGGCATCCCGGCCGGCGACGAGACGGCCGGCCCAGTCTCGGGGTGAAAGACCCTCGGCGGCGGCGATGCGGGCCTCGGCGCGGAGGCGGGCAAGTTCGCGGAGATTAGCCCCGCCGGGGTCAGCCGCGCTTGCGCGGGCTTCCAAGCCGGCAGCGGTGCACAAGGTGTCGAACCAGACGTCGAGTTGTGCGCCTTCGTCGTCGACCGATTGCACGCTCGGGCGCAGGGCTTCGAGGGCGGCCGCGAGCGGGGCGGCGTGGACATCCGGGCTATCCCATTCGAAGCGGCCCCGGCGGAGTTTTTCGCGGGCGAGGAGATCGTCGCTCAGGGCGAAGAGCTCGCGCAGCACTCCGAACCATTCGTAGTCATCATCCGGATCGCAGCAGACGGTGGCGAGGGCGGCGATCCAGGCGTAGGCGGGAAGGTCACCTACGAGTTGTTGTTTGCTTTGGCGGGCGGCCTTCAGTCCGGCGGCTTCGAGAGCCTCGACGGCGGCGTCCATCCATTTGTTGCGCGCCACCAGGATGCACAGTTCGCCCCAGTCGGACAGGCCGAGTCCGGCTGGACCGCATGCGCGCAACCAAGCTGCGACCTGTCGCATCTCGGCAGCGAACATCTCGGGCTTTTTACGGGCATCGTTGTGGCGGATCGACTCGAGCGGGATGCGCGCGACGCGGCCGTCGGTATTGCGCGGGCCGGCAACGAGGGTTTGGTAGGGGACTTGGAGAAACGGAGCTTCGGCGCCTTCGGCGGGCGGGAGCCCAAGGTTGTGCTCGCGTTCGGGTGAGAACGCGGCGGGCAGGGTAGCGTTGAGCAACTCGACCGAAGCGCGCGGGGCGCGGAAGGTGACTGCAAAGGCGAGACGGTCGCCAGCAGTGCCGCCGTCGAAGGCGGCGAGGTAGCGTTGGAAGGTCCGCACCGAGGCACGTGAGCTGTAGATTGATTGCTGACCGTCGCCGACCATGCAGAAGCGACCGGGCTGCGGGGGCGCGCCGGTGCCGGGCCAGTCCCCGACGTTCGCTTCAACCGGGCGGGTCAGCTCGACTAGAATCGCAAACTGGGTCTCGTCGGTGTCTTGGGCCTCGTCGAGCAGCACCCGCCAGCCCTCTGCGCGCACGGCGGCGAGGGTGGCGGGGTGGCGGAGGAGGTCGCGCGCGGCCGCAATCTGGTCGGCAAAAGTCTGCACGCCGGCAGTGCGGCGCCAGGCGGCGAACCGTTCGGTGATCTCGCCCGCGACTGCGCCCGCGGCGGACGCGGCCCAGCGAGAGAGCGGACGCATCCATGCGTTGCATGCCGCGACCACGGGCTTGGCGGTGCCGTCGGGTTTGAAAATCCCGAGGAAGCCGCGGTCGGTGGGGCCGGCGGAGGCTCGGGCGAACCAGTCGGCGGCGCGCTTTTTGGTTTTGCACAGGTTGGCGGCGCCGCTGCCTTTTTCAGGCAGGTCCAGCAACTCGCGCAAGCCGGCTTCTGCCGGGGCGGGTGGCAGGTCGCGGGGGGCGTCGGCAAGGAGCCGGGTGGCGTCGGAGGGGTCGAGTTCGCGGGCCCGGTCAAGGACGTCCTCGAGACGAATGAGGCGGAATAGCCAGCGGGTGGCTTCCGGCGAGAGCGAGGTGAGTTCCAGCGAGTCGCCAGCGAGGAAATCCTCCCAAGCGGCATCGGCCGCGCGTTTGTCCAGCACCTCCGGGGCGAGGTCGAGGCCGGCCTCCTGGCCGTGTTCGCGGGCGAGCTTTAGGCAGAACGAATGGAGAGTGCCGAAGAAGGTGCGTTCAAGGTGTTCGAGTGGGGCTAGGTCGGCGCCGGCCCCGCGTTCCTCGAGGCGGCGGAGCAGGCGTTCGCGGGCGCGGGCGCCGATCTCCTCGGCGGCCTTCAGGGTGTAGGTAACGACGGCGGTGCGGCGGAGCTCGGGGGCGGCGAGCGGGTCGAGCGCCATGGCGGCGAGACGTTCCGAGATCGCGGTGGTCTTGCCTGAGCCGGCGTTGGCGGACACGGCGAAATTGCGCTGCCATTCGATGCGGAAGCGTTCCCGCGCGGCGTGGTCGGAGGGAAGGGGGGCGGATTCAGGCATCGGACGAGTCCTCCTCTTCGGGGTTATCCGGCGGCGCGCCAAAGGTCAGGGTGTATTTGGCGAGCAGGTCGCGGGCGGGGATCGGAGTGCAGGCCAGGGGCCAGGGCCAGGGTTCGCGGCCGCCGTGCGGATTGCGGTCCGGCGTAAGCGCGCCATAGCGCCCGGTGAGCATCGCGTCCATCAGCGGGGGCAGGCCGGCCAGAGCGGTGGGCAGCTCCTCCGTGGAGAGAGGAGAGGCCTCGTCCGCGGTTATTTTCCAGACGGTGGCACTGGCTACGTCCAGAGAGCGGACGGCGTCGAGGTAGATGGCGAGCTGGAGTGATTCGGCCCGTGCGGCCATGCGATCTGGGTTGAGGGTCTTTTCGGCGGCGCCCGATTTGTAGTCGCAAAGGTGGATGTGCGCGCCAGCCCATTCCGGGCGGTCGGCGCGGGCGATGTCCATGCGGCCGCGCACCGGGATGGTCCAGCCGGGCAGGGTTAGCCGCGCGGTTTCGGGCAGCCAGCACTCCACCACCACGTAGTCGCCTTCGCCGGTGGCGTAGAAGCGGCGCAGCAGGGCGCGACAGAGGGTTTCCAGCCGGCCATGATCGGCATTCCAATACCAGCTCCCGGGGTGCCGCGCGCGTTCGGCGGCGAGGGCGTTTTCCAATGTCTGCCGCGCCTCGTCCTCGGATTTCAGCACGCCCCATTCGCCTTCGTGGCAGCCGGCGGGCAGGAGGGCACTCGCGAGCAGGCGGTGGGCGATTTGGCCCCGGCGCAGCGGCAGGGCGCGGGCGAGCGGTTCGCGGCGTGCGGGCTCGAGGCGCAGGAGGCCGCGGAACCACAGCATGGCGGGATCGAGCAGACTTTTTTCCAGCGTGCTGGGCGACAGGCGGAGTGGTAGCGGGAACGGCCCTGTCCCGGGGTTGAGGCAGAGGGAAAAGGCGTCGAAGGGACGCGCGGGGTCGCGGCGGCCGGCGCGCACGCTGGACCACGCGGTGATTTCGGCGGATGCGGGCGGGGTTGGCGGTAGGTGGGCGCCGCTGGTGGCGAGTGCTTCCTGCGGGCGGCGTTCTCCCCGGGCCCAGAGCAGGCGTTCCAGCAGGCTATTCGGGGCGAGAGGGCGGTCGGGCTTGGCCTCGTTCACGGCGGCGGCGGACAGGGCGCGTCCAGCTACGGGTTCAGCGAGGAGAGTTTCGTAGCCTGTGCGTTCGAGGGCGGACGCGTCTTCGCTGGTTAGGAGATGGGCTAGGCCGCGGCCCGAACGGTTCAGGTTCATACGCTCGGCGTCGCCCAGCCAGGGGTTAGGGTTATGACGGCGGGGCCATTCGCCGACGTTGGCCTGGGTGAGTAGGAGGCGGGACCAAGGTGCGCCTTCTGCGCGACGGCGGGTGGTGAGGATGATGCGAGCAAATCCGCCTTGCTGGGGCGCGGTTTCGATAGGCACCGCTACCTCCGGGAGGAAGGCGAGCAGCAGGTCGGCCACGAGTTCGCGGGACCACTCGTTCGGCTCGCGGACGGCGAAAGCGTCGAGCCCGGCGAAGTCCTCAGGCAGGGCGAGGTTCCAGCGGGCAGCCACCGAGCGGAGCCGGGCGGCGGCGGCGGAGACCGACAAGGTTTCCGGCCAGCCTGGCAGCAAGGTCTCGGCGAGGCGGCGCAGGTCGCCGGCGCCGGGGGCAGCGGCATCGGGTTTGGTCTCGGTGGAGGGGGCGGGCGCGAGGTTCTGCGCGGCGGCGAGGGCGTGGTCGCAGGTGGCTTGAAAACAGTTGTCCACGTGGGCGCGAAAATCCACGTAGCGGGCTTTGAGTCCGTCCAGATTTAGGTAATGCAGGCGCGTCCAGAGGGACAGGGTTTCGTCGAGGCGGGCGCCGCGGGCCCAGAACTCCACCACACTGCGCAGGAGTTGGGTATCGACCGGCGGGGTGGCGGCGCGACGCACCAAGTCATGATGGGGAACGCCGAGCGCGCGCAGGCCCTGGCTCACGGCGCGGTGGAGGGGGCCGGGACCGGGGAAAATCACGCCGAGGTCGCCTGGGGGATTTTCCCCGGATGCGGGCGAGGTTTCTTCCGCGCGTTGCCAAGCGGCGAGCCGATTAATAATCTGTGCGGCTTCGGTGTCGCGATTGGCGGCGAGCAGGATTTCCGGGGCTGGGGCGGCGCGCGGTGAAGGTTCGAGGAGAACCGATTCAACATGGAGAAAACGTTCCCAGCGGGCGATCCAGGCTTCATCCGGTCGGGTGGGCGGGGCGGTGTTTTCGATATCAGCGGAGCCGCGCAGCGCGGGGGTGGGGACGGTTACGGTAGCGCCGCCGCAGCGGCGGACAAGAGCGGCGACGTTGAAAAACTCGCCGGCGTTTTCCGGGCCGAGGCCAAGCACCAGCACCTCGTCGGCGAGCGGAGCGGTGTCGGGAGGGAGCGGGTCGAGTGCGGCGGCGATGGCCTGGGCGGGGCCGAGGGTGTGGCCCAGGCGTTCGGCCCAAGCTTCGAGATCGGTTCCGAGGGCGGCGAGTTCACGACGGGGAAAATCACGCGGGGAATAGCCGGCGGCGAGCAGGTCATCCAGCGCGGTGAGGGCGGTTTCGGGATCGCTACGCAGGCTTTGCCACACGCCGCGCCCGGGGGCACCGGGCGGGATGTTTGCTAGGCGGTTCGCGATGAGTCCGCGCAGTCCGAGGAGCAGGAATTCCCGTCCGAGCATGGGGCGGGCGGAGGGCACGAGAGGCAGCCATTTGCGGCGGGCTAGCCCGGGGGTGAGGAATTCGACCCCGAGCAGGGGCAGGCCTACGCGGACGCACCGTTGTTTCCAAACCAAGGCCTGGCCGCGGGTCGGCACGACGATCAGGCGGCGGGTGAGGCGGCCGCGACCGGCTTCGAGCCAAGGGCGAACCACCTGTTGCCAAGACTCCTCCGCGCCCGGGCTAAGAAAAAGTTGCGCGCTAGGAGCTGTCATCGCCGCCTACTCCAAAGCGGGCGGGGCATTGGGGCAAGCCGGGTTGGTGCGGGCATGAAAAAACCCCGTGCCGTCGGGGACGGTCGCGGGGTGCAAGGGGGGCCGCAGGGGCACCGTGGCCTTACTTGGCGAAGACGAACTTCGCGGTGTGGGCCTTGGCGCGGGAGGCGGCGTTTTTGTGGACCACGCCAGACTTGGTGGCCTTGTCCATGGCGGAGGTGTAGGCCTGCGCGGCGGACTTGGCGGCCTCTTTGTCGTCGGTGGCGGCGGCGGCGAGGAGCTTCTTGTGGAGAGTCTTCAGACGGGTCTTGGTCGCCTTGTTACGGGCGGTCAGGCGGGTGGTCTTGCGGGCGGCCTTGATGGCGGATTTGGTGTTGGCCATGGTGTTCGGTGGTCAGGGATTTGCTTTTGGAAAACGGTCAGAGACTCAAACCGGGGGGCGGGAGTCAAGGGCTCATTTGTCGCAGGCTCCCATCGGCTGCGAGCAGGGTGCGGTAAGGAAAGAGAAAATCATCTTCAATATGGTAGATACTGGAAGATATTGAAAGATTCTGGAAGGACCGAAAAATACCTGCCATTGCCGTCTTCGGCTCGCGCCTAGTTTGGCGCGGAGCCAAGCCATTCGCCCATGAAACTCTCCACCCATGTTGAAAACCCGGACGTCGTGCTAATTGGCAGCGGCGTCATGTCCGCCAATCTGGGCGCTTTGCTCAAGCGACTCGACCCGGCCTTGCGCATTCAGGTTTACGAGGTGACGGAGGGTTTGGCGCAGGAGGCTTCCGATGGCTGGAACAACGCCGGGACCGGCCACGCCGGTATTTGCGAGCTCAGCTACACGCCGACCCAGGCGGCGGACGGGACGGTGGATGTTTCCAACGCGATCAAGATCTTCGAGCAATTCGAGCGTTCGCGCCAGTTTTGGGCTTATGCGGTGGCGTCGGGCATGATCGACCGCCCGAAGGATTTTATCAACCCGGTCGCGCACCTCAGTTTCGTGCACGGTGCCAAGTGGGTCGACTACCTGAAGGCTCGGCACCGCGGGATGGCGGCGCATCCGTTTTTTGCGGACATGGTTTTCTCGACCGACCGGACAGAAATCGGCGCGTGGTCGCCACTCTTGACAGAGGGTCGGGCCGAGGTGCCGGTCGCAGCGACGAAGATGGACACCGGCACCGATGTGAATTTTGGCGCGCTTTCCCGCAAGCTGCTCGGCTGGCTCGGGGCGCAGGAGGGATGTGGTATTGCCTGCAACCACCGGGTGGTGGATCTGGACAAGACCGCGGAGGGTTGGGATGTGGTCATTCGCGATCTGGCCACCGGGCAAATCCGCCGTAACCGGGCGAAATTCGTCTTCGTCGGCGCGGGTGGCGGCAGCCTGCATCTGCTCCAAAAGGCGGGCATTCCCGAGAGCAAGGGACTGGGTGGGTTCCCGATCGGCGGGCAATGGCTGGTGTGTGACAAGCCCGGGATCGTCGAGCGCCATCAGGCCAAGGTTTACGGCCAACCGCTTGACGCCGCGCCCACCATGGCGGTGCCGCATCTGGATACGCGTATTCTCGATGGGAAAAAAACCCTGCTTTTCGGGCCCTTTGCGGCTTGGACAACCAAGTTTCTCCATCGCAAGGGAAGCTTGTGGGATCTGCCCGGTTCGGTGAAGCCGCACAATTTGCTCACCCTCCTGAAGATCGGTGCCACCAACATCGAGTTGGTGAAATACCTCGTGCAGCAGGGCACCCAAAGCATGGAGGACCGGTTGGAGGTTCTGCGGGTATTTTATCCGGCGGCCAAAAAAGAGGATTGGAAGCTGGTCGATGGCGGCATCCGGGTGCAGGCGATCAAAAAGACCGACGGCGAGGCCGGCATCGTGCACTACGGCACGGAGGTTATTACCAATCAGGACCGCACGATCTCTGCCCTGCTCGGCGCGTCGCCCGGCGCGTCTACCTCCGTTCATATCGTGCTGGAAGTGATCAAACTTTGTTTCCCTGCGCTGATCGCCTCGGCTGAAGGCCAGGCCCGGCTGAAGGCCATGATCCCGACTTGGGACGTGGATATCAAAAAGCCGGAAAACACCGATTTTTACCGCAATCACGCCCGTCGTGCCTCGGAAGTTCTGGAACTTGTTTAACTGTCTTCCGCCGCCCCATGCCCGCTCCTACCCGTTCCCTTTATCTCGCTGCCGTTGATCTTGGTGCGACCAGCGGTCGCGTGATTCTCGGCATCTGGAAAAACCGCCGCCTCGAACTGCGCGAGGTGCACCGCTTCCCGAATGCGTTCCGCAGCCTTGGCACCCATGACTACTGGGATGTGCCCGGTCTCTGGGCGCAGATCCAGACGGGCCTGCGGGCGGCGGCGGCGGCCTTGCCGAAGGGCGCGACGCTCGCCTCGGTGGGAGTGGATTGTTGGGGGGTGGACCATGTGTTGCTTGATCGTGCCGGACGGTTGGTGTTTCCCGCCCATGCCTACCGTGATGCCCGCACCCAACCGGGGTTGAAGAAGCTGGCGCGCAACCGGGCTGACCTTGCCCGCATTTACGCCGCGACCGGCATCCCGAACGTCTTCTACAACACGTCGCTGCAGCTTGCCGAGGCGGTGGCATCCCAGCCCTGGCTGGTGGAGGCGGTCGATCGCTGTCTCTTCCTGCCTGACTATTTCAATCACCTCCTCGGTGGCCGTGCCGCCAATGAGCTGACCATCGCCAGCACCTCCCAGCTCCTCTCCGTGCGGGGTCAGGCGTGGTCGGCGGAGGCGCTCGCGTTTTTTGGTGTGCCGGCGAAGTGGTTTGGCCGACCGGTCGCGCCGGGGACTGATTTGGGGGGGGTTAAAAATCCCGAAACTCTGGGCGGTGCCGCGCTGGCTGCGACGCGGGTGATTGCCGTGCCCGGCCACGACACCGCCTGCGCCTACGATGCCATGCCGGCCGCGCCCGGTGGCGGGGATCTTTTCCTGAGCTCCGGCACTTGGTCCCTGGTCGGCTTCGAGAGTCCGAAGCCCCTGCTGGGAGCGAAGGCCCTGGCCGCCCGGGTGGCCAATGAACGCACCGGCGACGGTGCCTACCGTCCGCTTACCAACGTAATCGGGCTCTGGCTGCTCGAGGGCGTCATGAAGGACTTTGCCTCCAGGCCGGAGACACCCGAGGCGTGGGCCTCCCTGATTGCGGCCGCGGAAAAATTGCCTGCGCCTGCCGGGCTACTGGATGTCGCCGACCCGGTTTTCACCAGTCCGCCCTCGATGAAGGCAGCCATGGACGGGCATCTTGCGCAGCACGGTCTGGCGCGGCCAAGTAACCTTGCCGGCTACACGCGACTGATCTGTGATTCGTTGGGACGTGGCCACGCCGAGGCGATGCGTCGTTTCGAGGCCATGGCGGGCCGGAAATTCCAGCGTATTCTTATTGTCGGGGGCGGCTCGCGGAACCGCTTACTATGCCAGGCTACGGCGGATGCGGCTGGGGTGCCGGTGGTGTCCTTTGCGCTTGAGGGCACGGCGGTGGGCAACCTCGCCCGGCAGCTCATCGCCTTGGGGGCGGTAGCGGATCTAGCCGCTTTTCGCGGTCTGCTTGGCCGGAGACTTGAGCAGACCGTTTATCTGCCTCGCGGTTGAGGCGTGGCGCCCCTGGGTGTTTGCGCATAGCTTAAGAAACCGCTTACCTCTCGCTTTCTGGGACTCGCGGTGAGTCTCTAGCGTCTTTGATGCCGCCACTCGCTTTTCTTTCACTCGCCGCGATTCTGCTTTTTTTCCCCTTGTGGGTTTGGCGCGAGAAGGGCTCCAAGCTCGCCGGTTTTGACCAGAGGGTCTGGCCTCGCGGGCGGAATTTGGTCATCACGCTGGTGGATCTAGCCCGTTCCGCCTTGGGGGCGTGGGCTCTTGTGCGGGGGGTGGAGTTTATCCCTCCAATACCTGAGGCGCCAGCGGATTGGATGTCGCATGTCTGGCTGGCGGTGGTGTTGGGGCTGGCTTTGGCGGTGCAGGCGGGCAGCTGGACCGATGAGGATCATTTACACGCGCCGATGGCTTTTTTAGCCGGCTTGTGCGGGGTTTTGGTTCACCCCTTGGTGCTGGCGCTGATGCTGCCATTGGCGATCGGCTCAGCCCTCGCCGTGCGTGCCTGGTCGGCGTGTATTCTTGCGGCGGGTATAGGCATGGCGGCCATAGGACTGGCGGTCGAGCAGCAGGACTGGCGACGCACACTTTTCTTGGGGGTGGCGGTGAATGTTCCGGTCTTACTCGCGGTCATGGCGGGACGGCATCTCGGCTCGGCGCGAAAATTGAAAGCCCTTCATGGTAGTGTTAAGGATGATGTAGCCCGGTAATGGGTGTTATTACAGCATACTTGCTATAGACAGACTGTTTGGCTGAGGTAGGTTTTACGTTTTTTTGAGATGATTCCCATCTGGTATATGCTTATCCTCGGGTCGATGCTGGGGCTGGTGCCGCCGCGGCTTTTGCTCCAGCCGGATTGCCGATACCTCTCTTTTGAGGATTTGTGGAGCCGGGTTTTGCGTCGGGATGACACTTTAAAGTCGCGCCGTATTCGTTGGTGGCGGCTGCCGTTGCTATGGATTGATCCTTTGCGGGGCTACATGGTTGCGTGGTTTTTGCTGGATGGTCTGCGTCCGGTTCCGAAGGCGAGCCCGGGGCTGGTTTATGCGGAGATTGGTCTGACGGCGTTGATGTTGCTGAGCGTGTTGAAGGTGCAGACGGGGCATCGTAGCAAGGAGCGCGAGTCGATCGCGCCGGTGCTATTTTTGGGCGGTATGCTTGTGGCATTGTTGCCTTGGACGGTGTGGGCTCCGGCCTTCGTGCTGGGGGTCGCCACGGCGATCGCGATGAATGGCTTCATCGCGGGGTTTCTGTTTGCGGCGCTGGCGGTGATCGGGGCCGGTTACATCTACATGAGCAGCTTCTTTACTCTCGCCACGGCATTGCTGCTGCTGGTTGCGCCTATCTTGCTGAACTGGGTGCGTGACACCCGGTTTGTCGCGCCAGTCCGCTACTGAGGAGCTTCGGTCGGGGAAACGAGATTGTATGTTCCGCCCGGGCCAAGTTACCTCTATCCTCAATCTCTTTATTTGCCCCCACTGACTTCGCCCATGTCGCCTTGGCTATACCTTGCAATCGCTCTTGTCGCCGCTGGCATTCCTTCCCGGTGGCTGTGGGACGGACGTATGTTGTTCGTCAATGGCACGCAGCTGCGGACGCGTCTGGTTATGATCAATCCCGCCGACAACCGTCGGCGCCGACGCTGGTGGAAATCAAAGTCGCTGTGGCTGGATCCCGTGCGTGGAGGCGCGGCCGGTTGGTGCCTGATGACCGGGGAGTGGAAATGGCTGAATGGTATGGAACCAATTACTGCGAAGCTTTGCTATTATCCGCTCCTGATTGTGCCCCTGTTGATGGTGCTGTGGCAGACTTTTGGACGAGGAAAACAAAATGAGTGCATTGTTCCGGTCCTATTCGCGATGGGGGTGCTCGCCGGTTATTATTATCCAGTAGGAGGCGGCTTCGGCTGGGTGCTCGGGCTTAGCGCGCTCGGGGTGGGTGCGCTCGTGCTGATGGCGATGCAATCGATTTGGGTTATGCTATTTGCCATGGCTGCGGTGCTGCTGGTTATAGGGTATTATTTAGTCGGTCTAGGGATTGAGTGGCTGCTGCTGCCCGCGATCTGCCTTGTGCCTTTCGTGCGGGCGACCTTGCGCTCGGAAAAACTGGTCCTTGCTTTTCGTGGCTAGGCTTGGGGCGTTGGGTGTTTTATGCGCGCACACTACCTGTCCCGCTGCCAACCAAGCCTCCTGATTCAAGCGATGAACCGGATGCCGGCGGCTGGGGGCCCGCGTTTTATTGCTTCATGAATTCAGTCCGGCCCCTTTCCCCCGTTGCGACTGCGCCTGACCGTCGGACTATTCTGGGGGTTTCATTTTTTATCGGCTCCATTCAGGTGGCGACGGACCGGGCCTTGGCTGGTGGTCTGGTAGTCGCGCCGTCCGGTCCGGGGTTGGCCGTCGATCTGGTTCATTCGCCGGCCTACCGCGAGGCCCTCACCACCGCCGATCTGGCGATTACGGATTCGGGCTGGATGGTGTTGCTCTGGCGTCTTTTCACCGGCGAGAGCCTGCCGCGCCACTCCGGGCTCAAGCTCATCCGCGCCGTGTTGGCCCGCGAAGAGCTGAAACAGCCCGGTGCGGTATTTTGGGTCATGCCCTCGGAGGATGAGGATCAACGCAACCGTGTTTGGCTGCGGGCGCAGGGTTTCGCGGTCACCGAGGCGGATGTGTATATCGCCCCGCATTATGTGTTGGGACCGATTCACGACGAGGAACTCGTGCGGAAAATCGAGGCGCGGGCGCCCCGAGTGGTTATGCTCGCCATCGGTGGAGGGGTGCAGGAGCGGCTCGGGCTGGGCCTGCGCTCGCGGCTCACCTCGCGGCCGGGCATACTCTGCCTGGGTGCGGCAATTGCCTTCCTCACCGGCGGGCAGGTGGCCATCCCGGTATGGGCGGACCGGTTTTTCCTCGGCTGGTTGTTCCGACTGGCCTCGAACCCGCGCAAGTTTTGGCGTCGCTACTGGGATGCCCTCCGGCTCGCGCCGCTGCTCTGGCGCTGGCGGGAGCGCTTGCCGGTAGCAAACCCGACCTGAGGCTGGCGTGATAGCCGTGGGTGAGGGGGATTTTCGTCGCGGAGCGCGCAGGACCTTGGCAAGTTTTGCAAATCATGCCCACGATCTACGAGACCCTGCGCGCCGACATCATCGTCGCGATGAAAGCCAAGGACACCCCGCGCGCCACTATCCTGCGCACGGCTGACGCCGCCATCCAGCGCGCCTCGATGGATCTGGCCAAGCCGATCGACGAGGCTCTGGCGCTTGCAACCCTGCGCAAGGCGGTGAAAAACCTTCAAGACGCCATCATGGAATTCGCCAAGGGCGGCCGGGCCGATCTGGTGGATGCGAACCGCGCCGAGATCGCGGTGCTGGAAAAATACCTCCCGGCCGGGCTGGATGCCGCCAAGCTGGACGCTCTGGTGGTCGAGGCCATCGCCGCGACCGGTGCGACCACGAAAAAGGAGATGGGCAAGGTAATCGCGGCTCTCAAGCAGCGCCCCGAGGCTGGGCTGATCGACTTTGGCGCGGTCAGCAAACTGGTGCAGGCCAAACTGGCCTGAGCGAAACCTCGGACGGCCTACAGGTCCTTGATCAGGACCTTCGGGTTGCGGCCGCTTTCGGCGTAGGTCTTGAGGCGGGCCTCGGGCAGGATATCGGGGCCGGTTTCCTCGAAGTTCATGACCGACGTGAAAAAGCTGTAGCTTTGCGTGGAAAGGGCGAGCAGGCGGGTCGCGCCCTTCTCCTTTGCCCGCAGGCAGGCATATTCGATCAGCTTACGGCCGATGCCCCGGTTTTGGTAGAAGGGAAGGACGTAGAGCGAGCCGACCTCGGCGAGTTGGGGCTTGTCTGCGTAGAAGGCGAGGGTGACGCATGCGATGATGTTTTCATCGATCTCGAAGACGTAGAACTGCTCGATGAATTTCTCGATCGTGGCCTGCGTGCGGTGCAGTAGCTCCTCGCGGCGGACGGCGGCACGGGTGAGGTTATAGATCATACGCACGTCGGCGCGGCGGGCCTGGCGGATTTGCTGGTAGTCATTGGCGTATATCAGGGTGCCGACGCCCTCGTTGGAGAAGATTTCGTTGATCAGGCCATCGAAAATACGGCCGTCGACTAGGTGGACCCGGGATACGCCGGTCTCGAGGGCGCGGACCGCATTCTGGGCCTTGCTGAGCGATGCGGGCGACACGAGGGCGGGCGTTTCCTTCAGCACGGCGCGGAGGCGCTCGATCGGCATTTCGCGTTTTACCACGCCGTCGATCTCTAGGCCGGCGAGGGGGCCGAGGTAGATGACCTTGGACGCACCGAGGGCCTCCCCGAGCTCGGCCGCGAGCAGATCGGAATTGATGCGATAGGAATGCCCCTCGGGGCCGTAGCCGATGGGTTGGATGATGGGGACGATATCGGCGTCGATCAGGTGCTTTAGGAAATCCTTGTCGATGCGGTCCACGCGGCCGGTGTGCTGCAGGTCGACGCCTTTGAGGATGCCGACGGGCAGGGAGCGCACGGCGTTGGTGATCGCGCACTTCAGATTGTTCTGAGTCAGGCCCTCGAGGATGAGATGGGAGACGCGGGCGGAGGCGCGGAGGGCGAGATCGAGGGTGGCGGCATCGGTCACACCGGTGCCGTCGACGTTGGTGATGGGGATTTTACGCTGGACGGAGAGTTCGGCGAGCTGGTGACCGATGCCGTGGACGAGCACGACCTTGATACCCAGCGAGCGGAGCACGGCGATATCGACTGCGAGATTGCCGAAATTCTCGTCGGCGACGATGGCGCCGTCGAGGGCCAGGACGAAACTCTGGCCCTGGAAGCGCGGCACGTAGCGCAGGATGCCGCGCAGGTCGGTGGGCTTGATCATCGGCGTGCCCGGGAGGGCGGAGGACGGTGCGGCGGAGCCGGGGGCGGGGGCGCTCATGGAGACGATGTGCTTTTCGGGCATGGGGCGGCGCGCGTCAACGCACGAGCACGTCCCAATGAAGGGATTCGCGGGCGCCAACGAGAGTCAGGGAGTGGCGGCCGGGGGTAAGCAGGCCGGCGGGGAGGGTCAGCAGGACGGTGCTCTCGGCGGAACGAGCCTGCAGGCCCTCGGGAATCGGTTCGAACCGTGGCACGATCACGAGCTGGGTTTCCCGCAGGTAAAGGTCGGCGCCGGCGAGTTGTTCGCGGTCGCTGGCGAGGCGGGCGGTGAATTGCAGTTTGGCCGGTAGGAGCGCGTTGCTCTCGGCCGGCGCGACGAGGTCGCGATAGGCGGCGGGCAGGCGGGGCGACTCGACGAGGGTGTGGGCGAGGGCGGAGGGCAGGCCACCCGGGGCGCCGGCGGGGCTGGCGGCCGGGCCGCGCGTGATTTCAGCCGGGGTGAGGGGGGGAAAGGGGCGCTCGGCGGGGACCTCCACGCGGCGGTAGCCGGCGTCGAGGAGGCGGGTGACGTTGGCCTGAGCCTTCATGTCCGCGTAGGGCTCGAAGGCCTTGCCGGGTTTACGGAACTTCAGGTTCACGTAGGTGTAGGGCACGATAAAGAGCAGGATCGCGGCGACGATCCAGCGCATGGGCCAGGGTTTCCGTTCGGCGGGGGCGGGCATGGCGTTCGGAGCATTCATGCCGAGGCGGCGGAGGGAAGGCAACTGCGACGCCGGACGATGGAGATAAAAAAAGGCCCTCCGGGTTAACCCGGAGGGCCGTTGGGTGAATAGTTGCTCGGGTGACCGGATTTTAGCGGGTTACGCGTAGCCGGAGAAAGATCCGGGGTGCCGATACGGAGGTGACGGCGAGGATTTTACGGACAAAGCCGGACGCGGCTCCGGTGCCGTTCGTCAGGGTGTAGTTCGTGGCCGTGGACCAAGTGGCGAGGTCGGTGCTGACTTGAGGGGTCAGGGTCAATGCGGAGTCGTCGCGCAGATCGAAGGTGTAGGACAGGGTGTTGCCTGAGCTGGTCAGGGTCGGGGTGGAGCTGCCCAGCCGGGGGGACGAGGCGCCGAATGAATACATCGTGCCCTCGGCTACGCCGTCGCCGTTGCCATCGGCATCGAAGGCGACGCTGGTGGCTAGCCCGACCGATTGGAGGTAGGTCTGGTAGGCGTTCAAGGCGGGCCCCTGATAGACGCGGACGTAATCCACTTCGTAGAGTGCGGAAGTGAGTGCGGAGTCGATCTGGCCGCCGTTGTAGGCGCCGCCCACGGCGAGGTTGAGGAGGAGGAAGAAGTCCTTCTCAAAGGGGCTGCCGGTGTCGGCCGTGGTCCAGGTGGCGGTGGTGAGTCCGTCCACGCTGAAGGTGACGCGGTTCGGCTCCCAGAGCACGGCGAAGGTGTGGAACTGGGTGGCGAGGTTCGATACCGGGATGCGGGCCTCGATGGGGTTGCCTCCGAAGCGACTGGGCGAATGGGTGGCGTGGCCGACGGAGTTGGCGTCGGAGCCGGTGCCGCGCCACTCCATCACATCAATTTCGCCGCAGGCGGGCCACCCCGCGGTGGAGATATTTTCTCCCATCATCCAGGCGGCGGGCCAGGGGCCGACGCCGGTGGGCAGCTTGGCGCGGAACTCGATCTTGCCGTATTTGAAGCTGCGCTTTGCCTGGGTCTTGATGCGGGCGGAGGTCCAGTCGGATCCAGTCTTGCGGGCCTCGATGACGAGGCTGCCGCCGGAAACGCGCAGGTTGTCGGCGCTTTCGGTGTAGGTCTGGGCCTCACCGTTGCCCCAGCCGTCGTTGTTCGGGCCGCGGCCCAGCTCGGCGGTCCAGTTCGCGGTGTTCAGGGCATTGCCGTCGAACTCATCGGACCAAGCAAGCGTGTAAGGTGTGGTGCCGACGGTGATGGAGGAGGTCACGTAGCCGAGACCGACAGAAACGTCGTCGAGGTAGACCGAGCCGCCATCGGTGGAGGCGTTTTGGATGAATTCGGAGACGAGGTCCACCCGGGCGGTGCCGGCGGGCACGGTGCCGTTGGCAACTAGAGCCACCCATTGGTCGGGGGTGTCGGTGTCGGCAGTCAGGGTGGTGACGGCACGGCTGATCTCGGAGTTCGAGGCGTCGAGGAACTTGAAGCCGAACTTGAAGGTGCTACCGCCGGAGAGCGGATCGACGCCGTAGACTTTGGCGGCGGCACGCGCGTGGATCTGGGTGCCGGTGGCGAGCGAGGTGGTGTCGCCGGGGATGAAGGATTGGTAGACGGTGCCGGTCTGGCTGGGGCCCTGCCAGACGCCGCCGACGTAGTAATTCTGGCCGTAGACCTTCAGGGCCTTGGTGCCGGCGTAGGCGGTGAAGGTGGCGGTGGGATCGAGGGTCTGGAGGGCGGCGTTGTAGAGGCCGGTGCCGTTGGTGATGACGTTTTTATTCACGCCGTCGGCGGGGAATTGGAGCCAGCTGGTGGGAGCGGCGGCGATGCCAGGGTCGGTCGTGTTGGACTCGAAGCCGCCGTTGGAGACGGAGAAGGTCTTGGTGGCGAGGTTGAGCGCGATGGAGTCGACTGTCACGAGGTTGCCGGCATCGAGATCGAAGTCGAAATCGGTCATCTGGATGACGAGGCGAAACTGGGGTGCGTCGGCATCGAAGGTAGTATTCACGCCGGTGCTGGCTAGATTGCCCCCGACGGTGCTGAACGAGCCGCCTTCGGGCAGGGAAACCGCCACGCGGTCGGTCTTGCCGTCGCTCTGGAAGTAGGCGGGGGCACCGGGAGCGGCGCCGGTGGTGGTCTCATCCACGGCGGCGCCGAGCTCGATCTTGCCGGTAACACCGCCGGCCGCATTGAGCGACTCGAGGCGGATCTGGACCTTGTTACTGGTGAGGCCGCTGTAGGCGCCCTGAGCCTTCAAGGCGACCAAGAGCGAGCTGGAGGACAGGTCGATCGAGCCGGGGGAGGCGAAGGGTTTGCTGGCGATGTAGGTCCAGGGGTAGTCGTCGGTCGAGGAATCAACGTTCAACACGAGGGCACCGGCGGCGGAGGTCAGGGAACTGTGCGTCCCGAGGTTGGCGCTGGAGGCGTAGGTGAACCAACCGAGTTCGGCGGCGCTGGAGGCGGTGTTAAAGGTATCGGATATCGTGACGGCGGTGGCGCTGAGGTTGACCACGTAGCTTTGGTCAGCGGCGTCCTTGTCGTTGCTGGTGACGGTCAGTGCGCCCGTGAGGGTGCCGAGGGCGGAGGGGTTGGCGGTAACCGTGAGTGATTGGCTGGCGCCGGGAGCCAGGGTGAAGGGCGTGGTTACCGAGGATAGGGCAAATCCCGTGCCCGACAGGCTGACGCCGGTGACGGTGAGGTCTTGGCCGCCGTTGTTTTCTATTTTCACGGCATAGGGTGTGGTCTTGCCGATGCCGGGGCTGAGCAGGGTAGCGGTGTCGCCATCGGCGCGGGAGGCGCCGGCGACTTTGAATTTGATCTGCGGGCCGACGCTGGCGGCGGTGGCTTGGGTCAGGACGATATCATCGATAAAGACGCTCGAGTAAGTGGCTCCTATGGTGCGGCCGATGGGCTGGATTTTCAGCGACATGGTGCCGTTCATGGCAGCGATGTTCGCGGCCGAGGCGCGGAAGGTGGCTTGGTAAGTGGCCCACTGGCCGAGGCGCGGGGCGATCTCGTCGGCGAGGTTAACCTCGAGGAAGGTATTGACGCCACCGCCATCCATGAAGGCGACGAGGGTGCGATCGGCCTTGTAATTGGTCTCGAACTTGGCGCGGAAGGTAGCCGTGAAAAAGTCGCCGTTCGCGGAGTTTACTCCCACGCTGTTTTGCATGAAGCCCGCGTAGGGGGTGCCGCTCCAGCCTGGGATGAGGGCGAAGATGGAGCCATCCTCGCTCCAGCCGTCGGTCGAGGCATAGGCGCCTTCGAAGAAGGTCCAGTTGGCGTCGCCGGTGTTGAAGTTGCCGTTGCGCAGCAACTGGGCGGGAGTGGTGGCGGCGACGTAGCCGGTGGTGGCGGGATCGGTGACCACGAGTTTGACGTCGTCGAGCTCTACACGAATGCCGCTGGTGAAGCCGAAGCCGGGGTTTTTGCGGCCGCCGTTAGATGTGCCAGTGGGCGTATTGTAGGCGACGTAGCCGGCGGCGCCGAACTGATTGAAGCCGCTGACCTCGACCAGCGCGGTGTATTGGGCGGCGGAGGCGGGGAAGGCGTAGGAGGAGCCCTTGGCGGCGGTAAGACCGGCGGTATCCAGGGTGCCGCCCACGGTGGTCCAGTCGTTGCCGGTGAGGAAAACGGGCTCGAAGCGGATGCGTTTGTAGCCGGCGGTGGGGATGTTGGGGTTATCGCCACTGCCGCGCAGTTCGAGGATCACGACGGCACCGTTGGCGGGCATGCCGCGGGCGCGGATGCGAGCGGTGTAGGAGACTTTGGAGAGGTCGCTTTGGCCCAAGCCTCCGGCGGTGTAGGGGCTATTAATGGTCGCGAGAGTGACGTTGGCCGCCCAGCCTCCGTAGTAGGTGGTGGAGGTGACGGCGGAGGCGTTGGGCGCGAGTGCCAGGTAGCCGCTGGTGGGTGCGGTGGCGAAGAGGGCGTTGGCGAAGCCCGCGCTGGCGGGGAGGGTGGGGTAAAGGGTGGCCACGCCGTTGCCGGGCGAACCGGTCAGGGCGGTCGATCCCCAGGCGGCGAAGCCCGAACCGGTGGTGTTGAAGTTCAGGTCCAGCAGGGTGCTGGTGGCGGCGGAGGCCGGTGCGGCGGCCAGAGTCGCGAATGCCGCGAGGGTGGCTCCGAGTCGGAGGGAGGGGCGGAGAAGGGCGGGGTGCATGGGGGAGGGGGAGGGGTTGGAACTAGTGGGCGAAAGAGGTTTCACTCGGTGGTGTAGACGACGTTGCGGTTCTGGATTTGGCCCTTGGCGAAAGCCACGGCATGGCCGTCGCACATCGCCACGTTCACCTTACCTTTGTGGCGGTAGCGCATCCATCTGTTGCTGCCGGTATCGTCATCGGTCGCGGTGCTAATGTAGGCGGCGGGATCGATGCTGCTCCCGCGTCCGCCACTTTGGGAGGCGATGATAGACGGTTGCTCGATGGAGTTGGGGGTCCAGCCCTTGTTATTGGGATCTTGGCACATATCGGCGCAGAGGATGATTTTGGCGGGGCGGACGACCTTGGAAAGGGAAAGGGCCTTGCTGCCTCGGGGCATCAGGCCGGCATGCATGCCGTAGCTGAGCACGATGTCTCCCGTGGGATTGGAGGGGCTGTATGGGTTGGTGGTTTCATCGACGGGGATAAGGGAGCCCGGGCAGGTGAAAATGGATGCACGCTGGGCGGCGGGGATCACCATGTAGGAAGAGAGCGTGCGGGCCCAGGCGGGGTCGTCGCCGGTGCCGGCGTCGGGCAATACGTTTTTATTGTCGTTGGCGTAGACGATAGCCGCGAGGCCGACTTGGCGCAAATTCGAAAGGCAGGCGCTGGCCTTGGCGGAGTCACGCACGCTCCCTACGGTCGGGATAATGATCGCGGCGAGGATGCCGATGATGGCGATCACGGTGAGCAACTCGATGAGGGTGAACGCCGAACGACGATGGGAAGGGGTGTGGACTTTCATGGGACGGGGGCAGGGGTGCCGGGAAAATTTCTGAGCAAAGTTACGTTAAAGAAAACTTGACTGGTGCAATTCTATGCAACAAGTAGAACGTGAAAGCGACGCTTTTAAAGCTTAAACGTCGTTTTTTTCTTACAACCTCAAAACACCCGATACCATGCTAAAGAAACTATCCATCGTAGGTCTGCTCTCCGTGGCCGGCCTCCTTTCCAACTCCGCTCTGGCCGAAGGCTGGGTGGGCTATCTGAACTGTTTCTCCACCGGCTCCGGCACATCTGGTAGCGATTACATTTTTGGCGGTCCCTGGGGGCTTTCCGATTTGAAGACTACGGTGGTGACCTCCAACACTGGAACCTACATCGGTGATCAGTTAAAGCTGGAGCCAAACTACAACACTTATAACCCCGCCGATCCGTTCTGGTCTAACAGCTCTGGTGGAGGAAACAAGTTTCTGGAGCTCAACACTTTCGTTGAGACTGCTTCCATCGCCACTGATTCGGTAAGCTTCAGCGGCACGATCGACAGCTACACCCTCTCCGGGGACTTCACCGCGATCGCTTTTATCAAGGTTCTGAACCAAGGCAACGGCTACAGCCTAGATCTTTTCAAGACCTATAATTTGAACTCCGGTTCGCAGTTTTCGCTCAATGCTGATCTCAGCGGGCAGGCCGGTAAAATCCTCCAACTCGGCTACGCCGTGTATGGCATCAATGCTAATCCCGCCAACGCACTCGCCAACGGCAGCGTCACCGTGACCGCCGTCCCCGAGCCCTCCAGCTTTGCTCTGATCGGTGCGGCTGTCGCCGGTCTTTTCGCTGTCAGCTCCCGCCGCCGTCGCGCCTGAAATATTGGCCGATCGGTTGCACCGTTTTACAGGCCCGGGGCGCAGGCCCCGGGTTTTTTTATGTCCGCGTGGCGGCGCTTCCTGTTTTGGTGAAGCAAATACGGTTGCCGCTCCCGTGCGGGTGGGTTTGTTGGACCGACTCATCGCATGAAACGCTGGTCCCAATTTTTTGTCCCCACGCTCAAGGAAAGTCCGTCCGACGCCGAAATCGCCTCGCACAAGCTCCTCATCCGGGCCGGTTTGGTGCGCAAGCTCGGCGGCGGGCTCTACACCTTCATGCCCTTGGGCCTGCGGGTGATGCAAAAACTCTCCGCCCTCTGCCGCGAAGAACTGGAGCGCGAGCGGCCGGAGCACGGCCGCGGCGGGGCGATCGAGCTCTGGATGCCCCATCTCCACCCGGCTGAGAACTGGGAGCAGGGCCCGCGCTGGGCGGCGGCCCGCGAAATCATGTTCCGTGCCGACCACGCCGGGGCGGGCAAGGGCCGCGCGCGCGAGCCGGAGTTTGTGCTCGGGCCGACGCATGAGGAGGTCATCACGCCGTTGGTTAAGCAGGAGATCAGCAGCTACCGCGACCTGCCGAAAAATTTTTACCAGATCGGGACCAAATTCCGGAACGAGATCCGCCCGCGCTACGGATTGATGCGTGCGAAGGAATTTGTGATGATGGACGCCTATTCCTTTGATGCGGATGACGACGGCGCGATCAAGAGCTACCTCGCGATGAAGACCGCCTACGAGGCGTTTTTCCGCCGCGTCGGGGTAAAGGCCATCGCGGTCGAGGCCGATACCGGCGTGATGGGAGGCAGTTTTTCCCACGAGTTCATGGTGCCCGCCGAGGTGGGCGACGACGACGTGATCTACTCCGACGCCGGCTACGCCGCCAACCGCGAGAAGGCCACCAGCGCGCTCGTGCCGGCGGACCTGGCCGACGCCGCCCCGACGGGCGAGCTGGAGAAATTCGCGACGCCCGGCGTCGCCACCATCGCCCAGCTCGCGGCCGCACCGTATTCGGTTGCCGGTGACGCCCAGTTCAAGACCCTCGTCTACATGGGCGACGGCAAGCCCTTCCTCGTCATCCTGCGCGGCAACGACGAGCTGGAGGAGGCGAAGCTCGGCTCGCTCGGCTTCACCCTTTTCCGGCCCGCCACGGCGGAGGAGATCGTGCCGGTGCTCGGCGCCCGCCCGGGCTCGCTCGGTGCGGTGCGGGACACGATCAAGGACTCCGCCGCCCTCGCGGGGGTGTTCGCCGACCACGCCGTCCGCCTGATCGGCAACGGCGTCACCGGCGCGAACGAGGACGGCTTCCATCTGAAAAACGTCAACGTGACCCGCGACCTCGCGATCACGAAATTCGGCGATTTCCGCCGGGTGCGCCCGGGCGAGCCCTGCCCTCGCTCCGGCCAACCGCTGCAATCGCGGCGTGGCATCGAGGTCGGCCATATTTTCAAGCTCGGCACCAAATACGCCGACAAGTTCGGCGCGGCCTACACCGACGACCACAAGCAGTCGCACCCGATGGTCATGGGCTGCTACGGCATCGGCATCAGCCGCACGCTCCAGGCGGTGATCGAGCAAAGCCACGACGCTGACGGCATCATCTGGCCCTGGGGCATCGCGCCCTTCCAGGTGTTGATCTGCCTGCTCGACCCGAAGCTGCCCGAGGCGCTGGCGCTGGCCGAGCAACTCGCCGCCGCCGCCGAGGCCGCCGGGGCTGATGTGTTGCTGGACGACCGCGAGGAGCGCCCGGGTGTGAAGTTCAAGGATGCCGACCTGATCGGCGTGCCGTTGCGCGTCGTGGTCGGCGGCAAGGGCCTGCAGGCCGGGGTCATCGAGGTGAAGCCCCGCACGGCCAAGGAGGCCTTGAAAGTCCCCGTGGCCGAAGCCGCGGCACAACTCGCCGCCCTGGTGCGCACCGCTGCATCCGCCGTCGCCCCCTGATGTCGAATCCCGCGCCCATCACCGCCCGCCGGGCTGAGCCGCTTTTGGCGGGCGCGGGCTCGCGTCCGGGCCTCGCGCCGGAGGAGGTCGCTTTGCCGGAGTCCGCCTTTGCCGTGCAGGGGCCGTGGCGCGTGGTGGTGCTGAATGATCCGGTTAACTCCATGGGCTACGTGGTGCTGGTGTTTCGCAAGGTCTTCGGTTTTGCCGAGCCGCGCGCGCGCCGGCACATGCTGGAGGTGCACGAGCAGGGACGCTCGGTGGTGTGGTCCGGCTTGCGCGAACAGGCCGAGCTCTACGCCTTCGCGCTGCAGCAATGGCATCTCACGGCCATTCTTGAAACCGATGAAGCGCATTGAGGTAAAGCTCAGCCTCCCGGTGGTGGCTCCGTTACTCGATCTCATGAAGGACTCGAGCGATGTGCTGGAGGCGCAGATCGCCGCGCCCATCACGCTCGACGACATTGATGCGGATTTCCGCGAGGACTGGCGGGCCGAGCTGCTCGCCGGCCAGCATGAGGAACTGCACGCCTTGATGGGCCTTTTTAACAGCGACTTCTTCATCAATGGCGTGGTGGCCTTTGATGAGGAAAACGCCGAAATCATCGTGCGGGCTTGCTCCGCCCTGCGCCTACGGCTCCGCCGGCACGACCTGCATGTGCTGGAGGACGAGCAGCTCGAGAGCGGCGGGGTGGATATCGAAAGGCTGCCGGCCGGGCTGCAAAAGCCCTTCATGTGCTACGTTTTCCTCGGCACCATCCAGGAACTCATCATCCAGCATCTCGACGGCGCCATCCTGCGCGGCCCGACGGGCGAGGCCGGGCCGGTGGAGGACGACGATGGAAGCGCCGATGATTTTGATTTGGACAAAGATTGAGGTGCCCGGCGCATGAAGGTGACGTGCGAGCATTGTGGGTTGCCCTTCGCAGCGGTGCGGGCGACGCCGGGGCGAGCGCTCTATTGCTGTTCGGGCTGCGCGCTGGCGGCGCGGGTGCCGGTTGACGCGAACGGGCAGTTCCCGGTAAACGCGGCCCTGCTCACGGCGTTGAGCTTGGGTTTCGGTTTATTCAACCAACTCTTGTTCTGGCTGCTGGCTTTGCTTGTGGCGCGGCAGTCCGGAGGGATGGAAAACGCGGCGCGGCTGGCGTGGGTGTCGTTTGGCATCGGCGCGGTGGTCTGGGCAGCCCTGGTGCTTTGCCAGGCGCGGGTCGGTGCGCGGCGTGGGGCGGACTGGGTGTTGGCGGGAATCGTCTGCGCGGGGCTGGCGGAGGCGTGGCTGGTCGCGTCTCCCGGTCTCGCGTTTGCGGCGAATGCCGTCCTCGCCATCTGGGCGTTACGCGGACTGCGGCGGCGCAAGGGCTAGTCCTTTAACGTTTCGCGGCGGCGCGCAGCAGGCGGTCGCGGATGGCGGGGACGAGGCCCTCGGTGCCAGCCGGCAGTTCGGCATGGAGGCGGCGCCAACCGCCGGCGTCGAGTTCGCGCAAGCGGGCAAAGAGGTGGCGGGCGATCTCGGCCTCGGCGCCGGTTTCGCTGAGCCAGCGGATGCGTTTGCGCTCGGTAGCGCGGACTAGGCGGGCGGGTTTCGCCAAGAGAAGTGCGGCCTCGTCGGCGGGCAGGGCGTCCAGCGCGGCGACGTCGAGGCGCGGGTGAAGCTGGAGTGGGGTGCGCGGGCTGTAGTGTTGTGCCAGCATGCCGGGTGCGGGCGCGGCGGCGGCAGGGGAGAGGCGGGCAGGTTTGGGCCGGAGCACGGGGCGGCCGAGCACGCGTTCAAGGGCCTCGACTGCGATGCCGCCCGGGCGGAGGAGGCGGGGATGGTCGGGGTCGGTGAGGTCGAGGATGGTTGATTCGACGCCGACGGTGCATTCGCCGCCGTCGAGCACGGCGCGCAGGGCGGTGCCGGTGAGGCCGTCGCGCACGTGGGCGGCGCGGGTGGGGCTGATGTAGCCGAAGGGATTGGCGCTGGGGGCGGCGAGGGGGCGACCAGCGAGGCGGATCAACTCGCGAAACAACGGGTGTCCGGGCACGCGCACGGCGACGGTGGGGCGGCCGGCGGTGATCAAATCGGGAATACAGGACAGTTTGGGCAGCACCAACGTCAGCGGACCCGGCCAAAAGGCCCGCGCGAGGGGAGCGATGGCGGCATTGGTTATGGCGACCTTCGGCAGATCGCGCGCGGCGGCGAGGTGAACGATGAGCGGGTCGGTGCTCGGGCGGCCCTTGGCGGTGAAAATGGCGGCACAGGCCGCGGGGTCGAGGGCGTCGGCGGCGAGGCCGTAGACTGTCTCGGCGGGCACGCCGACGAGTGCTCCGCGGCGGAGGGCGGCGGCGAGGCGGGCAAGGTTGGCCGGGGTCGGGCGGAAGATGCGAGGCCGGGGTGCGGGCATAAAAAACCGGGGCGGCTTTCGGCCGTCCCGGCAGTCAGGGAAGTAAGCGGGTCGCCGAGAGGGCGGTTTACTTGGCGAGCAGCATGGCTCGGCTGCGTTTGATCGTGGCGGTGACGCGACGCTGCTGTTTGGCCGAGAGGTGGGTGTATTTGCGCGGCAGGATCTTGCCGGTGTCGGTGACGTAGCGGACCATCAGCTCGGGCTGGGTGAAGGGGAAGGCCTCGGGGGTGAGGGACTGGGTGGCGGTGGTTTCGGTGGCGCTCATTTTTGAAAAAGACGGTTATCAAGCTGGATCGCGGGGGCTCTTGTCAACCCGCGATTCAGCCGTTGTGTTTGGGGCGCCCTGTTTACAGTGGAGACAATCGTATCCAAGCCTTTGCCCCGGGAAGCTCTTACCGCGGAAAGTCAAGAATGAGCGGGATATACGTCGCGTTTTGGGAAAATGGTTTTTAGGCTGGGCATTCCGTCCGAAACGACGGCCGCCCCTTCCCTTTCCATCTATGTTCACCCTTCCGCCCCTGGCGCTTCAACCATGAGAGACGATTATCTGCAAAGCGCGCGCAAGGTGGTCGAAGACCCCAACATCTTGGTCAACCTTGTCTCACGGCGGGTTAAACAACTGCGCCGTGGTGCGCGACCGCTGGTGGTCTCGTTGGAGAAACTTGCGCTCGAGGATATCGCTCTACGGGAGATTTTCGAGGGCAAGATCAGCTACACGCTGCCCACCGTTGAAGAACTGACAAAACGCTGATTGGGCCGGGTGGCGTCTGCGTTGCCCTGGCTTTGGAGAACTACTTTATGCAAAAAACCAAAAAATCGGTGGCCAAGCGTTTTAAACTGACCGGCACCGGCAAGCTGATGCGCCGCACACCGGGCTTTCGTCATTTGCTCTCGGCCAAGAGCACCAAGGCCAAGCGGCGCGCGGCCAAGGACAAGCAAGTCGAGCCGGGTCAGAAGGCCCAGTTGCTGCGTTGTTTGCCTTTCGGGCTTTGATCGGCGTTTGGACGAGGGTTCGGTCACGCATGGCGTAGGCCAGGCAGCGGGTTGCGGTCGTGGCTCGAGATCGGCGGAGTTGGCATTAGTTTAAGTCTACCCCGCAAAAGCCGGAGTGGGGGCGTGGGAAAGTCTTGAGTTGGTCCCGGGCGCACAAGTGTTTACCGGGCGATGGGGCTGTTTCTGGCCCAATGTTTTTATTCGCTAATTCACAAATCTAGCGCTCGCTTTTTTGGATTTATTAATTTTTTACCAAAGGTAGCTTAGCTACCTTTACTGATGACACATGGCCGAATAGCGATGTAGTTCGTTTTTATGCATCCTAATGTCCCTTTGCGCAACGTGCTGCTTTTGGAGGATCAAATTGCGATTCGCCAGATGATGGCCACCCTCATTGCCTACATGCCGAGCTTTCGGGTCGTAGCTCAGGCCGGAAACGTGCAGGAGGCATTGCGACTTACCGAGTTGCACCGACCCGATATTGTTGTGTTGGACTGGATTTTAGCCGAGGAAACCGGCCTCAGCTTTCTCACGGCCATAGAGTCTTGGCCGGTTCGGCCTAGGATTTTGGTTTTTTCCGCCAACACCACACGGCACGTTGTTCAAGAGGCGTTTTCCCACGGTGCGGGTGGCTTTATTGAAAAGACTTCCGGTTTTTCGGATTTTACCGCTGCGCTCCAGGCTGTGGGTGCTGGTCGTGCCTATCTCGGCCCGACTATTTCGGGAGTTATTTCAGGCATCGTCCGTAGCCCGGGTCCTGATCTTTCCGGTATCACCTCAAGGGAACTGGAAGTCTTACGGATGGTGGCTGAGGGGATGTCTTCCAAGTCGATCGGTCAGCATCTGGGAATCAGTGTGCGCACCGTGCATAGCCATCGGGCGTCGCTTATTCGCAAGACTGGATTGCACTCGGTGGCGGAATTGACCCGCTTTGCCTGTGATCGTGGCGTGGTGACATCTGCGGCGCCGACGCCTACGCAATCCCGACCATGAGTCAGCTCCGTCGCGTCCTCGTGGTTGATGATGACGTGACGGTGCGTTTGCGTGTTCGTGACTTGCTCGCCTCGATTGATAACTGCGAGGTCTTGGAGGCTGCCGACGGTCATGCCGGGCTGGCTGAGATCGCGCGCAGGCCGCCTGACCTGATATTGCTCGATTTAAACATGCCCGGTCTGAGCGGGCTGGAGGTCTGTGCCCAGCTGCGTCGCGATCCTCTTGCGCGCGAAATCCCCATCATCGTGCTCTCGTCCAGTGATGAGGATACGGCCATGCCCGCCGCGCTTGATGCGGGGGCTGAAGATTACCTGCTGAAGCCAATCCCTGCTCTAGAGTTGCGGGCCAAGGTTCGCATTATTTTGCGTCTTAATCGTTTTCATTCCCTCTCGGCCGAGCGACATCGCCTGCGCTGGCTGGTCGAGCACTCGCTGGAGGCTCTCGTCATTCTTGATTCGGGCGGGTGTTTGGTCGCGGCCAATCCTCGTGCGTGCGAGTTGTTTCACTTGCCGGCGACTCCGGCCCCCGACGGCCTCTCTTTGCTTGGTCGTTATTATCGGCCGGACCCGCCCGATGCATTCGATCGTATCCGCGCCCGTGGTTTCAGTGCCGGCGAAGGCTTCGCGCTCTTTCTTCCCGAGACCCGTTTCTCCGCCTCCCGCTGGTTGCAGGCGGACCTGTTTAGTGACCCGGATAACCGCAGCGCGGATCTGCTGATCAAGTTCACCGACCGCACGAGCGAGGTTCGCCGAGAGCTTGAAACCTGGACCTTTCAAAATCTGCTGGCCCACAAGTTCCGCACCCCCCTCAACGGCATGGGCGCCACCCTCGATCTCGTGCTTGGTGACCCCGGCTTGTTGCACTCGACCCAAGTGCGGAAACTGCTGACCAGCGCCCGCCTCAGCGCCCAAAGACTTGAGGAGTCGGTCATCGATGTTCTTCGCTACCATGACGCCTTGTGTGCGCCTGAATCCGGCGCCGCGGTTGCTGACCAAACCTGGGTGCAATTGCTCCACGAGGCGGCCTCCGAGGCGGGCATTGAACAGCTCCGCATCGACAGTGGGGGAGCAGGCGCCGCACTGGTCTCCGGCTACTGCGTCGCTTCGCTCCGGCTGGCTTTGGTCGAGGTGATGGAAAACTACCGCAAATTCAGCGAGGCTCCGCGCCTAGGCCTCGATGCCAGTTTTCTCGGGTCCGACCGGCTGCGTCTGTTTGCCCCCGGCCCCGCCTTGCCGCCTGAATTTGTGGCCCGGCTCGGCCGGCCCTATTGGCAGGTGGAGAAAAAGTTCAGCGGCGAGATACCGGGCATGGGCCTCGGTCTTGCCACCGCACGTCTTCTGCTGCGCTCCCAAGGTGCAAATCTCACCTTTTCTGTCCATGTGGACCCGGCCGGCTTGGTGTCCGACTTTGCCCTGCCTTTGCCTCCATCCGCATGAAGTCCCTTTCCAACGCGCAGCTCCCGCGCATCCTTCTTGTCGATGATCAGGAGATGAATCTGGCCACCCTCGAGGCCATTTTATCCTCCGGTGAATATGAGCTGCACACCGCCGCCGACGGCTATGCCGCCCTGGATGCCGCCGCCCGCTACCGGCCCGATTTGATCCTGCTCGATATCATGATGCCCGAGCTGGATGGTTACGCGGTTTGCCAACAGATCCGCTCCACCCCTGCGCTCGCCAGCATTCCAGTCGTCATGGTGACCGCCCTGAATGATCAGGCTTCCCGCCTGAAGGGTATCCAAGCCGGCGCGGATGATTTCATTTCCAAGCCCATCCCGATCGAGGAGCTGCGGGCGCGGGTCCGGACCATCACCCGTCTGAATCGATTCCGCTCCATCGCCGAGCAGCGCGCCCGCTTCGAGCATCTCTTTGAGCTGTCGCCTGCGGCCATTGTTTTGGTCGACGCCGCCGTTCACCTCTCTGCGGTCAATGCTCGGGCCGATGATTTGTTGTCGTCCACCGGGCTGCCTCCGCGGATCGGCTCACCCCTGTCTGCGAGTCTGCCCGCGGCCGTCATTGCGGAACTCACCGCCCTTGTCACCGCGGCCTTTGCTGGTCCCGACAATCCCGGCCCTATTACCGTCCGCCTAAAGGCTCCCGGTGGTGATCGCGTCCTGCACGTCCGGGCCGCTCGCCTCGATGAAACCGATGGCCCGCTCGTCATGCTCGTGCTTGACGACATCACCGTCGAGGTTCGCGCCCGCGAGTCCTTGGAGGCCATGAATCGCGACCTTGACGCCCTGGTCCGTTCGCGCACCCGCCAACTTGAGGAGGCCAACCAACTCCTCATGTCTTATGCCACCTTTGTTTCCCACGACCTGCGTTCCCCCCTTTGCGTGGTCAAAGGCTATCTTTCCTTACTCGTGACCGGTCCCGCTCCGTTCGATCCTGAGGTGAAGAATTGTATCACTCAGGCGCACGCGGCCACGCTCATGATGGAGGAGATGATCACTAACATCCTCCGCCTCGCTTCCGACGAGCATACCGCCAGCGGTCCCGAACATCCGATAAACCCCCGGCCAGTAATAGAGCGCCTTTGCTGGAAACTGGCCGCCATCCAGCCCAAGTCCCGTCCGATAATCAATATTCTGCCTTTGCCTCCCATTCTCGTTTCCGAGCCTCTGCTGGAAAGAGTGTTTTTCAACATAGTCGGTAACGCTTTGAAATACTCCGTCGGCCGGTCGGAGCCGATGATTGAGATCGGGGCGCAGGAATCCCCCGCGGGACCGGTGCTCTACGTGCGGGACAACGGCGTGGGCTTCGATACCCGCGATTCCGATCGGCTTTTCCGGGAATTCTCGCGCCTGCCCGGTGCTGCTTCGAGCGATGGGCTCGGCCTGGGCCTCTCCTTGGTTTCCCGCCTTCTCCGCTCCCACCAAGGCCGTATCTGGGCCGAAGGCCGCCCAGGTGAAGGCGCTACCTTTTACGTTTTTTTCGGCCCAACTTCCTCCGACGCCGCCAAGACCTGAAACTACGAGCACTTCATGAAAAGCCTGATCCGCCTGCTAGGTGCCGCCCTCCTGTTCGCTCTCGCGGCCTGTTCGCGCCCACCCGCGGCCATCGCCACCGTGGCGCCCTCGCTCGCCACCCAGCTTGATACTGACCTCCGGCGATTGCGCGAGGAGGTCGAGCGCCTCGCCGCCACCACCGCCTCACTTTATTCGCGTCGTGCCGAAATCATCCGGGGTGTGGATAAAACCAAATACACCTTCTCTCGCGACGGTGCTTTTCATAAACCAAAGGACGATGGTGGCGCCGCGCTTTGGATCTCGGCCGTCCTGCCCGTCACGTCCGATATGCAGGAGGTGGCCTACCTCACGGAACCGCTCGATGCCGAGTTGATCCGCATCTGCCGCGAGCTGCCGGCCGTGAGCCAAGCTTACTACAATGACCGACACAGCTTGAACCGGATCTATCCTTGGTTCGACACGATCGCGCAGTATCCGCCGCGTATGAACATCCCCGAGTTCAATTTTTATTACCTCGCCGATGCCGCTCATAATCCCGGTCGCAAGGGCGTCTGGGTGCCCGAACCTTACGTCGATCCCGCCGGACGTGGTTGGATGGTAAGCACCATAGCCCCTGTCTACGTGGATGAAAAACTCGAGGGAGTCCCCGGCCTAGATGTCACCATTGCCACCTTGGTCGAGCAATATTTCCGCACCATGAACCAAGCCGTGGCCGTAGTCTCCCGGGAAGGTGTGCTGGTCGCCGCCACGGAAAGCGCCATCCAGCGTCTTGAGATGCCACCCCTCAAGGACCACAAATATTTGGAAACGGTGAAGCTCGATACCTTCAAACCCGAGGACTACAATATCCTCAAGAGCACGCTCCGCCCCGTCCGCACCATGGCCACACAACTCCTTCGGGAGGGCCATTCTTCCGCTACAGTGGAGCTCAATGGTCAGCTCCATACCGCCTACGCCGCCCCCGTTCCCGAGCTGGGTTGGACCGTCATCGAGCTTTATCCGAATTGAATCCAGTCAGCCCCAATTCTCGTCCCGCTCCTTCGCCGGTATTTCGTTCCGCCGCGATTCTCGCGCTCGTCGCCGTGGCGGTGGTGGTGCTCGGCGCTTTAGCCATCAATCAGGAACTTCGTAGCGATATCCGTAAGCGTGCGGTCGACCTTGGTCGGGAGCTCGCCTTTGGCGTATCCCGCTCCGGCTCCGAGGATTTTTCGCGTTTTCGAGAGGAATTCACGTTCTCGCTCAGCCATCTGTCCTACGAGCGCTTGCTGCAAGCGGGCGACGCCCCGCCCGATACCCTGGTTCCCATCCGCCGTTTCCTCTCCCTTAACAAGGGTATCCTGCGCGAACTCATCGTCATCGGGCCCGATGACCGCGGGCGGGCTATGCGCCTGAACGGGGAAAACTATTTCCACTCGTCCCCCCTCGTGCCTTTCGCGGCTCCCAGCGCCACGGCCGACACCACTCTCATTAGCGGCCTTGTCCAGCAGGACGATGGCGAGGTCCACGCCCGTGTTTTTGCAGTCATCGATCCCGGCCTCTTTTGGCGCCAACGGCTGATCACCTTCAGTCTCAGTCATCCCGATGTCTGGATTCACTTACTGGATTCGGAAGGGCGCACGCTGCTGGTTCGCCACGGCGGAAAACAAGTCACTGTGCCGCCTCGTTTCCACCCGGAAAGCCTCGCCGCGCTCAAGGCCGATTCTCTCGAAGGCTACGAGGGCCGCCTCCTGCATCGCGTCGAACTCGACGGCTCCACGACCTCTTTTATTTCCGCCTACATGCCCCTGAAGCTGGAAAGCTGGCAAGGCCAACTGATCGTCTCCGCCGATGAGCAGGAGGTGATCGGGCCCGCTTTCAAGGCGCTCGCTTTGCTCGCCGTCATGTCCGGTGTGCTGGTCGCGATTCTTTTCGCGATTTTCTTCCTCTTCACGCGACAGAGCCACCGCAACCAGGCCCTCATCGAGGATGAGCGCCGGCGTATCGCCGCGATCCTGAACACCGTGCAAAGCGGCATCCTGCTCGTGCACGAGACCAGTGGAAAAATCGTCGAGACCAATGCCGCCGCCCTCCGCCTGATCGGCGTCCCGGCCGAGGAACTCGTCCACCGCCGCATCGACGATTTTTTTCTCCCTTCGGAGGACGGCGCCGCGCCCCGCTTATGCCTTGGCCCCGAAGCGGAATCCCGCTTCCGAGATCACCAGGGTAGGGTCCATACGGTGCTCGCCAACACGGACATCCTCCGGTTCCGCGGCACCCGTTACCTTTTGTGCTCTTTTGTGGATGTCACGCCTCTGAAGGTGACAACCGTCAATTTGCTCCGCTCGCAAGCCTCCCTGAGTGAAACCAACAACCGCCTGCAGGAGGCCATCCGTGACGCCGAACGCTCCACTCGCGCCGCCGAGAACGCGAATCGCGCCAAGAGCGCCTTCCTTGCGATGATGAGCCACGAGTTGCGCACTCCGCTTAACTCCATTCTCGGACTTTCCGAATCCCTCGTCGAACGCATCCACGGCCCCCTCACCGAAAAACAGTCGCGCTACCTCGATCTTGTGGTGTCCAGCGGTCGCCATCTGCTGGACCTGATCAACGACATCCTCGATCTCGCCAAAATCGAGTCCGGTCGGGACGACATCGTCCTCACTCCCTATCAGTTGCTCGAGATCTGCGAAAATAGTCTCCAGATCATCCAGCCCATGGCCGCGCGTCGTCGCCAGACCCTCGAGTGCATCCTGCCGCCTCCGACACTCCGGGTCCGCGCCGAGCCCCGTCGTCTGCAGCAAATTTTGGTCAATCTGCTTGGCAACGCGGTCAAATTTACCCCTGAAGGCGGTCTGCTTGGCTTGCGCGTATCCACCGTCCGTGACGAGGTGCTCCTCGAGGTCTGGGACCGCGGCATAGGCATCGAGGCCGATCAGATTCCGAACCTTTTTCAACCCTTCGTTCAACTCGATGCCCGCCTCGCCCGGGATTACGGCGGCACGGGCCTTGGCCTCGCCTTGGTTAAACAACTCACCGCCCTTCACGGCGGGCGCATCGAGGTCATCAGTCAGCCTGGTGAAGGATCCACCTTCACTCTTATCCTGCCTCTCCTTTCTGACTCCGTCGATCCCCTCCCTGCGGTCTCCGCCGAGGCGGTCGCGCCCGCCGATATTTCCGCCCCGCCCTTCTCGGGTCCCCGACCGCTCGTGCTGATCGCTGATGATATCCCTGCTAGTGCCATTGCTCTTCGCGATTATCTCGAGGCGAAGGGCTGCTGCGTGGAGACGGCTGCAAATGGTCGCGAAGCGTTGGATAAGACCGTCGCCCTCCGTCCTTCCGTCGTCCTGATGGATATCCAGATGCCCTTGCTGGATGGCCTCGCGGCTATCCGCTTGATCCGCGCCCACTCCGACCCTGCCGTCTCCCGCACGTTCATCATTGCCCTGACCGCCCTAGCCATGCCTTTTGACCGCGAAGCCTGCCTGAAGGCCGGGGTCCAAGACTACGTGACCAAGCCCGCCAGCCCCCGCTTGGTTTACGAGAAGATCCTGCCCTTCCTCACCCGCCCTCCCACCAACCCAGCTTGAGCATAGCCCGGTTTCTGCCTTCACCTTGCGCCGCCGCGCGCCCATGGTGTTTGTTTTTAACCATGTCATCCCCCTTCCTCACCGACGCCCAAGCCCGCATGAAAAAAACCGTGGATCACACCCTCCACGAGTTTTCCAATATCCACACCGGCAAGGCTAGCCCCTCTATGGTCGAGGGCATCATGGTCGAGGCCTACGGTGCCATGTCTCGCATCAAGGATTGTGCCGCCATCAGCACTCCCGACCCGCGCATGATTTTGATCACTCCCTGGGATCGCAGCCTCACCCAAGCCATCGCCAAAGGCATCCAGATCGCCAATCTCGGCTTCAATCCCGCCGTCGACGGGCAAGTCGTCCGTGTCCCCCTTGCTGATATGTCCCGCGAACGCCGTCAGGAGTTCGTCAAGGTCGCCCAACGTCTCGCCGAGGAGGGGCGCGTCCATGTGCGCAACGTGCGCCGCGACGTGATGGAAGGCGTGAAAAAAGCCAAACTCCCCGAGGACGAGGCCAAGCGCGTCGAGAAGGACATCCAGAATACCACCGACAAGGCCATCGAGGAAATTAACAAACACCTCGCCACGAAAGAAAAAGACCTCCTCACCGTCGGCTAAGCGCGCTCCGCGCGCCGTTTAAGTCCAAAGTTTAAGTTGCAGTTCGGCACTCCCGGAGTCCCTCCGGCTTTCCTTACATCCTTAAACTTAACCTTTCCTCTTAAACTTTTATGCCCGCCCCCGCCCTCCCCCGCCGCGTCGTAGTAAAGCTCGGCACCGGCGTGCTCACCCGCGGCATCGGGGAATTGAATACCGAACGAGTTGCCGCCCTCGCCGCCGACCTGGCCGCGCTCCGCGCTGCCGGCTCCGAGGTGATCGTCGTTTCGTCTGGCGCCGTCGGCCTCGGTATGGGCCGCCTCGGCCTGAAAAAAAAACCCGCCAACGTCTCCCGGAAGCAGGCCTGCGCCGCCATCGGCCAGAGCCTGCTTATGCAGACCTGGCAGCGCGCCTTTGATCCCCAGGGCCTCGCCGTAGCCCAGGTCCTGCTCACCCACGAGGACCTCCGTTCCCGCGCCCGCCACCTCGGGGTCAAGGCCTGCCTCGAGGAACTTATCCACTACGGCGTCGTCCCCATCATCAACGAAAACGACACCGTGAGCGCCGCCGAGATCAAGTTCGGTGACAATGACACCCTCTCCGCCCTCGTCGCTGGCCTGGTAGACGCCGACCAACTCGTCATCCTCTCCACCGCCCCCGGCCTGATCGACCTGAAGGGCACCGGCCAGATTCTCCCTGTGGTTGAAAAAATCACCCCCGAGATTGAGGCCATGGCGGGCGGCACCACCGATGTCACGGCCACCGGCGGCATGATTTCCAAGATCACCGCCGCAAAGGTAGCCCTGCGTTCCGGTTGCGGCGTGTTCATCGCCAGCGGGGCCGAGCCCTCTATTCTCGCCCGCCTTTTCCGCGGGGACAACCCTGGCACTTACTTCGTCCCCGCCGGTGCCCCGCTTGAGTCCCGCAAACGCTGGATCGCCCACTACCAACGCCCGACCGGCCACATCCTGATCAACGCCCGCGCCGTCCCCGTGCTTCGTGATCAAGGTCGCAGCCTGCTCGCCGTCGGCGTCACCGGCACACGCGGCCGCTTCAGCGCGGGGGATATCGTAAATATAGTCGGCCCCGACGAGGTCCTAGTGGCTCGCGGCGAGAGCGCGTTTTCCGATACCGAGGTCGCCCGGATCGCCGGCCTTGCCAGCGAACAAGTCCGCCCGCTCTTCCCCGCCCGCAAACGCCTCGAGGTCATCCACCGCGATAATCTGGTGGTGCTCTGAGCGCAAATTCATTTCCTCCAGCTTTTTAAGGGGTATTTTTCCACGCTTTTCGTTTCTGTTTCAAGTATCGGAGACCTAGGCAATCGATTCTATGTTACGAAGAAAATGAATGCCATCTTTGGCTGTGCGGGGGAATCGCCTTGTCAATAATTAGCTAAAAATTACTGCACCTCGTGATAATTATGGAAGTCCACCTTAAGCTAAGAAGTTTCATCTGCATTCTCGCGCTAAGTCTCGCCGTAGCTGGCCCGTGCTGCGCCGGCGATGCGTTGGATTACAACACGGAAGTGGTGGTCACCGATTGGACTAACCATTCCTGGGTTCTCCCCAGCGGTATTCCCGGCACAGTGGAAACTATTATCGCGACGCTCAATAACACTGATTTTCCCTCGCTGGATGGGCTCGCTCTGCCGCTCACCTTCGAATTTTCGGCATTAACCTTAAGCGCTCTTCACAGCCCACGTCCTTTCGGTGATTCTAAGGCGCTCGGTTTTGCCGTTTACTCGCCTACGGCGTCCTCTGCATTCGAGATCCATTGCGGCAAAGAGCTCTGGGCGACTGGCGCAATCCTTTCCGTGCGCAGCGAGGTTCCTGATTCTGGCGCTGATTCAATCTACACGCGTGCCACGATCGCGCTGTCGGCACCTGGCCCACAGGCTTCCTCTATCGGCTTGGGTTTCTACAACGAAATCATGAACATGACCAATAATAGTGGCGTAGTTGATTTCAACTATTTGGAGGCAGTCAGTGCA
The DNA here is from genome assembly GCA_903869675.1 of uncultured Verrucomicrobiota bacterium. Taxonomy (GTDB): domain Bacteria; phylum Verrucomicrobiota; class Verrucomicrobiia; order Opitutales; family Opitutaceae; genus IMCC26134_A. Next base: position 139,744 of record CAIQAB010000022.1, on the reverse strand, counting down.
TTTTATGGAGACACCGACGGTAAGGGTCATTTGGTCGGCAGAGGTAAAATGTTAGCTTCAGCCATTCCTGAGCCGGTGACCTATTCGGTCGTTGCCGGGAGCCTGTTGCTCGTCTTCGCCAGCGTCCGACGCCGCGCTCGGCGCATGGCTGCCATGCCCCAGGGCTGAACCGGCTTCGGGTTTACCGCCAAGCGACGGAGGTCGAGGCTGAATCAAACTTGCCTCTGCTGAGTCGACATTCGGGAGCCACTACGTCCCGCTTTGCCCCTCGCTCGAGCCCGGTAAACGCCCCGAAATTGTCCACCGCGCCAGCCTAGTGGTGTCCGGAGTCGCGCGGGGTGCGGGCCTTGGCGGAAAAACCCGTTGCGCCGCGCGGGGCTTTGCGCGTCGATATGTAATTTCTATCGCTTTCCGGCTAAGGCGCACGTCGAGCGCTGGTTTTCCGGTTCGTGTCCTGTCTTCCACATTCCCTCCGTCCCCACTTTTCCTCCTCGCACCATGGATCGCATCGCCTCCGCCTTCGCCCGCGCCCGCGCCGAGAACCGCGCCGCTTTCGTCGCCTACCTCTGCGCGGGTGATCCGGATTTCAACACCTCTCTAGACGCTTGCCGTGCCCTCCTGCGCAACGGCGTGGACGTGCTGGAGATCGGCGTGCCCTTCTCTGATCCGCTCGCGGACGGGTTGACCAACCAGCTCGCCGCCCAGCGTGCGCTCGAAGGCGGCATGACGATGGCGCGCGTCAATGAGCTTGTCCGCGCCCTGCGGGCCGAGTTTCCCGATGTGCCGCTGGTTTTTTACACCTACTACAATTTGGTTTTCTCCAACGGCACTGAAGCCTACGTGCGCGCAGCCAAGGAGGCCGGGCTGGATGGCATGCTGGTGCTTGACCTGCCGCCGGAGGAGTCCGCCGACGTGGCGGCGGCCTGCGCCAGGGAGGGGTTGAAGAGTGTTTTCATCGTGGCGCCGACTACGCCCACGCTGCGCCTGCCCCGTATTGCGGCAGCGGCTACTGGATTTATCTACTACGTCTCGCGCGAGGGCGTCACCGGTGTGCGCGACGCGGTCGCGACCGGGATTCCCGAGGCGGTGGCGGCGATCAAGGCCCACACGACGCTCCCGGTGGTGGTGGGCTTTGGCATCGGCACCCGGGCTCACGTGGCCGAGGTCGCCCGGCACGCGGATGGAGTCGTGGTGGGCAGCGCGCTGGTGAACGTCATCCGCGACCACCTCGCGGAGCGACCGGCGATCCCGGCGGCGATGGGGGCCAAGGCGGCCGATCTCACGGCGGGGACTCGCCGCGGCTAAAATATTTTACATCCGCCTCAACTCTCGGGCGGGATGGTTTTTAGTCTGAGCATGATAAGCATCTCCCTTTCCGACGCATCGTCATCCTTCTATGTTTTCGCACTCGCGCGAGTTCCTTGGAGTTTTTGTTTTACTTTGGAATCACCGATCGCTCAGGTGCGCGGCGACTTTAACCTTATTCTGACACACGTGAGCACTCAACATACGCGAAAGACGTTTTTCGCCAAGGCCCTCGCCGGTCTGGCGGGCCTAGGCCTTCTCGGTGGTGCGCGGCTCGCGGCCAAGCCCGCCGCCGAGGCCGCCGCTTCCTCCGCCAGCGCCAAGTCGCCCTTCCGCATCGAAGCCGATCCCCGGTCCGTCGCCCGCGAGGCGGGTTCCCTTTAACCGCCCGCGCGTTCGCAGCCGCCAATCCTCCGGATCATGTCCAACCTGTTTCCCAAGTCGGCCAACAAACTCCCGCTTCAGATCCTGATCTTCATCGGGCTCACAACCGGGATCGTCCTCGCCGGCGTCACTTATTACGCGACGCCCAAATACACCCGCGTCGGCTACGCACCGACCCAGCCGGTGCCCTTCAGCCACGCGCTCCACGCCGGCCAGCTCGGCATGGACTGCCGCTACTGCCACAGCAACGTCGAGAAGTCCGGCCACTCTAACGTGCCGACCGCTCAGACGTGCATGAACTGCCACAACCAGATCAAGACCGACAGCCCTCTGCTCGCGCCCGTTCGCGAGAGCTATGCTTCCGGCAATCCTGTGCCTTGGCTCCGCCTGCATCAGGCTCCTGATTACGTTTACTTCAACCACTCCGTCCACGTGGCTCGTGGCGTGTCCTGCGTGAGCTGCCACGGTCAGATCAACGAGATGGACGTCGTGCACCACGCCAAGCCCCTCTCCATGGGTTGGTGCTTGGAGTGTCATCGTGATCCCGCAAAATTTGTTCGTGACCCGAAACTTGTGACCAACCTGGACTGGAAGCACCCCGGTGGCGACGCCGGCCAGCTCGAGCAGGGCAAGAAATTCGTCCACGACTGGAATATCCAACCTCCCCAGAGCTGCTCCGGCTGCCACCGCTGATCGCCATCCTAGACGATGAAACGCAAATTCGACCATTCCGCGCCCGCCAATTCCGAGTCCCTCGCGACCGGTCCGCGTTATTGGCGCAGTCTCGATGACCTCGCCTCAAACCCTGCGGTGCAGGCCCAGCTGGAGCGCGAGTTCCCCGAGGGCGCGGACAACCTGAACGGCGTCGACCGCCGCAAGTTTTTCAAGTTAATGGCCGCCTCTTTCGCCCTTGGTGGCGTGGGTCTGGCCGCCGGTTGCCGCCGTCCCGAGGCCCACATCCTTGCCTACGGCAAATCAGTCGAGAACATCATCCCTGGCCTCCCGCTTTATTACGCGAGCGCCTTCCCGATCCGCCGGAACGCCATCCCGGTCCTCGCCGAGACCCATCAGGGTCGCCCGACCAAGCTCGAAGGCAACCCGACCTTCACGCCCTACGGTGGCGCCACCAACGCCCTCGTGCAGGCTTCAGTCCTTGATCTTTATGACGTGGATCGCGCCACGACCCACACGATCAAGGGTTCCGCCGCCACCGCCGCCCAGGTCAACGATGTGCTCGCCTCGCTTGGTGCCGATGCCAAAGCCTCCAAGGGCGAGGGCCTCGTGTTCTTATCTGAGACATCCGGTTCGCCCACCCGGGCCCGCCTTGTGACTAAACTAAAGGCCACCCTGCCCAAGGCGGTGTGGGCCGAGTATGAGCCCGTGGCCGACGAGGCTCCCGTCGCCGCCGCCGAGGCAGCCTTCGGTCGCGCCGACCTGAAGCCGGTCTACCGTTTCGCCAAGGCCAAGCGCATCCTCTCGCTCGACGCCGATTTTTTCGCGGCCGAGGCGGGCGCCCTTGCCTACGCCCGGGATTTCGCCAAGGGTCGCAAGGCGCTGACCAAGGATGCCGAGCTCAACCGCCTTTACGCGATCGAGAGCACTTTCACCCTCACTGGTTCGATGGCGGATCACCGCCTGCGCCTCGCCAGCAGTCATCTCCTGTCCTTCGCCGCCGCGCTGGCTGGCCGAGTCACCGGGCTGGATGTTTTCTCCAGTTTGGCCCAGGGGCTTGATTTCAAGGATAAGGACAAATGGCTCGCCGCCGCTGCCGCCGACTTGTTGGCCCACAAGGGCGAGAGCGTAGTTATCGCCGGAGCCCACCTCCCCGCCGAGGTGCATGCCATTGTTTACGCCTTGAATGTCGCGCTCGGCGCCATCGGCCACACCGTAGATTTTGTCGCGGTGCCCGCCATCTCTGCCTCGGGCATCACCGAGGTCGCCAAGCTCCTTGCCAGCGGCGCGGTCAAGACCCTCGTCCTCCTCGGCGGCAATCCTGCTTATAACGCCCCCGCCGATCTCGGATTCGCCGCGGCCATCGCCAAAGCGGGCCAGGTGATTCGCCTCGGTTATCATGTCGACGAGACCGCCGCCGCCTCGCCCGCCGGCGTTTTCCTCGCCGCCGCCCATTACCTTGAGTCGTGGGGCGACGCCCGCACCGCCGACGGCACCATTGTGCCGATCCAGCCGATGATTCTTCCCCTCTTTGCCGGCGTCACCGAGCTCGAAGTGCTCGCCCGCATCCTCGGCGAAGACAAACCCGACGGTTATTCGCTGGTCTATGAGACCATCACTTCTCTGCCTGGTGTTGCCGGCGAAAAGGGTTTCCGCCAATTCCTGCACGACGGTCTTCTCGCCGACTCAGCCTATCCGAAAGTATCCGCCAATTTCTCCGCCCGTGGCGTGAGCAAGCTTCTGGCCGCAGTCGCGGCGCCCGCCGTAGTGAGCGAGGAGAGCCTGGAAGTCCGCTTCGTTTTCGACTCCAAGGTCGACGACGGTCGCTTTGCCAATAACGGTTGGTTGCAAGAGTGCCCTGAGCCTATCACCAAAATCGCGTGGGACAACTCCATCCTAGTCTCGCCCCGCCTTGCCAAAAAGCTCGGCATTGAGCCCGGCGGCTCGATGATCCAAGTCGCCCGCAAGGAAAACGCTTCTTACTCTCAAGGTAAGGAAAAGGCCTTCATCGGTGAACTCGTGGTCGGCGGCCGCAAGGTGCGCGGCCCGATTCACATTCAGCCTGGTCTGTCCAATTGGACCGTCGCAGTGACTTTGGGCTACGGCCGCAAGGTCGTTGGCCGCGTCGGCCACGGCGTTGGTTTCGATGGCTACGCCCTGCGCGGCACCGACGGCTTGAACATCGCCACCGGCGCCAAGCTCACCATTGTTCCGGGTGAATTCTCGCTCTTGGCCAACACCCAGGAGCATTGGTCCATGGAAGGCCGCGACATCGTGCGCGAGGCCAATTTGGAAGAGTTCCGCGCCAATCCGGGCTTCGTTACCGAGATGGGCATGGAGGCGCATGCGCCTGCGACCTATGGGGACATGAACCCCGAAGAATTCGCCAAGCTCTCCCGAGAGGAGCGCGCCAAGATTACCGCCGAGCGCGCTGGCACCACCCCGCGCGGAGGTTCGTTAATGGAGACGCCGGATTTCTCCGGTCCCAAAGCCTTCCTCGATGGCGTGCACCAGTGGGGCATGTCCATCGATCTCAATACGTGCATCGGTTGCAGCGCGTGCGTGATCGCCTGTCAGGCGGAAAACAATATTCCAATTGTCGGCAAGGACCAGGTCCTGCGTGGTCGCGAGATGCACTGGATCCGTCTCGATCGCTACTATTCCGACGGCAAGATCGAGGCCGGTGCCTTCGGTGGCGAAGGCAACGCCGAACTGCCCGAGGATCCCCAAGTTTCGCTCCAGCCCGTGGCCTGTATGCATTGCGAGCTCGCCCCCTGCGAGACGGTTTGCCCGGTGAATGCCACCGTCCACGATCAGGAAGGCATCAACACGATGGCCTATAATCGCTGCATCGGCACCCGTTATTGCGCGAATAATTGTCCGTATAAGGTCCGTCGCTTCAACTTCTTCGACTACAATCAGCGCCAGCTCGACAGCCTCTACATGGGGCCTCTCGGCAAGCAGGGCATGCCTGAATTGGTAAAGATGGTTAAGAACCCCGACGTGACCGTGCGTATGCGCGGCGTGATGGAGAAGTGCACCTATTGCGTGCAACGCATCCAGCAGGCCAAGATCAAACAGAAGGTCGCTGCCGGTGCCTCCGCCAACGTCGAGATTCCCGACGGGTCCTTCAAGGTGGCCTGCCAGCAGGTTTGCCCGGTCGAGGCCATCGAGTTCGGTAACGTCAAGGACGTGAACAGCCGCGTTTCCCAAGCCAAGGCCCGGGAGCAGGACTACCAACTCCTCGGCTACCTGAACATCCGTCCCCGCACCACCTTCCTCGGCAAGTTACGCAACCCGAATCCCGAGATGCCTGACTACGCCAGCCAACCCCTGAGCCGTCAGGAATACGAAAAAAAGAATCATCCCGCCGGGATGGAGCACGGCGGCCACGCAGCCAGCCACTCGGAACATGGCCAAAGCCACGCCCCCGCCCACGAGGCGCACGGCGAGTCCAAGCCCCACGCCACCCTCGGTAAACTCTTCTTCGGAGGTAACAGCTAATGGCCCACGCCCACACCGATCATTCTGCCCCAGCCATTCTGGCTGAGGTAAAACCAGTCGCATTTCCGCGTGCGACCTTGGTTGAAAAGAACCGCAGCTTCAGCTGGGTCACCGAAAAGATCTGCGGCATCATTGAAGGACCGACCCCGCGCTGGTGGTGGATCGCGTTCGCGGTCTCTGGCTTCCTCGCGAGTTTCACCGTCGCGGGCATCATTTACTTGGTGTCCACTGGCGTTGGTGTTTGGGGCCACGCCAATCCTGTCAACTGGGCTTGGGATATTGTTAACTTCGTATTCTGGATCGGCATCGGCCACGCCGGCACGCTTATTTCCGCGATCTTGTGCCTCTTGCGCCAGAAGTGGCGCACCTCGATCAATCGTGCCGCCGAGGCTATGACGATTTTTGCGGTGGTTTGCGCCGCGATCTTTCCGGTATTCCACGTCGGACGCGTATGGTTTGCCGTCCTGCCGGGCTACCTTTTTCCCTTCCCGAACGCCAACGCCATCTGGCCGAACTTCCGTTCGCCACTCGAGTGGGACGTGTTTGCGGTCTCGACCTACGGCACGGTTTCGGTGCTCTTCTGGTATATCGGCCTCATTCCTGACCTGGCTATTCTCCGCGATCGTTTTTATCGGGCGGGCGACAAGATCCGCTCGGCCCTCTACGGATTTTTCGCCATGGGTTGGCGTGGCAGCAATCGCCATTGGAGCAACTACGAGATGGCCTATCTCGTTCTTGCCGGCATCTCGACTCCGTTGGTGTTGTCGGTGCACACCATCGTTTCGTTCGACTTCGCCGTTTCGCTTCTGCCCGGTTGGCACACCACGATTTTCCCTCCTTACTTCGTTGCCGGCGCGATTTTCTCCGGCTTCGGCATGGTCCTGACCCTCATGCTCCCCTTGCGGGCCATCTTCCGTTTGGAGGATCTGATCACGCAGTATCACATCGACTGCATGTGTAAGATCATTTTGGCCACTGGCACGATCGTTGGTTACGCCTACGGCATGGAGTTCTTCATCGCATGGTATGGCTCCAATCCTTACGAGGGTTTCGCCTTCATCAACCGCGCCTTTGGTCACTATGCTTGGGCCTATTGGATCATGATCACCTGCAACGTGGTCACGCCCCAGTTCTTCTGGTTCAAGCGCATCCGCCGCAATATTGGCTTGGTCTGGATCCTTTCGATTTTCGTCAACGTCGGGATGTGGTTCGAGCGTTTTGTGATCATCGTCACCTCGCTGGCCCGTGACTTCCTGCCCAGCTCCTGGGGTTACTACAGCCCATCTGCGGTCGAAATCTTCACGTTCTTCGGAACCTTCGGCGTATTCGGCGTCCTATTCCTCCTCTTTATCCGCTTCCTGCCCATCATGCCGATGGCCGAGATCAAGGCCGTCATGCCCCAGGCGGACGTCCACGGCGGCCACGACAAGCACTAAGCACCCTTCACGACCACGAATATGGCTGCTACCTTCTACGGCCTGATGGCCCGCTTCGACACCGCGCCGGAAATCTACCACGCGGCTCAACAAGTGCGCGACGCCGGCTACAAAAACTGGGACTGCATCACGCCCTTCCCTGTCCACGGACTCGACGGGGCCATGGGCCTGCGCCGTTCCAATGTGCCCAAGTTCTCCCTGCTCGGCGGCCTGACCGGCTTTACCACCGGCATGTCGATGATCTGGTTTACCGGTGCCTTTGATTATCCTCTGATCGTGGGCGGCAAGCCCTACTTCAGTCCGCTCTTTGCCTTCCCGATCAGCTACGAGCTGACGATTCTCTTCACCGCCTTCGCCACCATCGCCGGCATGTTTATCCTCAACTGGTTGCCGCAGCATTATCACCCCGTCCTCAAGTCGAAGGAAATCCTGCGCGGCTTGGACGACGCCTTCTATGTGGTTATCGAGGCGCGCGACCCGAAATTCGACCTCAATCGCGCCAAGGCCCTGCTCAGCCAAGCCGGGGCCAAGGAAATCTCCGAATTGGAGGCCTAAGACCATGCGCTACGCCTACCTCACTCTTCTATTCGTGGTGGTTTCCGCCGTGTCCGTCCTCGGGTTTCGCGGTTCCCTCACCCAGCGCACCCCGCTGGAAATTTTCCCGGACATGGACCATCAGCCGAAATACAAGCCTCAGGCCGAGTCCGCCTTTTTCGCGGATCGCCGCACGGATCGGCCCACTCCCGCCGGCGTAGTGCCTTACGGCCGGACCGCCCTTGCTTCCGAGGCCAAGTTCCTCGGTGCCGACGATCATCTCTATCGCGGTCTAGCTGCCGACGGGACCCCGGCCCGGGGTTTTCCCGCCAGCGTCAAGGTCGATGCCAAACTACTGGAGCGAGGCCAGTTGAAATACACCATCTATTGCGTCCCGTGTCACGGCGCGGTGGGTGACGGCAATGGCATCACCAAGCAATACGGCATGGGCGCCACCCCGACCTACCACGATGACCGTCTGCGCAGCACGCCTGAGGGCGACATTTTCCACACCATCACCGCCGGCAAGGGCAACATGTTGTCCTACGCAGATAAATTGGAGCCGGCGGACCGCTGGGCGGTCATTGCCTATGTCCGCGCCCTGCAACGCGCCCAGACCGGCACTGCCGCCGATGTTGTCCCCGCCCACAAATCCGAGCTTGGCCTGAAATGAGCACCCACGTCGCCACCATCTCTCCCGCGTCCGGCGGTTCCGCCGCTGGCTCCACCCGCTCCGTGAGCGCCGCCGCCAACAAAGCCTTGGTGCTGGGCTTAGTGGGCCTTGCTGCCACCGGCCTTGGCGTTGTCCTCTCCGGAAAGGCTGCGGCCTTTTCCTACCTTACTGGCCTGGTCTTCTGGGTAGCGGTCTCCCTCGGAGCGCTTTTCCTGATTATGATCCACCACGTCTTCGACGCGGGTTGGTCGACGGTGCTGCGCCGCCAGTATGAAAATTGGATCACCTGTCTGCCTTGGCTGGGGTTGCTTTTCGCGCCCCTGCTCATCTCGGCGGTAATCGCCCCCGGTCTTATTTGGAAGTGGACCGATCCCGCTTACGACCTGAGTCAGGTCGGTGGCCACGGCACGGTCGCCCAAGACGTCTTGTGGGTCAAGAAGTCAGGCCTGCTCAGCACGCTGACGCTGATCATCGCCAGCTTCGTCGGCTTCGGCGGCTGGACCCTGATTTCCAGTCGCTTGCGCGCCCACTCGGTTGCTCAGGACAACGATGGTGATATCGCTCATACCCACGCCAACCGCTTCTGGACCGCCGTTGGGTTACCCTTCACCGCATTATCCATGACCCTGTGCGTGATTCTCTGGGTTAAGGCACTCGATTACCACTGGTATTCCACTATGTTTGGAGTGTGGTTTTTTGCCGGCGCCATCCGTTCGGCACTTTCGCTCGGCGTGATCCTGATGGTCTGGCTCTGGTCGCGTGGAGATTACAAAGGCATCCTGAATAACAATCATATGCATTCCATTGGTATGCTTATGTTCGCGTTCACCGTATTCTGGGCCTACATCACCTTTTCCCAGTATTTCCTGATCTACATGGCAAATATCCCGGAGGAGACCTTCTGGTATAGCCTGCGCGAGATCAACAAGGATGGCGTCTTCAACACCTGGGGCTACGTGGGAATGTTCCTGCTCTTCGGTCACTTCGTCGCTCCTTTCCTTACTCTGATTCACTACCCGGTAAAACTGTCCAAGACTTGGCTGCCGCGCGTCGGTGCCTTCATCGCCACGGTCGTGCTCGTGGACATGACTTACAACGTCATGCCCTCGCTGAAAAATTCGGCGGGCGACGCTTATCCCTTTCTTAGCCTGAATCTCCTCTGGATCGCCACTTCCGTGGTTGGTGTCGGCGGGGTCTGCGTCTGGGCCTATTTAAACAGTTTCGCCAAAACCAAACTCATTCCGATCCGCGATCCCCGCATCGTTGAATCCCTGACCTACCATGAGTGACGCCTCTGCCACCTCTGAATCCAAGGGTTCCTTCACCGCGACGCTACTGGCGGCCGTGGGAGGATTCTCCATTTTCCTGATCATCTTGGTGGTCGCTTATTTGCCCAACAAGGCTGCTCCTGCCGGCGACGGTGTGAAGACGCCCGCTGAACGCAAAGCCGCCTTGGCCGAATTGCGCGGCAAAGAGCAGACTACTGCCACGACCTACGGCTGGGTAGACAAAGACAAGGGTGTCGTCCGTCTCCCCCTTGAGCGTGCCGTCGAACTCACCATTCAGGAGGCCAAGAAGTAAGGTCGTCCTCCTGGTCTGGCTACCGGCGCCTTGTCCCCGCTCCCCGCTCTGATGCCTGAATGGTTCCTCTACTTCGTCGCCTTGCCCATGGCCCTGCTCATTGTCGCGAGCGCGGTTTACGGTCTCTATTGGGCGAGCCAGAAGGGGCAACTCCAAGACCTGGAGGAGGGTGCCAAGATTATCTTTGATCAGGAGGAGCCGATCGGACGCGCCACCGACCATATTCTTAATCAGCCCAAGACCGCCAAGCCGCTTAAAACCTAGCCTCTATAAGCCCGGCGGTCCCTCGCCACCGGTTCCCCTTTGAAGCTTCCTTTCGTCAAACGATTTCCCAAATGGCCTCCAGTCTCACCGCATCCCTAAACCCGGCGAGTTCGCCCGACTTGGCGAAACGCGCGGAGCTTAGCGCGATCGACGCCTCCACCAAGGCACCCGCCTTGTATTTTCTCGGCTCCGCTGTGCTCTGGCTGCTCGTGGGGACGGTCTTTGCCCTGATCTCCTCTTACAAACTCCATAATCCCGGTTTTTTGGGTAACATCGAGTGGCTGACCTTCGGGCGGTCTCGCACCCTGCACCTGAATGCCGTGATTTACGGTTGGTCGGTGAACGCATCCTTCGCGGTGGCACTTTGGCTCATGGCCCGCCTCGCCCGCGCCGAGTTGCGCCATGTGGGGCTTTTGTTCATCGCCGCCGCATTTTGGAATCTTGGCGTGACGGTGGGTATGGTGGGTATCGCTATCGGCGATTCGACTTCGATCGAGTGGCTTGAATTTCCGACCTACGCGACGCCCATTCTTTTCGTCGCCTACGCCCTGATCGGCGCCTGGGCCTTGATCACATTCCGCTTTGGCCGCGCCAAACACATCTACGTCTCGCAGTGGTATCTGCTCGCCGCACTTTTCTGGTTTCCTTGGCTCTACTCGATTGCGCAAATCATGCTCTTGTTTGAGCCGACCCGCGGCACGGTGCAGAGCTTGGTCAACTGGTGGTTCGCGCACAACGTGCTCGGTCTGTGGTTTACGCCAATTGGCTTAGCCGCGATCTATTATTTTCTGCCCAAGGTTCTTGGTAAACCCATTCACAGCTATTACTTATCTGTTCTGGGCTTCTGGTCGCTGGCGATTTTCTACAATTGGGCCGGCGTGCATCATCTGATCGGCGGTCCAGTGCCGGTCTGGGTGCAAACGGCGGGTATCGCCGCATCTTTCATGATGGTGGTCCCCGTTATTGTGACAGGTCTTAATCAGCATCTTACGCTGGTCGGAGCCGCATCCGCTTTAAAGTATTCGCCCACGCTTCGCTTCATCGTGTTTGGCGGCGTGAACTACACACTGACCTCTCTTGCTGGCTCTTTGATGGCCATGCGCTCTTGGGCTGAAATCACTCACTTCACCCACTACACCGTGGCGCACGCCCACCATGGCATGTATGCTTTTTTCACCATGGTGATGTTTGGCAGTATTTATTACATTCTGCCGCGCATCCTCTTAAAGGAGTGGCCTTCGGCCAAGTTGATCAGTCTCCACTTCTGGGCCACCGCCGGAGGCATCACGCTTTATGTAGTGGTGATGTCCATCGCCGGCATCCAGCAGGGTTTGGCCATGAACACGCTCCCGGTCGGGGCAGATGGTCATGCCGGTTCTCCAATCCCCTTCCTCACGGTTGTCGCGCACACTATCCAGTGGCTCGAGCTTCGCACCATCGCGGGTGTGGTCATCGCCATCGGTCATATCGCCTTTGCCATCAACTTCACTTGGATGCTGGTTAAGCCCCGCCAAACCGCCACGTCCGAGCCCACCCTGTTCCGCCACGCCCCCGATCTGGAGGTCGCACGATGAATCGCGCCCCGCTCATCTTCCTCGGCATTTTCTTCGCCCTCGCCTTTAGCTGGACAGGTATTGTCCTTACTAACCATCTGAGCTACGCCAAGTTGCAGCCGGTTTTTGACGAGACCGAGGGCAAGGCCTTCCCGCAAAAACTCCCCGGTAACGCGGAGCGTGGCAAGGAAGTCTATCGCGATCTTGGCTGTGTTTATTGCCACACCCAGCAGGTTCGCCAGCCGGGTTACGGGACGGATATCGAACGCGGTTGGGGCGAGCGCGGCAGCGTGGCCCGCGACTACATCCACGAAAAACGCGTTTATCTCGGCTCCATGCGGACAGGTCCTGATTTGCGCAACGTTGGCTCCCGTTTCGTTGGTGATGCCGGCCGTGATTGGCACCTCCAGCACCTCTATGATCCTCAAATTACCTCTAAAGGTTCGATCATGCCTCCCTTCCGGTTTCTCTTCGAGACCCGCGTCATTGTAGGAGAGGCCTCGCCACGTGCGGTTCAGACTAAATTGCCTTCGCAATATCAGCCGCCCGCGGGCCACGAGATCGTGCTGACCCAGCGCGGCGAAGACCTGATTTCCTACCTGTTGGCGCTCAAGGACCCTGCGCTATATCCGGAAGAGGCCGCGCGCGTTTACGTGCCCAAGGCCGAGTCGGCTGAAAAGAAAACCGAGTCCGCCCATTCGGAGGCCGCCAAATGAGTAGCGAAAAGTCCAAACTCCCTCCCCACATTCCGGCGGAGAAACATCAACAAGCGGAACAAGCCGGCGCCAACGATGAGAGCATTCAGAAGGTGCACGCCATCTTGCTGCGTGAGAAGCCCGAGCCATCCGAGGGATTCACGCCCTTGCCGCTCTTTCTCCTCGGTTTCATTTCGGCGATGGTTTTCGTTTGCGCCGTCTACGTCGTGCATTATCGCGGGGGCTTCGATCCTCTGGTTTATGATGAGCGCTTCGATGCCGAAGCCGCCAAGGCAGCCGCATCTGCCCCGAAGGAACTCACGCCCGAGCAGGTTCTGGCTTCCGGCAAGCGCCTTTTCCAGACTTGCGCGGCGTGCCATCAGGCTACCGGTCTAGGCGTGGCTGGAGTTTATCCTCCGCTCGCCGGTTCTGAGTGGGTTCTTGGCAAGGAGGATCGTCTCATTCGCGTTCTTCTACACGGCTTGGGTGGCCCGGTTCAGGTCAAAGGCAACACTTACAATGGCGCCATGCCGGCCTTCGGCAAGGTTCCTGGCGGCGGCTATAACTGGAGCGAGGAAAAGATCTCCCACGTTCTCAGCTATATTCGCCACGAGTGGGGTAATAACGCCGGGTTTGTCACCAAGGATAACGTGGCCGCGGTGCTTAAAGCTGAGTCGACCCGCGCCAAAGCTTGGTCCCAAGAGGAACTCGCTCCCTTCGCGCAGTAATCGTCGGCGGGCCTAATGGCCTAAACCGCCGGCGAGGTCTGCAGGGGTGTTCCAATTTCCTAGCGCTTGGTATTCATCCCGATTCACGGTGAACGGATTCAGTAATCCGGCCGTGGTTAGTTCCCCTGCCACGTTGCGCAGAGCGAGTCGGTTAGCGGTCAGCGCGGAGTTAAAAAAAGGCAGGCATGCTCGCGGGTAGAGCGCGCAGAGCGGTTCAGTGCCGCGGGGACCGATTGGCACAAAGCCTCGATCGGACGGCGTGCGCGACACCCAGTCGCGAATCAGTGCAGGGGTAACCCCGGGCAAATCCACTGCGAGGACGAGCAGTCGAGACTGACGGGTGGTAGCGAGCGCGGAGGCGATCCCCGCCATCGGGCCGCGTCCGCCATCGTCCGTAAGGCGTGGGATATGCGCCGGCACCTGTGGATAATCTACTCCGCTGCGAACCGACAAAAATAGTTCTGTCGCGCCGGCGGCGCAGAGCGTGGCGAGCTGGTGCAACACCAGCGCCAGACCAGATTCCGGATGAGGCAGGAGGGCCTTGTCCCGGCCCATGCGGATGGAGCGGCCACCGGCGAGCAGGACGGCGCTGAAGCCGGCCTGAGCTTCAGGCGGAAGCGGGGACATCGGCGCGCAGGATGCCATCGGTGAGAATGCGAGCACGCAAACCGCCGCGGCCGACCAGGGCGGCACGCGCGCCGGGGGCAAAACCCACGTCCATCCAATCGCAGGGCGAACACTCGGCGCTGCCGTGGAAACGGATGTTTTGAATCGTGAACTCCACGCCGATGAGCGTGTTGAGGTCCACGCCCCGGGTGATGACATTGCGACGGAAGGCCCACGGCTCGCGTTCATGGGCGTCGAGCGTGTCGCGGAGTTCGTCGTAGATTTCCCCGGCGAAAAACGTGACCTGGCCCTTGTAGTCTGCCTTGTAATCGAAAAAGCGGTCGCCCCGCAGTCCGCGCCCAGCGACGCATTCAACCTCGGGCACAGAGATCATGGCGTGCTCGGCGGGGGCCTGGCCGTGTTGGCCGAAGTAGGCGTGGCCGCGAGACAGGTAGATGTGTTCGATTAGGATCATGGTAACGGCGGTGGCGTGGGCGGCTCTGGGGAGATCATTCGCCGTGGAGGTGGCGGATGCATTCGCGGATGGCAGGCACGAGTGGCGGCAGACATTCGCCGATCGCGCGGGGATTACCTGGCAGGTTAATCAGCAGGGTTTGCCCGCGCGTGCCGGCGGTGGCGCGGGAGAGGATGGCGGTAGGCACGAGCGGGAAGCTGGTGGCGCGCATGATTTCCCCGAAGCCGGGTAATTCCCGCTCCAGCACCGCTCGGGTGGCCTCGGGTGTGAGGTCACGGGGCGCGGGGCCGGTGCCGCCGGTGGTGACGACGAGGTCGCAGTGTTCGACGTCGCATAGCTCGATTAACAACACGGAGAGGGCTGCGCGGTCGTCGGGTAGGAGTCGCGCGAGGTAGGTGTGGCCGGGACCAAGATGCTCGGAGAGGACACGCTCGATTTCTGGACCGCTGCGGTCGGCGTAGGCGCCGGCGCTGGCGCGGTCGCTCAGGGTGACGCGGGCGATCTTCATTTCTTCTCCTTTTCGGTCACGCGCACCGCGTCAAGGACCATGGTTTTGTCCACCGCCTTCATCATGTCGTAAAGGGTGAGTCCAGCGAGGGTGACGGCGACCAGCGCCTCCATTTCCACACCGGTGCGGGCGGTGGTGCGAGCGGTGGCAGTGATGATTACGCGGTCGGCGTGGACCTTGAAATCGACTGCTACGGAATCAAGCGGCAGGCCGTGGCAGAGTGGAATGAGTTCGTCAGTCCGTTTGGCTGCGAGGATACCGGCAAGGCGGGCGGCGGCGAGGACGTCGCCCTTCGGAAGGGCTTGGGCTCGGAGCAAGTCGATGGTCGCGGGCTGGCAGATGAGCTCGCCTATGGCGGTGGCGACGCGGGATTGGAGCGGCTTGTGGCCGACGTCTACCATGCGGGCGGCGCCGGTGGCGTCGAGGTGGCTGAAGGTGGGATCGGGCGCAGACATTTTGGGGAGAGGGAAGGGTTTTAAACGAGTAATCCGTCGGCGGTGGACTCGGGCGTGGCGGCGCTCGGCACGCGCAGGAGGGCTTGGGTGCGAACAAGGGCGGTTAGGTCACTGGAGTCTGCCCACGGCAGGGGTGCGTAGCCTTCGGTCGTGCGCGAGGCGGGCCACCAGGTTTCGCGCGGGTGTGGGCGCAGGGCCGCGCCTGGCGCCAGTGGCAGGCGCAGCAGCGGAGCGGGTGCGGCGCCGGCGAGGCGGGCGAGGACGCGGGCGACGAATAGGTGGAAACACACGAAATGAGAGATCGGATTGCCGGGCAGCCCGAAGGCGATTTGCGCGCCACGCACAGCTACGAGCAGGGGTTTGCCAGGGCGGGATGCGACTTGCTCCACGACTAGGGTAAAGCCGTGGGCGGTGAGCAGGCGGGCGGTGTGGTCGTGGGCGCCGCCAGAGGAGCCACCGGAGATGAGCAAGACATCTGGGGCGGATTCGAGCAGACCGACGAAGGCCGTCGCGGTATCCTCGTAACTTTCGCCGGTGCGGGCATGGGCGACGAGTTCTGCGCAGGCCCCCGCCAGCAGGGCGGCGATGAGCGTGGAATTGCTGTCGCGGATGCGGCCGGGTTGGGCTGGGGCATCGGGGGCGATGAGTTCTCCTCCGGTCGTGAGGTGTGCGACACGCGCGCGGCGGGTGACCAGCGGAGCGACGAGGCCTACCGAGGCGAGTAAGGCAAGCGCGCCAGCCTGGAGCGTCGTGCCGGGGGCGAGTAGCAGGTCACCCGCGCGGGCCTGGGAGGCGCGGCGGCGGATAAACGAGGCGGACGGTGCAACGCACAGGGTGATCCGGCCGTTAACATCGGTGGTGGTGTCCTCGTGCATCACCAAGCCCAGTGGGCCGGAGGGCACGGCCGAGCCGGTGAATAGTCTAAGCGCGGCGCCGAGTGGCGGCGTGTCTGGCGCGCTTGCGCCCATCGGAATATCGCCGAGGACCTGCATGCTGGCGCCGGCGGGTAGATCGAGTCGGGCGACATAGCCATCGATGGCGGCGCGGTCGAAGGGCGGTTGGTCCTCGGGGGCGGTTACGGGCTCCCTAAGCACGCGTTCGGCGGCGGTGGCGAGAGTCACGCGTTCGGCCGGGAGGGGGCCGCCTAGGGCGTCGAGGCGTTGCCACACTGCGGCGACGGAGAGCATGGACGGTGGCGGCACGAATAAATTAGGCTGCGGGCAGCGTGTCGGTTTTCCAGATGGGCACGTCTTTTTTCAGCCGGTCCATAAAGCTGGCGAGGAAGGCGAAGGCCTCGGCGCGGTGGCGAGCGGCCACGCCGAGGCAGATGGCGGCCTCACCCACCGGCACGGGGCCGAGGCGGTGAAGGATGCGAACGGCCTGGACGGGGTGATCGACCACGAGGGCTTCGGCGATACGGGTGATCTCGCGCTCGGCCATGGGTTGGTAGGTTTCGTAGACTAGGCCGCCGATGGTGTGGTCACCCTCCTCGCCGCGCACAAAGCCGCGAAACTCCACGAAAGCGCCGGTCTCCGAGCCTAGGCTGAGTGCGGGCAGGGCGGCGGGGATGGGTTCGGGGCTGAACTGGATGTGGAGGAGCATGGGTCAGCCTCCGGAGACGGGCGGGATCAGAGCGATTTCGTCACCGGGGTTGAAAACGGTTTCGGCCGAGGCGAACGCGCCGTTGCGGGCGAGGCGGATCGCGGGACGGAGCAAGGCGAGGTCAGGATGGCGTTGCAGGACATGTTGCCAGAGTTCGTCACTGGTCAGCGGAGTCCCCATATTGAACGACTCCGAGGCGAGCGCGGTTATGCGACGAACCTGGGCGAAGTAGAGCAGAGTCATAAGCGGGTTGGTGATGGGCTGCGGGGATAGGCTTAGCCGGCATAGGCTAGGGAGACGATCAGGGTGGAGGGCGCAGGCTAGAACAAGGTGTTCGTTGCGGGGTGTTGAAAAGGAGCTCACCAACGATGCCGCTGTGCATAAAACCAGCCAGCCTGAGCAGGTAAAGCCGTAGACTGAGCCACTCCACTTCCATCCCTTCGACAGCGGAGGGAATCTTGCTTATTCAGGTCTGGGAACTGATTTTTGCATCATTACGCGGCGATTTTATGCGCTGCCAGTTCGGGATGGAGGGGAAGTTTGGCGGGTCAACCACCGATGGCGGTCATGGGGCGGACGGGGTGGTAGTCGGCGCGGAATTCGTGGTCCTCGGGTTTTTGGGCGATGGCTTGGGTGATGGCCGTCTCGAGGCGGTCGGTGGCGAGGGCTTCGGCGAGGTCCAGTTCGCCGTGGCGACCGAGGCAGGGGCGGAGTTTCCCGTCGGCGGTGAGGCGGAGTTTGTTGCAGGATGCGCAGAAATCCTGCTCGGACAGGGCGCCGATCAAGCCGATGCGGGCACCCGGCAGTTCGGGGCATTCATGGTAGCGGGCGGGGCCGTGGCCGGCGCGGTAGTGGGGCAGGGAGCGGAGCGGCCCGAGGTCGGTCTCTAGGATGGATCGGGCGTCGGCGAGGGAGAGAAAATTGACCGGCGTGAGCACGTCGGTCCGGGTCAGGGGCATCAACTCGATGAAACGGATCGGCAGGCGACGGGCGGCGGCGAAGCGGACTAGGCCGGCCAGGGCTTGGTCGTTCACCCCGCGCATCAGCACGGTGTTCAGCTTTACAAACAGTCCGGCGGCGAGGGCGGCGTCGATACCAGTGAGGACCTGGGCAACGTCGCCCCCGGTGATCCGGCGGTAGGTGGCCGGGTCCAGGGCGTCGAGGGAGACATTGATGGAGCGCACGCCGGCATCTGCTAGGTCGGCTGCCAGAGGGGCGAGGCGGGTGCCGTTGGTCGAAAGGCCGAGGGAGTGGAGGTTATCGAATGCGCCGATACCGCGGGCAATTTCCACCAGGTCTTCGCGGAGAAGGGGTTCGCCGCCGGTGAGGCGAAATTTGGTGAAACCCAGACGCGAAGCGGCGCGGGCAACGGTGACGAGTTGGGCGGCGGAGAGGTGGTCGGCGCGTTTCGCCCAGCCCTTGTAGCCTTCGGGCATGCAGTAGAGGCAGCGTTCGTTGCACCGGTCGGTGACGGAGATGCGCAAGTAGTCGATAGAGCGGCCGAAGGGATCTAACACGGTAGCAAATTGAGCAGAGCCTCGTTCCTGGGCAAACCGAGAGGGGAGTTCGGTGCGGAAAACTCGGGATGCAAAGAGGCGTCTGGACTCAGGGCGCGAGGGGGAGGCGGACGCGCATGGTGGTGCCGGCGGGGCCGGTGGCGTGCAGGCTGATGTCGCCGTGGTGGGAGAGCAGAATGCGTTTTGCGATAGCCAGCCCGAGGCCGGTGCCGTCTGCGCGGCCGGAGAGGAAACTATCGAAAATATGCGCGGCAAGCTCGGGCGGCACGCCGCGGCCGGTGTCGATCACGTCGAGCACGGCCTGGCCCGCGCCCTCATGGTGCTCGGTGCTGACGCGCACGGTGATGGCGCCGCCCTGGCCCATCGCCTGCGTGGCGTTGAGCAGCAGATTGAGCAGCACCTGCTGGATCTGGCCCTTGTGGACATCGACGTGGAGGGGTTTGGCGGGGGGCTCGAAGCGAAGGCGGATCTTGCTTTGGGCGAGTTTCAGGCGGATCAGCACGAGGGTGTCGCCCACGAGGTCGGCGACGTTCCAGCGGCAATGCATGGACGAGGGGGCCTTGGCGAACTGAAGGACGCGGGAGACGATAGCCTCGAGCTGGTCGAGTTTTTCGCCGATCACGCGCACGTCGGTGCGGCGGGGGTCGTTTTCGGGGAAATCAAGCCCGAGGTAACCGTAGAGCAGTTTGATCACGGTCAGCGGATTACGGATCTCGTGGGCGATCTCGGCGGCGAGCAGGCCGAGGGTGGTGAGTTGCTCGTTCTTGCGTAGGGTGTCTTCGCTCTGGAACACGCGGGAGTATAGGCGGGAGTTCTGGAGGGTGACGGCGGCGAGGCTGGCGAAGGCGGCGAGCAGACGTTTCTCGTCGTTATTAAACCGGTGGGTGTGGTCGGTGAACACGGCGAGCACGCCAACGGCCTCGTTTTCCCAGAACATCGGCACCGCGAGCAAGGAGCGGAGGGCGGGGTGGCGCGGCAGATCGACCACGTCGAGGAACTCGGGCGACTGCACGTTGGCGAACTCGATCGCGCGGCGGGTATTCAGGGCGCCGGCGACGAGGCTGGTTTCGAGCGGGAGGTCTCCTTCAGGCAGCGGTGTATCAGTCAGGCCGGCGAGGGATACGGCGCGGAGGCAGCGTCTGGCCGGGTTGTATTCAAAGAGTAGGCACGCACGCGCCGAGAGTAGGCCGCGAGCATCGCGGGAGATGGCGTCGTGCAGCTCCTGTCGCTCCAGCTTGGTGACGAGGGTGAGGCCGGCGCTGACGAGGTTTTCGAGCTGGCCAGCCTTGCCCCGCAGGTGTTGGAGCTGCCAGAGCCGGAGCAGCACGGCGGTGCTTTCCTCGGCGAGGGCGACCAGGCTGCGCAGGTGTTCGGGGCCGAAGCCGCCGAGGGTGTCGCTATCGAGGTTGATTACACCGAGAATCTGGCCGTTGGCGGGGACTAGGGGTGCGGTGATCTCGGCGCGCACGGTGGGCCGCACAGGGATGTAGCGCGGGTCCGCTCGGACGTCGGGGACAAGCTGGGGTCGGCCGTGAAAAGCAACCCAGCCAGTGATACCTTGACCGGGGCGGAGCGCGACCTCGTCGATGTCGGCGGGCATGCCTTGATGAACCTCGATTTCTAGGCGGCTAGTGTCGGGATTGAGAAGTGAGATGGAGCCGGATGAGGCGCCGAGGTGGTCGATGGCTAGGCGGAGGATCTCGACCATGGCGAGACGCGGGCTTTCAGCCGTGGTAGCGAGGCGGCTAACCGCGTGGAGCAGGGCGTGCTCGGAAGCGTGGGGGGGGGACGTCGAGGGATCCACGGGAGGCAAAGTGGTCTCCGTCTTGTCCGGCGTAAAGCCTCCGGGCGGGCGCATGGATGGCTTTGGGTTTTTACACCAATCTGCTCAGCCCCATGCCCACGCCCTTCGGGTCTATGACCGGGCCGACTTAGGTTTGACGGTTGGAGATTCCGCTCAGGCCGCGCCGGGGTTGAGCTTGCGCTCGGTGAGGGGGAGCATCACTCCGCGGCGGAACAGGGTGACTTGGCCGGTGCTGGACGAAACCACGATGCTCACGCATTCGGTGGCGACGGACACGGCGGCGGCGGCGGCGTGGCGACTGCCCAGTCCGCTGGGCAGGGCATGGTCGGTGTCGGCGGCGAGGAGCAGGCTCCCGGCGCTGGCGACCACGCCGTCGCCCCGGATCACAAAGGCGCCGTCGATGGAGGAAAACTCCTTCACGGTCTCGTCCATGAAGGGGTTGAGGATATTGCGATCCTCCTCCTTGTAGCCGTAGAACGGATTGAGGACGAGCGGCTTGGTGAGCTTCTCGACCCGAGTGGCGTCGCCGACGACGAACAGGCAGCCGACAGGTCTGCCCTCGCGGCCCTCCACTCCGAGCTCCATGGCGATGCCGATCACCCGTTCCAGCACCTCGGGTTTCACATCGTCGGGCAGGAGGTCGGCGTGGCCACCGAGCAGGGTCTGGAACTCGCGCTCTACGTCCACGATTACGACGGTGTCGAACTGGTTGCTCCCGGCGAGGCCGCCGACGCAGCAGATGCGATCGTTGAAGGCGATCACGCCGCGAGTCAGGGCGATGAACATGGCGCTGCGCAGCTGGGCCAGGCGCTGGGTGGAGAAGGAGCGCACTTGGATGACTTGGACGGCGCGATCAGCGGCCGATTCGTCATCCAGCTCCACGTGGTTGCGGGTCACGAGGATGGTCTTGGCCTTGGGGAACCAGGCCCCAGGCTCTATGCCACCTATGAAGGTGTCGCCGAAGACCATGATGGCGCGGCAGACGGCGCCGCGCGCGATGCGGTCGGCCTCGCGGATCATCAGCCGGTTGACCCGGTTTTGCTGGGCTTGGACGGGGCGGGCGAGGATGCCGCCGACGCCAGCGACGAGGCGGCTGTGGAGAGCGTTGAGGTTGGGTGCGCCGACCAAGCTGGCGACCAGTTCGGGCTCCTTCACGAGGCGGGCGATAGTGGCGAGGACCTGGAGGTAGTCGCGGGCGCGTTCGTCGGCCAGGAGCAGTAGCAGCAGGTGGGCGCGTTCGTCGCCTAAGGAGCCGTCATGCTCGACGCCTTCTCGGCTGCGACCGACCACGAGCACGTAGCGGCGGGACATTTTCACGCGCACGTGGGGCAGGGCAACGCCGTTGCCCAAGTAGGTGGTCATCGTGCTCTCGCGCTGGAGGAGGCTGCGCAGGAGGTTTTCGCGGCGGAGGTCCGGGAAGCAGGTGGATGCGTTTTCGAGCAGCTCGATTAGCGCGCCCTTCAGGTCGGTCGACTTCAGCTCGACGAAGCGGTTGCGGGAGATGTGGCGTTCTAGGCGCATGCGCTCAGGCGGGGACGGGCAGGACGCCCGGAGGGGCGGCGGCCTTGATGGGCCGCGTGAGGGTTACTTTTCCCACTCCAGCGCGCCTTTTTTGATTTCGTAGAAAAGGCCGAGGACGAGGACACCGAAGAAAAAGCCGATCGGGGCGAGGATGGCGATGTGGTTGGCCAGGAAATCGCGGTAGATCAAGGACCACGGGATCAGGAAAACGACCTCGATATCGAAGAGGATGAACAACATCGCGGTGACGTAAAATTTCACCGAAAAGCGGGTGTGGACTATGCCTTCTGCCTTCACGCCGCACTCGTAGGCGGTGTCGGTGATGGCGGTGCGTTTGCGCGAGCGCTGGCCAAGCAGGTGGCTGACCCCAACGATGAGGCCGGCGAGGCCGGCGGCTAGGAGCAACTGGATCAGGACTGGAGCGAAATCGGCGACGGTCGTCATGGCGGCGAAAGGATGAAGGTGAAGGGGACTCTGCCCGGGAGCGGGTCGCAAGGGTGTTTTTGGTTGTGGCGGGCCTTATTTCGCGCTGGTCGGCACGATGGCAGGCTCATCGCCGCGGCGTTTACCCACGCCGAGGGTTTCGGCGAATTCGAGGGTGCGGATCTCCTCGTTCACCGGCTCGAAGCCGGCCTCGCGGCGGGCTTGGTTGATGCGGGCGAGCATGAGGGCGTCCATCCGGACGGGGTCGGTGCCGAGCCAGAGCCGGGGTTCTCCTCGGGTGTAAAGGGAGTTAAAGGCCGGACCGCCGACGAATTGCCACTGTTCGAGGCTGGCGAGGGTGAAGGCCCATGTCTGGCGTAACTCGGGGATGGCGGCCATCTCGGCTACGGCGGCGGGGGCGCTGCGGGTGCTGCGAAAAAAGCGCGAGGTGTTGGACGCGTTCCAAAGGGTGGCGTTGACGAGAGCGCCGTTCACCCCGAGCGACTCGTGGTCCGTGTAGACGGGCAGGTTGATCCAGAAATCAGCCTCGAGAAAAAGCGGGGTGGCCAGGAAGCTCTTGCGGTCCGCGTCGCGGTCGGACTTCGGGTCGGCGCTGGCGGCGGAGAGGCGGTCGAGATCGTAATTGGGCGCCTGATCCTGGCGGCCGGAAAGGATCGGGTCGAATCGCGAGGGCAGGGGGCTGTCGTAGAACCAGACCGGGTCGTAGAAGCGGCCCGATTCGAGCACAAAAAAAGGGTGGCCTGCGAAGGGTGGAGGGAGGAGCGGGTCAGCGGGCAGGTAGCCGCTGAGGCGAAGGCGGAGCTGGTTCAAGCCGACGAGAAAAATATTTTCGCGGGTGTAGCCGCGGCGCATGAGGGACTCGATCACGGCGCGCACGAGGGGCTGGGGGGTGGCGAGGCCTGGGCCGGATTCGGCGTAGAGCTTGAGGCCGACTTTGGCCTTGGCGCCGGGGGTTAGGCGGCGGCCGACTTTAGTCTCAAAACTCTGCAGCAGCGACTCCACGGCGCCGGCATAGTGATCCGGGCTGGCCATGGCGGCGCTCACCCCGGGGGCGAGGGTGGGGAGAGGGGCTTCCCAGAGGGTTTGCGCGCGGGAAGGCGGGCTTAAGGCAAGCAGCAGGGCGACGGTGGTGAGCAGGAGGCGGAGAGACATGAGCGGGCGCAGTCCTTGACAGAGCAACCGCCGGGCCGAAAGTGCAAATCCGCCCGCGATGCCGCGCCTCAAAGAAAGCTGCAAACAGGACCTCAAGCTGCGCATCAACATCGTGGATGTGGTTTCGCGCGTCGCCACGCCCCGTCGCGCCGGCGGCAGTCGCTTCAAGGCCCTCTGTCCTTTCCACCAAGAACGGACTCCTTCTTTCCACTTCGACTCGGATAAAGGCTTTTACAAGTGCTTTGGCTGCGGCAAGTCGGGCGACATCTTTTCCTTCGTCCAGGAGACCGAGGGACTGAACTTCACCGAGGCGATCGAGGCCTTGGCGCAGCGTTTTAATGTCGCGCTCGAATACGAGGAGGGCGGCGGCGGTCCCTCGCGCGAGGAGCGCTCGCTCCGGCAGGAGCTCTTCGACCTGCATGAGTTTGCGACCGAGCATCTGCACCAAGCCTTCAAGGGGGGGGGGGGATGCGGCGAAATGGATGCGCGACTACTGGACGGCCAACCGGCGGTTTCCGGCTGAGTTGGCGGACGAGTTTAAGATCGGCCTAGCGGACGCTCAGTGCTGCGGTCTCGGGGCGGCGGTATTGCGCAAAAAATTCTCGGAAGCGGCAATCCGCCAGTGCGGCTTGTTCTATCTTTACGATGACGCGCTGATGACGGTGCAGGCGCTCAAGCCGCGCTTTCGCGGCCGGCTCATGATTCCCATCCGAGACCATCAGGGGCGGGTGGTGGCCTTTACCGCGCGTCAGACTGCGCTCACGCCGGAGGACGACAAGTCGCGCGAGGCCAAATACGTAAACTCGCCGGAGACCCCGATTTTCACCAAGGGCAACCTTCTTTTTAACCTCGACCGCGCGCGCGCTCACGCCGGCGAGGGCAAGCCCTTCGTGATGGTCGAGGGCCAACTCGACGCCCTGCGTTGCTGGTCGGTCGGGCTAAAGACCGCGATCGCCCCGCAGGGGACGTCCATCACCGAGGGCCAGTTGCTGCTCCTGCGTCGCTACCACACGGAGCTGGAGTGCTTTTTTGACAGCGACTCGGCCGGGCAAAAGGCGGCGCTGCGCCTGCTCCCGCTCGCGCTCAAGACCGGTATCGAGGTGCGTTTCCTCACTTTGGCGGGCGAGGGTAAGCTCGATCCCGATCTGCTGTTTTTGGAGAAGGGGCTGGCGGGCTACGAAGAGGTTAAAAAAAACTCGTTTGGCGGCATGCACTTCATGCGGCGCTATGTCCTGCCCGACGCCCGCACCGCGACGGCTGAGCGGACTCAGGGTGCGGTGCGCGAAATTTATTCGGTCATCGCCGCGGCGGATTCCGAGCTCCTGCGACGGCGTCTGCTCGGCGAGATTGCGCCCGCCCTGGGGGCCTTGCAGGTGACGCCGGATGTCTTTGAGCGGGATTTTGCCTCATTTTTGGCCAGGGGCGGTCGTGCCGCCGCCACCGGTCCGGGGGTGGCTGGCTCTAGTTCCGGTTCCGGCGGAGGTGGCGAATCCGTTGCCGGTGAGCGTTTAGAAAACACTGCTCTGGTGTCGTCGTCTTCCGATGATTCCGCGGCCCCCGAGCGAGACCTGTTGTTGCTCTTGTTGCACTTCGAGACGCTTGGCGGAGCTCTGGCGGTCGCTTGTCCCCATGATTGGGTGGACGACCGCCTGACGGCAGGTGCATTGCTTAATCGTTTTCTGGCAGAGTTTTCCGAAGGGCAATGGCCCGGACGCGACCGGATTGATGCCTTGTTGGAAACCGAGGTGGAGCGCGCCTTGGTGGCTTCGCTGCTCTTCGAGAAGCCGCAGATTGACGACCCGGCCAAGGTGGTGGTTGAGGGGCTGACCCGGCTTCGCACCCGGGCGCTTGCGCCCCGGCTCCGCCAGATCGACATTTTGCTGGCGCAGGCGGCGACCGACAATTCCTTTGACGCCACCGCCTTGCTGAAAGAACGCTCCGAACTCCAACGCCGTCTGCGCTCCCCCCTTGCGCTCGCCCCCGTCGCCTGATAGCGTGCTCGTTTTTCGCCTCTCCACGCCTGCCTACCTCGTTCGCTCCCTCCGCCACTCTCATGCCGCGTAAAGCCAAGTCCTCCCCTGCCGCCGCCACCCACTCCGACGCCGTTGAGGCGGTGATCGAGACCCGGTCCCTCGCCGAGGGCGCCCAGCCGGAAAATCCGGTCGACAGCCTCCCGCCCGGCGGGATCAACGACAAGATCCGCGCCCTCATCCGCCTCTCCAAGGAGCAGGGTTACCTCACTTTCGACGATATCAACGAAGCCCTCCCCGACTCGGTCGAGAACCAGGAGGAAATCGACAACGTCCTCTCCATTTTGCAGAACCTCGAGATCGAGATTCTCGAGCCGGAGCAGGTGGAAGAGTTCAAGGCGCGGCAGGTCAAGGAGGAGGAAGACGAGACCCGCACCTCCCAAAACGATATTTTGGACGACCCCGTCCGCATGTATCTAAAGCAGATGGGTCAGGTGCCCCTGTTAACTCGCGAGCAGGAGGTCGAGATCTCCAAGCGCATCGAGACCGCCGAACTGAAGGCCCAGGAGGCCCTCTTCGAGGCTGCGATGATCGGCAAATACATCGCCGGGCTCGGCCAGAAGCTCATCGATCGCACCGAGCGCTTCGATCGCATCGTAATCGACAAGAAAATCGAAAGCCGCGACGCCTACTTCAAGGCCTTGCCCAAATACGTCGAGCTGACCCTGAAGAACGAGGACTCGGTCGCCCAGTCTTGGGAAGAATTCCAGAAGGCGAGAAACGAGGCCGACCGCAAAAAGATCCTCGCCAAGCACGCCAAGCGCGAGGCCACCCTGCGCACCAATTTTTCCAAGTATTTCTTCAAACTTAAGGTTTACGAGGAGTGGCTCGAAGCCCTCCAGCCTACCCTCAGCGAGATTGAGTCACTGCACGCCCAGCTTGACCGGGCCAAGCATCCAAAAACCAAAAAGGACGCCGCCATCGACGCCAAGGGCATCAACGCCCGGCTAAAGCAGATCGAGTCCGAATACCGCATCGAGCCGAAGCGTTTCCTCGATGTGGTGCGGCAGACCGGCGTGCACGTCCGTGAGGCTCATCAGGCCAAGACCGAGATGGTTGAAGCAAATCTGCGCCTCGTCATTTCCATCGCCAAGAAATACACCAACCGCGGCCTCTCCTTTCTCGACCTAATCCAGGAGGGTAACATGGGCCTGATGAAGGCGGTCGAGAAGTTCGAGTATCGCCGCGGTTACAAGTTCTCCACCTACGCCACTTGGTGGATCCGCCAAGCCATCACCCGGTCCATCGCCGACCAGGCCCGCACCATCCGCATCCCGGTCCACATGATCGAGACGCTCAACAAGGTTATGCAGGTCCAGAAGCAACTGCTCCAGGAGTTCGGCCACGAGCCCACGCCCGAGGAGGTCGCCGACGAGATGAACCTGCCCGTCGAGCGCGTGCAGCAGATCATGAAGATGGCGCAGCAGCCCATCTCGCTCCAGAGTCCGGTTGGCGACGGCGACGACACCTCTTTTGGCGACTTCATCGAGGATAAGAGCGCGGAGAACCCTTACGACATGACGGCCTATTCGCTCCTGCGCGAAAAGATCGTCGACGTGCTCGATTCATTGACCGAACGCGAGCGTCGCGTCCTCTCGTTGCGCTTCGGTCTGGTCGACGGCTACAGCCGCACGCTCGAGGAGGTGGGCAAGCAGTTCAAGGTCACTCGTGAGCGCATCCGCCAGATCGAGGCCAAGGCCCTGCGTAAGATGCGCCACCCGACGCGTCTGCGCCAGTTGACCGGCTTTTTCGACGCCGAACAACCGGACAACGCCCAGAACCTCATCAAACAGGTCCAGGCGAACAAGCCCGTCTTCCCCAAGATGCCCTGACCCCTCGGCCCGTCGTCAGGCCGTTTTTCGTCTGCGTGTCAGCCCCTAAAATGTCCCCCGCCTCCCGGTTTTCTTCGCGGTTGGCGCGGGGGCTGGGTTGTTCGGTTTTGCTGTGTGGCTTGACGGCTTGTTCGTGGGTGTCCGGGCGATCGTCCCAAACTAAATCCGCCCCGGTGTGGGGGGCGCCGGCCTTGAGCGAGGTCGGCCGCATCATCGATTATGATGCGGCGGCGGGCACGGCCTTGTTTGAGGTTCCCGCGCATCTCGCGGTGCCGGCCGATCTGGCTGGCGCAGCTCTGGTGGTGCGCAATCCGGACACCTTGACCCAGACTGCTCGGGTGGTCGTTTCGCCGCACCGCGCGGGTCGCATTTTTGGAGTTTACGTCATCGAGGGCCGTCCGGTGATTGAGGACGAGGTGGCGCGGCCGACGGAGGCTTTTCCATAGCCGGCCCGGTTCGGGAAAGGCTCCGCTTGGTCACAAGCTCTTGAGGAATTTGATCAGGGCGGCGCGGTCGGCGGCGGGGGCGGTGCGAAAGGCCTCTTTGGCTGGCTCCCCCTCGCCCCCGTGCCAAAGAATAGCCTCCTCCAAGGTGCGGGCACGGCCGTCGTGCAGGTAGGCTTCGCCTCCACTCACGCCGCCGGTCAGCCCGATGTTCCAGAGCGGGGCAGTGCGCCACTCGGCACCGGCGGCGGCCTCCTCGGCAAAGTTATCGGCCAGACCGGCGCCGAGGTCGTGGAGCAGCAGGTCGGTGAAGGGGTGGATGGTCTGGTCACGCAATTCCGCATAGGGGTGGCGGGAGCCGGTGACCAAGGTGGGCGCGTGGCAACGGGCGCAGCCGAGGTTCTGGAAGACCTGTTCGCCGCGCAGGCTCACGGTGTCGGTCAGATCGCGGCGTGCGCCGACTCCGAGCAGGGAGACGTAGCGGGCCATCTGGTTGAGTTCGGTTGCGCTCACCTCCGGGGAGGTTGGCGCGGTATCGCCGTCGAGGACGGGGAACACGGCGGTGGCGACGCCCATGTCTCGGTTTAGTGCGTAGGCGATCTGGTCGGCGACGCGGGCTTGGGCGGCTTTGTAGGTGAAGCGGCCAAGGCGGAGTTTGGCGGGATCCTCCGGATCGGGCACGAGTTGCGGGCGTCCTGAAATGCCGTTGCCATCGGCATCGCCGGGGTCGGCCAGGGCCAGTATTGTGGATTCGTCCACCGCCTCCAGCAGGCCGAGTCCTACGAGCGCCGGGGCGAGGCGCACGGAGAAGAAGGCCGGCGTCGTGCCCGAGAAAATGTAGTTCGGCCGGCGCAGGGAGTAGGTGGAGCCGTCGCCGTAGAGACCGTTTATGGTGGTGTAGCTTGCAAGGCTGGCGAAGCCCTCGGTCGCGCCGCTGGTGGAGCGAGATTGCAGCTCCTCTCCGTAGGTCGGGTGAGGCGCGCCGTTGCCGTCGGCGGAGACTTTCACAACGGAGAGAACCAGAGGGGTGCCGACGGCGGGGGGCAGGGCGCGGCCGTTGTTGACGTGGCACTCGACGCAGCTCTTCGCGACGAATTTGGGACCGAGCTTCCCGGTCTGGGTGGTAAAGACCGGATTGCCCGCCTCGGTGTGTGCGCCGGTATCAAATTCGGTGTGGTGCAAGCGGCGGCCGAGCATGAAAGGCTGGCCGCTGGTGGGGGCGATGTTGCCGGCAGTCTGTTTGAAGCGGTCGGCCGGCTCGTTCGAGTATTGGTAGGGCAGGGTCGTGAGGCCGCCTAGCCAAGCGTTCGCGGGCAGCGGGCGGGAGTCGATACTGCCGCCGGGGACTGATTCGTTTTCTTGATACCAAGGGCGAACGCCCTGACCCACGACGTAGAGAATGGTGGTGCCGTAGTAGTTTAGGCGACCATTGCGCACGGATTCAAGGAACTGGCTGATCTCGATTTCGACGCGATCGCCGTTCTGGAGCGGGCGGTTTTCGGGTAGTTTGGTCTCGAGGGTGGCGGTGTAATTGTAATCGGTTTCGCCGGGGTAGCGGACCGAGGAGTTGGCGCCCAGGTAGGTGGCGATGATGTTGTGATGGTATTCGGCTACGGTCGTGATGCCCCGGAAAAAGGCGCGGAATTCGGCTGGGTTCAGCTTAGCCTGGGTGGTGTAGTTAAAAATCAATTTTGCCCCGCCTTTCGCCACCTGATCGACGATCTCGATCTGGGCCACGCGCTGCTCCCAGTAGAAGGTCAGGTAGTGGTCGTAGGCGTGGAAAACCGCCTCGCGGGCGTGGCGGTCGCGGGCCCGGTCTGCCAGGGTGGTGATGAGGGCGGCAGGAGTGTCGACCAGCACGGAGGGTTCGAGCGGGGTTGTCAGGGTGAAGAGCGGGTCCACGCCTGAGCCTGCCTCGGGTTGCGCGGTGAAAAATCCAGCGGAGGCGGGGCTGGCGGCGCCCGAGACTAGGGCGATGACGGCAAGCTGGTAACTTGCACTTTGGGCCAGCCCGGACACGACAGCGGAGGTGACGGCGCCGACGTCCAGCGAGCCGGTGAAGCCGCTCCCCACTAGCCCGTAGAGGATGCGGTAGCCGGTGACGCCGGCGGTGGGGCTGGCGTCCCAGGCGAGGCCGATGGTGTCGGCCTGGTTGGTGGTGACTGCGCGGATATTGGTCGGCGCCTCGACCGCGATAGGGGTGACGCGCAGGCGGAAAAACTCGGTCGCGCGACTCAGGGGCACGACCAGCGAACGGACCTGGCCGTCGCCTGCGAGCTCAGGCGCGAGGGAGGTCCATGTGACGAGATCGGGCGAGGCCTGGGGTTCGTAGCGGCTGCCGGCCGTGGCAGTCCAAGAAAGTTGCCCGGCTGAACTGGTGGCGACGGGCAGATCGCGGGTGCCGGTCGTCGTGACGGGGGCGGCTCCGACCGGGGTAACTTCCACGTCATCGATCAGCACTTCGCCGAGGCCGCCGACGACCGCGCCGGTGACGAGGCGGAAAATGATTTTGATGCCGGCTACCCCCGTTGGGGCAGTCTGGTTGGCGGCGGTGATCTTGGTCCACGCACCGAGGGTGCCGTTGAAATTTTGCAGACCAGTGCCGCCGATTACCCCGCCAGAGGCATTCAGCCACTGCAGCCAATATTGCTGGATGTAGGACGGGCCGCTGCTGATTTGTTTGATCCAAAAAGAAAACGCGTAGGCTTGACCTGAGATGACGGCAGCACCGGCGGGCAGCACCGTCTGTTGCAGCATGCCCTCTGCGGGCGAACCACCGACGTTCAGAAGGGCGCAGCGCATGCTGGCGCTGCCGCCGTGGGCTGTAGTGGTGATGCGAACCGGGGGCTGGCTGGCGAGGGTAGTCCAACCGGTCGCAACCGCGCCGGAGCCAGCTTCAAAATTGCCGTTCGCGAGCACAGCGGGCGGTGCGATGACCACTGGGTAGGTTTCGACGGCCTTGAATTCCCGCGCGGGGTCGTGACCGGAGAAGTAGGCCGAGAAGGTGGCGCCGGTGCCGGCGATATTCGATCCGAGGTTGGTCCAAGCAGCGGCGGTAGTGGCTCGGGTTTGCAGTTGGTAGGTGTTGCCTGCGGCGCCGACCCAGTTGAGCGACTGACCGGCTTCCAAGTCGAGCCGGGGCAGATCGGCCCGGGCGGAGGCGGTTAGGAAGATGACTGCGAGCACCGTGCCGCAGGCACGTCTGAGGGTAAAAAGACAGACGCGGGTATAAAAGGCGACGGGCATGGGGCGGGGCCATCCGGGTGAAGGATGGCGGGTGGGACGGGCTGGGATGGAGCGGGGTGAAACGATCACATCCGGACAGCCGGGCGGAACGGTTGGGGGGGGAGGACAGCAACTGAATTATTGCAATTTAATGCAACAAGAAACAAGGCCAAGCGTTCAGGCTGGCTTTAGCTTCATGCATTCTGGTCAACAGCAGCTAAGCTGCGGAGGGGGGCGGTTTCCCCCTTTACTCGATTCGCCGGGCGCGGCACCTTGCGCGCATCATGACCGTGTTTCCTTCTCTTTTTCTCGGCTTCCTTGGCCTCGGCGGCCCCGAATTGCTGATCATCCTCGCGGTGCTCATCTTGCTCTTTGGCGCGAAGAAGCTGCCCGAGCTGGCCAAAGGCCTCGGCAAGTCGGTGAGCGAATTCAAGAAGGCGTCCAAAGAGGCCGAGGCGGAAGACGCAAAGGAGACGACCGAAGCGGACCTCAAGGCGCAGCTCGCCGCCGCGAAGGCCGAACTGGCCGCCGCCAAGGCCAAAAATTCCGGAAACAACTAAGGCCCTGTAGGGGGCGTCCGGTCTTTGGTATTTGCCAGCCGACCGGTCCGTTTCAGGCCGGCTCCGGCCAGATCAAGGCTATGTCCTTGATCACTTCGGGAGCGAGTGAGCGGTGAACGGGGCAGCCGTGGGCGGCGCTTTCGAGTTCTCCTGCCGGCACCTTGCGGGCATCCGCAGGCAGCCAAAAAGTGGCGGCGAGTCGGGCGATGGCGCGGGGCGGGGTGGCGGTCATCTCCTTGGTGACCTCGTAGCGCACTGGGCCGAGTTCGTGGCCGTGTTTGCGGGCCATCAGGGCCATCGTGGTGGCGATGCAGGTGGCGAAGGCGGTGGCGACGAGATCGGTGGGCGAGAAGGCGGCGCCGAGGCCCTGATTGTCGCGTGGGGCGTCGGTGGCGAGGTCCGCGCCGGAGGGTTCGTGGCGGGCGTTGCAGTGGAGTTCGCCTGTGTAGGCGCCGGTGATTTTGACCATCGGGAGGGTGGCGAGGATCGAGGGGACAGATCAGGCCGGCCGGCTATCGGGTGATGTCCGACTGGGTGAGGATTTTGAAGCCACGGTTGTGCAGGGATTGGGTGGCGACCTCGGGGTCTTCGATATTTAGCACGAGGGCGGAACGGCCCTCGGGGCGTTTGATGAAGCTGTAGACGTAATGGATGTTGATCTCGGCCTCCAGCAGGGCGGCGAGGACTTCGCGCAGGTCGCTCTCGTCGTTGATTTCAACGGCGAGGACATCGCATTCGGTATAGGGGAAATCATTGTTCACCATCAACTCGCGGGCCTTGTCGTTGTCGTCCACCACCAGGCGCAAGATCGTCGTGTCGGTGAAATCCAGCACGGTGAGAGCCATGATATGGACGTCGTTGGTCTTGAGCAGCGACGTGAGGTCGGAGAGGCGGCCCACGCGGTTCTCGGTAAACACGGAGAACTGTTTAACGGGATCGGCGGCGGCGGTGATGGCTTTGGACATGCTCGGGCTTGATGGGTGGAAGCTTTGGTGAAACGGCGCGGGGCTAAAGGCAAAATTCGTCGCGAAGGGCTACTTTGTGGCGTTGTCCGGTGCCGCTGCGGTGGGCTCGAAACGCAGGGCGAGGGAATTCATGCAATAGCGGGTGCCGGTGGGTGGCGGGCCATCCTCGAAGGAGTGACCGAGGTGGCTCTCGCAGCGAGCGCAGAGGTTTTCAGTGCGGACCATGCCGAAGCTGGTATCGACCCGGTTGAGGATGCGGTCGGGGGAGATCGGGCCGGTGAAGCTGGGCCAACCGGTGCCGGAGTCGAATTTGCTGGTGGCATCGAAAAGAGCGTAGCCGCAGGCGGCGCAGTGGTAGATCCCCTGGCTTTCGTCTTTGCGCCAGTAAGCCCCGCTGCAGGCGCGTTCGGTGCCGGCTTCGCGCAGGATGTGAAATTGCTCCGGGGAAAGCCGGGCGCGCCATTCTTCATCTGATAGGCGCACTTTACCGTCGGGGCCGGGGGTGAGCGGTGCGGGGGGGCTGACGGGTGCGGCAGGTGCGGAGGCTGGGGACTGGTTACAGCCGGCGAAGAGCAGGATAAAGCTCAGGAAGAGGCACGGAATGTTCGGGCGGAGAAGGGACATGGCAGCGGGGGAGGTTGACTAGACGGGGGCTAGCGGCGCACGGTGTCCGACATGGCAGGCGATGCAAATATTCCTCCGGCGAGTCTTTTTCTTTGGTTGGCCCGGAACACCAGCTTCCCGGCCTCGCGGCTGGCGAACCGGGCGGAGCAACTCCTCTTGATCGGCGGTCTGGCCCAGGATGAAAATCTGCCGGTGCGCTCATCGAATGGCACGCTCAGTCTCGTCCCGGGCGCGGCCGATACCGAGAATGCGCAGCGGGCGGCCCAGCGCACCCTGGCGGAGCTCCGCAAGCGCGTGCATTTCAAATGCGATAACGGGGCTAAAGTTTGACCCCGTCTCCCGTGGCTCCCGGCTCTTATCTACAGCAGTTGGTCGCCAAGCTGGGGCTTGCTCTTCTGTTCGCTGGCCCGGGGCTGGCCAGTGTGGCGCGGGCGGAGCTGCTGGAGCGTGCCTATCGCCGGAGTTTTCCGGTGCCGGGCGAGACCGTCCTGGTAGACGCGGCGCGAGGTATGATTGAGGTGGTGACGGGATTGCCCGGTAGCGAGGTGGTGTTCGAGGTGAACGAGCAGGTGCAGCGTGCGGCCAAGTCGGCGGAAAACGCTACCGCGGAGGCCGCTTCGCCCGTGCAGCAGGCGGGTTACGACCGGATTTTTGCGCGTATGGAGCCGCGGTTTGAGGCCGGTGCGAAACAGGTCCGGCTATCGGTGGCGGACTCGCAGGCGGTGGTGTTTGATTGGGACCCTACGCTGCGCATGGTGATTTTAATCAAGGTCACGGTCCCCCCCGGGGTATCGCTGGCGGTTCAAAACGTCTCCGCCGGGGTGTCGGTGCCGGCGACTTTTAAGGGCAATCTCAAGGTCGGGAGCGACTCGGGTTCCGTCTACGCCCAGCGCATCGAGGGTGATTTTTTAGCCAGGACGGATTCGGGGAGCGTGACCGTGGCCGAAGTGACCGGACGGGCCGAACTGCGCAGCGACAGTGGTCTCGTCCTGGCCGGACTCTTGTCGGGGCCTGCTTTTTTACGCACCTCGAATGGCAGCATCGAGGTGCAGCAACCGCGGGGCGACCTAAAGGTTCGCGGTGATCACGCCGAGATCATCGTGGGGCTCTCTGCGCCGCTGCCGGCATCGACCGATGTGCGCACCTCGGCCGGGGTGGTGACCCTCAACGTTGATGCCAACCTCCCTGTCACGATCGACGCCGCCACGAAGTTGCTTGGCACGGTCCGGGTGCGCGGGCTGGCGCCGGTCGTGCGAGAGGGAGGGCCGGACCGTTCCGTGCTGGTCGCAGATTTTAACGGAGGTGGGCCGCTGGTGAAGGTCCGCACCTTCGGTGCGGCGGTCGCGATCGTCGGTCGCACCCCGCTGGACGGCTAAGCCGGCCCTTGTTGGCGGCTTGCGCGCGGGGCGGGCAGCGCACCAACGTGGACGCGATGACGACATCGTATTCCGCTTATCCAGAGCTGCTGGCCAGGCTGCGTCGTATACACGTGCTGGGCACGCTCACGGGGGTGCTGGGCTGGGATGAGCAGGTGAATCTGCCTCCGGGTGCGGCGGCGCGGCGCGGCGAGCAGCTGTCCCTTCTGGCCGAGCTCACCCACGCCGAGGCGACCGCACCGGCGCTGGGCGCAGCCCTGGCAAACTGCGAGGCGGCCGGCCTTGCGGGCGAGGTCGCCCTCGTCGTGGCGGCGGCGCGTCGTGACTACGATCGCGCGGTCAAGCTGCCGGTCGAATTGGTGGCGGAAAAAGCCCGCCTCAGCAGCGAGGCTTACCATGCTTGGGCGGCGGCGCGGGCGGCGCGGGATTTCCCGGCTTTCGCGCCGTTTCTGGAGAAGCACCTCGCACTCGCGCGCCGCGAGGCGGAGTTGCTGGGCTACGGCGGCCGGCCCTACGACTTGGCCATCGACCGCCACGACCCCGGGCTGGATGCGGTCAGGGTGGGAGCGCTTTTCGCGGAATTGAGGGCGGGCCTGGTCCCTTTGGTGCGGCGCATCGACGCGCGGGTGCAGTTGCGCGGCGAGCGTCCCGTCGCGCTGCGGGGCTTCGATATCGAGGCCCAGCGGCGGGTGGCGCGCATGGTCACGGCGCGGCTCGGTTTTGATTACGACCGGGGACGGCTTGATGTTTCATTGCATCCCTTCTGCGAGGGAACCGGCGACGATGTGCGCCTTACCACGCGCTTCGACCCGGATAATCCGCTCGATTCGCTCTACAGTTCCATCCACGAGGCCGGGCATGGCCTGTATGAGCAGGGCTTGCCGTCTGTGCACGCAGGCACCGCGCTTGGAGTGGCTGCGGGCCTGGCGGTGCATGAATCCCAGAGCCGACTATGGGAAAACCAGGTGGCGCGCTCGCGGGCCTTCTGGACTTGGTTAGAGCCGGAGTATCGCGCGGCTTTTTCGGGTTCGCTGGCCGGGGTCACGGCTGACGCCTTGCACGCGGCGGTGAACGAGGTCGCGCCGGGCGGCCTTATCCGGGTCGATGCCGACGAGGTTCATTACAACCTCCATATTCTGCTCCGCTTCGAGCTGGAAAAACGACTCTTCGCGGGCGACTTGGCGGTCGCTGATCTGCCGCAGGCGTGGGATGATTTAAGCGGTGAGTTGCTCGGCCGCCGCCCGGCGCACGCGGGCGAGGGTGTGCTTCAAGATGTGCACTGGAGCGGCGGGGCCTTCGGCTATTTTCCCAGCTACGCTCTCGGCAACATGATCGCGGCCCAACTCTGGGGGGCGGCGCGGGCGGCCCTGCCGGGGTTGGAGCACGATTTCGCGCGGGGCGAGTTCGGGCGCTTGCTCGGCTGGCTGCGAGGGACGGTGCATGCCCAGGGCCGGCGTGAGGACGCCTTTGCCCTGACCCGCCGCGCGACTGGCGCGGAGCTTGGCGCGGGGGCGTTGCTGGAGTATCTAAATGAGCGTTATGGCCGTGAGGTCGGCTGAAGATGCACCTGATCGATACGCACACCCATCTGGACGTCTTTGAGAAACGCGGGGAGACCCCCGCCGTGCTCGCGCGGGCGGCGGCGGCAGGCGTGGCTGCGATGGTTACGATCGGCACCGCCTATGATGACTGGGCCTTATATCGGGACATCGCGACGCGGCATGCGGGAGTGGTTTATTACACGGCCGGCCTGCATCCCTGCGCGGTGGACGAGCGCTGGAGCGAGCAACTAGCCGGGCTCGAGGATTTCTGGCACGGTTCCGGAGCGAGGCCGGTGGCGCTCGGAGAATGCGGGCTCGATCGTTTCCATTTGCCCAAGGACGACCTTGAGCGAGCGGAGCGGATTTTTACCTGGCAGCGGGCGGCCTTCGCGGCCCAGTTGGTGCTCGCGGCACGGCTGGGTTGCCCGCTGGAAATTCACTCGCGGGGGGCTTTTGCCGAGACGGTGGCTATGATCGATGCGAGCGGCGTCGACTGGGCGCGGGTGGTCTTCCATTGTTTCACCGAGGGCCCGGCGGAGATGGCCGAGTTGCGCCGGCGGGGCGGGCGCGGTTCCTTTACCGGGGTCGTCACCTATAAAAACGCGGAGCCGGTGCGAGCGGCGTTGCGGCTGCAGGGGATTGAAAGCCTCATGCTTGAGACGGACGCGCCTTACCTCTCCCCCGTGCCGCACCGGGGCAAGGAGAACGAGCCTGCCTTTGTCGCGTTCACGGCGGAGG
The DNA here is from genome assembly GCA_903869675.1 of uncultured Verrucomicrobiota bacterium. Taxonomy (GTDB): domain Bacteria; phylum Verrucomicrobiota; class Verrucomicrobiia; order Opitutales; family Opitutaceae; genus IMCC26134_A. The sequence continues at coordinate 102,997 of CAIQAB010000022.1, read as the reverse complement.
CGGCGGCGCGAGAACTGGGGGTGACTCCTGCTGAACTGGCGGCGCGGACCACGGCTAACGCCCGGGCTTTTTTTGGGATTTAGCGGCGGGTGCGTCTTCGCAGGGACGGAAGTCCATCAGGCGCTTCACGCGGTCGACCTTGGCTACGTGCACGGTCAAATGGGCGCCGATGGTGTAGCGTTTTTTGGTCTTCGCGCCGACCAGCGAGCTGCCGTCGCCGGTGATCTGGTAATAGTCGTCGCGCAGCAACGAGGCGGGGACGAAGCCGAAGGTCATGGACTCGGTTAACTCGATGAAAAACCCGTTCGGCCGCGTATCGGTAATCACGGCCTCGAAGATCGTGGGGGTTTTCTTCAGCAACTCGCGTTCAAAGAACTCCAGGAGCTTGATCTTCACGCTTTCTCGCTCGGCTTCCGCGGAGTTGATCTCGGTCAGGCTGAGGTGTTCGCCCATCTCCTCGGCGCGAGCGGCGGTGTAGGGCAATTTAGCCTTGGGGTCGGGTGCGTGAGGCGAAAGGGTGGCGGGGCGGTGGCGGTCGAAAGTGGCGTCGTTGTGGCCTACGACGAGCGAGCCTTGGCGGACGAGGTAGGCCTCGAGCACGCGGTGGACGACCAGGTCGCTGTAGCGGCGGATGGGCGACGTGAAATGGGTATAGTCGTTTTTATGCAAGCCGAAGTGGCCATCGGGGGCGGAGCGGTAGGCGGCCTTGCGCAGACTGCGCAGCAGTTGGGTGCGGAGGGTGTAGCCCTGCGGGTGGGTGGCGAGGGTCTTGAGCAGGGCGACGAGCTCTTTGCGTTCAGACAGGTCGCCGACGCGGATACCGTGGGTGGCGAGTTGTTGGCGGAGTTCGTTTAGCTTCTCCGGGTCCGGGTCGTCATGGACGCGGTAGATCGAGGGGAGTTTTTCGCGGCGGGTGAGGCGGGCGAGGGCCTCGTTGGCGGCGAGCATGAACTCCTCGATCAACTGGTGACTCTCGTCGTGCTCAATGCGTTCTAGGCGGTCGGCGTAGCCCTCGGCATCCACGAAGACCTTGGTCTCGGGCATGTCGAGGTCGAGAGAGCCGGCGTTCATGCGTTCACGGCGCAGGCGGGAGGCGAGTTTCCAGAGCTGGCGGATCCAGTCCTGCAGGGCGGTTAGTTCCTGATCGGAAAGGGAGGAAAGGGCGCGGCCGGTGGAGCCGGTCTGGTGTTTCGGCGGCAGCGGTAGTTCGCGGATCTTTGCCAGATCATCGGCAAACAGAAGGGCGTAGGCCTGTTTATAGGTGAGGCGTTTGTAGCTGCGGATGACGGTGGCGGCGTAGGCGGTGTCTTTTTCGAGCAGCCGGCCTTTGGCATCGAAGTCGAGAAAGACGGCTTTGCAGAGACGATCCTGTGCTTCGACGAGTGAGCAGAGGCCGTTGGAGAGTTTTTCCGGCAACATGGGCACGACAGTGCCGACGAGGTAGGTGGAGTTGCCTCGTTTCAGGGCTTCGCGGTCGAGGGCGGTGCCCGGCTTCACGTAGGCGGAGACGTCTGCGATGTGGATGCCTACACGGAGGCCGCCGCCGGGCAGGGGTTCGAGCGACAGGGCGTCGTCGAAATCTTTGGCGTCGTCTGGATCTATGGTGAAGACGGGGCTCTGGCGGTAGTCGAGCCGTCCGGCGATTTGGTGGGGCTGGACGGTGTCGGCGAGGCCGCCGACCTCGCGTTCGACCTCGGCGGGGAAGACGGGGTCGAGTTTGAATTTTCGATACACCCCGAGCAGTTCGGCACGGGGCTCGAAGGTTTTGCCCAACACCTCGGTGACGACGCCACGGAGGGGTTTGCGGGGATCTTCCCACGGTTCGAGGGTCGCGACTACCTTATCGTCTGGCTTCGGGGTGGGTTTGAGGCGGGAAAGGGCCGGGTCAGCGACGAAGACCTCGAGCGGGAAGCGCGGGTCGTCGGCGAGCACGACGTATTGGGAGCGGACTTTGGCGAGACGGCCGACGATCTCCTCGCGGGCGCGTTTCACGATGCGGACGACCCGACCGCGGGCTTCATCGTTGCGGGCGTCGCCAGCTGCGAAACGGCGGCCGCGCAATGTGGCGTCGACCACCACTGCAACGGTGTCCCCGGGCAGGGCGTTTAGTGTATCGCCGGGGCCGATCTGGATGTCGTCGGGGCGGGGTGCGCCGGGCTCGGCGTCTTCGCCGAGGGCGGGCACGAACCAAGCGGAGCCGCCTTGGCGGAACTGGATACGCCCGACGAGTTCGTCGTCGGCGCCGGGTTGGCCGGGCTGCCGGGTGGTTTTGGCCGAGGGGCTGGGCGCGGGGGCGGGCAGGGCGTAGCGATCGCCCTGGGTCTGGACCACTTCGCCTTTGGAGAGCAGTAGGCGGAGTTCGTGCAGAAACCGGGAGCGTTGCTTCGGTGGCAGCTTGAGGGCGCGGAAGAGGGCGGCGTCATTCACCGGGCGATAGCCGGGGGTGCGGAGGATTTCTAGCAGCGGGGCGCGGAAAGTCATAGTGGAGGAATCGCGTTGGGCGGATCGTCGCGCCCCGGGACGGCGGCGGCGAAGGTTTTGCGAAAACGGTGCGCGCTGGGCGCGATTCCGACAAGACCTATCGCGGTGCGACGTGGGTGAGTTTGCTCACTGCTGCCGATGGAGATCGGCGGGCACCGGGATTGAGCGCCCGCGCGCCAGTTCAGCGTTCCAAGGTCACTGCGAGGAGTCCTATCACGACCTCATTGGCGAGGGTGCGAACGGTAAGGAATTGGAGTTCCTTGCGGGGATCAAGCGGGAGGGCGAGCACGGTGGCGGCGCCGCCTGGGATGGCGGTGTTGCGCTTGGTAAAATCGGAGGGAGTGCCGGCGCGGATACGGGCGGTCTTCAGGTCGATGCGAAGGGGCACGGGCTCGGGACGGTTAAACGCGAGGCCGTCTATAAAGTAGTCCTGTTCGATGGGCCACCACGTTGTCGGATTATGCAGCGGCAGACGGGCGGTCGTGCCGTCGGTGTAGGTGGCGATCACTTCTCCGTTATCCAGTCGGCTTTGCATCCAGTTGGTTGAGCCGGCCATCAGCAGGTGGATGCGTCGGGCGCGGCCAACCAGGGGGATGGTGAGCTCGCGGGGGTAGTTGTCCCATCGGGAGGTGAAGACAACGTTGGGCGCGGTGCCTGGGCCAGGCGTGGCGAAGGGCACTCCGGACGGCAGGACGATCCGTCCGCCGTGTGCGGCGGAGGCCTCGCGGAGCCCAGCGTCGTCGATCTCGGCGGTGGCATTCACGTGGCCAGCCCAAGCGCCTATGCCTTGGGCGGGAATGGCCAGCGAGACGAAGGGAGAGCGTGGCGAACGGTATTTGCCCGGCGCGAAGATAGTGGTGATGCGGTCGTTAAACAGGGGGGCGAGGTTGAGTGGTTCGAGCTCGGCGTCGGGGGAGGGCGGGGGCGGCGTGACAAAAGCGGCGATATCGGCGGGTGCTTTCGGTGCCGATGGTCTGGTTGGAGTCGCCGCGAAAACGGCGCCGGACCAGCGAACCACGACGGTAAAATCCTTTGCGGTGGGCGCCATGGCCAGAAGACGGGGAGCTTCGGTCGAAGCGGGATCGGGCGACGCGGCGACGGCGATGCCGTTGACGGTCAGCTCGCAAGTGGTGCTGCGGCGCGGTAGAGCGAGGCGAAGGGTGATGGGTCGGTCGAAGCGGGTGGCGACACGGTAGGTTTCCACGTCTGCGCGCCTCGTAAAATCGAGATCGAAATCAGGGTGGCGCAGGGCGGCGTGGTCCCAATCGGATGGAAAGCCCGGGGCGAGGGTCAGTTCACCTGCGAGTAGATCGGGTGTGAAACCAAAGAGCCCCTCTATGAGGGCACGGGAAAACACCCCGGAGCCGTCGCCAAAGTCGCGCTGCGACTCGCCGCGGTAGGCGTCGAGGTAGTTCATCGAGCCGATGTTGCCTGGGCAGATTCCCATGTAGAGCGAAGCCAGCAGGGATGAGCGCGCGAGCGCGTAGGCGGCGTCGGGGCGGCCGGCCTGCCAGAAGCCGAGGGCAGTGTGGAGGTTTTCGCCCATCACGACGTTATTGATGGACCAGGTGTAGGGCATCCAGTTGCTGGTGGCATACATGGCGAGGCCATCGGGCACGCCGGGGCCCCGCACGGCGAGACGGGGAATTTCGAGTTCGACGTAGCGGGTCATGCGCCAGGCCTCGGACGGGGTGACCAGTCCGGCGTCCATGGTATGATAAAAGCTCCAGAGCGCGGCAGAGGGGTGGACGAGTTGAAGGCCGAGCAGGTCCTTGAACTCGGCGAATATGCCGCGGTCAGGTAGCCAGAGCAGTTCCCGCATGCCGCGCGCGATCAGGGCGGCTTCTTTTTCGTAGGGGCTGGGGTCGGCGCCGACCAGACGGGCGACGCGGGCGGCCATCAAATTGTGCCAATGGTTGTAGGCGGAGGCGTGGGCGGTGCCGCCGCCGTGATATTGCAAGTCGTCACTCGCCCAGATGGCGGCGTAGGCCTCGTAGAGCGGCAGTTTTTCTGGGCTGAATTCGCGGCGAAAGAGCCTGCGTTCCCAAGTTAGGTGGCGCTCGATCACGGGCCAGACTTGGCGGGCGAAGGCGACGTCGCCGGTCCACTGCAGATGCCGGAAGAGGGCGTCGATATAGACCAGATTCATGTCGTAGTGGTGAAACGACAGGGCGCCGGGTGAGTGGAGGGCGCGGCGGGATCGGGCGAGGTTGGTCTCCTCTTCGGGAGGCGGAAGTGTGGCGGGGATTTCGCCGGGTTTTTGTTGTCCGGCCCAGTAGGAGAAATGGCGGCGTGCGCGTTCGTGCCAGCCCAGCGCGTCATTTAGGTAAGGGCCGCGCCAGCCGAGGAGTTTTTGCCGCCAGGCGATGGCGCCGTGCAGGACGACGCCTTCACGGTCATCCCACACGGCATCGGCGGCGAGATTGAGTGCGCCGACGGCGGCGTCGAGGTAGGGGTCGGGAGTCGAGACGCGGACGCGGGTCGCTAGTGTTTGGCGTTTCTCCTCGGCGGCGGCGAAGCGGGCGGGCAATTCGGCGGCGGCGGGCGGAGTATCGTCCGAGAGGCGTTGGATCCAGAGGTAGAACGGGGTGGTATTGGTGAGCGTGATGTGGCCGGCGACGATGGGGGCGGTGAGCGACTCGGCCGAAGGCGCGGCGGTAAAAGGCGCGGCCCACCTGGCACCGTCGCGCACAGTGAGAGTGGATACCGGCAGGGTGAGGCCGCGCAAGGTGGCTGACTTGGCTCGGAGCGTGAATGCTCCATCGACGTGGAGGGTGAAGGATTGGTCGCGGGCGTTTTCAGGGGAGAACTGGAAGTATTCGCTGATGGGAACGCGTTCGGTGCCGATGTCGCCGTCGCGTTTGCCGCGCTGCCCGTTGGCGCCTCCGTAGGCCCAGCCGAGGACTAGAGGTGCAGCCAAGCCGCGGGCCTCGACCCGCACGATCAGGCCTTCTGTCTCGGCGCAGGGGATGGAGTCGACGATAAGTGCCCCATCTGGGCCGAGGGCGGAGTCGGTGATTTCGTGGCGGAGCGCGCCAGGGCGGTAGCGGGTGATGACGCGGTCGGCGTCGTGCAGCCAGCGCACCCCGCCGTCGGCGGCAACGAGGCCCAGGCGGAGATTCCCGCCGCGACCGGGCAGGTAGAGGGACCACTCGGGGCGGTCGCCGCCGTCGATACGGAAGGCGGTGTGGGTGCCGTAGAGCGGGCGGTTAAAAAACTCGCGGCCGTTCTCGATCACGAAATCGCCACCGTCGGGCGTGTAGCGTAGCGGGCGTTCGAGTTCGCGCGGGCGCTCGGCGGTGAAGGTGCCTAGGGCGGGCGAGGGCGGCGGGAGGGCCTCGTCGGCGAAAAGCCCGGTCGAAACGGCGATGAATAACGCGGCGGTGGTGGCGCGGAGCGGGGGCATCAGCGCACTTTGATACGGTAGTAGCGTCGAGTCCAGGGGCCGCCGTCGTGGGTGAAAACGAGGTTCTGGCCGGCCGTGCCGGCGCGGGTTTCGAGATCGGTCCAGCCGTTGGCGACGTCTTCGGTGGTCTGAAGCGTGTAGGTATGGCCGGCGTAGGAGGCGATGGTCAGGGTGAAGCTGTTGTTGGTGCGTGACCAATCGGTCAGGCGAACGGCGGACGCGTCGAGGACGGTGCCGTTGTTGATCAGGTTGGGCGGCAAGACGCCGCCTGCGGTCATGAGGTCGAGCACGCCGTTGTTCACCACGGAGCCGGCGATGATGAGTTCGGCGCCGCCGGTGAGCCTGAGGACGCCGTCGTTCACGACGTCGCCTGTGACCACCAGTGAACCGGGGCTGGCGGCGGTGACGGTGCCCCGGTTGTTGAGGTCGCCGTCGATCAAACCCGGGCCGTTGACGACGCCGGCGGCCTCGACGTTCACGGCGGCGGCCCGCACGTTGCCAGCGGAAAGTTCAAGCGTGCCGGCGCCGGATACTTCCAAGTTGCCGGAACAGGCGAGGGTGCCGGGTAGGATCACGCGGCCGGCCTCGATGCTGAACCCGCCGGTGTAGTCGGACGCGCCCGACAGGGTCCAGGAGCCTGCGCCGGTTTTGACGATCTGAACTCCGGCGAGGTCGCCGCCGGACTGGATGGAGCCGGCGAAGGTGGTATCCGAGCCGAGCGCTCCGACGCGATAGACGGTGGCGGTGGTGCCCGAGCCGCTTTGGCGGCCGGAGAGCACGGTGGAGGGGCCGCCAGAGAGGCCGCCTAGCTCGATGGTAAGGCCGCCGTTGCGGTTGGTCAGCCTGGCTGCACCTGATCCCAGCGCGAAGTGGGTGGTGGCGGATCCGAGGTTAACATCGCTTGTGCCGACTGAGTTCGAGTTCAGGCGCAGCATGCCGGATCCGGCGCCGAAGTTGATCGTGCCGGAGAAACCGGACATCGCACCGTTTATACTTAGAATGCCGGCGACGCCGGACAGGTCGAGCGAGGCGGGACCTGAGCTGGAGAACGTGCTCGCGGTCGAGTTTACGAGGGTGGAGTTACCGGAGTAGGCGGAGGCGATGGCGGAGGCGCCGGAGAAGACGAACGAGTTATTCAGGAAGACGGTGGTATTTGGCAGGGAAAGCGTGCCGCCCGCGAGGGTGACCGCGCCTGTGCCGAGGGACGTGGTGGCGTTGCCGACGGCCAGCGTTCCGGCCTCGACGCGCACGCCTCCGGTGAAGGTGTTGGCGGCGGTGTTGGCCAGGGTGAGTGTGCCCGAGCCGGATTTCACGAGCCGGGCGGCGCCGCCGAGCACGCCCGCGCCGTCGAAAGAGTAGTCGCGGATGACGTTGTTTACGGTGACAACGGAAGGCTGGAGCGTGCCGGTGAGCATGACGGAGCCACCAGCGCCGGTATCATCGAACGTAACGCGATCGAGGTTATAAAAAACTGAGGGGGAGCCGCCGGTGAAGTTGCCGGATGTGGTATTCAGATCCCACAGGCCGCCGGCGGAGCCGGACCATACTAGCGGGGCGGCGGAACCGGTGACCACGAGGTTCATGAAGGTCGAGCTACCTGAGGCTGCGCGGCTGATGGAAAAGGTCTGGCGGGTGGTGCCGGTGGCGGCGGGCAGGACCGGGACGACGGTGCTGCTGGATGCGGTCAGGGTGGAGGCGCCGTCGACCAGCGGGTAGGTGCCGGGCGATAGTCCGGCGGCGAGGTCGAGGAAGTTGATCTGGGCGTTGACCGTCGCACCCAGTGTGAAAGTCCCGCCCGAGACGGTGATTTTGTCCGCAGCGGCGGCGGGCGTGGGTCCGAGGTCAAATACCAGCGTCGAGCCGCTGGCGGCGTTCAGGCCGGCGGACGTGGTGAAGGTGCCGGCGGCGCCATCGGTCGCGCCGGGGTTGAGTTTGCCGCCGGAGGCGACGGTCACCAACCCGCCAGTGGACCCAGACCCGGCGAGGGTGGCTCCGGAGGCGACGGTGATCGGGGCGGTGGCGAAGGAGCCATTAAGGCGTAGCGTGCCGGCGGAGACGGTGGTGAGGCCGGTGTGAGTGGAGGCGCCGGTGAGTGTCCAGGTGCCCGAGCCGACCTTGTTCACCAAGGTGGCGACCAGACCGGTGGAGCCGCCGTTGGTGATGATGCCCTGAAAGGTAGCGTTTTCGTTGCGTGCACCTATGCTGTAAAGGGAGGTGTTATCGTTGGTGGCGTTGGGTGTCTGCGTGCCCTGCAGCTGGGTGCCTGTGCCGCCGGTGAGGGTGCCGATGGCGTAGGCGGTGGAGCCGCCGTTGCGGTTCATGAACTGGCCGGAGCCCTGGCCGAGATCCACGGCAAGGTTGGCGGACCCGAAGTTCGTGTTGCTGGTGCTGTTGAGGCGGATGCGGGGCGTGCCGGTCGGGCCTAGCGTAATGCGGCCGGAGTAGCCGCTCCAAGAGCCGGTGACGGTCCAAAGCGCGGAGGTGTTGACGGTGATGTCCCCCGGTCCGGTCCAGGCTCCGGTCGAGTTGTGTTGGGTCGTGACGTTGATGACGGTGGGGACGGTAAACTCGAGTGCGTTGGCCACGCTGCTGCCGACGACATCGGGCGAGAAAGTGATGGTGCCGCCTTGGAGGGAGATTTTCGCGCCGCCGGCGGCGGTGGACTTGGTCAGGGCGAGGGTGCCGGCTTCGTGGATAATCGAGGCGAAGCTATTGGAGCCGGAGTTGGAAAGCGTGAGTAAGCCGGTGCCGCGTTTGGTCAGGGTGCCGCCCGCCGAGACGGCGCCAGTGCCGGCGAGGGTGTAGGTTTTGGTGGTGTCGAAGGTCAGGGTGCCGGCGGTGATCGTGCTGGCGACGGTGAGAGAGGGACTGGCGGAGCCGCGGTCGTCGAACAAGGCGTTGTCGCCCGAGGCGAAGGCGGTCGTCTCGCTATTGCGCTGCCACGTGGCGGCGGTGGTGTTCCAGGCGTTGCTGGTTCCGTCACCTAGCCACACGAGGTCACGGGGGACGCTCACGGTCGAGACCAGCATGAGCATAGACTGGGTCCAAGTGTCGCCTTGGGAATCGGTGACGGTGAACTCGAAGCGGGCGCGACCGGCGAAGTTGACGGTGGGGGTAAAGGTAACCACCGCCCCACCCGTGCCGGATTGCGTGGCGGTGCCGCCGATGATGTTGGCTAGTGTGAAGACGGGGGAGAGGGTGTTGAAGCCCGGGGTGTAGCGTGAGAGATCAACGGTGAAAGAACTCGGCAACGCGGCGGTGTTCTTCGCGATGGTGGCGTGGGGGCTGGCGAGGAAGTGCAGGTATTCTTCGAGGCGGGTATAGCCGGCGGGGGTGCCAACCGGGAACATCGTGGTGCCGGTGAGGATGCCGCCGGAGGAGGCGAGGGCGGTGTTATGGTCCTGAGTGGTCGAGGTCCATCCGAGGGCGCTTTCCCAGGCGTCGGGCATGCCGTCGCGGTCGGTGTCGAGGGGCGCGGAGGTGGAGTTCAGGATGCCGAAGCCGGAGGCGCTCGCGCCGGTGTCGGATTCTCGTGTCACGTGGAAGGCGGACTGGGTGACGAGTTTGTTGAGGAGGATGGTATCCACCTCGTCGCGGAGGCCGCCTCCGTAGGTGGCGTCGAGGCGAAGGGCACCGGCGGCAGAGACGATTTTTTTGTAGGCGAGGCGGGGTGAATCGGTGGTGACTCCGGCGGTGGAGCCGGCGAAGGGCGCGGTGTTTTTGTAGTAGCGGGGGACGTCGGCGTTGGTGGCGTAGTCGGGGACGATCTCGGCGGGGTCGAACTCCTTGCCCTCGACGCGTTCGTAGCCGACCAAGCCGCCGTTGAGCAAGCCGTCGCCATTGGCATCCAGGTAATTGTTTTCCAAGTAGATGCTGAAGGTCGGCTTTCGGGCGGCATTGCGATCGAGCCAGCCCTTTTCTAGTATGTAAGTGCGGATATTACCCGGGGGGCAGATGAAGTAGTTGCCCACGACGTTGGCCTTCCAGGACGACGGGGTGTAGGAGTCGCCCATGATGAACCCGATGTCCCAATCGAAGGTCACATTATTCACCCACTCGAGCAGGCCGTTGGGGCGGGCCTTGGGGTTACGGGTGTGGTTGTGCGACCAGAGGGTGTGGTGGGCGGTGGCGTGGTTTTGGTCCCACAGGCCGCCGCAGGAGTGGGTTTCGAGGCCCCAGGAGTTGAGTGAATACTGGAGCGTGAGGTTCTCTGGAGGGGTGCTGTAGCTGGAGATGTTTTCGTCTTGGGAAAACTGGATCGAGAGGTGGTCCAGCATCGCGTTGGTGCAGCCGCTATCGAGGTCGATGCAGTCGCCGGATGTGCCGTATTTTCCGAGACGGAAACGCAGGTGGCGGAGGAGGACGTTGGAGCCCGAGATGCGGAAGACGTTGTTATAAATGCCAACGCCGTCGCCGGGGGCGGTCTGCCCGGCGATGGTGACCTTTGACGCGGTCATACGCGTGCCACCGGAGCCGCTGGGCAGGCGGATGTAGCCGGAGACGGCGAATACGATGGTGCGTCCGGCGGTGGGGACGGTGGAGATGGCGTCGGCGAAGGAACCGGTGCCGGAGGCGTTTAAATTGGTGACGTAGTAAACGTCGCCGCCGCGACCGCCGGTGGTATAGGCGCCGTAGCCCTCGGCGCCGGGGAAGGCGGGGATCTGGGCGCGGGCGAGCGTGGCAGCGCCGAGCAGCGCGAGGGCGGCGAGGGCGGCGTGCAGATGGTCGCGGAGGGACGGGTGACGGGACATGGGGCGCAGAATTAACGCACGGCCCGGAAGAAACGGCGCGGTGCGGGGAAGAGTTCAGGTGGCACGGTAATGCTTTGCTGAGTGCCACTGGCCGCAATGACTTGAAAAGTCGTCCAGTTCGAAAAATCAGTCGTGTGTTGCAGCGTGTATTGTAGCCCAGCCGAGCCGGTAAAGAGCAGGGTCAGGGTATCGCCATCGCGGGTGATCGCAAGGGTCGGTGCGACGATGACGGTGGCCGAGGCGACGCGGACACCGATCTCACCGGATAGCGAATCGCCGGCGGCGTCGGTTACGGTATGGATGAAGCGGGCGAGGCCGGTGAAGCCGCCGGAGGGGGTGAAGCGGACGGTTTTACCGTCGGGCAGGACTTGCACGAGGCCGGCGGATGCCGACGCGGACGTGAGCTGGACCGAGCGGACGGGCGAGACGGTGTAGCCGGTGGTGAGCGTGGAAAGATCGAACTCGACCGGTGTGCCTTGGGTAGTTTCGAGGCGGGGCAGGGCCAGCCAAGCGAGGTAGTCGTCGAGGCGGGTGTAGCCGTCCGCGTCGGGGTCGGCGTTGGCGTCGGTGAAATCGTTCGAGGGCGAGGCGGGGTTGGTGCCCTGAAGGGTTTCCCACCAATCGGGCAGGCCGTCGCCGTCTGTATCGAAACCCGACGGACGCGAGACGGTCGGGTAATCCTCCCAACCGCCGACGTCGTCCTGCGAATTAGGCAGGCCCGGGTAGCCGCCGTAGGGACCGGTGCCGGTGTAAGTGTAGGTGCCGTCGCGAGTTTCCCGGATCACGCGGGCGTCATGATCATCGAGGGGGCGGTTGGCGCCGACGTCGGAGAGAACGCGTTTATAGGCGCCAGTGGCGGTCTGAGTGGTGACGTAATCGGGGAAAAACGGCGTATTCACCCACACGGCGTAGGTGGTCGGCACGCTGCCGCCGTTCGAACCGGCAACGGTGCGGCCGGTGGCTTGGTTCGCTTCGGTGAAAAATCCGGGCATGACGTTGCCCGCCATGTAATACTGCTGGGTGCCGGGGAAGTTGTCGTAGGTCGGGTTGAGGACGGTGTTTTTCCGTTTGGCGGCGCCAGGCTTGTAGTAGTTGTTGACGAAATTAACTTCGTGTGCGCCGCCGTCGGTGGTGCGGCCCCCCCAGTTGTAGACGACGTTATTGCGGATATCGAGGCGACCGGCGAAGTAGCCAGAAGGGTCGAGGCCGCCGCCGAGGGACCAGTTGCGGCCTTCGCAATGAGCGAGGAGATTGTGGTGGAGGCTGGCGATGTCGCCGCCGACGGTGGCGGCGTAGCCGTGGGCGGTGCCGGCGGGATAGTTTTGGTGGCCGGCGATGTTGAGCGCCTCGGAGATGAGGGTGTTTTGGAGGGTGATGTTTTTTGCGCTGCGTGAGCTGAAGGCCTCGTCGATCGACCAGCTGATCGAGCAGTGGTCCATGATCGAGTGGTCGCTGCCGGCGAGGCCGCCTCCGTCGATGGTCTGGCCGCTGAAGTTACCTGGTCGGTTACGGATGTAGCGAACGACGGCATCGCGGGCGCCGCTCATGCCGAGGGCCCAGCTGCGGAGGCAGATGCCTTTGCCCGGGGCGGTCTGGCCGGCGACGGTCACGTAGGGTGCGGCAAGGGTGAGCCGGTGATCGACCGTGATCAGTCCGCCGATATCGAAGACCACGACGCGCGGGCCGGTCTCGACTTCGATGGCGTAGCGAAGTGTGCCGGGGACAGGCGTCGCGCCCTCGGCGTAGTCAGCGAGGGAGGTCACATGGACGACCCGGCCGCCTCGTCCGCCGCGGGCGAAACGACCGTAGCCCTCGGCACCGGGGAAGGCGAGATGGCGGGGGCGGAAATACCAGACGGTGCCGGCGGTGACGTTGCCCAGGTTGTCGATCTCGTCGATGCGCCAGTAGTAGGTGGCGAAGGAATCCGTTACCGGGACCGAGCGGCTGAGGGTGGTCAGGTTGCCAAGGTAGGTCGACGAGGCGCGGGTGGCGGTTTTGACGGCGGAGAGGCTGGTGCCGAAATAGACGTCATGCGAGGCGGCGTTGCCGGCGAGGGCTGGGGCCCAGGAAATGGTGGCGGAGCCGGCGTCGGCGTCCACGTGTTCGTCGGCGTCGGCCGGCGCGGGGGTGTTGGCGATGCGGGTGGAATTGGGGGTGTCGATCTCGAAGCCGTTCAGGACCACGTTTTTGGTGTTGGCGGTCGCGGTGGTGTCGGCCGCGAAGAGCACGGTCGTGACGCTGGCGGTCGAGGCGACGGTGAACTCGAGGTAGGCGATGGGCGTGGCGATGTCGGTCGAGCGGATCGACGGGGTGAGGGTGGTGACGAGGGTTCCGTTGAGGTAGATCTTGATCGGCGCGAGGGTGCCGAGGCCGTTGGGGAGGGCGGCGGAGTCGCCGGCGTTGTGGTAGGTGAGGAGGGTGTGCGGGCCGGGGGCGAGGCCGGTGAGGGTCATCTGCAGCTGGCCGCCGGCGTTGGCGACGGCGGGGGCGACGGTCACGCCGTCGCTCACGAGTTTCTGGCCGGTCGTGGTGGTGCCGGTGGCGTAATAGGTGAAGGTCAGGCCGGTGCCGCCGGCGGCCTGGGCGGCGGAGGTCATCGCGAGCGAAACGGCCACGGCCTCGCCCGTGGCGGTGGTGAAGTTTTGGGTGATGGCGGCGGTGCCGGTGCTCGCGGTGCCGCCCGATGCGGCGGTGGTCCACTGGGTGTAGCCGGTGGCCGTGGTGGAGGCGGAGTTTTTACCGTCACGGTTGATGTCGACCTTCAGCTCGCCGGCGGGGAGACGACTTGTGAACGAAACAGCCAATAAACAGACTGCGGCGAGCCTTTGAGGGAGGAATATGGAGATCATCGACAGTAGAGAAAGTGGGGCGGCTGGGCCGCAAGGTCCGCCGAAACAGATAAAAATGGCGCACTTCCGAGGAAGCGCGCCTTCGTTGAAGCGGAGGTGTTTCGGAGTTAATCCGGATCAGACTTTTCGATTACGTCGGAGGCCGATGGCAGCGACGCCAGCAAGACCGGCGAATGCGGCGATGTTGGCTGGCTCCGGAATGGCGGCGGCGGCGAAATTGGCTACTTCCACAGAGGTGATGGTCAAGCCGCTGACTTGGCCTTGGCCGGTGGCGGCGGCGAAACGATAGCCGAAGGCGAGACCATCAAAGGAGAGATTGGACAAGAAACCCGCCCCGGTGGCGGTCGTGCTCACGCTTTGTAGCTGGGTGCTACTGCCATCAAAGAGAGAGTATAGGATTGTGTAACTCGTGGTGTCACTGCGCGTGATTCTAAGCGTCGCCGAGTATTGTGAGTTGTTGGTCAAAGCACCGAGCGTTGATGCCGACGTAACGTTTAGGATTCCCGTGGGACCCGGATTATTAAATCCAGCGGATACTCCGTTGAACAATAAATCCTGATTTGCGGATCCGGTTGACGCACCGGCTTGAACCGGCCTTGCCTGTATGATGTTGCTGCCAGTGTTGAGGGTGAAGCGCCCGAGGTAACCCTCCCAAGTTTGGGCGTTTCCAGTGGCGAATGGAGAACTTGCGGCGCTCGACAGAAGTGCGGTGCCACTCAAGCCGATAGCCGGGTTGTTTCCCGAGGTATCGTAAAGACCCAGGCTCAGTTGTGAACTGGTCGTCGAGTTGCCCGCGAGGACGTTGTTTTTGTCGGTAAACACCACCCGTAGTTGAATGTAGTCATTCGTGTTTGCGAGGGTGACTGACGAGGTCGTGAAGCGGTTCTGCGTTTGGATGACGTTCGAAGTGGTCGAGCCCATGCCGAAATCCAAGCCGCTTGCGGACAAGCCGGGAGTGGAACTTCCGGCGCTTGAGGTGGCGGCCTTGCTTGCGGCCAAGGTCCAGTCTCCGACGTTATACGTTGACCCGGAGGTCCGAAGCGCGCCCGAGCTGAAGTTGGTGGAGTAAACGGTGGTCTGGGCGGACGCGACGAGGGGAAGCAGTGCCAAGGGCACGAGCATGCGATGCAGTTTCATGGGTAGTGGGGGAGGGTTTAAGCGAACGGAAAGCGACTGTCTAAACTGTAACCTATCCGACACGTGCTTGGGTTCGACCTTTCTGCACCCGACATTGTTGAACAAAGTAACCAAAGGAAGTTTGGGTCTCATGCGCTTATTGTTGACTAAATGGCTCCTTCCTCTTGTTTTTCTTAGCCCCTACCCTCTATGCCCCAACCCGCGACTCTGCAGGACGTCGCCGACAAGGCCGGCGTTCACCGTTCGACCGTCTCCTTGGCGCTGCGCAACAACGCCCGTATCTCCGCCGAGGTGCGCGAGCGGGTGCAGCGCATCGCCCGCGAGCTCGACTATCGCACCAACCCCTTGGTGACCGCGCTCATGCGCTCGCGCCGCACTCACCAAGCGGCGAAGGATGTGGTTTTGGCCTATGTTACCAACTACTCGACGCGTTATGGCTGGCGCCCGCCGCATCACGATCGGCCGGACTACTTTCCAGGGGCGGCGGCGCGGGCGGCCGAGCTGGGTTACAAGTTGGAGGATTTTTGGCTGGGCGAGCCCGGCATGACGCCGGCGCGTTTTGCCCAGATCCTGTTGAGTCGAGGCATCAGTGGATTGCTGATCGGCCGGCTGCCGCCAGGCATGAGCGAGATCGAATTGCCATGGGCCAACTTTTCGGCGGTCGCGCTCGGGCTCACTTTGAATAGTCCGGATTTGCACCGGGTGTCCGAGGATGCCTTCGCTTCGGCCACGGATGCGATGCACCGGTGTATCGCCAAGGGCTACAAACGCATCGGCTTCGTGATGTCTGAACCGGATGACAGTCCCAATATGGGCGACCGCTGGCTGGGGGCGTTTTTGCGGCTTCAACTCCGGTTGGCGCCGGAAAATCGCATTCCATTCTGTGAATATCGCCCGCCGGGCGAATTTGCCGGACATTTTCTGGGTTGGTTTGATGCGCACGCTCCGGATGTGGTTTTGGCCACGCATGCCGGTCCGATCCTGGATCTGTTGTCCCAGAGCGGTCGCAAGCTCCCGCGTAACGTGGAGCTGCTATTATTGAACAACAACAAACTGAACCAAGGGTTATCCGGCATCCATCTCGATCCTGGCATCATTGGTTCCCTGGCGGTGGACATGGTGGTGGGTATGTTGCATCGCGGGGAGACGGGTCTGCCGACGGCTCCGCACCATGTGTTGGTGCCCGGTCGTTGGGTCGAGGGTCCCAGCTTGGAGGCGTCCGGCAGTCTGGTTTCTCGAAGAAAGACGGTTAAGAAAACCGTTTCGGCCGACTAAGCCCTTCATTTTCCCGACCGGTTACCCGGCGGTCAAAGGCTCGATCAAATTGGCGTCCCCACGGGGATTCGAACCCCGGTTCTTACCGTGAAAGGGTAGTGTCCTAGGCCAGACTAGACGATAGGGACTCGACCGAGGTGGTGACGGTGCGGCGGTCGCCCAGTCGTGCAAGCAGAATTTTTTGCATGAGTGCTAGCGAGGAGCGGGTGGCAGTTTTTCCAGTGGATGCTTTTGCCTTGGCCCGCGATCACGCTGTCCCGCTTATTTCAAACTGAGTTAATCAAAGCAGGTAGCGATGCTTGCAGACCGGGCTCTTTGCCAAAACGCATCGGGGTGTTTAAAGATCTTCGTCGGCGGAGTCAGGCAGAAGACCCGCCCGCGGGTCGCCTTGCACGCGTTCCAGCCAGTCTTGCATGAGGGGATCGGCGGCCGCGAGTCGGGAAGGAAAGGGAGCGGAGAGCAAGTCGATCACGCGAAGGCGACCGGCAGGATCGCGCACGAGGTTTTTTGCGTGGATATCGGCGATGAACCAAGGGCGTCCGCCGATGAAGGCGAGGCGGGGGTGATCACGGTGGGCCCGGAGAAAGCGAGCGGGGATGGGAATGAGGGCGGGCGGCAGCGAATTGCTCACGTCCGCGCCATCGGGCAGGCGGTCGCCGAGCAGTTGTTTGGCCACCAGCACGCCTTCGGGGGTGACCGCGACGACTTCCGTGGGCATGCCGTCCAAGGCGAGGATAAGCGCTAATTTTTCCAGCAGATCCAAGTAGCCGCCGAGGCATGCGTCTGCTTGGAGGGCCGGCGTGTCGGGCCCTTCGGCGCGAGTGCGAGCGGTGAAAGCGAAGGTGCCGCCGATGCGGCCCTCTTCGCGTGGAAGGTAGAATTTATAGATCAGCCCGTCATGGACCGACTGATAGGCCGAGGCTTCGACGCCGCTGCCGATGCGGCGGAGGCGGGGGCTGCCTTCCCCCATGGGGTCCTCGTCGTCGGCGGGAAAACCGAAGTCTCCGAGCGGCACGATGGGCACGAGCGCCCGAAAGGCGGCGGCGGCGGCGGCGAGTTCGCCCCACAGGGCATCCGCTCCGGCGAGCAGGCTTAGTTCGTCGGATTCCCAGAGGATGAGATCATCGTCCGGATCCGTTCCGATGCCGACTTTCTGCGCTGCCGCGCCGAGGCGAGCGAACGCTTCCAGTCGTCGCTGGTGATCGTGTTGAAGAGCGGCTTGGCCGGCGGGACCGGGATCGCGGCCTCCCCTGAGGAGGGTCGGGCGTCCGGTGAAGGGGTCTTGCATGATTCGGCGTTCACGGCGGTAGGTCTGCAGGTTGCGACCTAGCCGCGGTTCGACAAGGGGAACTTGCTGGCGATTGTTCCCAGATTATTCGCCGGGCGGGGTTTCAGACGGAGTTATCGCCCTCGGTTTCAGGTGAGGCGTCGGGCAGTCGAGCGGCGAGGATTTTGTCGATACGGTGGCGGTCCATGTCGATCACTTCAAAACGCCAACCGGCGTGGTCGAAATGGTCGCCGGCGTGCGGGATGCGGCCGAAGTAGGTCATCACAAAGCCGCCGGCGGTCTTGTATTCTGCGGTGTCCTCGTGGGGTAGTTCATCGAGGTGGAGCAGTTCCTTGAATTCGGGGACTAGCAGAGTGGCGTCGATCAGCCATGAGCCGTCCTCGCGTTTGCGGGCTTCGGGCGCGGCACGGCGACCTTTCTCGGGCAGGTCGCCGGCGATGGCTTCCATCACGTCGATCATGGTCACCAGACCCTGCATGGCACCAAACTCATCGGTCACGAGAGCGAGGTGCTGGCCGGTTTTGCGGAATTGCTCGATCAGGTGAATCACGGTCATCGACTCCGGCACGATGAGCGGGACTGACATCACGCTCTTCAGGTTGGAGGGCAGGCCAAAGGCGGAGTTTGCCCAAAGGGCTTTGACCGTGACGACACCGACCACCTGGTCGCGATGAGCGGTGTAGACGGGGTAGCGGGAGTGGCCGCTGGTGACGATTTTTCTCCAGTTCACCTCGTCGGGGTCATCCAGATTAAGAAAGACCATTTTGGGGCGAGGGGTCATGATTGCGGTGACGCCGAGTTGGTCGAGTCCGAGGACCCCGGCGACCATTTCGGTCTCGGTCGGATTGAAGGCACCGGTTTTCAGGCCTTGCTGGACAAGGTCATTGATCTCGCCTTCGGAAACGGAGTGGTCGCGGGCGAGGCCGAGTCCAAAGAGCTTGAGAATAACCTCGGTGAGCCAAGTAAGGCCGGCCACGACCGGGTGCGCGAGATTGGAGAGCCGGGCCACCGGTCCGGCTACTAGACGGGCGATACCCTCCGGGTTGGCGAGCGCCACGCGTTTCGGCACGAGTTCACCGATCACCACCGAGGCTAGGGTGATCCCGACGACGACTAGGCCGAGCCCGAGGGTGCGGGCGTGCGGGCCGACGAACGGGAGGGGGGCAAGCGCGGTCGCGAGGGAGTCGGCCAGAGCGGCGCCGCCGACCGCGCTGGCGAGGGTGCCGACGAAGGTGATGCCCACTTGCACAGTGGAGAGGAAGCGGGTGGGGGATTCGGCGACGGCGAGGGCGCGCGCAGCGTGGCGATCGCCGGCCTCGGCCAGTTCGCGCAGCCGGGTCTTGCGGGAGGAGACGACCGCCAACTCGGCCATCGAGAAGAAGCCGTTGGCGAGGAGGAGCAGGAACAGGAGCAGGAGCTCCGGAAGAACTTGGTGCATGGGACAGCTTCAGCATCAAGCGCGTCTTGGCCCGGAGCAAACCGGATTTACTGGCTTAAAAACCGGTCCGAACCGGTCTTTAATACGTATCTTTATAATGGATACAAATTGCTTTTTTCAAAAAAACGCGCTTCAATCGCATCTCTTGCTTGCAAAGAAACCGTCGCCATGAATGCTGCCGCTCACGCAGCGCAAAATGCGCGGTGTCCGGCGGGCCTTTCCCCAAGGTCTTCGTCCGGTGTCAGACCCAGAACCAAACCAACAACAGGAGATACATCATGGCCACTGCCAAAAAGACCGTAAAGAAAGCCGCTCCGGCCGCCAAAGCCGCAGCGAAGAAGCCCGCCGCCAAAGCCGCGGCGAAGAAGCCCGCCGCCAAGGCTGCCGCCAAGAAGCCGGCCGCCAAGGCCGCAGCGAAGAAGCCTGCCGCGAAGAAGTAAGGTCTACGACCTTTACGACCAGCGGTCGCGCTTCAGCGCAGCCTACGACCGCCGCCTCCGAAAGGAGGCGGCGGTTTTTTATTGGTCCAGCCGGGGGCGCCCTTGCGCTCGACTTGCAGGCCGGGGCGGCCTTGTCTCGCCCAAAGTGCGGTCCGCCTCCGTGGGCCGCGTTCATTATCCCCATGAAGGTTCTCGCCGTCGAAGACGTTACTATCCCTGCCCCGGCCTCGGCCGGCTTGAGCTATAAAGTTTTAATCCCGGTTGCCGGCGAGGCGGCGTTCGAGGTGCTGGCCGCGGATCCGGTGCGTGTGGTCGCGACCAATCGGTTAATGCTCGGCCTGAATGAACTCGAGTTGTGCCGGCGGTTGAAGGCCCGGACGCCTATCGAGGAAACCCAGTGTGCGGCGATCGCAGCGGGGGTGTTGCGCGCTATTTCCGAAGGGGGGGCCAATGTCCGAGCCGAGAATTGAGCGGATTGAGGAGCGGGTGGCCTGGCTGGAGCACCATGTCAGCCAGCAGGACCGTGCGATGCTTGAAATGGCGGAGCGGTTGGACCGGATCGTGCGTGAATTGACCCGTCTACGTGAGCGTTCGGCTGCGGCGGGTGCCGCCGGAGAAGCGGGCGGGGCCCTGCCCGAGGAGCGGCCGCCTCATTATTGATCCGTTTAACCGATCAGTTTGCTCAGCCGGGTCCGGTAACGAGCGGCCAGAGCGATGTTCGCCTCCATGCCGCCGGGCACATTTTGGCTGGTAACAAGGGGTAGGGAATGGCCTTCGGCGCGTAGCCAGCCGACGGCCTCCAGGGCGAGCAGGTTGAGCAGTAGCGAACCTGTTAACGTAGAGGTAGGACCGGCGAAGCGGCCGGGTTCGACCTCGACTACCGCGTCCCCGGGCACGCCTCCGTTGTCCAATACATGGTCGCAGACCGCGTGCAGGTTGCGACCGCCCGGGTGAACGGTGCTCGCGGTCGTGCTCATGCTCAGGGCGGTCAGGGCGATCGTGACGAGGCCGCGTGATTTGGCATGCAGAGCGACTTCGATGGGTGACGCGTTTTTTCCCGAATTGGATATGATTATGAAGCACTCGCCGGCCTGGAGGCCGTAGGTATTTTCGTAGCGGCGGGCGAGACGATCGCCGTAGCCGACGACGTTCTCCGAAAAGCCGTAGCCCGGGTCGAAGAGGCCGGTCACGGGCATCAATCCGCCGGCGCGGCCGATGATCTCGCGGGCGAGCATTTCCGAGTGGCCGGAGCCGAAAAGGTGGAGCACGCCTCCGGCGGCGAGGGAGCGGCCGATGATCGGGCCGAGGGCGCGGAGGGTAGGCAGGTTTTTATCCCTGATTGAGTCGAGGAGGGCGACAGTGGTGGCGTGGTAGGAATCGGCGAAGGACATGGCGCTCGGCCGAATGACGGACGAGCTATGCCGAATGACGAATGGAAAATGCGCGGGTGGAGGCATACTGCCCGCTTGTGCTCAATACTGGTAAGTGGCGCTGACCGAGCCGAAAATCTGGGCGGAGTCTTGGCCGTCGAACTCACGAGTGCGGAAGGCCTCGGCGTAGCGTAGCTGCCATTCACCGAGAGTTAGACCGAGGCCGATGTAGGCGTCGGCCACGAAGTTTTTTTTGCTGATTGAGGGGCTATGACGGAAGGAGTTTCCGTCGAGGGTGATATCCCGCGCCACGGCGCGACCGTCGACGGCACCGAAGATGAACGCGGCGAAGGCGGGCGGTGGGGCGTCGGCGTTCGAATCGCCCGAGGGCCGGATCAGGTTGCTGCCGAAATCGGATGGCAGGCGCCAACCGGCGCGGACTTCGGTGCCGGCGTTCGCGTAGGTGAAAACATTACCCAGAGACAGGCCGGCATGGGGGATGAGGTCGGCGCCCCAGCCTTGGCGGGCGGAGGGGGTGGATAAGCGGTAGCGGCGTTCGTAGACGAGATTTATGCCGGGCTCATCGTGAATTTGGTGATCCCAGCCTCGGGCTCCCGGGATTTCAATGATCTGATGGAAGCCGTTCTGGAACTGGCGTCCGAGGGCGGATGGGCCTACGATGCCGAGATCGACTTCATACACGTCTAGGCGGGCGATATCGCCGGTGTCTTCGACCACGTGGAAGGCCAGGCCTGCGTATAGCCAGGCGGAGTAGGGGCGATCCTCGGCTTGGTAAGTGGGGACGGTGATATCGGCGGGCGTGTAGATGTTTTGTCCGAAAGAAAAACCAAGTTTGTAGCCTTGCCCGGAGGGCACCCAGGAGCCGAGGCGGCGGATGGGTTCGGGCACCCCGTCGGTGTCAAACGAGGCCAAGTTGCCGGTGAGAAACGTGAACTTGAAGCCGTTCGTATAGAACTGGTCGGTATCCCAGAGGTAATTATCGTTCTCGCTGTAGGCGGTGAAGGAGCCGAGGCGCAGCCCTCCGGGGGCTTTTTCCGGAATCGGTTCGGTGGCGAAGCAGGAGGCGGCGAAAAGAGGAAGGAGCGGGGTGACGCGGGAAAAACGCATCCGCGCGAGGAGGCCGGCGGCCGGGACGCGTGGCGAACGATCCGCGGGATCAAGCACCGGACTGCCAGCGGCCGTAGATGCCGCAGGGGAGGATTTTAGCATATTCAGCTGTGGCGCCTGGAGTGGCGTCGGCCTGGATGGGCAGGCCTACCTCTCCGGCGGTGATCTGGCCGGGGCGGTCCCCGAGCAGGGCGTGGAGCAGGTTCGCCACGACGGTCGGCGAGAGGCGGGCGGTGTAGGCGTTCACCAGAAAAAACAGGGGGCGCGGCGTGAGGATCTCTCGGCATTCGCGCAGGAGTTCCCACAGGCTGTCCTCGAGTTTCCACATCTCCCCGCCGGCCCCGCGACCGTAGGTGGGCGGATCCATGATTATGGCATCGTAGCGTTTGCCGCGTTTGAGTTCGCGGCGCACGAATTTCAGGCAGTCATCCACGATGTAGCGCACGGGGGCGTCGGCCAGGCCGGAGAGGGCGGCATTTTCCCGGCACCATTTTACCATGCCCTCGGACGCGTCGATGTGGGTGACGCTGGCGCCGGCCTTGGCGGCGGCGCAGGTGGCAGCGCCGGTGTAGCCAAAGAGGTTGAGGACGTTGACTTCGCGTCCGGTGGCGCGGGCCTCGCGGATGAGGGAGGAGGACCACTCCCAATTCACGGCCTGCTCGGGGAACAGACCGGTGTGTTTAAAACTGGTCGGCTGGATGCGAAAGGTAAGGCCGAGCCGTTCATAGCCTATGGTCCAGTGTTCCGGGGGTTGTTTTTTGAATTCCCAGCGGCCGCCGCCCTCGGGGCTGCGGTGGTAGAAGCCGTCCCAGCCCGTCCAGTTGGGGCCGTCGGACTTGGGCCAGATGACCTGCGGGTCGGGGCGCACGAGATTCACACGGCCCCAGCGTTCCTGTTTCATGCCAAAGCCGCAGTGGAGCAGTTGGTAATCCCGCCAGCCGTCGGCGACGAGGAGCGGGGAGCGTTGGATAACGGATGGGGACACATTGGGAGCGAAGGCGCGTGGCTCCTGTGTGTCGAGCGTGCGAAAAGAGCCGGGACGGGCAGGGGGTGGATTGACAGCGAAGAGAGGGCTTTTTCTATGGTGGCACCCATGAAACCCTACTCCCTGTTCTTGTTTTGTGTGCTGCTCGTTCTTTCGCTCGGCGGCGCGCTCGTTCGGGCTGATGTCGTCGAGACCAAGACCGGTGCCCGCCTGATCGGAACCGTCACCCAAGTCGACGGCGGCGCCATCACCCTTGTCACCGATTATGCCGGCACGGTTAGCATTAAGCAGAGCGAGGTGGTGAAGCTCGAGACTGAGAAACCTCTTTTTTTCCGGCTGGCGGGTGGCACCACGATGGAAGGCCGGGTCGAGGCTAGGAAAAACGGTGAGATCAAGATCATGGGCAAGGACGGCACGATCTCCACCACGGTGGATAAGGTCGCGGCCACCTGGGGCCCTGGCCAGATCGATCCCGCGGTGGCCCAGTTGATGCGAAAATGGAAATACGAGGCCGCCTTCAGCCTCTCCGGCAAGACCGGTAACAGCGAGCAGCTAGGCTATGCGGGCGGCGCCAAGGCGACTCTGGCTAGCCCAGATGACACCCTTCTCTTCTATTCCGATTTTGGCTATCAAGAGACCGACAAACTAAAGTCCGAGGAAAAGTTTCATGTCGGCGTCGATTACTCCCGCTACCTTTCGGAACACGTGACTTGGTATGTTCGCGACGAAGGTGGCTTCGATAACGTCAAAGATATCGACTTCTACAACGTGGCCGCCGGCGGTCTTGGTTATGACTTGGTCAAGGACCTACCCGTCCAGAAGCTCACCAGCCGCGCGGGTATTTCCTATCGTTTTGAAGACTACGGCAATCCCTCCAACGAGGATGTGCGCAGTGCCGGTCTCGATCTCGGCCTTTCCCACGTCTATCATTTTAAGACCGCGGTCATGCATAACAACGTGACCTTAGTGCCCTCTTTTGAGGACTTCACCAACTACCGGGCTATCCATGATTCGAGTGTCGAGTTCCCCTTGGCCGGTCCCTGGACGTTTCGCACGGGTGTGAACAACGACTACACCAGTAATCCCAGTCCCGGGGTGTCCAAGCTCGACACCACCTACTACGGCAAGTTCGTCCTGAATTGGGAATAAGACGTTGTCAGGGTTCTCGGTCCGGCTGGATTAGTTTTTTAGGCCAAAACCTGTCGCGTGCTTTTGCGTCAGGCTTTTTTGTGTTTTCGTGGCGTCATGTCCGTTCCTCCACCCGGTCCCATGCCTGCCGCCGCTCCTCTGCGCATCGCGGTGATTGCCGATACGCATGATCATTGTCCGGAAGATCTGCCTGCTCTTTTGGCTGGGGCGGATGAAATCTGGCATCTTGGCGATGTCTGCGAGCCCGCGACCTTGGTTGAGTTGGAGGCCCTAGGCATTCCGCTTCGCGTGGTGCGGGGTAACAATGACGAACACCCTTGGCCGCTTACGTTGCGTCTGGTGCGTGGCGGTCGGGTCTTTCATCTCGAGCACATCGCGCCCCGCCGCCCCTGTGCTGGAGCCGCATTTGTGCTCAGCGGACACACCCATGTGCCTTCGGACAGGGCCGATGCCGACGGTGTGCGCTGGCTAAATCCGGGCTGCATCGTCCGTCCGCGGGCTCGCGTGCGCACTTTTGCTTGGCTGACTGTCGGGGCGGATGGGGAGGTTGGCTGGGAATGGATCGAGCTGTAAGGGCGCCCCAAGATTGGCGAAGGTGGTCCTGTGTTTTCTCTTTCCGGTTGAAAGATACCGCTGGCGCGGTGGGTGCAGGCGTGTTCACTGCTATTCACCCCAACCGTGACGCCAGGTGTGATTCAAGGTCTGCTGGACTTTTTCGCCCCGCCGGACGCCTCCCCCGCGCCGCTGGTCGCGCGCGCGTCGCCGTCCGCTCCTCCATCCCAAGGCCGGGGGTATGTGGAGGAAGAGCGGCGGGCCGAACTCGTCTTTGAACGCAGCGCGCGGGCCGAACGCTACCGGTTGACCTTGCGCAAAGATGGCGTCGCGGTGGCGGTTATCCCGGCGCGCGGCACGGAACGGGAGGCGCGGGCCTTCGTCGAGCAACACCGCGACTGGCTGGAGCGCGCGCGGGCCCGTCAGCGCGCCAAGCCTCGCGCCGCCACGGTATGGACCGTGGGCACGAATGTGCTCTGGCGCGGCGAACCGACCGAGATTCGCAAGGCGGCCGACGGTGAGCGCCCGGCGGTGTGTCTGGCGGCGGACGTCTTTCGGGTGGCGCGGTTGGAGGGCGACATGCGGCCCACGCTCGAGGCGCATTTTTTGCGTCGGGCGAAGATTGAGCTCACCGCACGCACCTGGGAGTTGGCGGCCGAGACGGCGATGGAGGTGAAGGAGGTTATGGTGCGCAACCAACGCACCCGCTGGGGTTCGTGCACGGCCGGCGGGGTCATTTCACTCAACTGGCGGCTCATCCAGGCGCCGGAGAGCGTGCGCGATTACGTGATCTACCATGAACTCATGCACCTGAAGGAAATGAACCACTCCGCCCGCTTCTGGCGAAGGGTGGAGGAAGTCTGCCCGCCTTGGCGTGAGGCCGAGGCGTGGTTAAAACGCAACGGCGCGATGCTGGGTCTCTAGGCGCGGGGCTTATGTGCCAGGCGAACCCGGTGAACCGGAGTGGGCAGACCTGCGGTCGGTGAACTCGGTGGACTGCAAGCTTGGCGTGCCGCCAAATCTTTCCACGCTGCGGGCGCGGTGCAGGACCCATTCTCCAAGATTTCCCAGGTGCGGCTCGCAGGCAGTGCCGGAGGCGCGGTCAAGGCTCTGCGCGGCTACGACAAATCCCGCCACTCTGTGCCCGACGCGGTCAATGCCGCCACCACTGCGTTTCTCGCCCGGCTGTGCGCGGCCGAACTGGCGGAGGAGGCCGAGGGGATGTTCCAGCGCGCCCGCGCCGCCCTGGGCTACAAGCGCGCCGGTATCGCGCTCGAAATCGGGCCGGGTGCGGCGACCCTCACGACAAAAGATTTTTGCTGGGAGCTGAGCTACTCGTTAGAGGAGCGCGAGCCAGCTCGTTATGCCCTCGTTCGCTCTCTACACGGTCTGCGCTCGGCCGATTTGGTCCGTCTGGAGACCTTTAACACCCTGTTTGCTGGCCAGTTTGATGCGGTGGTCTTTGAACTGGCGCGCGGCGTCCGGGTGGAGGCCTTGATTGATGCAGTGGAGGCGCTTGATCCCGGGGCGGAGGGTGCGCTCACGGTGGCTTATCCCTCGGATTGCAGTCGCTGTGAACTGACTGTGCCGGGAGTGGCGGCCCGGGTGGAATGCGACGGTGCCTCGCTGACGCTGCGGTTGCCGCGGGCAGCCGCCCCGGACGAGTGCCTGCGGGAATTTGACGCGGTCCGGTCGGCTTTCAGGCTAAGCCGAGACGCGGTGTTGGCGGGCCTATTGGGTTAAAGAGATACCAGTTGTTCCGAGGTGCCTAGCGCCGGGGATTTGCGGACATAAAAAAGCCGCGCTCAATCAGGGCGCGGCTTGGGGGCGCGAAATGCGCGGGCAGTGAAGATGGAGGCTTCGCTCAGGCTTTAAGCATCTCGACCACAGCGGCGCGTTCCTCGACCAGTTCTTTGTTGGTGAGTGCTATCTTCTCCCGGCAGAAATCGCACATTTCGTAACCGGTGACGACCTCGTAGGCGCCGGGAGTGGTGGTGCGCACGGGCATGCCGGCCCAGACTTCGGGGTCAAAGCCATAGAGGCCGTTGCTCTTCACCGCGACGGAGTGAATCTTGCCGGGGGTCATGAGATCGCGCACGTGGTCGACGAGGGCGTTCGCGGCGGAGGCGGCGGAGGAGGCCCCGCGGGCCGCGATGATGGCGGCGCCGCGCTTGCCGACGGTCTCGAGGAAGGGGCCCTTTAACCAGACGTGGTCGGTGATGGCCTCGGTGGCCTTTTGCCCGCCGATGGTGGCGTGGGCGAAGGCGGGGAACATGGTTGGACTGTGGTTGCCGTAAATGAAGATATTCTTCACGGCGGTGAGGTCGGCACCGGCCTTTTTGGCGAGCTGGGTCTGGGCGCGGTTTTGGTCGAGCCGCACCATGGCGGTGAAGCGGTCAGGGGTGAGTCGCTTCGCCTGGGAGGCTGCGATCATGCAGTTGGTGTTGGCGGGGTTGCCAACCACGGCGACGCGGGCGTCGTCAGCCGCGACGCGGTCGATGATCTGGCCCTGGCCGATGAAGATCTTGCCGTTGTCCTTGAGCAGATCGGCGCGCTCCATGCCGGGGCCGCGGGGTTTAGCGCCGACGAGGAGGCACCAGTTGGCGTCTTTGAAGCCGATCTCGGGCTGGTCGGTCATGACGATGCCCTTTAGCAAGGGGAAGGCGCAGTCATCGAGTTCCATGGCGACGCCCTCAAGGGCCTTCATGGCTTTTTCAAAGGGGGCCTCGATCAGCTGCAGAATCACAGGGCGGTCGGGTCCGAACATCGCGCCGGAGGCGATGCGGAAGAGAAGAGAGTAGCCGATCTGGCCGGCGGCGCCGGTGATGGCGACGCGAATGGGGGAGGTGCTCATGGTGGGTGTAAGGAGAAGGGGTTGGTTTAGGGGAAAGTCCGTGGCGACGACACGCATGGATTGTCGCATGCTTGGCAAAAACAGCGGGGACGCGGCGACGGTTCAGGCGAAGCGTGCGGCGAGGCCGGCGTGGAGGTCGCGGACGAGTTTTTCGGTGGTGGGCCAGTCGATGCAGCCGTCGGTGATGCTTACGCCGTAGCGGAGTTGTTCCTTTGGTGCGGGGAAGGCTTGGTTACCGGCATGGACGTTGCTCTCGACCATGGCCCCCATGATCGAGGCGTTGCCGGCCTGGATCTGGCTGACGAGGGCGTGGATCACATCGGGCTGGAGCTCCGGTTTTTTGGTGGAGTTATCGTGAGAGGCGTCGACCAAGATGGCGGCGGGCAGGCCGCTCTTGGCAAGGATCTGTTCGGCTTCGGCGATGTGGGTGGCGGAGTAATTCGGGCCCCTGGCGCCGCCCCGCAGCACGAGGTGGCAATCGCGGTTGCCGCTGGTGCGCACGGCGGCGGCGGCGGCGTTCAGGTCGATCCCGAGAAAGGTCTGGGGCTGGGCGGCGGCCTTGATGGCGTTGATCGCTACGGTCAGGCCGCCGTCGGTGCCGTTTTTAAAGCCGATCGGCATGGATAGGCCGGAGGCTAGCTGGCGGTGCGTTTGGGACTCGGTGGTGCGGGCGCCGATCGCGCCCCAGCAGACGAGGTCGGCAAGGTATTGCGGCGTGATTGGATCGAGAAACTCGGTGGCGGTGGGCAGACCAAGGTCGAGCACTTCACGGAGGAAGGCGCGGCCGAGGCGCAGGCCGGCGGCGATGTCGTGCGAGCCGTCGAGGTGGGGGTCCATGACTAGACCCTTCCAGCCCACGGTGGTTCGGGGTTTCTCAAAATAGACACGCATGACCACCATGACGCGATCGGAGACCTCCGCGGCGAGGGCGGCGAGACGGCGGGCGTAGTCGCGGCCGGCATCGACGTCGTGGATCGAGCAGGGGCCGATGATCAGGAGAAAGCGGCGGTCGTCGGTGAAAATGAGGCGCTGGATCTCGCGACGGGAGGCGGCGATGAAGTCGGCCTGAGCCTCGGTCTTCGGCAATTCGGCCAGAAGCTGGGCCGGAGTCGGAAGGGGGCGGGTCTCGACGACGTGGAGGTCGGAGGTCTTTTGCATGGCGTAAACAGTCACGGTGGCAGGTGCTCGGCGTCGAGGGCAAGCCCGCGCGCGGGGCCTAGCAAATCACTCCGGCGGTGCGGAAAATAATCCGGCAATCGAACTTTCGCTATTCGGCGGAGCAGGCGAGGTTGGGGGGAGACGGCTTCTATTCTTGGTGGAGTCGTCGGATCCGTAAAATAAGTTGCCCGGTCGCCTACCCCTAAGCGACCGAGCATTTGCTTTCTTAGTTACCCCAAAACTCCTGATTTAACAGGAGAAGTGAAAAGTGATGTGATAATGCATATGAGACTCGACGTATTCGTCAATAAAATCTCTCATTTTCTCTCAGGATTTTTGTTAAATGCTTTTAGATAAAAACTTAAATTATCCCCCCAAGCCTCTTTCGGGCCTCTTGGCAGGGGTGCCCAGAGCTTGGGTGCGGGTGACGGGGCCGGATGCGGCGACTTTTTTGCAGGGGCAGTGCACTCAGGACCTGCGTGCGTTGCGGCTGGGTGAAACGGCGTTTGCGTTGTGGTTAACTCTGAAGGGCAAGGTGATGGGTGAGACTTTAGTGCTGAAGGCAGAGGGGGATGAGTGGTGGTTATGGAGCGCGCATACGTTCAGCGCGGCATTGGTGGCGAGATTGGAGGAATTTGTGATCGCGGACGACGTGGTGATCACGCCAGGCGAAGGGGAATGGGCCCAGCTGACGCTAGCGGGTGACTTGGGCGAGGCGTGGTTGCGTTTGGCGCGCGAGGGGCGGGAGCCGCCGCCAACGGGTCGCGCTGAGGCTTGGGGTGGAGGCTGGCTTTTGGCCGGCCGGCGTGGGCAGATGCGGGTTTGGGACTGGGTGCGACCGGCTGGGCTGGTCGCACCAGAGCAGGCGGGGACGACCACGCTCACGGAGTCGGCTTTGCGACTGGATCGTTTGGCAGCGGGTGTGCCGGCGATTCCAGCGGAATTTGGTCCCGGTGATTTACCGCAGGAGGCGGGCCTGGAAGACGTGGCGATTTCCTTCACCAAGGGCTGTTATCTCGGGCAGGAAGTCATGGCGCGATTGCAGGCGATGGGGCAGGTTCGCCGGAGGTTGGTGCGGGTCGCGGGACAGGGGGCGACTCCGCCAGCGGGTGCGGAGCTGCGGCAGGCGGGCCGGAGGGTGGGGGAGCTGCGCGCGACGGCGGACATCGACGGCACGGCGTGGATCGGACTGGCGATGGTTAATCTACTCGGCCTCGATGCCGCGTCGGAAATCGGGCTCGCCGGAGGCGGTGAGGTCGCTCTGATCGACCGACCATGAACGAACGCGAATCCCTCATTGAACTTTGCGCGCGGCTGGGGGCGCCGGCTGCGCAGGCAGGGGTGATGGCCGACCAACTTTTGAAGCGTTCCACGCAACTCGCGGCGGAGCGTGGCTGGCCGCGTGAGCGGGCGATGGAGCATTTGTTGACGGTGCTGATCAAGGGGCGCAACGGGGAGACCGTGCCAGGCTTCGAAGGCGGGCAACCGCCGGCTGGGGATTAAAACCGGCTCGCCAGCGTTTCGTCGGTTAGTGAGCGTGAATGTTTTATTTTGCCTACTTTCCCATGAGCAAAGCCTCCCTTGCCGCCCGGTTTGAACATATTTTCGGTCGTTTGCCCGTGCTGGTTACCCGCGCGCCCGGCCGCATCGAATTCATCGGCAATCACACCGACTACAACGGCGGCACCGTTCTAGGTGCCTCGATCGACCGCGGTGTTACGGTGGCGGTGGCGCCCCGTGCCGACGGCGTGCGGAATTTCCACAGCACCTACACTTCCGAGACGGTGATGTTACCGGCGGGTGAACCGGTGCGGCAGGCGGGGGCGGCGGCGTGGACCAACTATCCGCTCGGTGTGCTGGCGGCGCTGCCGCACTTTGGTCTGCGCGTGCCGGAGGGCTTTGACTTCCTCGCGGATTCCGATCTGCCGACCGGGGCGGGCCTGTCCTCGAGTGCGGCGATCGAGCTGGCCTCGGCGCTGGCTTTTCTTGGGTTAACCGGCCAAGCGCCGGACCGCGAAACGGTGGTCAAAATCGGCAAACATGCGGAAAACCAGTTCGTCGGTGTGCCGTGCGGCATTCTTGATCAAGGTGTTTCTGGCTTTGGCGAGGCGGGGCGACTGGTTTTCATCGACTGTGCGGGGCCGCGTTTCACGACCGTGCCCATGCCCGCTGGGGCGTCTTTCTGGATTTTCAACACCCACACCAAGCACGCGTTGGTTGATGGTCTCTATGCCGCGCGCCACCGCGAATGCATGGCGGCGGCGGCGGCGCTGGGCGTGAAGTGCCTGGTTGAGCTTTCGCCGGATGCTTTGCGCGCGGCTGAGGCTAAAGTGGAGCCGGCGGCATTCAAGCGCGCGCGGCACGTGGTTGAAGAGATCGCCCGGGTCGGCGCTTGCGTGAAGGCGCTGGAGGCCGGCGATCTCGGCGCGGTCGGCGGGTTGCTTACCGCCTCGCATCGGAGTTCCCAGCATCTTTTTGAAAACAGCACGCCCGAGCTCGATTTTCTAGTCGATATGCTGGCGGCTGCGCCTGGTGTTTATGGTGCGCGGCTGACCGGTGGTGGGTTTGGCGGGGCGGTCATGGCTCTGGCCGGGGCGGGCTTTGGGGCGAGCGAGGCCGAGGCGGTGGCTGCGGCTTACGCGGCGAAATACGGCGCGCGTCCGGATGTGTTACCGATGGGGGTGGGTCCGGGCGCGACCGTGCTCTGAGCATGGGCGTGGGCGGAAGGGGACGCGGCGGGTTGTTGCTCAGGACGCTTTGCTGTTCTCTGGTGTCGCCGCGGCGATTTTTTTCCTTCAATGGGTCAGCATGCAACCCTTCCTCTGCTCCTTCCTCCGGTTTAGTTCTTTCGCGTTTGCTCTCTCCTTGTTCGTTTTGGGCGAGGGTCTCCACGCCGCGCCCGGCACGCTGAAGAAGTTTACCGGCCGGATCGAAACCTGTGAGGCTATTATACGCGAGATTCAGGACGATGCCCAGCTGGCTATTCCGGCGGGGGTGCTGAGGCAAGCCAAGGCCCTTGTGGTCGTTAACCAAGTCAAGGGCGGCCTCGTGCTCGGTCTGCAATACGGCTATGGCGTGGCCCTCGCCCGGAGAGCCGACGGCAGTTGGAGCGTGCCGGTGTTTATCAAGGCCGGAGAAGCGAGTTTGGGCCTCCAGCTTGGGGGTCAACGCATCGAGACCGTCTATGTGCTCACTGATGCGGACACCGTCAGGAAACTTTTCAATGGTCGCATGAATATCGGGGTTGATGCCCGTGCGGTGGCGGGACCCCGCCTCTACGAAGCCGAGAAAGTCAATGCTGCCATGCTCGCCACCCCGGTCTTGGTTTATGCCCGTAATCGCGGTTACTATGCGGGCGCCACGGTGAAGACCGGTTGGCTGGATCGCGATGACCCCGCCAATTGGGATTATTACGAGACTCCTTATGTGCTGCCCGAGCTCCTCTACGGCGATTTCGTCAAGGCCCCGGCGGCGGTGCGGCCGCTGGTCGATTTCGTTACGTCTATCGCCCGTTGAGCGGTCCGTTCTTGCCGCAGGAGTTCAGGATCGGCTCCGGGTGTTCCCGGCCGCTCGGTTATTTCGTCTCGCCGGACACACTCGGGGCTTGCCAATGCAGGTCTCGGGCGGACTTTCACGTTCCCCCTTTTTCGCGAACTTTCTGGCACGAATTTCCTTACGCCTGCCATGGCCGGTCTTCTCCACAACCTCCTCGACCCCGCCCGCATCGTGCTTTCGATGCAATCAACCAGGCGCACCTCCGCGTTGAACGAGGTGGCGCGCAGGCTGGACGGTCATCCCTCGGTCATTAATTACGCCGGCTTTTACCAGGAGTTGCTTGCTCGCGACCGGTTGGACACCACCTGTCTAGGCAATGAGATTGCGCTACCGCATGCCCGCACTGAGCATGTGGGTGAACTGGTGCTGGCCATCGGTCGCAGTCGAGCCGGGGTGAGTTTTGAAAAGGACAACCAGCTTGTTCGGCTCTTGTTCGTGCTGGGCACGCCCAAGAGCAACCCGATGGGCTACCTTCAGGTGGTTTCTACACTCTGCAAAATTTTCAAGGATCCGGCCAATCGCGAGGCCCTTTTGGCGGCGGATACGACCGAGGCCTTCGTCGAAGCCCTTCTGGTGGCCGAGGGAAAGCTCTGAGCTATCTTTGGTCGGCTGTCTTTCAGCTTCCGCCCGCCGATTTCCCTAGGCTAACTGCGAGCAACGCCCGAACGCCGCATGATCCAATCCTTCATCTTCAGTGACGGCAGAATCGTCGGCCGTGACCTCGAGCCCGAGGCTCTCCGGCTGGTTAACGGCGACAAGGGGCTCGTGCTTTGGGTAAACCTCTCCGACCCTACGCCCGAGGAGGCCAAGGCCGTGCTTGAGGGAGTGTTTAATTTCCACCCGCTTGCTATTGAGGACTGCATCGCGCCCAGCTCTCTCCCGAAGATTGAGGATTACGAGGAATACCTTTTCATCGTCATGCACGCGGTGGATTTCAACCGCACCGACAAGTTTACCACCACCGAGCTTAACCTCTTTCTCGGACGCGAATCGCTCGTCACCTTCCATCGCCATCCCCTCAAGTCGGTCGCGACTGTGCTCGACCGCTGCGCCAAGGCCACCGGCCTGGTCGCCCGTGGGCCCGACCGCCTCGCTCACCTCGTGCTCGACGCCCTCGTGGATAATTACAAGCCCGTGACCGATGGGTTTCGCCACGACCTAGACGAGATCGAGGCGGACGTGCTCGAGGGCAAAGCCGACGACCTCACCGTCCGGCTGCTGGCGGTGCGCGCCGAGCTGAACACCCTCCGCGCCGCCATCCGACCCCAGCGCGAGGTCGCCGCCCGTCTCGCCCACGGCGAGACCAAGATTCTCCGGCCAATCATGCTGCCCTATTTTCGCGATTTGCGGGACAATCTGGTGCGCATCGAGGAGACTGCCACCGCACAGACAGACCAATTGTTGATCTCTTTTGACCTCCATCTCAGCCGTTCTGATTTCGAGGCTAATCGCAGCATCAAGGCCCTCACGGCGCTCACTGCCGTCACCCTGCCTGCTACTCTTGTCAGCACCTGGTATGGCATGAACTTCGTGCACATGCCCGAGCTGGAAGGCCCTTGGTCCTACGCGATCGTCGGCCTGATCACCCTAGTGTTCACCTACCTCACCTACCGCTGGTGTCTGCGCAAGGGCTTGATTTGAGCTGCGAGCCGTCTCGACGACCATGATCACCACCCTCGTTTTCCGCGACGGACGCCATCACACGCACAATCCCCCGGTGGAAACACTCGCGTCCCTGCGGGCGGAGCCCGGGGTGATGCTTTGGGTGGATCTGAGCGCGCCTACCCCAGAGGAGACGGCGGCGGTGCTTGAGCGGGCCTTTGCTCTGCACCCGGTGGTGATCGAGGACTGCACCACGGATTCGCCGCTACCGAAAATCGATCCCTTCGATGACTACCTTCATATCGTGGTGCACGCGGTCGATTACTCGAAGACGGACAAGTTCACCACCACCGACCTCGACCTGATCTTGGGGAAAAACTTCCTCGTGACCTTTCACCGTCAGTCCCTGCGCATCGTGCAACAGGTGCTGGAGCGTCACGGCCGGACCGGTCATGGCGCGCAACCGGTGCGCGGGCCGGACCGGTTTGCCCACACCCTGCTCGATCAGTTGGTCGAGGCCTACAAGCCGGCGCTGGAGGAGCTGCGGGCCGATTTGGAGGCGATCGAGGAGGCGGTGCTGGGCGAGGCCGAGCCGCACGAGTTGTTTCCGCAGGTGACGGCCCTGCGCAAGGATCTCGCCGCCCTGCGCCAGATCGTGCGCCCGCAGCGGGCGGTTGCGGTGGAGCTGGCCCAGGGCAAGCTGGGTTTTATACGGCCAGTCATTTTGCCTTATCTGCGCGATCTGGCGGAGGATTTCGCGCGCATCGAGGGCCAGGCTTCGGTGTGGGGCGACCAATTGATTCTGAGTTTCCGGCTCTACCTGAAACGCTCCACCCACCAGACCAACGAGGGCATCAAAATGATCACCGGCCTGACCGCCCTGACTATGCCGCCCATTCTCGTCGGCGGCTGGTTTGGCATGAACTTTCGCGCCATGCCTGAGCTGACGCCGGTTTGGGCTTACCCGGTGGCGGCGGCGGCGACTTTTGGATTCACGGCAGCGTTGTATTTCTACCTGCGCCGCAAGCGGTGGCTATGAGCGGCGATGATTGCCAGGAGCCATCGACGCGTCCGGCTTGCGCGAAATGCGGGGTCGAGCAGGGTGCACGCATGGCGCTGCGCGGACTCATTTTCGACTTTGACGGGCTCATCGTGGATACGGAAACCGCCACGCTCGATGCGTGGCAGGCGGTGCATCTCGAGGATGGCCTGGAGGGGGATCCGGCCGTGCTGCACCAAGTGGTTGGGCACGTGGGAATCGACGCGGACCTGTGGGTGGCCTACCCGGCGGACCGGGACCGGGACCAGCTGGAGGCGCGATTCGCCCTCGCCACCCGCGCGGCGTGCTTGGCGGCGCCGGTATTGCCCGGGGTGGTCGATTTGCTCGATGAGGCGGCGGCGGCTGGTTTGCGGCTGGCGGTGGCTTCGAATTCCTCTCACCGGCACGTCGAGGGTCATCTGGCGGCGCGGGGGCTGCTCGGGCGCTTTGCGGTGGTATCCTGCCGGGAGGACGTGCCCCGGCCCAAGCCCGCGCCGGACGTCTATCTGGCGGCGCTGGCCCGGCTAGGGTTGGAGGCGGGTCAGGTGGTGGCGTTTGAGGACTCCCTGCCCGGCCATGCGGCCGCTGCAGCCGCCGGCCTACGTGTGATCGTGGTCCCGAATCCCTGCACGGCGGGCGATCATTTCCACCGTGCGACTTGGCGGGCAGGGTCGTTGACCGAGGTGACCTTGGGTAAGCTAGAACAACTCCTCCTGCCGCAGGGCCTCGCGGCGGGCGGGGTCCAGGGTGCTGTGTTCCAGTAGCCAGCGTAGGGATCGATCGCCCCAGCCCGGCGTCGCGCCGAGGCGGGCGAGCAGCAGGGCGCCGGCGAGGGCGTCGTAGAGGGCGGCGTGGTAGTGGTGGCGGGCGGGCGGGCAGTGGACGCCCGCAAGGGCATCGAGGTCTTTTTGGAGGCCCTCGGCGGCGACGAGCGCGGCGAGTTTCACCGGGGCGTCGGCAGCGCGGACCTGCGGATAAAGGCGGCCGGTATCGATCCACGGTCCCCAGTCGGTGGCGGCGTCGGTCATGGCGGGGGTTTCCCGGGAAAAATCTGGGGCGGCGCGGGAATAGGGCCACACGGACTTAAGCAGGCTGTTCTCCGCTTGGGCGAAGTGGGCGGCGAGGGGGCCGGTGGCGCGCAGGGCGGCGAAGCGGGCAAACTCATCCGTGAAGGGCGCGCAGTCGGTGAGGTTGGCGGGGTCGAGGCCATGCACAGCGATGTCCTCTGGGCGCACGCGGCCATTGGGGCGGCAGGTGCGGGTGGTGGTTGCGACGATCTCGTTACCAAGCAGGGAAACGACGCCGTATTCCAAAATGCCGGACGCGACCGAGCCCTCGAAATCGATGAAATGGATGAGTTGTCTTGGCCAGGTTACGCCCACGCTTCCATGAAACACGGGACCGGGGCGGAACCGAATATAAATTTTTACGTGTTCATCCCGGTCTGCCATCGGCAAAGGTGACGACATCCCCTCATGGACTTTGCCCTTTACCGTTCGTTTGTAACCGACTTGGCCGTCGAGAGCGGCGACTTCATCCGGCCCTTTTACGGCAGAACGGACTTGGCGGTGGAGAGCAAGGGAGACACCTCGCCGGTCACGGCGGCGGACCGGGGTGCGGAGTTGCTCCTGCGCCGGCGCATCGCGGACCGTTTCCCCGAGCACGGAATCATCGGTGAGGAATATGGCAATGAGCGCGCCGAGGCGGACTTCACCTGGGTGCTCGACCCGATCGACGGCACCAAGAGCTTCATCTCGGCGGTCCCGCTTTGGGGCACGCTCATCGCCCTGCTGCACCGGGGCGAGCCGGTGCTGGGCTGCATTCATCAGCCCATCCTCGGTCAACTGTTGATTGGTGACGGCGTATCCGCCACGCTCAACGGCGAGCCGGTGCGGTGCCGGGCGACGACGCGGGTGGCGGCGGCGACTATCCTCACGAGCGACCACCTCAACCTTGGCCGTTACCAGAACGGCCCGGCCTGCGAGCGCCTGCTGGGGCGGGCACGGCTGGCGCGGACCTGGGGGGATTGTTACGGCTATCTCCTGTTGGCCAGCGGCCACGCCGACGTGTGCCTGGACCCGATCATGAACCCGTGGGACATCGCCGCGCTCATCCCGGTGGTGCGCGGGGCGGGTGGGGTGATTACCGATTGGCACGGCGGCGCGGCCTACCCGGCGGCGCACACCGTGGCGGCGGCCACGCCGGCGCTGCATGCCGAGGTGCTCGCGGCGTTGCGGGGTTAGGCTTTGGTTGACCGGCGGCGGAGTAAAAACAGGGCGCCGAAGATCACGGTCAGGACGAGGGGCAGCACGGCTACTCGGCCTAGGGCATCGAGGCCGGCGGCAGATTGGATGGCGGACAGGGCGTCGGCGGTGAGGGCGGCGCCCTCGGGGGTGCGGGCGGCGATGCCTTGGTCATACCATTTGCCGATGATCGGGAGCACGAAGCTGACGGAGAGCATACCTGCGCCACCGATCACGGCCATGCCGAGGGCGCCGGTCTTGGGGTAGTTTTCGGCGACGTAACCGACCATGGTGGGCCAGAAGAAGCACACGCCGAAGGCGAAAATAGTGGCGGCGCCGAAGAGCAGGTTGCCGCTGGCGTGGCTCATGGCGTAGAGGCCGAGGGTGGAGAGCACGGCGCTCATGACCAACATGCCGGCGGGGGAGAGCTTGTGCACGAAGGGGCCGGCGAACATGCGTCCGACCGCCATGATACCGTTGATCCAGACCAGCACGAGGATGCCGGAGACGCCGGCGTGGGAGAGGATATTGGGGATCCACTGGCCGGAGCCGAGTTCGGTGGCGGCCGTGAGCAGCATACAGGCAACCATCAGGATAAAGCCGGGGGCGAGACACGCGGCGAACATGGAACCGGTGGATTCACCGCGTTGCACGCGCTCGGTCTGGGGGAGAGACTGGCCCAGGAAGAGGAAGCCGTAGGCGATGGCGGGGAGCAGCATGGTAGCGAACTGCGCCTGCCAGCCGAGGCCGAGTTTGCCGAAGAGGAAGGCGAGCAGGCCGCCGATCACGATGCCGCCGGGGAACCAGACGTGGAAGTGGTTTAGCTTGGTGGTCTGGTCCTTCGGGTAGAGGGTGGCGACGAGCGGATTGCACGCGGCCTCGACGGAGCCGTTGGCGATGCCGAAGAGCAGGGTGCCCGCGAAGAGGCTCCAGAAATCCCAGGCAAAGATGGTCAACAGGACGCCGGCGATGTGCCCGACGAAGGCGATGCCGAGGATGCGTTTGAAGCCGAGCGAATCGACCAGGGGGCCGCCGAACATCATGGCGAGGGTGAAGCCCCAGAAGGCGGTGCCGTTGACCCACCCGGCTTGTTCGTTGGTGAGCTTGAACTGGGTTATCCAATCGCCGGTGGCTCCGCCGCGGAGGGCGAAGCTCATGGCGGTGACGATGAGGGCGAGGCAACTGGCGGTGAACAAGCGGTCGGGTTTCATGGTGGGGTGGGTTGGAGAAAGGGTAGGCTGCCGTAGACGCGGGGGGCGGCGTCTGGGTCACATGACTCTGTGATGATCCCGAGCCCGGGGGCGAGGGCGCAGAGTTCGGCGATTTCGCCGGGTGCGAGCACCATTGCGGCGGTGGATAAGGCGTCGGCTACGGCGGCGGTCGGAGCAATAGCCCAGGCCCGGCGGGCGCCGGTGGCAGGCGCACTGGTGAGTGGGTCGAGGATATGCGCGCCGCGCACCGCGAAGCCAGAGGCGCCGACGGCGTGGCGCACGAGCGGGATCTCGCGGGCGGCGGGGCCCTCACCAATGCCGATTGTCCAGGCGAGGCCTTCGGCAGGTCCATTCAGGGCGAGCAGGCTGCTACCTTCGCCGGCGATGAGCAGGGCGCGGGGGAGTTCCCAATCGAGCAGGATCTCGGCGAGGCAATCGAGAGCGTAGCCTTTGCCAATGGCGCCGAGGTCGAGGCCCACGGGCGCATCGACCACGCGGACGGTGAAGGTGGCGGAATCGAGCTCGAGTCGACCGCGCGGGCCGGTGCGCGCGTTGGGCGCGCCGCGCTGGGCGTCGAGCGGGCCGGCGAGAGCGGGGTCGAAGGAGCCGCCGCTAAGGTCGTGCAGGTCGAGGGCGAGGCGCAGGCAGGTGAAGGTGTCGGCCTCGAGCCGGAGGGTTTCGCCGGACGGGAGGCGGCTCAGGCGGGCGATCTCGCTGGCTTCGTCATGGCGATTGAGCAGGGCGTGCAGGCGGTCCAGCCGGGCGAAGCAATCGGCGGCAGCCTGAGCGGCGTAGCGGGCGTCATCGGTGGCGAGGCGCAGTTCGAAGGTCGTTGCCATGGCCTCGTGTCGGTGGATCAGAAAGGGGACGGTCGCGATCATCGGGGAATGTGGCCGAGGAAAACGAATATCCCGGGGCGCAATTCGTAGGGTTCGAGCGGGCCTGTTCCAACGGGCAGCGAGCCGATTTGTTCGGGGCCGGCCAGCACCAGCCCTGGCGCGAGCGTGGCGGGGACTTCCGACCAGTAGCCGGTGCGAGTGTGGCGACGCAGGATCCAAGGTAGAGGCCAGTAGTCATGCGCCACGACCTGAACGAGATCCCCGTCGGGCAGGCGGGCGAGGGTGTTTTCGAGGCGTGCTAGGTCAGGGCTGCTGGGGGAATAAGCGAGCGGGTTGCCCGGATCGACGGCATGGCGCACGCAGCGCGCGTAAGTCTCGGTCGCCAACCAGGCGACGACCAGCACGGTGGCGGCGGCGCGTAGGGCGGGGCGGAGGCTAAGCGCGGACCAAGCCGTCGCAGCACCGAGGCCGGCGAGGAGGGCGAGGGGCAGCAGCCACGCGAGCATCAGCCAGGGGGTTTTGTAGGGCAGGGCGGAAAAGGCGAGAAACACCAGCATACCGCCCGAGCCGAGCCAGCGTATGAAGGCGTCGCGTCGGTGGCGCCACAGTCCAAAGGCGGCGCCGCTGGCGAGCAACCAAGCCGTCCAGGGAAGCCCGACGGGGGCGGGGGCGAAGGCCCAGCGGAGGTAGGTGAACCAAGGGTAGGCGTGTTCGTTACCCAGGCCCCGTCCGGTCTGGGCGCCGATTGCACGGAAGAGGTCGAGGGCGCCGGCGGGTTCGCGGCCGAAGCCGCTGAAAAGCAGTGCCACGACGGCAAAGGCGACCGTTGTTTGGAGGGCGAGGCCGAGCAAGCGGCGGGGGCGAACGGGATCGTTAGTATGGGGGGCGGAGAAACGCAGGCCGACCAGGCCGGCGAGGGCGAAGAGGCCGAGCAGGAGGGCGGCGGTTTCCTTGGTGGCGAGCATCAGGCCGGCGAGCAGGCCGGCGACAGCGGCGTGGCCCGGGCGGTCCGATTCTCGCCAGCGCCAGAAAGCGGCGAGCCAACCGGCGAAGAGTAAGAGCAGCAGCGTCTCGTGAATGAAGTAGCCGCTGTAGTAGACGAAAGGCGCGGCGAGGGCGAGGGTGAGGGCGGCTGCGCAGCTAGCGGTAGGGCCCAACCATGGTTGGAAAAGGAACGCGGCGGCGGCGAAGCCCGCCCCGCAGAGGACGGGAATGAGGCGTAGGTGCCAGGCCTTGAATTCGGCCGCGTGGCGCAGGCCGGCGGGGGCGAGTAGACCGGCGGCGGCGTAATAGAGGGTGGGGCCGTGGTGATCGTGAGCGCGGTAGTGGTGGGTCCCGGAAGTGATCGTCTCCTCGAGGATAAACGCGTTCACCGCCTCGTCGGTATGCATGGGACGGGAGTCCAGGCCGGGCAGCCGGACAAGCAGGGCTAGGGCGAATACGAATAGGACGGGCGTGAACCGCCGGAGTGGGCGGAGTCCAGCCGCAGTATACTCGGCTTTGGAGTCAAACATGCCGGTCGCGCCCTGAGCGGCGGCGGTGGTTGGGGCGAGGCATGGGGCGGCGCGGGGGTTCGCGGGCCGGAAGTGCCTAGGGCGCAGGCACGCCCCAGGCCTCGATCTCTATGTAGTGGTTGAGTGAGTTGGCGGAGTTGCCGCGTGAATAGAGGCGCACGTAGCGACCGCGGGTGCCCTTGGCGTCGATGAGGCGGCCTTCGTAAGTCTCGATGTAGGTCTGGTCCTTACCGGCGCCTTGGCCGCAGAGGTTTTGAACGTCGTTGTTGTAGACCGTGGTCACATCGCGGATGAAATCGGGGTCATCGGAGATCTGGGCGACGACGCCGAGGTAGGCGCGGGCTTGGGCGTGGAAGTGCCAGACGAGCAGGGCGTGGAGGGTGGCGGGGGCGCCGAGGTCGAGCTGCACCCACTGGGTGCCGGGAGCGAGCTCGACGTAGCTGCCCTCGGAGCCGTCTTTATCTCCGTCGGTGAGTAGTTCCAGATCGCCGAGCAAAGGCTGGGCGTCGCTGCCGGTCACGGGCTTTTTCAGGGCGAGGTTTTGGGCGGCGGCGGGAATGAGGAAGGCCGGCCGGGCGCCGGAGCGGGCGGGTTCGAGATTTGCGACCTTGATGGGTGCAGGCGTGCCGACGAAGAGGGGTTTGGGTAACTCGGTGACGAGGGGCTTCTGGTCTTCGGCGCGCAGACCGGGGGCGGCGGTGAGGAGCAGGGCGAGGGCGAGGCGGAGGGGGTGCATCGGGAGGGAGGGGGCTTTGATCAAACCACGGGCTCGTCGATGGTGACAAGCTGGCGGGTCTCGACGGCTTCGATGGCCTTGAAGATGGCGTATTCGCTGTGGAAGGCCTCGTCGGCGGGGCAGGTCAACTGGGCGCGACCGCGGATGGCCTGGAAAAAGTTCTCCAAGTGGTATTGGTGGATGGCCTTGTTGGTCACGACGGGCAGGCGGTAGGTCGCGAGCGCGGCGGTCTCGCGGGCATCAACTTTGGCGCCTGGCTCGGGGGCGGGGGCGGCGTTGGCGCGCAGGTAGTTTTTTTGCACCCACTCCTCCCATGACGGGGCATGGGCTTCGCGGTAGATCGTCGTCAGGGATGGATTCTCGGACATGCGCAGGGTGCCTTCGGTGCCCATGAATTGCTCGAAGTAGCCGCCGCCGGAACTGGTGGTGGTCTGCACTTGGTAGAACGCCCGAGCGGTGCCTTCGGCGAGGGGGAACTCGTAGACGACCATGGCGTTGTCGAACCACTCATGGTTCTTGTAATAATCGCTGCCGCCGCTGGCCACCACCGTGGCGGGCAGGCGGCCGAGGAACCAGTTGAAGATGTCGATCTGGTGCGCGCCGAGGTCGGACAGCGGACCGCCGCCGAAATTTTTGAACCAGCGCCAGTTCCTGAACGTGTGCATGTCCGGGTAACCGTAGTGGGCGAGGACGTCGGCGGGGATGGCGGCCTTTTTCGGCCAGCCGAGGTCGGTGGATACGGCGCGGTTCCACTGGGCCTGGGCGGCGGTTATGCGGCCGGTCAGGCGGGCCTCGCCGAGGAGGCGGTCGCGGGCGACGAGGTAGCGTGGGTTGCTGCGGCGCTGGTGGCCGATCTGGAGCAGGCGGCCGGTTTCGCGCATGGTGCGGACCATGGAGCGGGCGCCCTCGATGGTGTTGGACATCATCTTCTCGCAGTAGACGTGGAGGCCGGCGCGGAGGCAGGCGTTGGTCACGGGTGCATGGAAGACGTCGGGCGTGGCCACGATGGCGGCGTCGAGGCCTTTTTCCTTGGCGAGCAACTCCTCGACGTCACGGTAGCCGGCGACCTCGAGGCCATTGGATTTGAGCAGGCGCTCGCCGTAGACGCGGGCGTAGTCCCAGATGTCGCAGAGGGCAACGATGCGGACGTCGGGCACTTTGAGCAGGGCCTCAACCAGCACTCGGCCTTGGGCGCCAAAGCCGATCACGGCCAGCCGGAGGGGTTTGGTGGCGGAGTCTCCCGCTCCGATGGAAAACAGGGCGGGCGTGGAGGCCAGGGCGAGGGCGCCGGCCGAGCCGGAC
Organism: uncultured Verrucomicrobiota bacterium; assembly: GCA_903869675.1. Classification (GTDB taxonomy): domain Bacteria; phylum Verrucomicrobiota; class Verrucomicrobiia; order Opitutales; family Opitutaceae; genus IMCC26134_A. Next base: position 60,695 of record CAIQAB010000022.1, on the reverse strand, counting down.
AGGAAACGCCGGCGGCTCAGGCCGGAGGCGGGCGCGGTCGGGTTCATGCGCGGGTGAGGGCGATGCGGTTGTGCTCCGCAAGGGCAAGGGCCAAGGCGACGAGACCGATGTGGATGGCGAGCCAGGAAACGCCGGCGTCCTGACCGATCAACATCAGGCCGACGGTGAGAAAGGTGTAGAGCGCGCCCATGGCAAACAGCGTCCAGCGGGTGGCGACGCCAAGCAACAGGAGGAGGCCGAGGACCAGCAGGGCGGGACCGAGGGCGGCGAAGAAGGGGCGGGTGAGGAGTGCGGGCAGGAGGGGTTCTTCGGCGAACTTGGTAGCGAGCGAATCAGGCACGGCGTGGTAATGGGAAAGACCATAGACCTTTTTCTCTATCTCGACGATGGCACCGCTCGGGTCGGGCGCGCCGTCGGCGCCGAGCAGGGGTTCCTGGATGGTCACGCGAGCGGAGAATTTCTCCACGCCGGCCATGAGCGCGCGCAGGCCTAGCCAAAGGCGTAGACAGAGAAAGCCAAGGGTGCGGCCGCTGAAGCAGAGTTGGGAAGTTTGAGGGGTGGTCATGGCAGCAAAAGGCAGGCAAAGATTCAGGATCAGGGTGCGGCGAGTTCGTTTTCGTGGAGTTTCACGAAGGCGTCCGCCTCGGAACCTTTGATGTGGCGCACGGCGTCGAGAATGGCGCGTTTTTCCTCTTGGCGTTCGGTGAGCGGCCAGGCTTCGCGGTAGCCGGCGACCTGCCTTTTGCGGGATAAAAAGGGTAGGTTGGCGACGGTGTCGAGGTAGCCGCGCAAGGCGAGGATGCGCTCGTCTGAAGCTGTGCTGCTGCCAGCGTGGGCGAGCAGGAGGGCGAGCGCGCCCTCGGTGCGCGCGGTAGAAAGAGCGCGCACGACCTCCCGGCGTTTTTCGGCATCTGGATTTTCGAGCAGGGAGCGCAGGGCCGCATCAGCGTCAGGGTGGGTAACAAGAGTGAGGGCGCCGATGAGAGTGGGGCGTTCCGCAGTGCCAGGGGCGGCGAGCACGGCGCAGAGCGTGCGGACGGCGTCGGCGGGATCGGGCTCGAGGCTGGTGGCGGCGAAGAGGGCGCGCCGCCATTCCCGGCGGTCGGCGCTTTTTTGCAGGCGGGGCTCGAGTGCAGTCACGGCGGTGAGATCTCCTGAGCGGACGAGGGTGGCGATGGTCTCAAAGGCGGCGGCACGGATGTTGGCGTCGGGTTCGGCACAGGCGGAGACGGCAAGCGGGAAGGTGGCACGGTCCTGACGGGCGGCGAGCACGCGTAAAAGGGCAGCTCGGGTTTCGGAGCCGGCGGCGATGGCGAGGCGGTCGCGGAGCAGGTCTTCGGTGGCGGGTGCGGGTAGGCGGGAGAGGGCTTCGCGGGCGGCATCGGCCAGCGGGCCGGGGGCGGCGAGGGTCGCGACCAGGGAATCGGCTACGCTGGTGTCGCCGCAGCGGCCGAGGGCGAGGGCGGCGGCGGGTCGAGCGGAAGGGGTGGCCGAAGCGAGCGAGTGGAGCAGGAACGGCACGGCGACGGACGAGTGGGTTTCTCCGGCGGCGGTGATGGCGGCGAGTTGGGCGGTGTCGGGAAGATTGGCGAGGCGGTCTTTTAGCAGGGTTAAAACGCGGGCGTCGGCCAGGAGGGCGAGGGCGCGCGCGAGGTCGGCGGCGACGGCGGGTTCAGCCAGGAGAGGCAGGAGGGTTTTGGTGGCCTCGGCGCCGCGGGCGGAGAGCAGCAGGCGGGCGGCGGTTATGCGTTCCGTCGGGGTGCCTGCTTCGCCGAGCAGGGTTTCGGCGACACGCGTAGCGGCGCGGCGTTGAACCGGGGAGGGCGCGAGGCGGAGGGCGCGGTCGGCGGCGGCGACGAGGGCGGCGCGACGGCTGGCCGCGAGGTCACCTTTGCGGGGGAGTTTCAGCAGGACGCGGAGGGCGTCAGGGGTGGCGAGAGAGGCGAGGGATTCGAGGGCGGCGGGGCCGACTGGAGCGGGTTCGCTGGCGGCGGCGGCGAGGGTTTTTAGCGCGGCGGGGCGGGGGCTGGTGATGAAGGTGTTGATCACGGTTACGCGGCCGTCGGGTTCACGGATGGACTCGAGCAGGCGCAGGCGGGCGGCGTCGGCTTCGGGGGTGGCGAAGCCGGTGAGAACGGTGCAGGCATCGGAGAGGAGTTCTGCCGTGGAGGCGGCTTTTTCCAGCGCGGGGACTGCGCCTGGGCCGCTGGTGAGGGCGAGCAGGTGGAGGCATTCTCGGCGGGCGGCGAGGGGTGCAGACGGGCTATTCAGGATCGCGAGCAAGCGTGGCTCGAAGGCGATACGTTCGGCCGGCGGAAGGCCGCGAAGTAGGCGGGTGATGGCGCGCGGTCCGGCTTCGGGCTGGCGGGCGGGGGTGTAGGCGGCGAGCTCGGCCCAGGGCTCGGGGGCGACGGGAGTGGAGACAGCGACAGGGCGGTTTTGGATCGGGGTGTGGTCGTCGGGCGCGAGGGCCGGGGTGGGTTGAGTTCGTAACGACGCGGACGGGGTGGCGTCGGCGGAGAGGTCGCCGAGGGCGAACTGGAGGCCGTCGAGGATATGCTGGAGTATTTCCGGCGTGGTAAAGATGTCCTTGTTGTGGCCGAGGGAGGTGTAGAACACGCGGCCGGCGCCGCGGGTCTTGATCCAGCTCACGGGGAAATCGCCATCGGTGCGTTTCAGAGCGTCGCCGGGGCGGGCGTTTTCCGGTCGGCTCATATCGAGGCTTAGGAGCACGCGCTGATGGTCGCGGCCGTAGGGGCCGGCGATTTGGTAGAGTTCTTCACGGACCCAGAAACCGCGGCCGGCGAAGGCGGAGTTAAGCACGTGGGCGGGTTCGTCGAGCTTGATGGCGGAGACGTCGTTGGCGCGCCAGGGGTGGCTGTGGAAGACGCCACCGATTAGGTCCTGGCCCTCGGGCCAGGTAGGGAAATTATCGGTCGCGGCGTGGATGCCGGCTACGCCCTTGCCGGCGGCGACGAAGTCGAGCAGGGCCTGGCGGTGGGCGGGGTCGGTGAAGGCGAGGCGGGTGGTGTTGTGAAACACGACCGCATCGTAGCTGGCGAGGGAAGCGGGTGAGAATGCGGCCATTTCGGCGCTTACGTTCGCGGTGTAGGCACCGGTTTTTTCGCCGAGGCGGACGAGGGCTTCGTCGCCGAAGGGGATGGAGGCGTGCACGTAGCCCTCGGTGCGGTCGAATACCAGCACCCGGCGGGGATGGGCGGGCGTGGCGCGGGCGCGGGCGGGGAGGGCGGCGGCGATGGCGCTGCGTTCGGCCTCGGTCAGAGGGGCGAGCGCGGTCGGTTTGGCGGCGGGGGCGGCCGGCGGGGGCGGCGGGGTTTGCGCGCCGAGAGTGGCGGCTAGGGCTATGACGAGCGGGAAAAAGCGGGTGGGATGCATGGCCGGGGGCGGGCGGGTTTAGACGGGAAGGGCGTGGGGGGCGCGGTAGGTCCGGTGCAAATATGGCTCGGCCTCGGGGCAGCCGACGAGCGATTCAGTGGTGGGATCCCAGCGGACTTCGGAGAGGCCGGAGCGGAATGCGGCGTTGGCGAGGTGGGCGACGGCGGCGACGTTGTGGGCCTCGATTACTGGGCAACGCGGGGTGGCCCGGGTGGTGATCGCGGCGAGGAATTCGTCGGTGTGGGAGCGCGGTCCGGCCGAGAGGGTGTAACCTTGGGAGGGTATGACGATACGGCGGAGGGCTTCGGAACTGTGCTCGAGCACGCCGCGGTTGGCGTAGACCCATCCTTTTGTGCCCTCGACGCGGGTGCCGCCGGGATTCGACGAGGCGGTGTCGATGACAGTGCCGTTGGCATAGACAGCTTGGAAGGAGTAGGCGGTAGCAGTCTCGATGAAGGCGCCGATGTCGTCGAAGCGGGCGGAGGCGGCGCGGATCGCGACGGGTTGCAGGTGGGCCACGTTGGTGGCGAGCGCGGCGATATCGTAATGATGGCCGATCCAATCGGTGACTTGGCCGCCGCCGAAGGCGAATTGCCAGCGCCACTGGTAATGCACGCGGTCGGCGTGGTAGGGCACGACGGGGGCGGGGCCTAGCCAGCGGTCGTAGTCGAGGGTGGGCGGCGGAGTTTCGCCCTTAGCCAGCACCTCGGGTGGGACCGGGCGGGCGTCGGGGCCGGCGGGCAAGCCGACGGTGACCTTTTTAATTTCCCCGAGGAAGCCGTTGCGGGCGAGTTCGACCACGCGTTGGAACTCCCCCCAAGAGCGCTGCATGCTACCAATCTGGCAGACGACTCCGGCGCGGCGGACCGCGTCCGCCATGGCCCGGCCCTCGGCGATGGAGGTGGCGGCGGGTTTTTCGCAATAGACGTGTTTGCCGGCCTGGGCGGCGTGGACGGTGATAAGCGCGTGCCAGTGGTCAGGGGTGGCGATCACCACGGCGTCGAGGTCCGGGTGGGCCAGCAATTCGCGATGATCGCCGTAGGCGGCGCAGCCGGTGGCGTTGTAGCTTTCGTTCACCCTTTGGCGGGCCTTTTCTAGGCGGCTGGCATCGACGTCGCACACGGCCACGACGCGGCAGGCGGGGTTGCCGAGGAAGTTGCCCATCAGGCCGTTGCCCTGACCACCGACGCCGATGCAGCCGATGGTGATGACTTCGGAGGGAGCAGGGCCGCCCAGGCCGAGGGTCTGGGCGCGGACGATGAGGGGCAGGCTGGCGCCGGCGGCGAGATACTTAAGAAAGGAACGGCGGGGCAGCCGGGCGGGGTGATTCATGGGAGTAGGGGGCGAGTGAAGATGGTATTCATAGCGGCAGCTGAAAACAATCAGACATTAACCACAGATTGCACTGACGGGCACGGATTGAGCGGTTCGTGTCCGTGATTCTCCAAGGGATCCGAGGTCACAATTCTTGTTCCGAAAAACTAATTCCTACCAGCTGTTGGTATCAGAGGCGCTCGATGAAAAGATGGCGGAACTCGACGCGGGAGCCGCCGTGGTCCTGGAGTCCGATGCGGCCGTTGCGGGCCATGTCTTTGCAGGCCGTGGCGAATTTGTTCTTGGTGCCGTCGGGGTTGAGGCCGGCCTGGGTCCATTCGTCGAGGTCGATTTTGTTCACCTCTTCGCCGTTCAGGATGACGGTGATCAGGTTTTTCCGGGCGATTATGGTGTAGCGGTTCCATTCCCCGGGCACGAGGGGGAGCACGCGGCGGGGGGCGGCGACGTCGAAGATCGCGCCGACGGCGTGGACGGGCTCGGTGTCGCCCTGAAAGATCTGCACCTCGATGGAGTGGTGCAGCCAGTTCGCGGTGTCGCTGCAGCGCAGGAAAACGCCGCTGTTGGCGCCGGCGGCACGGGTGCGGAATTCGACGTTAAGGACGAAGTCGCCGTAGCTCGCCTTGGTCCAGATGTCGCCACGTTGGGAGGCGTTCGTTTCGCGGGCGGGGGCGAGCACGCCCTCGGCGTCGACGGCCCAGGCGCCGGGGGTGAAGTCGGCGTTGCTCAGGTCTTGGGCGAAGAGAGGATGGGGAACGGGCCAGCGGGCGGAGTCTTTGCCGCGACCGTCGGCGTAGGTGGCGCGGACGTCGGTGGAGAAGCCGGCGGGGGGGACGCGGCCGGCGGCGAGGTCTTGTTCCGAGGCCGTAAGGACGGTGAGAAGAATGGTCGCCGGCAGGAGGGCGAAGCGGAGAACGCGGAGCGAGGCGGAAGATTGCATGGGGTGGCGGAGGTGCGGCAGTCCTTAAAACAAGCGGTAGGACTTGTGGATGAAACGGTCGGCGCCTGGGAGATTGCCGCAGCGCATGCGGGCGGAGTCCCACTCGATGGTCTGGCCGGCGCGGAGGGCGAGGTTGCCCAGAAGGACCATCTCGGTGAGGTCGGCGGAGTAGTCGGCGATGTTGGAGCCGGGGGCGGGGCCCTCGCCCTTGCAGGCGCGGATCCATTCCAAGTGAGGGTTGGACTTTGGGACGCGCGGGATGGTTTTTTTCGGTCGGTCGGTGAATGCCTGCATGCGCTCCTCGGGGAGGAGGCGGGGGGAGCCGCCGTAGGTGTCGGAGTTGTAGAGCACCCCGCGGTCACCCAGGAAAAATACGCCGCCCTCGGGCAGTTCGGCGCCGGGCCCGAGTTCGGGCGGGATGGGCGGGCGTTTGTCGCCGTCATACCAGACGACCTTCACCGGGGCGCGGTCGCCGCGGCGGGGAAACTGATAGGTTACTATGGACGAGCGAGGCGCGGAGACATCGGAGTGGTCGCCCTCGCTAATGGCGGAGATGGTGGCGTCGCCGCGCAGGTCGAGGGCCCAGAAAGCGGCGTCGAGCAGGTGGCAGCCCATGTCCCCGAGGGCGCCGCAGCCGTAGTCCCAGAACCCCCGCCAGTTAAACGGGGCGAGGGCGGGGCTGTAGGCACGCTCGGGGGCGACGCCGAGCCAGAGGTTCCAGTCCAGGGTTTCCGGTATGGGGGCGGGCCCCGGCAGGGGAACGCCTTGGGGCCAGATGGGACGGTTGGTCCAGGCGTGGACCTCGCGGACGGTGCCGATCACGCCGGCCTCGATCCACTCTTTGGTCAAGCGGGTGCCTTCGTTGGCGTGGCCTTGGTTGCCCATCTGGGTGATCACGCCGGCCTTGGCGGCGGCGGCCTTGAGGATGCGTGCCTCGGCGATGGTGTGGGTGAGGGGTTTTTGGACGTAAACATGTTTGCCCAACTCGATGGCCATGAGGGCGGCGCCGAAATGGGTGTGATCGGGGGTGGACACAGTCACGGCGTCGATCCGGTTGCCCATTTCGGCGAGCATCTGGCGGTAGTCGCGGTAGCGGGCGGCTTGGGGATACCGGTAAAAGAGCTCGCGCCCGCGCTCAAAATCGACGTCGCACAGGGCGACGATATCTTCACTGGCGCAGGCGAGGGAGTCGCTTTGCCCCTTGCCGCCCAGGCCGATGCAAGCGACGCGGAGTTTTCGGCCTCCAGACACATGATTCCGGAACGGAGCGGCCAAGACGCACGGAGCGAGCGTGGCGGAGGCGGCGAGCGAGACGGTTTGCAGGAAACGACGGCGGGTGGGGCGGGCGGGTGCGGTCATGGGGCGGACGGCGGGGCGGAAGGGGGAAGTAGTCCCAGGGTGGCGGCCATTTACGATCAAACGTTTCGAGCGGGCAAGGCCGGCGTTGGCGTTCTGCCCAAGCTATCGGGCTCGCGTGTCGGGCGAAGGATATGACTGTCAATCCACAAGGCTTATGCGTGATCTCGCCAGCAGCGGGGAAATCGCGCAACCCTTCGATACATGAACCCCGCCCCCGTTTCATCCCGCCCCGATTCAGCGTCTGCGACCGAACTCAAGAATGGCATCAAGAATTGGCGGGTGGGCACGTTGACTTATGGCACGGCCGGCTTGGTCGCCTTGTTTTGCTGGCTGCTTTGGGGTGATTTCGCCTGGAACATGAAAGAGCGGGCGGTGCAGCCGATGTCGCAGTTGCTTTTCAAGCAGTTCAAGGCGAGCGATCTGATCCTTGGTCTGATGGTTACTTCGATGCCAGCGGCCTTGGGCATGTTGATCGGCCCGATCATCAGTGTGCGATCCGATAACCATCGCGGGCGTTGGGGGCGCCGCATTCCTTACCTCCTAATTCCCACGCCGATCGCGGCGCTGGCCATGGTCGGCATGGGCTACACGGTCGAGATCGCGGACTTTTTGCATGGTGTGCTGGGGACCGTCGCGCCGGATCCCCTCGCGTGCCGCTTGATGGTGTTCGCGGGCTTGTGGACCTTTTTTGAGATTTTCACGGTCATTGCCAACTCGGTCTTTGTGGGGCTGATCAATGATGTGGTGCCGCAGGCGGTGATCGGACGGTTTTTTGCGCTCTTTCGTATCGTCGGGCTCGGTGCCGGCATCGTCTTCAACTCGTTCCTGATCGGTCACGCGGAGCAGAACTTCAAACTCCTCTTTATCGGATTGGGGCTGCTCTACGGGTTGGGTTTTTCGGTCATGTGTTTCATGGTCAAGGAGGGAGGCTATCCGCCCCCGGCGCCGAAGACCGACGGGGCCTTCACCACGCGGGTGGCGGAGCCGATCCGGGCCTACGTGCAGGAGTGCTCGGCGCATCGGTTTTACCTGTGGATCTTTCTTGCCGCGATGATCGGCAACGCCGCCTTTCTGCCGATCAACTCGTTTGACGTGCCTTACATCCGCAGCATCGGCATGACCATGGAGCGCTATGGCGAGTTGCGGTCCATCACCTATGCGATCTCGATCTGTCTGGCGCTCTTCATTGGCTGGTTCGCGGATAAATTTCACCCGATCCGGGTGGGTATGTTCGCGCTCGCGGTCTATGCCGTCATCGCGCTCTGGGCTGGTTTTATAGCGAGGGACATCGCGAGTTTTTCCGTGGCCTACGTGGCGCATGGCGTGATTTCGGGTATCTTTTTCACCGGCACGGCATCTTTGTTTCCGCGTCTTTTCCCTCGGGCCAAGTTCGCCCAGTTCGCGTCGGCGGCCGGCATCATCCTGGCGCTCGGCTTTATCGGGGTGCCTCCGGTGGTTGGGCAGTTACTCGATCTAACGGGCCATGCTTACCACTATACCTTTGTGATCGGCGGGGCGCTGGCGGCCACGGGTGTGGTCGCGTTTTTGATCCTTTACCGGCAGTTCCTCGCGCTGGGTGGTAGTGAGCGCTACACGCCGCCCTCCTGAGCGGGCGGAGCCTGTCTGGAGCGCACTGGCGAGGGGGTGTGAGCGACTCCTTGTTATTCAGGGGCGCTCAATCCTGCCAAAACCCGGCGCCGGATTGGCCGGCGCCTGATTCGACGAGTTCGCCGGCTTCCTCGCCGGTGGATGTCTCGTCGGTTTTTTCCTGCAACGGGGCGAAGCGTTCGGAACTGAAACCAAGTTCCTGTTTACCTTGGTGAAAGGGGTCGGGTGGGTTAGTGAGCTCGGTCAGGAGCAGACCGACGGTGGCGGAATCGCCGCCCTTCACCACTTTTTCGCGGCCGAGGAAGACCTCGCGAATGGTGTAGGTAACACCCTTTACCGGTAGTTGTTTATAGATTGCGCGGATCAGCGCGGGGAAGGTGTCGTTGATGCAGACGACTTTCTGGCCTTTGATCATGATAGGCAGGCTGACAGAAAGGCGGTCGCAGCGGAAGCGGGGAAATCGGGTGCAGTGGCTTCCCTCCGCCGTAGGCTAACGGTTGGTTTTATCGCAGGCGGCCATAATCAGCGGCTTTGATTTTGATAATATTCGAGCGGACTGCGATTACCAAGGATCGATGCATCAGATGAGAAAGCACTATGGGCAGAGTCAGCAGGAAACAGGCGGTGGCGAGGGTCAGGTAGTTTTGTTTGAACAACAAACCGAAGCCACCCGCCGCGATCGCGGTCATGATGAAGCCCCAGGAGATGTGGCGGAGGCCGATGCCGGAGAGGATGCCGACGGGCAGGGCAAAGAGGGCGACCTTGAGCGGCAGGATGGCGAGGGCCAGTCCGGCGAGATAGGCTATCGGCGCATGCATGGTTTCGTCTTTTGTGCGGTGCAGGCCATGCTGGATCAGCAAGCCTGCGGTCGTGGCGATCAGCAAAACCAAGCGGGCGGGCAACTGTTGCGGGCCGCTGGGATGAATGGCGGCGAAGGCAGCGTTGATCAGAGTCGCGCCGCCATAAGCCCTTGCCAGATCCATGGCCTTGAGTGGATGAAGCCAGCCGATGCGTCCGCCGGGTATTTGCGAAAGTTCGCTCAGGCTGCGCGTTTTAAAGTAACGGCGGATAACTGGGCCGCTGGGTAAAGCCAAGAGTAACACCCCCGATGCATATAAAAGGTAGGAATTCACGTAATTGGATCCGGGAGTAATTAGAAAATATATGTATTAACCCTGCCGGATCCGCCCGGTCAAGACTCTGACTTTTTTATCTACCGAACCAGATGAGGCTTAATCCAGCGTCTGCCGGTAGCGTCTTACCCCGATGGTCATGGCGATGGCCAGGAAGATAAGCAGGGGCCAGATTTGGGGGGCAATTTCTGAGAGGCCATTGCCCTTCAGTAAGATGCCGCGGACGATACGCAGGAAGTGGGTATTTGGCAGGCAGGAACCGATGGCTTGGGCCCACTCTGGCATACCGCGAAATGGGAACATGAAGCCGGACAGCAGGATCGAGGGCAGGAAAAAGAAAAACGCCATCTGGACCGCCTGGAGCTGATTTTTCGCGAGGGTGGAGAAGGTGATGCCCACCGCGAGGTTGGCCGCGATGAAGAGCAGCGCGACGGCGTAGAGCAGAGGCAAGCTGCCCAGCATGGGGACATGGAAAATGAAATGGGCGACCACCAGAATGAGGCTTATCTGAATGTATCCCACCATGATGTAGGGCAGGATTTTGCCTACCATGACCTCGAACGGGCGAACGGGCGTGGAGAGCAGGTTCTCCATCGTTCCCCGTTCGCGTTCGCGGGTGATGGCGAGGGCGGTGATGACCACCATGGTCATGGTGAGCACCACGCCCATGAGGCCGGGCACGACGTTGTATTGGGTGATATTTTCAGGATTGTAGTGGGCGTGGATGCGGAAGTCGACCGGGCCGTTTTGCGCCTGCAGCGGGGCGAGCGAACCGGGCAGGTCGCGGTTGAAGACGTTGTTGGCGAGTTGCGCGACGGCGTTGAGGGCGGGGCCGGTGGCGGCGGGATCGGAGGCATCTGCCTCGATCAGCACCGTGGGGCGTTCACCGCGGAGAAGGCGGCGGTTGAAATCGACCGGTATGTTTACCACGAACTGCACCTCGCCGAGTTGCAGCAGGCGCTGGGTCTCGGCCTCGGATTCAGTCTCTTTGATGACCCTGAAATAGTCGCTGGTGCGGAGGGCCTGCACGAGGGTGCGGGCGAACGGGCCGTTGTCGGCGAGGTGGACGGCGGCGGGCAGGTGGCGTGGGTCGGAATTGATCGCGAAGCCGAACATCATCAACTGCATCAGCGGGATTCCGACCATCATGCCAAAGGTTACGCGGTCGCGCTTCATCTGGATGAACTCCTTCAGCACGACGGCCCAGAGGCGGTGGAAAGAAAGGCCGCTCATGAGTAGTTATCCTTCGCGCAGTCCATCAGGCTGATGAATACGTCCTCGAGCCCGGCGGGGATGCGTTTCCAATCGTGGCGCGGTTCGCGCAGGCCCGCGACGGTGGAGTCGAGGCTGGTGGCGTCTCGCCCGCTTACATGCAGGGTATTGCCAAAGGCGGTGACTTGTTCGACCCCGGGGCGGCCGAGCAGGGTGGCGGCAAGGGTGCGGAGTTCGGGGCCGGTCACGCTCCAAGTAAAGAGCTTTGCGGAGGCGAGGACCTCGGCGAGTGAGCCGCCGGCCAGAAGGCGGCCGTAGGCGAGGTAGGCGAGGCGGTGGCAACGCTCGGCCTCGTCCATGTAGTGGGTGGTGATCAACACGGTCAGGCCGTCGGCGGCGAGTTGGTGGATCTCGTCCCAGAATTCGCGGCGGGCTTTGGGATCGACGCCGGCGGTGGGTTCGTCGAGCAGGAGAAGCCGGGGGGAGTGGAGGAGGCAGGCGGCGAGCGCGAGACGTTGTTTCCAGCCGCCCGAAAGCTGGCCGGCGAGTTGGTGGCTGCGTTTGGCCAGGCCGAGGCGGTCCAGGCTGTGTTGCACGGCGGCGCGACGGTCTGGAATGCCGTAAATCCGGGCTACGAAATCGAGGTTCTCGCGGATGCTCAGGTCCTCGTAGTAGCTGAATTTCTGCGTCATGTAGCCAACGTTGCGTTTGATGTCGGCCTGTTGGGTGCGGACGTCGTAGCCCAGGCAGGTGCCAGTGCCGGCGTCGGGCGTGAGCAGGCCGCAAAGCATGCGAATGAAGGTTGTCTTGCCGGAGCCGTTGGGGCCGAGAAAGCCATAGATCTCCCCGCGGCGCACCTGCAGGGCGATGGCGTCGACGACGGTTTTATCGCCGAAGCGTTTGGTGACGCCGGTAACGTCGATGGCGAAGTCGGGGGCGCTCATGGTGCGCGGGCGCGGCTCAGGGCAGGGGGGTCACGTCCACGGGCTGGCCGGGATGCAGGTCGCGGACGTCCTCGGGGTTGAGGGCGGCCTCCACGAGGTAGACAAGCTTCGCGCGGTTTTCGCGATTGTAGAGCACGGGCGGGGTGTATTCGGCCTGGGGCGAGACGTAGGTGACCACGGCCTCGAGCGGGGTGTGCCCATCCAGCCCGACGCGCAAGCGGATGCCGGGCTTGAGGCTGGCGAGGGCTGGTTCCGGGGCGAAGAAGCGGACCTTGATGTTCTCCGGCGGCAGCAGCGAAACTACCGGGCGACCGGCGGCGACGAATTCGCCCTCACGATAAAGGGTGTCGTGCACGAGGGCGGCGCGGGGGGCGGCTTGGGTTTTCTGGTCGACGTGCCAAGTGGCCTGGTCCCGCGCGGCCACGGCGGCGGCGACCTCCTGGCCGGCGGCGGTGAGGGCATCGGTCCGGCCGCCGAGGCGGGCGGTGGCGAGTTGGGCCGCGAGGTCATCGATGGCGCGGAGGTCTCGTTCGTGGGTCAGGCGGGCGCGATCGTTTTCGCTGCCGGGGCTGACGCCTTTGTTAAATAGCGCGGCTTGGCGCTCGGCTTCGAGGCCGGAGAGTTCGGCGGCGACGCGGGCCTGGGCGAGGCGAGCCCGCAGAGCGTCGAGTTCGTTGACGCGGGAGCCTTTCATCAGGTCCTCGAAGCGGGCGCGGGCCTGCAGCAGGCGGGCTTCGGCCTGGGCGACGGCGGCCGACTCGGCGGCGTGTTCCAAAGTAAACAAGGGTGCAGCCGCCTCGACCTGGGCGCCGCGGGTGACCGCGAGGGTGTCGAGTCGGCCGGCCAGGGGGGCGGCGATGTAGACAAACTCACCTTCGAGGTAGCCTTGGAAGGAGTTCGCGGAGGGCCGCGAGCAACCGGTCGCCAGCAAGCAGGCGAGGGCAGTCAGCGATGGCAAAACGGCGGCGATTTTCATGCGATACCCGGAAACGGAGGGCACTGCGGAGCTTGAGACCTTTGGGGACGGCGGCAATGTGGTTTGCATGACAATCGATTCGGCCGCGCTATTGCCTATCGTTACTGCCCTAGCCCGAGGTGCGGGGGAGATCATGCTACGGCACTTTGCGGCGCCTATTCCTACGACTTGCAAGACCAGCCGGATCGACATCGTGACGGCGGCCGACACCGAGGTGGAGAGGTATCTGGTAGGCGAGCTGAGCCGGCGATTTCCCGACCACCACATTGTGGGTGAGGAGGGTGGCGGCCAAGGTGCGGCACGGGAGGGGGCGGCTTTCCAGTGGTTCGTGGACCCTATCGATGGCACGGTGAATTTCGCGAGTAAGCTGCCGCATTTCTGCACGAGCATTGCACTGACAACGGCGGAGCGGGAGCCGCTGCTCGGGGTGGTCTACGATCCCACGCGGGGCGAGATGTTCACGGCCTTGCGCGGCGGTGGGGCGTGGTTGAACGGCCGGCCTATCCGCGTCACGCAGACGGCGGAGCTCGCCGATGCGGTCATCACGAGCGGGTTTCCCTACGACAAGCACACCAATCCGGACAACAACCTGCGCGAGTGGGGTGCGTTTTTGACCCGTATCCGCGGCGAGCGTAGGCTGGGCAGTGCGGCGCTGGATCTTTGTTATGTGGCGGCGGGTCGGCTCGACGGGTATTGGGAAAAAGACCTCAAGCCCTACGATGTGATGGCGGGCTTGTTGCTCGTGCGCGAGGCCGGTGGCGTGGTTACGGACTATGCGGGGGATCCGGTTCCGCAGCGGCAGGAGCCGGGGCGTTACCTAGCCAGCAACGGAAGGCTCCATGCGGAGATGGCGGAAGTGTTGCGCCGGGTCTCGTAAGTCACCGCCGCAACGCGGGTGTGTCGCGAAGGAAGGGCAGCCCTTGCTCGCCTGGGTGGCGTGCCTGCGTCTAGGTGCCGTAAAGGCGGTCGCCGAAGTCGCCGAGACCGGGCAGGATATACTTTCGGGCGTTTAACTCGCGGTCCAGCGCGGCGGTAAAAACCGGCACTTTGGGGTGGCGGGCGGCTACGGCCGCGACGCCTTCGGGGGCGGCCACGAGCACGACCAAGGCGAGGTCTTGGGCGCCTTGCTCGCGTAGCAAATCGAGGGCTTGAACGGCGCTGCCGCCGGTGGCGAGCATGGGGTCCACGCACAGCACGCGCCGTCCGGCGAGGGGCGGGAGTTTGCAATAATAACTGCGAGCGACGGCGCTCTGGTGGTCGCGTTCCAGACCGACGTAACCGACGGAGACTTCAGGGAAAAGGTCGAGATAGGGCTGCACCAGGCCGAGGCCGGCGCGCAGGATGGGCACCACCACTAGGCCTTGGGCGAGCACGTCGCCGAGGTGGGGTTCGAGCGGGGTATGGACCGTGTGGGGCCGGAGTGGGAGGTCACGGGTCGATTCCAGTGCGAGCAGCAGGCCGACTTGGTGGGCGAAGGCGCGGAAGGCGGCCGGCGGCGTATCCACGGCGCGCAGTTGGGTAAGGGCGTGTGCGGCGAGCGGGTGGCGGAGGACGTGGAGCATGGTGTTTGGATAAACCGGTCAGCAGCCGGAAAGGCGGAAGGATGGAGAGAAGTCTCGAGTGGAGCGGGTTTGCAGGCTCAATCCCGACTCCCGTCTTCCTGCTCCTTTGCGACTGCATCCTACAGCAATCCACGGGCGATTTTTTGTTCGAGCAGCTTGGCGAACTGCTTGCGGATTTTTTTGGGATCGCCGCGCAAACCGGGCAAGAGGGCGAGCCAAGTGTAGACGTTTTCGCGGAGCGGCTTGGGCAGGGCGGTCGGGAGCTTGGCAGCGCGATCTAGGCCTCGCACGACGAGAGCGGCGATATGTTCGCACATGCTCTGGGCGGTGGCGGAGCTGTGTTGTCCGGCGAGGCGGATGACGTCGTCGAGGGCGGCGCGCCGAGCGGCGGCGTGGGCCTTTTTGTAAAGGGCGAGGGCGTTGACCGGGACGGAGATCGAACGGGGGTAGAAGCTGGCCATCAGGTTCCACGGGTCGTTGCCCGGGCCTTGGTCGCCGGCGGCGCGGAAATCGCTGCGAAGTATGACGCACGGAATGTCGGCGAATTTGGCGAACATGAACTCCACCACGGTGCCGCTATCGAGCTCGGGGCCGTCAAAGTTGAAAAGGGCGAGGTCGCACTCCAACAGGCTGCGGATATCCTTGTCCCGGATGAGCTGCGGGTGGTGGCCGCGCAGCTCGAAATCCTGAGGTAGGCGGCAGAGGTAGCGGCCGTGGGAGGCGGCGTGGATGGCCTCGGCAAGGTAGGCATTGCCGACGAGGTGTTTGGCGGAGAAAAGCTCCCCCGCGAAATACACGGCGCGGCTATTTTTCGCCGGTTGTTGGGGTGGCGGTGCGGGGCGGGGGCGGATGGGGCGGGGCATGAGGGGATCAAGCGGTTTGCGTGCCGGGCGGCAAACCGTGTTTTAATGCTGCTTGGAACGGTTCCGGGTCAGGCCCGGGCGAGCCGCCAGAAGGCGAGTGCTTTCGCAAGCAGGGCCTCTAAATCCTCAAGCGGGACCATGTTGGGGCCGTCGCTCAGGGCGTGCTCGGGATCGGGATGGGTCTCGATGAAGAGGCCGTCGGCGCCGGCCGCGAGGGCGGCGAAGCACAGGGTGGGGACGAACTCGCGCTGGCCGGAGCTCTTTCCGCCGCCGGCTCCGGGCAACTGCACGCTGTGGGTGGCGTCGAGGATGACGGGGGTGCCGTTCCGCGCCATGATGGGGAAGCCGCGCATATCGACCACGAGGTTGTTGTAGCCGAAGGTGGCGCCGCGTTCGCATTGCCAAATCTCGGCGGCGCCGCCGTGGGCGAGCTTTCCGACGACGTGGACCATATCGTTGGGTGAGAGAAACTGGCCCTTCTTTACATTCACGGTGCGACCGGTGGCGGCGGCGGAGAGCAGCAGATCGGTCTGGCGGCAGAGGTAGGCGGGGATCTGGAGCACGTCGCACACTTCGGCCACGGGTGCGCACTGGGTGCTTTCATGGACGTCGGTGACACAGGGCAGGCCGTAGTCGCGCTTCACGAGGGCGTGGAGGGCGAGGCCGGTTTCGAGGCCAGTGCCCCGGCCACCGGCGATGGAGGTGCGGTTGGCTTTATCGAAGGAGCCCTTGAACACGAGGTTCAGCTCCGGGTAACGCGCGCGCAGATCGACCAGTTTCTCCGCCACGGCACGCACGACCGTCTCATTTTCCAGTGAGCAGGGGCCGGCGAGAACGAGGAGCTTTTGGGGGTCGAAGAGGGGCATTTTTTAAAGACAAAGACGCGAAGACGCTAAGGTCGGAAAAAGGCGGATATGAAGCCAAAGCCTTCAGGCCTTCGTTTTCTTCGCGGATCTGGTTGCGGCGGCCTTTTTCTTCGCGGCTGGTTTCTTCGCTTTGGCGCTAGATGGCTTGCCCTTAAGGGCGGCAGCGATGAAGGCAGCGAAGAGCGGGTGAGCTTGCAGGGGTTTGGACTGGAACTCGGGGTGAAACTGCACCGCGAGGTAGAAGGGGTGGTCCTTTAGCTCGACGATCTCGACCAGGTTGCGGCGGGGGTTGACGCCAGAGACGAGCAGCCCGGCGCGTTGGAGCTGGCCGACGTAGGCGTTGTTCACCTCGTAGCGGTGGCGGTGGCGTTCGCGGACGCTGTCGGTCTTGTAGGCCCGGGCAGCCTTCGAGCCGGGGGTTAAGGCGCACTCGTAGCTCCCCAAGCGCATGGTCGCTCCCTTATCGATAATCTTTTTCTGCTCCTCCATCATATTAATGACCGGATGGGGCGAAGCGGGGTCGAATTCGGTGGAGTTGGCATCTTTCAATTTGAGCACGTTGCGGGCGAACTCGATCACCGCGATTTGGAGACCGAGGCAGAGACCGTAGTAGGGGACGCCTTTTTCACGGGCGAAGCGGGCGGCGATGATTTTCCCCTCCGTGCCACGGTCGCCGAAACCTCCGGGAACGAGGATGCCATCGAGTCCCTTTAGCAGGCCGGTGCCGCCGCGTTTTTCCAGGTCCTCGGCGTCAACGCGCACGATCTCCACTCTGGCGTTATTGGCGATGCCAGCGTGGGTGACGGACTCGTAGACTGACTTGTAGGCATCCTGCAGCTCGATGTATTTGCCTACCACGCCGATTTTCACGGTGTGAGCGGGGTTGTGGATGCGGCGGGCCAACTCGGCCCAGACATTGCGCGCGGGCTGCGGTTTGTTCAGGCCGAAAAGATCGACTACGAGCTGGTCGAGTCCCTCGCCTTGGAGGGCGAGCGGGAGCTCGTAGATCGAGGCTACGTCGCGGCACTCGATCACCGCCTTCACCGGCACGTTGCAGAACATGGACAACTTATCGCGCACGCTGGCATCAATCGGTTGTTCGCTACGGCAGACGAGGATGTGGGGCTGGATGCCGATCTCGCGGAGTTTGGCGACGGATTGCTGGGTCGGCTTGGTCTTCAACTCGCCGGCGGCGGCGAGGTAGGGCACAAGGGTGACGTGCAGGAAAATCACGTCACGGGGGCCTTGCTCGAGGGCGAACTGACGCAGGGCTTCGAGAAAGGGCAGGCCTTCGATGTCGCCGGTGGTGCCACCGATCTCGGTGATGAGGATATCGACGTCCTTCGCCGCCATGGTGATGCGCTCTTTGATCTCGTTGGTCACGTGCGGGATCACTTGGACGGTTTTGCCGAGATAGGCCCCGCGGCGTTCTTTTTGAATCACGCTCTCGTAGACTTGGCCGGAGGTGAGATTATTGAGCCGGGAGAGTTTGCCGCTGGTGAAGCGCTCGTAATGGCCGAGGTCGAGGTCGGTTTCGGCACCGTCCTCCAAGACGTAGACCTCGCCGTGCTGATAGGGGCTCATGGTGCCCGGATCGACGTTCAGGTAGGGGTCGAATTTCTGGATGCGGACGGTCAGGCCGCGCATCTCAAGCAGGGCGCCGAGCGCGGCGGCGGTAAGGCCCTTGCCGAGCGAGGAGACGACGCCACCGGTCACAAAGATATACTTCATCTGAACCGGATATGGGGCGGGGTGAATCCCTGACAAGAAAATCCCCCGGGATAGCGGCGGGCTTCAAGGGAGGCTATCCGTGCAGCCAGACGGCGAAACCCAGTAGAATCAGGGCGCCAAGACCGGTTAAAACGAGGTATAGGCCCCACCTGAGTGGCTTGGCCAAGAGGGTAAACAGGCCGGCGGTTGCCACCGCAAGACACAGCAAAACGAGCCAGCTCGGGTAGGCGCGCAGGGGTTCCAGCCATTCGAGGGCGAGACTGGTGGCGATTCCCATACTCGCCCAAGGTGCGGGTAACGATCTTGTGCGCAAATCACTTCCGACTTCCCCTTGGCCATCGCGGCATCCACGTTAAGCCTCTTTTCCTCCCACCATGTCGAACTCCAACAAACCCCAAGTGCTCTGCTGGCTCCTTTGCGACGGCGTGCATATCGATCCCGCAACGGGCAAACACACCATTCTCGGTGTCTTCTCCGCCATCCGTGGCCGTCAGTTCCCGCTGACGCATCCCTTTATGATCTGGTTTCTTACGCTCACCGACGTCGCCGCCGGCAAGCACAAGATCAAGATCTCCCTCGGGCTCGCCGCCGACGCGATGAGCGTGCTGCTCGACCGCGAGTTTGAGTCCCAAGGCCCCCTCCAGCGTATCAATCTGATCAATGATGTCCGCAACTTGGCGTTCCCTGCTCCCGGAGATTATACCATCCAGATCGAGGTGAACGACGAAGTGTTGCTGGTCACCAGTCTGACGGTCGCCAACTAAGCTGCGCTGGTTCCTTTTTTCAGTTTCCGCGCCACGCCTATCAATGGGCGCGGCGCTTTTTTTTGACCTACGGTGGAAATGCGCGAGCGTCGGCTATTTAACCGATGACTTCCGTGCCTTTTCCGCCCGCCCTGGATATTCTTGGCCTTGGTTCGCCAATCATGGACCTGACCGCGCACGTGTCGGAGTCTTTCCTTGCGGGGGTGCATGGCGAAAAAGGCGGCATGGTCTTGGTCGATGCGGCCGAGATGGATGCAATCATCGCGCGTTTGCCGGAGCCGCCTTCGCTGGCCCCCGGGGGCAGTGCGGCCAATGTTATCCGCAACGCCGCGCGGTTGGGCCTGCGGGCCGGTTTTCTGGGTAAACTCGGGGGCGACCACACTGCCGCCGCCTACCGCGAACATTCGAGGTCACTCGGACTCGATGCGACCCGTTTCAAAGCCAGTCCGGACCGCGCCAACGCCCGTTGTCTGGCACTCATTACGCCTGACGCCGCCCGCACCATGCGCACGGATCTAGGGGCGGCCCTGACCTTGGCGCCCGGGGAGATCCAGCCGGTGGATTTCACCGGGGTGCGCCATGCGCACATCGAAGGCTATCTCGTCTTCAACCAGGCCTTGGCGGATTCGGCGCTGGCGGGGGCCCGCGCCTCGGGCGCGACCGTTTCGCTCGACATCGCCTCTTTCGAGGTCGTGCACGCGGCCCGTGAGTGGATGCTGGCGCAACTTCGCGCCGGAGGCATCCATCAGGTCTTCGCCAATGAGGACGAGATCCGCGCATTGTATCCGGATGGGGGCGATGACTACGCCGGCCACGCGCGACGTTTGGCCGGGGAATCGCCCGGCCTGGTGGCGGTGGTGAAGGTGGGTAAAGACGGCGCGTGGATCGCGCGTGGCGAGGAGTTGCACCGGGTGGCTCCGGTGGTGGTCGAGCGGGTGGTGGACACCAACGGTGCGGGCGACGCCTTTGCCGGCGGTTTTCTCTACGCTGCGTCGCAGGGGTGGTCGTTGGAGCGGAGCGGTGCTCTGGGGGCGGCACTGGGCGCGGAGTGTGTCCGGCATTCAGGCCCGGCCATTCCGGGGACGCACTGGGGGGAGGTGGCGGCGGTTCGCGACCGGTTGGCGCGTGGTTGAGGCCCGGGCGATGGGCATAAAAAATCCCGCCGCGGGTGGCGGCGGGATTCGAGACTGGCGACGGAGTCGCTGGGTCTTGAGGGATTCGCTTACTCGGCTGCGGGCGGGGGGCCACCGGCGCCGGGAGCCTTGGGGCCTTTCGGGCCACGCTCGCGGAGCTTTTCCATCTTTGCCTTTTGCTCCTCGGTGAGGATGGCGGCGACCTGCGGCTTGTATTTTTCCCGGATGGCCTGCATTTTCTCGCGAACAACGGCGCGATCGGCGTCCTTGCCGAGTTCTTTGCGGAGAGCGGCGCCCTCCTCGCGTTCCGCGGCGAAGATCGGCTTAAGCTTCTCCACCTGAGCGTCGGTAAGGGCGAGTTCCTCCTTGAGCATCTCAAGGCGGTCGCCGCGGCGCTCCTGTTTTTGTTCTTTCTTGGGTTTTTCGGAGTGCTGCTCGTCCTGGGCGCGGAGCGCGGGGGCGAGGGTGAGGCCGGCGAGAAGCAAGGCGCTGCAGAGCAGGGTGCGGGTATTTTTCATGGTTGGCATTTGGATTTGGGTTGGCTGACGGGTTGGGATTTCGAGTCGATTGCTTTGCGTGGGGGCCGCCGGTCTGGCGGTCACGCTTGCATGAAACGGGAGACGCAAATGCGGTTTGGTGGTTACACATCAGGTTCGCGTCGGCCTCGCTTTTTTTGGGGGGACTGGCCAAATGCCGGGAGAAAATGACGCTTGCCCAACGCACCGCTGCCGCCGCCAAGGAAATTGAGAAGACGCTTCGCCGCCTGCCGGCGCCGGTGCGGGAATTCGCGCTGAAAATTCCCGTTCACTACGAGGCGCGCCCGCCGGCCCATATTTTAGAGGAGGGGTTTGACGAGGATATTCTCGGTCTCTTCGACGGCTCGGCGCACGGCGAGGAAATCGCGCAGGACCAACCGATGCCGCCCCAGATCAGTCTCTATCTCGATAATATTTGGGACTTCGTGGAGCAGGACCGCGAGGCTTTCCTGGGTGAGGTCGGGGTGACTTATTTGCACGAGCTCGGGCACTATTTTGGCTGGGATGAGGACGAGCTGGCCGAGCGCGATCTGGACTGAGGGAGCACCCGCGCGTGACGCCGAAAAAAGAGTGCAACGGGATGCCGCAACCGAGCGGCGGATTGGCGCTGGTTTTGCGGCCGGTTGGTTTCGTGCGCAGCGGCAAGGCGGCCAAGTTTGCCGCGCGTCACCAGCCGGATGAGGAGGAGCTGGAAGAGAATTTTCTCGAACTCGAGCCGGGGTGCCATTTCGAGGCGGCGCTGGCCGATCTCGCGGGATTTGAACGGGTGTGGCTGCTCTGGTGGTTTCACCGCAATCCCGGCTGGCGTCCGCAGGTTATACCCCCGCGTGGTCCGCAGCGCCGGCGCGGGGTATTTGCGACGCGTTCGCCCCATCGGCCCAATGCCCTCGGACTCACGCCGGTGCGGTTGCTCGGCGTAGAGGGGCGCGTGCTCCGGTTGGGCGCGTGTGATCTGGTCGAGGGCACGCCGGTCTTTGATATCAAGCCCTACGTCCCGGCCTACGACAGTTTCCCCGGGGCGCGCGCTGGCTGGATCGACGAGGTGGACGCCTGGGAAAGTGCGCCGCCGGCTTTTACGGTGCGAGTCTCGGCCTACGCGGAGGAGCAGGCAGCCTGGTTGCGGACGGGGTGGGGAGTCGACTTTCTGGGCCGGGCGGCGGAGCTGCTCGGGCGTGATCCTTCGCCGCACCGGACGCGACGCATCCGGCGGACGGAGACGGGTTTTGAAATCGGCTGCGGCGCATGGCGGGCGCTCTTCAGGGTGGACGGGGCGGCGGCGCGCGTAGAGATCACTGGGATAGGGCCGGCCTATCCGCGGCGGTTTCTCGAACGTGAGGGTGCTGAGGATATCGTGGACCGCGCGGCGCAGCGGGCTTTTTTGGATCGCTGGCCGGAGTCCGAGTTGCCCTTGAAGACTCGCCGGGCGGGTGATTGATGCGGGCGGCGGCGTTTTCCGTCGCCAGCAGCGGCGGGTGGCAGCATGCAGACGGGTTCAATATGGCGGAGACCCAAAGTTATTTCATCCCCGAGGGCACACGGCGCGAGCGCGCCGACAAGCTCCTCGCGGCGGCTTTTCCCGAGCATTCCCGCTCGGCTTGGCAGCGGGCCTTTGACGCGGGACGGGTCACGCGCGCGGGCTTGGTTTTGGATAAAAAGACCGAGCTCCACGCGGGTGATATCGTGGAGTTTTCCCATGCCGATGCGGTGCCTTCCGAGCTAAAGCCCTCCGACGTTGCGCTGGATGTGCTTTATGAGGACGCCCATCTGCTCGCGATCAACAAGGCTGCCGGCATGGTGGTGCATCCTGGCTCGGGCACGACGGACGACACTCTGGTGCATGCCTTGCTCGGGCATTGTGCTGGCTCGCTCTCCGGGGTGGGTGGGGTAGAACGCCCCGGCATCGTGCACCGGTTGGATAAAGAGACCAGCGGAGTAATCGTCGTAGCCAAGACGGACGCCGCCCACCGTGGGCTTTCTGAGCAGTTTGCGGGCAGGCACCTGCACAAAGAGTATCTCGCGCTTGTTTCCGGCGTGCCGCGTTTGCTTAGCGGCCGGATTGACAGTGCTATTTCCAGGCATCCGATCCACCGCCACAAGATGACGACCGGAGAGGGCGGAAAACCGGCGCGCACCGACTGGACGCGAGAGCAGGCCTTTGCGCCGCACGCCGCGCTGATGCGCTGCCACATCCTGACCGGGCGGACCCACCAGATCCGGGTGCACATGCGCTCGATCGGGCACTCCATCCTGGGCGATGCGACCTATGGCTGGAAGGACAGTGCGCCGCTCCCGATGCGGCCGCCGCGTGTGATGTTGCACGCCGAATTCCTGCGTTTCGACCACCCGGTGACAGCCCGCACGATCGAGGTCCGGGCGCCGCTGCCGGCTGATTTTTCGGCTATGGTTGCGGCCTTGGCCGGCGTGATGGCCTGAGGCTCGACGCCGAATCAGGCGAGCAGTTCGGCGGCGAGACCCCAGCGCAGGTTGTGCAGGCTGTGGTAAAATTGGTCGATACCGGCGGTCTCAGCCACGGCGAGCACGGTCAGCAGAGCGGCGGGAAGCACATCGGCGCGGGCTTGAGGCATGCCGGGCACGCTGCGCCGGTCGGCAATGTCCAGAGGGGCGATTTCGTCTAGAACGAAGGATACTTGGGTCACCGGCACGAGGGCGGGAGTCTCGGCCACCGGGACTCCGTGCAGGGCACCTTTCAGGGCGCGAAGCGTCGTGATGGTGCCGCCGGTGAAAACGGCGGCGGCAGGTGCGGGCAGGTCGAAGCGGAAGCCGGAGTTCTTCAACTTTTGCCGGACGTGAAGGGCCACGCCCAGGGCGGCGTCGGGATCGAGCGGGGCGGCGGGGGCGGCGATGAATTTCTCCGTTAGACGAACGCAACCCAGGGGGAGGCTGAGGGCTTGCGTTATGCGGCGCTCGCGAAAAGCGAGGCATTCAAGACTGCCGCCTCCGAGATCAAACACGTAGAAGTCGCGCAGGTGGGCGAGGTCGGGGTCGGAGGTCAGACCGAGGCCGATGAGGCTGGCTTCATCTTCGCCGGAGAGGATGCGGATAGTGTGGCCGGTGGCGGCGAGCACGCGGGCGCGGAATTCGCCACCGTTCTGTGCGTCGCGCACGGCGCTGGTGGCGACCACGGCGATACGGGTCGGGGCGAAGGGGGTGGCGACGTCGAGGAGTTCGCGGATGGCGGCGAGGCCGCGGGTCATGCCATCCTCGGTGAGGCTGGGCGCTACGGCGGAGATGCCGGCGCTGATGCGGCAATCGAGGGTCCGGTTGGCCAGCGCCTCGATGGTCCCGTCGGACGCCCGGCGGGCGACTAGGGCTTTGATCGAATTACTGCCGATATCGATTATAGCGACGGGGGCGGAGGGGGCGTTCATGGGCGGGGTCGACGCGAGCAGGGTAGCGGCGAGTCTCGCCGAGCTTCAGGCAGAGCGCGGTGGAGATTGCGGCTCGTGGAACGAGTGCCAGAGGTAAAGCAGCACGCCCACGCAGATGCCGGCGTCGGCGAGGTTGAAGGTCGGGTAAATGTAGCTGCCGAAGTGAAAATCGAGGAAATCGATCACGTGGCCGTGCACGATGCGGTCGGCGCAGTTGCCGGCGATGCCTCCGCATAGCAGGCCGAAGGCGGCTTGGGCGTTCCGTTGCTGGAGGCCGAGGTGGCGGCGCCAGAAGTAGATTCCGGCTAGTGTGCCGACGGCCAGCAGAGCGAGAAGGGGACTCTGGCCGCTGAGCAGGCTCCAGGCGGCGCCGGTGTTGCCCACGTGCACGAGGTGGAGGAAGCCTTTGGAAATGATGATGGCGCCTTCTTCCGGCCAATAGGTGGGGAATTTCAGTTTTAGGCTGATCCAGCTTTTCGTGAGTTGGTCCAAGCTGAATACCAGCCCGCTAAGAAACCACAGGAGGCGATAGGCGCGGAGGCGATCCGTCCAGGCCGGTGCGTGCGCGGCGGTTGGACGGGGGGCGGGGATGGCGTCGGCTTCCACGGCTTGGGATTTGGTTAAGCTCGGATGGGGGCTGGAGGATAATCAGCGAAAGGGGCCTGGCGTTTTTTTCGCGCCAAGCCGGCTGAACTTTTGAAGAAAGGTCGCGCGGCTCGCAGAGGCCGGAGCCTTACGGGTGGGCGGGGGTTATTCTCCGCTGTCGTCTTCGACCTTGGGGCCGCCTTCTTCGCCTTCGCCGAGGATGCCGGTCTGTCCGCGCACTTTGAAGCGGGTTTTCTCGATTTCTTTCATGGCAGCGGCGGTGTATCGGGTGAAGGGCACGGCGAGCAGGCGTTCCTTGTTGATACTCTGCTGGGTGTGTTCGCAGACGCCGTAAGTGCCGGCTTTGATACGTTGGATGGCGGCCTCGATCTCGGCGAGGGCCTCTTGTTCGTTGGCGACGAGGCTCAGGGCGAAATCACGGTCGAAGGAATCGGTGCCGCCGTCGGTGCCGTAGCTGGAGAGATCGCCGCTGTCCTCTTTGGCGGAGCGTTTCAGCGTCTCTTCGCTATGCTGGTCAACCTGGCCGGTTACGTGATTACGCAACTCAATGAGCAGCTTGTAATAACGTTTAAATTTATCCGGAATCGCATCTTCCTCGTTCGCGGCGTGGGAGGCTTTGGCTTTTGGGTTAAAGCCAAGAATGTCAGCGAGTGAGGCGGCCCGGACGGTGGTGGGTTTGGGGGTTTGCAGGGCGTGCGCGGGGAGGGGCGCGGTCTTACCTGACTTGGTTGCGATCAGGGCGACTGGAGCTTTGGCGGGAGCGGCCTTTTCCACAGTTTTGGCGATGGCGAGGACCTCGTCGAGGGAGAAGGCAGCGGGCTTGGCGGGTTTGGCGCGCTGGGCGAGAATGCGGGCGCGGACGGCATCCTTACCTTTCAGGATGGGCTGTTTGGTATCTTCCGAGGGCTTCGCGGATACAGGCGCAGCTGTTTTAGAGTTGGTGGCCGGAGTTGGAACTTTGGTGGGTTTTGACTTAGATTTGGCGGCGGCAGCGGTGGCTTTGGGCGCGGTTTTGGGTGCGGACTTTGTGGTCTTGGGTGCGGGGACCGGGCGCTTGGCGGGCTTGGGTGCGGGCTTAGGGGCGGTTGCTTTGGTGGCCGGTTTTTTGGCCGGGGCGGGTGCTCGCGAAGATTTCGCGGCGGGCTTGGCAGTTTTGGTGGCTTTGGCCGGGGAGGCTTTGGGCGCAGCGGTTTTGGTGACGGTTTTTTTTGAAGGTTTCACGAGAGACTTGGGTGGCGTTTTGTTTTTTAACGCCTTGGGCGGGGCCTTTTGGGTCTTGGGGGCAGGGCGGCGCGGGGCCGGCTTCGCTTTGCGGGCGGTTGCGGCGCTTGATGATGGCCGCCGCGCTGAAGTGCGGCTCGAGGCTTGCTTCGGGGTGCGGCGCGGGGCCGGTTTCGAGGTGCGCGCGGGAGACTTTTTCTTGGTGGCGGCGGGCTTGCGGGTGGGTTTGGCCATGGTGTTTTTTGGGGGGTAAGAAAATGGACGCCAACTGGCAGCCGCCCGAGGGCGCAAGCTAGGGCTGGATCGCCTCCGCGCATCGGGGGCAGACCTCGTGTTCTCCGGCGGCTTGCAGGCTGGGGACCCATCGCCAGCAGCGCGGGCAGCGCAAGTGGCTGAGTTCGCCGGCGGGGCGGGCAGCTACGAGGAGGTCGGCGGCGGCCGGTGTTTCCGCGAGGATGACGTGGGAAACGATCAGGAGTTCAGGGAGAAAGGTCTCGTGGCGGCGCAGAATTGGATCAAGGGGCGACGAGCCGGCGACTTCAAGGGTGATGGCGGCGTCGAGGGATTTGCCGAGTTTGCCGGCTTGGCGGAGCGGTTCGAGGGTCTCGTTGACTTTGGCCCTGACTTTCAGGAGTTCGCTGAAGTCGGCGGCGAGGGAAGGATCGGTCCACTCCGGGTTAAGGACGGGCCAATCGGCGAGGTGGACGCTGGGATTTACGGCTCCGGCGGGGGCGAAGTCGGCCTTGAAGTGAGCATGGCACCAGGCCTCGTCGGCGCTAAACGTCAGGATCGGGGCTAGCACTCGGACGAGCACCCCGTGGATGGCGTGCACGGCGGTCTGGGTGCTGCGGCGCTGGGGGTGGTTGACCGCGTAGGTGTAGAGGCGGTCTTTGCAGACGTCGTTATAGACGGCCGAGAGGGTGTTGGACACGAACTGGGCACATAGGGAGACGACGCGGTGGAATTCGTAGGCGTCGTAGGCGGAGGTGGTGTCGGCCAGCAGTTTGGCAGTCTGGTGCAGGGCCCACCGGTCGAGCACGTCGAGCGAAGCGTAGGGCAGGGTGTTCAGCGCCGGGTCGAAGTCGTGGAGAATCGAGAGTTGGTAGCGCAGGGCGTTGCGGAAGCCGCGATACTGCTCGGCGGCGTTATCCAGGATTTTTTTGGAAAGGGTGATATCCTGGGTAAAGTCCTGGGAAGCGAGCCAGAGACGGATAACGTCGGCGCCGTAGTCGGCGATGAAGTTATCCGAGGTCGGAGGTTTTTCGTAGCTGCCGGATTTGGAGATTTTCTTGCCGTCTTCGCCCACGATGAAGCCGTGGGTGAGCACGGCTTTGTAGGGGGCGCCGCCCTGCGCGATGACGCCGGTCCAGAGGGAGGATTGGAACCAGCCGCGGTGCTGGTCGGAGCCTTCAAGGTAAAGGTCGGCTGGCCATTGGGTGCCGCCTTGGTGGTTGCGCAGGACGGCGGCGTGGCTGCTGCCGGAGTCGAGCCAGACGTCGAGGGTATCGCGGCCGTTCGTTAATTCGGAGGCGGGTGGCCAACCGGCGGGCAGGGTGACGCCGGCGAGCAACTCGGCGGCGGTTTGCTCATACCAAAGGTTGGTGCCGGCGGGGTGGGCGGCGATCTTGGCGGCGACGGCGCGGACGACTGAGGCGTCGAGGTGGGCTTTTTTCTGCGCGTCGTAAAAAGCGATGATGGGCACGCCCCAGGAGCGCTGTCGGCTGATACACCAATCCGGGCGGGCCTCGACTGCGCCGGTGATGCGGGCCTGGCCCCAGGCGGGGAACCAGGTCACGCTTTTAATGGCGTCGAGAGCTGCGGCGCGGGGCGAGGCGGTGCCGGGCGAGGCGCGATCCAGGCCCACGAACCACTGGTCGACCGCGCGGAAGATGATGGGGGTCTTCGAGCGCCAGCAGTGCGGGTAGCTGTGGATGTATTTTGCCTTGGCGAGCAGGGCGACGTGGCCGGTGGAGTCGGGTGCAGCGAGTTTCTTCAGCACGGCGAGGTTGGCCGGGCTGGGTTTTTTCGCAGCGAGATCCTCGACCTTTTCCAGGCAGGAGACGCCCACGAGATCGGCCGGGACTTCACCGTCGTCGACATAGCGACCGTCATCGCCGACGGGGCAGTAGATGGGCAGGCTGTATTTCAGGCCGGTCAGGTAATCCTCGGCGCCGTGGCCTGGGGCGGTGTGGACGCAGCCGGTGCCGCTATCGGTCGTGACGTAATCGGCGAGGACGACCGGCGAGGGGCGGCCGATAAAGGGGTGGCGTGGGGCTAAGCCTTCCAAGCGAGCGCCCAGAATGACCAACGACGGATGCCCGACGACTGATGAAGCATCGGGATGTTTGCTGGCTTCGAGGACGGCGGGGAGCAGGGCCTTGGCGACGAGGATGCGTTCGGCGCCGAGGTCGGCGGCGATGTATTCTGTCTCCGGATGCACCGCGATGGCGAGGTTGGCCGGGATGGTCCAGGGGGTGGTGGTCCAGATGACGACGCTCAGGGGTTTGTCGACCGGGAGGCCGAACTTCGCGGCCTCAGTGGTGGGGACGGCAAACTTTACCCAAATGGCGATGGAGGTGTGCTCGGCGTATTCTATCTCGGCCTCGGCGAGGGCGGTTTCGAAGGGGATGGACCAGTAGACGGGTTTCTTAGAGCGATAAACTAGATCCTGTTCGACGAATGCGGCGAAAGTGCGGAGGATGTCGGCCTCGAAGGCGGGGGCTTTGGTCTTATATTCGTGAGCCCAGTCAGCTTGGACGCCGAGGCGTTTGAAGGAGGCGGTCTGTTTTTTGATCCAGCCCTCGGCGAAGGCATCGCAGCGGGAGCGGAGTTCGGCGGTGGGCAAGCTGAGGCCGGCGGCTTGCAGTTCTTTGGCGACCTTCTGCTCGATGGGGAGGCCGTGGCAGTCCCAGCCGGGGACGTAAGGGGTGCGGAAGCCCCGCAGTGACTTGTAGCGAAGGGTGATGTCCTTGAGGGACTTGTTCAAGGCGGTGCCGATGTGCACATCGCCGTTGGTAAAGGGAGGGCCGTCGTGAAGGATGAAGGGGGGGGCGGAGGCCCGTTTCGCCTGGATGGCGGCGTAGAGCGAAAGATTTCCCCAGGCGGCGAGGCGGGCGGGTTCGCGTTTGGGCAGGTCCCCCCGCATGGGGAAATCGGTCTTGGGGAGGCTGAGGGTGTGCTTTAGGTCGTTCGCCATGCCGTTGTAATAGGGCGCGGCAGGCTAGGTGCAGGGGGGGGGGAGTCAAGGGGCGTGTGTAGCGCCCGGTCCGGGATGGGCCTTGTGGCCCCTACGGATTCAGCGCGGCGGCGGCGAGGCGTGCCCCGGCGGATAGGCACGCAGGCAGGCCGATGCCATCGCGGACCGGGCCGCCGATATGCATCCCCGGCAGACGTTTTTCGGCAGCAGCGATCACCTCAAGGTAGGAATCGTGCGCCATCTGGTATTGCGGGATGGCGCGGGGCCAGTGGGTGCGGTGCACAAAGACTGGCGGGCGGCGTGCGCCGAGCAGGGTTGCGAGAGCCTTTTCCACGATGGGTAGTTGGGAGTCGAGTGGTTGGCGGGCGAGGTCGGGCTGGCGGACCCCGCCCAGCATGACGGTCAGTGCAACGTGCCCGGCGGGGGCGCGGCCAGGGAAGAGGGTGGAGTTGAACAACACGCCGAGCAGGGGGCTTTTTTCGGCCGAGGGGCAGAGCATACCAAAGCCATCCAGCGGATGCTCCACGTCGGTGCGAGGGTAGCCCAGGAAAAGGGCAGTGACGGGAGGGTGTTCGAGGAGATTGAGGGAGGCGAGAGAGGTCCGCGCGCCGGGTGGGCCGAGGCCGAGTCGTGCCAGGGCGGGGGCGGGTAAGGCGAGGATGACGCGGTCGAAGCGTTCGCTGGGTGCGGCATCAAGTATCCAGCCGTCCGGGCTGGGGCTCAGTTGATTGACCGCCGTTTCCAAGCGGAGCGTGCCCCGCGGGAGGCTGGCGGCGAGGGCGAGGGGCAACTCGGCGAGCCCGTCCGTGAAACTGATGATGGGGGGCGGTCCGGGGGGTTCCCCGCGAGCGCGTTTGGCGCGGGAGGCGGCGAGTTGGGCGCGGAGCAGCGAACCGTATTCTTTTTCACCCTTCCAGAGGGACGGAAAGGCGTGGCGGGCGGACAGGCGGGAGGGGTCGCCGGCGTAGATCCCGGAGACAAAGGGATCAAGGGCGTAGGCGAGCAATTCCGGGCCGAAGTGTTCGCAAAAAAAATCAGCCAGAGGCAGGTCTTGCAAACGGGGGCGGCGGGGGCGGAAAAATTCGCGCAGAACGCGGAGTTTGGTGCGGGTGGAAAAGAGGCCTGAGCGGAGGAAGGCGGGAGGTGAGCTTGGCAACCGGCGCAGAAGGCCACCGCGCAGGATGTAGCGGTTCTTCGCGGCGGGGGCGGCGGGTTGGCGGTGGTGTTCGAGGCCGAGTTCGCGCACAAGGTCGGCGACGGCGGGGGTTTCCTGAAGGGAGTTGGGGCCAGACTCGACCAGCCAGCCGGGTTCGTGGCGTTCGCTGCGGATAACGCCGCCCGGGATGGGCGCGGGGTCGAAGACGGTCACGCGGCGACCGGCGCGGACCAACTGGCGGGCGGCGGCCAGACCGGTGAGACCGGCGCCGAGGATGGCGATGGGGAGCCGGGTCGACGGTTCGGACTTATGGCCCACGGGAAAAATGGATTAACACGCTGGGGTGGTCCTTGCGCGCCGTGGAGTGATCAGCGGAAGGTGGTGACGGTATCCACGAGGGCCTGCATGCATTCGATCTTGGCTTCGGGGGTGATGCCGTGGCCGAGGTTGAAAATATGACCAGGCCGGCCTCGTAGCGATTCCAGCAGGCGGGTGGCTTGCGTGCGGACGATCTCGGGGGTGGTGGTCATTAGCACGGGATCAAGGTTGCCTTGGAGGGCGAGGCTGGACGGCAGGACGGCGCGCACGGCGGCGAGGTCGGCAGTCCAGTCGAGGCTGATCGCACGCACGCCCGAGGTGGCCTGGGCGGATAGGTGGGGCGCCGTGCCTTTGGCGTAGAGAATGACGGGGAAGTCGGCAGGCAGGGCGGAGACTATGCGGCGGATCCAGGCCAGCGAGGCGGCCTCGTAGTCGGGACCGGCGAGAATGCCGCCCCAGCTATCGAAGATCTGGATGGCGTCAGCGCCTGCTTCGATTTGCATCCGGAAATAGAATACGAGCGCAGCGGTTAGTTTCTCCAGCAGTGCGTCGAAGGCGGAGCGGTCCGAGTGAAAGAGGATCTTGGCGCGGGCAAAATCGTCTGAGCCGCCGCCCTCAAGCATGTAGGAGGCGAGGGTCCAAGGGGAGCCGCCGAAGCCGAGCAGGGTGTGGCCGGTAGTGGTTACCTCCTTCTTGAGCAGGCGGAGGGCATCCCCGACGTAGGCGAGGCGTTCGGGCACGGCTTCGGCGGGGGCCAGGGCGTCAATCTGTGCCCGGGTTTCCAGGCGGTAGGCCATCTGGATGCCGCCGGTCTCGCGAAAGGCATAGGTTTGGCCGAGGGCTTCAGGTATGACGAGGATATCGGAGAACAGGATGGCGGCGTCCAGGCCGGGGAAGCGTTTGAGGGGCTGGAGGGTGACTTCGGTGGCGAGCTCTGGCGTGCGCACCATTTCCAGAAAGGATGACTTTGCCTTGAGGGCCCGGTATTCGGGAAGGTAGCGACCGGCCTGACGCATCACCCAGAGGGGCGGGCGTTCGAGCGGCCGGCAGGCGAGGGCGGCAAGGAAGCGGTCGCGGGAAGTCATCTGGCGGAAATAGTGTGCAATGGATGGCGAGCAGCGAGCCTGACGTCAGCTTTCGGGGACCCAGTCGCGGGGGCGGAGGAAATCGGTGTGGAGGCGGTGTTCCTCGGTGCCGGGTAAAGGGACGCGCGCGTAATCCCAGCGGACCAACGGGGGCAGGCTCATGAGGATACTCTCGGTGCGACCGCCGCTCTGGAGGCCGAATAGCGTGCCCCGGTCCTGGACCAGATTAAACTCCACGTAACGTCCGCGCCGGTAGAGCTGCCAGTCGCGCTCGGTGTCGTTCGTGGCGGTATTTTTCCGGCGTGCCACGATGGGTTGGTAGGCGGGCAGGTAGGCGTCGCCAACGGCGCGCAGCAGGGCGAAGGAGGCGTCGAAGCCGAGGGCTGAGAAATCGTCAAAAAACACCCCACCGATTCCGCGCGGTTCGCTGCGGTGTTTCAGGAAAAAATAGTCGTCGCAGTTTTTCTTAAATTGCGGGTAAAGCGCGGTGCCATGAGGGGCGAGGGCGTCGCGGGCGGTTTGATGCCAGTGCACGCAATCTTCCTCGTAGCCGTAGTAAGGGGTCAGGTCAAAGCCGCCGCCAAACCACCAGACCGGTGCCGGCTCCGGAACGGGATTGGTCTGGCCGGGGACTGACGACGATTGGCCGGGCTCCACGGTTCCGGGACCGGTGGTGCTGAAGAATCGAACGTTGGCGTGGCTGGTTGGAACGCGGGGGTTGCGCGGGTGGATGACTAGGGATACTCCGAGGGCTACCCAAGGGCGACCGGCGAGTTCGGGCCGGTGGGCGGTTGCGCTGGGCGGGAGGGCGGCGCCGGTCACATGGGAAAAGGCCACGCCGGCCTTCTCGAAAACTTCGCCCTCAGCGAGGATACGAGTGCGCCCGCCGCCGCCAAGGGCGGGTCCAGCGGAGGCGCGCGGTTGATTGCGGGACCACTCGTCGGTGGCGAACGCAGCACGGCTGTCCTCGTCTGCGAGGCTGGCGCAGATACGGTCCTGGAGGTCGAGTAGGTAGCCCTTGACGGCGGCAAGGTCGGGCGCGTTGGACATGCGTATGGCGGTGCCTGAGCCGTCGGCGGGGCCGGGACGGCTCAGCGCTGGGCGCTGAAGTCCAAGGCGAGGGTGCCTGGGCCGATCAGGTTTGCGCCGGCGGCGCCGTAACGGACCTTTTTGAACTCGATTTGCACGGCCTCGCGGGCGCTTACACTGACCAACATGGCAACGTTGGGGACGGGGTAGGTTTGGCCGGTTTCAAGCGAAGTAGCCGGGACGAGTTCGCGGCCGTCGGATTTTGCTTTGATAGAAGTAATCTGCACGGGCCGGAGTGCTACGAGATAGACTTGTTCCTCTGCCACGGCCGCGACGGGAGTGGCGGTGGGGATGCGGGGCGCGGGGGCGCTGTTACCGAAGAGACCGACTATACCCCACACCACCAGGGCAATCACGACGACGGCGCCGAGGCTGAGCCATACACCATTCCTGGAGAGCAGGGCGCGGTCGAGGCCTCCAAGCGGCATACGCGGCTGGAAGGGAGGGCGCTCAGGTGGACGCTGCATCGGCTCGGAGCTTGGGGTCATTGCGGCTGCTGCGGCCGAGGGCGCGGGCTCCGTCTGGTTAGAATTTTTGGCAGGGGAACCGGCGTGCCCGATCTCTATCTTGCCGTAAATCTCCCGGTTTAGGCTGCGTGAACCGGGGCGGCCACCCTCACCGAGGCCGAGGGCGAGGTAATCGTTCACGAGTTTGTCTCCGGGCAACTTCAAGTAGTTGCTGTAATTGCGGATAAAGCCGCGCACGTATATCTCGGGGAGTTTGATGTCGAACTGGTTGCTCTCAAACTTATGAAGATAATCCCCCCGAATTTTGGTGGCCTCGGCGGCCTCTCGGATGGTGATACCCTTGCGT
The DNA here is from genome assembly GCA_903869675.1 of uncultured Verrucomicrobiota bacterium. GTDB lineage: Bacteria > Verrucomicrobiota > Verrucomicrobiia > Opitutales > Opitutaceae > IMCC26134_A. The sequence goes on along the minus strand of CAIQAB010000022.1, from coordinate 27,467 downwards.
TTGCGGGCTTCTTCTAGGCGTTCGCCGATCGTCTGCATGAATAGTCAGTAAGCTGGCGGCGGGGCGGGAATAAAGGACTAAGTTTCAAGGGGCTTCTTGTTCCGTGGTGGGGTGGCAAGTCCCGAACTTGGCCGCGGTGGGATTTTGACGCGGGATTGCGCTTGTCGCCGGGCCGGCGGGAGCGATTGCTAGGGATAACTATTCCCCATGAGCCCCGCCGTCTTTTTTCGCACCGTTTTCTTTCTTCTTATTCTTTTTGTTGTCATATACATAGGAACGGAGAACACCCAGACGATAGATGTGCATTTCTCTCTTTTGCTGGATAAACCGGTGCGCACTTCGGCGGCTTTGGTCTACTTCGCTGTTTTTGCGGTCGGCGTGATCGCGGGCACGCTTTTTAATGCCGGTGCAGGCAAGGGCGAGGGTCGAGGCAAAGCCGAAGCCGAGGGCGGCCGGGCGAAAAAGAAAAAATAGGCGCGAGGGGCGGGCCCGACCGGCGGCTCAGACGTCCGGGCAAAAGCCGTAGAGCAGGTCATCGCGCCCCTTGCCTGGCCAGTCGACTTGGTTGCTCCGGAGTCGGCGCATGACGGCCAATACTAGGTCGTTGAGCGCCGCTTCATATCCAAAAATAGAATACAGGGGGGGCGCCTCCACGCGCACCACGAAGGCGGCGAGGCCGACCTGCTGGAGCATGCGCACGGACCGGTCCACCATCTCGGCTTCGGCCGCGCCTCCGCCCTGGAGGAAGATGACGGGTTTGGGCGCGGCGTTCATCTGTTGGAAGGGGCCGTGGGCGAATTGGAGAAAGTCGCTGATTGGCGGGCAGGGCCAGTAGACGCCTTCCATGAATTTACACGCGAGGTTCTGGCTGAAGTCGGAGATGGGGGCGGCGGTGACGAGGTTGAAGCCCCCGGACCAGGCGCTGGGCAGGCGCGTCATGGCGTCGAGCAGATCGCGCGGAGCTTTGGTTGCGAGCAGGGTGGCGAGCAGTTCTGGTGGAGGCGGGGTGGCGCGCCCGCCTGGCAGGCGGGCGGCGAACTGAAGGGCAGCGAGGTAGCCGGCCATTGGTCCGACGAACCGGATGAGGGTGGTGTATTCCTCGGCGAGGGGGAACTCGACCAACTCGGCACCTTCGTCGAGGAGGCCTTGCAGGAGGGCGGCGCGGTCCGGTTTTCCGGCGGCGCGAGCAGCGGCGGGAGTCGTCGATGAAAACAATACGAGGTGATCGAACTTGTGACGACGGCGCAGCGCGATCTGGGCGTTGGGGGAGACGCCTTGGGAGAATACGACGAGGGTTTTGCCCGCGAAGGCGCCGGGCGCGGGCTCGACGAAGCCGGAGAGCGGCAGGTAGGCGGCGGCGCGGTCGGTGTAGAGGTTGATCAACATCGCCAGGTAGCGGGCGTGGGCTTCGCTACTGCCGGTGCCGGTGACGATGAATCGAGTGGATGCGAAAGTCTTGGCCGAAAGCTGGCCCGGCGGACGGGCTAGCATCTCGGCGAGGGTGGCGGGGATGCCGGCGAGACGGGCGGCAAGGAGTTCGTGTCCGAGTGGATCGGGGGCGGTGCCAGCAATGCGGTCGACAGTGCGACTGGGGGGCGGGAGGGACATGAACGTCAAGCTGGGCGGGCAGATAGTGTTGAACGGGGTATTTCTCGGCCGGCCCTTATTTAGTTGGATCAGTCGCTGACGGAGTCGTCATCGAGGAAGATCCATTTATCGACGTCGAATTTCTGGCGATGGAGGGACTGGGCGTATTCGGGTTTTTTAACCAAACTACCCGGGCTGTTCATCACCATCTGGATTTTTTCGTTGGGTATGTGGTGTTTGAGCAGGGTGAAGGAGGCGTCGTAATCGCGACTGTCGTAGTCGATGCCGAGTTTCCGGTAAGCCTCGTCCGAGCTTAGGGCCTGATTGCTCTCGGTCATCATACGATCGGCGGCATAGGCACCAAAACCGGCCCCGCGACCGTCGTTATAGACTAGGAGCATGGCACCTACGCCGTAGGTGACGATGTGTTTGACCGATTCCTTCATTTTATCGCGGTTGGACACGACGCGGAGGGGGAAGCGGTTAAAAAGGGATTCGGAGTGCAGGCGGACCACAGGGATATCGTAGATTTTTGGATGGCCGTGGGTAAGGACCACGAAATCCTGGGAGGTGACGATGTCGTAGTAGACGTGAACGCGAAACCAGTAGGGGGTGGTGATGAGGTCGAGGATGGGGGCGTCGGGCTGGACCTTGCGGTGGGCGGCGAGGGCAGCGGGGTTGATTTTGACGAAGAAACGGTTGTCTCTTATCAGGCGGTAGTCGAGCACGAGGGGGTCGGGACCGGCGGTGTAGCGGTCGATACGACCCTGCCCAAAAAGTTCGCTGAACTGGATGTCCGTCAGTAGGATATCATTATCCACCGGCTTCATGGGGAGGAAGTAGCTGGCGGAGTAGATAAAGCGTTTGGCGGAAGGCAGGGCGTGGGGGCGGAAGGGCTTGACGGGTTCTGGTGGTAGGGCGCGTTTGACGGTCGTCTCGGTGGGGCGTTTCAGGATGTGACCGCCGGCGGCCTTGCTGGTGAGGTAGGCGAGGTTAAAGGGGGAGGGTTCGAATTCGAGGGCTTCGGTTCCGGCGACGGTCAGGCCCTGGTCGCGCAGGGCGGCGACTTTATCGGGATTATTGGTTAGAACAATCCAGGACGCCTTGATACCGAGGAGGTAACAAATGTGAGAGATATTCTCATAGTTGCGATGGTCCTTGGCCAGGCCCATGGCGGCGTAGGCGGCGAAGGTGGATATCTGGTCGAGCGAGGCCTGGACGAGCATGCGGTCGCGGGCTTTGCCGACGTAGCCCACGCCGCGGCCTTCTTGGAGAAGGTAGAAAAGCACGCCGTTGCCTTTTTCGGCGATGACTTTGAAGGCGCCTTCGAGCTGTTGCACGCAGTCGCAATCGCAGCCGCGGAGGGTTTCCGACGTGACGCAGCTGGAGTGTAGACGGGTATAAAGGGTGGCGGCGGTCGAGATATCGCCGTGGGCGAGGGCGATGATATAGTGCTTGTCGATGATGTCCTGGAAAACGTAGGCACGGAAGAGGCCGAAACGGGTGTCGAGCAGGCAGTTGGCTATGTAGGCGGTGGTGCCGTAGATCGGACGCTCCTCAAGGGCGGTGGGTTTAAGGACGGCACCGGCGGCGTGTTGCAATTCACGAACGAGATGGGCGAATTCAGGCGGGACAGCGCTGGTAGGGTCGAAGGTGGCGGCGGACATGTAAGAGCGACAGGCTTGGTAAAAGTGGCGGTGGCGGGACGGCGTTTCGGTTTCCGTAGAAAGTTGAAACGGGACGAGGTTTTAGTGGCCGGCGCCGAACGGGGGGATTTTGAAGAAAGATAAGAAAAAAATCACCGCGATCACGTAGCCGACGGGGGTGAAGCCTTTGGGTTTCCCGGTGAAAATAGCGATCAGTGCGGCGGTGATGAGACCGAAGCCAATACCCTCGGCGATGCTAAAGGTTAAAGGGATGCCTATGATCACCAGTGCGGCGGGAACGGCGATCTTAAAGTCCCCCATCTCGATTTCACCCACCGCCTGAAGCATAAATACGCCGACGATGATCAAGGCCGGAGCGGTGGCGGCGGCGGGTATGATCAAAATCAGCGGGGAGAGGAAAAGGGCGAGCAACATGAGCACCGAGACGGTGACCGCGGTGAGTCCGGTGCGACCGCCGGCTTCCACGCCGGAAGCGCTTTCGATATAGCTGACCACGGTGCTGGTGCCGAAAAGAGAGCTGAGGATGGCGGCGATGGAATCGGCCATCAGGGCGTTACCGGCCTTGGGCAGGTTGCCATTTTTATCCAATAGGCCGGCACGTTTGGTAACGCCGATAAGGGTGCCTATATTGTCGAACATATCAACGAGCAGAAGGGTGAGGATCAGCGGGAGGAACTTCAGCAGGGTGGGGAGGCTGCTGCAGAAGGACAGGTCCAGTTTTAAAAATACGGGCGCGAGCGACGGCGGGGCGGAGAAAAACGTAGCCGGATGGGCGGTGACGGTGCCGCCATGCCCGTCGGGAATAAATAAACCGGCGATGGTAATCAGGGCGATGCCGATCACGATGGCGGCGGGAACCTTTCGCGCCACCAGCACGGCGGTGAAGATGATGCCGGCCAAAGCGAGGGCGACGGGAGGGGAGTTGAAATTGCCCGGGGCCACGAAAGTCGCGGGGTTGGCTACGATGATCCCGGCATTTTTCATCCCTATGAAAGCAATGAAGATACCGATGCCACAGGTGATCGCTATTTTGATTGGATAAGGGATGGATCGGACGATTTTTTCGCGCACGCCAGTCAGGGATAGGGCGAGGAAAATGCAGCCGTTGACGAAGACCATGCCGAGGGCTTGCTGCCAGGGCACTCCGGCTCCGAGGCAGATGGAGAACGCGAAGAAGGCATTGATTCCCATGCCCGGGGCCAGGGCCAGCGGGTAGTTGGTGAGCAGCGCCATCAACAAGGTGCTCAGCGCGGCGGTGATAGCGGTGGCGGCGAGCAAGGCGCCCTTCACGGCGACGAACGAAGCCGCGGTGGGATTGCTGCCGATGGCGGGATCCACACCGAAGCCATTCATTAGGATGGCCGGGTTTACCGCGAGGATATAGGCCATCGCGGCGAAGGTGGTCAGGCCGGCGGCGATTTCCCGAGCGAAGGTGGTGCGGTTTTCAGCCAGTTTGAAGAAACGGGAGAGCATTTTTTAGAAGAGGCGAGGGAGGGGAGTAGTAGCCGGTGTGTCAGTGGTGCGCGTTCAGCAAACAAGGTGCCAAGGCACGATGCTTTGGCACCCGGGCGCCCTGCGCAAATTGGCGACCCGGGTTGGAGGAGTGCTTACCTGGCGGCCGCCACTGCTGCCACGAAAGCGCGGGCTTTGGCGGTGATCGCTGCCCAGTTTTTTTCCTTCATTGCCTTGGCCTCGACCAGCGAGCTGCCGGCGGCGGTGGCGAAGGCGCCCGCTTTGATGAATTCGCCGACGTTTTCGGCCGTCACGCCACCCGTCGGCACAAACTCGACTTGGGGCAGGGGGGCTTTGAGGGATTTGATGTAGGCGGGGCCGAAGAACTCGGCAGGGAAAATCTTGGCCGCATCGGCGCCGCAATCCCACGCGTTGACTACTTCGGTCGGGGTGAGCGCGCCGCTAAAAACCGGGATGCTATAGCGTTTGCACATTGTGATGACCTCGGGGCGCAGGGCAGGTGTTACGATGAAACGCGCCCCTGCGAGGATACCGGCGCGGGCGGTCTCGGCATCGAGCACCGTGCCCAAGCCAAATAGAAACTCCGGCAACTCGGAGGTGGCTTTTTCCAACATACGGATCGCCCCGGGTGTGGTCATCGTAAGCTCGATGGAGGTCAGACCGCCCTCGGCGAGGGCCTTGGCGCAGTCAAGCAGGCCGTCGGGATTATCGGCTCGGATCAGGGCGATCACTTTTTCGGTGCTGAGTTTGTGCAGGATGGCGGCTTTTTTCATGGTGGAGTCGCCATGCAATGAGAGCATGCCGACGGCGGCAATCTCGAGTTAGTGGCATTGCTCTGGAGACAGCACAAAACCGCCTTGCCGCCTGAGTCGCCCACCTTCCGTCGTCCCTTGGTTATCAGTCTCCGGGCGGTGAGCGGGACCACTTTTTCCTATTGGGACGAAAGACCTGAGGAGATCGGCTCCGATGCCGCCCTGCTGCTGGCAGGCATGATCCAGCATAATGAAACCGGCGTGCCTGAATCACCGCGAACAAGTCTTGTTCACGGTATTTTTCACGATGCCACGATGCCTCCTGATAAAGTTAAGTCGGGTAGAAAGAAAAAGCCGGCCAAGACAAAATAGACGCAGTAATTGTAGCAACCGGGGGTGAAACCCGGGTAGATTTCCGATGCTAATCGTGAATCCGGTGAATGCAATTATCCGGTGCCTGGCTCCGTCAGGCTCATTTGCGACATGCGTAAAGACCCGTAAATCTTGGCGGGGCGGAACGCTCTACCCGCTGTTATCTCTGAAAATCATGACCAAACTCATAGTCGGTCCGTCGGCTTTGCCATAGCCGCCGTGCATTTGCATTGAGCGGTCGCCAGCGCGTTCGATGCGAAAAAATCCTTGCGCCTCGTCCCCGGAGTTTAGAACTTTGGCCTCTGCGTTAGTGAGACCTCGACGGTAAAGGGGTCGCACCATGACTGGTCCCGCATCCTGCGGGATTGGAACGGTGTTATCGGCTCAGGCTCCGTTTGACACCGGGGTTGGGGCGGATGGCACGGAGCCTGCGAAGGTTCCCTACAGTCGTGTAACCTCCCTATAAACCAACTCAACATGTCCACCGCCGTAAGCACCGAAACCATCGCCCAATTCAAACACCACGAGAAGGATACCGGATCTTCCGAGGTCCAGATCGCGCTCCTCACCGCGCGCATCAACCACCTCACCGAGCATCTCCGGACCCATCGTAAAGACTTCCACAGCCGCCGTGGCCTCCTGCAGATGGCCAGCCGCCGCCGCAAACTTCTCGACTACGTGAAGCGTCACGACGTCAACAAATACGCCGAGTTGCTCGCCAAGCTCGGCCTCCGCAAGTAATTGCTCACTCTAAGAGGCGACCCGATCCGCGGGTCGCCTCTTGTCTTTACCGACAGCGACGCGCCCCGGATCGAGATGTTTCCATAGGCCGCCCGACTTCCAAGTCGGTCCCCTTATCGAAATCTCTCGTCCTGCCGACGAACCGAGTGACTGGCATCGGATCTCCCCTTGGGGCTCCGCCCGCTCCTTTTCAGATTTCCCGTTTCTTGTCCCTTTGGGTCTGAACGCTTGCATTGCGCCCTTCGCGGCCGTCACGCCGGTAAGACCGAAAATCCCAACCCCGAACCCGTGGCCGCGCGTCGCCTCTCGTTCGCTCCAACCGTGGCGCGCAACCGTATCCGATCGATAAAACCTACCGAGAAAGCTCAGCCATGTCCCTGATTCAAAAACACACCGTCACCGTCCCCTCCCTCGGGATCACCTTCTCCACCGGCACCTACGCCGCCCTCGCCAACGGCGCAGTCAATGTCGCCGTCGGCGAGACCAACCTGTTCGTCACCGCCTGCGTCTCCGCCTCGGTGAAGCCCGGTCAGGACTTTTTCCCCCTGACCGTCGACTACCGCGAGAAATACGCCGCCGCCGGCCGTTTCCCCGGTGGTTACTTCAAGCGCGAAGGCCGCCCATCCGAGAAGGAAATCCTCACCTCCCGCCTTTGCGACCGTCCCTGCCGCCCGCTTTTTCCCGAGGGTTTCCTCAATGAGGTTCAGATCATCGGCCAGCTCCTGTCTGCCGACCAGCTCAACGACGCCGACATCCCGATGATCAACGGCGCCTCCGCCGCCCTAGCCATTTCAGACATCCCCTGGGCGGGCCCCATCGCCGGTGTGCGCGTCGCCGAGATCGACGGCCAGTTTGTCGCTAACCCGAACCTCGATCAGATGGCCACCAGCTCACTCGACCTCATCTACGTGGGCACCGAGAAGGACATGCTCATGATCGAGGGCTCCGCCGACCAGATCACCGAGGAGCGCTTCATCGAGGCCCTCGCCTTTGGCCAGCAAGCCATCCAGCCCATTATAGCCGCCATCAAGGAGCTCGTGGCGCTCGCCGGTAAACCGAAGGCCATCTTTAACCTCGTCGGCGCCACCGCCGAGGCCCGCGCCATCATCGAGCGCGTCGTGCCCGCCGAGCGCATTTCCGCCGCCATCTTCGGCAAGGAAAAGGCCGCCCGCGGCGCCGCCGTGAAGGCCCTGAAGGAAGAGGCCAAGGCCGCCCTCGTCGCCGAACTCGGGGCGGACAAGTTCACCGACGTCGACCTCGCCGTCGTGTTCGAGGACCTGCAATACACCGCCTACCGCAACACCGTCCTGGAGAAGGGCGTGCGTGCCGACGGTCGTGGCAAGACCGACCTGCGCCCGCTCCAGGCCGCCGTCGGCGTCCTGCCCCGCGTGCACGGCTCGGCCATGTTCCAGCGCGGCGACACCCAGAACATCGCCATCACCACCCTCGGGCCGACCAAGGAAGCCCAGGAGATGGACGGCCTCACCGGCGGAGCGACCTCGAAGTCGTTTATCCTCCACTACAATTTCCCGCCCTTCTCCGTCGGCGAGACCGGTCGCTACGGCTCTCCCGGCCGCCGCGAGGTCGGCCATGGTGCGCTCGCCGAGCGTTCTCTTGTGCCGGTGCTCCCGCCCGAGGACGTGTTCCCCTATTCCATCCGCGTCGTCTCCGAGATCATGGCCTCCAACGGCTCCACCTCGATGGCCTCGATCTGCGGCGGCTGCCTCGCCCTCATGGACGCCGGTGTGCCCATCATCGCTCCGGTCGCCGGCATCTCCTGCGGCTTGATGACCAAGAACAACGCCGACGGCTCCATCGCCCAGTGGACCACCATCACCGATATCCTCGGCGAGGAAGACCACTTCGGCGACATGGACTTCAAGCTCGCCGGCACCACCAAGGGTATCACTGGATTCCAGCTTGATTTGAAGATCAAGGGCCTGCCCTTCGAGATCGCCAAGGCCGCCATTCATCAGGCCCGCGAGGCCCGCGTGGAGATCCTCAAGGTCATGCTCGGCAGCTTGCCCGCGCCCCGCAAGGACCTCAGCACCTACGCGCCCCGTATTCAGACCATCCAGATCGACCCCGAGAAGATCGGCGCGCTCATCGGCCCCGGCGGCAAAAACATCCGCCGCATCGTCGAGACCACCGGTGCGCAGATCGACATCTCCGATGACGATTCGGGCAAGGTCTTCGTCTACTCCAACAACGGTGCCGCCATGGCCCGTGCCATCCAGGAAATCGACGCCGTTTGCGGCGGCGCGGGTGGCGGTGGTGGTCGCGGAGGGAATGCCGGCGGCGCTCCCATCGAAATCAATAAGATCTACACCGGCCGCGTGACCGGCGTGAAGGATTTCGGCGCCTTCGTCGAGTGCACCCCGGGCAAGGAGGGTCTCTGCCACATCAGCGAACTCGCCGACTTCCGCGTTCGTCGCACCGAGGACGTGGTCAAGATGGGCGACTCCATCACCGTGAAGTGCATCGGCATTGACGAGCGCACCGGCAAGGTCCGCCTCTCCCGCAAGGCCGCCATGGCCGAGCTCGAGGCCGCGAATGGTGGCGCCCCTGTGCCCGCTCCCGAGGCGCCGGTCGCCTAAGGTCTTCGGGCGGGTTGCCTTCACCGGCCGCCATTTGGTCCAGCCCGCGGGCGCGTTTCGCGCCTCGCGGGTTTTTTTTGCGTCCTGATTCCAGCGTCAGCGCGGCGATGCCGTGAGCTCGCGGTAGATGTGGAGGGTGCTTTCGAGCATACGGTCGAGAGTGAATTCCCGATTCAAGCCGGGTGTGCTGCGCGGGCCGCCGCCGGGGCGCAGCCACTCCGCCAGTTTGTCCGCCATCGCCCGCCGGTCGCCCGCCGGCACCGCGCCCTCGGGAAACAAGGCAGCCAGTTGCTCGCCGACTCCACCGTGGCCGTAGCCTGCCAACGGCCGTCCGAGGCAAAGCGCTTCCAGCGTCGTCCGGCCGAAGGCTTCCGGGTCGAGCGAGAGCGAGAGCACCGCCGCCGATTCGGCCATGATCTCGCGGAGGTCGCCGCGCACTCCGGTCAGGGTTACATGGTCGCTCAAGCCGGCCGCCGCGATCGCTCTGCGCAGCTCGCCTTCGTAGGCACGTTTTTTGGGATGGGTTTCCCCCACGAGCGCCCCATGCACCGCCAGGCCGCGGCCCCGCAACTGAGCCAGGATGGCGATAAAATCCTCCGCCCCCTTCCAGCGCGTTAACCGTCCGGGCAGAGTGAGCAGGGATTTACCCTTGGTCGCGGGAAACTCCTGCTCCCAGCGCGTTCGCCATGTCTCCGGCGCGCGCCAGCCGGCCGGGTAAGCCGCGGGGTCCACGCCGCGGTGGATGGTCGTCAGGCGCGCCGGATCAACCCGCTGGTAGTTCGCCAAAACATAGGCCCGCACGCTTTCCGATACCGCGATCAGGCGCTCGCCGCGGGTCATCACCGCCGAGTAGGCGTTAACCGAGTAGAATCCGTGCACGGTGCAGACCAGCCGCGGGCGGGTCTCCGGATCCATTTTTCGCCAAGCCAGCCACGCCACCCAAGCCGGGGCGCGCGAACGAAGATGGAGGACGTCGGGGCGCTCCGCCGCTAGCAAGCGCCGGAAGGGTGCGATCTGGAGTAGGGTGGCGAGGCGTTTGCGGTGCACCGGCCGCGCAAGGTGGCGTGCTCCGGATCGCTCCAGCTCGGCGACGAGGCGCCCCCCGTTCGAGACAACGATCGCCTCATGGCCTTCGGCTGCCAGACGGCTCGCCACCTCGAGCGTGCCGCGTTCCACGCCGCCGGAATTCAGTTCGGGCAGGATTTGCAGGACTTTCATCGCGATTATTGCGGTTTAAACCAAGCCGCCAACAGGCGGTCGGCGCAACGCCCCGCTTCGTGCAGGGTTGGACCGGAGATCAGCGCACCCGCACCCGCCGCGAGCCAGGTCTCGTAGCCAGTCGCGTAGCCGTCGGCAATCAAACCTGCCACCGCGCGCGCGGGCCGGCCTGGCTTGGCTCCGCGGAGCGGCACCGGCAGCACGCCGGTCGCTGCACGTGCGGTCACCGCTTCATGGACCATGGAGACGCTGTCTTCCGTGGCCCAGACCACGGCGGCACGAGCCAGTTCGCCGGCCAGCCAGCCGGGCGAGGTTTCCTGCCATGGCACGCGCCGCGCGTTGGTCGGAACTTCAAGCCCGGCTAGAAATTTTTCCGGAGTGCGGCGCGAATCCGCCACCGTCCAATGCAGGTCGGGGCGCGCGGCGATTACCCTTATAATCCTCGGCGCGAGCGCGGGGGCGGACCAGCCATGATGTTTCGACGGGCCGCCTACTAGCACCAACCCGCTGGCGGTTTTCGCCGGCAGCGTCTCCGGCACGCGGTTCAAGGCGCCACGGGTCAGAATGCGCCTGGGGGTGTCCTCGGCGTCGGGGGCGAGGTCGTGGCGAGGAATCAGGGCGAGGTCAAAGAGGGCTGAAGGCAGGCTCGGTCGCATGACCACCACCGAGCGTGCACCTGCGCGGCGGGTCGCCCACCAAAGAGGTAGGTGGGTGCGGTGTCCGGTGCCAATGATGAGTTGCGCCGGCGATCCAGTCGCTGCCGCCCGGAGTCGGAGCCAGAGGGATGCCTTGGGGTCGAGTCGCACGATCTCGTGGCTCGCGCCCGTGCGGCAGCCAAGGGCGAGGGCGAGGCCCACGCTTTGGTTTTCGTGGCCCGGCCTGCCGTCGGATAGCACCCGGATATGGCTTAGCGCGGACGCGTTCATGTTGCCCTTTCGTTGATCAAGCCAAGGCCGAGTTTTCGGCAGGCTTGGGCCAGTTCAGTGTCGGGTAAGGCGGCCACGACGTAATCGAGGGGCAGATCTGCCAAAGCATCGACCCGACGCAGGTATGCTTCCGTGTCTTCTCCAGCGGCGCGGGGCGATGCTTCGTGCGTGACGTCATCGGGCGTGGCTGCGGGCGGAACGGGCAGGCTGCCTTGCGCATCGGGCCAGAGCAGGGCGCGGCGTCGCTTGGTGGCGGGGGCGCAGTAACCGCGCGGCAGTTTGCCTGGCGGGCGATGGGGGCGGGTGCGGGACACCTTCCAGCGGTCCTGCATCCAGAAAACATCCTCGGGGCTCACCCGCATCACCCGCTCCAGTAGTTGCATTACGCGGCCGGTGGTGGGCTCGGCTTCGTTGCAGGCGTGGAAGCCGAGTTCCCAGCGTCCGTGAGCGACGGTGCGTAGCGAGACCCCGATCAAGGCCGCGCCGGTGCGGCGCGCGAGCACGGCGGGTAGCGGCGTCACGCTGGCATTTCGGCCAAAGAGCGGGGCGATTTCCCCGATTTTGCCCGCGCGCTGGTCGGAGAGAATGGCGAGCACTCCACCCGCCCGGAGGAAGGCGGCCATGGCGAGGGGGTTGTCGTCCTTGGAGAACATCCGCAGGCCGTGTTGCTGACGTTTTGCCAGGACGCGTTGATCCATCAGCGGATTATTCAGCGGGCGGTAGATGTTGGCTACCTTTACCTCCGGGGGCAGCAGGCGGGGAATCCACTGGGCGAGGGCCTCCCAGTTGCCCATGTGAGCCAGCACGGCGATGACGCCTTTTCCGCGTGCCTGGGCTTCCCAGAAAATCTTTTCGTCGCGCATGGTGATGGACGCCTCGACGTTGCGCCCATCGTTTGCGGCCGTCCCGAGTGAGCAGATCAGGTTGGCGCCGCTGCGCCGGAAAACCTCCCGGGCCAGCGCGGCTTGCTCCTTGGCGTTGCGCTCGCCGGCGAAGGCGATGCGTAGATTGCGTTCTACGATGCGCCGGCGTTTCCCGAACAACGCGTAGGCGGCACCCCCCGCAGCCCGACCGATGCTTGCCAGCCAAGGGAGAGGCAGGAGGCGCAGACCTTGTTCGAAGACCCGATATGCCAATGTTTCCAAGTGCCATTGCAAACGCCGCGCAGGGGTCGGCCGGATCAGTTCGCGCTCATACGCGTTCGGATTGGTGGCGGCGGTTTCTTCGGACGACATCGGGCTAAAAACGGACGTTTGGGGCCGCTTAGCTCGCCCGCAAGCCCTGGCGCGCGTCCTTAATCTTATTGGAGGCTGGCTTCGCATGGCTTGCTCCGGTCTTTTTTCCGCTGTTACAACCTCTGCATTCCAGATGCCGCTCCTCGAAGTTTCCGACCTGCGCACCAGTTTTCACTCCCGTGGTGGGGTATTTCGCGCGGTTGACGGGGTCAGCTTCACCCTGGAGCGCGGCGAGACTCTGGGGCTGGTCGGTGAGTCTGGCTCCGGCAAGTCCGTCACCTGCGCCTCTCTGCTGCGATTGCTACCTTCCCCGCCGGCCCGTATCGAGGGGTCCTACGCGCGTTTCGACGGCCTTGATTTGCTTCGCGCCACCGACGCGGAGTTGCGCGCGGTCCGCGGCAAGCGCATCGGCATGATTTTTCAGGATCCGATGACTTCGCTTAATCCCTACCTGAGGATTAGTGAGCAACTTATCGAGCCGTTACTCATCCATGAGAAAATCTCCCGCCGTGACGCCCTCGCACGCGCTCTCGCCATGTTGGAGGCGGTAGGGATCAACGACGCCGCCCGGCGCCTGCACGCGTATCCGCACGAGTTCTCCGGTGGCATGCGCCAGCGCGTGATGATCGCCATGGCGTTGATCGCCCGCCCCGAGTTGCTCATCGCCGACGAACCCACCACCGCACTGGACGTAACGGTGCAGGCCCAGATCCTCGAATTGATCAAAAAACTTCAGCGCGAGCTGGGTATGGCGGTAATTTTCATTTCCCACGACCTCGGGGTCGTTTCGGGCCTCTGCGACCGGGTGCTGGTCATGTATGCTGGACGCATCGTGGAGAGCGCGGGGGTCGATACCCTTTTTCGCGCGCCCCGCCACCCCTACACCCGCGCTTTGCAACGATCCATACCGGCACTTCAAGCCAAGGGGGTCGAGCTCTACACTCTCGCGGGTCTGCCGCCTGATCTTTCCAAGTCTATTCCCGGTTGCGCCTTTGCCGAGCGTTGCGAATTCGCGATCGAGGCGTGTCGCGCCGGTGCCCCTCCTTTGTTGGCTGAGTGCGCTCCCGGCCACGCCCATGCCTGCCGCCGCGCTCATGCGGGGGAGATTTAAATCGCATCCCCCCGTTTTCCATGCCCGCCCCCATCCTCGAACTCCGCGATGTCCAAACCCATTTCCCGGTCGAGAGCGGGTTATTATTTAAGCGTCGCACCGGCACGGTGAAAGCTGTCGATGGCGTGTCGCTCACCCTGGCGCAGGGGGAGGTTCTTGGCTTGGTCGGCGAGTCTGGCTGCGGCAAATCCACCCTCGCCCGCACCATCATGGGGCTTCTGCCTGCGACCGGAGGCAGCGTCTGGCTGGAGGGTAAAAACCTCACCGCAGAGGCCGCGACCGGAGAGGCCCGGCGCGCCTTGCAGATGGTTTTCCAGGATCCCTTTGCTTCGTTAAATCCCCGGCTGAGCGTCGGTGAAGCATTGGCTGAGCCGCTGCGTGTGCACCGACTCCGGCCTGCCGCCGATATCCCTGCGCGCGTCGCCGAGCTGGGCGCGCTGGTCGGCATTCCGGCGCGATCGCTCGGCAAATACCCGCACGAGTTTTCCGGCGGACAGCGTCAGCGCATTGCTATCGCCCGCGCCCTTGCTCTTGAGCCGCGGGTCATCGTGGCTGACGAGCCGGTCTCCGCGCTCGACGTGTCCATCCAGGCTCAGATTTTAAACTTGTTGGCCAAACTGGTGCGTGATCTGGGCCTGAGCCTCGTCTTCATCGCGCATGATCTCTCGGTGGTGAAACACCTTTCGGACCGCGTCGCGGTGATGTATCTTGGTCGCATCGTCGAGCTCGGTTCGGCCTGCGACGTGATTGAGCGTCCACAGCATCCCTATACTCGGGCCTTGGTCAGTGCCGTGCCCCGACCCGATCCTGAAGGCGAGCGCGCCCGCCGCCGCATCGTGCTGGCAGGCGATCCGCCCAGTCCGCTCGATCCGCCGGCCGGCTGTCCCTTCCATCCCCGTTGCGCCCATGCGGTCGAGGCTTGCCGCACGAGGGTGCCTTCGCTCGCGCCCTTTGCCGGCCGCGAGGTCTCTTGCCTTCGCACCGGCGAACTGCCGGCCTGAGCGCGGCAGGGCCGGCTTACTCCACCCGGAGGATGTAGCCGCGCAGATATTCGCTCTCCGGCATGGTCACCAGCACAGGGTGATCGGCCGGTTGGTGGCAAAACTCCACCACCTGGACCTTGCGTTTGGCGTCATTCGCCGCGTCGGCGAGCACGCCACGCAACTCCGCGTCCTGCATGTGGTGGGAGCAGGTGTAGGTGGCGAGCAGGCCCCCGGGTGAAAGGGCCTTCATGGCGCGGAGATTGAGTTCCTTGTAACCGCGCAGCGCACCTTCGAGCGCGCTCTTTGACTTAGCGAAGGGCGGGGGATCGAGCACGATCAGGTCCCAGGTTTCGGCGTGTTTGGCCCCGAAGTAGTCAAAGACATTCACGCTCTCGAACTCTGCGGCCACGCCGTTGCGCTCGGCATTTCGCTTGGCCTGAGAGATGGCGTCAAAAGCGCTGTCCAGTCCGCGCACGTGCGCGGCGCCGGCCCGGGCGGCGTGGAGCGCGAAGGACCCTTGGTTGCAGAATGCGTCCAGCACACGGCGGCCCCGGGCGTGGCGCGCGACAGCCGCGTGTTGCTCCCGCTGGTCAAGGTAGAAACCGGTTTTTTGCCCGTTTTGGAGGTCGAGCCAGTAGTCGAAGCCGTCGATTGATTGCCAGCGGGGAGCCCAGTCGCGGCCGCTTCGCGTAGACACGGCCAAATCGAGGCCTTCGAGGCGGCGGATGTTGGCGTCGTTGCGCAGGATGATCTCGGTTGCGCCGCTCAGTTCAGCAAGCAACTCGACCACGAGCGCGGCGCGTTTATCCAGCGCCAGAGTCTGGATCTGGACTACGAGAGTATCGCCGAACTGGTCGACGACCAGGCCGGGCAGGTCATCTGATTCGGACCAGACGAGGCGGCGGTTGGCGGCGGGATCTATGCCGCCGCGGCGGGCAAGGGCCCGGGTAAGGGCGCCCCGCAGGCAGGCCTCGTCCAGCACAACTCGATCGCGGCTCAGCTTCCGCCAGACTATCTGCGAGCGGGAATTATAGATGCCGCTGCCGAGGAAGCGGCCGGTGCGGTCGCGCAACTCGATGACTTCGCCGTCGTGCTCCGCCGGGGCGAGGGCCTCGACCTCGTTGGCGAAAACCCACGGGTGTCCGTTGAGCACGCGCGAGCGGATGTTGGCTTTTAATTTCAGCGAAGCTTCGGCCATAGCCTGACACCCTCAACCGCCACCCTTGGGGCCGAAAGCACAAAAACCGTCCCTTGTTCTAGGCCAGAGCCGGAAACTGCGGTTTTGGGTGCTGCCGCCGCGCGCCCCAACCGATCATTTTTGGTCTTCGCTGGATTGATGGAAGCCGTCCTCGTCCTCGTAACCCTCCGGCGCACGCCGTGCGGCTGCGGCCAGAAGAAATATTCCGGCGCCGTAGATCAGACCAGCCATGCAAAGGATGGTGCGCATGGTCCAAACTTCTTCTTCTGCAGCTTGGGTGGCGATTCTGATATATGTTAATCCAGTGTCAAAAATACTTTCCTGGTAGATAGTTAAACCATGCTTCTAAAGTCGTTTTCGCACCCCGTTCGCGTTTTCCCTTCCCCTCGCCGCCTGTGAGTCGTGTGCTCACGCCTTTCGCCATGACGTCCGTCCAGGAAATCGCCCGCCGCCGCACCTTCGCCATCATCTCGCACCCCGACGCCGGCAAGACTACCCTTACCGAGAAATTCCTGCTTTACGGCAACGCCATCCACCTCGCCGGCTCCGTCACCGCCCGCAAGCAGCAGCGCGCCACCACCTCGGATTGGATGGAGCTGGAGAAGCAGCGTGGCATCTCGATCTCATCCACCGTCCTTCAATTCGATTATCACGGTTACGCCGTGAATCTGCTCGATACCCCCGGCCACAAAGATTTTTCGGAGGACACCTACCGCGTGCTGACCGCCGTCGACGCCGCCCTGATGGTGATCGACTCTGCCAAAGGCATCGAGCCCCAGACCCGCAAACTGTTCGAGGTCTGCCGCCGTCGGGGCATTCCGATTTTTACGTTTTTCAACAAGTGTGACCGCCCTACGCAGAACCCCCTCGAACTCATTGACGAGCTCGAGAGGGTTCTCGGCCTCGCGCCTTGCCCTCTGACCTGGCCGCTGGGTAACGGCCCAGGCTTTCGCGGGGTCTATGACCGCCGTGTCGGCCAGGTGCACCTTTTTGAGCGCGTCCCGGGCGGCGCCTTTCGTGCTCCGGTTAATGTAACCGGCCTCGATGACCCCCTGGTGCGCGACAAGTTTGACGACCTTACTTACGCCGAGGTGACGGAGCAGATAGCCATGCTCGACGGCGCCACTGCCGCCTTCGATCTCGCTGCCGTGCACGCCGGCAAGCAGACGCCGGTCTTTTTTGGATCGGCGGTGAACAACTTCGGCGTGCAACTGCTGCTGGAGGGCTTTCTGCAAAACTCCATACCCCCGACCCCGCGCCGCTCCGTCACGATTTCCGCCCCTGGCGCACCCGCTCCGACCGAGACCCGTGTCGTGCCTATCGAGCACCCGAAGTTCTCCGGTTTTGTTTTCAAAATACAGGCCAACATGGATCCCAAGCACCGCGACCGTATCGCGTTCATTCGCGTCTGTTCCGGTAAGTTTGAGCGCGACATGGTCGTCACCCACCAACGCACCGGCAAGCAGGTGCGCCTCTCATCCTCCCACAAGCTCTTCGGCCAGGAACGCGAGACCGTGGACGTGGCCTGGCCGGGTGATGTGATCGGCCTGGTCGGGCATGATGCCTTCGGCATTGGCGACACCCTCACCGAGGATCGCACTCTGGCCTATGATGAAATCCCGCGTTTCCCGTCGGAGGTCTTCGCCTACATTTTTAATCCCACCAGCTCCGACGCCAAAAAATACCGCACTGGTCTGGAGCAACTTCTCCAGGAGGGCGTCGTGCAATCCTTCATGCCGCGTAACGCCCCGCCGGGGGCGACTCTGCTGGCGGCGGTCGGCCCGCTTCAATTCGAGGTGGTGCAGTCGCGTTTGAAATCCGAATACAATGCCGAGTGTCGAATCGAGCCGACGCCTTGGACGCAGCTCCGCTGGGTCTCGCCGCACCCGGCCCTGGAGAATCCCAACGCCATTGTGGTCGCCAGCGGCGTCGCCTTCGGCACTGACAAGTTTGGTCACCCCGTGGTGCTCTTCCCGAATGACTGGACGCGGGAGTATTTCGTCGAGAAAAACCCCGAGCTAAAGCTCCACGAAATGCCTATCGAGCAGACCGGGGCCTGAGATCTCCGCCCGGCGAAAGGTCCGGCCCCTTCCAACGCTCATGCCCGCCGCCGCGCCACTCCCGCCCGACGGGCTGCATCCGCGTAACCCTCACCGCGGGCGCTACGATTTCCCCCGGTTAGTCGCCGCCCTGCCGGCCCTTGCCGCCCATGTGCGGCCTCATCCGGTCGAGGGCGAAACCATCGACTTTGCCGATCCGGCTTCCGTGCTGGCTTTGAATCGCGCCCTCCTGCTCGCCCACCACGGGCTGGCGCGCTGGGATTTGCCGCCCGGTGCGCTCTGCCCCCCGGTGCCCGGCCGCGCTGACTATCTCTGCCACGTCGCCGAGTTGTTGCCACCCGATTCCGCCACTGACCTCCCGTTGCTGGAGATCGGCACCGGGGCCGGGTGCATCTACCCTCTGCTCGGAGCACGCATGCTGGGCTGGCGCTTCGTCGTCTCTGATATCTCGCCCGAGTCCCTGCGCTGGGCGGCCGATTTGCTTGCGGCCAACGCCCTCGCCGACCGCATCGAGCTGCGTCTGCAACCCGAACCGCTGGCCGTATTTGAAAACGTTGTCCGTTCTGGTGAACGCTTCGCCCTCTCGATCTGCAACCCGCCCTTCCATGCTTCTGCCACCGAGGCCGAGGCAGGCACCCGGCGCAAGCTACGCAATCTTGGCGCCGTCGCTGGCCGGCGCGATGCACGCGGCCGTCCGGTCCTCAATTTCGGCGGCCGGGCCCACGAGCTCTGGTGCCCGGGCGGCGAGCTCGGTTTTGTAGATCGGATGATCGCCGAGAGCGCGCGCCGGCCCGGCTTGTGCAGTTGGTTCACCTGCCTGATCGCCAAGAGCGCCCACCTTCCGCTTTTAGACGATGCGCTGCGCCGCGTTTCCGCCGCCGAAGTGCGTGTCCTGCCCATGCGCCACGGGGAAAAACATTCCCGCATCCTCGCCTGGCGTTTTCCGGTTTGAGCGCACCCGGTGGCCGGCACGCCTTTGCCTCAAGGAATCGTTTAAATCAGTCGCTACGGTCTTTCTCGCCCCAGCGCCACCTGGGTTTTTCGCCCTTTATCCAGCATATCGCGGTGAGCATGCCACAGATGACCAAGACGTAGAGGTAGAACCATGCCACCAAATGTGGCTTGCGCGATAACACCTGCCCGCCGGCGACAAGCAGGGTGCCATAGATCAACAGCACCACCCAGCCCTGCCAGCAGACTGGCGGTCCCCAGCCCCAGCCTATTCTTTTGGCTGGAAACCAGATTTTCTTGGGTGCTGCTGAGGTCATTTTCGGAGCTTGGTTCAAAAGCAGTCAGAGACGGTCGATACGTTTGATGTCCGGTTAGTCCCTGTTACACATAAATGCACCCTTCAAGAAAGGTCCGTTGGGGATGCTGAGGTCGATGGGAAAACTGTTTTTCCACCTTACTAAACCACCCGCGCGCCCTGATGGATTTCGGTGTGCGCTCGGCTGTGCCGGTTCAGATTTGAGCGGGGGGCGGTGTAATCGCTCCGCCGTCCGATGTTTCACTTGTTTCTGGCTCGCTCAGAGCCGCGGAACCTTGCTCGCTCGCATCGTTCCCATCCTGCCGTGCGCATCTCTTTTATACCCGCCCTGCTTTTGTCCATCGCCGCGCTCCTCGCGCCGTCCGTCCGCGCCGATTATAAGGGCGCCATCGTGGTCGACGCGGCCACGGGCTCCGTGCTTTCCGCGGAAAACGCCGATGTCGTCTCGCCGCCGGCGAGCGTCACGAAGCTCATGACCTTCCTCGTGGTCCACGATGCTCTCGCGTCGGGCAAGATCCGGCTCGATACCCCTGTGCAAGTTGCGGTTGAGGATTCCAAGACCGGCGGCACCCAGGTCTGGCTCGACCCGCGCGAGACCTTTCCCGTGGAGGATCTGCTTTATGCACTGATGATCCAGTCGGCCAACGACGCCGCCAGCGCCCTCGCCCGCGCCTCCGCTGGCTCGCGGGAGGCCTTTGTCGCGCGCATGAACGCCCGCGCTGCGTCCCTTGGTATGACCCATACCACCTTCCGCTCGCCCCATGGCCTGCCGCCCGCTTCGCGCAAGATCGCCGAAGGTGATCTCACCTCGCCGCGTGACCTCGCCCTGCTTTCCCGTGAACTCCTGCTCCACACCGACGTGCTGACCTATACTTCGGTGAAAACCCGTGAATTTGGCGCCGGCGTGCGCCCCAAGGCAGTAGTGATGAATAATCACAACCACCTGCTCGGGGCGGTCGCGGGGTGCGATGGTTTGAAGACCGGTTTCACCAACGCAGCCGGCTTTTGCCTCGCCGCCACCGCCCAGCGTGAAGGCAAGCGCATCATTGTAGTCGTGATGGGTAGCCCGGATCGCAAGACTCGGGATGCTCACGTGCGCCGCTTGATTGAGGAGGGTTTCGCCAAGGTGCCCGCCACCTCGGTTTTTACCGGACCGCCCGTGGCGGTTACGCCGGTCGCCGCGCCGGCCGCCGCGGGTGTCGCGCCGGTATCGAACGAACCGCCTGCTGTGCGCTTTGTTTTGCCCAAGCGCTGAGCTGGGGCGGGGGCCTCAGTGTCCGTGTTCCAGGAAGAGCATCAGCACGCCAAGCAGACCGAAGACGGCGGACAGCAGGCCGGCTTCGTGGCGTTCCAACCGTTTCAGGTCGATGCCACGCAGGCCGCGCAGGGTCAGCCAGGTGAACAACGCCATACCCGCGAGCGTTCCCGTGGCGAGGATGCCGCTGAGCACGAAAAAGCCGGGCCAGCCAAACTGCACCCCCGATAGGTAAACCGGCAGAAAAGCCTCGCAGGGCGAAAGGGTCAGCATGACCAGCAAGCCACTGATCGCGGCCCAGTCGCCGGTTTCCGTTTTTCCTAGAGGGCTCTCGCGTAGTTCGTGTTCGAGGTGGGTGGCATCTTGCTCCCGCCCGCAGGCCGGGCCGGCGTGGTGGTGGCCGCCGGGCAGGTGGTGGTGGCGCAGCCCTGAGCCGCGCAGTTCCTGCATGGCAAAGTAGGCAGCGACTGCGAGTAACAGGCTGCCCGCGATGGTTTTGAATAGTTCGCCGAAATGCTCGTCGAGGGCGAAGCCCAGCCAGGCCACGCCTAGACCGAGCAAGGAAGTCAGCGCCACGTGGCCAAGGCCGGCGGCGAGGGCCAGGCCCATGGTCTTGCCCTCGCGCCAACCGCGCGCCCGCGCGACCAGCACGAACGGCAGCCAATGCGTCGGCAGCGCGGCGTGGAAAAACGCCACCGTGAAGCCTGTCGCAGCGAGGGTCGCGAGGACGGTGGTGTTCATGGAAATAGTTAAAGGGGGACGGCCCGTGTGTCCGGCGGGAAACGCGGACCGCAAGGCATCGCTCGACCGGCGCCTGCTGTCGAGCGCGCGCTGGCCGGATCCCACCATAGCAAAGTCGTCAAGCCCCCGGCTCTCCGCCGCCTGCAAGGGGTTGCACCCTCACCGCCCATTCCGCCACGGGGATGCCGCCGACCACGTGTTCGCGCACGATACGTTCCACGCGGGCAGGGGAGGCCTCGCCATACCAGACGCCCTCGGGGTAGACGACCAGCCAAGGCCCGCCGGCGCATACCCGCAGGCACTCGGCTTTCGAGCGGAGGGCATCGGCTCCGGGAGACTGGCAGGCGGTCTTCAACGCGGCCCAGGATTCCGAGCCGGTGGCGCGATCGCAGCATTCCGGGCCGGGGCAGAGAAACACGTGCCGGCGTGCCCCTGGCAGGCCCATCTTGGCGAAGGCTGCATCGATCTTGTTCGTCTCGGGCGGGCGCGCGGTCTGGATCTGCTCCATGCATGACTTCTTGCGGCGGACGGCGGCAGACGCCACCTTTTCGTGGCGAATCCACTCCCCCGTCCACTTTCGCGTCATGCGCTGCGCCCGGTTTTTAATGCTTATCCTGTTTCTCGCGGCCGCGTCCGGCACGCGGGCGGCAGAGGTGCAGGTGCATGGGTTGGTTTTCGAGCACTGGGTCAGCGACCGTTTTTTCGGTGGATACCGGCCGCCTGATTACACCCAGAAGTGGGATATTCCGGCGGCGGCGAATCCCGCGCACGGCGGGGTGCCGGCCAATCCGAAGGCGACCCGCTTCGGCACGCCGGTGGGGCTGGGCGACGCGCTGCGGCAATATGATATCGAGGAGCCGTTTCTCCTCGTTTTGGGCTATTGGGAGCAGGCCGCGCCGATGGAAAAACGTTTCGTTAAACTCCTCGCGCCCCTGGTGGATCCGGCGGCTTGGCGCGGCTTGTGGGGGCCGGTTACGCGGGCCGATCTGGAGCGACTCGATGCGGTGATCAAAGACCGCTCGCTCTCGCCGGTGGAAGCGCGGTTGCGTGCGCAGGAGCTAAAGACCCAGCCGCCGTTTTCCCAAGCCGTCTTTGTGCTCAATCCAAAGATCGACGCCAAAGGGCAGCGGCGCCTCCAATGCAGCCTGCGCTACGCGGACGTTTTCAAATACCTCGCCCCCGGTGTCTCACCCGAACCGGAGGAGAACCCTGCGCTCTGGGGCGTGCCCTTCCCGGGTCCGGTGCTCTCGGGACCGCGCACCTTTGGCGAAGTGGAGTAAGACGAAGCTTTTTTCCGGGCATTTTTTCAAAAAATACTCTTCCCTCATCAATCCTTAACATACGCTCGGCAGGATCAGCGGGCTCAATCGCATCCCGACGTCGTGAACTTCCCCAACCTACGCACCTCGTTTCTCGCCGTGGCGGCGCTCGCCGCGCTCGCATGCCTTAGTCCGGTGACGCACGCCGATCCGCTGCTTAGCTCGTGGCTCACCGCGAATTCCACCAAATACGCCCGGATCTACACCAGCCCCGCCAACCGCGCCGCCAGCATCTCCACCACGACTTGGACCGGGCAGACCTCGCCCACCTACGCCGGCATTCACGAGATCAACTACTCCGCCAGTTGGGTTTATCTTAAAAACACCGGCCTCGCCAGCTACGTCATGGGGCCTTGGAACAACCCCAATCTTCCCAAAAACCAAGGCACCGCCACCAAGGTTTACCGCTTCCCCCGCACCCCCGTGATTCCCGTTGCCAAGACCCTCACCGGCATGGGCGTGATCGGTATCCTCGTGGACGGCGTTTCCATATACAACACCTCGGACGGCTTCTCCTACTCGGTGGCCAACGGTAAAGACGCCACCCCCAACGGCAACATTGGCGCGGGCGATGGCATCTGGAACCGCGACGCCTGGCCGAACGAGTTTGTGTCCTTCGATTACGCGCTCAACCACCCCCAGCCGAGCGGTGATTACCATTCCCACGCCAACCCCATCGCGGTGCGCTACCAACTCGGCGACAACGTCAACTACGACCCCGCCACCAAGATCTACTCGGAAAACACCGCCACCACCACCTTCGCCCATTCCCCCATCATCGGCTGGATGAACGACGGCCTTCCCTACTACGGGCCCTACGGCTACTCGAACCCGCTGGATGCCACCAGCCCGGTGCGTCGCATGGTTTCCGGCTACGTCTTGCGCGACGGTTCCTACGGCACCACCAACCTCGCCTCCACCGGACGCACCTCGCTGCCCGCCTGGGCCCTGGCCGCGCAAAACCGCGCCCAGCTGAGCTCCTCCGCCCAGTATGGCCCCGTCGTCAACACCACCTACGCACTCGGTCATTTCTCCGAGGACTACGATTACCTCGGCGACCTCGGCTTTACCCAAGGCGTCACCAGCACCGTCGGCGCCTACACCACGCTTTACGACCTCAACAAATACAACGTGCGCTACTGCGTCACCCCCGAGTTCCCGAACGGGACCTGGGCCTACTTCGCCACCATCAGCTCCACCGGCGCCCCCTGGTATCCCTACAACGCCGGCCGCTGGTATTACGGGACCAAGAACGCCGCCGCCAGCACCACCACGGTGATGAACGCCGACACCCCGCTCACCCAGTATTTCAAGGGTTCCGCCGCCACCGCCGAGACGTGGACCGCCACGCCCGTCGCAGCCTCCGGCAATGATCTCACCATTTCCTGGAACGCCGTCGAGGGCGGCACTTACCAAGTGAGCGCCACCAGCGATCTAGCTACTTGGACCAACCTGGCGCCTGCCATCACTGCCGCCGGGGGTAACCGTGCGACCTTCACGGAAACCGGCGCCACCTCGGGCGAGACCAGACGCTTCTACAAAATCACGCGCACCGGTCTCGCGACCTACGACTCGGTCGGCTACTGATCCGGCGTGTCGCGTCGCACCATGCCCAGAAGCCAGCCCTCGCGCCGGACCTTCCGCGGGCTCACCGCCACCGCCATCCTCTTTGGCGCCGGCCTCTTCGCCTTCGCGCCCGCTCGCGGCGCCGCCTCCGGCCTCGAGCTCACCATCCGCCCGGTTTTTAACGGCGCGCCGCTTCTGCTCGATTCCCTGCGCTACCCGAACGCGGCCGGCGAGACGCTCTCCGTCACCCGCCTCAGTTACCTCCTGAGCGGCTTCGCCCTCGAGCGCGAGGACGGCACGTGGGTCGAGCAGGCCGAAGGCGACGCCTGGCTCGATGCGGCAAAACACCGCGACACCGTGCGGCTCGCCGACATCCCCGCCGGCCGCTACCGCGCCCTGCGCTTTTACCTCGGCCCCGACCCCGAGGCCAACGCCGCCGGCTCGGCGCGTTTCCCGGCCGGCCACCCGCTCAATCCCAACCTCAATGGCCTCCACTGGAGCTGGCAGGGCGGTTACATCTTCCTCGCCCTCGAAGGGCTCTACCGCGGCCGTGCGGCCGCCTCCGGCGACGCCGCCACTCCCGCGCTACCCCCGGTCGCCGCACCCGGGATCAATGGTTATGCCTACCACCTCGCCCGCGATCCCCAGCGCACCCTCATCACCCTCGCCGCGTCGCTCGACCTCACCCGCGATACCGGCGCGGGACTGGACTTTGATCTCGGCTCGTTGCTCAACGCCCCCCGCCCGCTCTCCTTTGCCCGCGACGGCTCCGCCACCCACTCGCGGGCCGGCGACCCGGTCGCCGCCGCTCTGGTGGCCAACCTGCGCGGAGCCTTCCGCCTCACAGGGGTATGGTCCTCCGCCCCCGCCATCAGCCTCCCCTCGCCGGTAAAACCGCTGTATCTTCCCGAGCACTACACGCCCTACCGCTTGAAAATCGGGGCGACCTTCCCCATTCCCGATCTCCCGCGTGACAACCCGCTGATCGAGGAGCGCGTCGCCCTCGGCAGGATCCTGTTCACCGAGACCGCGCTCTCCCGCGACGGCACGCTCTCCTGCGCGTCCTGCCACCAGGCCGGGTCGGCGTTCGCCGACCCGCGCCGCGTGAGCCTCGGTCTGGGCGGCCAGACCGGCACGCGCAACGCCATGCCGCTCTTCAACCTCGCCTGGAAATCCAGCTTCTTCTGGGACGGCCGCGCCCCTTCGCTGCGCGCCCAAGTGCTCGTGCCTATCCAAGATCACGCCGAGATGGACGAAACCCTCGAAAGGGTCGTCGCGAAGCTCGCCGCCGCTCCCGGCTACCCCGCCCTCTTCACCGCCGCCTTCGGCGCTCCCGAGATCACCGCCGAGAAGCTCGCCCTTGCGCTGGAGCAGTTTCTCCTGACCCTTACCACCCGCGAAGCGAAATTCGATCGTGCGCTGCGCGGCCGGGCGAGCTTCACCGCCGAAGAGCAACGGGGCTTCGAGTTGTTCATGACCGAGAACG
Organism: uncultured Verrucomicrobiota bacterium; assembly: GCA_903869675.1. GTDB lineage: Bacteria > Verrucomicrobiota > Verrucomicrobiia > Opitutales > Opitutaceae > IMCC26134_A. The sequence continues at coordinate 1,913 of CAIQAB010000022.1, read as the reverse complement.
ATCCGCGCACCGGCCAGCGCGGTGCGGACTGTTTCCACTGCCACGGCGGACCGCTTTTCAGCGACCACCAGTTCCACAACAACGGCCTCGCCATCGTCGACGATCTGGGCCGCGAACAGGCCACCGGCCTCGCCGGCGACCGAGGTAAGTTTGCCACGCCCAGCCTTCGCAACATTACCCGCACCGCGCCGTATATGCATGATGGTCGATTCGCCACGCTCGAAGAAGTCGTGGCCCACTACAGCGCAGGCGTGGTCCGCACGCCCACGCTCGACCCCAACCTGGCCAAACATCCCGACGGCGGCCTCCGGCTCGACGACTCCGACCAACGCGCGCTGGTGGCCTTCCTGAACACCCTCACGGATGTGACCACGGCCGAAACGCCCTGAACCCGAAGTGTAACCTACGTCGCCGGACTATCTGTCACCTAGGTCTGCGGATCATACCTACCGTCCGCCTAACCAATTGCGCCGGCTAAATATTCTAAACTAACAAAAATCGGCACGACCCCATTGATCGCCTGCACCGACGGAGAAACGTTTCGTTAAACTCCTCGGGCTCCGCGTGGAGCCGGCGGCATGGCGTGGCTTGTGGGGGCCGGTTACCCGGGCTGATCTGGAGCGACTCGATGCGTTGATCAAAGACCGCTCGCTCTCCCCGGTGGAAGCGCGGTTGCGTGCGCAGGAGCTAAAGACCCAGCCGCCGTTTTCCCGGGCCGTCTTTGTGCTCAATCCAAAGATCGACGCCCAAGGGCAGCGGCGTCTTCAATGCAGTCTGCGCTTCGCGGATGTTCTCAAATACCTCGCACCCGAGGTCTCACCCGAACCGGAGACACATCCTGCGCTCTGGGGGGTGCCCTTCCCAGGCCCGGTGGTCTCCGGACCAAGGCGATTCGGGGAGGCGGAGTAAGATGTTTCGTTTGAAGACACTTTGCCCGACGACCGTGCATCGTTTTATTTGAGCTTATCCAGAAGACGCCCCTTCTGAGTGCTCAACGAGCGCGCCCCGTTAGACAGTAGGCCAAAGTGTGAATTTCATTTAGTTCTAAGATTTTAACATTTCTCGGCCTGACCCCTTTTGATTGGCGGCCGGGGATCGGGACGGGAGGGGCTTATCGTCCTACTACTTCGCTTTAATCCGAACGAACGCCTTATCCGTAGGCAGACCAGTTAAAGGCAGGGACAAGGCTTGGTAGGTCGTCCAAGTCTGGAGGTCGGTAGATTGCTCGATGTCGTAGTTGAGGGTGAAAGTTCCACCGACATTCTTGGTTAAGACCAGATCACCTACCGCCATATTCTGAATCTGGCTGGTGGTGTAGAGCGTCCAGAGGTTGGGGTTGCTTAATACGCTGTTGATTCCATCCGTTCGGCTCTGAGTAAGGGACGAGGTTAGTTCGGTTTTGGTGGCGAGCGTTTGTAGTTCCGACTTAACGGAGAGGCCATAGTTTCCACTCTTGGCGAGAATCTTATTCGCCACCGCTGTTACGAAGGCATCGTTGTTGGCGAGGGCGTTGACCAGATAATCAGTTGCCACTTGTCCGCTGACTCCGATTTGTGCGACTTGAGCAATAAATCTATCGGGCATTGTCAGGCTTGTTAGGCTGGTGCAACCATACAAGGCCTCACCCCCAATGCTAGTGACGCTGTTGGGGATGGTGATGCTGGTTAGGCGAGTGCAATTATAGAACGCATTACCCCCAATACTGGTCACGCTGTTGGGGATGGTGATGCTGGTTAGGCTAGTGCAATTATAGAACGCACCATTCCCAATACTGGTCACGCTGTTGGGGATGGTGACGCTAGTTAGGCTGGTGCAATCTTGGAACGCACCAACCCCAATACTAGTCACGCTGTTGGGGATGGTGATGCTGGTTAGGCTGGTGCAACCTTCGAACATTTGCTGAAGACTTGTGA
>CAIQAB010000021.1 GCA_903869675.1 uncultured Verrucomicrobiota bacterium | reverse complement strand
CGGGCGGGCGGGCGGGGCGGTTACCGCGCCGGTGGCTCCGACCCCGAATCTCCCGTCGCCGCCGGTGTTGACCTTGCCGGACGGCGACAAGGCGGCGCGCTGGGCGGCGCTGACGACGTTCATGCGCGAGCATCCGGTCTGCGCGGCGCGGGTGCGGCCGGGCTTGAAGCTGGTGCCGGGCGCGGGCGCGCTGGACGCGAAGGTGTTTTTGGTGGGCGACGCGCCGGGCGAGGAAGAGGAGGCGACGGGTGAGCCCTTCGCGGGGCCGGCCGGGGAGTTGTTGACCAAGATGCTCAAGGGCATGGGCCTCTCCCGCGAGGCGGTATATATCTCGTATCTGGTTAACTGGCGGCCGTCGGTGTCGGCGGAGGCGGGCGCGGATCCGTCCGGCAGCCGGCCGCCGAGCGCGGAGGAAATCGCGTTTTGCCGCCCGTTTCTGCAGGCGGCGTTGGACATCGTGCAACCCGCGCTGGTCGTGGCGCTGGGTGCGACGGCGGCGCAGGGTTTGTTGGGGGCGAGCTTCACGACCCTGCCCGAGGTGCGCGGGCGCTGGCTCGAGTTTGGCGGACGACCGGTGCTCGTCACCTACCACCCGAACTACCTGCTGCGCAGCGCGAGCAACCGTTCCAAGCGCGCGGTGTGGGAGGACCTTTTAAAAGTGATGGAATGCGCGGGCCTGCCGATCAGCGAGCGGCAGCGGGGATTTTTTCTGTAAGGCGTTCAGGACGGCCCGCGCAGGCGGCGGAGGGTGCGGCCGAGGAGGAAGGGGATGGCCTGAAGGGGGTAGCGGCGGCGGATGGCCCGGCGGCCGAGCAGGACGGCGCCGGGCGCGGGCGTGATCGACTCGGCGCAGTGGGCGGCGATATGGTGGGCGATGACGGCGAGCGGATTGTAGTTCTCCAGCACGCGGCGGCGGGCCTCCAGGATGGCGGGCAGGCGGCGGGTGTATTCGTCCTGGGCGATGGCGGCCTCGATGCGGCGGGCGGTGCCCTCGACGTCGAAGGGATCGATGCGGATAAAGCTGTCGGCGGGGAACCAGCGTTCGGCGTCGGGGCAGCCGTAGTAGAGCGGCAGGCAGCCGGCGAGGAAGGCGTCGGAGAGTTTTTCCGACCAATGCACGGGGGCGTGGTGGTTTTCGAAGACGAGGTGGAGTCGGAAGGGTTCGAGGGCCTCGGCCTTGTCGAGCATCGGGCGCACGCCGTGGCCGTAGATCTCGAGGGCGGGCAGGCGTTTTTTCAGGGCCTGGGTGAAATCGAAGCGCAGGCGGTGGAGGGTGTGGCCCTGGCGTTTGTCGGAGCAGACGGTGGAGAGGTCGGCGCTCTTGGCCGGGAGCGGGCCGGCGCGGAGGGCGTCGAGATCGCGACCGGTGCTGTCGTGGAGGCCGTAATACCAGAGCAGGGTGGAGGGGTGGTGGACACGGCGGGGGTGGGGCAGGTCGGCGGCGGACTGGCTGGTCAACACGTGGCCGAACTGGCGGGTGTAGGCGGGTTCGTAGAGTTTTACGGTGGGCGGCTCGTTCGTGATGAGGAGGGTCCGGCCGGGCGGGCAGGCGAGGGGCTCGCGGGGGTGGGCGGGCGGCAGGTCGTCGTAGACCACGAGCCAATCGTAGCGGTCGCAGGCGGGATCGAAGATAAAACGGCAATCGCCCCACTGGCCGGACCGGCCCGGACTCAGTCGGCGCCAACCGGCGGCGTTTTTCCCGGCGTGGTGTTTACTGATGAGTTTAACGGTGAGGGACACGGGAGATGGTGTGAAATCGCTTGAACCGGATATAAGCGCCCGGCGGGACTGAACCAACCTGAAATACTGACCCCGCTCTGGGTGCGCCTGCGTTCCGCTGTTTTTCGTTTTGGAATCGGCTTGGCTCACCACCTGTCGATAGGTCCGAAATGTCCGGGCACAAAGAAGAAGTCCGAGGCAACTGTTTTTTGGTTGAAAATGCTCGTGGCGAATATTTTAAAAGAAAATCCTATGCGCTCCAGACTACTGGCCAAGGTTCGTTCAATTTTATATCGCATAAGACTAAAGCTATCACTTTTCAGCGGCGAACGTGCCGAGCATTCCCTGAACGGAGTTTTGTATCTAATCACCGACCGTCCTTCAGGATATCGACAAGAGCTTTTAAGGTTATTCGAGACCGCCACCCAAAATAGGCACCCCTACGAGTCATGGTCGCTTAAACCCGAAAAGACCGTCTTGTATCTTTTCCAATCTTGGTTCGGCTTAAGTTTGAAGTCAGTCGTCGAGATGGCATGGGCACGCGGAGCGCTCTGGGTCGTTTGGGCACCCGAGGAGATCCGGGCTCGGAGTGATTCCGATACGCAAGATGTCGGGGGCGATTTCCGGACCCAGACGCACAATAAAATAAATCTTTGGAGCGTAGCCTGTTATCAGATTTCCCTGGAGACCTCGGCCACTCCGGACGAAATTGATATTACCAATCCCTCCCATCGCGGAGTCGTGGCCGGCGCGTTTGGGCGGGCTAGGAAGAGTATAAACGAGGCGTCGGCTTATCTTGAATTTTACAAGCCTGACTCGGTGGTCTACGCCCAAGGATATGATATTGAATCCGCCGTGCTTCGGCATCTGGCGGTCAAGCGGGGCATCCGAGTGGTGGCCTTGGAGAATATCTTCCGAAAAGACCGGCTTTTGTGGGATGATGTTTCGGGTATAGCCGTTAATAAGACGCTCGCCAGAAATTACTATTGGCGTTATTCTGGTTTGGTAGATCCGGTGAAGGCATCCCGCGATGTGAGAGATTACCTGTCGAAGATCGGGATGGCCAAATCCGAGGAACATGCTTCGCCTGTCCGAACCTTGGACGTCGATTTTTTACCCGCGGGTAAGACACTGCTCTTTATCGGTCAGGTGATGATGGATTCCTCCATCCTGTTCGGTTTGCCCGGTTTCGAATCCCAGGTGGATGTCATTTCCTCTTTGGCTGAGTGGGCCTCGGCGAGAGAGGTGAATTTGATCGTCAAGCTCCACCCCAAGGAAAGCCCTACAAATCAAGATCATCTCCCCTACTTTCGGGGCGTTACTCATCGCCGCCTGAACGCCGACGCCAGATTTTCGGAGGCAAGCAGTCGAATGGGACGACGCCTGCTGATCGATTTCGCCAACGATTTCAACACTTACGACCTGATCCGGCGTGCCGACGCCTGCGTCACGGTGACGTCCCAGGCCGGACTCGAGGCGCTTCTGTTTGGCAAGGAGTTGGTCGTTTGCGGAGAGGCTTTTTACGCCGGAATAGGAATAACCCACGAAGCCGGCTCACATGGCTGCCTGCGTGCTTGTTTGGAGGATGTTTTGTTCAAGGAAATCAGGCGCAATCGAGGCGATGAGGCGGCGGTTTTTTTTCATATATACAGCGAATTATACTGCCTGCCGAAGACGGAAAACGCGCTGGTTTCACTCGCGCTTGGGGAAACCCGTCCATTGGGTCCGGTTGATATATGATTCCCGCTCCGCTGTCGTGCGCCTGATTCGCGCGTCGTTTATATCCCGTGAATCAAAGAAAACTGGCCAGCCATGCCCGCAGGCTCCTTGTTCGCAGGCCACGACGATAGCGTTTCCTAAGCGCCTCGGGTGCGGTGGCTCGCTGACAACGCCATTCCGCCATGAGGAGAGGCAGCAGGTTTTTCTCGTTCATTCCATACCGAGTCCGCAGCACATCGATGACGCGTTCGCGGCGCAAACGATGCTCGTTTTGGGCGTCGCGATTGTTTTTTCCCGCGAAGTTGTTCGCCCCGTGTATGCGGTAACGAACCGTGGGCGTGTCGCCGTGGAAGAGCCGGGCCGCGCTTAAAGCCGCGCCGTATATGATAACGTCATCCGCGCGGGTCCGCCATTCCGCCTCGAGCGGTCGCGTCGCCGCCACGATCTCTCGTAATAAATCCGTGCGCAGGCAGATGGCGGAGGTGATCGATCCGACGCGTAGCCCTGTCGCCGCGACGAACGCCGGCACGGGTCCGAGTGGGACAGGCGGCCAGACCGTTCGATAGAGCGCCGGACCTTCGGTCTCTGTGTGGCCGGAGAAATAGATTCCTATATCCGGGTGCCTGTTCCGTGTTTCCCGCAAGACATCCAAGTGTCTCGAAGTCCAGGTGTCATCCGAGTCGAGAAGGGCGCACCATTCCCCTGTGGCGCGCTCGGCCCCTGCGCGCAGCGCCGCGAGTTGGCCCATATTCTCCTGGCGGTGGCATACCAGTGCTGGGTTCTTCCTTTGCATCGAATCCAGGATCGACCGCGAATCATCCGTCGAGCCGTCGTCCACCACGATCACCTCGTGGGGAGCCAGAACCTGAAGCGACGCCGACTCAACGGCCTCGCCCAGATAGCGGCCGTAATTGTGGTTGTTGATCAGAACGCTGATTCGCATGGGGCGAAGAGGACATGTTTCCGCTTGGTGTTAGTTGCAACTGCGGGTTTGCCAACGAGCACCCGATTTAAGAGTAGCTGTTGATGGGCGAACTTGCGCGGTCTAACTTAAGCGTTCTGGTCAACGCCTACAACTACCGTCGCTACGTCGGCGAGGCGGTGGCCTCCGCGCTCGCCCAAACGCTGGCGCCGTGCGAGGTGGTGGTGGTGGACGACGGCTCGACGGACGGGACGGCGGAGTGGCTCCGGGCCGAGTTCGTGGCGCGCGATCCGCGTGTCCGGGTGATTTCCCAGCCCAACGCCGGCCAGCTCGCCGCCATCGAGACCGCCGTGGCGGCGGCGACCGGCGACGTGTTGTTTTTCCTGGATGCGGACGACACCTGGGCGCCGGACTACCTCGCCGCCGTGCACGCCCGTTTGAGCGCGCGTCCGGACGTGGACTACGTGTTCAGCGGGCACTCCCGTTCCGACGGGGCCGTGTCCGACGTGCTGGTGGAAAGAGGCGACCGGCGGCTCGGTCGACGTTCCGCGCAGGCCTACGCGACCGGAAAATTCCCGATCTCGATAACCTCGACCCTGGCGATGCGGGCGACCCTGGCGCGGCGTTTCCTGCCTACGCCGCCCGGCCTTGCGCCCGAATGGCGGACCGATGCCGATCAGGTGCTTGCGCTCGGCGCGGCCCTGGCGGGCGGCTGCGGCGACTATCTCTCCGCCCCTCGCGTTTGTTACCGCATCCACGGGGCCAACCATTTCGCGGGGCGGGTCCGTTCGCGCGACCAGGCCTCCCGGAAGGTGCTGCGCGCGCGGACCGAGCGGGCCCGGGCGGCCTTGGTTCTCCGGTTGGGCCTCGGGCCCGACACCGTCAATCGCATCGGCGCGGAATTCGCCACCATTGAGCGGCCGACCTGGCGAGAATTTCGCCGCGCCTGGCGGACCGCGGCGCGGGCGTCCGGCGCACGAGAGCGCCTCAGGTTGCAGGCCGCGTTGTGCGGCTGCTATCTCGGGCGGCGTTTCGCAGGGTAGCGAAGAGCTCCGCGCGCAAGCGGACGGGGTGGCCGCGTGTCCTCGAAGTCCGGAGACAGACGACGTGGCGGCCGTGGCGAGGGCGGCGAAACCTTGCGGGTTGGGGGCGAGGTCGAGGCGGATTACCCGCGCAGCCAGTTTGTGCGGCCGTTGGCGATCAATGTTGCCCGGTTTATGAACCGGGCGGGGACGAACGAACTCGGCGGTCAGGCGCGGCGCGGTGGCGAGCCCGGTCAGGCGGCCTCGGGAGGCCCTTCCGTTGGTCATCAGGTCCCCGCCTTCTGGACCGGGCGGCTCGGCCCGCGGCACGTCCAGGTCTAGGCCTACGCCGAAGCGCCCACCCGCGAAGGCCGAGGGAGCGAGGGTGATCCGAGTCCCGGCCCGCCCATCAGTCGTTACGGATGGGCGTCAGATCGAGATCGACCGCCGCCAGACACCAGAAAAGCCGGTCGCCGGTGCGAGGGCGCGAGTTACGGGCGGATTCGGTCGCGAGGGCGATGCGCATGGGCCGGTGCGTTAAAAGCCCCGGCGAATCTTGCGTTGCGCGCGCAAGGTATCCCAGGCGTCGGCCAGGCCGATGCGGAGCGGTCGCGTCAGCCGGGCCAAGGCGGGCAGGGCGGAGTTCGCGCCGACATGGGTGACCGGACCCTTTTGGCCGGCTCCGCCGTTTTGGCGTCCGGTGATATCGGACAGGCCGACGCGTTGCCGGATCATGGAGGGGGACACGGCGAGCACCTCCCCGTGATCGTCAAGGTGGCGTCGATACCAGCGGTCGACCGCGCGGTGCCGGACCAGCCAAGGCCAGATCGTATCCCCCCGGGGCCAGCGCGCGAGGACCGGAGCGAGGGCGCGGCGGTGGATCAGGTAGGCGTGGGTGTGGTTGGCGCCGCCGATACGATGCAGGGAGAAGCCGGGGGCGAGATCCGCGCGTTTTTCGAAGGGACCGACCGGATCGCCGACCCCAAAGTAGCAGGCGGACCAGTCGGAACGGGCGTCGAGGTGCGGGATGAGGGCGCGCAGAACCGGGTCGAACGCGTCGTCGAAGACGGCGTCGTCCTCGAGCACGAGCAGCCATTCCCGGTTCTCGGCCAGGGCGCGCTCGAGGGCGGACCGGTGGGAGAGGAGGCAGCCGGCGCGGCCGGCCCAGGTGCGGTCGCGGGGGCGGCCGCGAAACCAGGGCGGCACGCCATATCCGGGCAGGGTCGTGCCGCGCACGGCGGAGTGCCGGACGAGCCGGTTCGTGGGCAGATGCGGTGCGGCCGCGGCGACGGTTTCGGCCCAGCGGGCCGGGCGGTCGTCAAGGTTGACGACCAGCGCAAGGGGATCGCGGTCCCAGAAGGGGTGTTCCTGGGCGGCGACGGGGTTCATGAGCGCCAGTGTTCGTTGATCCAAGGGGTGGGACGGACGTGCTTGTAGAGCTTTTTCCAGCCGGCGGTGACCGGCCATTCGCCGCGCGCGGCCTCGTCGATGTCGGGTTTGCCGGTGAAGGCGACGATGCGGGCCTCGGGCGGGAGCGCGGGGGTCTTGATGAAGTTGAGCGGCCAAGCGGGCACCAGGGAGTGCTTAAAACTGAGACACCATTCGGCGGGATAAAAATCGACGTGGCCTAGCGTGCGGCTGACGAAGGTCTGGCTGTTGCGGTAGAGGTCCATCATCGCCATGGGATCGGGACGGAAACGGTCCCAGACCCGAGTGAGCGCGCCGACGCGGAAGCGAAAAACGGACATGTTGCCGATGCCCTGGCCGGGCTGGGTCCAGTTCTCGGCCACGACGAAATCCAGTTCCGGTTTGTGGTCAAAGAAGGCGTCGATCGAGCCGGTGATGAGCAGGTCGAGGTCGAGGTGGAGGACGTTGCCATCGAGGTCGGCGAGTTCCTTCTGGAAGATAAACATGCGACGGAACGGGTGGTAGCGCATGCGCTCGGGCAGGTCGAAGGGTGGCATGGGCTTCACGTCCACCTCGGGCCGGATGCCGACGGGATCGTCGGTAAAGCAGACCACGCGGAGTGGTCGCGTCGTGTTGCGCATGGCCATCGCGTAGGTGCGGTTCACGTAATCGGAGCCGTAGCGTGTGCCCCATTTCAGGCAGAGCAGGATCTGGGGTGCGGCGGTTTTGGCGGCGTTGGGCATCGCGTGGGAAAGGGTGGAAGTGAAGCGCTGGCGGGCGGGAGGCAATTGGGATTTGGTCGGCGGGGCGACCGCGCGCTAGGCCGGCAGCTGGTGGTCGTAAAGCTCGCGGTAGACTGCGTTGCGGCAGTGAAGGGAGGGGGGCTCGATCTGGTGATTGACTGGAGATGAACCTTTTTGACGCACGCGTTTAGTCGATGGTTTCGATCTGAAACACGCCAAAGACCGAGAAATCAGCCACATTCAGGGTCAGCAGGCGCCCGATGCCGGCGGCGTAGTAGGTGGCCGCTAATTGGGTATCGAGGAGTCGTTTGCGCCCCAGGCGGTGTTGTCGCATCCACGAGAGCGTCAAGCGGGTGGAATCCAAGGTGGGGTAGGTCGGGCGAACTTCCAACGATTCCCACCAATGTTGCGCCCGCTCGACGGCTTGCTCGATGGTCAATGGCCGAACAAAACGTTTCGGGTCGGTCGTCGCATGGATAAACTCGGTCAGGACTTGCGGTGCGAGGGCCAGCGGTTGGTCGTGCCGCGATAGCATGGTGTCCAGCCAGCGTGTGGCGGCGGCGTGACCCGGGGCCTCAAGGATTTCCAGCTGAACCAGAAAAGTGGTATCGATCCCGTATAGCATCAGGGAACAGACTAATCCAAGATATCACCGAGCAGTCCCTCGCGATCCGTCCAAGGTTGGCGAACCGCCTCGACCGAAGCCGGTTGCCGATCACGCAAGCTTTTGGAAGGACGAATGTTCGCGCGGCGATACGACTCCATCGCCTCGCGCATTAATTCCGAGGCGGGGCGATCTTGCTCGCGAGCATAACGCTGGAAATCGGCATAAACCGGTTCGCTTACGTTAAGCGTGATGGTCTTCATATAGTTCTCGATATGGTTGATCGATGGCTTTGTCAACCGTGGGTCTGATGATCGTAGAGGGTTCGGTAGAGGTTATTGGTGGCGTAGAGCGCCTCATGCGCGCCGTCGGCGACGATGCGGCCCTCGTGGAAAACGAGGATGCGGGTGGCGTGGCGGATGGAGCTGAAGCGGTGCGCGATCATGAACGCGGTGCGGCCCTTCACCAGTTCGCGCAGGGCTTCCTGGATGGCCGCCTCGCTCTCCGAATCGAGCGCGCTGGTGGCCTCGTCGAGAATCAGGATGGGCGCGTCCTTGAGGAAGGCCCGGGCGATGGCGATGCGCTGGCGCTGGCCGCCGGAGAGGGTGTTGCCGCGCTCGCCGACCATCGTCGCGTAGCCCTGGGGCTGGGCGGCGATGAACTCGTGCACGTGGGCGCGGCGGGCGGCCTGCTCGACCTCGGCGTCGGTGGCGGCGAGGCGCCCCATGCGGATGTTGTCGGCGAAGCTGGCGTTGAACAGCAGCGGTTGCTGGGGCACCACGGCGATGCGCTCGCGCAGGGCGGTCTTGTCCAACTCGCGCAGGTCCACCCCGCCGAGCGTCACCCGGCCCTGAGTTGGATCGTAGAAGCGGGGCAGCAGGGTGATGAAGGTGGATTTGCCCGCGCCGCTCGCGCCGACCAGCGCGATGGTCTCGCCGGGTTCAGCCCGGAGGTTGAGGTCACGCAACGCGGGGCGGGCGGCGTCGTCGTCGGCCTCGCCGGGGCGGGGGGCGTAAGTGAAGCCGACGCGCTCAAAGACAATCGGCAGCGGGCCGGCGGGGAGGGGGCGCGGCGCGGTTGGCGCGGGCACGGTGTCTTTGGCGTCGAGGATATATTCGAGGCGCTCGAGCGAGGCTTCGCCGGTCTTCAGCATGGCCTGGATGGAGCTGATTTTTTTCACCGGCTCGTAGGACATGTAGAGAGCGAGGGCGAGGGCGGTGAAGGTCTCGAAGGTCATGCCGTTGCGCGTGCCGAAGTAGAGGGCGGCGACGAAGCCGCAGACTGAAACGACTTCGATCACCGGCGTGACGTAGGACTGGTATTTCACCGTCTTCATGCCCAGATCGAACATCCGGCGGATGGTTTCCCGGAAACGAACGCGTTGGCGCGGCTGGAGGTTATACGCCTGGATCTCGAGCGGCGACTGGAGCGTCTCGACCGTCATCGAGCCCAATTCGCCACCGCTCTCGGAAAGTTGACGGGAGCGTTTAACCAGTTGGCGAGAAGCGACATGGATCGGAATGATGCAGAGGGGCACGCTCAGCATGGCGATGAGCGCGAAAAGCACGCTTTTCTCGGTCAGGCAGAGGTAAACCAAGGTCGCGAGCGAGGCGAGGAGGGTGAACGGTTGCTTCACGATTTCGCCGGCCACATTCACTACAACGGCCTTGAGTCGCTCGGTGTCGCCGATGAGGCGGGCGTGGAGATCGCCGGCCTTGTTACGTTGGTAAAACTCCAGGGGCAGCTCGAGGAGCCGGTCGTAGACCTCCAGGCGGATGTTTTCCAGGGTGATGAAGCCGGCTTCATTTACCCAATAGCGGTTGGCGATGGCGGCTGCGCCTCGGATGATAAAGACGAGGGGCAGTCCGATGCAGGCGAGCAGGAGCAGGCTGCCCTCGAAAGATTCGCCAAAAAGGCGGCGGGCAATATTCACCACCGCCGGGTCAATCTTATCCTGCTTATGAAAGAAGATCGGCAGCAAATACTTCATCGCTATGGGCAGGCCGGCTCCGGTGGTCAGGGCAAAGACGGCGGCGGCGATCAGACTACCGATCAGATGCCAGCGCGCGGGGCGGAGGTGGTGCAGGTGCCGACGGTAGCGGCCGAGACCGGCGGTGGGCGGGGCCTTGGGGACGGGCGGAGAGGAGATGGGGCGGCTCACGGGGCGGGATTGGGCGTTTGCAAGTGCTGTATGGTGTTTCCCTGCTTCTGCATGGGAAGGCAATTGTTGACGCGGGTGCCGCGTTTCCGGTCTGCTGCACACCTTTACCCGCCTGCCATGCTCGATCCCAAGCTCCTCCGCGAATCGCCTGAACTCGTCCGCGCCGCCATCGCGAAAAAACATCTCGAGGTCGATCTCGACGCCGTGCTCGCGCTCGACGCCGCCTGGCGTGTCCAGTTGGCCGAGGTCGAGGCCTTGCGCGCCAAACAAAAGGCCGCCAACACCGAGATGGCCCGTCTGCCCAAAGGTTCGCCGGAGTTCATCGCCAAGGTGCAGGAGATGAAGACGGTCTCGGCCGAGGTGAAGGCCCGCGAGGCCGGACTGGGCGAGATCGAGTCCAAGCACCGTGCGGCCATGCTCACGCTGCCCAATCTGCCCCACGAGAGCGTGCCCGAGGGCCGCACCCCGGAGGAGAACGTCACCTTCGCCACATGGGGCACTTGCGAGGGACTCTCGCCGGTTGCCAGGCCGCACTGGGAGATTCCGGGCTTCGATAAACTCATCGACTTCGCCCGCGGCTCCAAGGTCACCGGCGCAGGTTTCCCCTTCTACATCGGTGATGGTGCGCGCATCGTGCGGGCCCTGCTCCAGTTCTTTTTAGATGAGGCGGTCGCGGCCGGTTACACCGAGGTGAATCCGCCTATCTTCGTAAACGCCGCCAGCGCCACCGCCACCGGTCAGCTCCCCGACAAGGAGGGCCAGATGTATGAGGCGGTCGCGGATGGCTTCTACGCCGTGCCCACCGCCGAGGTGCCGCTGACCAATTTCTTCCGGGATGAGATCCTCGATGCCGAGGTCCTGCCGGTGAAGCGGGCCGCCTACACACCGTGTTTCCGCCGCGAGGCGGGCAGCTATGGCAAGGACGTCCGCGGGCTCAATCGCCTGCACCAGTTCGACAAGGTCGAGTTGCTCAAGTGGGTGCATCCCGAGAACAGCTATGCGGAGCTCGATCTGCTCCGCACCGACGCGGAAAACCTCCTGCGCAAACTCGAGCTGCCCTACCGCGTGCTTCTCATGTGCGGCGGCGATGTCGGTTTTTCCCAAGCCAAAAAATACGATCTCGAAGTCTGGGCGGCCGGCCAGCAGCGCTGGCTGGAGGTCTCGAGCTGCTCGAATTTCGAGAGTTTCCAAGCCCGCCGCGCGCAGATCCGTTTCCGCAATACCGAAGGCAAACCCGAGCTCGTGCACACGCTAAACGGCTCTGGCCTCGCCGTGCCGCGCGTGCTGGCGGCTCTCCTGGAGAACAACCTCCAACCCGACGGCACGGTGAAGCTCCCCGCCGCGCTCGTGCCGTATTTCGGCCGCGACATGCTGCGTTTCGGCTGAGGGGTTAAGTTTAAGAAAGATTAACCACGGATAACACGGATGGACACGGATAAGATCATCCATCGCGAGTTGTCCGAGGGGATCATCGGTGCCGCCATGACGGTGCTTAATAAACTCAAGCCCGGCTTGAATGAGAAAGCGTATGAGAATGCGCTGGTCATCGAGTTACGGAAGCGCGGATTTAAAGTGGAGCAGCAGCGAAGGTTTGACGTGCTCTACGACGGTATCGTTGTGGATACGCTTGTTCCGGATTTGATCGTAAATGATCTCGTAATTGTAGACCCCAAAGTCACGGAGAACTTCACGGACACGCATATCGCCCAAATGATTGGATACCTCACGATTACTGACTTGCGGCTCGCTCTGTTGCTCAATTTTAAATTCAACGATCTTAGGTGGAAACGGGTGGTTCGTTAGTAGGTTTTTATTCAGATTTTATCCGTGTTTATCCGTGTTATCTGTGGTTGAAAAAAGCTTCTGGTCTGCCGTCGCCGCTCGTCTTGCCGTAGCTATCCCCCGCGGGCGCTTGCACGCGGCGGTGCTGCGCTGGGCGGAGACCTCGCCGCCGAACGCCCGTTGGGCGGTGGCGCTTTCGGGCGGGGCGGATTCGGTGTCGCTTCTACTTTTACTTTGGGCGCATTTTCCCGAACGCCGGACGCGGATGCTGGCCCTGCATTTTAACCACCGCTTGCGGGGGCGGGCTTCGGCGGGCGATGCCCGGTTTTGCGCGGCGCTTTGCGCCGGGTTGGGCGTGACGTGCGTTGGCGGAACCCGCGCAGGCAAGCAGCCGTATGCGTCCGAAGCCGAGGCACGGGCGGGGCGCATGGCGTTTTTCGCCACCACCCTGAAGCGGCGGCGGGCAACGAGTTTGTTTACCGGACACCACCGCGACGACGTGGCGGAGACGTTCTTTATGCGACTGGCACGCGGGTCGGGCGCGGCGGGGCTTTCCGCGCCGAGGCCGGTGCATGCGCAGCCGTCACTTGGGCGGGTGCATCTGCGTCCGCTGCTCAACCTCGACAAAGCCGAATTGGCCGCCGCGCTTCGTGCCGCTGGCGGAACTTGGCGGGAAGATGCTTCCAATGAATCACCGGCTTTTCTGCGGAATCGGGTGCGAGCCGCGTTGGTGCCGGCCTGGCGGGACATCGCGGCCGAGCCGGGCCGTGATGCGCTGGGCGGGCTGGCCTTGTCGCGCGAACTACTGGAGGAGGACGATGACGCGCTGGAGGCTTGGGTGGATCGTGTAACGCGCATGGATGCGCGCGGCGGCCTCGCCTTGCGTCCGCTGGCGGGTTTGCCCCGCGCCATCGTGCGCCGCGCGGTGCGGCGTTGGCTGGAAAGCACGCCCGTGTGCACGGACCTCAATCGCAAGGGATTCAATGCCTTGCTGGATCTTGTGGTTTCCGGCCGGCCCGGCGCACGGCAGAGTCTCGGGGCGGGACATTTTGCTCTGCGCGGGCGGGCCCGTTTGACCTGCGTCCCGGCCTGACGGGATGGAGCAAGTGATCGCCGAGGCGGGGAACTACCTGCGTTCGTTGACTTATGAATGTGGAACCTGCACCGTCTTCCCCTAGTCCATTCTCTGATGCCTGATCCCACCCAAGACAGTTCCAAGTCTCCGCGGCGCCCGCTCAAAAATCTGCCTCCGGACAAATTCCAGCCCCGCATGTGGCTGATTTGGATCGCATTGCTGGCGACCATCCTCGCCGTGTTGATGCTCAATCCGGCGAAGACTCAGGGTGTGGCGGTGCTCAAGATCACCGAGGTCGTCGAACTAGCCGAGAAAGGCCAGGTCAAGGAAGGCATGCTGCGCTATAACGGCAGCGGTGCGCCTTACTGGTATGACATCACCGGCGAAGCTACCGAGCCCACCCTCGCGGTTGAGGGCGGCGGGGCCAAGACCAACCAGTTCCGCGCAGCCGGTCGTTTGACCGACGAGACCTATGAGCGCCTCGAAAAAACGGGTGTCTTCAAACAGACGCCAGCCTCCGGAGTCTGGAGCAATCTCGTCATCAATCTCCTCCCGATTTTCCTCATTCTCGGGCTCCTGTATTTTCTTTTTGTCCGCCAGCTCAAGAACGCCGGACGCGGCGCGCTGAGCTTTGGCAAAAGCAAGGCCAAGCTGCTCAGTCGCGATCGCGACAAGGCGACCTTCGCCACGGTGGCTGGTTGCGATGAGGCCAAGCAGGAGATTTCCGAGGTGGTTGATTTCCTCAAAGACCCGAAGAAATTCCAAAAGATTGGTGGCAAGATACCCAAGGGCATCCTCCTCGTCGGCCCTCCCGGCACCGGCAAGACCCTTCTGGCCAAGGCGGTCGCGGGCGAGGCCGATGTGCCCTTCTTCAGCGTGAGCGGTTCGGATTTCGTGGAGATGTTTGTGGGCGTCGGCGCCAGCCGCGTGCGCGACATGTTTGAGCAGGGCCGGAAAAACGCCCCCTGCATTATCTTTATCGACGAAATCGATGCGGTCGGTCGCCAGCGCGGCGCCGGCCTCGGCGGCGGCAACGACGAGCGCGAGCAGACGTTAAACTCGATGCTGGTCGAGATGGACGGTTTCGACACCTCCGAGGGTGTGATCATCATCGCCGCGACCAACCGTGCCGATGTGCTCGACCAGGCCCTGCTGCGTCCGGGCCGATTTGACCGCCAGATCTACGTCGACCTGCCCGATCTCGCCGGCCGCGAGCAGATCCTCAAGGTCCACGCCCGCAAGATCCCTCTCGCCGACGACGTCGATTTGAACGTCGTGGCCCGCGGCACGCCTGGTCTCTCCGGTGCCGAGTTGGCCAACCTGCTGAACGAATCAGCCTTGCTGGCCGCCCGCCGGAACAAGAAGCGCGTGGATGCCCAAGATGTGGACGACGCCCGCAACAAGGTGCTCTTCGGCCTCGAGCGACGCAAAGGCATGGACGCCGAGGACCGCAAGATTGTCGCGGTGCACGAGGCCGGCCACGCACTCGTCTCCGCCGTGATCAAAGACGAGACGATGCCAGTCCACAAGGTCACCATCATCCCCCGCGGTCGTTCGCTTGGTAGCACGATGTATATCCCGTCAAAGGATACCTACAACTATGCCAAGCGCCGCATGCTAAATCAGCTCGCGACGCTCTTCGGCGGGCGCATTGCCGAGGAGACGGTCTTGGGGGACATCACCTCCGGGGCCTCGGGAGACATCCGCCAGGCCTCCAAGCTCGCCCGCCACATGGTGTGCGATTGGGGCATGAGTATCCTGGGGCCCATCGCTTTTGGCTCGAACGAGGACACGGTTTTTCTGGGCCGCGAGATTACCCGTTCGCAAAATCACAGCGAGGAGACGTCGCGCACCATCGACTCCGAAGTGAAGAAGATCGTCGACGAGCAATATGCCCGCGCCCGCGAGATCATCCTCGGCCACCGCGCTGCCCTCGATAAGATCACCGAGGCCCTGCTGGAGCACGAGACGATCGAAGGGCGCCACGTGAACGAAATCCTCGAATTCGGGGAAATCCGTTCTCCCATCGCTTTGCCTGAGCCGCCCCCGATCCCGGCGAGCGCCAAGCCGGAGGTTCGTCCTGCCGCGCCGCGGGAGGAGCCCGAGGCACTGGGCGGCACGCCGGCGCCTGCGCCGGCCTGAGTTGGCTCGAAAAAACGCTTCCCTCGCCAAGCAAGGGGAGAGGGAGCGCTGGGTGGCCGCGGAGTCCTAGTGGCCCGGAGCGGCGCCGCCGCCGGCGGCGGTCTCGGCGGCGAGGATGGCATCAAACGAGGCTTTGTCGTTGGCCTTCATGTAGGCCTCGCGCGCGCTGATCTCGCCATTATCGAAGCGTTTCCGCAGGGAGAAATCCATCGAGACCATGCCATCGGCCATCGATCCTTCGATGATATTGCGGATTGCGGAAATATTGCCCGCGCGGATGGTGCCGCCGAGGGCGTCGTGGGGCAGGAGGATTTCGTGCACGGCGCAGCGGCCGCCGGACTTTTTCTTGCAGAGGAGCTGGGACACAACGCCGCGGAGACAGGAGCCGAGGGTCACGCGGATCTGGTTTTGCTCATCGGCGGGGAAGGCGTCGATGATGCGGTCGATCGTCTTCGGGGCGTTGTTGGTATGCAGGGTGGCAAAGACGAGCATGCCCATGGATGCGCAGCCGAGGGCGAGGCGCATGGTCTCGAGCTGGCGCATTTCGCCCACCAGGATGATGTCGGGGTCGGCGCGCATCGCGCCCTTCAGGGCGTCGGCGAAGCTCTCGGTGTGCTCCAAGACCTCGCGGTGGACGATGACGGACTTCTTGTTCTGGTGCACGAACTCGATGGGGTCCTCCACCGTGATGATGTGGCGGGTGGAGTTCAGATTAATGTAGTCCATCATCGCCGCGAGGGTGGTGGACTTGCCGGAGCCGGTGGGGCCGGTCACGAGGACCAGGCCTTCGCGCAGGGCGCAGAGTTTTTTCAACGCTTCGGGCAGCTTCAGGTCGTCAAAGGACAGGATCTTTGAGGGGATCTGGCGGAACACGGCGGCCATGCCGAGGGCATTGCGCAGGTAGTTGACGCGGAAGCGGGCGAGGCCGGGAATCTCGTAGGCGAAGTCGAGGTCGTTGTTCTTGAGGAAGTGTTCCCAGCGATGCGGAGCGCAGATTTCCTTCAGCAACTCCTCCATGTGTTCGGAGGTGATTTTGGGGAAATCGGTCAGGTCGCGGAGGGAACCGGATACGCGGGCGCGGGGGTGGATCCCGACCATCATGTGGAGGTCGGAACCGTCTTTTGCGCGCATGGCGCGGAGCATGTGGTCGATGGCGGCGGGCATGGGAAGAAGGGGAGTAGCGGATAGTGGGTAGCGAGTAGCCGGAGGGCGGGGGCCCTTAGTCGTTGGCGGGGACGGCAGCGCGAACGGCTTTGTTGAGGATATTCACTCGGGCGACCTCGTTGGTGATTTTACCTTCCTTCCAGAGGTCCAGAATGGAGTTGTCCATGGAGATCATGCCCTCGCGTTTGCCGGTATCGAGGGCGCTGGGGATGCCTTGGGTTTTGCCGTCGCGCACCATTGAGGAAACTGCGAGAGTGTTGACCAGGATCTCGGCGGCGAGAGCGACGCCGCCGTTTTTGGCGGGCAGCAGGCGCTGGCAAAGGATACCGCGGAGACTCTGCGCCACCATCGCGCGGATTTGAGACTGTTGACCGGGCGGGAACACGTCGAGCAGACGGTTCAGGGTCGAGGTGGCGTCGCTGGTGTGCATGGTGCCGATCACCAAGTGGCCGGTTTCGGAGGCGCTGATGGCCATTTCGATGGTCTCGAGGTCGCGCAACTCGCCGATCACGATCACGTCGGGGTCTTCGCGGAGGGCGGCCTTCAGGGCGGTGGCGAAGGTATTGGTGTGGCGACCGGCCTGGCGTTGGGTGACGTTGCACCCCTGGCTCTGGTGGAGGAACTCGATTGGGTCCTCGACCGTGATCACATGGTCGTCGCGGGTGCGGTTGAGTTGATCAATGAGGGAATTAAGCGTCGTGGTCTTGCCTGCGCCCACGGGGCCGGTGACGAGGATGAGGCCGTTGTGGTAGCTGAGGAGTTTCTCGATGACGGCGGTGTTTTTGAAGCCGAGCTCGGCCGGGGTGCGGACCTTTTCTGGCACGATGCGGTAGGTGCCCTTGGCGCCCTCCTTGTGTTCCATCAGGTTTACGCGGATGCGGCGGCCGCCCTCCATGGCCAAGGCGTAGTCGTAGTCGCGTTTCTTGTTGAAGATCTCGACCTCGGGCGGCGCCAGCAGGCAGGTGTTGAGGCGCTGTGAATCGGCGGCGGAGAGGGGTTGGGTGGACAGGAAGCTCAGGGCGCGCATGTTACGCACGTAGGGTGGTGCGCCGGCGGAGAGGTGGAGGTCGCTCGCGCCGAGGCGTTGAACGGTGCCGAGCAGGCCAAGCATGAAGGCCTTCAGATCAAGTTCGCCCAGGTTGGGGACGACGGAAAAATCCACCTGGCTGGAAACCGGCGGAGGGGGCGGGGCGGCCGGGGCCGGAGCGGGGGTGGCAGTGGTGCCGGCGGCTTGGGCTGGAGCCGAGGCGGCTGGCTGGGTTGCGGGCAGGCCGGGTAAAGCCGGGGGCTCGGCGTCGGAGGCGGCGAGGGTCTGCGACTCCTCGACGAGGCGGTTGAGCAGGTCGAGGTCGGTGGTGATTTCCTGGTCGAGCAGGGCCTGGCCGAAGCCGAGGGCGTCCGCGCCGGCGGGCAGGCCTTGGGCGATGGCGGCGGCGCGTTTGGCATTGAGGACGTTTTCCTGCACGCACAGGGAGGCGATCCAGAGGACTTCTTTTTGCATAGGGGCTACTTAGGAAGCGAATCCACGCGGACGGCCGAGGAAAGCGCGAACATGGAAAGTTTTACGGTCAACTTTGAAGCCTGGCGACGCGTCATCTGGTGATTTTTTGAAAAAGAAAACCCCGCCGGCTCGCGCCAGCGGGGTGGGCAGAACGGGGATTTAGCCGGGGTCCGGTGTTCAGGGCGTCTGGGTAACCTTGAGGCGCAAGAAGCGACGAGGGGTGGCAGTGATATCCACGGTGTCGGTGTAGGTGGCGGCTCCGGCCGTCGTGAAGGGGTCGAAGGTATAAACGACGCTCCAAGAGGCGGCGGAAAGGTCGGACTTGGCCTCGATCTCGTAGCGCAGGGTGGCGTTGCCCGGATGATCGAAGGCGAGGGTAAGGAAGTTGCCCGAACGGCCGGTGGTGTAGGCGGCCGAGGCGTCGCTTTCTACGGGAGACTGGGCGAGCGCATATTCGGCGAAGTTGCTGAGGCCGTCGCCGTCAGGATCAGAGCCGGTAAGGGCGTCGGTGAGCGAGGGGTAGCCGGCGGCCCAAGCCTGGTAGGGAGAGAGCGGCGCGGCGACGAGAGCCACCACGGCGGGGGTGGCCTCGCTCGCGTCGTCGTCATAGGCATAGTTGAGCGAGTAGCCCGCGGGTAGCCCGGTGACAGAGGCGAAGGTGCCGGTGACGGCGGCGGTGCCTTTCAGCAGGACGTAGGACGGCGCGGTCAGCGTGCCGGTGCCGTTGATCGTCAGGGTCGAGGCGGCGCCGAGGGTGAAGCCGCCGGCGGCGGCGGTGATGCTGGGGACGGGCGGAGTGGCGGAGGCAGCGTAGGCGATGGCCAAGTTGCCTTCGATCGATGCGCCGGTGTCGGCCGAGAGCGCGCCCTCGGGGGCCAGGGTGGCGCCGGCGGCCACGGTGATCACGTCGCTGGTGTGGCCGGCGAGACCGAGCCGGCCGGCGTTGACCAAGGTCGGCCCGAAGTAATCATTGGAGGGCGAGGTGAAGCGCACGGTGCCGGCGCCGTTCTTAGTGAGCGCGCCCAGACCGGTGGCCGCGCCTTGGAGCGTGATGACGTGGGCCGCGCCGAGGTCGTCGTCGCCGGTTACGATGGCGGGGCTGCCGTTCATGGCAACGGGCAGGGTGGAGGACCAGTCGGCGAGGGCGCCGAGGGTGCCGGCGCCGAGGCGAAGGCCGGCGACGAAGGTCGTGTCGGAGCTACCCAGCACCAAGCCGCCGGAGCCAACATAGAGCGTGCCGCCGCCCAAGTTCAGGTAGGATTTTCCAGCCAAGGCGCCTTGGCCGAACTGGATGCGTTGCACTTTGGCGACGCCCGAGCCGCGCACGTGCATCATCACCTGGCCGGCGAAGGGGCTGCCGAGCAGCACGCCGGAGGTGGAATCGGTCGAGGTGAAGGTGCCTCCATTGATATCGAGCACCGACCAGCGACCGGTATTATTTATACCAACGGTTACGGCGCCACCGACTGTGAGGGAGCCGGAATCAACGCGGGCGCTGACGCTCGAGTTCGCACCGGTGAGGGCGCCGATGCCGAGCGCTCCGGTGACGTTCACGGCGCCGCCGTTGACGTAGAGGCCTTGCGTGACCTGGCCGCTGGCCGGCTCGGAGGTGATGCTGAGGGCACCCCGGCTGAGGGAGATGGAGGCGGCGTTGAGGATGCCGCCGGTCACGTTGATGAAGGGTTCGGCGGACGACTGGTTGGACTCCGTGACAATGCCGCCGTTGAAGTTAGCCACGCCCGAGGTCACCTCGAAGCCGATGGATGCGTTGGTGAGCAGGGAGGCGGCGGAGGCGTTGAGGGTGCCGCCGTTGACCAAGAGACGAGCGGTCGAGGCGGTGCCGAGATTGGCGGCAGCGGTGTTGAAAGTTGCCCCCGTGCTGATCGCCAGGGTGCCGGCAGAGACGGTGGTGGCGACGACGGCGGGGACGGCGATGGCGTCACCCGTATAGGTATGCACGCCGCCCAGGGTCAGTGTGCCGGAGCCGGTCTTGGTGAAACTGAGGCCCGAGCCCGAGGGGGAACCGGTGTAGGTGGTGGAGGCGTTGTTCTGGCCGACGGTCAGCGCAAGGGGACCGGAAAGGGTGTTGGCCAAGGGCAGGGCGCGGTCGCCGGCTAGGCCTCCGAGCGTCAGGGAAGCGACGGGGTCGGCCACCACGAGGGAGCCTCCGGTGGTCGAGTAGGTGAGCGTGCTATTCTGCAGAGCGGCTGAGTTTGCGATTATCAGGGTGCCGGAGGATAGCGTGGTGGCGCCTGAGTAGGTGTTGGCCGCGCTTAGGGTGGTGTCGCCCGCGCCGGTGAACTGGACCTCGCCGGTGCCGCTGATTACGGAAGACAACGCGACGGAATCCGAGCGGTTGAAGCGCAGGACGCCGCTGCTGGCGATGGGGCCGGCGACCGCGCCGGTAGTGCCGCCGGCGCCGACCTGAAGGGTGCCGGCCGAGATGGAGGTGTTGCCGGTGTAGGTGTTGTTGGCGGTCAGCAGAAGCGTGCCCGTGCCGGATTTTACGATGCCTACGCCGGTGCCGCTGACCGCGCCGCCGAGGGTGAGGGTTTTAGTGTCCGCCACATCGGCGAGAACACCCCCGGCCTTGAGAGCCAGCGGGGTAGAAATGAGGTGGTCGGTGCCGGAGGCGTTGAGCAGGGCGGCGGCGCTATTGTTGTCCAGTGTGAGCGTCGAGGTTCCATCGATGGTGACGGCCTGAGCGGAATCGAGAGTAAGTGCGCCCACAGTCCGCGGGGCGTCGAGGGTGATGGTGCGGGCCGCGGAGAAGGTGGCTCCGGCTGCCCCGGTGATATTGGTGATGGTGCCGACGGCGTCGGGGACGGTGTCGGCGGTCCAGTTGGCAGCGGTGGACCAAGTGCCGGAAGCATCGGCGTCCCAGGATCGCTCGATGGCGGCGGCGGTGGCGATCGTGAGGGTGACGCCATTGGCGCCGAGTCCTAGGGTGTAGATGCGGTCTGCGATTTGGGTGGCGGGGTTCAGCGTGAGGTTGCTCAGGGCGCCGTTGAGGGCTCCGGTAAACTTGATGAGATCAAAAACTCCCACGGTAGTGAGCGGATCGGTGGTGCCGGGGTTGTAGAGGGAGACGACGCCACCGTTTATGGTGAGGCCGTTAGCGGCGGTCACTTGAAGCGTATCGGCTTCAAGGGGGTTGTTGGCTTCCCAGAGAATCTTGCTGTCGGTGGCCAGGGTAAGGGAGCCGACCTTGAGGGTGCCGAGGCCGTTCAGGCCGGGAGCGAGGGTGGTTCCGGCGTTGGCGGTTACTAAGCCAGTGACGATACCAGCTCCCGTGAGTGTGGCGGTGTTATTTAGGGTGATCGGACTGGAACCGGTTGCTGACCCGGTGGTATTGCCCACGACCAAGGTGCCGCCGTTGACGGTGGTGGTGGGTGTGCCGAGGCGAGTGTTGCCGGCAGGGTTATTGAACTCCACGCGTCCCGCTCCGATGATTACGTTACTGGGGGCAAAGGCGGCGCCAAAAATGATGGTGCCGGTGCTTACGCCGTCGGTGTTACAATTCACGATCACGCCGCCGGCGTTGCTGCGGACGTTGACCTGGGCGGTGGATCCGAAAGTGAGGGTGCGGCCAGTGGCGACCTGCAGATTGATGGTATTACCGCTGGCGGCCACGCGATAGAACATGTTCTGCAACGTGAGGTTCTTGGTGGCAGAGGCCATGTCGATACCGCCGGTGTTGGTGGCGGTGAAGGTGCGACCGTTACCGTTGAAGGAAATCGGGAGGGCCGGATCCTTGATTTGAATGGTGCGCACGCCCAGATCTTTACCCGCGCCTACGGTCACCGATTGCACGCCGTCGACATCTCCGGCGAGGATGACGCGGTTGTCGAAGATCCAGGTATCGGTCGATGTGGTCGTATTGGCCGGTGCGGTGGTGATGGCGCTATTGTCGGCGTTCACCCAGGCGGCGAGTGCATCTAGGTTGGTTTCGTTATTGGCCTTATAAAGGTCGGCAGCCTGGGCGAGGGAGGCTAAGGCGGCGAGCAGGAGCGCGGAGAGCGCGGTGCGTTTATGGGAGCGGGAGGAGCGGGAATGCATGGGGGTAGGGGAAAGTGGAATTAGGGTGCGTCGCGGGTGGAGGGCGGGGCGGTGATCGGCCTGAAGCTGGTGTGAGACCTCAGTAGAGCTGGAACCAGACATTGCGCATGCTGAATACGGAGGAGGTGTCGCCAACGGTCTTGGTCCAACTTACGCGCTTAACGCTGCAGTCGCCGAAGACGGCGTTGAATTTGGTGCCGTGGCGGGCGGGGTCGGCCAAAGTGGGGTCTACTTGATCACCGATGTATTTTTGGAATTCAGCCAGGGAGGAGGGAGTGATACCAATGTTCGCATTGGAAATAGCGTCCATCATGAGAACATATTGCGAGGGCGTGCGGGCGCGCCCGAGGGGGATGGCGGTTTCCGAAGCCAAGGTGGTCAGGGTGCCGCCAATCGAACCGCGCACCATGCCGTATGTCGGATTGGCTGCCCGGGTGGTGCTGGCCAAGATGACCTTGGTCTGGGGGTCAGTGGGGCATAGGCGCATGCGAAACCCTTCTTCATTCGATTTACTGAAATAGCGTTTGTAGCTGATGCCGCCCGGGGCGTCGGCGTCGGCTACGCTGGCCCAATTTTTACTGTAGTAGTTACCTTTGGTTTCCAGGGCATACAGATTGATCACGCGTCCCCACTCTCGAAGCTGCGAAACGCACTGGCCGTTCTGCGCGCTTTGTCGCACTCTAGACACGGTCGGGATGATGATCGCGGCGAGGATGCCGATGATAGCGATAACCGTGAGGAGTTCGATTAAGGTAAAACCGGCGCGAGGGCGGATGGGGCGGGGTTGGAGCATGGCGGTCAGGCAAGGGAGGTGGGTTCCCCGGCCTATGGGTGGGGCCGGCTGGGGTGAGGGGGCGCGGCGATAAGGGTAAAGCGGTATCACCTTGATTGCGGTTGACGCTCGCAGCCAACGGCCAGAGTTCAGACAGTCCGAACTATGGCGACCATTCGATCCCTCGCGGCGCAGTTGGGTTTGTCCCGCGCCACCGTGTCCGAGGCTTTGCGCGGGGTTCCGCGAGTGCGGGCGGAGACGATCACACGAGTGCGGGCCGCGGCGGCGGCCGCCGGCTACAAAAGCAATCCTCTGGCGGCGGCGTTGATGTCGCAGTTGCGGCGTTCGGCGGGTGGAACGTTCCGAGGCGTGTTGGCGCTGGTTGAGGCGGTGAACGACGGGCGGCCACAATATGCGACCGAGTTTCCGGAAAAACTCCTTCAAGCGGCCCGGGTGCGGGCACGGGAACTCGGCTTTGAAGCCGAGCGTCTGACCGTTTCGGCCAAGGGAGTCACTGTGAAGCGGCTCGACGGCATCCTCAAGGCTCGTGGCATCCACGGGGTCATTCTTCTGCCGTGCTGGGGCGAGCCGGATTACACGCAGCTCGACTGGCCTAACTATGCCGGCATCTATACGGACTATGTGATCCACAGCCCGCCGCTGAACACGGTTTGTCCGGATCATCATCGCAATATGATCGAAGCCCTGGAGCGAGTGCGGGCGGCGGGTTACAAGCGGCCTGGCTTGGTTTTATCCAAACATATCGACGAGCGGCTGCATCACCGTTGGGAGGGCGCTTTTCTGGTCGTGCAAAGCCACCACTTCAATCGAGGTCCGGTCCAGCCGCTGCGTTCCTCGGGCACCGAGGTGCAGGAGGCGGAGTTTCGCGCCTGGTTTCGCGAGGAGCGGCCGGATGTGGTGCTGGGGCACTGGACCCGGGTGATACCTTGGATGGAGGCGGAGGGCGCCCGAGTGCCGGAGACGCATGGTTTTGTCTGCCTCAACCAGCTTATGGCGGAGGTGCCTTGCGCGGGCATCGATCTACAGCCGGCGCTGATCGGCCGCCGCAGTGCGGAGGCGGTGATCGCCAATCTGCAGCAAAATGAATTCGGGGTGCCGGCTACGTCCGCCGTGCTCAGTGTGGCGGGACGCTGGCAGGAAGGACCGACTTTGCGAACCACGACGGGCTGAGCGTGGGGCCACCACGGCTTACCGAAGCGTTTGCGACAGGCCCTCGGGGGCGAGGTAGGCTTCGAGCGGAGCGCCGGGCAGGGAGCGGAGTCCGGTAAGGAGGGCGCGGGCGTTGAACAGGGAGCCGGCGGCATTGGTATGGGTGCCCTTGTCGGCGAAGAAGGCCTCGATCTCGGTTTGGGGGAGTTTGTCGTAGCCGCGGCCGATGAGTTCGCTTAGGTCGATGTAGCTCGCGCCTTCCGCCTGAGCGCAGGTCTGGATGTTTTCGCGCCAGCCGGCCCAGTCGTGGATGAACTTGCCGTAGGCATCGAATTTCTTGTGCGGGATGGGAGAGCAGAGGATCACGTTGGCGCCCTTGGCGCGGGCGGTGCGGACGTAGGTTTTGAGATACCAGCCGAAGCTGTGGACGGTCTCGACCGTGCCGTCGGGCTTGGTGACGTCCTCGGTGTTGTCGCCGATGCCTTTGACGGAGCCGCGGAACTTACTGGAGGCGTCGGTGCGGCCGACATCATTGTGACCAAACTGGATCACGACCCAGTCGCCGGGCTTGATCTCGTCGAGGATCTTTTGCCAGCGACCCTCGGTGTAGAAGGTGCGGGAGCTGCGGCCGCCGATGGCGCGGTTGACGACATTGATTTTTTTGGGGTCGAAAAACTGGCCGAGGTCCTGGGCCCAGCCGCGCATCGGGGCGTTGCTGTTGAGGGTGGAGTCTCCGGCGAGCCAGAGGGTTGGAAGGATTCCGGCGGCAGGTTTCTCGGGAGCGATGCCAGAGTCGTTGACGACGGGGCGGTCGTCATCGGTTGACGCTGCCACAAGGGAGGGGCTGGCGAAAGCGAACAGGCCGATGCAGGCAACGAGGAGGCGAAGGCAGCGCATGGAAAAAGCGGAGATGCGGAAAGCGGCGGCGGGGAATTACTTGGCCGCAGGGTCGAGATCGACGGCGTAGACATGGACTTCGCCGTGGAGGTTGCTGCGGAAGATGAGTTTTGTGCCGTCGGGGGTGAAGACGGCGTTGGGCTCGAGGCGGTAGTCGTGGGTCTTCAGGTTGACGAGGCGTCCGGCGCGGAGGACGCCTGGGCGAATGAGGCTGCCGGAATCCGGAGCGCTCAACTCGGCGACATCGGGGATGGACGTGGGTTGAAAGAGGGTGAGCCATTTGCCGTCGGGAGCGTGAGCGACCATCTCGGCGTCGCCGCCGTCGCCGGAGAAGCGGGTGCCGTCGGGTGAGGCGTTGTAGTGGACGGACCAGGCGTTGCGCTCGATGTGCAGGCGGCTGCGCGCACCGGTTGCGATCTCGTAGCTGGCGAGCCAGAAGCTCTCGCCGCGCGGGGTCTGCAAGTCATACCAGACGGTGCGGCCGTCGGGGGAGAAGAACTCGTGGCCGGCGATCTCCATATTCATGGTGCGGGTATGGACCTTGGTGAGTGAGGATCCGTCGGTGCGCACGAGCCACAGGCGATCCACCATGTGCCAGGGGCCCTCGTGACAAAACATCAGCTGGCCGGGGTCCTTGGGCGAGAACTGGAGGTGGTTGAGCCAGTCGGTGGAGCTATGGACGGTGCGCAGCTCGCCGGTGGCGATGTTCACGGTGAAAATCGACATGGGCAGGCGGGCGGCGAGGCGGCGGGCGAGGCGGCGCTCCTTTTGCTCGGCGAAAGTGAAGAGGCGTCCGTCGCTGGCGTGTTCGTTGCCGGCCTTCATCCATTCGCCCTGCGGGGTGTTTTTCACGGAGGCGCCGGAGTTGGGCGGAAAAAGTTCGCCGGCTGGCGGCTCGACCTCGGTGAGGGTGCCACCGAGGAGGGTTTCGTCGGCATTGACGGTGGAGACGGTGGCGCGCGGAGGCAGGAGGGCGATGCGGTGTTCGGTGCGGGTCGCGAGCGAAAGAGCAAAGACGGCGAGTCGGTCACCCTCGTTCCGGGTGAAGAACACGTCGCCGGTGCGCCGTCCTAGTTGGATAATCTTCGCGTCACCGGCCACCAGCATGTCTAGGGCGCGGGTGGTATGATCGAGCAGCGCGATGCCATGGGGTGTGGTCACCACTACGGAGCGTCCGTCGGGGGTGAACGACCACTGGTGGAAATACAGGCTCGCGGTGCCGGGTTCGTCGGAGAGCCGGAGGACGCGATGCCCTGTGTCGGGGTCAATCCACTCCCGCGGCACCTCGGCACCCCCGGCTAACGGGGCGGCCAAAGCTAGCCAAGGAGCGAATTGACTGAGCCAACGAAATCCGGCTTTGAGCCGGCAACGAGACCAAGCAGGCGAATACATAGGGGGTAGTGCACGGATAACCATGAGCGTATCCAGACGGAGCGCGCTGCAATCGGACAGTCAGAGTAGGATGCCGCCGGCGCGGCTCTATCCAGCCTAGCGGCGGGTGCGGAAGCGGTCGAAGAGCACGGCGCTCAAGAGAATGGCTCCGCGCACGATGTATTGGTAAAACGAGTCGATGCTCAGCAGGTTCATCGCGTTTTCGACGATGCCCATGATGAACACGCCGGCGATGACGTAGCTCATGCGACCGACGCCGCCGGTGAGCGAGACCCCGCCGAGCACGCAGGCCGAGATGATGGAGAGCTCTATGCCCTGGGCGGTCTTGGGGTCCCCTATGCCCATGCGCGAGGCGAGCAGCACCCCGGCCAGGGCCGCGATCGCGCCTTGCAGGACGAAGATGGTGATCTTCACCCGGTCCACCGGTATGCCGGCGAGACGGGCGGCCTCCTCATTGCCGCCAATCGCGAGGGTGTTGCGGCCGAAGATGGTGCGGTTGAGCAGGAAGCCGAAGAGGAAAAACAGGGCGAAACAGATCCACACGGGCGCGGTGATCTGGAACAGCACGCCGCCGCGCTCGTTATGGAAGACGGGGAACGCGGCGTTGGCGAGATTGAGCACGGCGTCGTTGGCGATGCCGATGGATTTGCCGTCGGCGAACACGAAGGCCACGCCCTTGACCATCATCATGGTGGAAAGCGTGGTGATGAGCGGGTTGATTTTGCACTTGGCCACAACCACGCCGTTGATGAGACCGACCAGGGCGCCAAAGCCGAGGGCGGCGCCGATCGCGAGCACGAGGTTGCCGGTGTCCTTCAACACGAGGGCGCAGAGCACGCCGCCGGCGGGGATGAGGGTGCCGACCGAGAGATCGAAGTTACCCGAGGCTAGGCAGAAGAGCATCGTGGTGGCGACGATGCCCACGGTGGAAACCTGCAGGAGCACGCTCTCGGCGTTGTTGGGCGAGGCAAAGTTCGGCACCGTGAACGAGCAAACGATCACCAGCAGGGCGAGGATCAGCAGCATGCCGGCGCGATCGAGGAGGGCGGCGGCGCCGCCTGATTTGGGCGGGGAGGCGGGGGCGGAGCTGGCAGTCATGGGAGCGATGGAAATAAGTGAGGAAGTAGGCGGGCGGACGACTAAACCGGCCGGGCGGCGTTGGTGTCGATCGGCAGGGCGGCGGCGAGCACGCGTTCGGGGGCGGCGTCGGCGCGGGAAAACTCGGCCGCGAGCCGGCCCTGACGCATCACGAGCACGCGATCGGCGAGGCCGAGAACCTCGGGCAGGTCGCTGGAGACGACAAGCACGGCCATGCCCTCGGCGGCGAGTTTGAACATGAGCTTGTAGATCTCGCTCTTGGCGCCGACGTCGATGCCGCGCGTGGGCTCGTCGAGCATGAGGACCTTCACGTCCTCGGACAGCCAGCGGCCGAGGATCACCTTCTGCTGGTTGCCGCCGGAAAGGTGCTTGATGAGTTGATCGAGAGAAGGCGTCTTGACCGCGAGGGCGGTGGTTTGCTCCGCGGCGTTTTCCCGCTCCCAGGTTTCGTTGATCACGCCGCCAAAGCTGACGTGGCTGCGGCGGGCGGAGAGATTGCAGTTCTCCTTCACGGAGCGGATCGGGACGATGCCCTCCTTCTTGCGGTCCTCGGTGCAATACACGATGCCGGCCCTGATGGCTTCGGCCGGGCGTCGCACCGTCACCGGTGCATCGTGGACCCGGATCGTGCCTGCGGTGGAGGGAGTGGCGCCGAAGAGGAGCTTGAGTAACTCGGTGCGACCGGCGCCCACCAGACCGAAGAGGCCGAGGATCTCGCCGCGGGCGATGGAAAACGAGGCCGGCGCGCGCACCCCGGGGCCAACGAGGCCGTCGACCTGAAGGGCAACGGGTCCGTGGGCGCGGGCTTGGTAGCCGTAAACGTCGGCGATGTCGCGGCCGACCATATCTTTTACCAGCACGTCAGGAGTGATGGCTTGCAGGGACGGGTGGGTGCGCACGTGGGCTCCGTCGCGCAGGACGGTGCAGGCGTCGCAAAGGCGGAAAACCTCCTCCATGCGATGGGTCACGTAGAGAATGGCACAGCCCTCGCGGCGCAGATCGCGGATGACGGTGAAGAGCTTCTCGATCTCGCGGGCGGAGAGCGAGCTGGTGGGCTCGTCGAAGGCGATGACCTTGGCGCCGCGAGTCAGGGCCTTGGCGATCTCGACCATCTGGCGTTGGCCGATGGGCAGGCGGGCGAGCTTGGTGTCGGGATCGATGTCCTCGCCGAGGCGGCGAAGCTGGATTGCGGCGAGTTCGTTGAGACGACTCCGGTCAACGATGCCGCCGCGTTGCGGGAGGTGGCCGAGGTAGATGTTTTCCGCCACGGACATCTCCGGCACCAGGTGAAGCTCTTGGTAAATCACCGCCACTCCGGCGGCCATCGCAGCGGAGGTGGAGGTGAAGACGTGCTCCTTCCCGCCTATGCGCAGGCAACCGGTGGTTGGCTGGTGTGCGCCGCTGAGGGCTTTGAGCAGGGTGGATTTGCCGGCGCCGTTCTCACCCATCAAGGCGTGGACGGTGCCTTCCTCCACGCCGAAGCTGACGCCGCGCAGCGCCTTCACGCCAGGATAGGTTTTCGTGATGTCGTCAAAGACGAGGTAGGGATGGGCGGCGTTGCTCACGTCTAAGCAGGAAACATAAGGGGAGTGAGGGCGGGATGCGCTGCGGCGGGCGGCCGCAACTTTAGTTAATGCCTTCCCTCTTCAGGATCTCCTCGAAGTTTTCGCGGGTGATCAGGATGCCCTCGGAGCGGGTGTCGAGAGGCGGCTGGGTGCCATCCTTGATCCATTTGTAGAGCATCTCGGCGGAGGCGAAGCCTTCCTGCGGGGCGGAGGCAAGCATGGACCCGAAGAAGGGGGTGGGCTTGAGTTTGCGCAGTTCGTCGATACAGTCGGTGCCGTTGATGCCGACGCCGATGGCGTTCTCGGCGGTGAAGCCCCGGCCCTCGACGGCGCGCACGGCGCCGAGCACGGCGGTGTCGTTCATGCCGAGGATGAGCCAGTGTTTGACGTCGGAGTGCTGGGTGAGGAGCACGCTCACGGCGTCGAAGCTGCCGGGGATGTCGGTGGTCTTTTGCGGGGCCTTGAAGATGCGGTCGGCGGGGAAGCCGGCGGCCTTCAGGGCGGCGATGGAGCTCTCGGTGCGCTCGCGGGCGGTGTCTAGTTCTTCGAAGGTCACCGCGCACACGGCGGTGTCGGAGGCGGACCAACCGCGCTTTTGGAATTCGGCGGCGAGGGTGTCTCCCTGCTTGGCGCCGATGCGGCTGGCGGACATGCCGACATAGGGAACCTCGGTCATGAACTTGCCGTCTTTCACAAATTGGTCGTCAACGATCACGACCTTGAGGCCTTTTTCGGTGGCGCGGCGCATGATCTGCGGCCCGAGGCGGACGTCTGGGGTGCAGATCAC
Source organism: uncultured Verrucomicrobiota bacterium (assembly GCA_903869675.1). GTDB lineage: Bacteria > Verrucomicrobiota > Verrucomicrobiia > Opitutales > Opitutaceae > IMCC26134_A. The sequence continues at coordinate 40,327 of CAIQAB010000021.1, read as the reverse complement.
GAAACCGCTGGCGCCGGCGACTGCGAGATTGTCGATCGCGGACATGGTTTTCTCTCCGTCCTGCACGCCGAGTTTCATGACCTCGAAGCCGTATTGGGCGGCGGCCTTGTCGGCGCCCTTCCATTCATACTGGAACCAGGGCTCCTCCGGCTGTTTGACGAGGAAGCCGATTTTGATTTTGGCGGCGGCGGGCTCGGTGCCGGCGGAGGGAGAGGCGGATTTACCGCAACCGGCGAGAAATCCAAGGCAGAGTAAGGCGGAGGCTAGGGCGAAGACGGGTTTCATGGATTGATTTTAGGGGGACTAAGATCAAATCGCACAGTGGACTGGCTGCGTTTCCAAGTGTGAAAACGATCGGTTGCTCAACCCCTGAAGTGGATGGGGCGCGTTATTGCGGAGCTTCTTGCGTCTGGAAAAGTATATGGATCCGGGGGGGGGCTTTCCTAATCAATCGGGTTCTGACAGTCAGCAATCCTTGCGATTGGCGGTGGAGAAAAATGCGCGCAACGATTGTTACCCGCGGCGAAGTCGATTCCGGCCAGTCGCAAACCCCGCCCCATGACCATCCCCGTTCGGTTGGCTTTTACCCCGTTCCTTTTATCGCGGCCGCTTTATTCTGGCCGCGCATGGTTGAAGATTCTCTTCCTTGCATCAGGTATCTTTTGGGGGCGGGACAACACAGTGCGCGCGGAACTGGGCCTAGCCAGTCCCTTCACCGATCATCTCGTGCTGCAACGCGAACTCCCTGTGCCGGTGTGGGGTAAGGCCCTGCCGGGCGAGCAGGTTGAAGTGCGGTTTGACGGCAATACCTTCGGGACCACGGCGGATGTCTCTGGGGCTTGGCGGGTCGATTTACCTGCGATGACGGCTTCGGCGAAAGGGCGCGAGTTGGTCGTGATCGGTTCACAGACAAAGGCGCCGATCAAGTTGAGCGACGTGCTGGTCGGCGAGGTGTGGCTCTGTTCGGGGCAGAGCAACATGGACTTCACGGTCGCGCGGACGGAGAAGTTTTACTTCGCCGGGGTGGCGAACGAGGCGGAGGAAGTCGCGGCGGCGAACCATCCGCTTATCCGCATGTTCACCGGCGAGTGGCGGAAAAGCGCCGTGCCGGTCGAGCGGGTCGGCGGCGCATGGCAGGTCTGCACGCCGGAGACGGCGCGGGATTTTTCCGCCATCGGCTACTTTTTTGCGCGGCGACTGCGCCAGGAACTCGATGTGCCGGTGGGCATCGTGAAACTCACCTTCGGCGCGAGTTGCGCCCAGGCCTGGGTGCGTCGTGAGCCCATGGCGGCCGACCCGCGCACAGCGGCCGAGCTGGCGAAGTTCGACGCCGAGCTGGCCGCCTACGGCGCCGACACGGCCAAGCGCGCAAAATATGACGCGGACCGCGCCGCCTGGGAGGCGGCGGCCGCCGATGCCAAGGCGAAGGGGGCCAAGCCGCCGCGCGCGCCGCGCAACCCCGACCCGGAGCAGGACCAGCACAACCCGACGGTGATGTTCAACGGCATGGTCGCGCCGGTCATCCCCTACGCGGTGCGCGGCGTGCTGTGGTATCAGGGCGAATCCATCACCGGCCCGCGCGAGCTATTCCCGGTCTGGAACGAGCTGCTCATCCGCGACTGGCGTTCGCTCTGGGGGCGCGAGCTGCCGTTCTATTTCGTGCAACTCGCCGCTTACGGCGGCAAGGGCGACATCGCCGGCACGCGGGCCATGCAGGCGCGGGCGCTCGAGCTGCCCGCGACCGGCATGGCGGTGGCGATCGACGTCGGCGACCGCGACAATGTTCACCCTAAAAACAAACAGGCGGTGGCCGATCGGCTGGCGCGGCTCGCCTTGGCGCGGACCTACGGACGAGACGTGGTCGATACCGGCCCCGAGCCGGTGTCGGCCCGCGCGGCGAGCGACGGCGCGGTGGAGGTGGCGTTCAAGTCTAACGCAGGCGCGCTACGTGCGGCGGGCGGCGCGCCGGGCGGGTTCGAGCTGGCGGGGGCGGACGGCAAGTTTGTCGCCGCCTCCGGGACCTTGGCGGGCGACACGGTGAAGCTGCGGGCCGAGGGCATGGTGGCGCCGCGCCGGGTGCGGTATGCGTGGGCCAACTACCCGGACGCGGCCAACCTCGCCAACGCGGAGGGCCTGCCGGCGGCGCCCTTCTTGATCGAGGTTAGTCCCTAGCCTTGTTCGGCGAAGCGCAGGCCGTGCATGACGCCGCGCAGCTCGGCCAGACCGCGCATCCGGCCGATGGCGGAGTAGCCGGGGGTGAGCGGGACGTAGTTCGTGAGATCGTGCATCATCACGTGGCCGTGGTCGGGGCGGAGCGGTAGGCGCCAGTCGACGCGGCCGGCGGCCCGGCGGCGGTCCTGTTCGTCGAGCAGCACGCGGAGCACGGCGGGCATGTCCACGTCGCCGTCGAGATGGTCGGCCTCGTAGAAGACGCTGGAGGGCTCGCGTTTGGTGGCGCGCAGGTGGACGGCGTGGATGCGCGGGGCGAAGCGGCGGGCCAGGGCGGGCAGATCGTTATCGGGCCGGGCGCCAAAGGAACCGGAGCAGAAGCACAGGCCATTGGCTTCGTGGTCGGCGAGGGCGAAGAGGGCGGTGACGTCGTCCGCGGTGGAGACGATGCGCGGCAGGCCGAGCACGGGAAAGGGCGGGTCGTCGGGGTGGATGGCGAGGCGGACGCCGACCTCGGCCGCGACGGGCACGACGTGTTGCAGGAAACGGGCGAGGTTGGCGGTCAACTCGGCGCGGCCGATACGCGAATAGGCGGCGAGACGGACGCGGATATCGTCGAGGGTGAGGCCCCACTTCACGCCCGGGAAGACGTCGATGATCGTTTTGACAAAGGCCTCGCGGGCGGGGTCGTCGAGCCCGGCCCACCAGCGGGCGGCGGCGGAGATCTGGTCGGCGGTGAAGCCGGCCTCGGCGCCGGGTCGGCGCAGGGCGTGGAGCTCGAACGCGGCGAATTTAACGGGGTCGAAGAGCAGGCATTCGGTGCCGTCGGGCAGGACGTGGCGCATATCGGTGCGGACCCAGTCGAGCACGGGCATGAAGTTGTAGACCACGGTGTGCACGCCCTCGGCGGCGAGGTGGAGGAGGGTCCGGGCATAGTTGTCCAGCAGGGTGCGGAGATCGCCGGAGCCGGTCTTGATGTCCTCGTGCACGGGGAGGGATTCGACGGCGGTCCAGCGCAGGCCGGCGGCGGCGAGTTCTTCGCGGCGGGCGCGGATGGCTTCGCGCGGCCAGACTTCGCCGTAGGGAATCTGGTGCAGGGCGGTGAAGACGGCGGTGGCGCCGGCGTGGCGGATGTAGCTCAGCGGCACGGGATCGGCGGGGCCGAACCAGCGGAAGCATTCTTCGAGCAGCGGGAGGGAGCGGGAACCTGGCATCGATGGAGGCGTTTCTTCGGGTGGTGCCTAGCCGAAGGTCAGCGCAAATGGATTATCCCACCCCCCAGCCTAGCATTGAAGGTGAAAAGGGTATGAGAAGGGCAGGTAGCAAGCCTGCCTTTCTCGTGGGCTTAGACGCCGGAGAAGGCGCCGAAGCCGCCGTCGACCACCACTGTGGTGCCGGTGACGAACCTGGAGGCGTCGGATACCAGGAAGTGGATGGCGCCGTGAAGCTCGTCGGCGCGGCCGAAGCGCCCGAAGGGAGTCATGTTGCAGATGGTCTGGCCACGGGCGGTGAGGGAGCCGTCCTCGTTGGTGAGAAGGCGGCGGTTTTGTTCGCCCAGGAAGAAGCCGGGGACGAGGGAGTTCACGCGCACGCCGCCCTGGGTGCGTTTACCGAGATCAACCGCGAGCCAGCGGGTGAAGTTATCCACGGCGGCCTTGGCGGCGGAGTAGCCGACGACGCGGGTGACGGCGCGGGCGGAGGAGGCGGAGGAGTAGTTGACCACACTGGCGCCTGGGGCGGAGGCGAGCAGGGCGGGGGTGAAGACGAGGGTGGGGAGGACGGTGCCGTGAAGGTTCAGCGAAACGACTTGCTCGAAGGCGGTGAAATCGAGGTCTGCGAAGGTCTTGTCGGGGGTGATGGTGGCGCCTGGCTGGTTGCCGCCGGCGCCGTTGAGCAGGGCGTCCACGCGACCCCATTTGGCGACGATGGCGTCGCGGGCGCGCTCAAGGGCGGGGCGGTCGGAGACGTCGGCGGCGAGGGCGAGGACCTCGGCGGCGGGGTGGGCGGCGCGGACCTTGGCGAGGGCGGCGTCGAGTTTGGCGACGGTGCGGCCGAGGTAGGCGACGCGCGCGCCCTGGCTGGCGAGGTAGTCGGCGGCGGAGCCGGTGAGGGTGCCGGTGGCGCCGGTCACGACGACAACTTTGCCGGTGAGATCGAAGAGGGAGGTGGTCATGGGGGGTGGATGGATGGCCCGAGGCTTCAGGGATTCTCGGCCGCGGGCAAGCGCACCGAAGCGGAGAGAGGCAGGCCTAGGCGATGAATTTCTTCGGCGGCGAGGGCGGCGACGCGACGGGCCCCTAGCTCTGAATAATGAGTGTCGTCCTGGACGCCCTTCGGAATGGCTGGGTGTTCCCCGGGGGCGAACCAAAGGTGGAACTTCTTCGAGCCTTCGACGCCGGCTTCCTCCTCCATGCGGGCGGTCAGTTGGTTGAGTTCGAGGAGAGGCACCTTCTCTTCGGCGGCGAGTTCGCGGACGACGACGGGGTAGTCGCCATGGGTATCAACGAGGTGGCTGGAGGCGTCCCAGCGTCGGCGGGCGACGGAGGTGGCGAGGATGGGGTGGGCGCCATGTTCGCGGGTGTCGCGGATGAACCGCAGCAGGTTGTCGTGGTAGGCGCCGCGGGCCTCGGCTCCTACGGCGGGTTTGTCGAGCTTCTCGTCATTGTGGCCGAACTGGATGATCACCCAGTCGCCGGGCTGGAGTTTTTCCACGACGGCGTCCCAGCGTTTTTCATTGATGAAGGACTTGGTGCTGCGGCCGTTTTGGGCGCGGTTGTCCAGTCGTGCCGGGGGCACGATGAGTTCGGCGAAGAGCTGGCCCCAGCCGCGCTCGGGGTGTTCGGGTTTGGTTTTGTTGGAGGCGGTGGAGTCGCCGATGATGTAAATAGTCGTCGCGGAGGCGGCGGGCGTTTCGGCGGAGCCTAGGGCGGCCGAAGTGAGCAGGGAGCAAATGAGAACGAGGAGGAGGCGGGGGTGGGGCATGAGAATTATCAGTCGTAGCGGGCTTCAATTTGGTTTTGGCCCGGGAGAATGGCGAGGCGGAGATAATGCTCATCTTCGGCGATCGGTTGCAGGGCGCGATCGGCGAGGGTGATTTTCCGTCCGAGACGTTTCGGAATCCCCAACACTCCGGCGCAGTCGGATGGGCTGGTGATAGAGGCGGTGAAGCGATCGCTGGTCCGGGAAAGCGCGACCTCGATGTCGCCCCGGACGGTAGGCACCAAGACGTGAAGACGTTCTAGCGATCCCATTTGTGGCAAAACAGCATACGTGGAGTAGCCGGGGGTGGTGGGGGCGATGCCGGCGGCGTATTGCGAAAGGAGGGTCAGGGGGCCTCCGCTCCAAGCGTGGTTGTAGGAGCCACCGCCGAAGCCTTTTTCGCCGATGCCCCAGCCTTCCCAAAGGGTGGTGAGCGGGCTGTCGAGTTGTTCGTGGTAGCGCTCTTTCATGCGCGTCATCGCCAGGTCGGGTGCATGCAGCTGAAACAGCGCCTCCAGCACGTATTTCTCCATATACGGGCTGGCGTTGCGGTGATTGGTCAGCACTTGGATCAGCGCGTGGTTTTGCGCCGAGTTGGTGAGTCCGGCTACGACGGCAAGTCCGTTAGCGCGGTCATCGGTGTCGCCTTGGTAGCCGGGGGAACGGTAGGCGGTGCCGTTCCAGAGCACGCGGTTGAAATTGCTGGCGATGCGTTCGCGGCGTTGCTGCCATTCGCCAAGACCGGCCGTGTCGCCCGTGAGCCGGGCCGTATCGATGGCCGCCTCCAAGCAGAGGTAATACCAGGCGTTATCGATCACGCGAACGTCTATATTTTTCCCCCAGTCGGACCAATCCCACCCTCCGCGACGGTGGGCGATCAGTCCATCCGCATCGAAGCTCCACAGGTTCAGGTAGTGTTTCACGGCGGGGTAGGCGTCGCGGATGGTTGCGGTGTCACCGCTGTAGAAGTAGTAGGTCCAGAAGCCGTATTTACTCAGGCAGGCGAGCATTTGGACGGGCAGTTCCGCGGCCCACGTTCCGTCGCGAATGTCGCCTTTGCCTTTGGCCGGAATGCCGGCGGGAATGGGCGAGTAGAGGGTGCCGTCTGCGCGCCGCCAGTTGATCAGTTCATGGATCGCCTTCCGCGTGAGCAGGGAGCCGCGGGCGTCAAAGGTGTAGAAAACCTCACCGAGCTCGTTGACTACATCTCCCCACCACTGGGCCCGTTCGCGGTCGGGGCAGTCCATATACGTGTCCCGCATGGTGATGTAGAGAGTGCGGGCTGCCTTTTTCCAGAATAGGTCGAGGACGGGGTCGCTTGAGGAAAAGGTGCCTCGCAGCTCAGCGTTGTAGCCAGTTTCTCGATACTTAAGGCCGAGCACCTTCACGCCGACCGGAATTGTGTAGAGAACTTCATGGCCATTCATCCAGCCCAGGGCTTCGAACTCCTGAACGCCTTCGCGGGTGATGTATCTCGCGTGAATATTAGGGGAGCCGCCGCCGAGGAAGTTGTCGGTGCGGAGGTCGATTTCCCGGCCAGCCTCCGCCTCGACTTTCAGCCAAGGGGTAATCTGGGCGTTGCAGGGCAGTTTCACGCGAAGAACGGAGCCATCGCCGGCCACGGGCAGGGCGGGCGCGGCGACGTAGTCACGCAGGCCATAGTCTTTCCATTGGGGGATGGGCCGCTCCACGAGTTTGCCCCAAGGGGCGCAGGGGGCTTCGCCGAAGATGGAGGGTGTTTCCCAAGCCCCGGTAAAGTGGCCGGGTTGATTCCAGTTGGGTTCGTCGGCGCGGGCGTCGAAGCACAGGCTGGATTCGGGCAGGCGGCCGTTGGGCGGGGTATCCGTCGAGGTGGAGATGGCCGGATGCGGAGAAAGTTTCCAACTGCCGTCGCTCATGAGGGTGTGGCCGGCTAAATCGAGACTGAAGTAGAGGCCCGACTGACCGCTGTTCTGATGGGAGAACCCGTGTTTGCCGAAATGCCAGACCAGCACGGCCAGGGTGTTTTCGCCGGCTTGCAGGTAGGGGGCCAGATTCACCCGGTCATAGTAGGAGTCGGCGGGTGACGGCCCGCGTTTCAAGCCGCCCTCGCGGATGACCAAGGTGCCGTTGAGCCAGAGCCAGTATTTGGTGTCGGCGGCGATTTTCGCCTCGGCGGCGGGCGGGATGGACGCGAGCGAAAAGGTCTTCACGTAGCGGGTCCACTGATTGACCTGGCTAGCGGCGGGGCCAATCCACGTCGCGGGTTGCGCGGCCAAGCTGGAAGAGAAGACGGCCATGTAGATCAGGGAATAAAAAAGGAGCAGTAGCCTCACAGCGGAGGCGGCGAAGGGGGGCGGAGGCGACATGGGGGATCAGTGCACACGGGTTTCTAGCGGACCATCGTAGGAGGCTCGGATTCCACCGAGGTCGAGGACGATCTTGTCGACCACGACGCCGGCGTCGACGGCGATCAGGTGCAGGGTATGCCAGCCGGGTGCAAAGGGGCCAGGGAACGTGAGTGCGGCTTCGGTGGCGTTGGCGAGAATGCGTTGTTTCCAAGCGTCCGATTTGGAGTCGAAACCGGACGTGATGTTGAGCGTTAGAGGCGCCCCGTTGTCCAGGGCGAGGGCGATGCGTAGTCCTCGGTTCGAAATAAGCGGATGGGTGGGTAAAAGGCGGACGCGGGCGGTGGCAGTGCCGCCGGATGTGACATGGAAACGGTAGCTCAGGCTCGGCGCGGTCTCGGCTGTGAAGGGTAGCGTGGAAGGCAGCACGGTGACGGCGGCGCCGGTGCGGCCGAGGCCTGGAATCGAGCGCCAACCGCCGGAGGCTTCGGGGGCGTCGGAGCAGGCTGTGAAATGGCCGGACTCAATAGAAACTACGCCCTCGCGTTCAAAGAAATCGCCGGGACGGGCGTCGGAGGGCGGTGCGAACGGGGAGGGGGGCGGAGCGGGTGGGCGGGCGCACTCCTGTGCGGCCACGGTGGCGAGGGCCTCGGGGTTATCGAGCGGGAGGATGGGCGGGAGTTGGAAGCTCGGCCACTCGCGGGGCGAGAGGCCGTTGATCTGGACGATGCCGTGCCATTTTCCGCCGGCGGTGTCCTCGTTATAGCGTCGGGTGAGCGCGGTAATCTGGCGGGCGGCGGACTCGCTTTCGGCGAAGGCATCGCGGGCGGCGGGTTCGTCGCCGCGGTTTTTCAGGCGACGGGCTAGCTCGGATTGGAAGTAACGTTGGTTGGCGAAGGCGGCGCAACCGATCGGGTAGCCGACGAGTTCGAAGAAGGCGTCTTCCGCATCGGCGGGAATGATGGTGGCGGCGGCCTCGGTTTCGCGCAGGAGGGTGGCGTAAGCGGCGAGGCGGGTGTGAATTTCGGCGTCGGTTAGCGGGGTCGGTTGATACGCGCCCTTGGGCAACTGCCAGCTCAGGTGCTCGGGCTTGCGGGCGAAGGCGAGCGCTTGGTGGCGCGTCCACAGGTCCGCGATGGTCGCGGCGTGGGCGGCACCGAAATCTCGCGCGGCGACCGCGCGCAGGTGGGCGGCGGGTGCGGCGGGCGAGGTGCGGTCGGCGTGCCAGGCGAGGTCGAGAAAGAACTCGGTGGAGCGTTCGGTGTTTTTCAGGTCGCCGACATTGGCGATCCAAAGCGTTCGCGCGCCTTGCTCATAGGCGCGGGTCAGTTCGGTCCAAACGAGAGCGGGCGGGAGAGAGTCGAACCATAGCCAGGGCAGCGGGGCGCCGAGGTAGGAAAGGTGGTAATAAATGCCGAGGCCGCCGGGACGGGTGCGTTCAACGGGGGTGGCGAAGCGGCGGATGTAGCCGAAGTTATCGTCGGGCCAGACGAGCGTCACGTCGGGTGGCACGCGGAGACCGGCGTCGTAGTCCTCGAGCACCTCCTTGTAGGGCACGAAAATCTGGGGCACGCGGGCCGGGTCGCCGGCGCCGAGGTGGCGGGCGAGAAGCTCTCGCTGGTCGGTGAATATTTTCTCCAAGGTGGCGATGCGCTCCGGCCGGGTTTTCGGGCCGATGATGGGGCTGTCGTGAATGCCGCGCATGCCGAGGGTAAACAGGCTCTCGCCGGAGCGGCGGTCGCAGACGCGCTGTTCCCAGTAGCCGAGGACGCCCGAGCGGTTGGTGACGTAGTTGTAGTCGTCTTTTGGCGCGGTCCATTCGCCCACGTTGTTGCGCAGCATGGGTTCGGCGTGGGAGGAGCCGAGGATGATAGCGTAACGGTCGGCGACGGCGGCGTTGCCCGGCACGTGATGAAACGGCGTGGTGGTGGGATGCATGCCCGGCCAGAGGGTGTTGGCGCGAAGGCGGAGCATGAGTTCAAAAAGTTTTCCGTAGGTCTTTGGGCCGAGGTTGCCGACCTCGGATTCGAAGGTCTCGGCGGCCCACGGAACGAGGCCCCAGTCCTCGTCGTTAAGGAAGATACCGCGGTATTTCACGGCGGGCTGATCAATCGGTTCCGTTCCGACGGACAGGCGCAGGTCCGGGCGACGTGCCACGGGCACGTCGGCCCACCAGTGCCAGGGCGAAACACCCAGGCGGCGGGAAAGTTCATAGACGCCGAAGGCTACGCCGCGCGGGTCGGAGCCGATGATTTTCAGGCGGGTCTGAGTGCCGGCTTCGGCGGCGAGCTGGAAAGCTTCCCAGCGGCCGGCGAGGCCGGGATCGGTCACGATATGAACGAAGGGGCGCGCGTCGGCCGGCGGATGTTCGGTTATTTCCGGCAGCACGCCGGTGATGCGTTCGACGTCCGTGGCTAGATCGCGGACGGCGAGAAGCACAACGGCGGGCTCGGAGGGGGCGACGCAGAGCACGGCGGCGCGTCTATGGACGACCAAGGGGAAGGCGGCGTCGGCGGGGGCCTCCTCCGGTGCGAGCAGATCGACTGCGGCGCTGGCGTGAGGGGTGCCCGCCAGGACGAGGAGGCCGAGCCCGAGCGCGGCTTGGAGGGCGAGCCGGGCAAGGGTTACCATTCGAGGGCGAGCAGCGAAACAGCCTGGCGGGGCAGTTCGAAGTTTACGGCGGCGCGGCCGGCGAGGACGGAGACGGCTTCGGGTGGTCCAACGGTGGCGAGGGTGCCGGCGGCCTGCAGTTGCGCATACTGTTTTTCGTTCGGGTCAGAGGGGGAGCCAAGGCGGACCCACTCCGCGTAGGCGTTGGAATGAAATTCATCGATTCGGTAGTGGGTTAGGCGGGCGGTCGAGAGTTTGGCCGGCAGACCGGCGAGGTCCAGGGCCACGCGGGCGGGCGGGCCCGGCAGGTCGTCATCGTGGTAGTGCCAAATCAGGATGGAAAGGCGACGGGGCTCCAGGCCGGTCAGGGCGGCAACGTCGGGCGCGGCGCGCACTCCTTCGCGCAGGATGCCGTCGAGGGGGATCTCGGCGGAGCTGCGGACTGTGACGCGCTGGCCGTTCATCTTTTGAAATAGGCGGAATACATTCAGCACGGGCAGGGCGACGCCGTTGCTCGCGAGCACGCGCTGGCCGGCAAAATACTTCTGGTCCTCGAACTCAAAGGCCCAGGTGACAGCGCCCTCCAGGTTGACTCCGTGCCGGTCGGCGAGCTGGTGTTTTCGGGCGAAGCTGGCGGCGGTGTAGCTCGAATACATCGTGCCGGCGCGGTAGCCTAGCTGTGGTCCTTGGCAAGCGGCGCAGCCATCGGGGTCGGACTCGCCGAGGATGATGGGTTTGGACTTCAGGTTGGGGATGGCGGCGATTTTGCGGAAGCCGTTGTCGATGGCCTGAAGCTGGGCGGCGATGCCTAGGCGGACGTGGCCGTTGACGAAACTAGGGGAACCTTTGGCGTGGAATGCCAGGAAGTCGGTAGGCGTGCCGGTGCCGCCCGTAGCCTGGTTTTTGCCGCTTTCGATGTGCTTCAGGAAATCGTCCATGAAGGCCCCGCCACTGCCGGCGACGTGAGGGCCGCCGACGCGGGCGGTGGGGAGGGCGCGGCGGATGCCGTCGATGGCGTAGTCGTGCAGCTTGAACCAGTCCTCGCGGGTTCCTTTCCAGTAGTGGCCGTTGGGCTCGTTCCAGACTTCCCAATACCACTGCTCCACCTCGGCGCGGCCGTAGCGCTCGACGCAGTGTTTGGCCCACTGATAGGCGAGTTCTCGCCAGCGATCATAGTCTTTTGGCGGGTAGGCCCAGCCGGTGATGATCTTTTCGTAGGGCAGGCCGGGGCGCCACTCATGCTGGTAGGGCGTGGGATGGGTGGAGAGCGCCTCGGGCATGAAGCCGAGTTGGGCGTAAGGACGCACGCCGCGCGCGAGGTAGGTGTCGAAAATGCGGTCCACTACGGTCCAGTCGTAAACCGGGTTTCCGGAAGCGTCTTCCGAGTAGATGTTGGTGCTTCCCCATTTCAGGGCGGGGGTGCCGTCGCCGGAGCTGAGCAGGTTATGTGCTCGAAAATACACTTTTTGCGGGGCGAGTTTTCCCAGATCGGCGAGCAGGGCGCGGCCGTCCTTCATGGTGGCATAGTTCGGTTCGTCGGCCCCGAAGAAACGCCAGATCGGGCGGAGTTCGCCCACGGGGCGGGCGGCGTCTACCTCGATGCTTACGGGAAAGGATTGGGGCGGAGCGGAGGGCTCGGCTCGGGCCGAGATGAAACCGAGCAGGCCGGACAGGCCGACAGAGATTAAACGGGGTAGTTTACGCATGGGGTGAAATAAAGGGTGCGCGAGAAACAAGTTGCCGCTGGAGCGGCAATGCGAGGGAGGCCGGTCGAGTGCGGGGGCTGGGGCGGGGAGCCAGCCGGTTTACGTGGTGGTTTCGGGGGTGAGCCGGAGCACATGCCAAGACAGGGGCGGGAGGGCGAGTGCGAGGCTGTTGCCCGCGGAGAAACGTGCTGTCGGCATTGAGCGCGGGGCGACGCCGTCGGTTTGGCCTGGGCCATTGGTGGTGCGTGGATCGGGTGCGGCGAGGACTTGGTGCTCGAAGACTCGCCAGCGCGCCGCGCCTTCGATGCCGAGGGTAAAATCGGCGGGGGCGGTTTGGCCGCGGTGGAGGATGAAGATCGTGATATGGTCTCCGTCCCGCGTGGCGACGGCCTCGAGGTCGGGCGAGGGGCCGTGCGCAGGGGTGTCGGTGCAGGGAGCCCCGGAGAGGTAGGTGAAAAGCAGGGCGCCGCGGCCGTGACGGGAGGCCTGGGCGAAGGGGTGGAAAATCGTTTGCCGCCAGGCGCCGCCGCCGGGCGCGGTCATGATGGGGGCGATAACGTTGACTAGCTGGGCCAGGCAGGCGTAGCGGACGCGCCCGGATTGGCGGAGGAGGGCGAGCAGCAACCCGCCGACTACGAGGGCGTCGGCGAAGGTGTAGAGTTGTTCGAGTTGGGGGGGGGCCTCGGCCCAGCGTTCGCACTTCGCGCCAAAGCGGGCCATGTCCCAGACATTCCACTCGTCGAAGGAGAGCATCATGGTCTTTTTATGGCGGTGTTTGGCCTTCACGAAATCGCAGGCGGCGAGCACATCGCGCATTTGGTTTTCCATCACGACCGGGCAGGCGAGGTAGTCGGCGAGCGATTTGTAGCCGGCCTCGCAGACGTAAAGGTGGATGGAGAGGGCATCGACCTGGCCGTAGCAGTGTTCCAGCACCACGCGTTCCCACTCGGCAAAGGCGGGCATGGCGGGCCCGGAGGAGCCGCAGGCGATGAGTTCAAGGGTGGGGTCGAACTGGCGGAGGGCGTTGGCGGTCTCATTGGCGAGGCGGCCGTATTCGTCGGCGGTCTTGCGGCCAGTCTGCCAGGGGCCGTCCATCTCGTTTCCGAGGCACCAGGTCCGAACGGCATGGGGGGCGGCGTAGCCGTGGGCCTTGCGCAGGTCGCCGAATTTGGTGCCGGCGGGGGCGTTGCAGTATTCTACGAGGCGCCGGGCGTCGTCGAGGCCCCGCGTGCCGAGGTTGAATGCCATCATCGGGGCAGTATTGGCGGCCTTGCACCAATCCATGAACTCGTTGGTGCCAAATTGGTTGGTTTCGGTGACGCCCCAGGCGTAGTCGAGGCGGCGGGGGCGTTGTGCGCGGGGGCCCACGCCGTCTTCCCAGTCATAAGCGGAGACAAAATTTCCGCCGGGGTAGCGCACGATCGGCACGTTTAACTCTCGGACCAGATCGATCACGTCACGGCGAAAACCTTGCGGGTCGGCCGTGGGATGCCCCGGTTCATAGAGGCCGGTGTAGACCGCGCGGCCAAGGTGCTCGATGAACGAACCGTAGAGGCGTGGATCGATGGGGTTTTGAACGAGATCGGGAAAGATGCGGAGTCGGGTGGACATAAGAAAGGGGTGTCGTGCTTATAGGCGAAGGGGCGGCTCAAGGGAAGGGCCGGCAGTCGCGGGGCTTTGTGCTATGCGCCTAGGGACGGGCGCTTTCCTCGGGTGTCCCTGCAAATCGAGGAAGTTTCCGTTTGACAGCATAGGGTCGGAGCCGGTGTTTTCTTCCTTTTTATGAAAGTAGTTTCCTCAATCAAATCCGCGAAGAAGCGTCACCCTGACTGCCAAGTCGTCCGTCGCAAGGGACGTATCTACGTCATCAACAAGACCGACCCGCGCTACAAGGCGCGCCAAGGTTAATCCGGCGCTTGCCGATCTAAATCCTTAATTATCATGAAGAGCGAAGGCCATCCCACCCTTAACAACGTCTGTTTCCTCGACGTTGCCTCCGGCAAGAAATTCCTGACCAAGTCCACGATGAAGTCCGCCCGCAAGGAAGTCATCGACGGCGTAGAATATTTCGTCGTGATCCGCGACGTGACCATGGATTCCCATCCCGCCTACACTGGCGAGAAGCGCATCGTGGACACCGCCGGTCGCGTGGAAAAGTTCACCACCAAGTTCCGTCGCAGCACATCCCCTGTCGCCAAGAAGTAACGCTTCATCACGCCACTCATTTGGTTTTTAAACCGCTGCGCCCCTTCGGGCCGGCGGTTTTTTCGTTTGAGCGCATGACGTCACTCCAAGTCACGCTTGCGTGCATTCGCTTTCCGCTGGGATTGTGCGGCTCGCCCATGGCCCTACCGCTTAAACTTTTGATTTTAGACTGTGATAGCACGCTGAGCGCCATCGAAGGCGTTGATGAATTGGCCCGGCTGCGGGGTTCTGATGTTTTTGCCCGGGTCGAGGCCATGACGCATCAGGCCATGGATGGGCGGATATCGGTTGAAGCGGTCTTCGGGGAACGCCTTCGCATCATCCAGCCAACGCGCGTGAACGTATCCGAGATTGGCCGGCGCTACATCGAGACGGTTGAGCCTACCGCTGTAGCGGCTTTGGCGGCGGCGCGGGCCGCAGGATGGACCCCGATGATTTTGAGCGGCGGGTTTCGTCCCGCGATCCGGCCGCTGGCGGATTTCCTGGGAATTGAGCGAGTGGAGGCGGTTGATCTGTTTTTTGATGCGGCGGGAGATTACGTTGGCTTCGACGAGGCCTACCCGACGACTCGTTCAGGCGGGAAACCCGAACGTATCCGAGCGCTTCGGACTGAACTCAGGCCGGAACGTATCGTGATGGTAGGGGACGGGGTGAGCGACCTTGAGACCGCCCCCGAGGTGGATTTGTTTATCGGGTTTGGCCGCTACCTGACGCGGGCCAAGGTCAAGGCGGGGGCGTCTGTGTTTGTCGAGACTTTGGCCGACGTGCCGGCCCTGCTGCCATGACGATGTCGCTTCTCTTCGCCGTCGCCGCGCCGGTCGTGGCCTTTCCGAGGACCTTGGAGAGCTATGCTGAAGCGGAGGGCGCGGGTCTCTGGTCCGTCTTGACCGGACGGGTCATGGCGGAGCCTTTTAACTTGGTGGCCACGGGCATTTTCCTGCTCGCGATCCTGCACACCTTTTTTGCCGGAGCCATCCGTCACCAGGCCCATATAATTGAGGAGCGTCACGCGGCCCGTCTGCGCGAACGCCGTCGACTCACCGGAGGCGAAGGGCGGCGCGATTGCAACCTCGACGGTTTGCCTGATGAAGTGAGTTTTCTTGGCCAAGGGCTTCATTTTTTAGGCGAGATTGAGGTGGTATTTGGGCTCTGGGCGGTGGTGCTTGGGATCGCTATCGCGTTCTACGCTGGGGTGGACACCGCCATCGCCTATGTTTCGGGGGTTAACTACACCGAGCCGCTGTTTGTCTTCATCATCATGGCGATGGCGGCATCCCGACCGGTTATCGCTTTGGCGGAGGCGGGTTTGCGGCGGGTCGCGGCGCTCGGGGGCGGCACCCCCTTCGCGTGGTGGATCGCCCTGCTTGTGCTGACGCCCATATTGGGTTCGCTCATCACTGAGCCGGCGGCGATGACTGTGGGGGCGCTGCTCCTTGCCCGGCAGTTTTACGCCTGTCAGCCCAGTTCGGGGCTACGCTACGCGACCATCGGCCTGCTTTTCGTTAACATTTCTGTCGGCGGCACACTAACCCACTTCGCGGCGCCCCCCGTGCTTATGGTGGCAGGGCCGTGGAGTTGGGGGCTCTCTCACATGGCGTTGAACTTCGGCTGGAAGGCCGTGGTTGGAATCGTCTTGGCCACCGTGCTTTACGCCGCGTTATTTCGGCGCGAACTGAGCACGCTCTCGGCGGGCTTCCCGCGGGCGGACGGCGTTTCGGAGGCGCAGCGTCCGCCGGTGCCGGCATGGGTGACGGCGACGCACCTCGGGTTTCTCGCCTGGACAGTGTGGGCGGCGCATTATCCGGTGCTCTTTATCGGCGGGTTTCTTTTCTTCGTGGCTTTCCTGCAGGCCACGGCCCACCACCAGACTCGGCTTGAGCTTCGCGGGCCGTTGCTGGTCGGGTTTTTCCTCGCGGGTCTGGTCATTCATGGCGGTCTGCAAGGTTGGTGGATTGCACCGGTGCTATCGGATCTGGCCCCAACCGCGCTATTCTGGGGAGCGACGCTTTTGACTGCGTTTAACGACAACGCCGCCATCACCTACCTTGCCACGCTTGTGCCGGGATTCACCGACGCCGCTAAATACGCGGTCGTGGCTGGTGCGGTGGCCGGGGGCGGCCTGACGGTAATCGCCAACGCCCCCAACCCCGCCGGGCTCTCCGTCCTCCAGCGTTTTTTCCCCGAAGGTTTTTCCCCCGCTAAACTCGCAGTCGCTGCGATCCTGCCTACCCTGGTTATGGCAGCGTGTTTTCTCCTGCTTTGATCTCCCGGCCCCGTGGCCGAGTTTTCCACTAGCGCCCGCGGGGCTTCCGCGCACCTTGAGCGCCATGGGAATGTTTAAGCTCCATGCCGACTATGCGCCGACGGGTGACCAGCCGCAGGCCATCGCCGCGTTGTCCGCCTCGCTGCTGGCTGGCAACAAGCACCAGACCCTCCTGGGCGTCACCGGCTCCGGCAAAACCTTCACCATGGCAAATCTGATCGTGGCTCGCGACCGGCCCACGCTCATCATCTCGCACAACAAGACCCTCGCCGCCCAGCTCTACTCCGAGTTCAAAAATTTCTTCCCGGAAAACTCGGTCGAATACTTCGTCTCGCACTTCGATTTCTATCAGCCCGAGGCCTACGTGCCGTCGTCGGACACCTTCATCGAGAAGGATTCTTCCATCAATGAGGAGATCGAGCGCCTGCGCATCGCCGCCTCCAGCGCGTTGGTTTCGCGCCGCGACGTCATCGTGGTCGCTTCCGTCTCCTGCATCTACGGCCTGGGTTCGCCCGACGACTTCAAGGAGCTGCGCATCCCGCTCGAGCGCGGGGCCATGTTGCCCCGGCAGGTCTTACTGCAACGGCTGGTGGATAATCTATACTCCCGTAACGACTACGAATTTAAGCGCGGCACCTTCCGGGTGCGGGGCGACGTCGTGGATATCATGCCGGCTTATCTGGAGCAGGGGCTGCGGGTCGAGTTCTGGGGGGACGAGATCGAGGCTTTGAGCGAGTTTGATCCACTGACCGGCTCGGTCCTGCGCCGGCTGGATAAATTCGATCTCTACCCGGCCAACCAATACGTCACGACCAAGGATAAACTCGGCTCCGCCGTGGATCGCATCAAGGCCGAGCTCGATGCGCGGGTGGCCGAGTTCGAGAAACAGGGGCTGCTGCTCGAGGCCCAGCGCATTCGTATGCGCACCAACTACGACTTGGAGATGCTTCAGGAGATGGGTTTCTGCAATGGCATCGAGAACTACTCGCGCCACCTTGCCGGTCGTGCAGCAGGAGAGCGTCCGCTCTGCCTGTTGGATTTTTTCCCACCTGAGTTCCTGCTCCTGATTGATGAGAGCCACGCTTCTGTCCCGCAGATCGGCGGCATGTTCAACGGTGATCAGGCCCGCAAGAAGGTGCTGGTGAACTTCGGGTTTCGCCTGCCCTCCGCTTTGGACAACCGGCCGCAGAATTTTGACGAGTTTATGTCCATCACGGATCAGATCGTCTACGTTTCGGCCACGCCGGCTAAGTTCGAATTGGAGCGCTCCGCGGTGATCGCCGAGCAGGTGATTCGGCCCACGGGCCTGCTTGATCCCGAAATCAAAATACGACCGACCAAGGGGCAGGTGGAGAATCTCATCGCCGAGTGTCGCCTCGCGGTGGAGGCAGGCGAGCGTGTGCTGGTGACGACGATCACCAAGCGCTTGTCGGAGGATCTCACGGCGCATTTTCGCGAGGCCCGGCTGAAGGTCGAGTATCTGCACAGCGACATCGACGCCATCGAGCGCGTCGAGATTCTGCGCAACCTGCGTCTGGGTAATTTTGACGTGCTCATTGGCATCAACCTGCTGCGTGAGGGTCTGGACCTGCCCGAGGTCGCCTTGGTGGCGGTGCTCGATGCCGACAAGGAGGGTTTTCTTCGCAGTGAAACTTCACTCATTCAGACCTCTGGTCGCGCTGCGCGTCACGAGAAGGGGCGGGTGATTTTCTACGCCGACGTCGTCACCGAGTCCATTCGCCGAACGATCGAGGTGACCTCGGCGCGTCGCGCCAAGCAGCTCGCCTACAATGCCGAGCACGGCATCACGCCGCGCAGCGTGAAGCGTTCGCAGCAGTCGAGCCTGCACGTTTACGACGGTTCCGGCGTGCGGGCTGAGGAGCCCAACGCGCTGGCCGAGGGTGGCCCCGAGGACGTGGCGGCGGTCATCGCCGAGCTGGAGCAGGATATGGCCGATGCCTCTGCCCGCCTCGAGTTTGAGCGCGCGGCGGTGCTTCGCGACCAGATCCAGGCCCTGCGTTCGGGGGATTTCCGCAAGGCCGCGCAGGCTGTTTCCGGCAAGAGTGGCGGCGCCAAAGGCAAGGGCCGTGCCGGCGGCGGGGGTGCGCGGCGCAGGTGAGGTGACCCCGCGTTCAGCGGCTCCAGTCCAGCATGCGCTGGATGGGCGCGAGGGCGGCGAGGCGGATGGCCTCGGGCACCTCGATGGCGGGGCGCATGAACTTCAGCGCGTCGCGGACCTTCTCGATCGTGTTCATTTTCATGAACCGGCAGTCGTTGCAGGCGCAGGTGTCGGTCGGTCCGGCGATAAAAGTCTTTTCCGGCACCTCGCGCCGCAGGCGGTGGAGCATGCCGCTCTCGGTGACCACGATGATGCGTTCGGCGGGAGAGTTTTTGGCGAACTTCACCATCAGTTCGGTCGAGCACACCTCGTCGGCGAGGTCGCGCACCGCTTCGACGCACTCGGGGTGGGCGACGACCGGTGCGTCGGGAAATTTTAGCCGGACGCGTTCGATGGCCTGGGTGGTGAACAGGACGTGGGCGTAACAACTGCCCGGCCAGAGCTGCATCGCGCGGCCGGTTTTCTGGGATACCCACTGGCCGAGATTCTGGTCGGGGACGAAGAGGATCTCGCGGTCGGCGGGCACGCGTTGCACGATGCGCTGGGCGTTGCCGCTGGTGACGATTACGTCGCTCAGGGCTTTCACGGCCGCGGAGCAGTTGATGTAGGCGACGACGTAGACCCCGGGGTGGGCGGCCTTGTAGGTGGCGAGGCGATCGGCGGGGCAGGAGTCGGCCAGCGAGCAGCCGGCGTCGAGGTCGGGCAGAAGGACGGTGCGGCCGGGGTTCACGATTTTGGCCGTCTCGGCCATGAAGTGCACGCCGCAGAAAAGGATCACGTCGGCCCGGGCGGCCTGGGCCTGATAGCTGAGCCCGAGCGAATCTCCTACGAAATCAGCTATGCGCTGGATTTCCTCGTTTTGGTAGTTGTGTGCGAGGATGACGGCGTTGCGTTCGCGTTTAAGGGCGAGAACTTCCTCCTGGATCGCGCTCAGCGGCGGTGGCGTGGCGCGGGGCGGGAGGATGAGCGGTTTGTAGTCGAGCACGGGGGATGTGTTAGTTTTTGGGGTTTATGGTCTGGCGGACCAAATCGACCAAAAGCTTAAACTCAGGGCGCTTGTGGAGCGGTGTGAGGTCGGGGTCCTTGGCCATCCACTCGGCGTCATCGTAGCCGAGGGCGATGGATTCGGCGAGGATGGCGAGGGCCTCGGCCGGTCGTTTGGAAAGGGCGAGGCTACAGGCGAGGTTGTAGCGGGCGGTGGCGTTTTCCGGCTGCAGGCGCACCAGTTTGCGGTCCATTTTCAGGCCGTCGGCGATGCGCCCCGCCTTGGTGTAAAGCCCGCCTAAAATCTCGACGACCTCGGTGTAGGAGGGATCGCGGCGGAGAATGCTCTCGTAGAACGAAATGTCGAAGGTGTGGTCGTCTTTGCGGGCCATGGTGAACAGGATGCGGAGGCGGCAGAAAACGGCAAGCCGACCGGCGCGTGCGAACAAAAAGCAGTGCCGCGGGCGATGGAAGCTTCAGGCTCGGTGTTTACAAGCGCCAGCGGCTTTCAGCGCATCGCAGGTGGCGCTGACTTGGAGGCGCTGCGAAACCGGGGTGAGGCCGAGTTTGGATGACACGGTGTTGCCATACCATGACATGAAGGGAGCGCTGATTTCGAAGATCTTGTCGCAATCGACGCAAATCACTTGGGCGACCTGGGCGGTGCTATCGGCGTCGGGTAGATAGTATTTCAGGTTTCGGCCGATATCAACTTCGCGAAGCACGCCGCTCCCCGTGAGGTGCGGCAGAGTCCGGTAGACCGTGGCGCGCGAGACCGACTCGTCGAGGGCGCGGGAGTGAGCGAGTAACTCCTCGGCCGTGAAATGCTCTGCCTGGCCAAAGGCGGCGTCGAAAATGGCAATTCGCTGGTTAGTGATGCGGAGGCCGTGCGCGGCCAGATGGGTGCGGAACTTATGGCGGGCGCTTTCGATGGCTTCGGGAGTCACGGGACCGAGTCTCATTTTTGTCTCAATTATGTCAACCATGCCGACGTTCAGACTCTGCTGTGAAGTGCCCCGGCAGAATTTACCTAGCCGCCGGAGAGTATCGTCAGAAGATTGGCCTTACAGCAGTAATATATTTTTATTTCGTTATCCTAGAATTATTAAAGAATAGAAAATTTTACGCGGTATTGTTTTTGCTTAGGGGGTGGTTGCCCAATGTGGCCCATGTGCATGAAAGCCCACTCCTCACCCTTCATCCCTGCTTTGTTCGCTTCCCTGCTGTCTGCCGCGGTGGTGCTGGTTTGGCTATGGAAAACGACGATGGGCCTAGTTGCTCAGCGGCAAGTGCATGCCGTCCAGAAGCTAGAGGAGGAGCGTCCGGACAAGCCTTGGGATTTTTGGACGGTTGAGATCGAGAGTCTCGCCAAGGAGCTGGAGGTGGCGCGCGCGGAGGTAGCCAAGCGGGAGCTAGAGCTCTCCATGCGTGAAAAACGAATTTCCGAGGAGGCGGTGGAGTTGGAGCGCACCCGTGCCCAGCTCGAGGCCATGCGCGGCGAGATCAACCGGCACTTGATCGAGGTAAAGGATACCGAGAAAAAGAACCTCAAGCCGCTCGCGGCTACTTACAGCCAGATCGCGCCGTCGGCCGCGGCTGCGATTCTCTGTAAAATGGATGATGTCACGGTTGCCAAGTTGCTCTCCCTCATGAAAGCAGACGTGAACTCGGCGATTCTCGCCCAGATCGCTCAAAAATCGGTTGCTGGCGAGGATGGTGCGAAAAGAGCCGCAACTATTTCCTTGTTATTAAAGCGTATCTCCGCCCAGCGCACGCCTGCCGGCCCTTGAGTGGCGGTATCGGTATAAACTGGCCTAAAATACTATTCGCTAGGTTTTTAGTAATTATATCGCCGTGATTTCGACTTCTAATTTCATGACGGCTTCCGTCTCGACGGGAATCGGTCCGGCTTCGGTCGGCGCGCCCGCTCTAATGACCGCCGTGGTGGCGCCGGAAGAGGGGGTGGCGTCGTCGGTTGGACCGCTGGGGTTCGCCGAGTGCCTGGGCCTGTGCTCGCCCCATGACGCGGGCGATCCGGAAGCAGAGCCTATTGAACGGGTGGCGGATTCGCTGGAAAACTCCACCGAGCAGGAGGCATGTGACGCCCAGGGAACGACGTTGCCATTTTTTTGGACGCCAGTTCCGCAGTTTGCGCCCCCCCCGCCGCCGCCGTCGTCCTTGCCGGACGCGCCTGCTTCACCGGGGGAAAATACCGTCCCCGCTGACGGCGAACAGGGCGCATCTTCCGGCCCTGACTTTCTCGATCTCGGCGAGCCAGATGCCCGGGCCACGCCTAAGCCATGCGCGGTTGGCTCTCGCCCCGTGGAAACCGCCGCGGTTTCTTGCGGGGATACGGCCGGGGACGCGTCGTTCGCGAATGCCAAGCCCTTTGAAGTAAACGCCACTAAAACCGCCGCCGCCGGCGGGGTCCGTCCCAGTCTGGATCAGGGTGGGGCGCTTGCAGTGGCCACCACCGCGGATCTGCCGACCAAGGCGGGGGGGGAATTTATTGCCACCGCCGGTGCAGCTGGTCGTTTGTCCAACGGTGAATCCAGGGTTTTTGAAAATAAAAACCAAGTCAAAGACACTGATTATAAAAAACTTAACAAAATAGAAATTAGAAATGGCATGGTGTCAGCTTATGGTGCTGAATCAATGTCCTTTGCCTCCGCCACCTCTCTGTCTGTGGAACCGCCCGTCGCGCCGACTTCTTCCGCGCCGGTCACGGGGGAGCTTGCCTCGGCGGCGGTCCGTTTAGTGGAGCGGGTGGCCGAGGTTGCCGACTTGGTCCGCGACACGCCGGCTGAGCGGGTGACGCTCAAGCTTGATCTGGATGACACGCACTGCGTCGAGGTGCGTGTTTTGATGCGTGAGGGCCGTGTTCATGCGGAATTCCGTTCAGATTCGCCCGAGGTGCGCACTGCGTTGGCCTCGGCCTGGTCTGACTTCACGGCCAAGCGTGAAGCGGGTTCCCCAGTTTGGGCTGAGCCGGTTTTTGCCTCACTTGGTGCATCCGTGGCTTTGCAAGACAGCGCCCGCCCTTCGGCTTTCGTCCCGGAGACGCCGGTCAATGGCTTTGGGCGCGAGCCGGAACCGGGGCAGGGTGGTTCCCGCCGGCAGGCCCGCCAAGACATGGAGCCGCGCAGCCCGCAGGTTGCCGTGTCCGCCGTCCCGGTCGCTATCGCTTCCGTCCTGAACCAACCGACGCCGGCTCGTGACCGAGAACGTCTTCTGAGTGTTCGCGCCTAAATCTTTCCATGACCATCCCAAGCACCAATTCCTCATCTGCTTCCGGCACCGCGGCCACGAAGGCGGATCGTGTTCCGAAGCAGACGCTCGGGCAGGATGACTTCCTCAAGCTTCTCACCGTGCAACTCTCGAAGCAGGATCCGCTCAAGCCGATGGATGACTCGGCGTTCATGGGGCAAATGGCCCAGTTCTCGGCGCTCGAGCAGAGCTCGCAAATGTCGCGCGAGATGACCGCTTTGCGCGGGGATGTTGCCCTGCAGTCCTCGTATAATCTGATCGGTCGCGAGGTCACGGTGGACACCTCCAAGGGGGAGGTGAGCGGTCTGGTTGATTCTGTCACGCAAACCGACGCCGGAGCTAAAATCAGCATCGCCGGCCAGCTGTATCCCTTCTCGTCCGTCACCCGGGTCGCCGCTGCGACCCCGGTTCAACCACAATCCTAAAACCCATTGCTATCATGTCCCTTATCGGAACCCTAACCTCGGGCGTTAGCGCTCTTAAGAGCTTCACCAAGGACCTTGAGGTCATTGGCAACAATATCGCCAACGTGAACACTACGGCCTACAAAGGCTCGACGACTTCGTTTGAGGACAGTTTCAGCAACACTCTGCGCAGTTCCGCGTCTTCCAACGCCGGCACTGGATCCTCGAATATCTCGGCTATCCAAGTCGGCAGCGGTGTGCAGATTGGCGCGATTCAAGCCCGCTTTACCCAAGGCTCCCTTAGCTCCACCGGTGTGAGCACCGATCTGGGTGTTTCCGGGACTGGTTTTTTCCGAGTAGTCAATCCGGCGGATGGCAGTGCCTTTGCCACCCGCGCCGGCGATTTCCGTTTCGACGATAATGGCTACCTCGTCACCACGAACGGTTACCGAGTGCAGGGCCTTAAAGGTGGCTCGGTCGGTGATATCAAGCTCGGCACCCCGCCCGGGACCTCCCAGCTGCAGTCATACTCCTTTGATCGTCAGGGCAATTTGGTGGAGTTCTATTCCGACGGCAGCAGCGCCACGAACAATCAGGTCTTGCTGCAGAGCTTCCGTGACCCGAGTGCACTTCAGCGCGCCGGTGACAACCTGTTTACCGGCTTCGATGCCGCCGGTCCGGTTGGCGGCGCGACTCTCTCGGCCTCCAACAACAAACCGGGTTCCAATGGTCTGGGTTCGATCGAGTCCGGCACGTTGGAGCTCTCCAACGTGGATCTTACCGAGCAATTCGCCAACATGATTTCAGCCCAGCGTAGTTTTCAGGCGAGCTCCCGTGTCGTCACGGTCTCCGATTCTGTTCTGGAAGAAATCGTTAATCTGAAGCGCTGAGCGCCTCTTTGCCATGGCCGAGAAAAAACCCGATACGCCCCCGCCTGCGGATGCCGTTCCCGGCGCCCCCGCTGCCGCCCAACCCAAGGGGGGCGGCCTGCTTCCGGCGCTTCTGCCTGTTGTGCTTGCTCCTGCCCTTACTTGGGCGGTCGCGCAATTTGTGCTGCTCCCCAAGATCACTGCCGCGCTAAACGCCGAACCTACCTCCGAGAAGGCTGCGGTTCCGGGCAAGACCAAGGAGAAGGAAAAAGAGAAGGGGCACGCCGCTGCCAAGGGCGGCAAGGGCGAGGGTGCTTCCGCTGTCAGCACCAGTTACCGATTTGAAAACGTGGTAGTGAACCTGGCGGGCACCATGGGCACGCGTTACCTCAAGACGAGTTTTACGGTTACCGGTGCGGACGATATCGTCGCCCGCTTTGACGCCGAAAAACCGCAATTGGGTGACGTCACCCTTGGCGTTTTATCCTCTCTTACGCTCGCCGATCTGGAAGAATCCGGGGCAAAGAACTTACTACGGGAGCGTTTGCTCTCTGCCTATAATCAAGCCCTCGGTGGCAAGGTCGCGGACAATCTTTTCTTCTCGGAGTTTGTGATCCAATAGAGCCATGGCCGACTTAGGTGAAGACATGATTTCGAGCATGCTCGATCAAAGCGAGATCGATCAACTGCTCGCACAGGCAGTGGCCGAGGTCCGGCCGCCCTTGCTCCGTTTTGACGGAAAGCGCGGAGATTCTGAAGCGGCTAGCCGGGTGGAGCCCTATGATTTCCGAAACCCCGCATTTCTGACCGAGGTGGAGTTGCGGCGGCTGCGTATCTTGCATCAAGATTTTATCCGGTATCTTTCGGCCCGGCTCGCGTTGTATTTGCGCATGGAGTGTTCGCTGAAGATGGCGCGACTGCAGACCCAGACTTACGCCAAGTTTACCGAGTCGCTACCCAGCCCGACGCATATCTGCCTCTTTAAGGTCGAGCCTCTGCTGGGGGTGGGTGTTCTGGATATCAATCCCCGCCTCGCGCTCACGTTGGTGGACCGCCTGCTGGGCGGCCGCGGCCACTCAGTGAAGGCCGAGCGCTACCTGACCGAGATCGAGATCGCGCTCTTGGAGGATGTCCTGAAAATTATTCTCGAGGAATGGTGTTCGCAGTGGCGCGAGGAGATGGAGTTGCACCCCCAATTAATTGGCCATGAGAACAACGGACGTTTTCTGCAGACCTCCCCGCGCGATGCGGTGGTGTTGGCGCTGAGTATCGAGGTGGCCTTCGGTGATTGCTCCGAGCAAATTCAGATCGGACTTCCTTATTACACCATAGAGCCATTGGTGAAAGCCTTGCAGCTTCGCCGCCAGAAAGACTCCACCCCTGAGGCAGCTCCTGCCCGCGCCGAGTGGCGCGCCGTGTATGAACATGTTGAGGTCCCCATCATTGCGGAGTGGCCGCTGGCCGACATCCCCTTGCGTGAGATCGCCGCACTCCGGGTGGGTGATGTGGTGGAGCTGCCCCTCGGGGTGCTGGAGCAAACCCATGTCCTGTTGAACGGCGCGCCCAAGTTCATCGGCACCGTCGGGCTCGAGGGCGATAAGGTTGCGGTGAAAATCCAGGGCAAGATTGCCCCGGCGCCGGCGCGTAGTTGAGGCCGTTTCCCTTTATTTTTTCCCATGGATAACAACACTCTCGATCTCGTTCTCGACGTTAAGGTGAAGGTCACGGTGCAGCTTGGCTCGTGCTTTTTGCCGATGCGCGAGGTGCTCTCGCTCACGCCTGGTTCGGTCATCCAGCTTCAGCACCGAGCCAACGAGCCCGTCGGGCTTTTTGTGAATGACAAGCTCGTGGCCTACGGCGAGGTCGTCGTGGTCGAGGAAAACTTCGGGATCAAGATCACCGAACTGGTTGGCAAGGCGACGTGAACTCCCTTGCCCGAACATCTTCCAGCGTTACCCGCTGGCTGCTAGTGGTAGTCGGCTGCGTCGTTTTGGAGACGGCGCAGCCGATGAAGGCAGCAGAACCCGCTCCGGCGCGTTCTGCGGACACTTTACTTTATCCCGGTGGCAGTGCCGCCGAATCGGCGTCTGACACCTCGGTCCGCACGAGCGGGGCCGGCGCCTCTTGGCTTTTCGCCGGTTTGGTCGGCGGCGGTGCGGCTGCTTGGTGGTTTTGGCGTCGGCGTGGCCTCGGGCCTGCCGCGCGCCGCGCGAGCTCGCTCGCGATCGAGGAGACCCGCCCTCTCGGTAATCGCCAGTTCCTTGTGGTGGCTTCCTGTGACGGCCGCCGCTTCTTACTCGGTGTCGCCCCGGGTGGGATTCAGATGCTGGCGC
This sequence comes from uncultured Verrucomicrobiota bacterium, assembly GCA_903869675.1. Classification (GTDB taxonomy): domain Bacteria; phylum Verrucomicrobiota; class Verrucomicrobiia; order Opitutales; family Opitutaceae; genus IMCC26134_A. The sequence goes on along the minus strand of CAIQAB010000021.1, from coordinate 14,092 downwards.
CCCTCGAGGCCAAGGAATCCGCCCATGCAATCCGCACCCCGTAGCCCTCGCCTGCGTTTTGTTTGGCTCCTGCTGGCGCTGCTCGTCGCGCCGGCTCTGTGGGCGCAGACTGCGGGCAGCGCCCCGGCGGTCGTGGCCGGTTCGGAGCCTTGGCGTCTGGCCATCGACCTGGAGGGCGGCGGAAAGGCCGGATCGGCCAGCGTGGGCATGCAGATCGTCGTGGTGATGACGCTGTTGAGCATCGCGCCTTCGCTGCTCCTGCTCATGACTTCTTTTACTCGGATCGTGATCGTGCTGGGTTTTGTGCGCACGGCGATCGGCGTGCCCAGCGCGCCGGCCAACCAAATCGTCACTGGTCTCTCGTTATTTCTCACTCTCTTCATCATGGGGCCGACTCTGCAGCGTTCCTACGACGAGGGGCTCAAGCCCTATATGGCGGGTGAGCGTCCGACGATGGAGGCTCTCGAGGCCGCTTCGCAGCCTTTGCGTGAATTCATGCTCAAGCAGACGCGCACTCGCGATCTTGAGTTTTTCCTCCAGATCGGGCGGTTCCCCCCCACTAAGGTCGCCGACCTTCCGCTGCGCGTCGTGGTGCCTGCCTTCGTGATCAGCGAGCTCCAGACCGCCTTCCAGATGGGCTTCCTGTTGTTTCTGCCCTTTCTCGTCATCGATCTGCTTGTCTCGGCCGTGCTCATGGCGCTGGGCATGATGATGATGCCGCCGGCCATTATTTCGCTGCCTTTTAAGCTGCTGCTTTTCGTCCTCGTGGACGGTTGGCATCTTGTCGTGCAAAGTCTGGTCACCAGTTTCCACCCATGAACGCCGAGGCCGCGGTTGATATCTTCAAATCGCTGGTGATGTTCGCGCTGTATATCATGTCTCCCTTTCTCGCCGTGGTGCTGGTGGTGGGTCTCATCATGAGCCTGCTGCAATCGGTGACGAGCATACAGGAGCAGACCCTCACTTTCGTGCCCAAGTTGATCGCTCTCGCCGGGGTCCTGCTCTTGCTTGCTCCGTGGGCGCTTCGACTTTTGAGCGAATACACGGTTCAGAACATCGCCAGGATGGGTGCGATGGGCCCCTGATTCGCGGCGCCCCGCGCCGATTACGTCCATGCCTTGGGAGCCTTTTCTCGCCACCCTCATGGGGGCATTGCGTGCCTTGGGCATTGTGATGATCCTCCCGATACCCGGAGGTCGCGGTCTGCCCACGACCTTGCGCGCGGCTTTATCCTTTCTGCTTGGCGGGGCGCTCACCGCTGCCGTGCCCATGACGGCCGTCGGACCGTTATCGACCGCAACGCCCGAGCTTCTGATTGCTGGTGTGCACGAGTTGTTGCTGGGTCTCGCGATGGGGTTGACCGGCCGGATTGTCCTTTCGTCCGCCGAACTGGCGGGGCGCGTGATCGCGGGCGAGGTCGGTTTGAACGCCGCGCCCGGTTTTGACGTCCCCGTGCCCGCGCAGGAGCCGCTGCCTTCCTTCACCGGCATGTTTGCCGGGCTTTTGTTTTTCGTCACCAATGCCCACGAGGGCGTGCTGGCAGCCTTCGCGCGGAGCTTTGAAATCGCGCCGCCCGGGATGGGGGGACTAAGTCCGGGGGCCTCCGAAACGCTCACCGGTGCGGTGGCCACCTTGCTCGCGCTGGCCTTGCGGATAGCGGCGCCTTTCATCGCCCTAAACTTTGTTATCACACTCGGATTTTCCATTCTCGGTCGCGCGGTTCCGAAAATGAACGTGTTTATCATCAGCTACGCCCTGCGTTCGATCATGGGTTTTACCCTCCTCGCCGGGGCGGGCGCTCTTATTGCGCGTTATTTTGCGGGAGCTTTTGACCGACTCCCCTGGACGATGTTGGAGTTGGTGGCACGTCGCTGAGGTTCCGGCATCAACATGCCACCGGTGCTGGCGGCCCGGTCGTAAGTGTGCAGACTGTGGGGCTTCTCCATGCCCAAGATGCGAAAAAAATCCGATTTACCGACCAAGGTCTGCGCAGTCTGCGGCCGGCCTTTTGTGTGGCGGAAGAAATGGGAGAAGGTCTGGGATGAGGTGAAATATTGCTCGGATGGGTGCCGGCAGCGGAGGGCGACGGCGTGAGCCACTCGGTCTTCGAGGCCAAGGTGGTTTTGCCGGTTTCGGCGGCCGATGCTTTTGCATGGCATGAGCGACCCGGAGCGCTGGCCCGGCTGACGCCGCCTTGGGAACGCGTGCTGGTCGAGGCCCAGGCGGGCGGCGTGCGCGACGGCGCGGAAGTGCGCCTGCGGGCGCGGGTGGGGCCTTTTTGGGTGCGGTGGGTGGTGCGGCATCGTGATTACCAGGCGGGAAGGCTTTTCCGTGATGTGGCGATCCGCTCGCCCTTTGCGCATTGGGATCACCGGCACGAATTCAGGGATCTGGCGGCGGGCGGGAGCGAGTTGTGCGACCGGATCGAGTATGCGTTGCCGGGTGGGGTCTTGGGTTGCCTGGCGGGCGGGGCTTTTGCGCGCGGCAAACTTGCGGCGATGTTTGCCTACCGGCATGCGGTCACGCGGGCGGATTTGGCCTTCGCGCACGAGGGGGCGGGCGAGGTGCGGCCCTTGCGGATTTTGGTGAGCGGGGCCTCGGGCTTGGTGGGGCGGGCGCTGGTGCCGTTTTTGACCACGCAGGGGCACGAGGTGGTGCGCTTGGTGCGCGGTTCCGCGCGCTGCCCGAACGACGTGGCGTGGGACCCGGCCGGGGCGGGCGGTTTACTTGATTTAAGTCGCGCGGGACGGATCGACGCCGTCGTGCATCTGGCGGGCGCGGGCATCGCGGATGCGCGCTGGACGGATTCTCGGCGGCGCGAGATCCGTGACAGCCGGGTGCGGGGAACGCGTTTGCTGGCGGAGGCCCTGGCGCGGCTGGACCAGCCGCCACGTGTGGTGGTGGGCGGGTCGGCCACGGGGTTTTATGGAGCGACGGGGGAAACCGTGGTCGATGAAAGCGCCCCTCCGGGAGCGGGTTTTTTGGCGGGGGTCACGCAGGCTTGGGAGGAGGCGTGGGCGCCGTTGGCGGGGCGGGGCACGCGGCTGGTTTTTCTGCGGACTGGCGTCGTGCTTTCGCCGGCGGGCGGGGCTCTGGCGAAGCTCTTGCCTGCGTTTCGGCTGGGGCTCGGCGGACCGGTGGGGGATGGGCGGCAGTGGTGGTCGTGGATCTCGATCGACGATCTGGCCGGCGTGATCGGTCACGCCTTGCGCGTTGAGGCGGTGCGAGGGGCCTTGAATGCTGTCGCACCGGAGCCGGTGCGCAGTGGCGACTTCGCGGCGGCCTTGGGTGCGGTGTTGCGGCGTCCGGCGTTTTTGCCGGCGCCGGCGTGGGCCTTGCGCCTGGCGCTTGGCCGGGGCTTGGCGGACGAGGCTCTGCTCGCCAGCCAACGCGTGCGGCCGGGCGTGCTGGCGGCGACGGGTTACCGTTTCCGTCACGAAAACGTGCGGGCGGCGTTGCGTCATGTGCTTGGGCGGGTTTGATGGCGGATTTTTCGCAAACACATGCACCATCAGACACTCATCATCGGGGCCGGAACGGCTGGTTTGCTGGCGGCGCGGGTGCTGCATGAGGCCGGCGCGCGGGTGACGGTTTTTGAAAAGAGCCGAGGCCTCGGCGGACGCCTCGCCACCAAGCGGGTGGGGGACGCGGTCTTCGATCAAGGAGCGCAGTATTTCACGGTCAAAGACCCGCGTTTTGCGACTTGGGTCGAGCGCTGGGAGACGGCCGGTGTGGTGGCGCGCTGGCCGGATGGCGAGCGGATGCGCTACGTGGGTCGGCCGAGCATGACTGCGGTGGCGAAGGTCCTGGCCGAGGGTTTGGACGTCAAACGTGAGCACAAGGTGACGGCCATCGGCTGTTGCGGCGACCACTGGTGCGTGGACGTGGAGAATCACGGCTGCCTGCGGGCGGAACGGATCATCCTGACCGCGCCGGTGCCACAGGCCGTGGCCTTGTTAAAGGCGGGCGATTTTGCGTTGCCGGAGGCCCTGGCAACCCGGCTGGCGGCTTTGACCTATGATCCGTGTCTGGCGTTGTTGGTCACGCTGGGCGGGCGGTCACGCTTGCCGGCGGAGGGTGTGCGGCGGGAGGCTGGAGCCATCCGCTGGGCGGCGGACAACCAGGCCAAGGGCGTCTCGCCCAACGTGGCGGCGGTGACCCTGCACCTCGCGCCGGATTTTTCCGCCGAACATTACGGGCGCACGGATGCCGAGGTCCTGGAGCTCGTGCGGGCCGAGGCCGAGGACCTCATTGGCGCGCCCGTCGCGGGAGCGACTTTGCATCGTTGGAAATTCAGCCACGCACGCACGACCGATCCGGAGCCCTTTATCTGGTGGCCGGAGGAGCAACTGGGTTTCGCCGGCGACGCCTTTGGCGGACCGCGGGTGGAGGGTGCGGCGGTGTCGGGGCTGGCCCTGGCCGAGTGCATCAAGGCCGAGTTGGCCCGAGGGCCGGCCTGAACCAGACTGCGGGCATGCATGATGTGGTGATAGTCGGAGCGGGAATGGCCGGGCTTACCTGTGCGCGGGCCTTGCGGGCCAAGGGGGCGAGTTGCGTGGTGCTGGAGGCCGGCGACGCGGTGGGCGGGCGGGTGCGCACGGATGCGGTGGGCGGCTTCCAGTTGGACCGGGGATTTCAGGTATTGCTCACCGCTTATCCGACGGCTCGGCGATGGCTGGACTACACGGCGCTGGGCTTGGGCCGGTTCGAGCCCGGTGCCTTGGTGGCCACGCCGGAGGGCGAGGCGCGGTTGAGTGATCCGTTTCGCCGGCCCGGGCGTTGGCTGGAGACGTGGCGCGCGCCGGTGGGCACGGCTGGCGATAAGCTCCGCATCGCGGCGCTGCGCTTCGCCGCGACAGCCGGCGAGGACAAGGAGGTCTGGGTGAAGGGCCTGAGCGCGGACGGCGCGATGCGCACGACGGCGGCCGAGTTGGCGGCGCGGGGGTTCTCGCCGGCGATGCTGGAGCGTTTTTTACGGCCCTGGTTGGGCGGGATTTTTCTCGAACGCGAACTAAGGACTCCGGCGGCCATGTTGTTCTTCGTGTATCGCATGTTTGCCCGGGGTTACGCGGCTTTGCCGGCGGGCGGCATGCAGCGTATACCGGAGCAACTCGCGGCGCTTCTCGGACCGGATGGCGTGGTTTTGCGCGCGAGGGTGGCTCGCGCCGAGCCCGGGGCGGTCGAGCTGCTCGACGGCCGGAGGGTGCCGGCGCGGCATATCGTGGTGGCGACGGAGCGGGAGGAAGCGACGCGACTGGTCGATGAGATCGGCGGCGAGGTCTGGCGTAGCGTGATCAACGTCCAGTGGGCGGCGGCCCGCAGCCCCCTGGGGGGAGAGCCCGTGCTGTGGTTGAACGGTCGCGGGCGTGGTTTGATCAACAATCTGGTGGTGCCGAGCGATGTGGCGACCGGCTACGCGCCGGCCGGGCAGGCCCTGGTCTCGGCCACGGTGCTGGGCGAGGTGCCCGAGGATGACGGGGAGCTCACGCGCATGCTGGGTCTGGAATTGGCGGAGCGTTTTGGGCAGGAAGTCTGGACCTGGCGCCCGCTGGCAGTCCGGCGCATCCGACGTGCTTTGCCGGTGCTCCCCGCCTTGGGGACCGGGCGTGAGCCGCGCGAGGTGCGGACGGGACTATGGCTTTGCGGCGATCACCGAGCCTCCGCCTCGATCGAGGGCGCGATGGCGTCGGGCGAAGCCGTGGCTACGGCAATCTTGTCCCGTATCGGACTCGGCGCGGGCATGGGTCCTTGCTTAGGAAATTAGGGTTTTAACCCTATTTATGGATGGGTTTCAAGGGAGGTATAAATTGGGTAGATTAACCATGCCGATATGGGAGTGCGGCGGGAGCAATCGGGTAGTTGTGGAAAAACATTTGGGTAAACTATCCAGGGCATAATGGGGCGCCGACCGTCTGCCGGAAAACCGGCGATAAAACTAGAGTGGTGGCATGATCACCACCGCAGCCACCCGCCTCCTTCGGTGCTTTGCCGGCTGCACGATTTTGATCCTCTCGGCGGTCAGTGCGTCGGCGCTGCCGGCCACTCACCGGCACGGTGCCTTGGCCAAGTCAGTCGGACCGGTCTCCATGCCGGTGGCGGTGGCAGATGCCACGGCGCTTGCTTCCAAGAAGGGTGACCGCGTGGTGCGCGTCGAGGGCAGTTCGATGCTGCCCTACTTTGGCGATGGTGCGGTCCTGGTGGTGCGCAAGGGTGCGGTCGAGGATTTGCGCGAGGGCATGGTGGTCCTCTACCGCAACCGATTCGATGAGTTGGTCGCCCACCGTATCGAAGGCCGCAGCGGTGATGGCTGGCTGGTCCGCGGCGCCAATAACGCCAGCGCCGACAGCACTTTGGTCACGGCCGGCAACCTGCTCGGCACGGTCTACGCGACTTTCTACACCGACGCCGTGGCGTCCGCGGGCTCGGCCGCTACCGAGGTCGCCCTCGCAGCTTCGGCGCGCTGAGCGCCCTCTGCTCTCCGGACTGCTGGGACGTCCTCAGTAAGTCGGGATAGAGGGATCGATGCGTTCGGACCACGCTTGGATGCCGCCGGCGACGTTGGTGACGCGCGGGTAGCCCTGGCCGCGCAGCCATTCGGTAACGCGCAGGCTGCGTCCGCCGTGGTGGCAGTGTATCAGCAGAAGTTTTTCCCTGGGCAGTGCCGGGCCGTCCACGTGTTCGGGGATGCGACGCATGGGCACGAAGATGGAGCCGGCGATGCGGGCGGTCTCGTGTTCAAACGGCTCGCGCACGTCGATCAGCGCGGTGTCGCCAGGATGTGCGTCGAGCAGGTCGCGGGCTTGCTCGACGGAGATTTCCAAGGGAACGGCAGGGGCGGGTTTTTCGGCCATGGGGCGAGCCTGTAAAACCCGCGCGACGGCGCAACTGCGGCGTTGCGCGCGGGGCGGGCGGGCGGCGTAGTTTTCCGCACGATGGCCAAAGCTAAACCTGCGACAACTTCCCGGTCCGCCAACCAGGCGTCCGCCTCCGAACCCTACATTGTCATCATCGCCGGGGGTAAGGGTGAGCGTTTCTGGCCCCAGAGCCGGGCCGCCCGGCCCAAGCATCTCCTGCCGGTGGTCGGCACCACGCCGCTGCTGGTCCAGACCCTGGACCGGGTGCGGGGCATCGCTCCCGCGAAAAACACCTTCGTGATCACCAGCGCGGTGCAGGCCCGCGAAGTGGCCCGCGTATGCCGGGGCCTCATCCCGGCGGCGAACGTCGTGGCCGAGCCGGCTGGTCGCGATACGGCGGCGGCGGTCGGTCTGGCCGCCGCGCTGGTGGGAGCGCGCGATCCGCAGGGTGTTTTTGCGGTCTTGCCGGCGGATCATGTGATCCACGACACAAACGCGTATCAGCGCGATTTGCGGGCGGCCTTCGCGGCGGCCGGTGCGGCGGACGTCATGGTGACGATCGGAATCGCGCCGACCGAGCCGGCGACAGGTTTTGGCTACATCCAGCGCGGCGGCGAGTGGGGCCGCGTGGGCGCGGGCAAGACCGCAAAGGTCGTCTACGATGTGAAGCGCTTCGTGGAGAAGCCCAAGGCGGACGTCGCGGCATCGTATCTGGCTTCCGGCGACTACGTGTGGAACGCGGGCATGTTTGTGTGGAGCGTGCGGGTGGTCGAGGCCGCCTTCGCCGCCCACGCCCCCGAGCTCGACGCCGGTCTGGCCAAGATCCGCGCCGCCCTGAAGAAGCAGCAGGTGCTCGCAGCGGTGTTGAAGAAAGTTTACCCCACTCTGGTAAAAATCTCCGTCGACTACGCGCTGCTCGAGAAGTCGGCCAACGTGGTGATGGTGCCGTCCTCGTTTGATTGGGATGACGTCGGCGCCTGGCCCGCGGTCGCGAAGCATTTTCGCCCCGATGCCGCCGGTAACGTCGGTCGTGGCGAGGTGATCGTGGAGCAGGGGGGCGGCAACCTCGTCTTCGCCGAGGCGGGACACTTGGTGACCTTGCTGGGGGTGGATGACCTTGTCGTCGTGCACACCAAGGACGCCACGCTGGTGATGCCCAAGGCCCGGGCGCAGGACATCAAGGCCCTCCTCGCCAAGGTCGCGCTGCGGCAGGACGCGGCCAAGCTGCTCTGAACGACACGAGGCCACTCTTTGGCCAACTAGACATGCGTTTCCTCGGCATCGACTACGGCACCCGGCGGATCGGTTTGGCGACGGGCGACGAGCTCGGCATCGCCACGCCTATCCCCGCGCTGGTCGAGGCCGATGCGGCGGCGCGGCGGCTTTCGCTGGCCGCGGTGGTGAAGACTCGTCGTATCCAGGAGATCGTGCTCGGGCTGCCGCTCAACATGGACGGTTCGACCGGTTTCAAGGCCAAGGAGGCGCAGGCTTTCGCGGAGGCGCTGCGAGCCCAGTTCGGCCTGCCGGTGCACCTCGTGGACGAGCGACTCACCTCGCATATCGCCGAGAGCGGCATGAACCAGAAGCAGCTCCGCGAGATCCGCGGCAAGGGCATCATCGACTCGCGCGCCGCGGCGGTGATCCTGCAGGACTATCTCGACCAACGTTTCCCGCCTGGCCTGGCCGCCCCGCCCGAGGCCTAGGTATTTTTTCACCGCGGATTCCGCGGATGGGCGCGGATGCATTTCCTGTTGGCACGCCAGCTCGACAATAGGGTGTTTTTGTGCGTTTTTTTTAACTACGTCCGCAAAAAAGCCGGCCAAGGTGATCAGACCTTGGCCGGCTTGGATGTCGTTAGGTGAGCCTCACCTTAGGCCGCGTTGGGCAGCTTTTCGCCGCTCGACGCGGCTTTTCGCTTTGGGCGCTTGCGTGCCTGAAGCGTAGTGCCCCCTGCGGCGGCATACACCGAGCTATCCTTCCCGTAATGCCCGGCTACTGCAGCCAACATGCGGGTATGGTGTAGCGCGAGCGCACGCTCTGCGACCAGGAATTCCACGCGAATCCGGTCCGCCTCGGCCAGCAGGCCGTTGTAGGCGGACAGTTGCGCGCGGGCATCCGCCACCCTTTTCTGGAAGCCCGCCACGGAGATGGCGCCTCCGAGTTTCAAGGGAGGTTCGATCGCCGCCAAGGCGGCGGCTCGCTTCTCCGCGTTATCTAACGTGACCGATCTGGTCTTGGATATTCTAGCCATGCTATATTGGGGCCTCCATTTGGTGTGAATCTGCCGTAGGGCGAGATTTTTGGACGTAACACTCCATTTGGCGGCCTTGCCCCTTCTATCAGCAATAAATGACGATTACGAAAGGTAAAAGGAGAGATCTAAAACTTTGATTTTATAAGTAATTACGATATAAACATTAAAATTACAAAATAATCGGCGCTTTTTTCATCATTCGCCCTGGCGCCTGTCTTTGGGTGGTTGTCAGGCTGTTAGTCTTGCGTGCCACCCGCTGCCGGGGGGCGGAATGTCGCTAGAATGAAGTGAGAGCTCTGTTACTGCAGCGGGGTGGGGGCGCGGCGCATTTTCGCGCTCGCGGCTTGGCTGCGGTTTTTTCTATAAATTATTCTAGGTAAGTTTAATACGGATGCAGATTTCTGTTTTTGCGTTCAGCGCAGCTGCAGTCATTGCCCCATGTGCAGCACATCTCGCGATTGGAGTCGTTATCGAGATGCGAAAAGCTGCATACACTTTCATGAGAGCTGCCGTTGCGATCATGGTAGCTGCATTTTATGGTCGCGAAAGCTGCAGTTGCGTTCGTGGAAGCGGCTACTCGAAGCGTGAAAGCTGCGTTTCGGTTCCGTGCAGCTGCTTTCAGCGCAAGATTTGTCGTTTTTGAGGAACGAACTCCTGCTTCTCGTCTGCTTGGGGCAGCTTCTGCGGCCAACGTGGGAAGTCGTGACCCAAGCCACTGGCGTAGTGCCGCGCTTGGTGGCGGATTTCTCTGCGCCGCCTCTGGCCGAGCGGGCTGGGGAGCGAAAAGTGTTGGGCGCCCAGAGCGTTATATCTAAACGGAATCGGAGGTTGCTTCAAATCTGACCATGGATTTCGCGGACCACGATGATTTGTTTCTCCTCTTTGGATCGGCCAGTGACATGGGGACAAATCAGTAATCGCAGACTTTGCCTGTTAGCGCCCCATGATTGTCGCATACGTGGCGTCGGATGAGCCAATCTGGCGGCACTCCACGACGGAGCACAACGCCGCCATGACGAGGATCACCCGGACATTGAAAGTCGACCTGTCGCGACAGCCAGATACGCAATAGGTCGGATACGAAGTTCTGCCATGCGTTGTCCTCCAACATGGGCACTGGAATCACGAACTCGATTACCGATGGCTCCCCAAACAGCAACATTCGCTCCAGCGCAGATGGGCAGTGAAGGCTAAGGATTTTTCTCAGGGTTTCGCTACCTTGGGTGTGCCCATAGCCGCCATTTTCTTGATGAGCTTTCAGCGATTTTACGGCGCAGACCTTGCCCCCATAAACGCGGATATAATCCTGCAGCATTATGCCTGCGGCAGAATCAGGTGCGGGAAGGGTGCTGGCCCACTGCCTGACTTCGGCCATGATCCATTCGGTGGTGAGCGGCTTGATGCCTTCAGTCTGGTAGGTCGATTCCGCCGAGACCCTGCACCCGTGAAAGGCATGAACGTGGGTTACAACCTTACTTAGCTCATCAACAAGGCAATGGTATGCAGCCTCCGCGATGGGGGAAGTGCAGTCGTGGCATTCCAACCAGCGCCAGCAAATGCGAAAGTTGTCCTCGTTGCGGTGGCATTCCCCAAGGAGTTCACTCAGTGGACTCCGCGCATTCAACTTCGACGCGATCAGAGGGTAAAACGAAGTATCATCGATGCAGACTGAACTTGGCTGACGATAGTTCACACCTAACCCTCTTGTTTGATGACGGCGAGGAGGTCGGGGCTGTCGGCGGTGAGGCGGAGGAGGCGGTTGCGGATGGGGTGGCTGGGGGCATTGGGCGTCACTTGGCGGTGCCCTCGACGTTGGCGATTTCCTCCGGCGTCAGGCCGTAAAGGGCGTAGACGTGTTGGTCGATCTCGCGCTCCAAGGCGCTCGTGTCAGCGGCGGGATTTGACTGTTTGGCGGCGAGGATTTGATCAACCTTCTTTGCAAGAACAGTAGCTTCCCCATCCGCTATTTGCTTCGGAATCGGAAGTGATGAAAGTTCGTAAATTCTGATTTCAGGGAAAGTTTTGTCCTGTCTGTTGTATTTCTTTTTGAAGTAGTAGGCGATCAACGTGGAATTGAGGATGGCCAAAAGCGGCTTAGTCCGCGCTTTGTTGTTTGGCTTAACAATCTGAAGGAGCTGGCTCGTTACATAATTCCCATCTACAAAGTTTCCGATGAGACGTTCCCCAACAATTCGTCTGAAAAGCAGACGCTCGCCGGTGAATAGCTCAGGATCGCGAGGCGCTGCCAGATTGGTGCCATACTTCAACCATCTATTAGCATATTTCGTGCAGTATCTATCTACATCCTTCCCCTCTAGATATGGGCGGTAGTCAGGACCGCATTCATGGTCAGACTCAAATATGTGATTTGTGGCATCAGATGCTTTCTGGGGAGGGCTTCCTTTCCCGGTTTCGTATAGTTTGATCCCGAACTTCACGACTGCCTCTTCTTCGAGTCTTCCGGATCGCTCCTCGATTTTAGTGCGCAAGGCCACGTCCACTCCTTTGAGGGAAATATTAAAGATTTTTAGTTCGTCCCGTGCCCACACCGATTGATCAACCTGATTCACAAGCTCAAAACTACCTTCAATCGGCTCGAATATTTTCACTTCACCGCTTTGACTCCTAATCTTCTGGAGAACCGTAACTATCGGCAGAACAACGACACTTGCAAACACGTCTTGTCTAGAACAGTCAAGAATCGACAATACGCGGGTCTCGCTTAGGATGTAGTTCCTAAGCTTGGCAGTGCTCTGATTGTTCAGCCAAGTGTTTGGAGTGATATAGGAAACGACACCTCCCGCGGAGCATAGACGAATAGCCTGCTCCCAGAACAGTGCGTAAATATCGAACTGATATTCGGCCACCACGAAATTGCGGACGAAATAGTCGTAATCATTTCCTTCCTCCTTTTTCCATTCGCGCCCACCACGGTAAGGTGGATTGCCAATCACTACATCGAATCCCTTTGCGAGCGATCTCCCAAACATCCAATGCGGGTCAAAGAACTCAGCGGAGGCTTGTGGATCGAACGCATCCCAGTCGGCAATGTGTTTTGCTTTGGCTGGAGCCATCAGGCTTTCGGAGAGTAGCTTGGCCAGTTCTTGGCGAAGTGATTTAACCTTCCGCTGCCCGATAAGCTTCTTATCGCGCCGTTGTTCTGAGAAATGATTATGATAAAGCGTTTCGATCTCCTTTTCTATTTCACTGATGCGGGGGTCGACGAGCAGGGACTGGGTCATTTCGGGCAGGCCGATGAGGGTATTGGCCGCGACGAACTTGGTCTCAAGGTTGGGCAGCGGTTTAATATTAAGGTTCTTGGCCTTGTCGCGGCTGGTCTTTTGGTCGGCAACCAAGGATATGAAGCACCGGAGCTTCGTGATCTGGATGGCGATGGGCTGGATATCGACGCCGTATAAACAGTTTTCGATGAGGGAGAGCTTGCGGCCGTAGTCGTCGTTGTTCTCGGCGAAGGCGCGTTCCAATTCCTCGCGCATAGAGGGGGAGTCGAGCTTGGCGAGCTGGGTCTCCTTCCAGCGTTCGTTGCCGGGGTCGAGTTTTTGCAGGATGTAAACGAGCTTGTGAAGCACGCCCATGGGGAAGGCGCCGGAGCCGCAGGCGGGGTCGAGGATTTTGAGGGCGTCGATGGCGGCGATGAGGACGGCGACTTCGTAGGCGGTGAAGGGATGCTCCTTCTCGGTATAGGCGAAGAGCAGGTCGAGGCCGGCGCGGGCGTCGGCCTCGGGCATGGCGGCTTTTTCGACCAAGACGCGGGCGAGGTGGGCCTTGAGCGACTCGTCCACCATGTAGTCCACAATGGGGCGCGGGGTGTAGAAGGAGCCGGTTTGTTTGCGGGCGGTGGTCTTGGTCTCCTCGTTGTAGGAGGCGAGCAGGTTTTCAAACACCTTGCCGAGCAGCTCGGGGTCGAGGGCGATTTCCTGGTCGATGGGGGTGTTTTCGACGATGGTGAACTTGTAGCGGTTGAGGATGTGGATGAGGCCGGTGACGCGCTCGGCCTTCCGCTTTTTATCGCCGTAGGCCTCGGTGAGGTCGGCGGTCTCGCCGCTTTCGAAGAAGAGGCGGTCGGGGACGTGGGGGCGCTTCTTGGGGTTGCGGGAGAAGCCGTCGAGGTAGCGTTTTTTCTCGGTGCCGTCCTCGGTGCGGTCGAGACACTCAAAGAGGCCGCCGTTGAGGAAGGGCACGTCGGCGAAGAGAGCGAGGGCTGCGTCGGCGCCGTCGGCGAAGAGGCTCTCGTAGCGGTAGAGGTTGTTGATGTCGTGCGTGGCCTTGTTCTTCGGAAAGCCCTCGTCCTTGGCGAAGACGCGGTAGGGCTGGCCCTTGCCGTCCTTGCCCATGCGCTGGTTGAGCGTCGCGAAGAAGAGGTTTTGCAGAATGGCTTGGTAGTAGGTGGAGCTGGTCTCGCTCTCGGGGTCGAAGCCCTTGAGGAGTTTGGCGAGGTCGGCGGGGTGGAAGAGTTTGTCGGGGACGAGTTCCTTTTCCTTGAGGAACCAGCAGAAGATGAGGCGGGTGAGGAGACGGATAAGGCCGGTGGCGCGGCGTTTCTCGGAATCGGGTTCGAGATCGGCAGGGAACTCGACCTGGGGGAGCGCCCAGAAATACCAGTTGGCGAGTTCGCGGTAGAAGCGGGCGTTGAGCAGCTCGATGTTGAAAATCTGTTCCCAGGCGGCGTGCAGGGTATCGAAATCGGTGATCGGTTTTTTCTCGGGGTGCCCCAGTTCGGTGGTGGCGAGGGAGACGAGAATGTCGAGGTGGCCGCGGTGCGGGGCGGCAAGGGCGATGTCACGAATGAGGGTGACGCGGCCGAGGACGTCCTTGCTTTGGTCGAGCTTGTTGGGCCGACGGTTGATAACGGCGAGGGTGAGGAGGTCGTGGTGCTTGATGAGCACCATGACGGGCGTGGGGAAGAGGCGGTTGAGCTGGCGGGCGAGGCCGGCGAGCGCACCTCTGGGGTAGTCCCTGCCGG
>CAIQAB010000020.1 GCA_903869675.1 uncultured Verrucomicrobiota bacterium | reverse complement strand
GGCGTGGGCGCCGATGTAGAAGTAAGGCACCGGCGAGCGCTTGGCGCCGTCGCCTCGCCGGTAGGCAACAAAGGCCTGGGCGGCGATGAAACCGGCTTCGAGGGCAGGGGGAGAGGGACGAGGCCCAGGCCGGACAGGGCGCGCCGCAGGGCGGTGCGGAGGCATTTCAGGCGTTCGGTGGCCGCCGGGCGGATGAGCACGCCGCCTTCGGCCGGTTCGAAGGTCATTCGGCCAGTCGAGCGAGGCCGTAGCGCTGGCGCAGCGCGAGGCTGGTCTTTGCTGGTGAGCCGCATGGCGGTAGGTATCGATCCAGGAAGTAGGGAAGCCAAGGCGAGCGGCCCGGGTGCGAGGCGCCCGATCGCCGGATCCTGCATTGGTTTTTCGACCCAGGCGCCAAGCCGCCGACGGCACTCAGGCGTTGGTGATCGTGCGGCGGCGGCGGTCGATGGGGTAGATCAGGGTGGCGGTGGCGCCGCCGCCGGGGCGCTCTTCGAGGGTGAGGTCGCCCCCCATGTTGCGCAGGGCGTGGCGCGCGACGGTCAGGCCTATGCCCACCCCGACGGTGTTTTTGCTGCTGATAAAGGGCTCGAAAATGTGGTCGCGGATTTGGGGATCGAGGCCGCGTCCGCGGTCCTCGACCTTCAAGACGACCATGCGGCTTTCGGCCCGCGGGGATTTGCGCAGCGTAACACTCAGGTGGATGGGGCGGGGGCCGGGGTGGTCATCGCCGTAGCTCTCGTAGGCGTTGACGAGGATCTTGCACAGGGCGTCTTCAAACATCTCCACGTGGGTGTGGATATTCAGATCGCCGTGCGGGTTTTCCACCTGCACGGGGCAGGCGGATGAGGTCAGGCCGGCGAAGCGGCGGAGAGTTTTCTCGATGATCTCGCTCAAGGCACCCGGGGTGGTGGGTTGGCGGGATTTCACGGCGAGGGTGGTGAGTTGGCGGATGATGCCGACGATGCGCTGGACGGCGTGGTCCAGTTTCTCGGCGTTGGCGAGGACGCGGTCGGGGCAGTTCGGCTTGGCTTTGATGAGTTCGAGGTAGCCGATGACGACGCCGAGGAGGTTGTTGAGATTGTGGGCTATGCCCTGGGTGATGGCGCCGATGGAGGCAGCGTGGCGGGACTCCTCGAGGCGGCGTTGCAGGTCGAGCATGTCGCGGTTCAGCTCGACCACGCGGAGCTGGGTCCGCACGCGGGCCAGCGTCTCGTCCAGATCGATGGGCTTCGTGATATAGTCGACCGCGCCCGCGCGCAGGCCGGCGAGGCGGCCCTCCTTCGAGTTGCGGCCGGTGACGAAAATCACCGGAATGTTCTTATAGCGGCGGTCTGCCTGGAGGCGCCGGCAGACCTCCAGGCCGTCCATTCCGGGCATGATGACATCGAGCAGGATGAGCTCGGGAGGGGCTTGATCGACGAGTTCGAGGGCCTCCTGGCCGCTGGAGGCAGGGATGACGGTGAGGCCCTCCTTTTGCAGGGCGCGCTTGAGCAACTGGACGTTCACCGACTGATCGTCCACGACGAGAATCCTGGCGGGGGTCGGGGACATGGCGAGGGGGCGGGAGCTCAACTTGCGAGCAGGCGGGCCTTCAGGGTGTTGCGCATCAGCATACACACCGTCATGGGGCCGACGCCGCCGGGGACGGGAGTGATTTGGGAGGCGAGGGGGGCGACGGCGTTGAAATCAACGTCCCCCACCAGCTTGTAGCCGGTCTTTTTGGAAGCGTCGGCCACGCGGTTGATGCCGACGTCGATCACGACGGCGCCGGGTTTAACCATATCGGCTTTCACAAATTCGGGCCGGCCGATGGCGGCGATCAGCACGTCGGCGAGGCGGGTGAGGGCGGCGACGTCGGTGGTGGCGGAGTGGCACACGGTGACGGTGCCGTTGGCGCCGACTTTTTTTTGCAGGGCAAGCAGGGCGACGGGTTTGCCGACGATGAGGGAGCGGCCGAGGACGACGACGTGTTTACCTTTCAGGTCCACGCCGGAGCGGGCGAGTAGCTCCATGATGCCGGCGGGGGTGCAGGCGACGAAGCCGGTGTCGTCCTCCTGGACGAGTTTACCGAGGTTGAGCGTGTGGAAACCGTCGACGTCCTTGCGGGCGGCGATACGGCGGAAGGCGGCGGGCTCGTCGAGGTTCTTGGGCAAGGGAGACTGGACGAGGATGCCATCGACCCCGGGATCGGCGTTGAGGTCGTCGATGAGTTTTTCCAGTTCGGTTTGCGAAATAGTGACGGGCGGGAGGATGACGCGGCTCTCGATGCCGATCTCGGCGGCGGTTTTCTCCTTCTTCTTCACGTAGGAGACGGAGGCGGGGTCCTCGCCCACGCGGACCAGGGCGAGGCAGGGTTTGCGGCCGGAGAGGGCGGCGACCTGGGTTTTGAGTTCGGCGGCGAGGTTGGCGGAGATGGCGTTGCCGTCGATGAGCTGCATAAGGAGAGCGGGGCAGGCGGGGGCGGGGAGGCGGCAGCGACGGCGAGTCTTATTGAAGTTTCAGGGTTTCGACGCGGATCACGATCTCGCGGCTGGTGCCGACCGGTTCGGCGGTGCCGAAGAGGGTGACGGGGCGGTCGATGAAGGCCTCGACCTGCTCGGTGAGCAGGAGGCGGGAGATATCGAGGTAGGCGATGCGGGCGCCGGAGCCGTCGTTTAACTGGAAATCATAAGGGCGGCGGGGGCGGAGGGGGTTGCGGGTCGAGGCGACGACACCAAAGAAGGTGCGGGCGAGGCGGGGCTCGCCGAGCTGGGCGCTTTGCCCGGGGGTGGTGGGGGAGGAGGCGGGGATGTCGTTGTTCAGGGTGCCGGTGAGGTCATTCATCAAGGCGGGAGCGGCGGGCTCGGCGGAAGCCGGGGCGCTGGGGACGGGCTTCACCGGGGTGGCGACGGGCGCCACGGGGGTGGCGTCGGCGGGGGTGACGCGCACGTAGGCGGTCACGGGTTTCTTGAGGGAGAACTTATTGTAGCGGCCGGCGATGTCGGCGAACTCGGCGGGGTCTTTTTCATCGGCGAGGCCGAGGACGGGGGCGTCGGGGCGGGGTTGGGAGAGGTAGGCGGCGCCGGGGCGGACCTCGAAGTTTTTAAGGGTGTCCTTTTGGGTGACGTAGACGGTGTGGGGGCCTTCCAGTGAGACGGCGGCCCAGCCGGCGGGGGCGGTGCCGTCGGTCAAGATGGTGCCGGTTCGGGCGGTGCCGAGGATGGGGGCCTTCACGTCGGGGGCGGCGTAGGCGGGCAGGGGGGCGTCCAGGGTGAGGGCGCGGAGGCTAAGCGTGCTGAGGGCGAGGGCGGTGGCGAGGAGGCGCTTCATGGCGTGGAGGGATGGGTGGTTTAAAGGGATGGGGGAGGGGGTGTCAGGCTCTACGGGCGGGGTTGGTTTTGGCGGGACGCTTGGCGAGTGGTTTGCCGGGGGGTGGTTGCGGTTGATTTTTTTTGGCGGCGGCGCGCGGGGCGGGGCGGACGCCGGGTTGACGGGGGGCGAGGCCGGGTTGCTCAAACAGGCTTTCGATCTGGGAGGGGGAGAGTTGTTTGCCGGCGCGGAGAGGGATGCCGCGCAGGGGGAAGGCGCCGATCTGGTAGCGTTTGAGGCGTTTTACGGGGTGGCCGAGGGCGAGGAAGAGCTGGCGGATCTCGCGTTTTTTGCCGTGGTGCATGTGCACGTCGATCGAGGTGGCGATGCCGCCGGGGCCGACGTTGATCAGGTTGGCGTATTCGACCTTCAGGCGTTCCCCCTCGATGGTGACGCCTGAAAGCAGGCGGGGGATGCGGTCGCGGGGGAAACCGCGTTCCAGCACGACGAGGTAGCGTTTGGTCACCAGATTACTCGGGTGGGTCAGGCGCTGGGCGAGGTCGCCGTCCGTGGTGAGGATGACCAGACCCTCGGAATCCTTATCGAGGCGTCCGGCGGTGAAAAAGCGGTGTTTGGCGAGCTGCGGGGGCAGGAGATTGAAGATGGTCTCGGGGTTGTGCGGGTCGTCATTCGAGCAGACGAGGCCGCGGGGTTTGTGCACTGCGAGGGTGATCTTGGGCTGGAGGCTGGAGCGGACCTGGCTGCCTTCGACGGTGACCTTGTCGGTCTCGGGATCGATCTTCTGGCCGAGCACGGCGACCTTGCCGTTTACCCACACTTCACCCTGGGCGATGAGTTGTTCGGCGGCGCGGCGGGAGCACAGGCCGGCATCGGCGAGGAACTTTTGGACTCGGACAGCGGTATCGGGCATTGAGACGCAGTTGGCGGGAAAGCGTGGAGCGAAGCAAGCGCAGGCGCGCCGGGGCGGCGGTAAAGTAAGGGCTTGCGCGGGCGCGGCGCCTGCTTGACCTGTTGGCCTTTATGTCCGCTCCCGCCGCCTCTTCCCAATACAGCAAAGAGAACCCGTTCCCGGCCCGCATCACCGAGAACCGCCTGTTGAACAAGCCCGGTTCCGCCAAGGAAACCCGCCACTTCGTGGTGAATCTCGCCGGCAGCGACCTGCACTACAAGGCGGGCGATTCGCTCGGCGTGTTCCCCACCAACCGTCCTTCCGAGGTCGGTGAACTGCTCGAGCGCTTGCACGCCACCGGCGATGAACCGGTCTCGCCCGCGATGCTCAAGCTCGCCGCCCCCATCCCCTTGCGCGAGGCCTTGTCCCATCGTCTGGCCCTCGGTGGCCCGACGCCGAAGATCGTCAACACCCTCTTCGCCAAAGCGACCGACGCTGGCGAAAAGGCCCGGCTCGAGGCTTTGCTCAAGCCCGAGGCCAAGGAGGAGTTGACCGGTTTTCTCGATGAGCGCGAATACGTCGACCTGCTGGCCGAGTTCCCCTCCGCCAAGCTGACGCCGCAGGAGTTTGTCGACCACCAGCGCAAACTGATGCCGCGCCTTTACTCCATCGCCTCCTCCTCCCGGGTGCACCCGACCGAGATCCACCTGACCGTCGCGGTCGTGCGCTACACCACCAATCACCGCGAGCGTCACGGCGTGTGCTCGACCTTTCTGGCCGACCGGGCCCGGGTAAACGAGACACCCGCGCCGGTGTTTGTCTCCAATTCTCACTTCGGTCCGCCCGAAGACGGTGCCAAGGATGCCATCATGGTCGGGCCGGGCACCGGCATCGCGCCTTTCCGCGCCTTTGTGCAGGACCGCGTCGCCTCCGGTGCGACCGGTCGCAACTGGGTGTTTTTCGGCGACCAGAAGAGCCACACCGACTTCCTGTATCAGGAAGAGTGGGAAAACTACCTCGCCAAGGGCCAAGTCGCCCGCCTCGACCTCGCCTGGTCCCGCGATCAGGGCGTGAAGGTCTACGTGCAGGACAAGATGCGCGCCAACGCGGCCGAACTCTGGGCCTGGATCAAGAATGGCGGCTACTTCTTTGTCTGCGGCGACGCCAAACGCATGGCCAAGGACGTCGACCAAGCCCTCCACGACATCATCGCCGAGCAGGGCGCCATGCCCATCGAGCAGGCGCAGGAATACGTGAAGCAGATGAAGAAGGACAAACGCTACCAGCGCGACGTGTATTGAGCGGAAGGTGCGAGTAGCGGGTAGCGAGCATCACGCTATCGCCCGCTTCTTTCCTACTCGCCGCCGCAATCCGTCTACCCGCTACTCTCTACCCGCTACTCCTCCCCCAAACCCATGACCTTCACCAATCGAACCGCCCTTGTGACCGGCGCCGGACGCGGCATCGGCAAAGCCATCGCCGAGGCCCTCGCCGCCAAGGGCGTCACCGTCATCTGCGTTTCCAAGTCCGCCGCCTCTTGCGGCGCGGTGGCCGAGGCCATCCTCGCCGCCGGCGGCAAGGCCAAGGCCCTCGCGGTGGATGTCGCCGACGGCGCGGCCGTGGCGGCGGCGTCCGAGGCCCTGCTCAAGGAATTTGGCAAAATCGATATCCTCGTGAACAACGCCGGCATCACCCGCGACGGGTTGCTCGCCCGCATGAGCGACGACGATTGGAACAGCGTTATCCAAACCAACCTCACCAGTTGCTTCCACTGGACCAAGGCCATCGGCTGGCCGATGTGCCGCGCGCGCTTCGGCCGCATCGTCAACATCTCCTCCGTCACCGGTATCATGGGCAACGCCGGCCAGGCCAACTACGCGGCGGCCAAGGCCGGCATGATCGGCTTCACCAAGGCCACCGCCAAGGAATTCGCCAAGCGCAACGTCACGGTCAATGTGGTCGCGCCCGGCTTCATCAAGACCGACATGACCGCCGAATTGAGCGAAGAAGTGCAAAAAGGCGCCACCGCACTCATCCCGATGCAGCGCTTCGGCGAGGCCGCCGAAGTGGCTCATGCCGTCGCTTTTCTCTGCTCCGACGAAGCCAGCTATGTCACCGGGCAGGTTTTTGCCGTTGACGGTGGCATGGCGATGTGAGCCTTTCACCCAGCTAAATTTATCACCCTTATGGCCGACCAAAAAACCATCGAACAACGCGTCAAAGAGATCATCGTCAATCAACTGAACGTAAACGAGGAGCAGATCACTCCCACCGCTTCCTTTCTGGACGATCTCGGCGCCGATTCCCTCGACACCGTCGAGCTGATCATGGCCTTCGAAGAGGAGTTCAAGGACGAGATCAAGGGAGAGATCCCCGAGGCCGACGCCGAGAAGCTCAAGAATGTCGGTCAGGTGATCGACTACATCAAGGCCAAGGCCGGCGCGGCCTGAGGCTGTCTTCCGCACCTCGCGGACAAATTTCACCCGCTCCCCCGTGGAGCGGGTTTTTTTGTGTCTGGAGCGGCGTGAAATCGCCCCCGCTGCAGGCGAGACGCGTCCTTGCTCTGCGCGGCGCGCTTGGTTTTGGTGGGCGGTTTCCAATATGTCGCACCTCCCCGATTCCCAGCGCGTCGTCGTCACCGGTCTTGGCGTTATTCACGGTCTGGGGCAGACGGCGGATACGTTTTGGTCGAGCCTGGTGGCGGGTAAAAACGGCATCGACCGCATCTCCCTTTTCGACCCGGCCCCCTTTGCCACCCAGATCGGCGCCGAGGTGCGCGGTTGGAATGTCGAGGACTACATGGACCCGAAAGAGGCCCGCCGCAACGACCGCTACACCCACTTCGGCTTTTGCGCCGCCAAGCAGGCCTGGGCCGACTCCGGTCTCGACATGGCGACGGAGGACCCCGACCGCGTGGGCGTGGTGGTGGGCTCCGGCATCGGCGGCATGTTTACCTACGAGAGCCAGCTGAAAAAACTCCACGACGGCGGCCCGCGCAAGGTCTCGCCCTTCACCATTCCGGCCCTCATCGGCAACATCTGCTCGGGCATCGTCGCGATCGAGCTCGGCGCGCGCGGCCCCAATTTCGGCGTGGTCTCGGCCTGCGCCACCGGCACCCACGCGCTCGGCGAGTCCATGCACATGATCCGCCGCGGCGACGCGGACGTCATGGTGGCGGGCGGCACCGAGGCGGCGATCACGCCCTTCGCCTACGCCAGTTTCTGCGCGATGCGGGCCATGAGCACGCGCAATGACGACCCGGCCACCGCCTGCCGTCCTTTCTCGATGGGGCGGGATGGCTTCATCATGGGCGAGGGCGCCGGGGTGCTCGTCCTCGAATCTTACGAACACGCCCGGAAACGCGGCGCGCGCATCTATTGCGAGATCGCCGGCTATGCCGCGACCGCCGACGCCCACCACATCACCATGCCTGATCCCGAGGGCAAGGGTCTCGGCATGGCCATGACCCGCGCGCTCAAGGGAGCCGGCGTCGCCCCCGATGCGGTCGGCTACATCAACGCCCACGGCACCAGCACGCCTTACAACGACAAATTCGAGACCCTCGCGATCAAGCGTGTCTTTGGCGACCGCGCCAGACAACTCCCCGTGAGCTCGACCAAATCCATGACCGGGCACCTGCTCGGCGGCGCCGGCGGCATCGAGAGCGTTATCTGCGCCAAGACCCTCCAGACCCAGACCCTCGCACCCACCATCAACCTCCACGAGCCCGACCCCGAGTGCGATCTCGACTACGTGCCCAACGTCGCCCGCGAGGCGCGGGTCTCGACCGTGTTGAGCAACAACCTCGGTTTCGGCGGCCAGAACGCCGCGGTGGTCTTCCGCACGGTGTAAGGCGCCGTCCGGATAAAGCGCGATGCAGGCGAACATTTTAACTCGCAGCCTCCTCGCCGCCGGACTGGTTGCGTTCGCGTTCGCGCCGGCCCGGGCCGAGCTGGTTTTTGACTCGGACGAGATCGTGCTCAAGCCGCGGCCGGGGGAGCGGAAGCTCGCGGGCGAATTTCATTTTACCAACCGGGGTGAAGCCCCGGTAACGCTGACCGAGGCGAGCAGTGGCTGCTCCTGCACCGTGCCGGAGGCCGCCGAGGGGGCGGTGGCGGCGGGCGCCCGCGGGGTCGTGCCGGTGACCTATAGTCCCGGCTCGCGGCAGGGGCGGCAGATCCAGCCGGTCACGGTGGTGACTTCCGATGGCAAGACCTACGAGTTGCGGGTGGTGGCAGACCTGCCGGTGCGGGTGCTGATCGCGCCGCGCCTCCTGCTCTTTTCGGGGGCCTCGCCGGAAACGCGCGACATCACGCTCACCTACTCGGCGGATACTCCGGTGACCCTGCTCGAAGTCCTTTCGCGCACCCCTGCCTTTGTGGTCGAGGGCGCACCTGCGCTCGACGGCGACGTGTTGAAAATCCGGTTTCGCTACGCGGGCGAGGCGGCCGAAGACGCGCGCGCGACCGCACGGGTGCGGGTGCGGGACGCGGCCGGGGTCGAGCACACCGACGTCCTCTACTTGCGGCACGTGCCGTGAAGACCTCCACGCGCAATTCCGGCGGCGGCGGGCGGGTGCTTTGGGCGATAGCCTTGGTGTTGGCCCCGCTGGTCCCGGCGATTCTGACCGGTTGGCTGCATCCGCGCGCGCCGGATTGGCGGGTTTTGGCCGAGAACAAGGTGGCGGTGGCGCGGATCCCGGTCGCGGCGGCGCGCCGGGATTATCCGGATGCCCTCTGGGTCGATGCGCGACCGGCTGATGCGCGGGCGGCGGGCGGAGTGCCCGGCGCGGTGGGCTTGAGCGAAGAGGATTGGGAGACGGGCTTCGCCACCTTGGCGGAAAAATGGGACGGGCGGCGGACTATCGTGGTCTATTGCGGCGGCGACTCCTGCCATGCCAGCGAGGCGGTGGCGCTGCGGCTGAGGCGCGAACTCGGGTTTGAACGCATCGTGGTCCTCGCGGGGGGCTGGGAGGCTTGGCGCGCGGCGCGGGCGGCGGGGGGCGGACCTTGAAGACATTGACCAACTCCCGGCGGGTCTGGCTCGCGCGCGGACTCGAATGGTCCGTCGCGGGGGCGTTGGGCGTGGCGGGGGGCCTGAAGCTGGCCGATCCGGCGCGCTTTGCCGCCGAGATCGCGGGGTTCCGGTTGGTGGCGGGCTGGTCGACGGGCGGGCTGGCCGTGTATTTGCCGTGGCTCGAATTGGCGGTGGCGGTGGGTTTGGGGTTCGGGAAAACGCGGGGAGCCGCGCGGGTGCTCGCGGGGGTGTTGTTGGCGGGCTTTTCCCTCGTGTTGGCCTCGGCCTGGGTCCGGGGCATAGATGTGCGCTGCGGGTGTTTCGGCGGTGCCGATACGGGATCACTCGCGGCCGGGCTGGGGCGCAACGCGGTGCTGCTGCTTATGCTCGGGGTGGCGACTGCCCTGCGGCGGGGCGGGCCAGTCCGGCCGGACTAGAGGCTATCCCGAAACCTAAAACACGCCGGAAAAGGTCCGCAACCGCGACAGCCTCTAGGCGAGTAACGTGCGCGGCTCCGCGCCTTGGGCGCGCAGGGTGCGCAGGGCGAGGGCATCGTGGCGTTTGGCGAGACGGACGCCGTTTTCATCGTGCAGCAGCGCCGCGTGGAAATAGTCGGGAGGCGTCGCGCCGGGCGGGAGGAGGGCGGCGAGCAGGAGGAGTTGACGAAAGGTGGAGCGGACGAGGTCCTCGCCGCGCACCACCTCGGTGATGCCGAGCGCGGCGTCATCCACGGCGCAGGCCAGTTGGTAGCTGGGCAGACCGTCCTTCCGCCAGACGAGGAAGTCGCCGAAATCGCGCCCGCAGACGGCGGTGCGGGGCCCGAGGCGGGCGTCGGTGAAGGCCACGGTCTCGCCATCGGGCACGCGGAAGCGCCAATTGCGCGCCAGCCCGGCGGGGTCAAGGGGCGGCAAGGGGGCGTCGGCGGGCGGGCGCCAGGCGGCAGGGTAGAGGGGCTCGTCGTCGCCGGCAGCCTCGTGGGGCGCGTTCAGGGCGCCGGCGAGGTCCCTGCGCGAGCGGTCGCAGGGGTAGGCCAGGCCGGCGGCGCGCAGGTGGGCGAGGGCGGCGCGGTAGGCAGGCAGCCGGGTGGATTGCACGATTACGGGCTCCTCCCACGTCAGGCCCAGCCAAGCGAGGTCTGCAAGGGCGGCGGCGGCGAACTCCGGCCGGCAGCGCGCGCCATCGAGGTCGTCCATGCGCAGCAGCAGGCGTCCGCCGGCGGCGCGGGCGGCGGCGAGGGCGAAGGTGCGGGCGTGGCCGAGGTGGAGCAGCCCGGTGGGCGAGGGGGCGAGGCGGCCGACGTAGGGGCGGGAGCGGGGAGCGGTCACGGAGGGCAGGGAAGGATTCACCACGAAACACACGAAAGATACGAAAAGGAAACGCGGGATTCGGGCTGGCGGAGGCGGCCGCGGGCGGTTTCCTGACGGCATGCAAAAGCAGGTATGCGTGTATTGCGCGAGCGGGCTGGATTTGGACGCCCGGTATTATGAGGCGGGAGCGGAGCTCGGGCGCGGGCTGGCCGAGCGCGGGTGGGGGCTGGTCTACGGCGGGGGGCGCGCGGGTGTGATGGGTTCGGTGGCGCTCGCCACCAAGGCGGCCGGCGGGCGGGTGACGGGGGTGATCCCGGACTTTATGATCGAGCGCGAGTTGGGTTACCGCGAGGCGGACGAGCTCATCGTGGTCGATTCCATGCGTGAGCGGCGGCGGATCATGGAGGAGCGGGCGGAGGCCTTCGTGGCCTTGCCCGGAGGCTTTGGCACGCTCGAGGAGGTGATCGAGATCCTTGTCGGGCGCATGCTCAACCGCCACGCCAAGCCCCTGATTTTGGTCAACCAGGATGGCTTTTACGACGAGCTGCTGGTCTTTTTCGACAAGTTGGTGCGCGAGCGTTTTAAGAAATCCGGCTGGCGCGGGCTCATGCCGGTGGCCGGCTCGGTGGCCGAAGTCTGGCCCCTGCTGGAACGCACCGCCGCCGACCACGAGGCGGTGGACGCGCTCTGGCGTTAGCCGCGGGCGCCAGTCTATCGACCGGGCATGGGGGAACCCCCATCCAGACGGGCGAAAGGTGCATGGATACACTGGCTGGCAATGAGTTAAACAGCAGTTCCTGCATCTCTGGAAACGCCCGGACGGCGCGGGGAACGCATTTTCTACCCAAGCGGGGCCCATCGCCCCCTCGTGCGGAATAATTCGCGCCGGCCTTGCCCCTTGTTGAGTTGCGCCCCCAAGGTTCCGCCATGGCGCGCGCTAAGTCTTCTTTCGTATCCCCCGCTTCCTCCCAATCCACCGCCACCATCGGCTTCGAAGCCAAGCTCTGGCTCACCGCCGACAAGCTCCGCAACAACATGGACGCGGCGGAATACAAGCACGTCGTCCTCGGCCTCATCTTCCTCAAATACATTTCCGACACCTTCGAGGAACATCGCGCCAAGCTCCTCGCCGGCCAGGGCGACTACGCCGGGGCCAATGCCGAAGACCCCGACGAATACAAAGCCGAGAATGTCTTCTGGGTGCCTGCCGAGGCTCGATGGACCTTCATTCAAGGTCAGGCCCCACAGCCGACCATTGGCAAGACGGTGGACGACGCCATGGTCGCCATCGAGCGCGACAACCCGCGTCTCAAGGGCGTCCTGCCGAAAGATTATGCAAGGCCTGCGCTGGATAAACAGCGGCTTGGGGAGTTGATCAACGTCATCGCCACCATCGAGCTCACCGCCGCCAGCGAGGGCGAGAAGACGCACCGCTCCGTCGATCTGCTCGGTCGCGTGTATGAGTATTTCCTCACCCGCTTCGCCAGTGCCGAGGGCAAGAACGGCGGCCAGTTCTACACCCCGTCCTGCGTCGTGCGCTGCCTCGTCGAGATGCTCGCCCCCTACAAGGGCCGCATCTACGACCCCGCCTGCGGCTCCGGCGGCATGTTCGTGCAGTCGGAAAAATTCGTCGAATCCCACGGCGGCAAGCTCGGCGACATCTCCATCTACGGCCAGGAAAGCAACGCCACCACGCGCCGCCTCGCCATCATGAACCTCGCCATCCGCGGCATCGAGGCCGACATCGGCAAGGAACACGCCGACACCTTCCGCAACGTCCAGCATCCCGACCTCCGCGCCGACTACGTCCTCGCCAACCCGCCCTTCAACGACTCCGACTGGTACCGCAAAGACGACGATGTGCGGTGGAAGTATGGCGTGCCGCCCAAGGGCAATGCCAACTTTGCCTGG
>CAIQAB010000019.1 GCA_903869675.1 uncultured Verrucomicrobiota bacterium | reverse complement strand
TGCCGGTAAGCTCAATGGCGAAGAAGATGTAGGAACGGAGCTGGCTGGCGGAGACGCCGGTGTCGGGGAAAAGGGATTCCTCGCGGCTGAGTTCCTGGTCGGTGAGCTGGAAGAGCAGGTCGGCGCGGCTCCAGTGGCTAAAAAGCGCCTTGGTTTCGTCGAACGAGGCGGCGCCCGGGGTTTTGGTGAAACGATCGAGGAAGGCCTTGGGGGATGAGTTGGGGAGCTCGATGGTGCGCTGGCTGGAGTAGCCGAGGGTCCGGAAGAAGCCGAGGGAGGCCTCGCGCAGGGTTTTTCCGTTAAAGGCGGCGAGGGCGGACT
The DNA here is from genome assembly GCA_903869675.1 of uncultured Verrucomicrobiota bacterium. Classification (GTDB taxonomy): domain Bacteria; phylum Verrucomicrobiota; class Verrucomicrobiia; order Opitutales; family Opitutaceae; genus IMCC26134_A. The sequence goes on along the minus strand of CAIQAB010000019.1, from coordinate 80,705 downwards.
GGAGGGAGGAGCGGAGGGCTTCGGACATGGGGCGGCGCGGCGGAGCCGCGAGGTTAAGGGGAAAGATTAAAGTGAAGGGGGGAGGCGGAGGGCGGCGGCGAGTTGGCGGGCGGTGGGGAGCTTGCCTCGAAACTCGGCGGGGAGGGTGGGCTGGAGTTCATAGTCGGCGACGCCGATGGGGTTGGCCTTGGTTTTCAGGGCGAACTCGACCTCCAGATTATCTTTCTCGGCGCAGAGGATGATGCCGATGGAAGGACGGTCGTCGGGGGCGCGTTCGCGGTCGTTGAGCAGGTTGAGGTAAAAATCCATCTTGCCGGCGTGCTCCGGGGTGAAGGCGGTGATTTTTAGATCAATGGCGACGAGGGCTTTCAGGAAGCGGTGGTAGAAGAGCAGATCGACGAAGTATTCCTTCTCGCCGAGGGCGAGCCGGTGCTGGCGGCCGATGAAACAAAAACCGTAGCCCAGCTCCAAGATGAAGCGCTGCACCTGGGAAATGAGGCGGTCCTCCAACTCGCGTTCCTTCACCTCGCGGTGGATGCCGAGAAATTCGAGGTTGTAGGAGGATTTGAGCGATTCCTCGGCCTGGGCGGAGAGGGAGGCGGGGAGCGTGGCGGGGAAGTTGTGGGTTTTGCCCTCGGCAAGGGTGCGCTCGTAGGCGCGGGCTTTGACCTGGTTGAGGAGCACGGCGCGGGTCCAACCGAAGGCGGCGGTGGCGCGGAGGTAGTAGAGACGGGCGGCGGGCAGTTCGGTCTTGTTAAGAATGAGCAGATGATGGCCCCAGGGAATTTCTGCGACACGCTGTCGCAGAAGTCCTGCGGGGGTGGTGCGCCGCCGGGATGCGGGTTCTGCGGCAAGCTGTCGCAGAAATTCCGGGTCCGAGTAGGCGGCATAGAAACGGCGCATATCCCAAAGGTTACGGGCGGAAAAGCCCCGCGCCTGGGGAAAGGCTGAGCGGAGATCGCGGGCGAGGCGTTCGACGACCGCCTCGCCCCAGCCTTCGGCGGTTTGTTTTTCGACAATGGATTGGCCGATGTCCCAGTAGAGGTAAATCAGCTCGGCGTTGACGCGGCGGGCGGCGGATACGCGGGCGGTCGCGATGCGGGTTTTTAACTCGCCCAGCCAGACTCCGTAGGCAGCGGAGGGCGGTGGCTCCGTGGCGGCTAAAGAGGTGCGGCGAGGTTTGGGCATGGGGGAGGCGCGGCGCAGCCGCGCAGTTTAAGATGAAAGTTTGAGGTGAAGGGGAGCGGCGGAGGGCGAAACGGTGCCGGGCCACCCATTCTCGCACAGCCTGTGCGAGTTTTCGGGGTGAGGTTCTCTCACAGCGTGTGAGCGATTCGAACGTGAACCAAGGCCCGCCTGCGGCGGGGGTTTCCCAAAGTCTGTTTTATCGTTGGACATGGGAGGGTTGGTCGCTGGTCAGGCGGTCGAGGACGCGCCGTCGTGTAGGACGAGCCAGGTGACGAGGTCGAAGGCGGCTTCGTCGTCGTGGGGTTGTTCCTCGGCGAGCGGGAGGACGAAGTCGCGGCGGCCCTGGAGTCCGGAGGCGAGTTTTTGCTGGAAGGTGGCGGTGATGGATTGGACGGCGGAGGCGATGAGGCGTGATTGCTGGCTCATGTCGGCGCCGTTGTCGGTAGTGCGGTCGAAGAGGCGGCAGAGTTCGAGGTAGGGCTCGTCGTGGCCGAGGGCGAGGCCCCGGAAGAGGTTGAGCACGGTCTTGGCCTGGGTGAAGGCGAGGCGCACCTCGCCATTCGCGAGAACGTAAACGAGGTAGTGCGGGGCGAGGGGATTGATGCGTTCGCTCTGCGGGGTGGCGGCGTGTGCTTTTTGCCGGAGGCAGTAGAGAACGCCGGGGGCGGAGAGCGGTATGTCGGGATGGCGGGCAGGGACGACGGCGTAGAGGCCGAGGGGTGCGCGCTCAAGCTCGGCGCGGTGAGCCTGGAGGAAGTTGAGTAAATCCTGGCGGAACTCATCGAGGGAGAAGTCGGCGAGTGAGACGGACTCGTCGAGTTCTTCGAGGTCGAGCACCTCGTCCTTTAGGCGCTTTAGCTGACGATCGCGGAAGAGGAGATCGTCCTTAATGAGGTCTTCGAGCTGGGTGGTATCGAGGAGGTTGTCGGTCTGGGTGGCGGCCAGATCAACGAGCGCCATGCGGGCCTCGACGCGGTGTTTGACGCCGAGGTAGCGGTCGAGGTCGGCGACGGGCCAGAAGTTGACGAGCTGCACGGAGTCGTTGCGCGAGCCGATGCGGTCGATACGGCCGAAGCGCTGGATGATGCGGACGGGGTTCCAGTGGATGTCGTAGTTTACTAGTAGATCGCAGTCCTGGAGATTTTGGCCCTCGCTGATGCAATCGGTGGCGATGAGGAGGTCGATCTCCTCGGACTGGTTGGCGAAGGCGGCGATCTGGGCGGAGCGGCGTTTGGAAATAGGGGAGAAATTCGTCAGGATGTCGTCGAAGTCGGTGCGGCCAAGGGACGCGGAGTTGCCGCCGTCGCCGCAGATGACGGCGGAGTGGATGCCAAGGGAGGAGCGAGCCCACGCCGAAAGGTTGTCGTGGAGGTAACGGGCGGTGTCGGCAAAGGCGGTGAAGACGATGACCTTGCGGTTCGGTTTGCCGTCGCGGTTGACGGTGGGTTTGCCAGCTTTGGTGGCGATGAGATCGCGTAGTTCGGCAAGTTTGCCGTCGCGCTTGGCGGTGACGGATTGGGTTTTTTCGAGAAGGAACTGGAGCTGGGTGCGGTCCTCGCGCACGGCCTTGAGCCACTCGGGAAGTTTCAGGTGGCCGAGGTGAAGACGGCGGCGGCCGCCGATGGTGAAGTCTTCGCCGTCGAAGTCGGGGTCTTCAAACTCGACCGGGGTAAGCGAGTCGAAGTCGAGGTCGGGGTTGTCGTCGAGGTGCTGCTCGAAGTCGGTTATACGCTTTTCGAGGGTATTGATTTTGGCGATGGTGCGCCCGAGGGTGAGGCGAAAGGAGTCCACGGAGCTTTCGAGGCGCTTGAGGAGATTGATCTTCATCATCGAGATGAGGATTTTCTCACGCCCTTCCTGGGTGAAGCCGCCGAGGATCTTGCGCTGGTAGCCGTCTTTCACGGCGGCGGGGAGATCGTCGCGCAGAAAACTGGTGGGGTGGTAGAGGGCGAGGTTTAGGGCGCTGATTTCGGTATCAAGCTGCTCGAATGAGAGAAACCCGTTTTTCAGGTCGATGTGGGCGGAGAGGGCCTTGGGGGCGGGGCGGGCGGGGAAGCCGCCGAGCTTCGTCATTTCCTTGGCGTAGTAGCTAGCGATCTGCCGGCGGGAGCGCGCGATGCTGAGACCGTCGAGCAGTTTGAAGAAATCGCCACCGATGGCGGAGATGAGGTCGCGGGTTTTGCGCTGGCCGGGGGGGCGTTTGGGGTCGGACCAGCGGGTGAAGTGTGTCTGGGCGAGGCGGGTGGTTTCCTTGACGGAGGTGATGTCGAGGCTTTCGGCAAAGGCTGCGTCGGCGAGAGTATCGCGGGCGACATCTCCGCCGGCGATAAAGGAGATCTGGTTGCGAAGGTCGGCGAGCTGGTTGTTGACCGGCGTGGCGGAGAGGAGGAGGACCTTGGTGCGGATGCCAGCGGAGATGATATCCTCCATCAGGCATTGGTAGCGGGTGCGGCGCTCGGGCTCGCCGGGGCGCTGGGTGGCGTGCTTGTTGTTACGGAAGTTGTGGGACTCGTCGATGACGACGAGATCGTAGGCGGACCAGTTTAGGGAGGCGAGGTCGAGACCGTTGGATTCGCCGGAATCTCGGGACACATCGGTGTGGTGAAGCACATCGAAGCGGAAGCGATCGGCTTCGAAGGGATTCAAGGTGCTGGGCTGGCGATAGACCACCCAGTTGCGGCGCAGTTTTTTGGGGCAGAGGACGAGGACCTTCTCGTTGCGAAGCTCGAAGTATTTGATGACGGCGAGCGCGGTGTAAGTTTTGCCGAGACCGACGCTATCGGCTAGGATGCAACCGTTGTATTTTTTGATCTTGTTGATGGCGGACCGCGCGCCGTCGCGCTGGAAAGAGTAGAGCGCCCGCCAAATGCCGGTGTCTGGAAGGCGGATGCGACGGAGGTTATCGTCGATCTCCAAGCCCTCCTCGATGTAGCGGCGGAAGAGTTCGAAGAGGGTTTTGTAGTAAACGAATTGCGGAGACTGGTCCCGATAAACTTGGAGCAGATAATCGAGGACGGCTTGTTTCACGTCCTCGACGCGGGAGGTGTCGTTCCAAAGTTCGTCGAACCATTGGTGGAGGTCGGCGCGGTCGCGATTGCCGTCCACGACGAGGTTTAGCTCGACGTTGTTGTTGGTGGCGCCGAGACCGAGCCCGCGGGTCGTGAAATTGGAACTGCCGACGATGGCGGACGAGACCTCGCCGCGGCGAATGTGGGACATCTTGCCGTGGAGAAAGCCGGTGCGGGTGACGGAGCGGACCTCGACCTTGTCCCGGATCCAAGCGGCGCAGGCCTGGGCGATATGGCGCTGGTTAAGACCGGAGGCCAGGGCCAGACCGTCGTCCCGAAGGACGTAGGCGGCACCGTCCTTGTGCTCGGGGTCGAGGTTTTTGACAAAGGCGGCTTCGCCGAAGAGGAGGCGGATGCGGCCGAGGTTATCGAGGTGGGACTGAAGCTTGTCGTGGGCGAAGACCGTGAAATAGGCGGTGACAATGTCGAGGTCGGCCCCGGCTTTCAGCTCCGAGCGAAGAAAATCGCCGACGGTGCCGCGCTGGGGAGTGTTATCACGGATACCAGAAAGGCTAAGGTGACCTGACGTTGGCAAATTTGAAGATGGCACGATGTTTTATGAGTGATCTTCTTTGATGGGATTTTGTGCCTTTAACGAAGAAATTATAAGCTTCGTTTAACTGTTTTTTTAGGGCGGTGCTGGCGGCCGACAGCGTAAATAAATTTCCGTCTTTGCCTTTATCCGCGTTCCTCGGCGCTATACGCGGTTAAACCATGGCCATGAATGGAGAAACCCAGCGCTGGAAATGCCTCGTCGCCTATGAGGGCACCGCGTTCTCGGGCTGGCAGGCGCAGCCGGATAAAAACGCCGTCCAGGACCACATCGAGCGGCGGCTGGCGGAGCTTTTTCAGGCCGACACGCGCATCCATGGCAGCGGGCGCACCGACGCCGGCGTGCATGCGCGCGGGCAGGTTTTTCACTTCGACGCGACCTGGCGGCATGGCCCGGAAAAGCTGCTGGCCGCTCTGCGCGGTGGCCTGCCGCCGTCGATTCAGGTGCAAAGTGCCGAACCGGTCGCGGGCGAGTTTCACGCCCGCTACTCGGCGGTGGGGAAGATTTACCACTACCACCTGATTCATGGCGCGTGGGCGGACCCTTTTGAGCATGCCTTCACCTGGTCGGTGCCGAAGGCGCTCGATGTGGCGGCGATGCGCGCCGCTGCGGAGGAGCTTCGCGGGCGGCACGATTTCCGGGCCTTCTCGGCCTTCGGCGGCGAGGAGCGGGAAAACACCGTGCGCACCCTGGCGCGGTTCGACCTGATCGAGAGCGGCCCGCGCCTGCGCATCGAGGCGGAGGCGGAGGGTTTTCTCTACAAGATGGTGCGCAGCCTCGTGGGCGCGCTGGTCTATGCCGGCATGGGCAAGCTCTCCCCGGAGCGCATCGCGGCGCTGCTGGCGACGCGCGAACGCACGGCCGAGGTGGAGACGGCGCCGCCGCAGGGCTTGTTTCTCATGCAGGTCCACTATCCGGAGGCTGCGGCCGGGGCGGAGGCTGCGCGATGAAAGAGCGGAGCGGCTGGCGGGGGCTGGGGCGGGCGCTGCGCGATGTGATTTTCCCCCCTTCCTGTCTGCACTGCGGCGGCCTGGTGACCGAGGCGAGTCCCTTGCGCCATGTCTGCGCGGCCTGTGAACCGCTGATCCTGCGGGTGGAGCCGCCGGCCTGTCCGTGTTGCGGGCATCCCTATTTTGGCGAAACGATCGGCGAGCGGCTATGTGTGCATTGCGAGGGTCTGGCGCCGGAGTTTCACGAGGGCCGCACGGCGGTGCTGTTTCGCGGCCCGGCGCGGGCTCTCGTCCACACGTTGAAATACCGGCACGGGCTCTTCGTGCTCGAGGATATGGCGGAACTGATCGCGACCAGTCCGCATGCCGCGGATTTTTTGCGCGGGGCCACGCTGGTGCCGGTCCCCCTGCATCCGCGCAAGGAGCGGGAGCGCGGCTACAACCAAACGCGAGAGCTGGCGCGGGCGGTGGCGGCCCGGCTCGGGGCGGGCACCGGGGTGGCCGGGCTTTTGCGCCGGGTCGCGGATACCCAGACGCAAACCAATCTCGATCGCGACCAGCGGCGGGCGAACCTCAAAAACGCGTTTGCGCTGGCGCCCGGTGTCGTCATTACCTCGGACTCTCGGTATGTGCTCCTTGATGATGTTTTCACCACTGGTTCGACCCTTAATGCCTGCGCGGCGGTGCTGCGCCGGGCGGGTGCTGTGAACGTGGATGTCTGCACTTTTGGCCACGGTTAACCGGTCCCTGCCTCTCCAATCTTTTCGTGTCTATGTCGTTGTTCAGCCAGCCCAAGTATTCCACTGTTGTTATCAAGCGTAAGGACATCCCCAAGGGTCTTTACGCTAAGTGTCCCTTGTCCGGGGAGACGATTTTCACCCAGGAACTGGAGGCCAACCAGATGGTGGTCCCGCGCAGTGGTTACCATTTCCCCATCGGGGCCCGCGGGCGGATCCAGGCCTTGTTTGATGCGGAGACTTTCGAGGAGCACGACGCCTCGGTGCGGTCGGCGGATCCTTTGAAGTTCGTGGACTCGGCCCCTTATCCCGAGCGCATCAAAAAATACGAGCGCGACAGCGGCCTGCCCGAAGCGGTCATTTGCGGCACGGGCAAGATCCACGGCATCAAGGTTTCCGTGGCGGTGATGGATTTCCGTTTTTGCGGCGGCGCGATGGGTTCGGCGGTGGGTGAGAAAATCACCCGGGCGATCGAGCGGGCGCTGGCGGAAAAGGTCCCCTGCCTGATCTTCTCGGCCTCGGGCGGCGCGCGCATGCAGGAGGGTATTTTCTCGCTCATGCAAATGGCCAAGACGAGCGCCGCGCTCGGTCGCCTGGCGCAGGCCGGCCTGCCCTATATCTCCATCCTCACCCACCCGACGATGGGCGGCGTGACCGCCAGCTTTGCAGTGCTGGGCGACGTCAATATCGCCGAACCCGGCGCGTTGATCGGTTTCGCCGGGGCGCGCGTTATCAAGGACACGGTGAAGCAGACCCTGCCGGCGGGTTTCCAGACCGCCGAGTTCCTCGAGAAAAAGGGCCTCATCGACCTCATCGTGCCGCGCCTTGAAATGCGTGACACCCTGCGCACCGTCCTGGGCGCCCTGCACCTGCGCAAGGCCCCGGCTTCGGCGGCCTAAACGAGGCGGGCGGATCGGCGCGGTCCGTTCAAGTCGCTACCCCATCCGTGAGCAAGGAGGCCTCCTTGGGTGACCCGGCGGACTATGCCGCAATCTGCGAGCGACTCTACGCGCTCAAGGCTGGCGGCGTTTCCTTTGGCATCGACCGCATGCAGGCCTTTGCCGCTTTGCTCGGCCATCCGGAGCGCGTCACCCCGACGCTGCATGTGGCGGGCACCAACGGCAAGGGGTCGGTCGCGGCCATGCTGGACTCCATCCTGCGCGCCGCCGGCCAGCGCACCGGGCTGTATACCTCGCCCCATCTGGTGCGGCTCGGAGAACGGGTGCGCGTGGATGGCGTGGCGCTCACCGAGGCGGAGATCGTGGCCTACGTGGCCGAGTTGCTGCCTAAGACGGCGGAGCTGGAGCAGGCGACGCCCGGGGAGGCACCGAGTTTCTTTGAGCTTATGACCGCGATGGCGTTTCTCCAATTCCAACGGAAAAACTGTGCGGCGGCGGTGGTCGAGGTGGGGTTGGGCGGACGGCTGGATGCGACCAACATCCTGACGCCCGAGGTGGCGATAATCACCAGTATCGGTCTCGATCACTGCGAATTGCTGGGCCATACGCTCGCGGCCATCGCCGCGGAGAAGGCCGGCATTATCAAGCCCGGTGTGCCGGTGGTCATGGGCCTGCTTCCGGAAGAAGCCGAGGCCGTGGTGCGTCGGGTGGCGGCGGAGCGGGGCGCAACGCTCACGGCGGTGCGGGACGTTTTTGGCGAGGACGTGGAAAACTATCCGCGTGCGGCGCTCGAGGGCGATTACCAGCGGCTCAATGCGGCGACCGCCACGCTGGCGGCGCGGGTGGTGGCCGGGCGTTTCGGGCTCACCGAGGCTAATATCCAAGAGGGCCTCGCCCGGGTCTCGTGGCCGGGGCGCTGGCAGCGTTCGCGTCTGGCGGACGGACGGCTCCTCGTGCTTGATGCGTCGCACAATCCCGAGGGGGCGGTCGTGCTGGACGGCCTGCTGGGCAAACTGGTGGTGGAGACGGGGCGGCGTCCGGTCGTGGTGGCCGGTGTGCTTGGCGTGGCGCGTGCACGCCCCCTGCTGGAGGTGATCGGCCGGCACGCCCGGGAGATCCATCTGGCGCGGCCGCAGCAGGCCCGGGCCTCGAGCTTTGAGGAGCTGGAGGCGCTCGTGCCGGCGGAATTCTTTGCCCGCGGCGGACGGGTCTTGCGGGGTGAGGTGGCGCGGTTGTTCCCCGGCCCGGGATCTTGCGCGGTCGGCGTGCCGGGACCGGGTGGCGACGTGCTGGTGGTGACGGGCTCGATCTACTTGCTCGGCGAGGTGCTGGCCCGGCTGGAGCCGGAGCGCGGCGCGGGCGAGCAGAGGCTGCAGGATTTTTAACGCGGCGGCGGCTGCGTTTGCGGCGCATGCCCCGAGGCCCGCGCGTTTTTTTGGTAGGGTGCGGAACCGGTCTACTTAAGCACTTGCTCGGTGGTGGCGTCGAAGAGGTGGGCGGCACCGATCTTCAGCGTGACCTTGACCGCCTGGCCGACCTCGAAGCGGTCGGTGGGGCGCACGCGGGCGATGAAGCTGGTCGCGCCGGTGCCGAGATAGAGGAAAGTCTCGGCGCCCATGGGCTCGGAGACCTCGACCTTTACCTCGATGGTGTGGGCCGGATCGGGCCGCTCCAAGCCGAGGGTGTCCTGCACGTCCTCGGGGCGGATGCCAAAGACGACTTCGCGGTCGAGGTGACCGGCGCCCTTGGCGGAAAGGGCGGCGTCGAGGGTGATACGCACCGGGGTGGCGGCGGCGTTGGTCTCGACGAAATCCAAAAGACCGGCCGAGGCGGAGCGTTGCAGGCGGCCTTTGAAAAAGTTCATCGGCGGGCTGCCGATGAACCCGGCGACAAAAATATTTTCCGGGCGGTTGTAGAGATCGAGGGGGGCGTCGACCTGCATGATGCGTCCGTCCTTCATCACGCAGATGCGGTCGCCCATGGTCATGGCCTCGACCTGGTCGTGCGTGACATAGATCATGGTCGCACCGAGGCGGGCGTGGAGTTTGGAAATCTCGGTGCGGGTCGAGACGCGCATCTTTGCGTCGAGGTTGGAGAGGGGCTCGTCGAACAGGAAGACCTTCGGTTTGCGCACGATGGCGCGGCCGACGGCGACGCGCTGGCGCTGGCCCCCGGAGAGGGCCTTGGGCTTGCGGTCGAGATAGGGATCGAGGCCCAGCATGGCGGAGGCTTCGCGGACGCGGGCGTCGATCTCGGCCTTGGGGAACTTTCGCAGCTTCAGGCCGAAGGCCATGTTCTCGTAGACCGACATATGCGGGTAGAGGGCGTAGTTCTGAAAGACCATGGCGATGTCCCGGTCCTTTGGCAGGACGTTGTTAACGACCACGCCGTCGATCGCAATGGTGCCTCCGGTGATCTCTTCGAGTCCGGCGATCATGCGCAGGGTGGTGGACTTGCCGCAACCGGAGGGGCCGACGAGCACCATGAATTCGCGGTCCCGGATTTCGAGGTTGATGCCGTGGACGACTTTGACGCCGGGGCCTTTGGTTTCGGCGTAGGATTTTTCCAGGTTGGAGATGACAACGGTGGCCATGGAGGAGGAACGGATGGGGTGGGCGGACGGGATTCCGTGATGGGGATTTACGGGGCGCGGGTCACGGGCACCGCACCCCGGTTAAAGAGTCAGGACAATCTTGTGCGTCGCAGCGGAGTCAACGCCGGGCGCGGTTGGCGAACGGGCCGTGCGGATTTTCGCGAGATTTGCATTGCCCGCGTCTTTCGGGCGTGGATACGTCAAACCCTTGGAGTTCATCCATCCTTTTTTATCGCTGCGCACTCAAACCCAACATGGCTAAAAAAACTGCTCCCGCCCCGTCCCCGCTTACCTTCGACCTCCCGGTCTCGCTCCTCAACAAGATCGAGACGCAGCGCAAAAAGCTGGGACTGGCCTCCACCTCGGAGGTGGTGCGTTATGCGCTGGGTGAATTCGACCTATCGAAGTTTGAGGCCGGCACCGAGGAGCACCGGCAGATCTCGGTGCGTCTGGCGGCGGCGGATAAAGCCACGCTGGTGAAGGCCTCCAAAAAGCAGAAGGTCAGTCTTGGCGTGATCTTGCGCGCGGCGCTGGAGGCTCTGCCGGAAAAGAAGGGTTCGGATAAAAAAAACTCCGACAAGAAGGGTGCCGCCAAAAAATCCAAGAAGTGACGCCGCGACGCGGGTTTCAGGCCCGGTGACTTAGCCGGGTCTCTCGCCCGCACGGCGGTTTTCGCGCCCCGCCCGGTTGCAACCTCTGCCCCGGTTTCTTTTCTGCTTCCGTATTTTTCTTCTGAAATAATTTTTCTCCATGAGCACCGCCCCCGCCGCCCTTTCCACCTGGGCTCGCAATATCTCGCCCTCGCCTACGCTTGCGGTTGACGCCAAGGCCAAGGCCCTGGCCGCCGCTGGCGAGGACGTTTGCGGCTTCGCCGCCGGCGAGCCCGACTTTGATACGCCCGAGCATATCAAGGAGGCCTGCATCGCGGCCCTGAAGGCCGGCAAGACCAAGTATGCTCCTACGCCGGGCATCGAGCCGCTTCGCCAGGCGCTGGCGGACAAGTATCGCGATGACTACGGTCTGGCGGTCGCACCCTCCCAGGTCATCGTCTCGCCGGGCGGCAAGTTCTCCTGCTACCTCGCGATCCTTGCCACCTGCTCGCCGGGCGACGAGGTGATCATTCCCGCTCCCTATTGGGTGAGCTACCCCGAAATGGTGAAGCTGGCCGGCGCGCGTCCGGTGGTGGTGCTGGCTGACGACACGACGGGCTTCCGCCTTACCCCGGCGCAGCTAGAGGCGGCGATCACGCCGCGCACTCGTCTGCTCATCCTCAACTCGCCGTCCAATCCCACCGGCGCGGTCTACAGCCGGGCGGAGATGGAGGCTATCGTCGAGGTGGCCCTGCGGCATAATCTCTATATCCTGTCCGATGAGATCTACGAGCACTTGACCTACGACGGGGCGAAACACGTCGCGCCGGCCACTTTTTCCAAGGAGGTCGAGGCCCGCACCATCATCGTCTCCGGCTTCGCCAAGACCTTTGCCATGACTGGCTGGCGCCTTGGCACCACGGTCGCGCCCGCGCCCATCGCCAAGGCTATCGCCGAGCTTCAGAGCCAGACCACGAGCAACGCCACGACCTTCGCCCAGTGGGGCGCGCTGGCGGCGCTTAAGGAAAAGGAGAAGACGCGGGTCGCGCTCGACGCCATGCTCGTCGCCTTCGATCGCCGCCGGAAGTTTCTCCACGCCGAACTGAACAAGATCGCCGGCGTGCGCTGCCTCTTGGCCGAAGGGGCCTTCTATCTTTTCCCGAACATTACTTCCTTTGGTCTAAGTTCCGACGATTTCTGCCAGCGCTTGCTGGAGCAAAAGAAGGTAGCCGCCGTGCATGGCTCGGCCTTCGGGGCCGAGGGGTATCTGCGGTTGAGCTACGCGACCGGAGACGAGACCATCCGCAAGGGTGTGACCCGACTGGCGGAGTTCTGCGCGACGCTGCGGGGCTGAGGGCCCAAGCGCCGGTCCAAAAACGGAGGAGTGAAAGCCGCTTTCCCCCTCCATCATTAGTTGTTAATTCCGGAGTCGAGAGACTTGTTTCCCGAACTCGTCCGGAGCGGACGCCAGTCTGCAGATTTTTGACCTTTCGGGAGGGACGCTCACTGGCGTCTCCAAGCTGAGGGCGTGAGGCCGGTTTGTTTTCGGAACCAGCGGGCGAAGTAATTGGGGTCATCGAAGCCCGCTTGGGCGGCGGCGGCGGCGATGCCCGGGGTCTCGCGCAGAGCGGCTTGGGCGGCTTGGAGCCGTTCATGGTCGCGCAGGCCGCGCAGACCCAGGCCGTGTTCGCGCTTCAAGCGGCGACTCAGGGCGTCACGGACATAGCCGGTCTCGCGCGCGATCTCATCGAAGGGTTTGGCTTCGCGCAGGCCCTCGCGGACGCGGGCAACGAGCGGGGAGGGGGCAGGTGCTGGGGCGGGATCGGCGGGGCGGGCGGGTTCGAGCAGGCGCGCCACGACGGAAAGCACGGCGGGATAGTCGGACAAGGCGAGGCGGCCTTTGGTGGGCACCCGGGCGAGCAGAGCGTGGAGTTCGTTAAGGGCCTGCTGGGGCAGGTGGCGGTGAAAGACGCGCGTGCCTGGGCGGCTTTCGTATTCCAGCACGAGGCAGAGGGGGCGGCTGGTGCCGGCCAGCGCAAAGCCGTGGTCAACCCCCGGGGGAATGATAAACAGGTCTCCGGCCCGGGCCTCGACGCGGCGGTCGCGCAGGATCTGCACGCCCTCGCCGGCGAGATAGAGGATCAATTGGTAAAAGGGATGCCGGTGGGCGGCTACTTCCGCCTCGCGATGGCGGTTGAGCTGCAGTTTGCGCAGCACGAAACCGAGGGCATGGATCTCGATTTTTTGAACAAGCAGGGGACTCCAGGCGAGCATGGCGGGACCGTTTTGGGGGTGGCGGGAACGTGCTAGGACACGTCGGTATCGTTCTAACTGCAAGTCAGCCCTTCGGGTATCTTCATCCCCGCAACCGCAGCGCCATCCCACATTATCATCCACAATGACCACGCACAAAGTCGGCATCATCATGAACGGCGTCACGGGACGCATGGGCACGAACCAGCATCTGCTGCGCTCGATCAAGGCCATCATCGACCAAGGGGGCGTGAAACTGAACGACTCCGAGGCCATCCTGCCTGACCCCATCCTCATCGGTCGCAGCGAGTCCAAGCTCGCCGCCCTCGCCGCCCGTGCCGGGGTGAAGCGTTACTCGACCAACCTCGACGCCGCCCTCGCCGATCCGGCCAACCAGATCTATTTCGATTCCACGCTCACCGGCCAGCGCCCCAACGGCGTGCGCAAAGCCATCGCGGCCGGTAAACACATCTACTGCGAAAAGCCCACCGCGACGACCTCGAAGGAAGCTCTCGCCTTGTTCGAGGAGGTCACCGCCGCCGGACTCAAGAACGGTGTCGTGCAGGACAAACTCTGGCTGCCTGGCCTGGTAAAATTGAAGTGGCTGATCGACACCGGCTTCTTCGGCAAAATCCTATCCGTCCGCGGCGAGTTTGGCTATTGGGTCTTCACCGGTGAATACGAGAAACTCCAGCGCCCCTCCTGGAACTACCGCAAGGAGGACGACGGCGGCATCATCGTGGACATGCTTTGCCACTGGCAGTATGTGATTCAGAATCTCTTTGGCGAACCCAAGTCGCTCACCTGCCTTGGCGCCACTCATGTGCCCGAGCGTTGGGACGAGGCCGGCAAGAAATACAAATGCACCGCCGACGACTCGGCCTACGCCACCTTCGAGTTGAAGAACGGCGTGATTTGCCACTTCAACTCTTCCTGGACGGTGCGGGTTGACCGCGACGACTTGTTGACCCTCCAGGTGGATGGCACCCACGGCTCGGCCGTCGCCGGGCTCCGTGATTGCAAGGCCCAAGCCCTCGCCGCCACACCTCGTTGTGTGTGGAATCCTGATATCGACAGCCCGGTCAAATACAAGGACGGCTGGGTGCGCGTGCCGGACCAAGGGGTCTACGACAACGCTTTCAAGGTCCAGTGGGAGCTATTCCTCCGCCACGTGGTGAAGAACGAGCCCTTCCCTTGGAATCTACGCGAAGGCGCCAAGGGCGTGCAACTCGCCGAGCTCGGTCTCCAGAGCTGGGCCGAGCGCAAGTGGCTCGATATCCCCTCTATCTGAGGCGGATCGCAGTCGCTTTCGCAAGCTGCCGGCGTGGTTACAAACTGCGCCGGCTTTTTTACGCCCGACGGCTTCCACTTGCAAAGCGGGCGGACTCGCGCGTGTTACCGGCAGACTTCAACTCCTCCTTACCATGCTAATCTGGATCGTCCTCATCATCATCCCAATGCTCTTCGGGCTCTATGCCCAGATGAAGATTCGCAGCGCCTACGCCCACAACTCCCAGGTCGGTTCGCGCGGCGGTATCACCGGCCGTGAGGCGGCCGAGGCCGTGATGCGCTCCGCCGGCATCACCAACGTAAAAATCATCGAGGTGCCCGGCGAGCTCACCGACCACTACAACCCCGTGACCCGCGAACTGGCCCTCTCGCAGCACAACTACCATGGCTCCAGCCTCGCTGCCCTCGGGGTGTCCGCCCACGAGGCCGGGCATGCCATTCAGCACAAAGTGGGTTACGCCATGATGAATATTCGCCAGACCCTCGTGCCGGCCACCCAGATCGCGGCGAGCGTATCGAACTTTGTTTTGATCGCGGGCATCTTTTTATTCAGCACCGCGCTCGGCGGGAAACTTCTGGTGGTTGGTGCCGTCGCGCTGGCGGTTATCTGCCTCTTCCAGTTCGTGACGCTGCCGGTAGAATTCGATGCCAGCCGCCGCGCCAAGGAGCAACTGGTCGGCCTCGGTATCCTCGATCGTGACGAGATGAAGGGTGTTAACGAGACTCTCGATGCCGCCGCCCTGACTTACGTGGCGGCCTTCGTCGCCGCGCTCGGCTCCCTCCTGCACATCCTCTTGCTGCTCTCCGGCCGTCGTAGCGACGACTGAGAGGACCGAGCCCGAGCCAATGGACGGGGGGCGCTCTCTACGCGCCAAGGGAATCGGAGGATCGGCCAATGTGCGGGGATTGCCTCCATGCTTTTCTTTTCGTGTTTGCAGAGGAGCGCGCGGATTTGGTGCGCGGATAAATCCACTTTTTGAATTTATGCATTTACCCCCTGGTTTTCTTAAGATTTCACGCGTTTTGGTTGTTATCCTTGCCGGGTTGTGCGGGGCAATCGGCCCTGCGGGCGCGATGCCGGCGGATACCTTGCGCAGTCCGAATCGCCGAGTGGCGGTAGAGTTTTCCTTAAATGATGATGGCGTGCCCGTTTACGGGTTGAAAATTGACGGCGAGGAAGTGCTGGCCGGGTCGCGGCTCGGCCTGGTTGCGGGCGACGCCGATTTCACGCGTGGGTTAAAGCTCGTCGGACGCTCGGGCGTCGAGCGGGTGAAGGAGACCTATGAACTGGCGACGGCCAAACGACGGCTTAACACTTACGAGGCGCGGCGGCGCACCTACCGGTTGGCGACGGCGTCCGGTCAGCGGATGGATGTGGTGTTTCAGGTGTCCGACGACGGCATCGCCTTCCGTCATGTATTTCCCGAGGCGGGCGCGGGGGAGCGGGTGGTGCGGGAGGAGACCACCTCTTTTCGGTTACCGCCAGGGGCGCGCGCTTGGTTGCAGCCGATCTCGGTCGCCAAGACTGGCTGGTCGCGGACCAATCCCTCCTACGAAGAATATTACCAACAGGACATCGCGGCGGGCACACCGTCTACGCTCGGGGCGGGTTGGGTCTTTCCAGCGCTTTTTCGCACGGGGAAGCATTGGCTACTGATCTCGGAGGCGGGGGTGGGGCGCGACTACTGCGCCTCGCGCCTGCGGCACGAGGCGCCGGAAGGCGAGTATCGTATCGGTTTTCCGGATGCACGGGAGACGATCGGGTCCGAGCCGGTCGAGCCGCGTTTCGCCACGCCTTACGCTACGCCCTGGCGGGTGGTGGCGGCGGGCGAGCTGCGCACGGTCCTCGAATCCACGCTGGGCACCGATGTGGCCGGTCCGGCGGAGGCGGGGGCTTTCGTGCCTCCGACCGGCTTGGCGGCGTGGAGTTGGCCCAAGCGTGGCGATGCCCAGACCACGTTTCCCGTGCAGAAGGAATTTATCGATTACGCAGCGGCCATGGGCTGGCGTTACTGTCTGATCGATGCCCTCTGGGACACCCAGATCGGCGAAAATAAGCTACGGGAACTGGTCGCTTATGGGCGGACGAAAAACGTCGGTGTGCTGGTCTGGTATAACTCCAACGGCGATTGGAATGACGCTTTTCAGACGCCCAAGAACCGCCTGCTCACCCGCGCTGCGATGCGTTCCGAGTTCGCCAAGTTGCGTGACATCGGGGTGAAGGGTGTGAAGGTAGATTTCTTCGGTGGGGACGGGCGCGCCTTTGTGAACCTTTACCATGATCTTATGACCGAGGGCGCGGTGGCGGGTCTGGCCATGAATTTCCATGGTGCAACCCTGCCGCGTGGCTGGGGGCGAACCTACCCCAACCTGCTGACCACCGAGGCGGTGCGGGGCTACGAATTCATCACGTTTGAACAGGCCAATGCCGACCGTGCGCCGAGTCATGTCGCGATGCTGCCCTTCGCCCGTAATGTTTTTGATCCCATGGATTTCACGCCTTTTTGCGTCGACGGTCCCGGCAAAATCAAGCGGCGCACCAGCCTCGGCTACGAACTGGCGACCACGGTGGTATTGACCTCGGGCATCCAGCATATCGTGGAGACGCCGGACGGATTGGCGAAGCAACCGGACTACGTGCGCGACTTCCTGCGCCGCGTCCCGGCGACCTGGGAGGAGACGCGGTTTCTGGCTGGTGAGCCGGGCAAGCTGGCGGTTTTCGGCCGACTCGGTGCGGACGGGATTTGGCGCGTGGCGGGGATCAACGGCGAGGCTGTGCGCAAGACGGTCGAGGTCGACCTGTCGGCTCTAGTCGCGCCCGGTCAACGTCGCGCCAAGCTGGCGCGAACCACGAACTATACTCTGATCACCGACGCCGCAGAGGGCGGTTGGGTGCGCAGCGAGGGGCAACTGGAGGGCAAGACGCGTATTTTGCGGGTCGAAATGTGCCCGGCGGGCGGCTTCGTGGCGGAGTTCGCGAAGGCTGCTCCGTGAAGTCCCGCGCTGGCGCGGTGGTTTTCCAGTTGTGTTTAAGCTAGGGACGGGCGTGTCTTGGGTCCGTTCCGCAACCCGCACCCAGAATTATTGATGGCCCTCTCAGCACCCTTCGGCGGTGGCGCTCGTCGCCCCGGTCAACCGTATCCCCGTCGTAACAACGACCCGTTTGCGCACATCAAGCGCAATGACAAGATCCGCGTCCCTGAGATCCGGGTCATTTCCCCCGAAGGCAAGCAACTGGGCATTCTGCCCACTGAGCGTGCGCTGGCCTTGGCCCGGCAATTCAACCTCGATCTGGTTGAGATGTCGGCCAACGCGGTTCCGCCGGTTTGCCGCATCATGGACTTCGGCAAATACATTTACGAGGAGCAGAAGAAGACCAGCCACGTGAAATCCACGGCGAGCCGGTTGAAGGAAATCGAGTTTACTCCGCGCATCGAGAACAACGACTTCCTCACCAAGGTCCGCCACGCCGAGGAATTTCTCGACCACGGCTCGAAGGTAAAGCTCCGCCTCAAGTTTCGCGGCCGTGAGATGGCGCATACCGAGATCGGCTTCCAAGTCATCAAGCGGGCGCTTGAGGAACTCGCCGGCATGGGCCACGCCGACTCCGAGCCCAAGCTGATGGGTAAACAGATCAATGTCATGCTCACGCCGCACCCGACCAACAAGCGGAAGCGTAAATACGCGATGCATGCGGACGAGCAGGCGGTGGACGACACCGGCAAGGGCGACCACGACGAAGACGACGGCGACGAGCAGAAGTAGGCCCGGCCCGCCTCTGCGTCCGAGTAAACGTCCGCGCCAAGGTTCCCGTGCCTACCCTCGGTTTTTTTACGCGCGCGCTCCGGGCGACTTTCGTCGTCCTGTTTTTTCTGGCCCTGGCCTCCGGCCCCTTTGCCGGTAACCTATTCGCGGCGGGTGCTGGCAGCGTGCGGCAGTCGGTTACTCGCTCTCCCGCCACCATAAAACTGGGCGGCGTCAGCTACACTGACGCTCGCGCCCAGTTTTTTCAACTTGGCTACAAGGCGAGCTACAACGCCGCCGGCGGCGTGCTCACTCTCCGCTCGGGCGCGAGCGAGGTCGTCTTCACGGTGGGCTCGCGCGAGGCGAAGTTAAATGGCCTGCGTCTTTTCCTCGGCGAGTCGGTTGAGGTATATAAAGGCGCCCCCGTGGTCCCTTCGATTGATCTGGAGCGTTTGATATTACCCATTCTCCGGCCGTCCCGGACCGACCGAAAACCTATCCGCACGATCGTGATCGACGCAGGCCACGGGGGCAACGACTCGGGCACCCGCAACCTGCCCCGCAAGTGGAATGAGAAAACCTTTACCCTCGACGTCGCCAAACGACTTCAGGCCCTGCTGGCCGACGGCTCCTGGAAGGTGCGCATGACTCGCACCGACGATCGTTTCGTCGAGTTGTCGGATCGCGCTGAGTTCGCGAACAATGCCAAGGCCGATCTCTTTATCAGTATCCATTTCAACGCTGTTGCCGCTGGTTCGGATGTGCGCGGGACCGAGACCTATGTGCTGACTCCGCAGTTCCAGCGCTCCACGTCCTCGGCCAAGTCCGGCCCGGAGGACAAGGTCGCGTATCCCGGCAATCGCCACGATGCGCGCAGTGCGGTGCTCGGCTACCACATGCACCGCCAGCTCCTCGCCAAACTAAAGTCCGAGGACCGTGGGTATAAACGGGCCCGCTTCGCCGTGCTTCGCCTCGTCGATTGCCCCGGCGTGCTGGTCGAGGCTGGTTACCTCTCAAACGACGGCGAGGCGGCCAGGATTGCCAATGCGGATTACCGCGGGGACATCGCCGAGGCCCTTTTCGCCGCGGTTCAGGCCTATGACGCCAGCGTTGGGGTGCCAACCAAGGCGCCGTAAAGACTCCCGTTGGTCGCATGTGAGTTTACACTTGGCCTTCGGCTAATTCCTATAGATGTTGACCAACTTACTCAACAAATGAGCAGTGCCGAGAATCTTTATCCCATCTTCGATCGCGTCTTGCCGCGAACGGAGAAGGAGGCTCGGCTCGGGCAACGCGGCCGGGTAATCTGGCTTTTTGGTCTTTCCGGTTCGGGTAAAAGCACCCTGGCGATCGCTCTCGAACGGCGTCTGCACGCCGAGGGGTTTGCCACGCAACTTTTGGACGGGGACAACGTCCGCACGGGCCTCAATCGCGGCCTGGGTTTTTCCGAGGCGGATCGCACGGAGAACATCCGCCGGATCGCCGAGGTGGGCAAGCTCCACGCCCAGGCCGGCTTGGTGACGCTCTGCTCCTTTATCACCCCGCTGCGGGCCCACCGGGCGCTGGCGCGCGAAATCCTCGGGGTGGATGACCTGCTCCCGGTCTACGTGAAGGCGGACTTCGCGACCTGCGCCCGGCGTGACCCCAAGGGACTCTATGCCAAGGCGGCAGCCGGCGGGGTGGGGCAGTTCACGGGCAAGGATTCGGCCTTCGAGGAGCCCGGCGAGCACGAATCGAACACGCTGGTGATCGACACCGAGGCGGCTTCACCCGAGGCCTGCCTGGCGCTGCTCCATGCGGCGGTTTCTCCCCGCATCCAACTGTAGGCTATTAATTTCCGCGTTTCCGCTTTTTCGTTTTCCACTTTTTCCGCCCAATGTCTTCCTATAATCTGACCCACTTGGCCCAGCTTGAGCACGAGGCGATCTTTGTTCTGCGCGAGGTAGCCGCGCAGTTCGAGCGCCCGGCACTGTTATTTTCGGGCGGTAAAGACTCCATTGTGATGGCCCGACTCGCGCAAAAGGCCTTTGCCCCTGCACGCATCCCGTTCCCGCTCGTCCACGTTGATACTGGTCACAACTTCATCGAAACCATCGAGTATCGTGACTGGTTCGCGGCCGAGATAGGGGCTCGCTTGGTCGTCCGCCACGTCGAGGACTCGATCAAGGCCGGACGTTGCCAGGAGGAGAAGGGCCTGAACCCGTCGCGCAACGGCCTCCAGACCATCACGCTCCTCGATACCATCGAGGAATTTAAATTCGACGCCTGCCTCGGCGGTGCCCGCCGCGACGAGGAAAAGGCCCGCGCGAAGGAGCGGTTCTTTTCCCATCGCGATGAGTTCGGCCAGTGGGATCCGAAGAACCAGCGCCCGGAGCTGTGGAATCTCTTCAACGGCCGGAAAAATCAGGGCGAACACTTCCGCATTTTCCCGCTCTCCAACTGGACCGAGATGGATGTATGGCAATATATCGCCCGGGAAAATCTGCGCATCCCGAGCATCTATTTCAGCCACTCCCGCCGGGTTGTTAATCGCAACGGCGTGCTCCTCGCCGAGTCGCCCTACATCACCCTGCTCGAGGGGGAAAGCTACGAGGAGCGCATTGTGCGCTACCGCACGGTCGGCGACAGCACCTGCACCGGCGCGGTCGAATCGCCCGCCGCGACCCTCGGCGAAGTCATTCAAGAAGTCGCCTCGGCCCGCGTGACCGAGCGCGGCACGCGCGCCGACGATAAACGCTCCGAGTCGGCCATGGAGGACCGGAAGAAGGCGGGTTATTTTTGAAGCGGATTTGAAGTGCGAGGACGCCAAGGTGCGAAGTTCGATCTTCCCGCCAAAGGCCCCTCGCGATGTCGGCCGCTTCCCCTTTCCTCACTCTCGATCCGTCATCTTCCCGTCTCCGATCTTAGCGACTTAGCGCCTTCGCGCTTGAACTCTCTTTCATCACCATGTCCGCCTCCGCCGTTTCCGCCCACGTTCATACCGACGAGCACTACCTCTCCATGGATCTCCTGCGCTTCACCACCGCCGGCTCCGTGGACGACGGCAAGTCCACCCTCATCGGTCGCCTGCTTTATGATTCCAAGGCCATCTTTGAGGACACCCTCGAAAACCTCGAGCGCGTCACCGAGCAGCGCGGCGAGGAGAATCTGAACCTCGCCCTCCTCACCGACGGCCTGCGGGCCGAGCGGGAGCAAGGCATCACCATCGACGTCGCCTACCGCTATTTCGCCACCCCTCGGCGCAAGTTCATCATCGCCGATACTCCCGGCCACATCCAATACACCCGCAACATGGTGACGGGTGCCTCGACCGCCAATCTCGCCATCATTCTGATCGATGCGCGCAAGGGCGTGATTGAGCAGACCTGCCGCCACTCCTTCATCGCCTCCCTCCTGGGCATTCCGCACGTCGTGGTCGCGGTGAACAAGATGGACCTGGTTGATTTCTCCGAGGCCCGCTTCAACGAAATCGTCGCGCAATACTCCGAGTTCGCCTCCCGCCTGAGTATTCCGGATATCAAGTTCATCCCCATCTCCGCCCTTCATGGCGACAACGTCGTCGAGAAGTCGGCTCGCACCCCTTGGTATCAGGGCGGCGCACTGCTCTACTCCCTCGAAACCGTCTACATCGGCAGCGACCTCAACCACGTTGATCCGCGCTTTTCCGTCCAGACCGTGATCCGGCCCAACAACGACGCACACCACGATTTCCGGGGCTTCGCCGGCCGGGTTGCGGGCGGCGTCTTCAAGCCCGGCGATGAGATCATCTCCCTGCCCTCCGGCCTCCCGGCCGTGATCAAGTCCATCCACGGCCCCGAAGGCGAACTCACCGAGGCCTTTGCTCCGATGTCCGTCGTGATGACGCTCGACCGCGAGATCGACAGCTCGCGCGGGGATCTTTTCGCCAAGGCCCATAACCAACCCGCCGTTACCCAAGACGTCGAGGCGATGATCTGCTGGTTCTCTCCCGCAAAGCTAAATCCGTCCGGTAAATACATCCTGCGTCACGCCACCCGCGAGACCAAGTGCGCGGTCAAAGCGGTGCGCTACAAGGTGGATATCAATACCCTGCACAAGCAAACCGAGGACGTGGCGATCGGCATGAACGATATCGGCCGCGTGTTCCTGCGCACCGCTGTGCCGCTGATGACCGATCCTTATAAACGCAACCGCACCACGGGCAGTTTTATCCTGATCGACGAGTTTACCAACGCCACCGTCGGCGCCGGCATGATCCTCTGGCCCGAACCGGCCGAGCGGTCGGCCGCAGGCCAGTTTGCCGACATGGGCGGACTTTGAGCCGGGACTCCCGCCGCGCCGTTCAGACGTTGGGGGCGGGGTGCCGGCTCAGCTGCGTGCGCCGCGTTTGGCGAGGCGGGCCTGGGCTTCGTCGAGTTTGGCGCGTTCGGCGGGGGTGAGGCTCTGGATGCCGTCGCGACTGATTTTATCGAGGAGCGCATCGATATCCGCCGGGCCGGGAGGGGGCACGCCGCGCACGGTGGGGCGGGGGGCGGCGGGGCGGACCGCCGCTGGCGTATTGTTCGCGGCGGGGCGGGGCGCCGGGCGCGCCGGCAGTCGCGGCGCGGGCAGATTAAAATGGCCTTGGGCGTGGCGGATGTAGGCGAAGGCGAACCCCGTGGTGGCCCAGAGCGCGAGCAGGCCGGACCAGTCGTGCTTACTCAAGGCGACCAAGGTGTAGACCGCCACGAGGATGCCGGCCACCCACTTGGCGAGCACGTTGAAAAACATCGGCACATTCGGGTAGAGCGCGGCGAAAGCGATGAAGATGGCAAAGCTCCCGGTCTGCCCGGAGAGGAAGCGCGGTCCGAATAGACCGAGGATGGTCAGCAGGACAGGGGTGAGCAGGTAGAGCGCGACGTAGAGCCGGAGAAAGGCACGCCGGCCGAGGTATTTCTCCACCTCGCGGCCGAAGAAAACCAGCATCACCATGTCGATCACGAAGCCAAGGCCGGGCGGGTTGACCAAGCCGTAGGTGAACGGCCGCCAGAGTTGGCCGGCGAGCACCTCGGAGCTGGTGAACTCCAGCCAGGCGAGCCAGGCGCGGCCGCCGAAGGCGAGCATCAGGGTGGTGACGACCATGCTCACGCTCAGCACCGCGACGATGAGGTGGGCGGCGTAGACGGGGTGGCCCCTATACCAGGTCACCGGTTGGTGGTCCTCGTCGGTGGTGGGAGGGAGAAAACGGCTCATGGGCGGATGGAGTATCGGAGGCTTTCGCGGCGAGGTCAAAAACTCGTCGTGAGGGAACGGAGATTTCAGGCTTAATCGCGTCCCGGCCCGGGCGTGGCGAGCCAGGCGGTGAGGTCGGTGGAGTTGAGCACGTGGCGGCCGAGCTGGTATTCGGGAGCGAGCAGGGAAGCATAGGCAGGCTCGGCGAAACGGCGGCAGTGGAGCAACACCTTCGCGGTCTGGCCGGGGGCGCGCACGAGGCGGCCGAGGGCCTGGTTCACCTTTTGCAGGCCGGGCACGAGGTAGGTGCGGCGGAAGGCCTCGGGTGCGGGCAGGCGGCGGGCGAGGGCGGCCTCGCGGGCGCGCTGGAGGGCGTTGACCTCGGGCAGGGCGGGGCCGACCACGAGGGCGTGCGAGACGCGGCCACCGAGGTGGTCGATGCCCTCGGCGAAACTCCCGCCGAGCACGAAGGCGAGCACGTCGGCGAGCGCGAGGTGTTCTTCAATCCAGGCCTGCTGCGCGGCGAGATCGGCGGCGCGGGGCTGGAGCACGCAGCGCAGGCCGGGCTCATCGGCTTCGAGACGGGCGAGGATCTTTTCGGCGTAGGCGTAGCTCGGGAAAAAGGCCGCGACCGGCCCGGCGGAGGCGGCGCGCAGAGTGGCGAGGGTCGCGGCGGTGGTCGGCAGGTGCTGGTCGCGCTGGCGGAAAGTGGTGTCCACTCGCAGATCTAGGGCGACGTCGTAGGCGTGATCGCGCCAAGGCGCGGGGGGGCTGAGCGTGATCAAGGGCGGATGACCAATGACCAATGAGCCGGAGGGTTCGGAACAGAGGCCGAGGGCGGCTGCGAATACTTCCGGCGGGGGAGGCGTGGCGGTGGCGAGGATGACGCCGGCAAAGGCGCGCAGTTGTTCGCCGATGCGCGGGGCGGCGTCGAGGCAGGTCAGGTGCAACTCGGCCGGTTGTGGACACCAGAGGAGTTTTTCCAACGCGGAGTCCTCGGCAAAGGCGAGCAGGGCGGGCAGACGGAAGAGCAATTCGGCAGCGGGGGGACTGAGCGCGGCGGGATCGGCGGGGTGTTTTTCGAGGATGGCGAGAGCGGTGCGCAGGGTTGCGAGCAGGTCGTCCTCCGTATCGAGATCGAGGGCGGCGGCTTTGGGTAGGGCGGCGAGCAGGGCCCAGAGTTGCTCAAGGGCGCGGCGGACGGAACGGGCGGTGTCATCGGGCAACTCACCGAGCAGGGCGTGGACCTCGTCGGCGGTGAGCGCGTGGGAGTGGGCATCGGCGACGCGGCTGGGTAGGTGGTGGGCCTCATCGATAATAACCAGGGTGGAGGCGGGATCCCAGGTCGGTTGATCTATAAATACGCCGCGGTTGGCGGGGGCGAAGAGGTAGTTGAAGTCGCCCAACCAGACGGCGCAGGAGGGCAGGGCGGCGCGGGCGATCTCGTAGGGGCAGACTTGTGCAGTGAGGCCGGCGGAGCGCAGGGCGGGCAGGTCGCGGGCGTCGGCGGGGAAGAGGTGAAAACGAGCGAGGCCGGCCTCGCGATGACGGCGGGGCAGATCGTGCAGGAAGCGGCAGCGCTCGCGGGTGCAGTGGAAAATCTCGTTCACGCAATGCTCGCGCTTCGGGCGTAGATTCCACGCGGAGAGGGCGGGCGCATCGTGCGCCGTGCCGGTGTCGGCGAGCATCTTTTGGAGGGTGGCCAGGACGTGGAGTTGGCCGGTGGATTTGCCGGTGAGGTAGAGCACGCGGCCGGCGCGACCGGCGCGGAGGGCGGCGAAGGCGGTTTCGAGCAGCACGCCGGTCTTGCCGTAGCCGGTGGGGGCGGCGAGCACGACGGGCGAGGGGCGCGCGCCGTCGGGCCCGGTCGCAAGGGCGTTGGCCAGTTCAGCGAGGATGGTTTCCTGACCGGGGCGCGGCGTGGCGAAGGCGGGCCGCCACTCGAGGGTGCGCAGGCGGGCGAGTGCGGCGCGGCGTTCCTCCAGAAAATCCGCTACGAGGTCGAGGTGGGCGAGGGTGGCGGTGCGATCGGCTTCAGCGAACGGGATCACTTGCTGCAGACCGGTGCCGGCCTCGATAAAAACGAGTTCGCCGGCGGGCGCGGGGGTGAGGGCGGCCATTTCGTGGAGCAGCAGGTAGAGCCCTAGCTGGACAAAATACGAAGGGTGGGCGGCACGCAGCTCTGCGGCCTCGAGCGGGAGGCGGGCGAGGGTGGTCTTGATCTCGCGGATCAGTGGACCGGCGGGGTTGGCGTGGAGCTGGTCGAGACGGCCCTCGAGGTGGAAAAGCCAGCCGCGGTGGGCGAGGGCGCCCTGGACGGGGACCTCGTGGCGGAGGGCGTCTGTCGGGTCGGCGGCGGCGCGGAGTTCGCGATGCCAGTGTGAGCCCAGTTCCATGCGCCAGCGTCCGCCCTGGCCATCGTGGGTGGCGCGGGGTCCGGGGGCGAAGGCGGCTAATTCGCCGACGCCGAAGCGGGCGGAGCGGTTGGCGTGGTCGATGGTCACGAGGCTCGGTCGGGTTCAGTCCACCACGAGGTCATGCTCGGCGGCGAGATAGGAGGCGAGGTCCCTGGTGAGGCGGGCGAGGTCGGCGGGCGCGGGGGCCTCGGGCGCGTCGGAGGGGAGGGCGAGGGCGGAGGCGGCGAAGTCGCAATCGGCAGGCGGGAGGCGCGGGAGCCATTCTTCTTTCAGGGGCAGGCCTTCGTCGCGGGCGAAGACGTAGAGGCTTTTGAAAAACACTAACTCGGGGCGGGCGGCGGGGCGGGCGAAGGCGGCGAAGGCGCGCGTGAGCAGGGCGTCGATGCCGGCGCGGGTGTCCTGTGCGCCGGGATTGCGGGTGATGACGCGGGCGAGGCGGGAGGCGGCGCCGAGCGATTCGTAGGAACGGCCGATGGCGGCGTGGCGGACGAGCAGACGGTGCTCGCGCACGAACCACGGGCCGCCAGTCGGCGAGCCGCGACCATGCTCAAGGGCAAGGACGAGGCGGTCGAAGAGATCGGGGGGCGGATTTGCAGTGGAGGCGCCGGCGCGGGGCAGGCGCAGCAGGGCGGTGAGCAGGCCGTCTTCCGGCGAGAAACCGGTCAGGATCAACTGGTCGCCGGCGTGGGTGGCCTTGGCGAGGACGTGGATCTCGGTGGAATGGAGCGGGCCTGGCACGAGGGAAAAATCCGAATGGTGAATGGATTCGCCGGTAGCGGGTTAACGCGGTTTGAGCATGAAGGCGGGGACGAGGTCGGCTGCTCGCAGTAGCTTTAAAGCACGGTCCTCGGCGGCGCGCTGGCGGCGTTTTTTGCGAGGTTCGAGGTCGTCGTAGCCGGCGAGATGAAGCCAGCCGTGGATGACGTAGCGCAGGAGTTCCTCGGCGAAAGGCAGTTGGTGTTTCGTGGCGTAGGCGAGGGCGGTATCAACCGAGACGCAGATGTCGCCCGCATGATCGAGTGTGGGATCTCCTTCAAACGTGATGACGTCGGTGGGGGTCGGGTCGTTGAGGAAATCGGCATGCAGGAGGGTGAGCGCTGGGTCGGTCAGCAAGGTGACGGATAACGCACCGGGCGGAACGGCGGAGGGGGTATGGGTTTTGGCTGCCACTTGGGCGCGGGCGCGGCGACGGCCGGCGGGGCTGAGGGTGGGGAGGTCGGCGGGGGTGAAGCGGAACTCGGCGTCGAGGTGTGCGAGGGCACGGGCGAGGGTGCTGCGGTCGAGCCGGAGGCGGGGGTGGCGGGAGGTTAGGGTGAGTTCGCGCATGAGAACAGCGGGCGGGAGCGGGCTTGCGGCGGGCGGTGGGGGGCTTTGGTTTAAGAAGACGAACTGATGACGCCGCGCGAACTGCCTATTTACGAGTTGGAAACCGCCCTAGTGGCCGCCTTGCGGGGGACGGGGCGGGTGGTGGTGCAGGCTCCGACCGGGTCAGGCAAATCGACGCAGATCCCGCAGATGCTCCGCGCGCATGGGTTTTTGGAGGCGGGCGAGGCGGTGGTCCTGCAGCCGCGGCGACTGGCGGCGCGGATGCTGGCACGGCGGGTGGCGGAGGAGGTCGGATGCGCGCTGGGCGATGAGGTGGGTTATCAGATCCGGCTGGAGTCACGGGTATCGGAGCGGACGCGGGTGCGGTTTGTGACCGAGGGGATTTTGCTACGACAGATGTCTTTTGATGCACGGCTGCGCGGGGTGTCGGCATTGATTTTCGACGAGTTTCATGAGCGTCACCTTTACGGGGACATCTCGCTGGCGAGGGCTTTACAGATCCAGAGGACCACACGTCCGGATCTTAAAATCGTGGTTATGTCGGCCACGCTGGATGCGCAGGGGCTTGCGGAGTATCTCGCGCCTTGCGAAATCCTCACCTCGCAGGGGCAGAGTTTTCCGGTGGCGATCGAGTATCTGCCCAAGGCGGTAAACTTCGAGGCCGAACCGGTCTGGGATGTCGCGGCGCGGGAGTGCGCGCGGTTGGCGGGGCGCACGGAGGGGGATTTTTTGGTATTTTTGCCCGGAGCCTACGAAATCGGGCGCACGGTGCAGGCGCTGGGCGAGCACCGGGAGCTGAATGGCTGCGTGGTGCTGCCTTTGCATGGTGAACTGCCGCCGGAGGCGCAGGACCGGGCGGTGGCGCGGACCAGCGCCCGTAAGATTATCGTATCGACCAACGTCGCCGAGACCTCGCTGACCATTGATGGCGTCACTGTGGTGGTGGATGCCGGCTTGGCGCGGCAGGCGAAATTCGATCCCAACCGTGGCATCAACACCCTGCTGGTGGAAAAGATCTCGCGGGCGAGTGCGGACCAGCGGGCGGGGCGGGCGGGGCGCACCGCGCCGGGGCGCTGCCTGCGGCTTTGGACGGAGCGCGAGCACACGGGGCGACCGGCGCAGGAGTTGCCCGAGGTGCGGCGGCTCGATCTGGCTGAGGTGGTGCTCACGCTCAAGGCCAGCGGCATCGACGATGTGGCGGGCTTCCCGTGGTTGGAACGTCCGGACGGGAAGGCATTGGCCCGGGCGGAAGCATTGTTAACGGATCTCGGGGCACTGGCGTTGGGAAAAAAGTCCGTGGGGGGCGATGCCCAAGCGGTGATCACGGATATCGGGCGGCGCATGCTGCGGTTTCCGGTGCATCCGCGCTACGCGCGCATGTTTCTCGAGGCGGAGGCCCGCGGTTGCGTGCGACCGGTGGCGCTCATGGCCGCGCTCACCCAGGGGCGGAGTTTTTTGCAACGCGGTTTGCCGCGAGTGGTGGATGAGGCGCGCGAAGAGGCGCTGGGGGAGGAAATGGAGAGCGACTTTTTCCTGCTCATGCGCGCGTGGCGCTTTGCTGAAAAAGCGAGCTTTGGCCTCGATGCCTGCCGGAGGCTGGGCATCCACGCGCAGGGGGCGCGGGCGGTGGGGCCGCTCTTCGCGTCATTTCTCGAAATCGCGGAAAAGGAGGGCCTCGATGTGGCCGAGCGACGGCCTGAGGCGGGAGCGGTGGCCAAGTGCGTGCTGGCGGGCTTTTCCGACCAAGTGGCCAAGCGGCTCGATGGTGGCACGCTCCGCTGTGAACTCGTGCATGGCCGCCGGGGTTTCCTCGCCCGGGAGAGCGCGATCCAACGGGCACCGCTCCTCGTCGTGGCGGAGGTGAGTGAGATCGGGCGCGGGGATGGCGAGGTGAGCACGCTGCTCTCGCTCGCGACGGCAGTCGAGGAGCCGTGGCTGAAGGAGCTTTTTCCGGCCGACTACCGGGAGGAGCGCGCGGTGGTCTACGACCCGGAGATGAAGCGGGTGATCACGCGGCGCGAGCGGCGCTTTCGCGATCTCGTGCTCGAGGCGCGGGTGAGCGGCGATGAGGCGCCGTTGGGGGAGGCGGCGCTTTTATTGACCCGCGAAGTGGTGGCGGGGCGGATCAAGATCGAGGCGTGGGATGAAACGGTGGAGCAGTGGATCCTGCGCGTGAACCGCATGGCGGAGTGGTTTCCTGAGTTGGAGGTCAACCCGCTCACCGATGGGGACCGGCCGACCTTAATTGAACAACTCTGTTACGGCGAACTCGGGGCGCGGGCGGTGAAGGACAAGGGCAAGGACGAGATCATGGCGGTCCTGCGCGACTGGTTAACGGCGGAGCAACTCGCGGTGCTCGATGACTACCTGCCGGAGCGGTTGACCATGGCCAACGGCCGCAAGGCGAAGCTCGAATACGCCAGGGAGGGACCACCGGTAATGTCCGCGCGGATACAGGAGCTCTACGGCATCGAGGGGCGCTTCACGCTTGGGCGCGGGCGGGTGCCGGTGAAGATCCACGTGCTGGCGCCGAATTACCGCCCCATCCAAGTCACGGATGATCTCACCAGTTTCTGGCGAGACATGTATCCGACGGTGAAGGGCGAGCTCAGCCGGCGCTATCCCCGGCACGAGTGGCGGTGATGGGCTTGGCGCCAAGTCCTTGCTTCTAGCCTTTTCCCGCCCTCAAACGCTGGCGATGAGCTTGGAGAGATCGACGTGGTCGGCGATCAACTGTTTGATGATCGGAAACTTGTCGTGATCCTGCGGTTGGGTCTTCACCGACATGTGGTTGATACGGCTAGTGACCTCGTAACTCTCCTCCTTGGTGGCGATGACCGGGATGTCGGTCTGGGCGAGGAGTTCGGCGAGCTTGGGATGCGGTTTAATGTCGTTGGTGACGACGAGGCCGGCGATGCTGGCGCCGCCGGAAATTTTGGACGAGGCGAGGGCGGCGAGCAGGATATCGTCGCGGTCGCCCGGGGTGATAATCAGCACGCCGGGTTGCAGGTAGTCGACGATGCCCTTGGCGGACATGGCGCCGACTACGACGCGTTGCACGCGTTGCTTTACGCCGCCGCGTTTGCCGTTGAGCCATTTACCGCCGATCTCCTCGGCGATTTGGGCCAGATTGGGGGCGATCAGGGCGCTTTGGATGGGAAGCACGCCGAGCAGCGGGATGCCCAGGCGGGCGAGGCCGAGGCCGGCGTAGTGGTGCACCATATCCATCTTATCCGGCTCGATCTTATTCAGGATGGCGCCGATCACCTCGACTCCGTAGTGGTCGAAGAGGGCCTTGTTTAAGGCGAGTTCGTCCACAGGCCGGCCGATGCCGCCGGGGGAGACGAGGATGACTTTGGCGTTGAGCAGCTTGGCGACGCGGGCGTTGGACAGGTCGAAAACGGAGCCGACTCCGGCGTGGCCGGTGCCCTCGATGATGGTGAAATCTTTTTCCCAGGAAACGCGGTCAAAGGCGCGGCAGATGCGGTCTTCCAGGGCGGGAAGGAGGCCTTCGGGGTTTTCCAGAAAGCGTCGCGTGAAAGTGCTGTCGATCGCGACTGGGCTCATGCTTTCGATGGGAACCCGGACTTGGAAGATCGAGTCTAGCAGCACGGAATCTTCGTCGATCTTTTGACCATGGACTTCGACGAAGCGCTGGCCGACGGGCTTGATAAAACCTACGCGGGGGAACCGGGCTTGCAGGGCACCATACAGGCCGAGGCAGGTGGTGGTTTTGCCGTCGTTCATCCGCGTGGCGGCGACGAAAACTCGTTTTGTGACGTTATTGGTCGGGGTGGTCAGCAGCGGCAGCGCGGGCTGGTCGAAGGGGTTGGGCGTGGGGAACAGCTCGCCCGGGGTGGTCGTTTCAGCTGCAGGCATGAGAGGGCGGGAGGCCATTTCAGTAAAATCAAGCCGAGCCATGCAGCAGGCGCGGGTCGATGGCTTGGGTGGCGACGATAGCGGCCGCACCGAAGACGTCGTGGGCACTGGCGCCGCGGGAGATTTCGGCGGCGGGTTTGGTCAAGCCGGTGAGAATCTGGCCGAAGGTATTGGCGCCGGCGAGTATCTGGACGAGTTTGAAGGCGATGTTGCCGGAGTTCAGGTCGGGGAAGATGAGCACGTTGGCGCGACCGCCGACTGAGCTGGTGACGTTTTTGTTTTTGGCGACCACGAGTTCGAGGGCGGCGTCGATTTGGATCTCGCCGTCGATTTCCATTTCGAGGTGGAGGGCTTTGGCCTTGGCCCGGGCGAGCTCGGTGGCGTGGCGGACTTTGACCAAAGCGGGATGGTTTGAGCTGCTATGGGTGGCATAGCTGAGCATCGCGACGCGGGGGATTTCGCCGGTCAGGTGGCGGGCGATGCTGGCGGTGGACAGGGCGATGTCGCACAGTTGCTCGGCGGTGGGGTCGGGGATGACGCCGCAGTCCGAGAGAAAAAGGGCGCCGTCGGAGCCGATTTTTTTCTCGTCGAAATCAAGGATCATCAAGGAGGAGGCGTGTTCGACGCCGGCCAGGCGGGGGATGATTTGGAAGATCGGGCGCAAGGCGCTGGCGGCCGCGATGGAGCCGCCCGACACGAGGGCGTCGGCCTGGCCGGTGACCACCATCATGGTGGCGAAGTAGCCGTTGTTCTTCAGGGCTTCCGCGGCCTCGGCGGTTTTGATGCCTTTTAGCCGGCGGATCTGCTCGAACTGGTTTGTCAAGGCCGGGAGGTCTTCGCTGCGGGCTGGCTCGATGAGCCGCATACCCTGCAAATTGATATCGAGTCGAGCGGCGACGTCTTTGATCACGGCGCGGTCGCCGAGCAGGATGGGCACTCCCATGCGCCGCGTCACCCACTGGCGGGCGGCCTGAAGGATGCGGGGATCGGCGCCTTCAGCGAAGACCACGCGCTTGGGGTGGCGCTGGAGTTTATCGGTGAGTTTAGGGATGAGTGGCATGGGTTTGCGCGAGAAAGTGGGCGGCGGCGTGGCGGGGGGCAAGGACCGAGCGCGGACTTCAGCCCCAGCGCGTTATTCTACGGCTGGGAAGCGGGTGGGAAAATTCTGTGCGGGCCCAAAAAAGCCCGGCGGCCGAAAGGGGCCGACGGGCGGGGTAGCTGGGCGGGAGGCGTGCGCTGGATCAGGCGGTAGCCTTGGGGCACTCGGCGAGGGCGGAGTCGAAGGACGCGAGCATCGCGGCGATGGTGGCGTCGGTCTCGTCGCCCATGTTCGAGATGCGGAAGGTTTTGCCCTTCAGCTTGCCGTAACCGCCGTCGATCACGAGGTGGTGTTTGTTCTTCAGGGTCTTGTTCAACGCCGCGAGGTCGTAGCCGAGGTTGTTGGCAAAGCAGTTCAGCGCGACCGAGCCGTAGCCTTCGCGGGGGAACATCGTGAAGCCCTTGGCGAGAATATGATCGCGGACGGTTTTGTTCAGGCGGGCGTGGCGGGCGTAGCGGGCCTCGATGCCCTCGGCGGCGATGTCGTCCAGTTTCGATTTCAGGGCGTAGATGAGCGCGATGGCGGGAGTGCTCGGCGTCATGCCGGCTTCGTGGTTCTTCTGGAATTCGACGAAATCGAAATAATAGCCGCGGTCTGTGATGCTGGCGGCGCGTTCGAGGGCGCGTTTGGATACGCTGAAAAGGGCGAGGCCGGGGGGCAGGGCGAGGGCCTTTTGCGAGCCGGTGA
Organism: uncultured Verrucomicrobiota bacterium; assembly: GCA_903869675.1. Taxonomy (GTDB): domain Bacteria; phylum Verrucomicrobiota; class Verrucomicrobiia; order Opitutales; family Opitutaceae; genus IMCC26134_A. The sequence continues at coordinate 48,242 of CAIQAB010000019.1, read as the reverse complement.
TCAGCACGTCGATGCCGAGCTCGTCCTTTTTGATCGGGACCACGGAGAAGGAGCTGACGGTGTCGATGATCGAAATCACCTCGGGGAACTCGCGAATCACGGTCATGAGGGCGGCAAGGTCGCTCATGCAACCGCAGGAGGTCTCGTTATGAATCAGGGTGATGGCGTCGTAGGTGCCGGTGGCGAGTTCGCGGCGGACGGCTTCGGGATCGACCGGCTGGCCCCATTCGGCCTTCAGGGCGGTCGCTGGTTTGCCGCAGCGCAGGGACACATCATACCATTTGTCCGAGAAGGCGCCGTTCATGCAGTTTAGCACCTTCTTTTTCACTACGTTGCGAATGGCGCCTTCCATTACGCCCCAAGCGGAACTGGTGGACAGGTAAACGGCGTCTTGGGTGTAGAACAGGGCCTGCAAGGAGGGCTGAATCGCATTATAAAGGGCGACGAAGTCCGTGCTGCGGTGCCCGATCATGCCTTGGGCCATCGCGTGGAGGGTTTTGTCAGAGACGGCGATGGGGCCGGGGATGAAGAGTTTGTAGCTCATGGTAAGGTGTCCGCCGGACGGCGGGAAGAGCGACACCATCCGCGACCTGCCGGAGTGGTCAAATCCGATTTCCCCTCGCCTCCGGCCTAGCAGCAGGCCTTTTTGCCGGTATCTCGCTCCTGCATGTCCCACTGGCTGAAACGCACCCTCAACGCTTCCGAGCAATTCACGATTGATGTGATTTTTGGTCGTCGCGAAGGGGTCTGGCCCACGCTCTTCGCGGGGTTGTTGCACGGCCTCTCGTGGATATTCAGCGGCATCGTGCAGACGCGGGTCTGGCTTTATCGCCAACGCATACTCCATGACCAACCGCTGGGCTGCCTCGTGGTGGTGGTGGGCAACCTCACGGTCGGCGGCACCGGCAAGACCCCTGTGGTGGAGATGTTTGCCCGCGCCCTCCGCGATCGCGGGCGCAAGGTGGCCATTCTTTCGCGGGGCTATCGCAGCAAGGCTCCGCCGCTTTGGAAAAAAGCGCTGTGGTGGTTTACCCACACCAGCGCGCCGCCTCCGCGCATTGTGAGCGACGGACAGTCGGTGCTGCTGGATTCCGAGCAGGCGGGCGACGAGCCCTACATGCTGGCGCGCAATCTGCCCGGCGTGGTGGTTCTTGTGGACAAAGACCGGGTCAAGGCCGGGGTATACGCGATCAAGAAGTTCCGTTGCGACACGCTCATCCTGGACGATGGTTTCCAATACCTCCCGCTCAAGGGCCGGCTCAATCTTCTGCTGGTCGACAAGACCAACCCCTTTGGCAACGGCCAGCTCTTGCCGCGCGGTATCTTGCGCGAGCCGATCAAGCACCTGAAGCGTGCCAGCTACGTGCTCCTGACCAAGTCCGACGGCGAGCGCGACCCCGAGCTGGAGGAGTTGATCCAGCGGCACAATCCGGGTGTGGACGTGATCGAGTGCGCGCACCGTCCGCAGTATCTCCAGCGTCTGGGGACGGACGAGCGGCGCCCGCTGGCAGACCTCGAGGGCCGGAGGGTGGGGGCCTTTTCGGGTATCGCGGTGCCGGAGAGTTTCGAGGCTTTCGTGCGAGACCTCGGTGGGCGGATCGAGTTTACTCGCCGCTTCCTTGATCACTACCGCTTCAGCTACGAAGATTTTGTGGAGATTTTTTCGCAGGCGCTGGAACAAGAAGTGGAGTTCATCGTTACGACGGAGAAAGACGCGGTCCGCATCCCCGATGGCATGCCCTGCCCGGTCCCGATTTATTACCTGCGTCTTGAGATTGAGATCTTGCGCGGGGCGAGCGGCTTTGACGACGCGGTCGGGCGCATTTGTTTTCCGGCCCAAAATCCGTCGCCCGGTTTGGCGGCGACCGGGGCGGGGCTTGGCGTGCGCTTGCCTTAGTTTCTGGGTAAATCCCTCTTTCCATATCCCTTAAAACCATGCTCACCGATCCTCGTTTTGATCAACTTGCCGCCGGCCTGGCCGGGTTTTCCTGCGAACTTAAAAAAGGCGAACGCGTCCTGATCGACGCCTTCGATGTGCCCGATGAGATGGTCGTGTCGCTGGTCCGCGCTGCCCGCGCCCGCGGTGCCCATCCCATCGTTCAACTGCATCGTGCCCGCATCACTCGCGAGCTGATGCGGGGAGCGGAAGAGGCGCAATTTGCACCCCAGGCCGAGGTCGAGTTGCTCCGCATGCAGAAAGTGGACGCCTACATCGCCCTTCGTGGTTCGGATAATATCTTCGAATCTTCCGACGTCCCTTCCTCCCGCGTGCAACTCTACTCGCGGTTGATGAAGCCCGTGCTCGACCACCGCGTAAACAAGACCAAGTGGGTCGTGCTGCGCTGGCCGACCGCCGCCATGGCCCAGCAAGCCGGCATGAGCACCGAAGCCTTCGAGGATTTCTACTTCCGGGTATGCACCCTTAACTATGCCCGCATGATTCCCGGCATGAAGGCGCTCGTGGCCCTCATGGCAAAGACCGACCGGGTGCACCTCAAGGGCCCGGGCACCGATCTGACCTTCTCCATCAAGGGCATCGGCGCCCGGGCCTGCGGCGGTCAGCGCAACATCCCCGACGGCGAGGTGTTCTCCTGCCCGGTCAAGGATTCGGTTGAGGGCGTCATCCAATACAATACCCCCTCCGTCTATCTCGGCACCTCGTTCGAGAATATCCGCCTTGTTTTTAAAGGGGGACGTATCGTGGAAGCCACCGCCAACAACACCAAGCGACTCAATGAGATTCTCGATAGTGACCCCGGCGCCCGCTACGTGGGTGAGTTTGCCCTCGGCTTTAACCCCCACATCCGCGAGCCGATGCGCGATATCCTCTTCGACGAGAAGATCGCCGGGAGCTTCCACTTCACCCCCGGTCAGGCCTATGAGGGCGTGGGCAACGGTAACAAGAGCCAGGTCCACTGGGATATGGTGAATATCCAGCGCCCCGAATACGGCGGCGGCGAGGTCTGGTTCGACGGTAAAATCATTCGAAAGAATGGCGTCTTCATTCCCAAGTCCCTGCATAAACTGAATCCGGATTACCTGCTCGGTCAGGATTAAAGCGGCGGGCTTTTTATCCCGCGGCTTGATTCACCGCATTCAGGGTGGCGAATTTTATGCAACGATGCGTGCGCAGTCTGGATTGCGCGGTCGCGCATGAGAGTCGTGCATGGCTCCACCCCTTTTATACCTCCTAGTGGAGGAGGGATATCCCGCAATGATCGGGATCATCCCTGAACGCTCATATCCCCTCGCCATGTCCCTTCGTCTCTACGCCGCGCTGATCCGAGTTTATTTTGGTTTGATCGCCCTGCTTTCGCTCTCGTCGGTCCGGGCGGACATCACGATCGACACCGCCCTGCTGGCCGCCGGCCACAGTCAGAGTTTCGATTCCCTGCCGCTGACCGGAGGCTTCACTTGGGCCAACAACTCCACGCTCCCCGGTTGGTATGCCTCGGATTCCGCGGGGGCCTTCAACGCCTCTGCCGTGACCATTAACGGCACCGCCACCAACCCCGCTCATCTCGTCATCACCAACGTCGGTAGTAACGCTGCTAACTCCGACCGTGCGCTAGCTTACCACACCCAGCTCGCCTCCGCGCCCACCCACCTCGGCCTTGCGTTTGTTAATCGCTCCGGGCGCGAGCTGACCTCCCTTTCGCTGGCTTACGCGGCCGAGCAATGGCGCGAGGCGACCAACGCACGCACCGTCGCGGTGGCGGTTTTTTACCGCGTCGGCGCCGTTGCCTCCGACTTGCCCGCCGCCACTGGTTGGACGGAGCTGCCTACGTTGGCTTATTCCACGCTCAACGGCTCCGCACCCGCCGCGACCGCCCGCTCGGTCAGCGCCGTGCCCGTGAGCGTGCCCGAGGGCGCGACGCTTTGGATCCGCTGGACTTTTACCAACACCGCCACCTCATCCACCAATTCCCACGATATCCTTGGCATTGACGACGTGGTCTTTTCCGCCACCGCCCGCACGGTGGACAGCGCACCGGTTTTTACGCTTCAGCCTGCCACCCAGTCGGCTTCGCTTGGTGACTCGGTGACTTTCACCGCCGCTGCCTCGGGCAGTCCCGCTCCGACCTACCAATGGTTCAAGGACGCGGCTTCCATCCCCGGAGCCACCGCGGCCAGTTACTCCATTTCCGGTGTCAATGCCTCCCATGCCGGCGCCTACTCAGTCGTGGCGACAAATTCACTCGGCTTCGCGACCAGCGCGACCGCCACCCTGAGTGTATCCAGTCTCGCGGTTAAGCCTGCTGTCACGACCCAACCCTCGAGCCTTTCCGTCGCGGCTGGCACCAGCGCGAGCTTCACCGTCGTCGCCAACGGCACCGCCCCGCTTTCCTACCAATGGTTCAAGGGCGTCTCGCCCATCCCCGGTGCGACGTCTGCCACGCTGAACCTTCCGAGCGTCGCCGCTGGTGACGCTGGCGCTTACACGGTTACAGTCAGCAATTCGGCCGGCTCTATCTCCAGCGCCAGTGCACAGCTGACGGTTTTGCTTCCGCCGCTCATCGCCACCCCGCCGTCGGCCGCAACTGTATTGGCCGGCGCCTCGGCGAGCTTTACCGTGGTCGCCTCGGGCGACGGCCCGTTCACCTACCAGTGGCGCAAGGCCGGCGTCGCGCTTTCCGGGGCCACGGCCGCCACGCTGGATTTGACCAACGTCCAATTCGCTGACGCCGGCGCCTACGATGTGGTGATCCTGGGCCCGGGCGGCACAACCACCAGCGCATCCGCCACGCTCACCGTAAATGGCCCGCCGAACATCACGACGCATCCCGTAAATCAGGCCGCTTACGTTGGCGCCAGCGCCACGTTCTCTGTTAGCGCGATCGGCACCGCGACGCTCGCTTATCAATGGCGACGGGGCGGGGTGAATATCCCCGGGGCCACCGGCGCCACGCTGACCTTGAGTAACCTGCAGGTCTCCGATTCCGGCGCCGTATTCGACGTAGTCGTGAGCAACGGCTTCGGTTCGGCCACGAGCGCCGCGGCCTCACTTACCGTGACCGCCGAGTTGGCTTGGTCTACTTTTGATTTACAGGGCTTTGGCAAACTCGGGACCGGCACCACCGGCGGCGGCCTCGTCGCCGAGACTGATGCGTCCTATCGCAAGTGCTCCACCCCCTATGAGTTTGTGAAAGCCATTTACGACTCCTCTAAAACCGCCGGCGCCGTTCGCGTCATCGAGATCCTCAACGACCTCGATCTCGGTTACAACGAGGTCGATGCCGACACCCGCCTGTTGGGTAATTTTCGCGAACATGCCACGCCCAAGCTCCACCCTCGCCTCATTACGACCGGTGTAAGCCTCGTCGATATCGTGCCCAAGGGCGGTGGCTTGACCATTTTCTCAGTCAACGGTTCCACCATCCGGCACTCCTGCCTCAACATCAAAGGCACCTCCAATATTATCCTTCGCAATCTCCGCTTCGACGAACTCTGGGAGTGGGACGAGGCGAGCAAAGGCAACTACGACTCCAACGACTGGGATTTCATCGACCTCAGCAACGGTGGTGTGGTCAGCAATGTCTGGATCGACCACTGCACGTTCACCAAAACCTATGACGGTATCGTCGACCTGAAAAAAGGCACCCAATACGTGACGTTCTCCTGGTGCCGCTATGTCGGTGACGACGGCGCCACCAATCCCAACAGTTTTGTGCGCCAGCAGATCGCCGCCCTCGAGGCGTCCCGTTCGTCGCGGGCATTTTATAATTTCCTTCGCACCAATGGCTTCAGTGTAGAAGATATCGTCCAGATCATCCAAGGCCATGATAAGTGCCACTTGATGGGCGCCACCGAGCTCGACGCCCAGAACGACGTCCTTTCCGCCACCTTCCACCACCAGTGGTTCGAAAACATCTGGGACCGCTGCGTGCCCCGTCTGCGCGGCGGACAAGTCCACAATTACAACATCTACGTGGACGATTCCCGCGCCCTCGTCGCCAAGCGCCTGCGCGACACCCGCAAGGCCGCCATGAGTTCTGCCGCCCAGCTTAGTTTGGAAAACACCTATAGCTTTAACCCCTTCCTCAATGGCTCCATCGCCACCGAGGGCTCCGCAATCCTGGTGGAGAAGTCCTTTTATCGCGATTGCCTCACCCCGCTGCGCAACAACCAGACCGACCCCGCCAACCCTGTCTATACCGGTAAGATCAAGTCGGTCGATACGATCTACCAGTTCCTCAACACCAACGGCACCACCACCACGATCCGCGGCGACAGCACCGACGCCGGTAGCCCGATGGGTCCCTTCCAGGCTCCCGTTATTCCCTTTTCGTGGAATACGACCGACGGCTCCGCCCCCTACGCGGCCCCAACGATGGACAACCCCTCTAATTTACCGCAAATCCTCGAGGCCGGTGCCGGTGCCGGCCGTCTGGTCTGGCCCAAAACGAACTGGCTACGCACCGCCAATGCCGATGCCCCGGCGGCCATTGCGCCGGTGGTCACCACCCAGCCCCTCAGCCAAGCCGTGAATGGCGGGCAAAGCGCCACGCTCACCGTTGCCGCGACTGGCACCGCTCCGCTCGTTTATCAGTGGTTCCAAGGCCAGTCCGGCGATGTGTCAGCCCCGATCGGCACCAATGCGGCGACCTTCACCACCCCGGCCCTGCTCGCCGCCACCTCGTATTGGGTCCGCGTTACCAACTCGGCCGGTTCCTCCGCCAGCACCACGGCCGGCATCACGCTCCTGCCGGGTTTTCCGACATGGCTGGCTTTGAATAACTTATCCGGCGCGAATGCTGCCTTCGGGGCCGATCCCGATGCCGATGGCCGGCCTAATTTGCACGAATACAGCGTCGGCTCGGACCCAACCCGCGCCGAATGGGCGGGCGACGACTTGAGTCTCACGACCGATCGTCCGGGCCACTGGATCGCCCGTTATCCTCGCAATCGCGCGGCCGCCGGCATTACCACCATCGTGGAAAACTCTTCCGACCTGGTGACTTGGACCACCCTGACCGGCACACCGACCGTCGAGTCAACCACCGCCACTTTGGAGCGATTGGCGCTCGGTTTCGACTCTTCCGCCCCCCGCCTCTTTGTCCGCCTTCGGGTTGGCATGCCTTGACTTGGTTTAGCTAAAGCGATCTTAAATAATAGACTTGAGTAAGTATTTCAGGACGAATGCGCCCTGAAGCCTTAAAAGCGCCAAAAGAAAGGGAACCGGCAGCCCCCGGGTTTGGCTTGGAGATTTCCCAGCCTGCTGCCGCTGCCATGATTTCTTAAAGAAACGTAGATTGCACCAAATGCATTAAGCGGAATTATTTATTCGTAACGGTAATGTGACGTATGTTGATTGTCATATATACCTGTGACTTTACTCGCTGCTCCCAAACACCTAGCCATCCCACACGGGTTGGTATCCGGGGAAATCCCTGCTGGCGAGGATTTTAATCGATTAACCAGACTCGCTGCCCGCGCTTTATCGGCTCCGGTTTCGTTTATCGGCCTGATCGCCGATGAGCAGTTGCATATCCTCTCCCGGTTTGGTCTCGAAGGGGCCTTGGCCAAGACGCCTGCCATACCTTGCGACCAATCTATTTGCCAGCATGTCCTCGGTAGAACGACGCCGCTGGTAATCAATGATACCCTGAGTGATAGGTTGGCTTGCGGATCGGTGCTGGTTAAGGATTTTGGGGTTCGTAGCTACTTGGGTTTTCCTTTGCGCACGCCCGATGGTTTTGTCGTCGGATCGTTCTGTGTGATGGCGGTGCAGGTCCGGGTGTGGAATCACGAGGAAATCTCTGTGATGCAGGATTTTTCAGATTTAGCTATCGCGCAACTCGCCGCATATCACGCCAGAGTTCATAAGCACATGCTGGCCGATCGGCTGGAGAAAATCTCCGCGCGCCTGCCCGGCGTGATTTATCAGTTCCGGCTTCGGCCCGACGGCACCAGTTGTTTCCCCTACGCCAGCGAGGGTATTCGAGAGATCTTTCACGTCGCTCCGGAGGATGTGGTCGCAGATGCCTCAGTGGTTTTGGCTCTGCTGCATCCGGAAGATCGGGAGGCGGTGTGGGCTTCGATCATCCGCTCGGCCGAGCGGTTGGAGACTTGGCAGCTGGAGTATCGCGTCTGCTTCCCGGATGGCACCGAGCGCTGGCTGCTCGGCGAATCCTCGCCCGAGCGTGAGGCCGACGGCAGCACGCTTTGGCACGGCTTCATCTGCGATGTGACGGTTCGTAAGCACGCCGATCAGCGACTCCGGGCGGCCCTCGAACAAGTCAACCGGCAGCACTTCGCGCTCGAACTGCATTCCATCGTGGCGATGACAGATCTCGATGGCGTTATCGTGCAGGCCAATCGTAAGTTTCAGGAGCTTTGCGGCTATGCCGAAGAGGAGCTGATCGGTCAGACCTACCGCTTGGTGAATTCCGGGGTGCACTCGGAAGCCTTTTTTCAAGAGATATTTGCCACTCTGGCAGCCGGAAAAGCATGGAAAGGGGATATCTGCAGCCGTTCCCGTTCTGGCGCACTCTACTGGGTCGCTACCACCATGGCCCCTTTCTCCGACGAAGAGGGTAGGCCTCGGCGCTACGTCATTATCCAGACAGATATCACTTCGCAAAAACGCGCCGCCGCCGAGCTTTTGCACGCGAACGGTTTGCTGGAGGCGATTCTGGATTCGACGGATTATGTCGTGGTGGCCTCGGATCTCGCCGGCGTGATCACCCGCTTAAATCGTTCGGGCGAGGATTTGTTGGATTATCCTGCCGGTGAAGTGGTTGGCCGTTATGATTTGTCCCGTTGGCACGATGCGGCGGAGTTGGCCGCTCGCGCTGCCGTGCTGACCGCCGAGCTCGGGCGCACTGTCGCCCCTGGGCTGGAAACCCTCATCGCCAAGGCTCGCCAGACGGGTGCGCCCGATCACCACGAATGGACTCTGATCCGCCGCGATGGCGTCCAATTCTCCGCCAGTCTTTCCGTGACGTGTCTACGCGATACCCAAGGGGTCGTTAACGGCTATCTCGCGGTGATTCAGGATCTCTCGTTCGCTCATAAAATCGCTGCCGATCGTGCGCGCTTGGATCAAAAAATCGCCGCCACCGCCAAGCTCGAGAGTCTAGCCGTGCTCGCCGGCGGTATTGCCCACGATTTTAATAATATCCTCACCGCAGTGCTCGGCAATGCCTCCCTGCTGCGCAACAGTCTCGCGCACCAAGCCGCTGAATTGATCCTGGTCGAGCAAATCGAGCAAGCCTCCCGTCGTGCCGCCGACCTCTGCAAGCAGATGCTAGCCTATTCTGGCCGAGGGCGTTTCGTCATCCAAGCCGTCAACCTTAACCAGATCATCCGGGAAACCACCCGGCTTATGGAAATCTCGATCGGCAAGCACTGCGTCCTCCGTTTCCAACTCACCGAACCGCTGCCGGCGGTCGAGGCGGACGCCACCCAGATTCGGCAGATTTTGATAAACCTCATTACCAACTCGTCCGAGGCCATCGCCGGGCGCAGCGGCGTCATCGCGATCAACACCGGTCACACCCATGCCGATGCCGCCTGTCTCCGGAGCATGACCAACGGCGACGCCCTGACGGAGGGCGATTATGTGTTTGTCGAGATCAGCGACAACGGCAGCGGCATAGAGCCGGATGATCTGGCCCGTGTTTTTGCCCCCTTTTTCAGCACTAAGTTTATCGGCCGCGGCCTCGGTTTGGCGGCGGTCCTCGGCATCGTGCGCGGGCACAAGGGCGCGGTTAACGTCTATTCCGAACCGGGCAAAGGCTCCACCTTCCGCCTGTTGTTTCCTTGCCTCATTTCCAGCGAAATCCCCGCTCCGCCCGAGGCTCCCGCCAAACTGGCGCCATGCAGCGGGAGCGGCACCGTGCTTGTCGCTGACGACGAGGAGTGCGTGCGGATGCTGTCGGCCAGTCTTTTGGAGCACATGGGCTTCACCGTTGATCTAGCCTGCGATGGTCGCGAAGCCGTGGATATCTTTTCAGCCCAGCCGCAGAAATATGCACTCGTCCTGCTCGATCTCTCCATGCCCCACCTCGATGGTGAAGAAGTCTTCCGGTTGCTCCAGCACTTGCGACCAGACGTGCGGGTGATTCTGATGAGCGGTTATAATCGGCAAGATGTGCTGACCCGCTTCGCGGGCAAAGGCCTGGCTGGCTTTATTCAAAAGCCATTTGAAATCAATGATTTCAGCAAAAAAGTGCAGGCGATTCTGACCGCTACCTGATGCCCCCCGCCCTGGCTGGCGGCGGGCCCCGGCGTCACCGTGACCCGTGCGCGAGGTCTCTTTTGCTCTCAGGCCGCTGGCGTCGAGTTTTGTTTGACCACTCATTGCACGGATTATCACGGATAAAAGTGATCACGCCGTGGCCGCCCGTGATCTGTGGTGAGCGATTGGTGCTGGATTCAGTTTCTGATATTACCCTTTTCCCAGCAGAGTTTTATATGGTAAAAGGTTAATCTATCGCTGGTGTCTGCGCTGCTTGTATGGCCCTATACTAGCATCGCGACATCAGGATACGGACGCAAAAAAACCCAGCCCTTGTGAGGCTGGGTTTTTTGATAGAATCTTCGGGATCAGGCTCCGTTACCAGCAACAGCGGTGCCGCTGGTGCCTGCGGGGGCCTCTTCCACAAACTTCTTGGTGGTGGAGCTGGACTTGATGGTCTTCTTGATATCGTTGGCCTTGTTGCCATCGGAACCAATCAGCTCACCAGTCGTTGAGCTGGTGCCGAGGTTACGGTAGTATTGGACGTTGCCGCCCAAGAAGACGATGTGACCGCCATCGCTGCCGTAGACACCTAGGGTGTCGCTCCAGGTGCCAGCGGTAGCGGCGGTGATGCCACGGGTGTAGGCGATCGGGGTGGTGGAGGAGTCAGAGGTGGTCAGACCGAGCACCACGCCGAAGGCGAGGGAAAGATCGGTGAACTGGGGCGTGCCAGTGGTGAAGGCCTTGCTGGTGCCAGTGGGGGTGTAAACGGTCGAGGCGCCGGTGGTGGTGGTGCCGTTCTTGTCGTTCGAGACGACCCAGATGGTGGCGTCGTTCAAGCCGCCGCCGACAGCCAGAGCGGCTGCGAAGCCGTCAACGGTCTCGCCGACTGCGGTGGCAGAGGCGGTGCCGAAAGTGGCGCCGCTGGTGACGACGGTATACTTGGGCAGGGCGTCCTTGTTATCGGAAGCGTAGATCAGGGCAGCCTGGCCGACTTGGCGGAGGTTGCTGGCGGCAACGGACTTGGCGGCGGTGTCGCGCACCTTACCCACGGTGGGGATGATGATCGCGGCAAGGATACCGATGATCGCGATGACCGTCAGGAGCTCGATGAGGGTGAAGCCTTTTTGGAGGCGCTTGGTGGAGGTAGTCATAGGGGAGTGCAGAGAGGCCAAGCCATCGTCTGCACGGCTCCTTTACAAGCAGAAAGTTAGGCGCGGACTCGACATTTTTAAGGTCAGCCCAAAGCATGCAGCCCGAATGAAGATCTATCTCGATGGGAAGTTCGTCGATCAGGCGGACGCTAAAGTTTCGGTTTTCGATCACGGCCTCCTTTATGGCGACGGCGTGTTCGAGGGCATCCGCCTCTACCAAGGCAATATTTTCCGCCTCGATGAGCATCTGGAGCGCCTGGAGATGTCGGCCAAGGCCCTCCTGCTCGAAATGCCCTGGTCGCGGGCCGAGATCGCCGAGGCCACGCTGGAGACCTGCCGCCAGAACGGCTTGTTGGATGGCTATATACGCCTGGTTGTCACCCGCGGCGTGGGCGACCTCGGGCTCTCGCCCTGGCTTTGTCCCCGGCCCTCGATCTTTATCATCGCGGCGAAGATCGCGCTGTATCCCGCCGAGCATTACACCAGCGGCTTGAATATCTGCACCGTGGCCACCCGCCGCATCAGCCCGGCGGCGCTGCCCCCGACCGTCAAATCGCTCAACTACCTCAATAACATCCTCGCCAAGATCGAGGCCCGCCAGGCCGGGTGCCTTGAGGCCATCATGCTCAACGACCAGGGCTACGTCGCGGAGTGCACCGGCGACAACCTGTTCGTCGTGCGCAAGGGCGTGATCATCACCCCCGCCGCCTCTCAAGGCGCGCTCAAGGGCATCACCCGCGAGGTCATTTTCGACATCGCGAAAGAGCTCGGCATCCCGATGCACGAGGGCGACCTGACCCGCTACGATGTCTGGTGTGCGGATGAGTGTTTCCTCACGGGCACCGCCGCCGAGGTTATCCCGGTGGTGAAGCTCGACGGCCGCGTGATCGGCGATGGCAAGCCCGGTGTGATCACCGCCCGCATCCTCGAGGCTTTCCGCCGTCGCGTGCTGGTCGAGGGCACCCGGCTTTGAGGCCCCGCGCCGGCACCGGGCGGACGAAATGTCCCGGTGCCGCGGGCTGGGGCGCGACGGCTTGGCGCGCCCGCCCCTCGCCCCTTGTTCGTAAGCACCCCTTGACCGGGGGCGTTTCCCCCCCGTGGCGAAGGCGGTTTTCCGCTGGTCGCAAATAACGCTGGCATAAGCCTTGCAAACCTTGCGTGGTTCCAACGCCCCCTTTTTGTCACGTGGCGTTCGAGTTTTTCCCGATCCCCTTTTATCTAACAGCATGGCCAGTCCCCTCCAGTGCGACCTTTGCGGCAAGCCCGCGACCGTCCATCTCACGCAGATCGTCAACAGCAAGATGCACAAGGTGGACCTGTGCGAGGCCTGCGCCCAAGCCAAGGGCGTGACCGATCCGGGCGGGTTTTCCCTCGCCGATCTGCTCCTCAAGGCCTCGCTGTCTCCTGAGGCGGCGGCAGGCTCCGCCGGTGAGTGCCCGGGTTGCGGCTTCACCGCCAACGATTTTAAGAAACACGGGCGTTTCGGCTGCCCCCGGTGCTATCGCACTTTTGCCGGCATGGTCGCGCCCATGTTGGAAAACATGCACAAGGGCGTGCGCCACGCCGGCAAGGTCCCGGTCAAGGCCCTCGAGCGACGCACCTTGCTCGAGCGCGTCGCCGGCCTGGAGGCCGGCCTCGCCGACGCGGTGAAGGCCGAGCGCTACGAGGAGGCCGCCCGCCTCCGTGATGAGCTCACCGAGGCCCGCCGGGCCGCTGCCAAGCCCGCCCCCGTCGCACCTGCTCCCAGCCCCGTCCGCCGCTGATCCCCGCCGCCCATGACTGTCGCCGCCCTTCTGGCCAACCCGAGCGAGCTCACCGATACCGCTAGCTCCAAGTGCGCCGTCGTCTTGATGACGCGGATACGCCTCGCGCGGAACCTCGCCGGCGCCTCCTTCCCCGGCTGGTGCCGCGAGGCCCAGCGCGAGGAGGTGCTCGCCCGCTGCCGCGAGGCGCTCGGGGCCACTGCCGCCATGCGCCGGTCGGTCAATGTGCCCGTCGCCGAGCTCACCGACCTCCAGAAACAGATCCTCGTCGAGCGTCACCTCATCTCCCGCGAATTATCCGGCTCCAAACACGGCGGCGGGCTCGTGATTAACCGCGACCAGACCGTCTCGGTGATGATCAACGAGGAGGACCACCTCCGCGTCCAGGTGTTGCGCGCCGGCTTCCAGCTCAAGAAGGCGTGGAACCAGATCGACGGCCTCGACTCCGAGCTGGAGGAGCGCCTCGACTACGCCTTCGATCCCGAGCTCGGCTACCTCACCGCCTGCCCGACCAACCTCGGCACCGGCATGCGCGCCTCGGCCATGATGCACCTGCCCGCCCTGGTCATCTCCGGCCAGATGGAAAAAGTCGTCCGCGCGGTCAACCAACTCGGCATGGTCGTGCGCGGCCTCTTCGGCGAGGGCTCGGACGCCTCCGGCAGTATTTTCCAGATTTCCAACCAGACGACGCTCGGCGAATCCGAGGACGCCATCCTCAAGCGCCTCGGCAGCGTTCTCCAGTCCATCATCGAGCACGAGCTGAACGCCCGCGAAAAACTCATCGAGGCCGACGCCCCCAAGCTCTTCGACAAGATCGGCCGCGCCTACGGCATCCTGCAAAACTGTCACCAACTCAGCTCCAGCGAGGCGATGAACCTCCTGTCCTTGCTTCGCCTCGGCATCGACCTCGGCCTCTTCCCCGAGCCCATCCGCGCCGTCACCGACCGCCTCCTCATCGAGGCCCAGCCCGGCCACATCCAGGCCGCCGCCCGCCACGACCTCGATTCGGTTCAGCGCGACGCCCTCCGTGCCGATAAAATCCGTAACGAATTTGCGGTCGTGGCCCGGCCTGATTATAGCTTACCTACGAAAGAATAACTCCACCGCCCGGGCCGGATGGCCGGATGCGCCGTGGAGCCATTTACTCCCATTTAAATCATTACTTTATGGAACCGATGAACAACTTCACCCCGCGCGCCCAGCAGGTGCTGGCGCTCGCCCGCAAAGAGGCGGATCGCTTTCACCACAACTACGTGGGCACCGAGCATTTGCTGCTGGGCTTGATCAAGCTCGGCCAAGGCGTTGCGGTCTCCGTCCTGCAAAAGATGGGCCTCGATCTCGAAACCGTCCGCGCGGCGGTCGAGAAGCAGGTCGGCACCGGCCAGGAGACGAAGAATCAAGGCTCCATCCCTTACACCCCGCGTGTGAAAAAGGTCCTCGCCCTCGCCGGCAAGGAAGCCAAGGCGCTCAGTCACTCCTACGTCGGCACCGAACACATTCTCCTCGGCCTGCTCCGCGAAGGCGAGGGCGTGGCGGCGCGGGTGTTGAAGTCGCTCGACATCGATATCGAGCGCACCCGCAACGAGATCCTGCGTGAGCTCGATCCCCAGTTCTCCGGTGGTGAAGAGGGCGCGGGCTCTGGCGAAGGCGCTGGCGACAATCCCGCCCGTGGCAACGCCGGCGCCGAGGAAGCCTCGGCCGGTTCCGGTCCGGCCCGTTCCGACGACGGCAAGAAAGAGGTCAAGACCCCCGCCCTGAAAGCCTTTGGCCGCGACCTCACCGAGTTGGCCCGCAAGGGTGAGCTGGATCCCGTGGTCGGGCGCAAAAACGAGATCATCCGCGTTATCCAGATCCTCTGCCGCCGCACCAAGAACAACCCCGTCCTCATCGGCGAGGCCGGCGTGGGCAAGACCGCCATTGTCGAGGGCCTGGCGCAGGAGATCGTCAACGGCGTCGTGCCTGAGATCCTGATGGATAAAAAGGTCATCACCCTCGACCTCGCCCTCATGGTCGCCGGCACCAAATACCGCGGCCAATTCGAGGAGCGGATCAAGGCCGTCATGGACGAGATCAAGCGCGCCAAGAACATCATCCTCTTCATCGACGAGCTGCACACCATCGTGGGCGCCGGCGCCGCCGAGGGCGCGATGGATGCCTCGAATATCTTTAAACCCGCCCTCAGCCGCGGCGAGTTGCAGTGCATCGGCGCGACCACCCTGAACGAATACCGCAAGTATATCGAAAAGGACTCCGCCCTCGACCGCCGCTTCCAGAACGTGAAAGTCGAGCCGCCCTCCATCGAGGATACCATCGTCATCCTGAAGGGCATCCGCGGCAAGTATGAGGACCACCACAAGGCGATCTTCACCGACGCCGCCCTTGAGGCCGCCGCCAAGCTTTCCGACCGCTACATCACCGCCCGCTTCCTGCCCGACAAGGCCATCGACGTGATGGACGAGGCCGGCTCGCGCGCCCGCATCGGCTCGCTCGCCCGCCCGCCCATGCTGGAGGAACTCGCCAAGGAGATCGAGACGGTCTGCGCCCAAAAAGAGGACGCCATCGCGAAGCAGCATTTCGAGGAGGCCGCCAAACACCGCGACCACGAGAAACAACTCCGCACCCGCCTCGAGCAGGTGACCGAGGACTGGAAGAAGTCCCGCGAGGAGAAACGCGTCACCATCGACGAGGACCTGATGATGAAGGTCGTCGCCGACTGGACCGGCATCCCGCTCTCCCGCATGGAGAAAAAGGAGTCCGAAAAACTCCTCGGCCTCGAAAAAGAGATCCAAAAGATCGTCATCGGCCAGGACCTCGCCTCCACCTCCATCGCCCGCGCCCTGCGTCGCTCTCGCGCCGATCTCAAGGATCCGCGCCGCCCCATCGGCTCCTTCCTCTTCGTCGGCCCCACCGGCGTGGGCAAGACCGAGACGGCCAAGCAGGTCGCCGCCCAGATGTTCGGCAAGCAGGACGCGCTCATCCAGATCGATATGAGCGAATACATGGAGAAATTCGCCGTCTCCCGCCTCATCGGTTCGCCTCCCGGCTACGTCGGCTACGACGAGGGCGGCCAACTCACCGAGGCGGTGCGGCGCAAGCCCTACTCGGTCGTGCTCTTCGATGAGATCGAGAAGGCCCACCCGGACGTGCTCCAGCTCCTCCTCCAGATCCTCGAGGACGGCCGCCTCACCGACTCGCTCGGCCGGCAGATCGATTTCCGCAATACCATCATCATCATGACCTCGAATGTCGGTGCGCAGCTCCTCATGCGCCAGACCTCGATGGGTTTCGCCGCCGCCGGTTCCGGTGCCTTCGGCGACCATGAGAAAATGCGCGAAAAGGTGCTCGAAGAGGCCAAGCGCGTCTTCAAGCCCGAGTTCCTTAACCGTATCAGCGACATCATCTTCTTCCGCCCGCTGGCCAAGACCGACCTCTTCCGCATCGTCGATATCGAGCTGGCAAAGTTCACCAAGCGTCTGGCCGAAAGGAAGATCGAGCTGACCTTCGCCCCCGAGGCGAAGGAGTTGCTGATCGAGAAGGGCTACGATGAAAAGATGGGCGCGCGCCCGTTGCGCCGCGCGGTCGAGCACTACCTCGAAGATCCCTTCGCCGAGTCTTTGCTGAAGGGCGAGATCCTCGACGGCCAGCACCTCAAGGTCGTGCGTAAAGGGGAGCTTCTGGAGTTTACCCTTCAGGATCCCAGTGCGTCCTCGTCCAGTGCGGATACCGGCGTGTCTTCCTGAGCCCGGCCCTCCTTTTCGTTACTCACCCGGTGTTTCCGCCGCCCGGCAACGGGCGGCGTTTTTGCGGGCCTGGCCTAAAACCGAGACTGGTTTGGATGCCTTTTTCACGCCCCGGATTTTGGGAATGGGCCCAAAATCAGGCTTTGCAACTCGGTCGCGTGTTCTTCTTGTTCGGCGGTTCTATGCAGAAAACCCTCATTATTTGTAAGCCCGACTGCCTTGAGCAAAAGCACGTGGGCAACGTGGTGGACCGCTTTGAAAAAGCCGGTTTTGAGATCATCGGGTGCAAGATGACCCGCCTGACTTCCGCCCAACTGCGCGAGCACTACGCGCACGTGGCCAGCAAGCCGTTCTATCCCGAGATCGAGGCTTTTATGAGCTCCCGCCCGGTGATCGTGCTCGCCCTCCGCGGCGAAAATGCCGTCGCCGTGGTGCGCGACCTCCTCGGCCCGACCGACTCCCGCAAGGCCCCGAAGGGCACCATCCGTGGCGACTTCGGCACCGAGATGATGAAGAACGTCGTCCACGCCTCCGATAGCGAGGAAAACGGTCTCATCGAAATCGCGCGCTTTTTCCGCGCCGAAGAAGTTTACGCCTGAACTAGCCGGCCCTCAGTCGGGCCTCGGTAAAGGCAAACGCCCGCCGGATTTTGTCCGGCGGGCGTTTTGTTTATCAGCCCGTCTTTTTGCCGTAGCCCTCGGGGTGGCTGGAGTGCCATTGCCACGCGGTGGCGACGATCGGTTCGATGCCGGAGTATTTGGGCTCCCAGTTGAGCTCGGTCTTGGCCTTGGCGGAGTCGGCGTAGAGCGCGGGCGGGTCGCCGGCGCGGCGGGGTGCGGTGGTGTAAGGGACTTTCAGCCCGGTGACCTTCTCGACCGCCTGGATGACTTCGAGCACGGAGGTCGGGGTGCCGGTGCCGAGGTTGTAGAAAAACTGCGCGCCGGGCGTCTCCAGTTTGTCGAAGACCGCGATGTGGGCGCGGCTGAGATCGTCCACATGCACGTAGTCGCGCAGGCAGGTGCCGTCCGGGGTGGGGTAGTCGGTGCCGAAGACATTGAGCGGGGGGCGTTTGCCGGTGGCGGCGTCGATCGCCAGCGGGATCAGGTGGGTCTCGGGGTCGTGGCACTCGCCGATGGTGCCATCCTCGGCCGCTCCGGCGGCGTTGAAATAACGGAAGGCGGCAAAGCTCAGCCCGTAAGCCTGGGCAAAGGCCTTCAACGCGTTTTCAATATCCAGCTTCGTCTGGCCGTAGGGGTTGATCGGGGCCTGGGGCATGCTCTCGACCAGCGGCATCTTCTCCGGCACGCCGTAGGTGGCGCAGGTGGAGGAGAAAACGAATTTCTTCACCCCGCAGCCTAGCATGCAGCGCAGGAGGTGCAGGGTGGCGGCGACGTTGTTGAAGTAGTATTTCAACGGGTCGGTGACGCTCTCGCCGACGTAGGCGTAGGCGGCGAAGTGCATGACGAGCTGGATCTTCTCCTTCTTGATGATTTTGCCGACCTCGGACTCGTTGCCGAGGTTGACCGAGTAGAAGGGCACGTCGGCGGGCACGGCCTTGCGGTAGCCGAAAACCAGGTTGTCGAGCACGACGGGTTGGTGACCGGCGGCGATCAATTGGCGGACACAGTGGGAGCCGATATAACCGGCGCCTCCGACGACGAGAACGTTCATGGTAGAGTGTTGGACAGGGGGCTGAGCAAAAGACTGGGTGAAAAACGGAGCGAGGCTTGTATTGCCAACTCGCCCGCCTTGGCTAGCGCTTTCACCTTCCGCATGTCGTTTCAGCCCGCACGCATCGTTATCACTGGCATCGGCCTCACCGCGCCGAACGGTAATTCCCTGTCCGAATTCCGCCAAAACCTGCTCGCCGGCGTGGCCGGAGTGGAGCCCTTCGACGTGCGCTACATGGGCCGTCTGATCGCGGGCGTCTGCCACTACGACCCTCTCCGCTACCAGACCCGCAAGGGCCTCCGCGTGGGCACCCGCGCCGGGTCCATCTCGATCTACTGCGCCCACGAGGCACTGAAAGACAGCGGGCTGGCCTTCGACTCCGTCCCCAAGGACCGCGTGGGCATTTACCTGGGCTGCACCGAGCACGGCAACGTCGAGACCGAGAACGAGATCTACGCCATCTCGAAGTTTAATTACGACACCAAGTATTGGTCGCACTACCACAACCCCCGCACGGTCGCCAACAACCCCGCCGGCGAGATCTCCCTCGCCCTTGGGATCACCGGCCCGGCCTACACCATCGGCGCGGCCTGCGCGGCGGGTAATGTCGGCCTCATCCACGCCGCCCAAATGCTGCGCCTCGGCGAGGTCGATCTCGCCTTTTGCGGCGGCGTCAGCGAGTCGATCCACACCTTCGGCATCTTCGCCGGCTTCAAGTCCCAGGGGGCGCTCGCCACTCACGCCGACCCGAAAAAAGCCTCCCGCCCCTTCGACAAGGGCCGCAACGGGATCGTGGTTTCCGAGGGAGGCTGCATTTACACCCTTGAGCGTCTAGACGACGCCCTCGCCCGCGGCGCCAAGATCTACGGCGAGATCGCCGGCTATTGCGTGAATAGCGACGCCTCCGACTACGTCCTCCCCAACCCCGGCCGCCAGGCCGAGTGCGTGCGCAAGGCCTTGGTCAACGCGAAGCTCGCCGCCGCCGATATTCACATCGTCAACACCCACGCCACCGCCACCCCGCAGGGCGATATTCAGGAGTGCGAGGCCATCCGCGCCGTCTTCGGCGCGGGCTGCCCGGAGACGAATATCAACAACACCAAGAGCTACATCGGCCACTGCATGGGCGCCGCCGGTGCGCTCGAACTGGCGGGCAACCTGCCCAGCTTCGACGACCTCGTGGTGCACCCCACCATCAACGTCGATGACCTCGATCCGCTCTGCGCCATCGACGGCCTCGTGCTCAACCAGCCGCGGAAAGTGGCCAGGGTGGAGGCCATTTTGAACAACTCCTTCGGCATGCTGGGCATTAATTCCACGTTGATTGTGAAGCGCTTTGTTGCCTAATCCCGACTCTTTACTCCCGTTTCGACTCTCATGACCAAAGACGCCTGCAAGCAAATCGTCCTCGATATCATCGCCGACATCGCCCCGGACGAGGATCTCTCCAACTTGAAGCCGGAAGTCCGGCTCCGTGATCAGATGCAGCTGGATAGCATGGACTTCCTTGATATCGTCATGGAGCTCCGCAAGCAGCACGGCATCGAGGTGCCCGAGGCGGATTACATCCACCTCGCCTCGCTCGACAGTTGCGCCGACTACCTCACCCCGAAGTTCGAGGCGCTGGGCAAGTAAGCCCCGCGACCCCGTTCCTGCTTCCGGCCCGGCCTCGTGTCGGGCCTTTTTTATTATGGAAGCGCAAAGACGCGAAGGCGCAAAGGTCGGAAAACAAGCCGGTCTTTTCGGTCTGAACTTTCCGCCTTCGCGTCTTCGCGCTTTCAATCGGTTTTCTTGATCGTGAACACCTCCTCGCACTACGACGTCGCCATCATCGGGGCTGGCATGGCCGGGCTCGCCGCCGGCATCCGGCTCGCGCACTTCGGCAAGCGCGTGTGCATCTTCGAGCGCCACAACGCCGTCGGCGGGCTCAATTCCTTCTACGCGATCGACGGCCGCAAATACGACGTCGGCCTCCACGCCATGACCAACTGGGTGCCGCCCGGCACCAAGGGCACCCCTCTCGGCAAACTCCTCCGCCAGCTCCGCATCGACCGCGACGAGTTCGCCCTCCATCCCCAGAAACGCTCCCGCATCGCCTTCGGCCCGGCCGGCGAGACCTCGCTGACCTTTACCAACGACTTCGCCGTCCTCGAAGCCGAGGTTGCGCAAAAATTCCCCGCCCAGATCGACGGTTTCCGCGCCTTGGTGGCCCTCGTGCGTGCTTACGACGACGTCTCGCTCGACGCCAAGCCCGAGAGCGCCCGCGCCTTGGTGCGGCGGCACGTCACCGATCCCCTGCTGGAGGACATGTTGTTTTGCCCGGTGATGTATTACGGCAGCGCCACCGAGCGGGACATGGAGTTCGGCCAGTTCGTGATCATGTTCAAGGCGCTCTTCCTCGAGGGCTTCGCCCGCCCGCTTGACGGCGTGCGCGTTATCCTGCGCGTGCTGCTGGAGAAATACCGCCAGGCCGGCGGCGAGCGCCGGATGAAGTGCGGCGTGCGGCGGATTGTCTCCTCCGCCGGCCGCGCCGACCGGCTCGTGCTCGATGACGGCACCGAGGTCACGGCCACGCATGTCCTCAGCACCATCGGGGCGGCCGAGACGGAACGCCTGGGCGTCGAGGCCACGGTGCCGGGTGCGGCCCACCCCGTCGGACGGCTGAGCTATTGCGAGACGATTACCGTGCTCAACCGCCCGCCCGCCAAGCTGGGTTGGGCGGATGACACCATCGTGTTTTTCAACGACTCCGCGCGCTTTGCCTACGAGCAAACCGCCGGTCCGGTGGATGCCCGCAGCGGCGTCATTTGCCTGCCCAACAACTTCGCCTACCCGGACGGCGCGGACCTCGCCGAAGGTCTTTTTCGCTGCACCTGCCTCGCTAACTACGACCACTGGACGAGCCTGCCCGAGGAGGCGGCCTACCAGGCGGAGAAACAGCGTTGGTATGGCGAGATCCAGCGCAGCGCCCTGCGGTTTTTGCCGCCCTTGCCGGCCCCGGACGCGCTGGGCCGGGCCACGGTGGCGACGGACATGTTCACGCCGCGCACCATCACCAAGTTCACCGGCCACCTCGGCGGCGCCATTTATGGGTCGCCGGTTAAAATCCGCGACGGCCGCACGCCGCTCGCCAACGTCTACCTCGCCGGCACCGACCAGGGTTTCCTCGGTATCGTGGGCGCCATGCTCAGCGGCATCAGCATGGCCAACTTCCACGTCCTCGCGGCCAAGGGCTGAGGCGTGTCGTTCACTCCGAAGCGCTCGAAGGTTCCGGGCCTCGTATTTTGGCCGGCTTCGTGTCTTCGTGCCCTTCGTGGTTACTCCTCCCTCTCTCCGGCCCGTTGCCCTCCTCCGCACGCCGTTTGCGGAAAAGTTTGGCGTGCCGCGCCAGTCGGGCCTCGTGCCCGCCGCCGAGGGGCGGGTGGAGTTTTTACCGGAGTTTTCCGCGCCTGATTTCACGCGAGGCATCGAGGCTTTTTCGCACCTTTGGCTGGTGACGGGGTTCCATAAAAACCCGCCGTGGGACGGCGCCGCGACGGTGCGTCCGCCGCGGCTGGGCGGCAACGAGCGGGTGGGGGTCTTTGCCTCGCGTTCGCCGCTCCGGCCCAACGGCCTCGGGCTCTCGTTGGTGCGTTTGCTCGCGGTGGAGCCGGGGGTCTTGCGCGTAGCCGGGATCGACTGCGTGGACGGGACGCCCGTCTACGATGTGAAGCCCTATCTGCCTTACTGCGAGGCCCAGCCCGAGGCCCGCGCGGACTGGGCCCAGGCTGCACCGGGGGTGCGCTCCGCCGGGCAGATATACATTCCCCCGGCTATTGCCGCGGTGTTGCCGGAGGAGGTGGCGGTCCTCGCGCGCGAGTTGCTCGCCCTCGATTTGCAGCCCGCCTATCAGGCGGCGGATGCCGGGCGGGTTTATGGCATGACTATCGCGGGCTGGAATCTGCGCTGGCGGATGGCGGGCGAGACGGTGGAGGTCGTCGCGGCCGAGCCGATGCCGTCGGGCGCCTAGAGCAGCGGTGCGAGCAGGCGGCTGAGGTCCTCCGCGAGGTTGGCGGGGAAGCGTGGCCGCTTGAGATCGGATAGGGTGAGCGGGCGGGACTCGGCGGCGAGTTCTTCCGCCCACGTGCGCAGGGCGCGGCCGTCGGGCGCGCTGTGCAGCACCACGCCGATCTCGAAGTTTACAAACAGGCTGCGCATATCAACGTTGGCCGAGCCGATCAGGCCGAACTCTTCGTCCACGATGATGGCCTTGGCGTGCAGCATGCGCGGTTGATAGGCGAGCACGCGCGCGCCGGCCCGGACCAGTTGGCGCAGGTAGGGGCGGCGGGCGAGGTCGGTGACCGGGTGGTTGGAGCGGGCGGGCAGGATGAGCGTGACGTCGCGGCCGGCGCGGGCCTTGACCACCAGTGAGCGCAGCAGCACTTCGTCCGGGATGAAGTAGGGGGTGACGATCCAGATGCTCCGCTGGCTCTCCTGAATCATGGCGAGGATCCCCTCATAAAGCGGGTCGCCGGACACGTCGGGGCCGGAGGCGACCACCTGCACGTCGCTCGCGCCCGCGCCGGGTGGGGGGCGATCCGGCCCGGGTTCGGCGGGGCTCAGCGGGCGCCCGGTGGCGAAGGCCCAGTCGGCGGCGAAAACCTCATCGAGCAAGGCGGCGGCAGGCCCCCGCAGCACGGCGCCCACATCCGCCCAGCGTTTTGGCCAGGGCTGGGGCCCGAGGTATTCGCGCGCGAGGTTGTGGCCTCCGATCAGCGCGGTGTGGCGGTCAAAGACGGCGATTTTGCGGTGGTTGCGGAGGTTGGCGGAGCCGCGGGACGAGAGGGGGAGAACCGGGAGGAACCTGGCCACCTCGCCGCCGGCCTGGCGGAGGGGGTCCACGAAGCGGCCGCTGGAGAAAAAGCAGCCGAGCGCATCCAGTTGCAGGCACACCTGCACGCCTTCGCGCGCGCGCCGGGCGAGGAGCTCGACCAGGTGTTTGCCGACGCGGTCGCGGCCGAGGATGTAGGTCGCGATGTGGATGGAGTGGTGGGCGGCGAGAATCTGGCGCTCGAGTTCGGCGAAGGTTTCCTCGCCGTTGGTCAGCAATTGCACGGCATTGCCGCCCACGGCGTCACCTGCGCCGTTGGTGCGGATCGTCTGGGTGACGGGGTGGGCGAGGGTGGCGGCGCCGGGGCGGTCGGCGGGCGGGGCAGGCAGGCGGAGGCGGCGTTTGCGGGTGGCCAGGCGGCGGATCTTGCGCCCGCCGAAGAGCAGGAACAACGGAACCGCAACCCAGGGCAGCAGGAGGATGGCGAAGAGCCAGGCGAGGGTGTTGGCGGGCTGGCGCCGCTCGCTGAGCAGACGGGCGATGGCAAAGAGGCCGAGGAGAAGGCCGCCGATGGTGTAAACCTGCGACCAGAGGCTGGTTTTCACCAGATCAGTGACGACGGGATCGAGGGTGATTTCGGCGAGGAGCATGGGTCGTCGGCGCCGACTAGGGCCTGCCGGACCGATGGACGCAAGCGGTGGCGGGCGGGCGGGGTGCGCCCAAGCAAAAACCCCGGCCTGGCAGCCGGGGTTTTAAAGTGGTGGTGCGAGCCGGATTCGAACCAGCGAACAGCAAGCTGAATTGATTTACAGTCAACGTCCTTTAGCCACTTGGATATCGCACCAAAACGGGAGGGTTGAAGGTCGCGAGCGCGGCGGGGAAATTCAAGGAGTTTTTTGTCGGAAGCGTCACAAATGCCCGCCGCGCTTAAAACTGTAGTAGCCCAAGCCGGCGCGATCGACGGCCGGATCGCCTACGATGAGGTGGTCATGGAGGCGGATTTCCAGAGTGTCGGCGGCGGTGCGGAGCTGCCGGGTGATGCGCAGGTCGGCCGAGCTGGGTTCGGGGTCGCCGCTGGGGTGGTTGTGGGCCAGGATAAAGCCGGCGGCGGCTTCACGCACGGCTTCGCGGAGCACCTCGGCGGTGCGCACGAGGGTCTGGTTGGCGGTGCCGGAGGTGAGCTCGGCGCAGCGCAGCAGGCGGTTGCGGCTGTTTACGGTCAACACCCAGCATTTCTCGACCTCCAGGCCGAGGGCGCGGGGGCGCAAGTAGGCGTAAACCGCCTCGGGTTCCGCCAGCTCGGGAGCGAGCTGGCGTTCGGCGCTCAGGACGCGACGGGCGATTTCGAAGACGGTGCAGAGCTGGACGGCCTTGACCCGGCCGATGCCTTTCAAGCGCCGGAAGTCGGGTTCGCGCCAGCGGGCGAGGGCGTGGAGCGAACCGGCCTCGGCGAGCAGCCTTTCGGCGAGGGTGATCACATCCAGGCCGGCGGTGCCGCTGCGCAGGATGAGCGCGGTGAGTTCGAGGTCGTCGAGCGCGGCGACGCCGTGGTAGAGGGCGCGTTCGCGCGGGCGTTCTCCGGCGGCGAGCCCCAGCAAGCGGTTGGGCGAGCCAAGCACCGACCGCGGATCGGCAGCCGGGGCTGCCGGGATGCGGCGATACGCGATCTCGGCGAGTGCGGAGCCGGGCTGAACCGAGGCGGCGTCGGGCGGCGTCGGTTCGGCGCTCATACGGGCGGCGGCGGAGCGGAGGGAACGCTCAGGCGTGGACGGCGCCGTCCTCCTGATAGACCCCGAGGTGGCGGTAGCGCTCGTAACGGGTGTCCAGCAGGCGGCTGACGGGAAGGGCGCGCAGGTCGTTCAGGTGCTTCTGAATCGCATACTTCAGGGTGGCGGCGGCTTGCGCGGCGTCGTTGTGGGCACCGCCGAAGGGCTCGGGGATCACTTCATCGACCACGCCGAGTTTTTCCAGCACGTCGGCGTTGAGTTTGAGCGCCTCGGCGGCCTTGGGGGCGGCGACGGGGTCTTTCCAAAGGATGGCGGCGCAGCCCTCGGGCGAGATTACGGAGTAGTAGCTGTTGTCAAAAATCAGCACCCGGTCGGTCACGCCGATGCCGAGGGCGCCGCCGGAACCGCCCTCGCCGACCACGATGGAGATGGTGGGGGTGCCGAGCAGGGCCATCTCGCGAAGGTTTACCGCGATGGCCTCGGATACGTGGCGTTCCTCGGAGCCGAGGCCGGGGTAGGCGCCGGGGGTGTCGATGAAGGTGAGCACGGGCAGGTTAAACTTTTCTGCCAACTTCATCAGGCGGAGTGCTTTGCGGTATCCCTCTGGCTGGGGCATGCCGAAGTTGCGGGCGATTTTCTCCTTGGTATCGCGGCCCTTTTGCTGGGCGATGATCATCACGGCCTGGCCGTCGAAAAAGGCGGTGCCGCCGATCAGCGCGCGGTCGTCGCCGAACTGGCGGTCGCCGTGCAGCTCGGTAAAGCCGGTGCACATCAAGGCCACGTAGTCGAGGGCGTAGGGGCGGCGCGGGTGGCGGGCGATCTGGACGCGCTGCCAAGGGGTGAGGCTGGAGTAGATCTCGCGCTGGGTGGCGACGATCTTCTTCTCGATGGCCGCGATCTCTTTGCCGAGGTCGAGGTTGTTCTCGATGGATTGCTTGCGGAGCTGCTCGAGCTGGGCGCTGAGTTCGCGCAGCGGTTTTTCAAATTCGAGCGTGTAGGAGGTTGCTTCCATGAAGGCGTGGGCTGGGAAACAGATGACGCTGGGGCTCGCCGCGAGCCCTGTCAACGAGCGGAACAGGGTAGGGGCGGGCTTGGTTTTGAGAGGTGCGGAGGCGAGCCCCGGGCCGACTCCGGCGACGACCCTGTGGCGACCGGCGGAAGTGAGCCGCGCGAAAAGATTGTTGTTAAAACAGCCCGCGCGTTAAGACTTTTGGCGGGGCAGGGCCGTCTCTTCGATGTTTCGTCGAGTGCTGGCCGGGCCTCAAAATGCTTCCAGTGAATCGTGGTTAACGTGCCCGTAGCTCAGTTGAATAGAGCATTCGCCTTCTAAGCGAACGGTCGTGGGTTTGAATCCCGCCGGGCACGCCACCAGAAGCTAAATCGAGCCGATCCCGGCGGGAGAAATGCAGTCTTCGGCTTGATTAAATTAGGGGCCATACTGTAAGGTGGCTTATAGTTAAGTCTCTAATCACCGCGTCATGCCCCACCTTTTGCTGAAAGATATCCCGCGCTACGACTGCCTCCTGGAGTGCGCGCAGCGCTTTCCGGCGCTGGATCCTTCGGCTTGCGAAGCGTTTTTGCATCTTTTGCGCGCCGGGGACGAAGGATTTCGGGTGATTGATGCCCATTTTCATGCGCAGGGTCTGAGTCAGGGGCGTTTCACCGTGCTGATGCTGCTGGCGGACAAGGCCGGCGGGCAGTCCCACGCTTTCACCCCGGCCCAGCTGGCCGAGATGGCGGGGGTGACCCGTGCCACCATGACCGGTCTCGTCGATACGCTGGAGCGCGATGGGATGGTCACGCGCAAGCCTGACCCGGAGGATCGCCGGATGCTGTTCGTCGAGCTCACCCCGCGCGGGCAGGAGTTTCTCGGCCAGATCATGCCCGAGCATTTCCGTCGCATCAGCGTGCTGATGGCTGCATTGACCGAACCCGAACGTCGCACCTTGGTGCGCTTGCTCGGCAAGGTCGCCGATCAGGCGGTGCTCTCTTTTCCGCCCAGCGTCCCCTCCGGCATGGTCGTGCCCGCTTCCTGATTTTTTTAACCAAACCAACCTATCGTCATGTTCAAGAAACTCAGCCTCACCGGCTTCATCCTGTTCCTGCTCGTCGCTCCCATGGTCGCCATCAAGGCACTGCAAATCAGTGCGTTGATCGCGATGGGAAAGACCATGGTGCCTCCGCCCGAGGCCGTCACCACCGCGGAGGTGCGCGAAGAGACTTGGCGGCCCAGCCTCAATGCGGTCGGTTCCTTCGCTGCCGTGCAGGGCGTCACCCTGGCCTCGGAGGCGTCCGGCACCGTGAGTCGCATCAATTTCGAATCCGGCGCCGAGGTTGCCGCGGGGGCGGTCCTGGTCGAGCTCGATACCTCCGTGGAAGAGGCGCAACTCGCCTCCGCCCTGGCCAATGCCGAACTCGCCCGGTTGAACTTGGCGCGGGCCAAGTCTCTGCGTGCGCAGAATACCAACTCCCAGTCGGAACTCGATTCGTTTGAGGCCCAGGGCAAACAAGCCTCTGCCGAGGTGAAGAACATTCGCGCCGTGATCGCCAAGCGCCGCGTAACCGCTCCTTTCGCGGGACGAGTCGGCATCCGTCAGGTCAACCTCGGCCAGTTTTTGGCCGTCGGCACTCCGATCGTTTCGCTGCAATCCCTTGACCCGATCTATGTGAATTTCTCCCTGCCCCAGCAAAACTTGTCCCAGCTTTCCGAAGGTCTGGGCGCGCGCGTGAGCACCGATGTCTACCCCGGCCGTGAGTTCACCGGTCAGGTGACCGCCATTAATCCCGATCTCGATGCGGCCACGCGCAGCGTTAAATTGCAGATCACTCTGGCCAATCCCGCCGGGCTCTTGCGTCCGGGCATGTTCGGGTCGGTTTCGGTCGATCTCCCGGTGGCCGACAAGGTTCTCATCATCCCCGCCACCTCCGTGCTCTACGCTCCCTACGGCGACACCGTGTTCGTCGTCGAGGATGGCAAGGACGCCGCCGGGGTCCCGCAGAAGACCGTGCGCCAGCAGTTTGTGCGCCTCGGGGTGACGCGCGGAGATTTCGTGGCTGTTGCCTCGGGCTTGAAACTCGGCGAAACCATCGTGAGCGCGGGCGTGTTCAAGCTCCGCAACGGCGTCGCCATCTCGGTCGATAATTCCCTCGCCCCGGACGCCCGCATCGCTCCGACCCCCACCGATTCCTGAGCCGTCGTCCCCGCGCCCACGCTTCCTGACGCGCTGCACCCACCATGAATTCCTTTACCGATATTTTTATCCGCCGGCCCGTGCTGGCGATTGTGGTCAGTCTCGTGATCATCATCGCCGGTCTGCAGGCCTACAGTTCGCTGAATGTCCGCCAGTATCCGCGCAGTGAGAACGCCTCCATCACCGTCACCACCGCCTATGTCGGCGCCAGTGCCGAGTTGGTGCGCGGTTTCATCACGACCCCGCTCGAGCGCGCCATCGCCGAGTCCGACGGCATCGATTATCTTCAATCGAAAAGCGCCCAGGGCATTTCCACCATCACCGCCCGGTTGAAACTCAACTACGACGCCAACAAGGCGCTGTCCGAAATCAGCTCAAAGGTGAACAAGGTCCGCGGCGACCTCCCGCCCGAGGCCGAGTTGCCCGTCCTGAACATCGTCTCGGCCGACAGCCAGTTCGCCGCCGCCTATCTCAACTTCAAGTCCGACGTGCTTCGGCAGAACGAGATCACCGACTACCTCGTGCGCGTCGTCCAGCCCCGCCTCACCGCCGTCCCCGGCGTGCAACGCGCCGAGGTGCTGGGCGCCCGCACCTTTGCCATGCGTATATGGCTGAAGCCCGAGCGCATGGCCGCCTTTAACCTGAGCCCCGCCCGGGTCCGTGCCGCCCTCGCCAGCAATAACTACCTCGCCGCCGTCGGCGAAACCAAGGGCTCGCTGATTCAGGTCAACCTGACCGCCAATACCGATCTGAAGACCGTCGAGGAGTTCCGGCAACTCGTCGTCCTCGAGTCTGGCGGCGTGATCGTCCGCCTCCAGGACATCGCCGACGTCGTGCTCGGGGCCGAGGATTACAACACCGAGGTGCGCTTCTCCGGCCAGACCGCCGTGTTTATGGGCATCTACGTCCTGCCCAACGCCAACTCCATCGACGTCATCAAACGCATCCGCGCCGAGATGGTCGCCGTCGCCCGCGAGCTGCCCACCGGCCTCGAAACCCGCGTGGCCTACGATTCCACCGAATACATCAACGATGCGATCCACGATGTAGTCAAAACCCTGGCCGAGACCCTTCTGATCGTGGTGGTCGTCATTTTTTTCTTCCTGGGTTCCTTCCGCTCGGTGCTCGTGCCCGTGGTCGCCATCCCGGTATCCCTTATCGGGGCGGTATTCCTGATGCAGGCCTTCGGTTTCACCGTCAACCTGCTCACCCTGCTCGCCATCGTGCTGGCGGTCGGTCTGGTGGTGGACGATGCCATCGTGGTGGTCGAGAACGTCGAACGCCACATTGGCGAGGGCAAATCCCCGCTCGAGGCGTCCCTCCTGGGCGCGCGCGAACTGGTCGGCCCGGTCATCGCCATGACCATCACGCTGGCCTCGGTCTACGCGCCCATCGGCCTGCAGGGCGGGCTTACCGGCGCCCTTTTCCGCGAGTTCGCCTTTACCCTGGCCGGCGCGGTCACGATCTCGGGTGTGGTGGCCTTGACGCTCTCGCCCATGATGTCGGCGAAGCTCCTTCGCCCCGGCGCGTCCCACACCGGTTTCCCTGCCAGGGTGAATGCCGTTTTCGACCGGGTGAAGGGGTTCTATTCCGGCGTGCTCGACGGCACCCTCGCCAACCGTCCCTTCGTCTACACAATCTGGATCGTGGTGGCGCTGCTTGCCTTGCCGATGTTCAAGATGTCCCCCACCGAACTCGCCCCCGCCGAGGACCAGGGCGTGATCTTCGGCATCATGAACACCGGGTCGAACAACACCCTCGACCA
Source organism: uncultured Verrucomicrobiota bacterium (assembly GCA_903869675.1). GTDB lineage: Bacteria > Verrucomicrobiota > Verrucomicrobiia > Opitutales > Opitutaceae > IMCC26134_A. The sequence continues at coordinate 18,238 of CAIQAB010000019.1, read as the reverse complement.
GACCAGCCGCTATGCGTCCGCCGCCGGCGAGGCCTTCCGCAGCGTGCCCGAGACCGACTTCACTTTCCAAATTACCAACCCCACCTCCGGTTTTGGCGGTCTGGTGGTAAAGCCCTGGAGCGAACGCCAACGCTCCGTGTTTAAAATTCTGCCCGAGGTGCAGGCCAAGCTGGGCACGATTCCGGGTATCCAGATGTTCGCCGTGACGCCTCCTGCCCTGCCCGGCGGCGGCCAGTTCCCGGTCGAGTTCGTCCTGGCCTCCACCGCCCCGAGCGAGCAGGTGCTGGTGTTTGCGCAAGAACTGCAGAAGCGCGCGATGGAGAGCGGTAAATTCGCCTTCCCTCCCATCGTCGACGTGAAGATCGACCAGCCCCAGTCCGAAATCGTGATCGACCGCGACAAGGTCGCCGCGCTCGGCCTGAATCTCCAGCAGGTCGGCGCCGATGTCGGCGCAGCCGTAGGCGGCAATTTCGTCAACCGCTTCAATATCGAGGGCCGCAGCTACAAGGTCATCCCTCAGATCAAGCGCGGTGACCGGCTCAACGCCGAGCAATTGAAGGATATCTACGTCACCGGTCCGAACGGATCGCTCATCCCCCTCAGCACGGTCGCGACCATCCAGAACTCCGTCGTCCCGCGCTCGCTCAACCGGTTCCAGCAGCTCAACGCCGTGTCCATTTCCGGCGTCTGCATCGTGCCGCTTGATGAGGGTCTGCGTTTCCTGGAGGACGAGGCGGCCAAGATCCTCCCCAAGGGTTACGTGATCGATTACACCGGGGAATCCCGCCAGCTCCGCACCGAGGGCAATAAGTTTCTGCCTGCGCTGGGTCTGGCCGTGGTCCTGATTTTCCTGGTGCTCGCCGCGCAGTTTAATTCCTTCCGCGATCCCTTCGTCATCCTGCTGGGATCGGTGCCGCTCGCGCTCTTCGGCGCCCTGCTCTTCACCTTCCTGAAGATGCCCAATCCGAACCTCGCCTTCTGGACCGACGGGTGGACCACCACGATGAATATCTACGCCCAGGTCGGCCTGGTCACGCTCGTCGGCCTGATCGCGAAGAATGGCATCCTGATCGTCGAGTTCGCCAATGTGCTGCAAGAGCAGGGCCGCTCCAAGTTGGCGGCCATCCGCGAAGCCGCGCTGACGCGTCTGCGCCCCATTCTTATGACCACCGTGGCGACCGTCGTCGGCCATTTCCCGCTTACCCTCGTCACCGGTCCGGGCGCCGCCGCCCGTAATTCGATCGGCCTCGTGCTGGTCGGGGGCATGACCATCGGCACGATTTTCACCCTGCTCGTTCTGCCTTCGCTCTACATGCTGATCGCCAAGGACCACTCCCGGAACCGGTTTTCCTCGCCCGAGGCGCCCCCTGCCGGTGCCGGGCCCGCCCACGCCTCCGCCACCTAAAACACCCCACCTCCCCGCCCATGAAACGCACCGCCCTTTTCGCTGCCGGCCTCCTGGCTGCCTCCGCGTCCGCCGACGTGTTGCCCTTCGTCGAGGCCCTCAAACCCGAGCCGCCGCCCGCGCCCGCCCCGGTCGTTCCCGCCGTTCCCGATCTCCTCACCGTGGATCAAGCCCTGCGCTTCGCCTTGGAAAACAACTTCGCCATCCGCCAGGCCCGTGAACGCCTGCGCGAGCAGGAGGGGTTGATCGTCGAGGTGCGCGCCCAGGCCATCCCCAATGTCGCCGCCACCGCCGGCTATTCGCGCGATGCCAAGAGCCTGTCCGAGGCCCGCGCCGGCGGGTTGAATTACCAGAATTGGCGCGCCGCCATCACCGTGCGGCAACTGGTCTACAGCGGTGGCGGCGTGAGCGCCGCGCTCGATGCCGCCAAGACCACCCGCTCCGCCGCCGTGTTCGAGATCGAAGCCGTGGTCAACGAGGTGCTCCTGCTCGTGCGCACCCGCTTCGCTGATGTGTTGCTGAATCGCGAACGCATCCAGGTGCAGGAACAGGGCGTGGCCTTGCTGAAGGAGCAGCTCCAGACGGCGAAGAACCGGTTCGAGGCCGGCTCGGTATCGCAGTTTGAGGTCCTGACCGCCGAGGTCGCCTTGGCCAACGCCCAGCCCGCACTGATCAGCGCACGCAACGGCCTGCGCGTAGCCATCGACGAACTCCGCGCCGCCCTCGGCTACCAGGGCGGCTTCGGTGCCGACCTGCAAAAGGTGCCCGACTTCACCGGCACGCTGGAGTATCATCCGGTGGCCTATGAGTTGGCGGCTTCCCTCTCCGCCGCCAGGGCCCGCCGCCCCGAGCTCCTGCGCCTCGAGCAGATCCGGCGCGCCCGCGAGTCGGGCGTGACCGTGTCTAAGTCCGATTACCTCCCCCAGGTTTACCTCACCGGGGGCTACGAAGGGGTGAAGCGGAGCAGTTCCAATTCACTCAATGACTCGCTTGACGGCTGGACCGCCGGGGTCGAGGCGAGCTGGGCCCTCTTTGATGGCGCCCGCACCCGCGGCAAGGTCGCCCAGGCCCGCGCCCAGTTGAACCAGGCCCGCCTGAGCGTGGCCGAGCAAACCCTCGCGGTCGAGGTGGAGGTGCGCCGCGCGCTTTCCTCCCTGCAGGAGGCGGCCGAGCTCGCCGAGGCCGCCGCCAAGGTCGTCGGGCAGGCCGAGGAGGCCCTCCGTCTCGCCGATGTGCGCTACCGCAACGGTGCCGCCACCCAGCTCGACGTGCTGCAGGCCCGCCAGGCCCTCACCGAGGCCAGCCTGAACCGCCTGCAGGCCAACTATCGCCACACCATCGCGCTCGCCACCGTGCGCAAGGCCGTCGGCGAGTCCGATCCGATCGTCGCCTCCGCGCACTGAGCGCGCGGCGGTTTTTCCCTCGGTTTCCCCGGACCCCGCGCCCGCCGCCGGGGTCTTTTCTTTTGCCGCCTTCCCGCCTTTCTGTGGCCCTTTCGCCTATTCACTCCCTTTCGCCATGCCCATGACCCGCCGCCGGAAACAACTCATCGCCCTGATCGTCCTCCCGATCGTGCTTCTCGGCCTGCTCGTCGCCGCCTTGCTGACTCCGGCCGTGCAAACCACCGCCGCCCGCCGCGCCCTCTCCGGTCAGGGTGAAGTGGAGAAGGTCTCCGTAGGCCTCGGTGGCGCCTCGCTGCGCGGCCTGCACTTCGAGCAGGCCGGCCTAAAGGTGCACGCCCCCGCGTTCGATGCCGATATCCCCCTGCTGGATCTCGCCCGCGGCCACATCGACGTGCGCCGCCTCGTCGCGCACGACCTCGTGGTCGAATACGACCCCGCCGCCGCCGCCGCTTACGCCCGCGAGCAGCCCGCCGCCCCCGATGCAACCCTTCCGCCCAAACCCTTCGCCGGCCTGCTTTCCGCCCTCTCTTTGCCTCGTGATCTTGCCGTCAACGGCGTGGACCTCGCCGGGGTGGTGCGCGTCGGTGGCCCCACGCCCCTCGCCGTCGATTTTTCTCTCACCGGCGGCGAGATCGCCGCCGGGCGGCAGGGCGCTTTTGCACTGAAAATCAAGTTCCAGCCCGATGCTTCCCGCGAGCTTGCCGCCACCGTCCTCCTGCAACCCACCCTCGACGCCGCCGGTCAACTCTCCGCCCTCGCGGCCCGCATCGATGCCCTGCTCTCCGGCGGCCCGCTTCGCCATCCGGCGAGCCTTCGGACGGAGGTGGCCCTCGCCCGCGACGGCGCCGGCGAGACTTGGGGGGCGCGCCTCTCCACCGCGGAGAAAAACCTCTTCGAGCTCGAGACCCGCTGGGCTCCCGGTGCGACCGAGCTTCCCGGCCGTTGGAAGATCGCCGTCACGGACGCCGACCTCGCTCCCTTCTCGCCTCAGCCGGCGCTGCCTGCCATCCGCCTCTCCGGTGAAGGCGACCTCGGCGTGAGCGACGCCCAGCGCGTCCGGCTCGCCGGCGCCCTCCAGCTCGTCGTCGATTCCCTCGACAAGCTCGGTCTGCCCGCGCTCGGCGCGATGCAGCTCGATACCCGCTTCGACCTCGATGCCGGCGCGCAGGAGACCCGGGTGCGCACGTTCCAGCTCGATGTGGCGTCCGGGACTGAGCCGGTTTTGAGCGTCGCCGCCCGCCAGGCTTTCGCCTTCGCCCCCGCCAGCCGCAAGCTCACCCCCGTGCGTCCGGCGGACGAACTTGTCGAGATCCGCCTGCACGGCCTGCCCGCTCCGTGGCTCGGTCTCTTTGCCCCCCAGCTTTCCGTTCGTGGTGCCGTCTCCGGGGCGTGGAGCCTGCGCCCGGTCGGCGAAGGCGTGGCGCTTACGACCATCGATCCGCTCGTCTTGCCCGGCGTGCGCTACGGCCCGCCCGACGCGCCGCTGGTGGCCTTCGACGCCATCCGCGTGGAGGGTCTGCGCGTCACCGCCAGCCCCGCCGGCCTCGATGCCGCGCTGCCCGGCCTGCGCTTCCTGGCCGGTGATCAGGATATCCTCACCCTGGATATTACCGCCGCCCAAAAACCCGGCGCGCCCACCACCGCCCGGGTGGAGCTCCGCGCCTTGCTCGGCGCCCTGCTCGATCAGCCTGCGCTCCGAGGCCTCGCCCGCCTCGCCGCCGGCAAGGCCCTCCTCGTGCTCGATATCGCCTCGGGCGATACCCAGAAAGTCTCCGCCGATCTCCGCCTCACCGGCCTGCGTGCCCTCGTTGCGCCCGGAGCCGCGCCCGCCGCCGATCTGCCCGAGGTCACGCTGCTGGCCGAGGCCAACCGGGACGCCGCCGGGATCGTCACCGCGAAACTCCCCCTCACCGTTCGCCAAGCCACCCCTGCGCGCGTCTCCGATCTCGAACTGGCGGTCACCGCCACCCCGCCCTCGGCCGCCAATTCCGACCTGCAAATCGCCGCCAGGCTGAGCAGCCAAAACCTGCACGTTCCCGATCTCCAGGCCTTCGCCGTGCTCGCCCCCGCGCCGGCCGCCGCCCCGGCGAAGGCGTCCCCGGCTGCCTCCGCCCCCGCGCCTTCCCCGGCTGGGCCGCTCTGGGCCGGGACGCAGGGCTGGCTGGAGTTATCCCTCGCCCGCATCGTTTACGCGCCCGGTCTCGAAGTCACCAACACCACCGGTCGCCTCGGTTTGAGCCGTGATCAGGCCACCTTGGAAAAACTCAAGACCGTGCTCGGCACCGGTGGCCGGCTCCAGTTCGACGGCTTGCTGCGTTGGCTCGAGGCCAGCCGATCCTACCAACTCGGCGCCGAGGTCGGCGCCGTAGGCCTCGCCACCGGTCCGCTCCTCAAGGCGCTCAATCCCGCCGCCGGCGTGCCGGTCGAGGGCACCTTCGGGCTGAACGCCACTCTGGAAGGCGCCGGCGCCGATCCTGGCGCGGCGGCGGCCGGCGCGGCGGCCGAGGTGAAGATCACCGGCCGCCAGGGCGTGATCCGCGCGCTCAATCTCGAGACCAACCGCTATGCCAAAATCGCCGGCTCGAAAGAGCTCGGTGCCATCGCCGGCCTCCTCGGCGCGGTGGCCGGGGATAATGCCCTCGGGCGGCGTGCCCAGCAGGTGGCGGCCGCCAACGCCTTCGCCCGCACCCTCTCCAGCCTCGCCTACGATGAGTTCACGCTCCACGCCCGCCGAGGCGCGGATGGCGCCATCGCCGTCGATACCCTCGGCCTTTCCGCCACCGAGTTACGGCTGAAAGGTTCCGGCTCCCTCGGCAACGCCCCGGGACAGTCCTTGATGAACCAGCCGCTGAGCCTGCGGCTCGACTTCCGGGCCGGCGGCGAGACCGCGCGCAACCTCGCCACGCTCGGTCTGCTCGACGCCTCCGCAGCCCCCGGCGCGAACGGGTTTCTGCCGCTGGTCGAGCCCCTCGTGCTCGACGGCACGCTCAAGGCCGTCGGCACCAGCCAGCTCACCCGTCTGCTCAATCGCGCCTTCGGACTCTGAGCGCGGGGCTGGTTTTGACGCTTGGCGTTTCGGGGCGGGGCCGTGTTTGCTGCCGGCATGCGCATCGCCCTGCTCGCCGATATCCACGGCAACCTCGCCGCGCTCGAGGCCGCGTTGGACGAGATCGCCGCGCTCGCCCCCGACCTCACCATCGTGGCGGGGGACGTGGTGGATGGCGGGCCCGATTCCGGCGCCTGCTGGCGGCGGGTGCGCGCGCTCGGTTGCCCGGTGATCCGCGGCAACCACGAGCGTTATCTTTTCGACTACGGCACGCCGCGCGCCGACCCCGCCTGGAGTTCCCCCCAGTTTGCGCCGCTGCGGGTGGCGCGGGCCGAGCTGAGTGCGGCCGAGCTGGCCGAGCTGGCCGCCCTGCCGCCGACCTGGGCCGATCCCGCCTGGCCGGATCTGTTGGTGGTCCACGCCTCGCTGCGCGGCGACAACGACTCCATTTTCCCCTACACGCCGGATGCGCAGATCGACCCGATGTTTCCCGGTCTCGATCCCGCGGTGAAGCTCATCGTGCGCGGTCACAACCACGTCTGCTCGACCCGCGAGTGGGCGGGCCGGCGCATCGTCACCACCGGCAGCGTGGGTCTGCCCCAGGACGGGAATCCGGCCGCGCAGTTTCTCGTGCTCGAGCGGCGGGCCGGCGACTGGCAGATCCGCCACCGCGCGGTGCGCTACGACCTCGGCCGGACGCTGCGCCGGTTTCGCGATAGCGGCTACCTCGACCACGCGGGCCCCTTGGGGCGCTTGTTTTACCGGGAGATGGAGACCGGCACGCACCAAGTGGTGCCGTTCCTGCGTTATTACGGCGCCGCCCGGGCGCGCGGCGTGCAGTGGACGCTTGAAGAGGCTTTGCAGCATTTTTTCCACGCCGGCTAAACTAGGCTCGTCGGGCAGGCTCCGTTCTGGCGCGCTGGGGTCATGCTACTGGAACACTTTGCCCTCAACGTTGCCGACCCCGTGGCCGTCGCTGCCTGGTATCAGACCCATCTCGGTCTGAAGCTGGTGCGCCATCTGCCGGAGTCGAACCAGACCCACTTCCTCGCCGACGCGCGCGGTGGCGTTATCGAGCTTTATCGCAACCCCGCCGCGCCGGTGCCGGTCTACGCGGAGATGCACCACCTGGTCCTGCACCTCGCCTTTGAAAGTGCCGACCCCGATGCCGACCGCGATCGCCTGTTGGCGGTGGGCGCCACCTTTGTCGAGGCGGTGCTGCCGCCGGATGGCTCCCAGCTCTACATGCTGCGCGATCCCTGGGGCTTGGCGCTGCAACTCTGCCGCCGGGCGCGTCCCTTGCTGGGGTGAGTTTGGGCGGGGCCCCGTCCCGATTGGGGGGGTTTGCACTTTCGGCTTCCGTTTCCTGCGGCGGCACCTAGCGTCCGCTCCTTTGTAGCCGGAGAGGTGGCAGAGTGGTCGATCGCGCCGCACTCGAAATGCGGTTTACCGAAAGGTAACGGGGGTTCGAATCCCTCCCTCTCCGCCATTTGCTTCGCAAATGGCGCTTCGACGTAGTCGAACTAAATGCGTTGGTATTTGAGGCAGGGATAGGGACGGCGCAGCAGCGCCGGGGTAAGACCCTGAGCGCAAGCGAATCAATCCCTCCCTCTCCGCCATTTGCCGAAGGCAGAGGGGCCGTCGCCGTGTAGCGGCACTACGCGCGCCGCGCGGGAAGGTGGGTGGATTTGTCGTTCAAATTTCGGACAAGCCGGGCGCACGGTTTTGGCGCTGGAAGAATCGATGGGCGGCCGCTGATGCAGAACTGGCGCCACGAATTACTTCGGTAGGGGCAGCTGGAATGAAGACAGGAAAATAACATCAAGGCGCTGCCACGCGGATTCGCAGAAAACGCCGCGGGTCCAAGGCCCGGGCCAAGTCGTCGGTCACGGTTACAGTGGGTGACGCGGCCAGCCCCGCCTCCACGGCGACTCCGTTGATCAAAGGCAATACAGGCCCGCCCGCCGTGCTGCGGGCGATGGGGATCCACGTGGAGAGGTCGTCCGAACTTTCCACGGTGAGGGTGATGTCCGGGCGGTCGGCGGGGAGCGGAAAAGTAATCGCCAGGCGAGGCGGCGCGCCCGCCCGCGCGGCCGAGACCGGTGCCGCCTCGTCTGCTCGCAGCGGGTCGGAACCAAACGCGTATTCGAGCAGGTTGGCCAAGCCATCGCCGTCCGGATCGGCCGCATCGGCGGCCAGACCGTCGCCGATCGCCCCGGGGGAAAAGGCGAGGCTGCGCCACGCTTCCCGTGCGCCGAGCGGAGTCGCGACGGACTCGATCGAGGCCGGGCCCGCGCCAAAGACGTTGCTGGCCTCGACAGTGAAGTAACACGGCGCGCCGTCAGGGAGCGCGTCGAGCACGGCGAGGGCCTGGACGAGACCGGCCTGGCTTGCCCGGTAAGGGCCGCCGGGCGAGGGGCCCCAACGCAGGGTATAGCTATCCGCGCCCGGCACCGGCGTCCACGAAACGGCCAGCCGGTGGCGGCTGGCGACCGTGCGCAATCCGTCCACGCGGCCGGGGGCGGCCACGGTTTGGTAGGTGCCGCGCAGAATCAGATCCTCCCCCGAGATGCGGACCAACTCGGCGGGGTGCCAGCGCGCATCGTCGCCCGTCCCGTAAACGTAGAGACGCAGCTCGACCGGTTGCCGGACGTTTTGCAGCGCGGTTTCGCCCGAGAGCGCGAGGGACAAGTCGTTGAACAACCAGTAGCCCGGCGTCACCGCGTAGCCGGAGGCCGCAACCTCGCGCCAAGCGCCCGGGCCCACGCGGTAGCGCAGCAGGACCCTGAGCGGATAGCCGCCGAAAGAATATTGAAAGCCCGTCTCGAGCCCGCTGACCGAAACCGCCTGCCCCTCGGCCGGCGCGATGGACCAGCCAAGGTAAAGCTGACGGGCGATGGCGTCCGCCGGCGAGCCTCCGCCGGTGGCCCCGAAATTGCCTCCGTCGTTCACCGGCTGGAAAGGGAATTTCCCGTCATAGTGGCAGCCTCCATTGGCGCCGGTGCCGGGATTGAACCCGTAGTTGTTCATCTCGACCATCAGGCCCGGGCCGCGCGTGACGTCGCCGGCGGCGACCGCGAGCAAGTGGCGCGCGACGGGCAGCACCTGCGGCGGATTCTCGAGATGGCCGCTGTAGATCAGCGTGCCGGCCTCCCAGGCGGCGAGCACGGCGTTCTGGCCTGGCGCGAGCGGCGTGCCGGGCCGGATGGGGGCGTCGGGTCCGCGTCCATCGCGGCCGTAGGCATGCACGGTCACGTAGGCGGCAGTGCCGTTGGGCAGCCCCGACAAAGTCCAGTCCAGCGCGATGCCGGCATCGGTCCAGACAAAGGGTCCATCGGCCGAAGCCCCGAGGCCCACGCGATAGCCCTCCGCTCCGGCGACCGCATCCCAGGAGGCGACGAGCGAGGCGTTGGTTTCGCCGAGGCTGTGGAGCCTTGGCGCGGGCAGCACCGGCGTGGCGGGATTCAGGCCGCCGGCGGCGACCAAGGACCACACGCCCTCGCCCCAGCCGTTGCGGGCCGAGACGCGGTAGTAATACGCCGTGCCTCCGACGGCGGCGTCGTCGGTGAACGTGTTGGTCGTCGGGCTGAAAACATCGGTGACTTCGGCGCGGTCAAACTCCGGTCGCGGGCTGCGATAGACGGTGTAGCCGCTGGCGCCCGCGACCGCGGGCCAGTGCAAAGTGGTGCCGGCGGCGAAGGGAGTAAGCGCGGGCGAAGCGGGCGCTGGCGGCGGGTCGTCGCGGTCGGGCAGGTCTGTATCCACCACATAAAGATAAATGGAGCCCTCCGGGAGGCTGAGCGTGGTCTCGCGCGCGAGGGTGGCGCCGGATTGCTGGATGGCGACGTTGAGTGCGTCCCGGTTCGAAGCGCGCGGATCGCCCGCCAGGCGGTAGAGTGTGGCCGGGCCGGTCGGATTGGCGGGCAAGGCGAGCGTGACCGGCGTGGAGCCGTCGCCCCAATCGGCGCCGTCGTGCACGCCGCCAAGTTTGCGCGAGAGCAGGAAGACGCCCAGCCGCCGGCCATCGCGAAACGCGTAGGCCGAGACGAGCGGGTAGGCGACGCCCGACCAGGCGATGGTCGGCGCGCCCGCGACCTCGCTGCGGATCATGCGTCCGGTCGCGTAACGGTTGCGCAAAGTCATGGCCAGCCAGCCGGCGTGGGGCCGATAGCCCGCGGCGATGCTGGTGTGCGAGGTCCAGTAGTCCCCGATGCCAAAACCGAGGTAGGCCTGATCGGAAAAACCATGGGCGTAGGCCGAGAGCCAGGCGTCGAGCGCGGCCACGCCCATGGCGAGCGACTTGCCGTAGCGCTCGGAGTTTTCGTGCTGGGCGGCGCCGTCCTGCCCCGGCAGGGCGTAGCCGCTGGGGCCGCCCTCGTAACCCAGCAGATCCATCGTATGACCGGCGGCGGCGAGCCGCTCGCGCTGGCGGCGGTAGTGGGCGAAGAGATTTTGCGTGTCGGCCACGTGGCCGAGCAAAGTGGCCTGGAAGCCGTGGTCGTCGTAGGCCGCGAGCGGAGTCTCGCCGACCTCCCACTTGGGGCCGACGTAGGTGGTGTGCCCGATAGCGTGGGCGAGCGGCGCGCCGGCGGCGGCCTTTTCGCCGTAATCCTCGTAATTGCTGCCCATCACGAAACGGAGTTTTCCATCCGCGTTGAGCGCGCTCCAGTAGGGCGAGCGCGCCTGCACGCAAGTGGTCAAGTAGCGCGCCGCGAGGCCGAATTCCTTCGCGCCGTCGTGCACCCAGCCGGAACGTCCCCAGCCGAACCATTGGTCGCTGACCACGCCGTTGTGCCAGGTCTCGTTGGCAAACTCGAGGTAGATGCGGGGAAACTCATCCGTCCACGGCGTGGCGACGCCGCGCTGGCGGTAGCGCAGATAGGCCCAGGGCTTGGCGGCGACATCGGCGGGGTCGGCGGGATCGAGCGGCGCGCCGAGGTATTCCACCAGCATCAGCCATTCGTCCTCGCGCATGTGCGAGGAGATGTTGAGCCAGGGCTTCATGCGGGCGCCGGGCGTGGCGCCGGTGCGAAGCGCGTATTGGAGAAACAGCGGCGCCGTCATGTTGGAGGCGGCCTCGGCGGATTGATACCAGTTCATCACCAGCCCGGCGTCGCGGTGAAAACTCAGCGCGCTCGCCATGCTGGCCTGGTTGAGCAGCACGCCCATGGAGCGCAGGATACCCTTCTCCCCGCCGGCGGGTTGCGAGGCCATGAGCTCGTCAAAGACCAACCGGCTCGGCGGCGTGAACAGCGCCCCGGCCTCGGCCTCCGTGTCGGCGCGGAAGAGCCGGATATTATCCAACCACAGCGTGCCCGGTCCGGTGAACTGGATCGTCGGGCACGAATGAGCGGCAGGGGCGGTCGGACGGTCGGGGGCGACGAAGCTAAAGCCGACCAGCCGCCACTCGTCCGTCACGGCGAAGGTCTGTCCGATCACGGAATAAAACGACCCCAACCCGAGCCGCACCTGCCCGCCGTTGCCAAGGCCGCTCTGGCGCATCCAGGCCTCGTAGCGGTAGGTGCGTCCAGGCTCCAGCTGACTATACCACAGGCTTTCGCCGCCCCCGGAGGCAGGGTAGAAAATAGCCGGCCCGCCGATCTCCCGGCCGCCCGATTGTGGACTGGAAACGCGCAGACAGGTTTCTCCCGGGAAACGCAGTTCGGCCGGCACGGCGCCGGGATGCGTGACGCGTGCGAAGGTGATGCCGCTCGCGCCGTCCGCGCGCCAGGTCTCGCCCACCGTGCCTGTGCGCACGCGCGGGTGGGCCCAGGCCGGATCGGCGGCGCGGATGCGTTTGGCGAAGTGAACGTAGTCGTCCTTCACCGGCTGGGGCGCGCCGGCGTTCAGATAAACGCGTTGCCGCTGCGCGGAACGCGGCACCTCGGCACGGTAGACTCGATAGCCGACCACGCCGGGCGTGGGGCTGGGATCCCAGGCGAGGTGGACGCAGCCGTCGCCTGCGGTGGCGGTCACATTGAGCGGAAGCGCCGGCCGGCCGGAGCCGCCGGTGGGCGTCCAGGCCGGGTTGTTTAAAATGAAATCGCGGGTGGCCGCGCCGTTCGCCGCCGTGGCGCGAAAACGCAGGCGTGTAGGCGGCGGCGTGACGGCGACCGAGCCGGAGAGCTCGCCGGTGCCGGGGTTAAAGCCCAGGCCGGCCGGAGGGGTGGCGGGTTGGTCGTTAACGTCCAGCAACTGCCAGGTCACCGGACCGGTCGCGCCGCACACGCCCGGGCTGAAGGACATCCAGCCGCCCGCGGCGATGTTCCCGATTTCGTTAAAACCGTCGCCGGAGGAGCGGACATAGATCCGGGGCGGACCGGCCAGCCCGTTCGACGGGGTGGCGGTGAGTTCGGGCGCGAGCGAGGGATCGCTTTCGTTGTCGCCACCCGTATCGCTGGCCCGGTCTCCGATGGCGGTGACGATGTAGTAATAGGTCCGTCCGTTCTCGACCCAGCGGGCGTCGGTGAAATCGAGGTTGGCGCGCGTGCCCCAGACCGAGCTCGGGATGGTGTAAACGCTGTTGACCCAGCCGCCCAGCGGCAGGCCGGGTTCACCCGCTTCAGGCACGGTGGCCGTGCCCGCGAGCGAGTAGGCGGCGGCTCTGGAGAGATCGAGGTAACCGTTATCCTGAGGCAACGGCTGCCCGAGCGCATCGACCAGCCGGTAGAGACGCACCTCCGCTCCGTTCAAAAAACCGGTCGTGGTCAGGTCCCAGTTGGTCAGGCCGCCGCCATCCACTTCGACCCAAGGGTGGCCGTTTTCCATCCCGGCGGCCCGCACCCGCCAACGCAGCCGGATGGACATGGGCTCGAAGCCGGAGTCGGGGATGAGATTGCCGGCGGAAAACGCGGTGCCGCCCGGATCGCCGAATTCGTTGCAGCCGATCGGCGGATTGGCGGAGGCGGTCTGGCTGAGCCCGACCTCCACCCGCGCGGGCGCGTCCGCGGCGGCGACAAGACTGGCGAACGCGCGCAGGAAAAAGGCGGCGAGGGCGACTCGTCTGAGGATGGCGGACATGTTGAGGTTTGGTATTATTATCGGCTCGATCCGGCCCTCGGCGGAGCCTTTTGGCGAAAAACTTCCGGACCCCACCGGCGGGCAACGGATCCCTCCGGTTCTGCTTTGGTTAAATTTTAGCAGAGGCAATGCCGGGCGCGCCTTCTGCACGGTCTCGATGTGGTTAATCAGCTTGCCGGCCGGGCGGCACCGCCCCCTGGCTGTGCGCTGATGCGCCGCCTGCATGCCGCCTTGGGCGAGCCGGTTTTTCTCTCCACGCCACGCCTCTTTATTTTCCAGACACACCCTAGTCCGCTTATGAAAACCGAAATCTTCGTCGCCTGCGATTTCGCCGCTGATTACGCCGGCAAACTGACCCTGGTGGGTATTTTCGATACTCTGGGCGCGCCCAGTATGCCGGTGCTCCATCCGCAGCTCTGCATTGCGGCCAAGCTTCGGTTCGAAGACACCGAGGTGGGGTCCAAGCGTGTGCGCCTGACCCTGACCGACGCCGACGGCCGCAGTGTTTTGCCCGCCATCGAGATGCCTATCGTGATCCCCCGGGCTCCTGGCGAAAACGGCACCTCGGTCGTCAACCTCGTCTTCAACCTTGGCGGGGTGAAGTTCGAGCGCATGGGCGAACACGCCGCCGATCTTGCGCTGGACGGCAGCCCCGTCGCCAGCACCCCGATTTTCCTCCGCCCCGCCCCCCAGGGCGCCGCAGGGTAAAAGCTGGCTTAGGGTGCGCCTTCTGCTGCCTGAAAAATGAAGCTGCTCCCCTCGGCAACTGGCGGAGAGGGGGGGCGGATTGCTCCCTGCACCTGTCGACACCAAACCAACCGTTACCACTATCACCGGCGCTAGCGCAGAATCTAACACGGTGTTCACTGGTTGCCATGGAGGAGGTGTGATTGAAACTACCTGCGAAGGGGGCAGCTGTGATAGACCTACCCCGACCAAACCATGAAATACTCCGACGATTTTCTGCTCGGCGCAAATGCTCACTCAAAGGGAGCGGTTAGGATCACCGGCTTGGTTTCCGGCGAACTGCCGATCGACCAAAAGAGCAACGTTTCCGTGCAACTGCTCCGCGACGATGACCGGAATTGTGCGATTTTTGTGACAGCCGAGCGGCCGGCAGTGTTGTTGCGCAACGACTCGTTCGAATGGGTCAGCAAACGAGACACGACGAACCGCCTGTTCGCGTTATGCGATTACATCGACCCCGCAGGCTGGGCAGCAATGGATAGCAGGGAGAGTGCTTACTGGAACCCACGCGAACATGATGCAGGCATCATCACAGAAGTTCTCGAAAAGGTTATCGTGAAATTGGGGGAACCTTCAATTCAAGTGCCTGGGGTCAAAAGTGGTTCCCGGTGAAAAAAGCCCTCAAAAACAAAAAGCATGAAATTTAAAAATAAGAAAATCGTGTGCCTTACCGTCCTTTGGGTGATGGCCGTTATGGTTTCAATTCCCCCTTTGCGTGCAATGGACCAGGACACCCAAGTTGCACTCCTGAAGGCTCAATCGGGTTCACTCATGGCCGATGCTGAAATTTCGAAGATCGTTCGCTTCGGCGGAATCGAATGGCCCACAACTGGGGACTCTCTGGATATGCCTCTCAAAGTTGCCATTTACAAAGCTGAAATCGGCCATCCGCTCACACAAAAAGACATCGAATGGCTCGCTCGAAATCTCAGCAGAAGCCACCCCGTCGAACTCGATGTAGATGTCTCGCGCCGAACAATTCAGTATCCGCTTATTGCTCGTGAGAGGGATTTTTCACCGATCCCACGAGTGATACCCTCAGATTTCCCTACTTCCTCCAATATGAGCGTAGAGCCTGTCTGTGTGGTAAAGGTGTTAAAACAAAACCATAGCTGCATTTTTCAGAAGCGTGATGGCACCACCTCAATTATTCATTATGGCAATGGCATACTCTACGTAAACTACACCGAGGAAAAACTGATGTGGATGAATCGGTCCAAAAACACTCTTACGTGGGGCAATCAAACAGCTAAAATAATCGAGACGATTGAGCTGCAATGATGATGAAACCAATTCAGATAAGTGGCCGGCCCCCGCGCTCATGGTCTGGCTGATACGAGTGCCGTCCTCTTGGTCGCCCATCGCGATTGCTCGATTGTTTGAGGATTTGGCGACGGCGTTTTTGTTGCCGGTGTAAACCTCGGTCGGAGTCCACTGGTAACGGTGATCGCTCAATATCCGAGCGAGGTAGAGTGAACCGCTCTTGTCGGGAATAGTGCAGGTGGTGCCGAGGAAGTGAATGCGCCACGTCGCGCCCTCGTGGATCAAGCCGTATTCGGGGACGGTGGGCGCGGCTTCGCGCCGGAGTGCATCCGGCCAGCGGATGACAAGGGACGCCGGGTCGAGGTCGGCGAGATGGACGCCACGGGACGAAAGCGCGGCAACGGCGGTGATTGGCACATCCGGCCAAACCGGGAAAACAACAACGTGAAGGGTCGTCGCTTCATCCTGGGCGAGGGTCGCCAAATGCCCGGTCGCTGTGTCTGGTGCGCCGAGGGCAACCGCGCGCCGGAATCTTGAGCTTGGTTCGGATGTGAACGCCGACCTCGGCGGCGTCGTAATAGACGAAATGGCCGACGCGGTGATGGGGGATGCGGCGGAGCTTCGTCCACTCGCGGAGGGTGCGAATCGAGGGCTCGCGGCCGGTCGGAAAGATGCCGGAGGCGCGGAGACCGACGATGTCTGTGAGCTGGGTGGTGAGGCAGGGAGCGGAAACGGAGGGAGGATTCATGCACAAGGAACGGTGTCCATGCGCGACGGCACGGGGCGCAACGGGCATGAAAAAGCCCGCGCCGGTGATGGCGCGGGCTCGTGCGGGTCGGCGGTCAATCAGCTCGCGACCGCCAACGTCTCGGCCTGCGATGGGAAAGCGAGCGGCGCGGCGGTAACGGGTGCCGCCGCAGGTGCGACCAGTGCGGGCATGATGCCGTAAAACTTCTCGGCCTCGGCGGAGGTCTTCAAATCCAAGTAGTGTTTGCGGATGATGCTCTCGGAGTTACCTGCGCGATGTGCTCACGCGCCTGCCGTCGATGACCAACCAGGAAGACCTCGACGGACTCACACCGCGCCGTTGGGCGCGTCGCGTCACCTCTGCATAAGCCGGGATCAGAAATATCATATCGATCGAGCGACGGGCTCTACATGGATATCATATCCATATTAGAGGTCCTCTCGTCCCTTCACTTACTCGTCAAGGTGGCACCCGCCCGGACGCTTACGAACACTCCCGAGCGCAAACTCCATCAAGTTCGCCCTGCTACGCCGTCATGCGTCAAGCCCTGGACCTTACCCACTACACTTTGGATTCGTTGCTACCCCTGATCACCGAAGTGGCGCTTTGCCGCCAGACCTACGCCGCCCTTGCCTATCACTATAAAAACAATGGCGACAACTAGACCGCGTTCTTATATCGCAGGAGATTCGAAAGTCTCTCGGGCAAATTATGCCTGCAATTTCCCCTATTGAGGAATGGCTCGCAATTCCCCCCCTGTCATGGCTGTCCGAATCTCATGGGGTGGAGACTTGAACCTTGGCAAACCGCCGACTTGGCCACGTTGCCGAGTCAGAGACGGTAACGCGCTCATATGTTGCGTCAATAGAAGTTACTACCTCGGTAGCAGTTGGGTTTGCGGACCACGAACCATTAGCGAGGTTATCGCTAAACAAAACGGTGCAAGTGACACCAGGCGAAGCGGCAACCTTGGGGCGAATGTAAGTGAGTTGAAGTCTGCCGGTGCCAGTTTCGATGCCTACTAAAGGTAGGCCAGCCGAGCCGGACGGCGTAACCACCGAGTTATTTGGGATTGTTAGCGCCGATGCCTGCCCTGGCCCCGCACCGATCATGTTAAATGCAAATTTCAATAAATTTGAAACGGAATCACCTGCGGGAGCCAGTAAATCTTGCGAGCCATCGGTTGCTAAGCTTTGAACGGTGCGGAAGCTTTGAATAGCGGTGGCCGGAAGATTGACTGTAAGGGCGGCTGACGAAGAAGCGACCCCAGAGGGAGCAGAAGAATTGAATGCCTTGACGGAGTAGGTTCCTGCATCGGAGAGTTGGACGTTGGAAATGCTCAATGTAGGTGAAGTTTTTCCAACCAAAAGATTCGAACCAAGATACCACTGGTAGGTTGGTGTAGGGTATCCCGATGCTGCAGCGTTGAAAGTAACCGTGTTACCAACCGTTGTTGTTTGCGTCACAGGATGTAACGTAAATATGGGTGGCGCTGGTGCAGGTTGCACTGTCAAGCTAATGTTTCCACTGGTAACAGATCCATAATTATTTATTATTACCACTGAGTAATCTCCCGTCTGTCCCTCTTGAAGAGAGGTGAGATCAAGTTTTTGATATAATGCTCCAGGTATATTAATTCCATTAAAACGCCATTGATAGGTCATCGGCTCTGCCCCGTTTGCCCCCACGGCCAAAGTTACCGCCCCCCCGACGTTGCGCGCCTGATTTCCGGATAATGCATATACAATCGGTTGCCCGGCACTTCGAGAAATCATGGAATAGTTATCAAAAATCATATAGTTGTTGCCTGCCGAAGTTCCGGTGATGTCCCAGTAGGCATCGATATCCCCAAGATCGCGAACGACTCCGGTAGTTGCCAAGGTCACGTTTGTAGCGATGGCGGCTCCATTTAGCCATGCACTCCAACGATTATTGGCATAATCCATGTCAACCGTGAGGGTGTATTTTGTTCCATTCGAGAAAGTGAAGCCGGTATCTGCGATGTTCCCCACTGAGTCAGTGTAACCAATCTTCAAATAAAGATTATCAAAATTGATACTAAAAAGGGTCGCCCCATTCCGGTTGAAGGCCCACCAGCTAAATGTGTCGTAATTGGAATTGGTTGAGTCAATAATTGACATATCAACTGAAAACCTAACCACAGGGCGACTTACGACATCTGGTGTCAGGTTAATAGGCCTCCATGAAAATAAATATGAGCTTGAATCCGTCGGAGGGGAGTAACCTATGTATGCCTGATTGCCTCCAGTAGAGAAAAGACCGGATACTATGCCGTTTCCTCCTGACCCAGCGCTCGCCCAACTCAACTGACCGCTTAATCCCCCCGTGACGTATCCTTCAACTGCCTCGAATCCCGCTTGATAAATAGCCAGGGGATTAATTACCGGCATTACTTTCAAGAAGTAGTCCCCAGAAGCTCCCGCATAGCCTGCCAAGGCAATTGAATATGTAACGCCGGCTGTTGCGTTCAATGTTAGTGAACTCGTGTTCCCCACGCCTCCATCATCATCAGATGCTACCGTTGTTAGGGAGGACACAGACGATCCGGTATAAACAGCAAGCAAAGTGTCAAAAAGACTCCCCAC
>CAIQAB010000018.1 GCA_903869675.1 uncultured Verrucomicrobiota bacterium | reverse complement strand
CTGGTGCAATCTTGGAACGCACCAACCCCAATACTAGTCACGCTGTTGGGGATGGTGATGCTAGTTAGGCTGGTGCAATTATAGAACGCACTATCCCCAATACTAGTCACGCTGTTGGGGATGGTGATGCTGGTTAGGCTGGTGCAACCTTCGAACATTTGCTGAAGACTTGTGACACCGCTTGGAATAGTGACGGTAGTTAGGCTGGAACAATAACTGAACAAACCATATCCAATACTAGTCACGCTGTTGGGGATGGTGATGCTGGTTAGGCTAGTGCAATTATAGAACGCATGATACCCAATACTCGTAACGCTGTTCGGGATGACGACGTTGGTTAGACTGTAGCAATAAGAGAACGCATGATACCCAATACTTGTCACGCTATTGGGGATGATGACGCTGCTTACACTACTTGAATAGAACGCATTGCCACCAACACTCGTTACGCTACTGCCGTTAATGGTATTTGGTATCGTCACCGCTCCACCTCCTCCTGTGTAGCGTGTAATGGTGGCTTGGCCGTTTAAAACGGAATAAGTCCAATCTCCAGATTGTTCCCCCAATACAGCCTGAAAGGCTGAGGCAAGGAGGAGGGCGGATAGGATGAGGATTCGCATTATGTTAATTAAGCACACTTCGTCGCAAATAGCTATAGCCTTCCTACCCCTCTTCGTGCGCACAGCTAATTCAAAGGGGTCGGGCCGAGAAATGCTAAATTGGGGAAAACAAAAGGGGTCTGGCCGATTTTTGTTAGTTTAAATCAGTTACTGAAGCGAAGTAACTCCTTTGGGCTGAATATGTGACGGGGCGGCGGGATCGACGCCAGCCATGAGGCGCATGAGGGCGGTTTCGCTGAAGTCGGCGCGGGGGACCTCGCCGGCGAGGCGGCCAGCGCGGAGCACGAGGATGCGGGTGCAGAGGCCGAGCAGCTCGGGTAGCTCGGAGGAGACGACGAGCAGGGCTTTGCCTTCGCAGGCGAGTTCGTCGAGGAGCGCGTAGATCTCGGCCTTGGCGCCGACGTCGACGCCGCGGGTGGGCTCGTCGATCAGCAAGATGTCGCAATCGCGGGCCAGCCATTTGGCCAGGGCGATCTTCTGCTGGTTGCCGCCGGAGAGGCCGCCGACGATCGTTTCCAGCGAGGGGGCTTTGACGCGGAGGCGTTTTTGGTAGCGGTCGGCCAGCGAACGTTCGAGGCCGCGGCGCACCCAGCCGAGGCGGGACAGGACGGGGAGCGAGGCGAGGGCGGTGTTTTCGCGGCAGTTCAGGCCGAGGACGAGGCCCTGGCGTTTCCGATCCTCGGGCAGGAGGCCGAGGCGGGCCGCGAGGGCGGCCTCGATGGAGCGGGGGGCGAGGGCGCGGTCGTTCACCAGCACGCGGCCGGTGGCGGCGGGGTCGAGGCCGAAGACCGCCTGCAAGGTCTCGCTGCGGCCGGCGCCGACCAGCCCGGCCAGGCCGACGATCTCGCCGGTGCGCACGGCTAGGCTGATCTCGGAAAACTTTCCCGGGGAGGAAAGCGCCTCGAGGCGGAGACGTTCCGGGCCGGGGGAGCGGGAGAGGTGGGCGGGGGTCTGGGCGCGGAGTTCGCGGCCGATCATTTGCGAAACGACGCGGGCGGGGGTGGTGGCGGCGATGGCCCCGGTGGCGACGTGGCGGCCGTCGCGCAGCACGGTGATATGGTCGCACAGCTCGAAAAGCTCCGACATGCGGTGCGAGACGTAGATGAGGGTGAGGCCTCGGGCTTTGAGTTTACGGACAAGGGTGAACAACTCGCGCGTCTCGCCGGCGGAGAGGGAGCTGGAGGGCTCGTCCATGACGATGACCTGTGCGCCGGTGCCGACGGCGGCGGCGATCTGGACGAGTTGTTCCTGGCCGGTGGAGAGGGTGCCGATGAGGGCTTCGGGATCGATCTCGGCGTGGATGGAGGCGAGCATCGTCCGGGCGCGGGCACGAAGGACGGGGCGGTCCACGAAGCCGCCGGGGCGGAGGGGCAAATCGCCTAGGCAGAGGTTTTCGGCGACGGACAGGTTGGGGCAAAAGGCGAGCTCCTGGTGCACCATGGCGATGCCGAGCGCGCGGGCGGCGATGGGATCGGCGGGCGCGATGGGTTTGCCGTCGAGCCGCATCTCGCCGGCGTCGGCGGTGTAGACGCCGGCGAGGATCTTGCCGAGGGTGCTCTTGCCCGCGCCGTTCTCGCCGATCAAGGCGTGGCAGGTGCCGCGCGGGACGGCGAACGAGACCCCGTCGAGCGCCAGCACGCCGGGGAAGCGTTTGGTGACGGCGCGGAACTCGAGGTAAGACACGAACGGATACGGGGGTGGGGACGGACGCGGCGTTCAGCGCTTCGGCAACCAGGTTTCCCAGTTCTTGGCAAAGGCGTCCACGGTGTCCTTGGTGACGGGGATGAGGGCGCTGACGTCGACAACGGTGGCGGGGTCTTTTTTGAGGACGATCTTGTTGATGAGGTGTTCGACCGAGCGGTAGCCCCACTGGTAGCACTGCTGGGCGAGGAGCACGGGGACGTGGCCGGAGCGGATGTAGGCGAGCTGGGCGGGGAGGGCGTCGACGGAGACGCATTGGACGGTGCCGGGCGCCCACTTGAGGGCGTTTTCGGTAAACAGGGGCCAGCCGCCGATCATGGCCCAGCCGGTGATGTCGGGGTTGGCCTGCATCACTTGCTCGACCTTGGCGGCGGCGTCCTGCGGGGTCTCCTTGTGGTAGTAGACGTCGCGGATGGTGATGCCCGGGTGTTTTTTGGCCTCTTCGCGGGCGCCCTGGACTCGTTTCTGGAGGTTGGGTGCGGTCTGGTTGCCGGCGAGGATGGCGACGATGCCTTGGCCGTGCATGACCTTGGAGAGTTCGGCCATGGTCTGGCGGCCGCACTCAAGGTCGTCCACGCCGTAGGTGACGAAGCGTTTGGAGGCGGGGGCGTCGGAATCGAAGGTGGCGACGGGCACGCCGTTCTCCACCGCGCGGTCGATGGTGGCGGTGAGTTTGTTGGCATCGGTGCAGGACACGGCGATGCCTTCGGCGCCGGCGAGGACGAGTTGCTCGATGGCCTCGGCCTGTTTCTGGGCGTCCTCTTCGTTGGGGGTGCGCCAGTCGATCTTGATCTTCAGGCCGTGTTCTTTGCCGAGGGCCTTGGCGGCGTCCTCGGCGCCGACGCGGGCGGCTTGGAAGACGGGGTTGCCTTGGGACTTGGCGACCAGACCAAGGGTGATCTCGCGTTCGGCGCGGGCGGGGAGGGCGAGGGCGGCGGCAGTGAGGAGGCCGGCCGCGAGGCGGAGGAGACGGGTGGTTTTCATGGGGATTTGGGGACAGGAAAAAAGGGAGAGGACTCAGGCGCGGGTAAGGCGGCGCTTGGCGAGCCAGGTGTTTACGTTGTCGAGGACCACGGCGGCGATAACGACGGCGCCGATGATGATCTGGCTATAGTTTTGATCGATGCCGAGGATGACGATCCCGCTGGCGATCATCTGGATGATCAGGGCGCCGAGCACGACGCCCAGGGCGGAGCCGCGACCGCCGGTGAGGCTGCAACCGCCCACGACGGAGGCTGCGATCACGTTGAGCTCGTAGCCCTGGCCGTCGCCCGAGGTGGCGGCCCCGTAATAGCCGAGGGAAAGCACGGCGGAGATGCCGGCGGCGAGGCCGGCCAGGATGTAGACGCCGAGCTTTACGCGCCCTACGCGGATGCCGCTGAAGCGGGCGGCCTGTTCGTTGCCGCCGATGGCATAGACGCGGCGGCCGGCGGCGAGGCGCGAGAGGTAGATCCAGCCCAGCGCGGTGACGACCACCATGACCAGCAGGGGCACCACGCTCAGGCCGTTGCCCAATTCGAAGCGGACGAACTCGCGCAGGTCGGCGGGGAAGCCGCCGATGGACTGGCCCTTGGTGGCTACGAAGGCGATGCCGCGCAGGATGGCCATGGCGCCCAGCGTGATGATAAACGGATGCACGCCCAGCGCGACGATGAGGCCGCCGTTGGCCAGCCCACACAAGGCGCCGGTGGCGAGGCAGACGAGCACGCCGAGCGCGCACGCGGCGAGCGGCGCCATGGCGGTGCCTTCCGGGCCCAGGTGGTTCAGCACCATCGCGCCGAGCACGGAGGCCAGCGCGTAGATGGAGCCGACGGACAGGTCGATGCCGCCGGAGATGATCACGAAGGCCATGCCCACGGCCATGATGGCGATGAAGCTGGTGTCCTTGGCGAGCTGGGCGAGGTTTTGCGCGTTGAGGAACTTGTTTTTTACCTCGAAGGCGGGGGCGCGGTTGCCCTCGGCGTCGGTGGTGAAAACGCGCTGGCGGCCGCCGTCGGCGGCGCGCTCGAATTTCGGGGTGCGCACCGTGCCGGCGAAGGCGGTTAGCACCACGCCGAGAACTAGAATCACCCAAAGAAGGCCGCTTTCCTGGAAGCGGAAGAGGTTGCGGATGAAGGGGCGCATGCGAACGAGGGTAGTCCAGCCGAAGGGGTCTGGCCGCGAAACGCAAAAAGTAGTTTGCCGAATGTGCCAGGCGCAGGCGTGGGGCGGCGCTACCCGGGGGTTAACGGGATCCCTGGTGGATGCCGCCCGGCTGATCTGAAAGCCCCTTGGCCGCGATGTCGCAGCGAGGCGCTGGACGGGAATGGCTCAGGCCGGATTTGCGGGGGTGGCGGCGGCGGGGTGCTCGACGGGTTCGAGGTGCTCGGCGGCCTCGCTCGATTCGTCTTCGAGAGGGTATTGTTTACGGAAGTCGGCGAAGTCGATCAGCTCCATGCGGCCGTCGAAGTGCTCGACGATGGCGGTGAGGCTCTCGACCCAGTCGCCGCTGTTCAGGTAATGCACGTCGCCCATCATGCGGTCGGCGGCGGTGTGGATGTGGCCGCACATCACGCCGGTGCAAGCGCGGCTCTTGGCAAGGTCGGAGATGTGTTCCTCGAAATGCGACACGTGGCTGACGGCCTGCTTCACGCGGGCTTTTACCGCCTTGGAAATGGAGTAGTATTCCTTGCCGCGCCACGCCCGGTATTTGTTGTAGAGGCGATTGATGCGCATGAGCACGCGGTAGCCCCAGTCACCGGCGTAGGCCAGGAAAACGAAGTTCTTGGTCACGGTATCAAACACGTCGCCGTGGAGCACGAGGTAGCGGCGGCCGTTGGCGCCCTCGTGGATGTGGTCCTCGGCGATCTCGAGGTTCTCGAAGGTGACGGGGATGAACTTGGCAAGGATGTCGTCGTGGTTGCCGCGGAGGTAGACCACCTGGGTGCCGCGCTTCTCCAGCTTCTTTAGGACGAGGCGGATGAAGCGGCTGTGGGTCTTGGGCCAAAAGGTGGCCTGCTTCAGGCGCCAGCCGTCGATGATGTCGCCGTTCAGGATGAGTTTTTCGCAGCGGGTGTATTTAAGGAAGTGGTTAACCTCTATCGCTTTGCAATCATGAGTCCCCAGGTGGACGTCGGAGATTATCACGGTGCGGACCTTGAGCGTGCGTTTATCCATCTCGGGTGGAGTGTAAGAGCGGGTTGGGGGGAGGTGGCTAGGGCGGAAATGGGGGTGTCACGCAAAAGTCACGTAACGGCAAGCGGGGTGGTGGCGAGGCCGGGGGACGGGGCGGTGGTGGTTTCCGGGGCGTGGCGCAGGGGGGCGGGGACGGCGATGTGGAGGCTGGCGGGCAGGACCTTCACTTCGATCTGGGCGCCGCAGGGGCGGACTTCGCCGTCGGTGTGGATGAAGCCGGGGGTATCGCGCTCGATGCTGAAGGCGGCGGCGCGCAGGCGGGTGACGCTGGGGGAGCCGTCGAGGCGTTTGGTGAACAGGCGCTCGGCGAGGGGGAGGACGTTGAAGGGGGTGAGTCGCCGGATGACGGTGAGGTCGAGCAGGCCGTCATCGACGCGGGCGTGGGGGGCGATGAAGCAATCGTTCCCGTATTGGTCGGAATTCGCGATTGCCACGATGAAGCCGGGGGAGCGGAGCACCTGATCGCCGCAGCGGATAACGTAATCGGCTGGGTGGTAACCGAAGAGGGTCCGCCAGATGGTGCGGGCGTAGGCGGTGAAGCCGCGGGTGGACAGCGCGTTAAAGCGGGCGCTGATCTCGGCGTCGAAGCCGAGGCCCATGGCGTTGAAGAAGGGGTGGTTATCGGCGACGCCGGTATCGATCAGGCGTGTGTGCCCTGCGAGCAGGGCGCGGAAGGCGCCTTTGCCGGGGCCGGGCAGGCCGAGATGGCGGCCGAGGCCATTGCCCGAGCCGCAGGGGATGAGGCCGAGAGTGGCGGGGGTGCCGACGAGGGCGGTGGCGACCTCGTTCATGGTGCCGTCGCCGCCGATCGCCACCACCAGATCACAACCGTCGTCGAGGGCGCGGCGGGCGAGCTTGGTGGCGTGGAGCGGGTGTTCGGTGGGGACGACGGAGGCGTCGAGCCGGTGTTCGGCGATGAACTCCCGGGCGCGCTGGAGCAGCCAGGGGTTGCGGGCGTTGTGTCCGGAGTGCGGGTTGAAGATAAAGCGGGCGCGGGAGTGCATCCGGGCTTTCAGCCGGCGGCGGGCCGGGCGGGGGTCGGGGAAGGCAGGTGACCGTGCGGAGGGGCGCTGGCTACTTCGCGAAGGTCGCGGGCGAAACCGTCGATTACGCGGCCCCAGGGGATGTTTTCGGCGGTGGCGCGGGCGATCAGGCCGAGGCTCTGGCGGAGGCGGGCATCGCGGGCGAGCTCGACCGAGTGGCTGATGAAGCCGGTCTCGTCCTCGAGGGCCACCAGCAGGCCGTTTTCGCGGTGGCGGACATAGCGCGCGGCGGCGGCGTAATTATAGGCGCAGACAGCGAGGCCGGAGGCCATGCTCTCGGTCACGACATTGCCGAAGGTCTCCGTCAGGCTCGGGTAAAGGAAGGCGTCGGCCGAGGCGTAGTGGCGGGCGAGGTCCTCGCGGCTGAGGAACCCGGTGAACACTGCCCAAGGGTGGCGGCGTTCGAGTTTTTTACGCAGGGGGCCGTCGCTGACCAAGACGAAGCGGGCGCGGGGCTGGACCGAGCGGATGGCTTCCCAAGAGCGGAAGAGGAGCGAGTAGTTTTTCTCGGCGGCGAGGCGGCTGACGTGGATGAAGACGGGGTCCTCGGGGCCGGCGCCCCACGACTGGCGGAGGGCGAGATCGCGTCTGGCCGGGGAAAACAGGTCGGTATCGACCCCGCGTGAGAGCAGGCGCATGCCCTTAAAGCCATCGCGGGCAAGCTCTTGGTTGAGCTCGTCGGTGGGGGAGAGGGTGATGCGGGTGCGGTTGTGGAACCAACGCAGATAGGCGAGCGCGGGCCGGGTGAGGAAATCGAAGCCGTAGTGCTTCGAGTAGCTGTGGAAATTAGTGTGGAAAGAGGAGGCCAGGGGGATGCCGAGGGCATCGGCGGCGGACAGGGCGGACCAGCCGAGCGGGCCCTCGGTGGCGACGTGCACGACGTCAGGACGCTCGGTGCGCCAGGCCTGGAGCAGGCGGCCCCGGGCGGGCAGGCCGGCGCGCAGCAGGGGGTAGCCCGGGATGGGCACGCCGGGGTAGAGCACCTCGGTGAAGGCGCGCGGGCCGGCGGCGTGGGCGGCTTTTTCGGCCTCGCCTTGGCGGGGGCGGTGCACGGTGACAGCGAAGCCCCGTTTGGTCAGGCCGGCGGCGAGATGCCCGAGGGTCATGGCGACGCCGTTGATCTCGGGGGGGAAGGTTTCTGTGACTAAGGCTAGTTTCACGCTTGCGACCGGGTGTCGTCATGCGTGCTTGGATACGCAACCGCAAAGCCTTTATCCAGCGCCCCTATCACCGCACCGTAACCTATGTGTCATTCTCTTTACGTTCTCACCGGCCCGACCGCGGTCGGCAAGACTGCGCTGGCGCTCGAATGGGCGGAGGCGAACGGGGCGGAAATCGTCTCGTGCGATGCCAGTTTGTTCTACCGGGGCATGGATATCGGCACGGCCAAACCGACGGTGGCGGAGCGGGCGAGGGTGCCGCACCACTTGATCGACGTCTGCGCGGTGGGGGAGCGGATGGATGTGGCGCGCTACGTCGAGTCGGCGCGGAAGGTCTGTGCGGATATCGTCAGCCGGGGGCGGCGGGTATTGGTCACGGGGGGGAGTGGATTTTATTTGAAGGCCTTTTTCGGGCCGGTGGCGGACGATATTGCGATCCCGGAGGCTTTGCGGGCGGAGGTGGTGGAGGTGGAGCGGGTAGCGGGACTGGCTGGCCTGGTGGGCCGGTTGCAGGAGCTCAATCCGGGCGCGGAGGCGCTGGCGGGCGTCGATCTGGCCAATCCCCGGCGGGTGGCGCGGGCGCTGGAGCGGTGTCTGGCCACGGGGCGGACGGCGGCGGCGCTGGCGGAGGAGTTTTACGCCAAGCCCGGTGCTTTTGCGGGTTGGGAAGCGCGGGCGGTCGTCTTGACGCGGGCCGATGGGGAATTGCGGGGCCGGATCGCGGGGCGGGTGAAGGCCATGCTGGCGGCCGGCTTGGTGGACGAGGTGCGGCGGCTGCGAGTGGAGGGACTGGAGGGCAATCCCAGTGCGGCCAGTGCGATCGGCTACCGGGAGACGCTGGCGGTGTTGCGCGGCGAACTCGCCGAGGCCCGGCTGGCGGAGGAAATCGAGGGCAACACCTGGCGTTTGGTGCGCAAGCAGAAGACCTGGTTTCGCACCCAGTTGCCGCCGGGCGGTTTCCGAGTGCTCGAGGCGGCGGGGGCGAGGGCGGCGGATTTGTTTTAACCCGGATACCGGCTGGAGGCTAACGCGAGCCCGTTTGGGACGGGCTGCCGATGATGCGACGGAGGAGGCGGCCGGGGCCGTAGGTAAAGGTCCACTCCGGCTTTTCGAGGGTGCCGGAGAGCTCGACTTCGAGGGCGCTGGAAAGCGGGGTCAGCACCAAGCCGGCGGTGGAGGAGAGCAGCCCGGTGCGTTGCTCGAAGGGCCGCACGCGGGCGTTGAAGGCGAGGCGGCCGGTATCGAGGGTGTAGTCGCCCTTGGCTTCGACCAAGGCGGAGGGGCCGGTGAGGCGCAGGGATTTGAAGGCGAGCCGGTTCCGGTCGAGCTGGAAGCCGGCTTGTGCGCCATTGAGGCGGACGGTGCCTAGGCCGATGCCGAGATCGGAGAGCAGTCCCGACAGCCCGCCGAGCAGGCGGATGCGGGCCAGATCGGCGCCGATCACCACCCCTTCGCCCTGCCCGGACAGGCCGAGCGGGTCGGCGAGCGGACCGGTGGCCTTCAAGCCGAGGGCGAGGCTGCCGCCGAGCGGGCGGTTTTTTTCAGGTTCTGGGCGTGGTTTGGTCGCGGGCGTGTCCGGGATGGGCGGGGTGGGGCGAGTGGCTTGAAACTCGCGCCAGCGGACCAGAGTGAGGTCGAGATTTGCATCGGCCACGCGCATATCGAGGGCGAGCCAGCGTTGCTCTTCGGGGCCGGAGAGCACGGCGCGTCCCGTGGCGAGGCCATCGGCAAAACCGGCGCGGATATCCTCCAGAAACAGCTCCTCGCCGTGTCGCTCGACCCGGAGCGAGAGGTGGTCGAGGGGGAAGCCTTGGTAGTGCAGCGGGGCGGCGGTCGCGACTTCGAGCACGTAGTCCTGACGGTGGTTTTTCTCCGGCCGGCCGGGGCCGAACAGTTCGCCGGCGAGGTGGAGGCTGGGCGGGGCGGTGAGGGCGAGCGGCTCGACCAGGGCGGGGCCCTCGACCGGGAAAATGAGCGGGATCGACTCGACGGGCAGGTCGGACCGGATGTCGAAAGCCATGTGCGCCCAGGTGTCCAAGATGGGATTGTAGACGCGGGTAAAGGTGCCGCTGGCGGCCCGGCCCCCGGCGGTGGCGCGGAAGCCGTGCACCTCCACCCGGTGCTCATGGGTGCGGATGCGGGTATCCAGCGAGTCGACCGACAGGCCGCGCAGGCGCATCGGGCCGGAGTGAACGCCGACGAAAACATCGCTTTGATCGGGCTTTCCCCAAGTGCCCTGAATGTCGATTTCCGCCTCCGGTGGAAGCGGGCCGAAGGTGAAGTTGGCCCACAGGTCGTCCCACCACTCGGTGAACCAACCTTGGATCAACATCGGGCGCAGGCTGCCGGCGAGCAGGAAGCGGTAGGCGAGGGTATCGACGTCCATCTCATAGGTGCCGCTGGCGCCGCAATCGGCCAGCATCAGGCGGGCGGGGTCGGCGACGATGCGGCGGGTGGCGGCATCGTAAACGATGTCGGCATAGGCGCGGTCCCAGTCGACTTCGTGGGCGGTGGCGCGTCCGGTGGTGAAGCGCAGGCGGGCGTGTTCAGGGTGGCCGCCGGGGGTGAGGGTGGCGGTGGCGGCGAGGGCGATCGGATCGGTGATGCTGAAGAGGCTGCGGGCCTTGGCGGGGATGAAGGGGCGGGCGACGGCGAGCAGGGCGGGGGTGAGGGTGCCCTGCGCGGAGATTTCCCCGGCGCGGGTGGCGGGATCGCCCGCGAGGTCGAGCGACCAAGGGGCGTCGGCCAGGCGGGTGGAGACGTTGCCTTCGAGCAGTTGGATGGCGGGCGCTGGTTTGTAGCGAAGTGTGGCGATGAGGGGAGCGGCGGGGACGGCGAGGCCGGTTTTTTGCAGGCGGTCGATGGTCAGATCGGCGAGGTAGGTGCCGGGGGCGTCGGAGTGGAGGCGGAGGGAGAGTTGTTCACCTGAAAGGGCGAGGGCTGAGGGGGTAGCGAAGCGTTTGGCTTGGAGGTGGATCTCGGGCGTGTCGGTGAAGGATCCATCCGAGGTGAGGGGCAGGTTAAAGGTGAGTTGCACTTCCTCCAGGGTGGTTCCGGCGAGGACGGCGGGGATGGAGGGCTGGGTGGGTGCGAGCAGGTTGGGGATCTCCGCCGTCACGCTCAGGCTGCCGGGGGCGAGGTCGAGGTGGAGGCTGCGGATCGAATCGAGCGGCAGGGCGGCGAGGGAATGATAGATAACGGCGGCGCGACCCAGGATATTGCGCACGCTCTCGGCAACCGGAGGGCGGGGGGCCGAGGAGTGCGCGAATGCGGGCGGGGCGCCGGAGAAATTCGTGGGCACACCGAGGATCCGTGCGCTGGATTGGGTGAGCGCCCAGGTTTCCGTGCCGGCAGGGCGGGCGAGACGGAATTCACCGCCGGTGACCAGAGGCTCGGCAATACCCGAGGGAGAAAGGGGGGCGGGCAGGCTGAGGCGGAGGCCGGAGATTTCCAGACCGGTCGGGACGACGCGGCCACGGAGCAGCTCGCGGCGGCGCAGCTGGAGCGAGATCGTCTCGGTGCTGGCAAAGGCGTCGTTTTGGCCGGCCAGTCTCAGGCGGGCATCGCGGACAAGCACACGGCCGTGCGGATCGAGCCAGACTTCGCCGGCGGCCAGGGAAAGGCCCTCCTGTTCGAGACGATGCGCGATCAGTTCCAGCACGGGCGCTGGGACGCGCAGGCCGCCGTCTTGCAGGATGCGGACTTGGAAAATCAACGCGGCGGCGAGGATCAGCCACAAAGACCAAAGCAGCAGCCGGCCGCACAGGCGGCAGGCGCGGGAAGAAGGCCGGAGGGGAAGCGTGGCCACGGGCGGGCGGGGCGGCGGCGGTGAGGACTCAGGGAGCGGCGGCCGGTTGCAGCATGGACCACAGGGCGTCGACCACGCTTTGTTCTAAGGAGAAGACTAGGCCGAGCCGTTCGCTGCCGGCGAGTTGGGTGCCGCCGCCGGCGCGAGCGGCGATGGATAGCACCAGCGGCCCGTCGCCCGGGGGCGCGAGGGTGGCCTCCAGGCGGTAGGCCCAGGATTTTTCCACGCCGTCGACCGGCACGGTGGCCGGGAAACCCTCGCGCACGATGCGGCCGGCCCGCAAATCACGCAGGCTGGCGAGCAGGCTGGCGATCGCGGGCGGGGGCGGGGTGTCGGAAACGGTGTGGTCGAGCAAGAGCGGGGCGTCGGGGGAGGCGGTGGAGCGGATGACCAGCCGCGTGATGCGGGTCGCTTCGGGGAGGCGGGCGAGCTCCCGGTCGCGGTAGGAAAGCGGGGCGATGTCGAGCAGCAGAAGGGTCTCCGGCGGCACGGCGTAGAGGAAGGGCTGCCCGGCCACGCGGGCGTAGAGGCCCGGGTCGGTGCCACCGGGCTGGGCGAGTTCCAAGACGAGGGTGGCGGGGCCGTCTAGGGGGGGGGTGGTGGAGGATTCCGGGGCGGCGAGTTCGAGGGTGACGGTGCGTTCGGGGCGGTTGAAGCCGAGGTTCTCCAGTTCGACGCGGGAGGGGGCGTCGGAGACGAAGGGGGAGGCCTTCGGACGGGGGGCGGCGGCCTCGATGAGTTGGAGGTTGCCCAATAGTTTGGCGACGAGGGTGGGGTCGGCGCGGGTGGAGTTGGCCAGGGCGGCGGAGGATAGGCGCCAGGCGGCGGCCCCGCCGGAATTGGAATCGAGCTTTTGGATATGCAGGGGGCCGGGGGCGGCGCCTTCGGGGCCGGCGATTTTCACCGCGGTGACCCGGGCGGGGTCAAAGGCGAGCACGCGGCGGTCCCGCAGGTCGGTCTGGGCTTGATCGAGAGTGGCGAGGACGGCGGCCGGCACAGCCACGGTGAACGGGGTGGGGCGGTCGTCGAGGAGGGCGTGTAACTCGACTGTCTCGGCGCCGGGTGCGGCAGGGGAGGCGGGCAGGCCGAGCAGGAGGGTCTCGCGGCGGGAGTTGCCCTCGAGGGTCAGGCGCAGGCGAGGCACGGCGAGCCCGGTGGCCTCGGGCGAGGCGGCGGCCTCGCCGGGGAGGAAGCGAGCCACGCGAAGGGCGCTGAGGTCGTTGATGAGGAGTTCGACCGGAGTCTTGGCGGCGCGGGTGGTGATGGGGGCCTCGAAGGCCCAGCGGCTCTGGTCGCGGCGGAGGCGGGTGCGCATGGAGGCGGCTCCAGATTGCAGGGTGAGGGCGCGGGCCTCGAAAACGGGGATGGTGAAGAGTCGGTCGGAGCGTAGCTCGGCGAGGAGGGCGGCGGGATCGGTCCCGAAGGCGGCGCCGAACGACTGGGGCACCACATGCACGCGGGCGCCGTCGGGGGACAGCACGTAGAGGCGGTTGCCGACAGCGGTGGCGGCGCCGAGGCGCAGGGTAAAGGCGGGGCTGGGCGGGGTGGTGGAGCCAGCGGGGGGAGGCGTGGGTGTGGCCAGTATTTCCAGGCGCGGTTGATCCAGGCCGTAGTCGGCGAGGGACTGGCCGTTCCGGGCAAGGTCGGCGACGGAGAAGCTGGTCTCGTGCTCGAGGAACTGGAGTTCGTTCAGGATGCGGCGGACGGCAAAGTCATTGGCCGGCCAGTCGAGGGGGGTGGCGAGGAACCAGGCTTCGCCCCGGCGTTCGAGGCGGAAGGTGGTGGCGGTGGAGCCGGGCGGTGCGTCTGGGGCGGGACGGGTGGTGATGGTCAGGGCGGAGAGGTTGGCGGCCTCGGGGCCGAGCACGCGGCGGCGGTTTTCCTCGATGCGGCTGGTGGCGGACCACGGGTGCTTGGAGAGCAGCAGGTAGCCGAACAGGGCGAGGTTGAGCGCGAGCAGGAGAAAGGTGACTTTGGAGCGCACGATCTTGAAGATTAAGATGAAAGTTGAAGTGAAGGGGGAGGATGAAGCCGGGCGCGGGGAGGGTGCGTCGTGAAATTAAACTTTAGACTTCATCGGCGCTCCGGTGGCGCCCTAGCGGCGGCGGTTCCAGTAAACGAGGAGGCCGAGGGCGGCGGTGATCGCGGGCAGGATGAGGAGGAGGGCGAGGCGCAGGCGGGCGAGTTCGGAGCTGGAGAGGGAAAGTTGGAAGCGGTCGACGGGGCGCGGGGGCAGTTGGAGTTGGGTATCGCGGTCGACCAGCCAGTTGATGGAGGCGAGGGCGAGGGAGAGATTGCCGCCGGCGGCTAGGCGGGCATTGCCGAGCCAGTCGCCGCCTCCGAAGACCACCAGGCGGCCGCCGCGCACGCTAAAGGGGAGTTTGCCTTTGGGGGTAACGCGTTCGGACGCGGTCCCCACCACCAGGCGGGGCGGCAGGTCGGTGCCGGGATCGAAGACGGCCGGGCCACGTTGGCGGTAGGCGCGTTCACCCCAGGCCTCGGCCGAGGCTCCGAGCAGGGGGACCACGGAGAGCGCGGGGTCGAGGGCACGGCCGGGGTCGGCGCGGACGGAGCGGGAGGGGCCGAAACGGACGGCGATTTTGTTGTCAAAAAGGAATCCGATCACGGGGTGGCCGGAGTCTGAAGGCGTGAGGACGAGGTCGCCGGTATCGGAGCTGCCCTCGGCGCTGCGGTCGGCGATCAGCACATCGTCGGCGAGCACGCCCCAATCGTAGAGCAGGTCGTCGAGGCCGTGGGGGCGACCCGGGGGCAGGAGGGCGAGGATGCGTCCGGCGTTGGTGCCGAGGTAGCGGCGGAGGAATTCCTGCTCGTCGGGGCTGAAGCGGCCCTGGGGGGCGGCGACGACGAGCAGGGCGGCCTGGGCGGCGAGCGTGCGTTGCTCGGGCTTGGCAAGGTCGAGCACGGCGAGGTCAAAATTGCGCAGGCGGAGTTCGTCCCGGAGCACCGAAAGCCCGCGGCCGGGGTCGGTATCGGTCGGGTCCATCTCGCCGTGGCCGGAGAGAAAGGCGACCAGCGGGCGGGCGGGGCGGGACACGTCGAGGATGGCGGCGGTGAAGGCCTGTTCGCCGAGGAAGGCGACTTTCTCGCGGTCCTTCATGCGGTAGAGTTCGCTGAACTCGACCACGCGGCGTTTATCACCCGAAAGCACGAGCAGGGTGTTGGGGTTTTCGATGCCGTATTTCAGGGCGGCGGCGCGGTTGCGGTAGACGTCGATATACTCGGCGGAGACGGGGGCCTTGGGATTGGCGGCGGAAGCTTCGGAGTAGTCGCGCAGGAGGGTGCGGATATCGCGGTAGGCTTGATGGAGGGCGTCGTCCTCGGAGTCCTCCGAAAGCGTGACGATGATTTTCACCGGGGCGGGCAGTTCGCGCAGATACGAAAGTGTCTCGGCGGAGAGGGAGTGGCGCGAGTGCCGGGACAGGTCGAGGCGCCAAGCGTGGCGGGTAGCGAGGAAGTTTAGCCCGGCGACCAGGGCGAGCATGAGCAGGCCTTGGGCGAGAAGGTGGAGGGTGCGGCGGCGGCGGGCGGAGGCGAAGGACACGGGCGGAGGAGGAACTCGGGAGTCAGAAGGGGGCGCGGGGGTGATTTGGCGGGGAGTGGTCGAAGGATCGGACGTTTTGACGGCTGGGTCCTGAGTGCTGCTTCAGCTATGGAGTTGGCGGGCTTCGACTCCGAGGATGGCGAGGATCAGGGCGAAGGTGCAGCCGCTCAGGTAGTAGAGCACCTGGCGGGTGTCGACCACGCCACGGGTGAAGTCTTCGAGATGGGTGAAAATCTGGATGTAATCCACGGCGGCCTTCACGCCCGCGAGCGACTCGAGTTTCAGCAGTTCAAGAGTGCCGGCGAAGCGGGTGCCGATGACGAGGGCCAGCAGCAGGACGAAGGCGAGGATGCCGGCGACGGCCTGGTTGCGGGTCACCGAGCTCGCGAAAATGCCGACGGCGACGAAAAGGGTGCCGGACACGGCGATAAAGAGGTAGCCGCCGAGCAGGGGCCCGAGGTCGATCGGTTGGGATTGGCCCGCGAAGCGGACGAGGATGTAGAAAAAGCCTCCGGTGGCGGCCCAGAGGGCAAGGTAGAGCGCGTAGGATGCGGCGAACTTGGCGAGCACGACCTGAGGCGTGCTGACGGGGGTGGTGAGCAGGGTTTCGAGGGTGCCGAGGCGGCGTTCCTCGGCGATGCTCTTCATAGTCAGCAGCGGCACCATGAAAAATACGGGCAGCCAGAAAAGTTGAAAAAACACGGCGGCGGGCGCGGCTTCCTGGGGGGCGGCCGTGAAGGTCTCCAGAATGCCGGAGAAGACGAAGCCCATGACGAGCAGGAAGAGCGTCGCGGCGATGTAAGTGGCGGGACTCACCAAGAGCATGCGGAGCTCATGAGCGAGGAGGATGCGGAAGAGGCGCATGGGAGCGGTGGGATTCAGAAATCAGGCCGCCTTCGGGCGGGTGGCGGCGAGGAAGACATCCTCCAGGGTGTGACGCGGGCGGGTGAGACCGCGGAGGCGGAAACGCGGGTCGCGGGCGAGGGTGTTGACCAGGGTTTCGCGCAGATCGGGTGTA
Source organism: uncultured Verrucomicrobiota bacterium (assembly GCA_903869675.1). Classification (GTDB taxonomy): domain Bacteria; phylum Verrucomicrobiota; class Verrucomicrobiia; order Opitutales; family Opitutaceae; genus IMCC26134_A. Next base: position 136,872 of record CAIQAB010000018.1, on the reverse strand, counting down.
TCGGCGGAGGCGGCGAGGCGTATCACGGCGAAGCCCTCCTGGCCGAGGGGTGCGGGAGTTGGCACGAGGGACAGGCCGGGGTGGACCGAGGCGAGCAGGGCAGGCAGGGCTTCGAGGGGGCCGGCGAGCTCGAGTTCGTAGGCAGGCGGGCCGAGCCACTCGCGCGGCAACTCGGCGGGGGAGCCGGCGGCGACGACGCGGCCTTGGTTGATGATGACAACGCGGTCGCAGGTGGCCTCGATCTCGGGCAGGATGTGGGAGCTGATGAGCACGGTCATGCGGCCGCGCAGGCCGGCGATCAGATCGCGCACCGCGATGATCTGGTGCGGATCGAGGCCGATGGTGGGCTCGTCGAGGATGATGACGGGGGGTTCGGCGAGGATCGCGTCGGCTATTCCGACTCGTTGCCGGTAGCCTTTGGAGAGTTTGCCGATGATGCGATCTCGGACCCGGCCAAGGTCGCAGAGGTGAATGACCTCATCGAGGCGGGGGGCGAGCTTGCGGCGGGTGAGGCCTTTGAGACGGGCGCGGAGGTCGAGGTATTCGCGGACCCGCATGTCGTCCGGGAGCGGGTTGTTCTCCGGCATGTAGCCGATGAGGTTTTTAACGTCGGCGGGATTCGCAGCCACGTCGATGCCGCAGACCTCGACCTGGCCGGAGGTGGCGGGCAGGTAGCCGGTGAGGATGCGGAGGGTGGTGGATTTGCCGGCGCCGTTGGGCCCGAGCAGACCGATGATTTCCCCCCGGGCGACTTCGAAGCTAACCTCCCGCACGGCGGGGTGGCCGGCGTAGGATTTGACGAGGTCACGGACGAGGATGGCGGGTTCAGGCATGGGCGGCTGGGCTTGGGACAGAGCAGGTTTGACCACGGATTACACGGATGGGCACGGATAAATCAGCGATGATTCAAAGCGTGGGCGGCGGCGAGGCCGAGGAGGGCGAGGTCGGGCACGATGCGGACGGGTTGGCGGAGGCGACCATGCACGAACTCGGCGGCGCCTCCGGAAAGGAAAATTTCCGCCTCGGCCAGGCCGCGCGCGGCGAACTCGGCCAACACGGCGTCCAGCAGGGTCTGGATCAGGCCGGCATAACCCACCACGGCGCCGATGCGGATGGCCTCGGCGGTCGACTTGCCGATGACACTCGGGATCGGGGAATCGAGGTCGGTGACGAGCGGCAATTGCGCGGTCCGTTCGTGCAGGTAACGCGTCACCAGGGCGGGTCCCGGCGTGATGATGCCGCCTTCGTAGCCGCCCGCGGGTGTGACCACGTCGAAGGTCACGGCGGTGCCGAGGTCGATCACCACGGCGGGGCGACTGGGGGCGAGGGCGTGGGCGCCGGCGGCATTGGCCAAGCGGTCTTGGCCGATTTCGGCGGGGCGGGGGTAGGTGATGGGCACACCGAGGCGGACTGCATGAGTGAGTTGCCAGGCGGGCAGGCCAAATGTTGCGGCCAGGGCGAGCAATCTGGGCGTGGCGGAGGGCACGACGGAGCAGAAGGCGATACCGCCGCGGGCGGCATCGCCTTCTGCGTTTGCGGATCTGGAGTTCGCAGGTCCCAGGTTGGGGGGGACGGTGGAGTTAAACGGCGAAGCCGGTGGAGCGACGCAAAGGGCGGCGAGGTAGGCGGGGAGACCCTCGGCGGCATCGTCGAGCAGCGGGGTGGGAATGTCGCGCTGGACGCTGAACGCGCCGTCACGGTGGATCGCGACGTGGGTGTGGGTGTTACCGATGTCTATGCAGACGAGCATGGCGCGGCGGGTTATTTTTTGGAAAAAGTGACTTCGCCGGCGCGGAAGCGGTCGGTATGGCCGTTGGCGAGGCGGAGCAGCAGGCTGCCTTCGTCGTCGATGCCTAGGGCGACTCCGCGGATCTCGCGTTCGCCTTGGAGCAGAGTGACGGAGCGGCCCTTGAGGGTGTCGAAGCGGTGCCACAGGTCGGCAAAATCCTTGGCGTAGGAGCCGTCCAGGAAGCGTTGGTAGGCGTCGAGCACGCGGCCCACCAGGGCGGCCGCGAATTTGTTCGGGTCGAGGGGCGCGGTGGTGTGGTCGGACAGGGCGGTGGCGCGGGCGGAAAGTTCGGCGGGCCAGCCACGAGCGGGTGGGCGGAGGTTGAGGCCGAGGCCGAAGACGAGGTCGTGGATGCGATCGGCGTCGAGGCGGGCCTCGGTCAGCATGCCGCCGGCTTTGCGGTCGTTAAAAAGGAGGTCGTTGGGCCATTTAAGACCGGGGGCGACTCGACAGAAAGAAGCGACGAGCGCGCAGACGTTTACGCCCATCCAAAGGGTGAAAGTCTGCATGCGGGCGGGCTCGACGCGGGGGTGGAAGGCGAAGCTGGCGTAGAGGTTGCCATCGGTGGTGCTGTGCCAGGAACGCCCGAGGCGGCCGCGGCCTTTTTCCTGGCGTCGGGCCAGGACGATGAGCGGGGCCGGCTCGCCGGCGGCGATCAGGCGGGCGGCCTCGTCGTTGGTGCTGCCAATCGTATCGAGAAAATAGATGCGGGGGGCGTCGGTGCCCGGCCGGCGCCAGGCCTCGATCAACGCGGGGTGCAGGAAAGCCGGGCGGGTGGCGAGCCGGTAGCCGCGGGCGTGGAGGCTCTCGATCTCAAAACCGAGCAGGCGCAGTTTCTCCAGTTGTTGCCACACGGCGACGCGACTGACGCCGAGGCGGCGGGCGAGGTCGGCGCCCGAGACGACCCCGTCCTCCCCCGCTTCGAGCAGGGCTTGGAGGATCAGGGTTTCGGGGCGGGCGGGCATGGATGGAATATTTTGAAAAGCGGCAATGCGGATAGCGGGCAGCGCGGGCGGTTCTCAGGTTTGCCAGTCGAGGCCGATGTCGGCCCAGGCGGAAGAGTGAACGAGTGCGCCGGTGGAGACGAAATCGAGTCCGAGGCCGGCGTGGCGCGGGAGGGTTTTCAGGGTGATGCCGCCGCTCGCCTCGGTGAAGGCGCGGCCGGCGATGAGGGCGACGGCCTTGCGCAGGCGGGCGGGGGTGAAGTTGTCCAGCAGGATGACGTCCGCGCCGGCGTCGAGCACGGCGGGCAGTTGATCGAGGCGGTCGATCTCGACCTCGACGGGCAGGTCGGGGGCGGCCTTGCGGGCGCGGGCCACGGCGGCTGCGAGATCGTCGGGCGAACCGAGCAGCGCGAGGTGGTTGTCCTTTAACATGACACGATCGAAGAGCCCGAGGCGGTGGTTCCAGGCTCCGCCGCAGGCGGCGGCGTATTTTTCCAGCATGCGGTATCCGGGGGTGGTCTTGCGGGTGTCGAGCAGGCGGGTGTGCCCGGGGCCGAGGGTGGCGACGTGGGCGGCGGCGGCGGTGGCGATGCCGGAAAGGCGTTGCACAAAATTCAGCGCGACCCGTTCGGCGGCGAGCAGGGTCCGCGGATCGCCTTCGAGGGTGGCGAGGATTTCGCCGGGTGCTAACCGGGCGCCGTCGTGCACGCGGGCTTGGGCGGAAGCACGGCGGCCGTAGGCGGAGAGCACGAGGGGGAGCAGGGGCAGGCCGCAGGCGACGAGCGGGGAGCGGGCGACCAGGTGGGCGCGGCCGGTGCGCGGAGTGCTGGCGAGGGCGGCGGTGGAGCGGTCGCCGGTGCGGGCGGGTTTTTTGGCCAAGCCGAGCCCGGCCAAATCTTCGTCGCGGGCCAGCTCCACCAGGTGGCGGAGGTGGGCGCGGTCGAGGTCTGGCCAAGTCAGGCGCAGGAGGAGGCGTTCAAGAGCGGCGGCGGGCGGCATGGAGGCGATGGATGTCACATTGACTACGGAAAACGGCGGGGGCACGGCAAAAGACGCCGTTTCCGCTCAAGTCTCGATGTAATCCATCTCGCGCCCGTGGGTTTCCTCCAGCCCGTGCAGGGCCCAGAGCGAGATGAGCACGCACCCCGCGCCCACGACGGCGGCGGCGGCGATCGGGCCGAGCGAGGTTCTGGTGAATTGAAAGGCCAGGGTGATCGGGATCAGGGCGGCGCGCACGAAATTCGGCACGGTGGTGGCGACCGTTGCGCGCAGGTTGGTGCCGAAGTGTTCGGCCGCGATGGTGGCAAAAACGGCCCAGAAACCCACCCCAAAGCCCAGCGCGAGGCAGGCGGTGTAGAAGCTCGCGGGGCTGGCGCCGCTGTTGGTTAAATAGTTCACGATCGCGGCGGCGGTGAGCAGCAGGAACCCGCAAACGACTTTTTTCCGGGTGCCCAGCCACTGGCTGAGAAAGCCGCTCACCAGATCCCCTGCACACAGGCCAAGGTAGACCGACGACACGGCGCGTCCGGCGGTGACCTCGCCGCTCAAGTGCAAGGCACGGCCAAACTCCGGCGCGAGGGTGGCGAGGATGCCGACCACGAACCAGGTCGGCAGGCCGATCAGGATGCAGCGGGCGAAGCGCAGGAAACGCGGGCGGGAACGAAACAGCGCCAGGAAATCGCCGCGCCGGATCGCGACGGGGGCCGCGGTGTTGCCTTGGGCGGGGTCGGGCGCGGCAGCGTTTTCCCGGGAGCGCAGGGTGTTGAACAAGCCGCTCTCGACCACACTCATGCGCAGGGCCAGCAGGGTGAGGCCCATGCCGCCGCCGATGAAAAACGCCGACCGCCAACCGACGTGCCGCGCCACTTGTTCGCCGAAGACGGCCCCGAGCACTCCGATCGTCGCGATCGTGGCGGTGCCGTAGCCGCGCTTGGATTTGGGCAGCACCTCGGACACCAGCGTCACGCAACCGCCGAGTTCGCCGGCGAGGCCGAGACCGGCCAGAAAACGCAGCCCGGCGTAGGCCTCGACGGAGTGCACAAAGCCGTTGGCGAGGTTGGCCAGCGAGTAGAGCAGGATGGAGGAAAACAGCAGCGCCACCCGGCCGACACGGTCGCCGATGACGCCGAAAACGATGCCGCCGATCAGCATGCCGACCATCTGGGTGTTTAACAGGAACAGGCCGATGTCCGCCAGTTGCTCGCCCGCATAGCCCAGATCGCGCAGGCTTTGGGTGCGGACGATGCTGAAAAGCGTCAGGTCGTAGATATCCACGAAATAGCCAAGGGCGCCGACGATCACGGCCGGGTGGAACACGGCGCGCAGGGTGGACATTTCCTTTTCGGCGGGGGCGGGGTGCGGATGTGGCATGGGGTGGGGCTGGGAGCTGGGGAAAAGTTGGAACCCACCGCCGGCTTGGCCACGAAAAACCTCCTCGTCGGTGAAGCCCCGCTTGCGCCCCGGCGCCTGGTCCGTCGTATGTGGGTCTGGTCCGCATGGCTGTCTCTCTCGAAAAACCCTTCACCTTCATCTGCGGAGCCGACGATTTCCTGGTCGGCCGGCTGGGGCGCGCCCGGTATGATGAACTCGCGGCGGACATCACCGACGAGTTTTCCCGGGAGACGCTGGAGGGGTTTTCGGCCAACGTGGACGAAGTCGAGGCGGTGGTGGCCCGCTTCCGCGAAAGCGTCCTGACCGTTTCGATGTTCGGCGGGCGCCGCTTGGTGTGGTTGAAGGACGTCAACTTTCTTGGCGACAGCGTGACCGGCCGGGCGGAGAGCACGGCCCGGGCGGTCGAGTCGCTCCAGGAGGTGCTCGCTAAGGTCTCGCCGGCGGACGTGGCCATCCTCATCACCGCCGCCCCGGTCGACCGGCGGAAAAGTTTCTTCAAGTGGTGCGAGAAGACCGCTGATTTCGCCTTTGTCGGCGCTGCCACTGGGGAGGACGCCGCCGAGTCGTTGGCCATGACCGCGCTGGCCGAGGCCAAGGCGCTGGGCGTCACGCTCGAGCGGGATGCGCTTTCCCTGCTGCTGGCGCGCAGCGGGGCAAACACGCGTTTCCTCGTCAGCGAGGTCAACAAGCTCGCCGCTTACGCCGACTCGGGCAAAACCATCAGCGAGGCGGATGTTGAAGAGCTCACCCCGAACATCGCCGAGGGCGATTTTTTCGAGGCGACCGAGCGGTTTTTCCGGGGCGACCTGCGCGGGGTGCTGGCGGCTTTCGACCGGCATTTTTTCGCGGGAGAGAGCGCCCGCCCGTTGCTGGCCTCGATGCAGAATCGCAACCGCCTGCTCATCCAACTGCGGGCCCTCGCCCCGCAGGGCGGGCGCGCGCCGGATAAGTCCACCATCGAGCGCGCGGCCTCGGTCTACGGGAAACACTTTGTCGGCGCCGGCGAGAAAAACGCCGCGAATCTCTTCAGTCAGAACGCCTGGTATGTCGGCAAACTCGCCGCCGGAGCCAAAACGTGGCCCCTCAAGCACCATATCGATATCCAACTCGCCCTGGCCGAGGCCTTCGAGGCCATCATCGCCCGGCCGAAGGAAGAGGCGGCGGTGATGCGCGAGCTGGCGGTGAAGTGCCTGGGGTAGCGTGAGTGGGCGGCGTTCAGCCGCGCCCTGAAGCTATTTTCCACGTTTGCCCCGGGCCCGGGCTGGCGTTGGGCTGCACTCTTTACGCCATGTCCTCCGCCGCTTCCGCCATTCCCAACGTCCTCGCCGAACGCTACGCCTCGCCGCTCATCAAGGACATCTGGTCCCCCACCGGCCGCATCGCCATCGAGCGCGATTACTGGATCGCGGTGATGAAGGCCCAGCGCGAACTCGGCCTCGCCATCCCCGCCAAGGCCGTCGCCGCCTATGAAAAGGTCAAAAGCCAGATCGACCTCGCCGATATTGACGCCCGCGAGCGTGTGACTCTCCACGACGTCAAGGCCCGCATCGAGGCCTTCAACGCCCTCGCCGGACACGAGGCGATTCACCTCGGCCTGACCTCGCGCGACCTCACTGAAAACGTCGAGCAACTCCAGGTCGCCCGCTCGCTGGCCGTGGTGTGCATGAAATCCGCTGCCGCCCTGCGCAAACTCGCCGCCCGCGCGCGGGAGTATCGCGGTCTGCTGCTCACCGGCCGGACGCATAACGTGCCCGCCCAGCCCACCACCCTCGGCAAACGTTTCGCCATGTTTGGCGAGGAGATCCTCGCCGCGCACACCCGCCTCGCCGAACTCGCCGCCCGCTACCCGGTCCGCGGCTTGAAGGGCGCGGTCGGCACGCAGCTGGACCAGTTTACCCTCTTCGATGGCGATGCGGCCAAGGTCGCCGCGCTCGAGGCCGGCATCGTGAAGCATCTCGGCTTCGGCGGCGCGCTCGGCAGCGTCGGCCAGGTTTATCCGCGCTCACTCGACTTCGAGGTGGTCTCGGCTCTCTTCCAACTCGGCGCGGGCGCGGCCAGTTTTGCCACCACCTTGCGCCTGATGGCCGGCCAAGGACTGCTCACCGAGGGTTTCCAAAAGGGCCAGGTCGGCTCGTCCGCCATGCCGCACAAGGTCAACGCCCGCAACTGCGAGCGCATCTGCGGCTTTGCCACCATCCTCTCCGGTCACGTCGCCATGACTGCCGGGCTCGCCGGCCACCAGTGGAACGAGGGCGACGTCTCCTGCTCGGTCGTGCGCCGCGTCGCCCTGCCGGACGCTTTTTTTGCCATCGACGGCCTGCTCGAGACCCTGCTCGCCGTGCTCAACCAGATGGATGTCTTCGAGGCCGCGATCGCGGCTGAAAACCAGCGCCAACTGCCCTTCCTCGCGACCACCACCATCCTCATGGAAGCGGTCAAGGCCGGCGTGGGCCGGGAGACGGCCCACCTCGCGATCAAGGAAAACGCCCTCGCCGCCGCCAAGGCCCTCCGCACTGGCCAAGGCGAGACCGACCTCGTGCGTCTGCTCTCCGCCGACGCCCGCCTCGGCCTGCCCGAGAAACACCTGCGCGCCCTGCTCGCCGACGCCAAACGCTTCGTCGGCGCCGCCCCCCAGCAGGTGGACGCCTTTGCGCGCCGCGTTGCCACCGTGGTTAAAAAAACCTACGGTGCAGCAACTTACGAACCAGGGCGCTTGCTCTGAACCGGTCCTGCTCCGGGTCACGCCACGGACCAGCTTTTACCTGCTCTGGCGGCTGCCGGGAAATTTGAGTTTGCCAGTGGCGCGCTGCGCTCGGCACGCTGGACTTTCACGTTCGTCGTTTCCCTCAGCCCACAACCCAACTCACACGTCATGTCCGAAGATCTCGTAGGTAATGTCCTGGTCGGCCAGTCCGGCGGCCCCACTGCCGTCATCAACGCATCCCTCGCGGGCGTCATCTCGGAGGCCCTCAATCATGCCGATATCGAGGAGATCTACGGCTGCCTCAATGGCGTGCTTGGCATCCTTCACGAGGATCTGATCGACCTCGCCGCCGAGAGCCAGCAAACCATCCGCGGCCTCAAGTTCACCCCCGGCGCCGCCCTCGGCACCTGCCGCTACAAGCTGAAGAAGCAGGCCGACTTCGATCGCGTGCTCGAGGTCTTCAAGGCCCACAACATCCGCTATTTCTTCTACGCCGGCGGCAACGATTCCCAGGATACCGCGGACAAGATTTCCAAGCTCGCCCAGGCCCAGGGCTACGCTCTCCGCGTGATCGGCATCCCCAAGACGATCGACAACGATCTCGTCACCACCGACCACACCCCCGGCTACGGATCGGTCATCAAGTATATCTCCTCCACCATCCGCGAGATTGCCTGCGACAACGCCGCCATGGGCCAGCACGATCTCGTCCAGATCGTCGAGGTCATGGGCCGCAACGCCGGCTGGATCGCCGCCGGCGCCGCCCTCGCCAAGCGCCGCGACCAGCCGCATGACGCCCCTCACCTCATCTACCTCCCCGAGGTTGCTTTCAGCACCGAGAAATTCGTCGCCGATGTGCAACGCGTTCTCAAGCGGGAGAAGTTCTGCCTTATCGTCGTGGGCGAGGGCCTGGTCGATGCCGATGGCAACTACGTCTCGGCCGCCGAGGCGACCGACGCCTTTGGCCACGCCCAGCTCGGTGGCGCCGCTGAGTTCCTTCAGGGTCTGGTCGAGCAAAACCTGCCCGGCGTGAAGGCCCGCAGCGTGAAGTTCGGCATGGCCCAGCGCGCCGCCGCCCACCTCGGCTCCAAGACCGACGCCGACGAGGCCTTCCTGGCCGGCCAGGCTGCCGTGAAAGCCGCCATCCGCGGCGAGACCGACAAGATGGTCACCCTCCTGCGCGGCGAGACCGACCACTACACCGTCGAGACCGGCCTCGCGCCCCTCTCCGAAATCGCCAACGGCGTGAAGAAATTGCCCCGCGAGTGGATTAACGAGGACGGCGTGTCCATGAACCACCAGTTCATCCGCTACGCCACCCCGCTGATCCAGGGCGAGACCCAGGTCGCCTTCGAGCACGGCCTCCCCGCCTTCGCCCGCCTCGACAAGGTGACCGTCGACAAGCAACTCCCCGCCTACGAGGTTTAATGGAGCGTGCTTCCCTCTCAGCCGGTCGCTTCCCGCGACCGGCTTTTTTTGCGCCCGATTCCCCCCTTCGTTTCACGCCGCCCTTTCAACCGCCCTGCGTTTCCTTTGGCCGATGTCCTCTTTGCCCGTTGCTTCGCCTTCTTGGCGCGGTCTGATCGCTGCGCTTGGCGCCTTCCTGTGCTGGGGGCTTTTTCCGCTCTACTGGAAACACCTCGCGACGGTCGATGCGTTCGAGGTGATCGCCCACCGCCACGTCTGGTCGCTCGTCACCGTGGCCGGATTGCTCATCTGGAAGGGGGGTGCACGTGAGGTCCTCGCCGCCTTGCGCCAGCCCGCGCTGGTGGGGCGCACGCTGGGGGCTGGGGTGTTGTTGACTGGCAACTGGTTGATCTTCGTGTGGGGCGTGAACCACGGTCACGTGATCGAGTGTTCGCTCGGCTACTTTCTCGTGCCGCTGGCCAACGTGTGCCTCGGCCGCTTCGTGCTCGGTGAGGCGCTTTCCGTCCGGCAGGGCTGGGCCTTGGCCCTCGCCGCCGCCGGGGTGGCGGTGATGGTGGTCGAGGCCGGCCGCGTCCCCTGGATCGGGCTCGGCTTGGTCGCCACCTGGGCGGGTTACAGCCTGATGAAAAAACGCTCCACGCTGGCCGCATTGCCGGGTTTTGCGCTCGAGACCGCTCTGCTCGCGCCTGTCGCCCTCGGCTATTTGGGCTGGCTGGGGGTCTCCGGGCGCGGCGCGCTGGGCCACGTTGACGTCGGCGTGACCGCGCTGGTGCTGGCCAGCGGAGTGGTCACGGCGCTGCCGCTGGTGATGTTTGCCGAGGCCGCCCGCCACCTCCGCCTGACCACGCTCGGCCTGCTGCAATACATCGTGCCCTTCCTGCACTTCTTCCTCGGCTGGGTCGTCTTCCACGAACCTTTCGCGGCCGACCGCGCGGCGGCCTTCGCGCTCATCTGGATCGGCCTGGGCGTTTACGTTTACGACGTGCTGCTTCCCGTCCGCCCCCTTGGGTCGACTTCCCGCTTAAAATAAAAGGAACTGGCTGATATTATCAGTCGCTGCTTCAGGCGCTTCCCTAATTTCCACCGATGTATTTTATTAAAGGTAAACGGATTAAGATTTTAATATTAAGATTTTTAAACGGTTAAAAATCCCCGGCATTCCGTCTTAGGGTTTCTTTGAACGAACTAAAATCCGCGTGATTGCCCTTAAAGGTCGCCTACCCTGCGTCTACCTCTGACCAAGAGGTTACACGTTGTGAGCGTTGAATTTTCTTTGGGTGAAAAAGGAACTATGAGGATGTATTCGGTGTCAGCAGCCAGGTCACTCCTCATAACCATGATCAAATCACGTTTTTCAACCTTTGCGGCGCTCTTCGCCGTCTCTTTCGCGGTCTCCACCGCTTCAGCCGAGGAAGCCGCCAAGCAGGCCAAGCCCATCCCGCCTCAAGTTCTCAAAAAGTATGACGTAAATCATGACGGCAAGCTCGATGAAACCGAGCTCGCCGCTTGGAAAGCCGATAAAAAGGCTGCCCATGAAAAGAAGAACGCGGAACACTCCCATTCTTCCGAGAAGAAGGCAACGGAGACCAAGTAATCCGACAAGCTGCCCCCCCTTTAAGCCCCGTCTAATCGACGGGGCTTTTTTGTGTCATTTGCACTGTAGCTTAGAAAGCGCTTCCAGGAATGAGGTGCGAATTGTCGGCCCTGGTTTGGTTTAAACCGGCCGGATGCGGAGGAGGAGGTCTTTGCTCTCTACCGTGTCGCCGACGGAGACGTGGAGCTCGCCGACCACGCCGTCGCAGGTGGCGTAGACCGTCGTCTGCATCTTCATCGCCTCCATCATGAGCAGCTTATCGCCTTTCGCCACCTTCGCGCCTACGGAGGTCGAGAGCGCGGCCACCAGGCCGGGGATGGGCGCGGCGATCTGTGCCGGGTCGGCGAGGTCGGCCTTGGGGCGGGTCTTGGTTTTGGATACGACGCCGCGGTCGGCCACCAACACATCGCGGGCGATGCCGTTGAGCTCGTAGCCGAGGTTGCGGCGGCCGTCCTTATCGGGCGCGCCGATGCTGACCAGCCGGATGATGAGCACCTTGCCCTCTTCGATCTCGACCAAGATCTCCTCGCCGGGTTGCAGGCCGTAGAAAAATGCGGCGCTGGGCAGCACGCTGACGTCGCCGAATTCGCGGCGGTGTTTGGCGAAGTCGGCGTGGACTTGCGGATACATCAGGTGGGAAAACACGTCGTCATCGCTTGGTTCGCGGCGGTGTTTCTCCGCGAGCTCGGCCTTGAGGCGGGTGAGGTCGGCTGAGCTGCCGGCGGGGGTGTCGGCGGGGCTCGACACAGCCGGGGCGGTTTTCGCGCCCTTGGGCTTCGTCTTCGCGGCCTGGAGCGCGGCGCGGTATTTCGCGGTCGCCTCGGTGTGACGTTTTTCGCCGAGCACGGCACGGGATACATCGGCGGGCCAGCCGCCCTCGGGCCAGCCGAGGCCTCCGGTGAGCATGTCGATCACGCTCTCGGGGAAGGGCGTCTCGCCCGGGGGGAGGTTGACCACGTCGGCGGGGCGGATGCCGCGCGAGAAGAGGAACAGCGCCATGTCGCCGACGACCTTGGAGGACGGCGTCACCTTCACGATGTCGCCGAAGAGGCGGTTCACGTCGGCGTAGGCGCGGGCGATCTCGGGCCAGCGGTGGGAGACGCCCATCGAGGCGGCCTGCTCCTTGAGGTTGGTGTATTGGCCGCCGGGCATCTCGTGCAGGTAGACCTCGGCCGAGCCGCTGCGCGGGGCGGTGTCGAAGGGGGCGTAGACCGGGCGGACATTTTCCCAGTAGTCGGAGAATTCATTGAGAGCGTCGAGGTCCAGCCCGGTATCGCGCGGCGTCTGGCGGAGGGCGGCGACGATGGAGTTGAGGTTGGGCTGGGAGGTGCTGCCGCTCATGGCGGCGAGGGCGAGGTCGACGATGTCCACGCCGGCGTCGGCGGCGCGCAGGATGGACGCGGCGTTGATGCCGCTGGTGTCGTGAGTGTGGAAGTGGATGGGCAGGCCGACCTCCTCCTTGAGGGTCTTGACCAGCTTGTGGGCGGCGGCGGGGCGGCAGAGGCCGGCCATGTCCTTGATCGCGATCATATGGGCGCCCATTTTTTCCAGCTCGCGGGCGAGGCGGACGTAGTAGGCGAGGGTGAACTTGTCGCGACGCTCGTCGAGGATGTCTCCGGTGTAGCACAGGGCGGCTTCGCACACGCCGTGGGTGGCGCGCACCGCCTCCATGGCGACGCGGAGGTTCGGCAGGTAGTTCAGCGAGTCGAAGATGCGGAAGATATCCATGCCCTCGGCGGCGGCGTGGCGGACAAAGCCGGCGACGACGTGGTCGGGGTAGTTAGTGTAGCCGACAGCGTTGGCGCCACGCAGGAGCATCTGAAAGCAGATGTTCGGCACGCGCGCGCGGAGCTGGCGGAGGCGGTCCCACGGGTCCTCGTTGAGGAAACGCATGGCGGTGTCGAAGGTCGCTCCGCCCCAGCACTCCAGCGAGTAGAGCCCGGGGGCGCGGCGGGCGACCGCGCCGGCGGAGGCGAGCAGGTCATGGGTGCGCACGCGGGTGGCGAGCAGCGACTGGTGGGCGTCGCGGAAGGTGGTATCGGTCACCAGCAGGCGTTTCTGCGCGGACGTCCACTCGGCGAATTTCTTCGCACCGAGTTTGAGCAGGAGTTGGCGGGTGCCGTCCGGCGGGGCGACTTGCGAGTCGTAGGCCGGGGGGGCGATGGGCGCGAAGGGTTTGGCCGGGCGGTGGCCCTTGGCGTGGGGGTTGCCGTTCACGGTGACGTCACCGAGAAAGGCGAGCAGCTTGGTCGCTCGGTCGTGGCGGGCCTTGAAGCGGAACAACTCTGGCGAGGTATCGATCAGCGTGGTGGTGGCCTGGCCGGACTGGAACAGCGGGTGGGCGACGACGTTCTCCAGGAAGGGGATATTAGTCTTTACTCCGCGGATGCGGAACTCGCTCAGCACGCGGCGCATGCGTTGCAAGGCGAGGTCATAGTTCTGCCCGCTTACGATCACCTTCACCAGCATCGAGTCGTAGAAAGGCGTGATCACCGAGCCGGCGAAGCCGGCTGCGCCGTCGAGGCGGACGCCAAAACCGCCGGGTGATCGGTAGGCCTGAATGCGACCGTAGTCGGGCACGAACTTGTTCTCCGGGTCCTCGGTGGTGATGCGGCACTGGAGGGCGTAGCCGTTGCGCGGGATGTCGGTCTGAGCGGGCATGTCGACCTCGGGCGAGTGCAGGGCGTGGCCTTGGGCGATGAGGATCTGGGCGCGCACGAGGTCGAGGCCGGTGATCACCTCGGTGACCGTGTGCTCCACCTGGATGCGCGGGTTCATCTCGATGAAGAACCACTCGTGGCGGTCGAGGTCGTATAGAAACTCGACGGTGCCGGCGTTGTCGTAGCGGATCTCGCGGGCGAGGCGCACGGCGGCTTCGCATAACTCGGTCACGATGGCGGGTGGCAGGCCGTGGCTGGGTGCGACCTCGATCACCTTCTGGTGGCGGCGCTGCACCGAGCAGTCGCGCTCGTGGAGGTGGATGACGTTTCCGTGCCGGTCGCCGAGGATCTGCACCTCGATGTGTTTGGCGCGGGGGATGTATTTCTCGAGAAACACGGCGGCGTTGCCGAAGGCGCGGCCGGCCTCGGCCTGGGCCTCGTCGAGCAGGTCGGCGAGGTCGGCGGCCTTGTGGACCACGCGCATGCCGCGACCTCCACCGCCGAAGGCGGCCTTGATAATGAGGGGGAAGCCGATGGCTTTGGCGGTGCGGAGCGCCTCGGCGCGGTCCTCGATGGGGTTTTCCGTGCCTGGCAGCACGGGCACGCCGATCTTTTGCGCGACGGCGCGGGCGGCGGTTTTATCGCCCATCATTTCCAGTAGTTCGGGGCGGGGCCCTACAAAAACGAGGCCGGCGGTGGCGCAGGCGCGGGCGAAGTCCGGGTTTTCCGAGAGGAAGCCGTAGCCGGGGTGGATGGCATCGACGCCTTTTTCCTTAGCCACGCCTATGATGCCGTCGATGTCGAGGTAGGCGGCCACGGGGCCTTTGCCGCGGCCGACGCGGTAGGCCTCGTCGGCCTTCTGGCGGTGGAGTGAAAAGCGGTCCTCCTGAGCGTAGATCGCCACGGTGCGGATGCCCAGCTCGGTGCCGGCGCGAAAGATGCGCACCGCTATCTCGGAGCGGTTGGCGGCCATCAGTTTGGCGATGGGGCGGATAGCGGGGGCGGGGTTTTTCGCGGCGGGGGACTTGGCAGGGGGCATTCGGGTTGGGTGGTAAGATGGAGCCGGGCGTCCGGGGCGGACGCGGGGTGGGGTTGGCCGGCGCGGGGATTCGGGCGGGTTTTGGAAATCTTGTCGAGGCCGAGCGTGGAGTTTACGCAGGCTTTTCGACATGACTTACAAAAACAGCAGCCGCACTTCGGCGCCGGGGCGGGTGCGGGCGGCGGCGAGGTCCTGCACGTAGGCGAGGGCGTCCTCGTAATCGCGACGGCGGCGGGCGGTTTCGCGTTGTTCAGGCGGGAGCAGGGCGGCGCGGAGGTTGGTAACGAGCACGGTGGCCTCGGCGCAGGGGGCGAGTCGTTTCAGCCCGGTCATCAGCTCGGCGCGGGCGAAGAGCGGGGTGGCGGAAGTCAGGGTGCTGAGCGCATCCCAATGGAAAAACCCGTGGCCGGGCTGGCCGGCGAAAAACTTCTCGAGCAGGCGGGCGGCGGCGGCGTTGAAGGCGGCGTCGTAGCGGGCGGCGAATTCGGGGTGGGCGCGGGTCTGTTCGGCGAGCTCACTCAGGCTGAAGGCGATGGCGTCGCGGATCTGGCCGGCGAGGTAGAGATCGTCACCGGTCAGGCGGGCGAAGAGAGCGTTGACGAAGTGCAGGCGGCGCAACTCGTCATGGGTGGCGGCGGCATTCATCCGCGCTCAGGCGCCGGGCTCGGCCGGGGCGGGACCGAGGTCCTTGATCTCGCTGACGAACTCAGCGACGTCGCGGAATTCCTTGTAGACGCTGGCGAAGCGCACGTAGGCGACGTGGTCGATCTTGCGAAGCTGTTCCATCACGCCTTCGCCGATGGCTGCGCTGGGGATCTCGTTGTCGTGGCGGGCCTCGAGGATGTCCATGACGTCGTCCACCAGCATGCTGATGCGTTCGGCGTCGATCGGGCGTTTATGGCAGGCGGCGCGGACCGAGCGGGTGAGTTTATCGCGGTCAAAATCCTCGCGGCGATCGTCGTGTTTCAAGACGACCACGCCCTCGCGGATCAACACCTCGGTGGTGGAGAAACGGTGGCCGCACTCCAGGCATTCGCGCCGGCGGCGGATGCTGGTGCCTTCGCGGCTGATGCGGGAGTCGGTGACTTTATCGTCGATCGAAGTGCATTTCGGGCAGCGCATGGGCGGGCTTTTAAACCAGAGAGAGAAAGTTTTCGAGTATGCGCATGCCGCCCTCGGTGGCGATGGACTCGGGGTGGAACTGCACGCCCCAGATGGGCAGTTCGCGGTGGCGCAGGCCCATGATCTCGCCCTCGGCCGTTTCGGCGGTGACGGCGAGGCAGGCAGGGAGGCTCGCGCGCTCGACCAGCAGCGAGTGGTAGCGGGTGGCGGCGAAGCCTTGGGGCATGCCGGCAAAGACGTCGGTATTTTGGTGGAGGATGGGCGAGGTCTTGCCGTGCATCAGGCGGTTGGCGCGGACCACGCGGCCGCCAAAATAGTGGCCGATGGACTGGTGCCCAAGGCAGACGCCGAGAATCGGTTTCACGCCGGCGAAGGCGCCAATCACCTCGAGGGATACGCCGGCCTCGGCGGGCGAGCAGGGGCCGGGGGAAATCAGCACGCGGTCAGGGTTGAGCGCGAGGGCCTCGGCGGGCGTGATCTGGTCGTTGCGAAAAATACGCTGCTCCACGCCCAGTTGGCCGAAATACTGGACCAAGTTAAAGGTGAACGAGTCGTAATTATCGATGACGAGGAGCACGCGCGAAGGTATTTAACCGTGACAGTGAGGTGACGGACGGCTCGGGGGCAAGCATCCGGGAAGACCACGGAAGAGAACCTTGAAACAGGCTGGCCGAGCCGGGATGGCGCGAGCAGGATGGGGCCATGTTTGAAATCAACGGCACCATCAAAAAAGTTTTCGACGAACAGACCTTTGGCAGCGGCTTCAATAAACGTGAATTCGTGCTCACGATCGAGGCGGGGCGCTTTCCCCAAGACATCAAATTCGAGTGCGTGAAGGACAAAGTCGGCCTCGTCGCGGATCTCAAGCCCGGCGCCCTGGTGAAGGTATTCTTTGATCTGCGCGGTCGCGAGTGGAAGGAGAGCTATTTCGTGAATCTCAACGCGTGGAAAATCGAGGCGATCGGGGCGACTCCGGCCGCGCCTGCTGCGGAGGATGATGGCGCGCCGCTGCCCGAGGCCCCTGGAGAGACGGTGGACGATGACGTCCCGTTTTGAGGCCTCCTCAGGATAGGCAATCCACCCAAGTCGATGGAGTTTTTGACCACGGATGTGATGGATTATTACGGATAATATCGGGCAATCCGTGCCAATCGGTCATATCCTTGGGTAATTTTTTTTTTCTTAAATTTATAATCTAAATAGATTTAAGATATGTTTTACGACGCTCATAACCACTTTCAAGACGAGGCGCTGGTGCCGCATCTTGAACGCCTCGTCTCCGCTTGGCCCCAGTTGGCCGGGGAGGGTGGTGAAATGGTGGTCAATGGCACCCATCCCAGCGACTGGCCCCGGGTGGCAGCGCTGGCGGAGGCGCATGCCTTTGTGCGTCCGGCCTATGGTCTGCATCCGTGGGACGTCGGCGCGCCCCGGCCCTCGGATTGGTTGCAGCAGTTAGTGGCGCGGCTCGACGTTGACCCGCGCGCCAGCGTCGGCGAGATTGGGCTAGACCGCTGGATACTTGATTCCGCCGCGCCGGATGATCCGCGTCTCGGCGGGGTGCCCCCGGCGTCGATGAACGAGCAAACGGAGGTCTTCGTCGCACAGTTTGCGCTCGCGGCGGCGCGGAACCTGCCTGTCACCGTTCATTGCCTCCATGCCTTCGGCGAATTGCTTCCGCTCCTGCGCGCCCATCCGGCGCCTGCGCGGGGGTTCCTGCTCCATGCTTACGGTGGCTCCGCAGAAATAGTGGGCGAGTTGGTGAGGCTGGGGGCCTATTTTTCCTTTAACCCGGCTTTTCTCGACCGGCGCAAAGCGGCGCGGCAGGAGGCTTTCCGGGCGATACCCGAGGACCGGTTGTTGTGTGAAACCGATGCGCCTGCGATGCCGCCTCCGCCGGTCTGGCGGACGCATAAGCTCCCGTCTGGGCCGGACGGATTCGCCCCCAATCATCCTGGCAACATTGAGGCGGCCTACGCCGGCTTGGCGGCCTTGCGCGGCGTCGAGCAGGCCGCTCTGACCGCCAGAATCGCGGATAACTTTACCCGGTTTTTTGGTCCGGCGTGGTAATCAGGCGAACGGCCTCCTGAGCGGCGGCGAAGCCGAATGCCGCCGTCACCCACACGGCTGCGCCTAGTCCGGATGCGCAATCCAGCCGTGTGGCGGAGCCGGGTTCGGGGGAGGCTGCGCAGGTGCCGTCAGCCCAAGGGTAGACGGGGGGCTCGGTGCTCCACACCGCACGCAGGCCGTAGAGATGACCCTCGCCGCCGGGGAAGCCATGCTCTCGGCGCAGGGTCTTGCGCACCTGGCGGAGCAGGTCGTCGCCGCCGGATTCCCCGAGGTCGCCGCTGCGCAGACGGGTGCCGTCGCGTTTGCCGCCCGCGCCGCCGGTGGTCACGCAGGGTAGGCTGCGGTTGAAGCAGGCGGCGAGCAGGCGGGCCTTGTGGGCGACCGAGTCGATCGCATCCACCACAACGGAGTAGCCCCGGTCCGAAGTGAGCAGGGCGTCGGCGTTGGCGGCGGTGAAAAACTCCTGCACGGCGGTGACCCGGCACGCGGGATGGATGGAGAGTATCCGCTCAGCGAGCACGAGGACTTTGGGCCGGCCGATCTGGCCATCGAGGGCGTGGAGCTGACGGTTGACGTTGCTCACGCAGACCTCATCGAGATCTATCAGGGTGATGGCGCCAACGCCGCTGCGGGCGAGGGCCTCGGCGGTCCAGGAGCCGACCCCGCCGACGCCGATCACGCAGGCGTGGGCGCCGCGCAGGCGCTCCAGCGCTTCGCGGCCGAGCAGGCGGCCGAGGCCGCCGAAGCGAGCTGCATGATCGCTGGTTTCGATATTCTCGAAATTCATCGGTAGGCGCGGCGATTCAGGAGTAGTTCCACCGCCGCACTGGCACGTGCTTCCCGGGCGGCGTCGGACCCGTGGATTCGCGTCCAACGCGCGCCGGTGGCCTCGAGTTTTTCCAAGAAGAATCGACGGCACATTTCGCGACCTGCCTCGTCGGGGAAACACCGCTGGGGATCGGGCGTCCAGGGTAGGTCGGTGTCGCAGAACAAATAGAGGTCGGTCGCGCAGGCCTGGATGTCTGCTTCGACGCGCAGCCATTCTGGGCAGGAGCCGGGAAAAAGGAGGTCATCCCAAATCATGCAGGTCAGCAGATCGGTATCGTGGAACACTACGCGCGCCCCGTCCGCCACGGCGCGGGCCTGGGCGGCATCTTCGGCAGCGCGCTGGCCGTGGGCGATGGCGTGGAGATCGGCGGCGGTAATGACGCCGCCGTGGGCGTCCCAGAATTCGCGGACGAATTCGGGTGACCAAGGTGCGGCGAAGCGTTCCGCGAGGCGTTCGGCGAGGGTGGATTTTCCGGTGGACTCGGGGCCGAAGATCACGACTCGGAGCGGGCGTGGGGCGACTGGATTCATGGCGCAGTCTGCGGGTTTTGAACCAAGGCCCGTCGCCAGGCGCGCAGGCCGAGGGCGGCGAGCGCCAGGTAGAGGGCGTAGAGGAAGGCGGTGTAGGCGAGGTCGGCCGTCCAGTAGGCGGCGATGGCGACGGTATTGACCGCTAGCCAGACGATCCAGTTTTCGAGCTTTTTGCGCACCTGCAGCATTTGGCCAATCAGGCTGAATGCGGCGATGAAGGCGTCGCGGTAGGGCAGGGTGGCATCGGTGTGGGTGTTTTGCCACGCACCCCATCCGAGGGTGAGGGCGAGGCCGGCACCGAGCCAGCCGAGGCGGGCGCGATGCGTCAGCACGGTCACGGGCACAACGTCGGTTTCCGTAGCAGCGGCGTCGCGTCGCCAGTGCCACCAACCATAGGCGAGGCAGGCAAAAAAGAAGCCCTGCAGGACGGCGTCGGCGTAGAAGCGGGCGCGCCAGAATAGCAGCCCCTGCACGGACACTGCGATCAGGCCTACGGGGAAGGCCCAACGGCTGCGGCGGATCATTAGTCCTACGCCGAGGAGGCCGAGGACGAGGTTTGCCTGGTCGAGCGGCGAGGCCGCGGACAACCCGCGTAGGATATTTCCCCAGATTGCGTCCACGCCGAGGTTAGGGATGGGTGGCCAGGTAGGCCTCGAGCGCCTCGCGGGTCACCGCATGGCGGGCAGCGCAACGGGGACACTGGATCGTGACCACGGCGGATTCGCCGAAGAGTCCCTCGGCGTCCTGGCGCATCACCGGGGCGAGCACCTCGAGCATGCGGTCGTGGGTGCAGCCGCAGTGCCAGCGGCATACGCGAGACTCGAGCGGCGCGGTCGATTCGGTTTTTTCGACGTTGCGCACAGCTTCGGCGTTGAGCGAAGCCAGCCAGGCGGTGTCGCAATCGGGGTGTTCGCTGACGAGCGCGAAATCCTCATCACCGAGGTCGAAGAACCTCACCGGTCGTTGTTCGCTGCGGGCGTAAAACATTTCCATGCCCGCGACTGGATCTGGCTCGGTGAAGGCTACCACGCTGCGGCGTTTCGGCTCCCGGCCGCGGACGACGTCGGCGTAAAAGAGATTTTCGGGCAGCTCCTTCACGTTTTCGTCGAAGATGCGTCCGACCACGGCGCCGAGGGTGTTGTCGCCGGCGAGAAACAGGTTCACTCGGGGGGACTGCAGGTTGATGGTCCAGGCGGTCAGTTCATTGCGCGGGCGGGAAGCGCAGTGCAGGGCGAAGGCGGCGAGGGCGCGTTTAAAGAGGGTCGCGTGGGCCTCGGCGGGCTTCACACCGTGGGTGCCAAGGTGGAGATAATAGTCCACGTAGAGTTCCGACAGGTTGGCGCGCGCCACCAGGGCGTTGCGTCCGCGCACGAAAAACGTGCGCACCTCGAGGCCGGGCTCGGCTGGATTGGCTGGGGGGGAGTCGGACATGAACACACACCGAGCAACACCCGGCCCCGCTTGTCCAACGCGGAAACACCTGCTGGCGTTGGTGCGGCTGAGTCTTGCCGGCGAAGGGAGCGTGTCGGGCTTCACAAAATCTTCAGCTGAAAAATTGCATGGGCAGTTGGCACAGCGCGTGCATTTGTGCATCCTACACCCTAGTTTTCCATGAAACCTTCCGCCTACGCCATTCTCCGCCGCTCCGGTGCTTCGTCCACGAAGACCGCGGGTTGCCAGGCGGCGGTCTGGGGGTGTCGACATGGTTGGCATCAACGCCAACGGCCCTCCCGGGGACGGTCTGTCTGAGCGGAGTGCGGATCCCTGAGCGGTTCGCCCCTTTCACGCTACGACGTCTTTCCGGATCCGGGTTCTTCGCCTGCAGGCGATCCCGTGTTTTGCCCGAACTCACAGCCATTTTCTTTTTTCTCTTTTTCCCGTCATGAACACCATCCTACCGCCCCAGCTGAATAGCAGTCGTCGTCCGGGCCTTGCCGTCTCCGCCCTCGCCGCCGAGACGCGCAGCCCTCACTACGACTGCCAGCAACACGCGGAGCGCATCGAGGTGACGGTCTTTCTGCCCGGAGTTGAGGCTGCCGGGGTCGAGATCGTGGTGCGCGGACCTGACCTCGTGGTCATCGGCCGCAAGAGTCATGTGGTGCGGGTGAACTTCGCTTCTGCCCACCTTGAATATGCCCAGCGCGACTATGAGTTGCGCCTGCGGTTGGGGCGCGACCTCGATTACGGAGCGCTCACGGCGGAGCTAGGGGACGGGATGTTGAGCCTCAACATCCCCAAGCGTATGCTCCTGCCGGTGGCGGCGTGATCCGCCGGGCGCGGGGCCGGCTGGCGGACAGCCCAGCCGGCTATGGGCCTTCGGTTCAGAGGGCCATACGGTGGTAGATGCACCACCGGGTTAGGCCGACGACATCGCGCACGCCTAGTTTGGCGTAGATGTTGGCGCGGTGTTTTTCCACCGTGCGGGTGCTCAGGCCCAATTTGCCGGCGACTTCCTTCGAGGACATCGCCGCGGCGACCATCGTGGCGATCTCGCGTTCGCGCACGGTGAGTTTCTCGGGTTTGATGTTCTCGGTGTTGCCGGGCAGACTGATGACAGGCTCTAGCGGGGGGCGTGCGATGCCTGCGACGCTGTTGTAGCTGATGCCGCCGGCGAGCACGCTCCGGATGTTTTTGGCCAGATCGGACGATGAGGAAGTCTTGTCGGCAAAACCTTGCACCCCGAGTTTGAGCAACTCTCGCGGGAGATCATTGTGCGGATGCGCGGTTATCATCATCACGATCAGGTCCGGCAGTTCCGGTTTGATCGTTCTCACCACATCCACTCCTTGCTGGTCGGGCAGGACCAGATCGAGTAGCAGGACGTCGGGCCGTTCGCGACGGCAGATTTCCACTCCCTCGGTCCCGGTCGAGCATTCTGCGATCAGCTTTGCGTTATCGACTTTCTTGATCACCTGCCGAACAAAATGCCGATAAACACGATCGTCCTCGATCAGGACCACACGCAGTGTGGGTAAATCAACAGTCGGGGTATACGTTGAGGACATTTTTGATTGGTTTAGAAAAACTAAGCCAAGGAGGCTGAATTCACTGTTAGCAAGCCTTTGCTACGTAGGCGAACATTATATGTTAATTTATCTTACATTTCATCTTTCTGGAACCAACCAGTGCACGCCGCCGGTGGCGCCTGGACCTTGAGCGAGGACTGGGGCGAGCCAGCGGGCGAGGGTATCGAGGGGGCGGGCGCTCCCCCAGGGAGGGTTTATGACGAGCAGGCCGCAGCCCCAGAGTTTCAGTCCGGCATCCTCCCCTCCGATCAATAGCTCCACTGTGTAGCAGGGCGGCAAGTCGCGGAAGGCAAGCAACTGGCGATAAAAAACATCCACGCGGGCACGGGTGGTCAGCGGATACCACACGGCGAAGGTGCCGCCGGGCAGGCGGGCGAGGCCGGCTTCGAGGGCGCCCAGAATGGATCCCCACTCGTCGGCCGTCTCGAAGGGGGGGTCGATCAAGACCAAGGCGCGGCGTTCTGGAGGGGGAAGGGTGGCCCGGACGGCGGTGTAGCCATCCATCGTCTGCACCGATACGCGCCGCCGACCGGCAAACTCACTGGTCAAGGCGGCGGCTTCGTCGGGTTGGCGTTCGCAGAGAATGGCGCGGTCTTGCGGTCGCAGATGGGACGCAGCGAGCCAGGGCGAACCCGGGTAAAAACGGGGCGGCTCATCGATGGAAGCGGCGAGTGGGGTTTTGCTCCCGGTGGCGCGGTCGAAGGTTTGCACGGCCTCGAGGTAGCTGGCCAACTCCGGCGGCAGGTCGGAGCGGCCGAGCAGGCGGCCGAGGCCGTGTGGCCATTCGGGTTTGCGGGCGAGCGTCGTGCCACTGGCCGCCGCGGACAGATCGTAGCCGCCGCGGCCGGCGTGGGTATCCAGGTAGAGCAGACCTTTTTCCTTGGTTTGAAGGGCGCGGAGCAAGTGCAGGAGCACGGAGTGCTTGAGCACATCCGCGAAGTTCCCCGCGTGGAATTGGTGGCGGTAGTTCACTCGGCGGGAGCCGTGGCGGTCGTGACGGCGACGGGGACTTTCACCACGGTCTTGCGCACCAACGCTGGCTCGCCGTCGGCCAAGGAGGGTTTGTGGCCGTCGTCGGGGAAAAACACCGCTAGCTCGCCCGCGCCCAAGCGCAGGGTCGAGCCGCCTTCGTGGGCGGCAAAAAACAACAGGTCGCGCGCTTCGCGCAGGTCCTCGGCGAGAACGAGGCGGCTGGTATCGATTACTCCCATTAATTCGCGGCCCGTGACCATGACCTGCACGTCGATATGGCGCTCGTGTGATTCCCAGCGGCCTTCGCTGGCGGGCTTGGAAAGGTAGGCTTGTTCGAGGGCGAAGACACCCGCGCCGAGTTCAATGCGGACGGTCTCGCCTACCGGGACGGCCGCGATCCGGGCGGCCTCGGGGGAGTCGTGTTGCAGGCAGCGGGCGACGTAGTCGAGTGCCACGTTGAAGGCGGGTGAGGGCGCGAGTTGGGTGCGCACCGTTCTGAGGGTTCCGAAGAGGGCCATGGCGCAGACTCGCGTCTCGGTGGCGGCGTAGGCAAGAGCGGAGCCGCGGGCCTAGTCGAGTGGCCAATTCGCAACCGGCGGGCTGAAGAAATCCGCCGGCAGGTCCGGGTTGGCATCGTAGTCCTTGATCCGGGTTTCGTGTAGTAGGCGGCCGTCGGAGAGGGTGCGGATGCGGCGGGGCAGGCGAACGCCGGCGACTTTTTTGAAATCCGAGTAATGCGTTTCTAACACCACGGTTTTGCCGTCGCGCTGCTCCTCGCGGTCGCGCCGTATCAGCAGGTGCGATTCGCAGTCGATGTAGAGCGTCATCACCTCGGTGAAGCGCACCGTGGCGAGCAGCTTCAGGCAGGGCCGGCCGTCGACCGTGCATTCCCCTCCGTAGTCGAGGCTGATTTTGCGGGCCTTGCAGTCAAAGAGCGGTTGGTCGAAATCGGCCTCCAGCATGAATTCGCGCTCCTCTTGGCGGCCTAGGCGGCGCGGTGGCTTGGCGGGGTCGTCTTTTTTCCACGGTGCGTGGACCCCGTCGTAGGCGCGGACCAACGAGGTTTTTTCCCCGAGGGTTTCGATGCGCACGCCGCGGGGGCGGGCGGCGTAAAGGATGAATTCGACCTCGGCTTCGCCGACGCTCGTCACACCTTCGGCCCGAAATGAATAAAGAGCGGCGTGGGCGCGGGCGCCGCCCGCGGCTTCCACGCTCACCTGCGCGATGTCATCGGCTAGATCGGCCGTGAGGCGCGGCGCGCCTACCGTGCCGAGGGCGAGACTTGCCAGGCCGATGCGGGCCGATCGCGAAAACCACTTCATCCCTGCATGCCGTCCGCGACCGGGTGCGCGGGCAAGCACCAAGGGAGTCCGGGCATGAGCGGGGCTTCGCGGGAATGGTGGGTGCTAAAACGGGTTGAGTGCGGCCCCGGGTTTTACGCTGGCGCGGGCGGCCTCTGCGCTTTTGCCTCCACCTCAACATGGCAATGGACTTTGGCTGGTGGCTCCGCGATCCCGAGGCGGGCAAGTTTCAAGTGTGGGTCGTTTTTCACGGCGGGGAGGTCACGTGGCGGCGCAAGCAGGGTCACCATGAGCCGTGGGAACCGCTCGAGCCAGTCACGGTGGAAATGTGGGACCGGTTGATGGACGAGGCGGCCAAGCGAGTGCCCCGGCGGTTGATGTCGCCCAAGCAATTTGACGAGCTCAAGCGGGTGCGGGCGGCTGCCGAGGACGCCGTCACCCCCAAGCCCCTGAAGCGCGGGGCGCATTTAAAGCGGGCCCGCGATCTCCCTCCGCCGACCGGGGAGGCATGAGCCGGCGCGGGTTCACAGCATCTGGCTCAGCTCTTGATTCGCGGTGCGCAGGCGAGCGGCGAGAGTATTGATCACAAAGCGGTGGAGCTGCGCGGCGAGATCGGGGCGGTGGAGTTCGAGTGACTTCAATTGCTCGAGGTCGAGCCGGGCGGCGCGGGTGGGCATGTCGGCGACTACGTCGGCGCTGCGAGGCGCCCGGCTGTAGAAGCCCATTTCGCCCACAATGGTTCCAGGGCCGTAACTGCGCAGGCGCTTCGTGTAGTTTGATCCCGTTAGCTGCAGGTTCACGCTTACTTGACCGGATAGCAGCACGTAAAGCGCGTCGGAGGATTCGTTGCGTTTGAAAAGGGGCCGGCCGGCCGGCAGTTCAATGAGGTTAAAGTTACTGTGGAGCACGTCGGCGTCGGCGGAGTTGGCAAGGCCGAGGGCTTCGCTAAGGGTGATCTCGCGCTGGGCTCCCGTGAGTAATTGGGATTCGGTCCATTCGAGGCCGCGGTCGAGGTCGGCGAAAAATCGGGCGTGGGTCTTCTCCAGGCTGAGACCGCAGGCGGAGAAGCGGGCGCGTAGTTTCTCGTTGATTCCGGTGAAAACCAGCTGGGTGTTTCGTTCTCCGGCCAGACGGAGCAGTTTCCGTAAAACGACGACGGATGAGGCGTCGATCGTGCATACCAGCCAGAAATCGATCAACAGGGCTTCGCCTTGGCCGAGCACGGCGCGGATCTCCTCGAGCAGGCTGCTGGCGGTGCCGAAGAAAATATGGCCCTGCAAAACGAAGCCGTGCAAACGGCCGCCGTGTTCGGCCAACCAAGTCAGCTCCGCGGGGGTGCGCTCGACATTGGAGCGGCGGGTGCCGGCGGTGAAGCGTTGTTTCACCACGGATTGGCGGCTAAAGGTCACGACAAAATTCAGGCTGGCGATGACCACGCCTGTGATCACGCCCGTCACGATACCGAAGGTGCCGACGATAAAAAGGATGGCTACCACCGTGAGGTAATCCGAAACGGGTAGTTCGTGGCGTGCGTCCCAAAGCCAGTTCACCAGCAAGGAAACGCCGAGGTAGAGCACGAGCCCGGTGAGGACGGGGCGAGGCAGCAGCGAGACCGCACCCGGGGTGAAGACGGCAGCGCCCAGCACGAGCCCGGCACAGATGCGCGCCGCCCAGGGTGAGTTGGCGCCGGCGCGGTGGTTGAGCAGCGATCGGTTAAAGGAGTTTACCGATACGAGCCCGCCCGCGAGTCCGCCGAGGATGTTGGCCACGCCGAGGGCCTTTAGTTCGCGATCGAAGTCGGCTTCCCTGCCGGTGGCGAGGTCGAGGCTGGTGGCGTTCAGCAGAATAGTCACGAGCACGACGAGGGTCATGGCCGCGAAGTCCTTGCCGTGCGTGAGCAGAAGATCCCAGCGAATCTCGCCCAAAGGTTGGCTGAAGGGGGTCTGCCAATCGCCTGCGTTGAGCGGGGGCAGGAGCAGGCTGGCCGCGCGGGCCTCCTCGTGGGACCGGCCGGTGGCGAGCAGCACAATGTGGAAACCGAGCACGCCGGCCGCGAGCACGGCGGGTATTACGAGGAAATGTTTCGAGGCGCGGGTCGCGATGGTCAGGGCGAGGCCGATTCCCAAGGCGAAAAACCAAGCGAGGGCGGGCACGGCTTCCAGGTCGGCGGGCGTGGTGTGTGTGAAGTTTTTGCCCACGAGCATCTTCCAGCCGCCTGCGACCAGCAGGTAACCGGTGCCGGCGAGGAACCCACCTACCACGGGGTGGGGGATGTAGCGCACGTAGCGGCCCCAGCGGAGCCGGCCGAAAAGATAGAGCAGCAGGCCGCAGAGCACGGCCGAGCCGAAGAGGAAAACGAAGATGGTCGGCAGCAACCCAGCTTGATTGGTGGCGGGGCCTTGGAGGATATCCTTGGCGATCGAGGCGACCGAGATCGCCAGGATTGCCGACGGATTTGAATCCGGCCCTCCGATGGCAAAGCGGAAAGAGCTGAGAAATGAAAGCGTCAGGAGCGTGGCGAAACTCCCCATGATGGCGGTCCAGACGCCGAGGTTCACCGAGGGAGCAAGGGCGCCACCGAAAATCAGGGTCGCAAACGAGCTTGCGTAGGCGAGCGTCACGAGGGCGCAAAGGGCGCCGGCGACGACGTTGGGACTGAATGGCGTTTTTTCCGGGACGGGCAGGGGAGTCCGAGACGAATACGGTGGCGCAGTCGTGAAGGGAACAGTGGTGACGGGAGTGGGTTCCGTGGGCACGGTTGGCTTGGGATGGATGTTGGTATACGTTTGGTTATGGTCTTTCTCAGTGCCAGCGGAATGGGGCGCGGAAGCGTGGAATTAACATGGCTCGCTTTTTAGAAACGATTGGCGTCGGTTTCTTCACGAATTCAGGACGTTTCCATGTCTTCCTCTTCTCCCGCCGCCCCGCCCTTCCTTCCGGTTTTGGTCACGACTCCGTCAAGTCACCAAGCCGAGCAAGAGTTCGCTTGGGTGGGGGATGCCGTGCTGGCCTTGTGGGCGCGTGAGCGGGTGTTGCGAGAGACCGGTGGCATCAATACCGAGGCGTTTCTCCATCTCACCGCCAACGAGTATCTCGCAGGCATAGCGCGTCCCACGCGGGTGGAGGCAGAGATCGGCGCGGTCTATCGCCGGGACGGCCTGTTGGCGGCATTCTCCCACATCGAAGCCCGGTTACTGCCCGTCTTTCGCAAGCAGCAAGCCAACCGACGGCGTCAGCGGCGGTGAGCGTTTATAATATCGTTAATAAATACATTGGTGTGATTTGCGGTATATTTAAGTCTATCCATTCCGGTGTTAACGACGGTTAGGGGTTTAATTTTACCAGCTTTGGGGAGGATTTTTGACTTGCTGTTCAGGTGAACAGCATTTTCATCGAAGTCTCACTTGCCAGCATCGGAAGCCATGCTTCCCGTTGGCATCTCGATTGCAGCCGGGCGGTCGCTCGGCTCCCTCACCCAAACCACTAAAAAGTATCCCGTCATGTCCAAAGCCGCCCCCGTCAAAGTCGCCGCGTCCGCTGCCCCTGCCGTCACCAATCCAGATCGCAAAACGCTCGATCTCGCCGTCAGCTCCATCACCAAACAATTCGGCGAAGGCTCGATCATGCGCCTTGGCGATAACCACAAGATGACGGTCGAGACCGTCTCGACCGGTTCTCTCGCGATCGATCTCTGTCTCGGCGGCGGCGGCCTGCCTCGCGGCCGCATCATCGAAATTTACGGGCCAGAGTCGTCGGGTAAAACCACTTTCTGTCTCAGCGTCATCGCCGAGGCCCAGCGCCGTGGCGGCCTCGCCGCCTTCATCGATGTCGAGCACGCCCTCGACCCGAAATACGCCCGCGTGGTCGGCGTTAAGCTCGACGACCTGCTCGTCTCTCAGCCCGACTCTGGCGAGGATGCTCTCAATATCACCGAGACCCTCATCCGCTCGAACGCCATCGACGTTATTATCATCGACTCCGTCGCCGCCCTTATCACGAAGGCCGAGCTTGAGGGCCAGATGGGCGATATGACCATGGGTTCGCAGGCCCGCCTGATGTCCCAAGCCATGCGCCGTCTCACTGCCGTGGTGAGCAAGACCAAGTGCATTTGCATTTTTACCAATCAGATCCGTGAAAAGATCGGCGTCATGTTCGGTAACCCCGAGACCACCTCGGGAGGCCGAGCGCTGAAGTTTTTCTCCTCCATCCGCATCGACATCCGTCGCAAGGACCAACTCAAGACCCCGGATGGCAAGATCATCGGCAACCGCACCAAGATCAAGGTGGTGAAAAATAAGATCGCCCCGCCTTTCACCGAATGCGAGTTCGACATCATGTATGACGAGGGCATCAGCCGCACCGGCTCGCTCCTCGACCTAGGTATCGAGCACAAAATTTTGGATAAAAAGGGGGCGTGGATCGCCTATCAGGGCGAACTCATCGGCCAAGGTCGGGACGCCGCCAAGCAGGCGCTCAAGGACAAGCCGGACCTCGCCGCTAAAGTGCAGGCTGCGATTCAGGAAAAGGTTTCCGTCGCCGGCGGCACGGTCGTGACCGGCGCAGCCGAAGACGCGGCCGAGTAAACGGAGCGCCCGGTCGCGCTACGGGACTGGTTTCCGCGGTGCGACTGCTTTTTAGGACGCAGGTAGGAGGCGGGTTCAGCGGGGCTTCTTGCGACGAGCGGGAACCCGCCCGCTAGGTGCGGGTCGTTAGACGGGTTGTACCCGACGTTCCTCCTCCTCTGTATCCGACTATGAGTAAGAAAATCTGGACGGGAGTCGCGTTGGCGGCGACCGTGATCGTGACGGGTTGGTGGTGGCTGGAGCGCAGCACTCGCCCTGCGCAGCCACCCGTGCCACCGCCTGTGGTGGGATTTGCGATCCAACCCGTCGCGCCTGCCCCCCCTCCGCCCCCACTTGATCCGATCGCTTCGGTGCCCGCTCCGGGCAATCTAGGTGCTGCCCAAGATTCAGGCGGGCCCGTCGCCAGTCCCACTGGCGAGCCCGCGCCGGAGAAGCAGCCGGCCAACGCTGTGCCCACAGCCGGTGATATTCTCGCCGAGCCGGGGGACGACTACGTCAAGATTGCCAAAAAACTCGGTGTCCTCGTTCTCGATGCGCGCGCTTCCATGGAAAACCGCCGCGAGGCGCTGACACATACGCTTAACCTCTCCGTTGGCCATGAGGCCGAGGTGCTCATCCCCTTGGTGAAGGATTTGCGGCTGCCGGACGAGTTGGCCGAGGATATCCTTTCCGAGGCGCTTAACCGCCCGCTTCGTTTTCAAGCCGACCTTTATGTCGAGGCGTTGGCGACCCGCACCACGCCGGAACTATCGCTTCGAATCCGGCAGCACCTTGCTTTTCTTACCGATGGTCCTGATCTTGGCTCTGTGCCCTCGGCTTGGCGGGGTGCCCTCGCCAAGGCTAAGGCCGGTTGGGAGTGATTTTTAATTCATTTCGGTCTCCCGTCATGTCGTGTCATATTTCCGCCCTCCTACTTCTCGCTCTTCTGCCTGGTCTGGTTTTGGTTCGCGCCGACTCTACGGCGGCGTCCGGCGTGAATCTGGTGAGTGGTCAGCCGCGCCCGGATGCGGGTGGCACGCCTGAGGCGGTGGAAGCCTTGGCCGAGTTGGTCGGCCGGCAAAAGGTGATTATGGCCGAAGCGCGCCAGGCGAAGGATGCCAGCGAGCTGGAGGATGTGCGTCCACGCCTGCAAAAAGTCGTCCAGAGCTACGAGGATCTCCTCCAAAAACACGGTGACTTCGCGGCTGCGTGGGCGGCCTACGGCTTATTTCTCTGCGATCCGCTGGTCGAGGATCGGCGCGTGGCACTTTCGCTTTTGCTCAAGGCCAATGGTTTGGACTCCGATTTGCCCGTGGTGAAAAACCAGATCGGCGTGCTCATGGCGGAGCAGGGTAGAGTCATTGACGCGCTGAACTACTTTCTTGCCGCCAGCGACCTCGCCCCACGCGAGCCGCTTTACCATTTTCAAATCGGCCTCGTGCTCGATGAGGGCCGGGACGTATTTTTGAAAACCAAGGCGTGGTCGCCAGAAACCATCGACAAGACCCTTTTGGAGGCGTTCGCCCGCGCCGTTGAGTTGGCTCCTGAACGCACTGACTACGCCTACCGCGCTGCCGAGGCCTACTACGGCCTCGCTACACCCCGCTGGGAGGAGGCGCTGGGCAAATGGACCGCGCTTGAGGACCGTCTGGAGGGGCGGATCGAGGTGCAGGCGGTCCGGTTGCATCGGGCCCGGGTGTTATGGAAACAGGGGTTGGCGGCTGACGCGCGCGAACTGGCGGCCTCGGTGGATGCCTCCGAACTGAGCGGCAGCCGGGAAAAATTGCGGGCCGAATTCGCGGCGGATGACGCCGACGAAGCGGCCAAGACCTCCGCCCCGAAGGAGGCATGCAAATAGGCTGGCCCGCAGGGCCGCTGGCGGCAGCGTTAGGTGACCGTCTGAATTTCGTCCATGTCTTTTCTGCAAAAGCTCGAACGCCGGCTCCAACCGCTGGCCCTGCCCCATGTCTTGCTCGCGATCGTGGCGGGCCAGACCTTTTTCTATATCGCGGCCATGCTCGAGGTGGTTAACCTTGAACGTCTGGTGCTCGTCTGGGGTTCAGTAGGGCAAGGGGAGTGGTGGCGTTTGGCCAGCTTCGCGCTCATGCCTCCGGCCTCGCATTGGGCTTTCGTGGCCTTTGCGCTCTACATGGTCTATTTTCTCGGTGACACGCTGGAAAAGGAGTGGGGCACTCTGCGCTTGAATCTCTTTCTCCTCACTGGTTGGGCGCTGACGGTCGGGGCATCTTGGGTCGCGCCTTCGGCGGTGATGGGCAATGGTTTCATCAGTGGCTCGGTGTTCCTGGCTTTCGCCTACTTGAACCCTAATTTCACTTTCTATGTCTTTTTCATTCTGCCGGTGCGGGTGAAGTGGCTCGCGCTGATTACCTGGGTTTTTTACGGCTACACTTTGATCATGGGTGGCATGGTGGATCGGCTCGCGGTGCTCGCTTCGACTGGCAACTTCCTGATTTTCTTTGGCGCCCGCATCGTATCGGACCTGCGGACAGGCAAGCGCCAGATAGACAGCCAGCGCCGGCGCGTGGTCGAGCGTCGCGAGGTGGAGGCGGCTGGCCCGCGTCACCGCTGCTTCATTTGCGCCAAGAACAGCGATACTCATCCGGACGAGGATTTCCGCTATACTGCGGACGACCGGTGTTATTGCTCCGAGCACCTGCCACGGCGCATGCCCGCCCCATGAGCGCGGCCCGAGCCAAGATTAAGGCTGCGTCCGGCGTGGCTCCGCGTCCCGCCGGCCTAGCGGCCTTGCCGCCGACTTCGCAGCTGGCCACGCTGGCGGGCTGGCTGGTCTTTGCCGAAGAGGTCTACGCCAAGGCCGGCCTGGCCCTTGGCCAGATCACCGACAATGCCCATGACGAGGCGCTCTATCTGCTTTTGCGCACGCTCGACTGGCCGCTGGAGAGCGGTCCCGAGGTTCTGGAAAAGCCGCTGACGCCGGCCCAGCGCATCGCCTTGCGTGAAGTGTTGCACGCCCGGGCGGTGAAACGTGTGCCGGCCGCCTACCTGACGAAGGAGGCGTGGCTGGGCGGCCTGCGGTTTTATGTCGATGAGCGCGTGATCATCCCGCGCAGCTATTTCGTGGAGTTGATTCCGGGAATGTCGGCGCTCTTGCCGTCGGGCGTGACCGTGCGTCGTGTGGCGGATGTGTGCACCGGTTCGGGGTGCTTGGCTATCCTGCTCGCGGAGGCATTCCCTCATGCGAAGGTCGACGGGCTGGACATTTCTCCCGCCGCGCTGGCGGTGGCGGGTGTGAATGTGAAAGCCCTCGCCGCAGGGGGACGGGTCAAGTTACACCAGAGTGACGTGTTTGACGGGGTGCCGCCGCCTAAAGGCGGGTATGATCTGATCGTGAGCAACCCTCCCTATGAGCCCAGCGCGCACGTGGACCGGCAGGATCCCGAGTTTAAGGCCGAGCCGCGAATGGCGCATGATGGCGGGGCGGATGGCCTCGTGATCGTGCGGAAACTCCTGCGCCAGGCGCGTGACCGTTTGGCGCCGCATGGCCTGGTGGCGGTCGAGATCGGTGGTCTGCGCAAGGCGGTGAACCGCGAATTTGCCGCACTCTCCCCGGAATGGCTCGAAACCGAGGACGGCAGCGACTGCGTCTTTGTGGTCCGCGCGGCGCTCTTGCGAGATTGGACGGGCTGAGTCGGGAGGCTTCGCGACCCTTGTTCAGGCGCGGGGCGAGGTGAGCAGTATGCGGGCTCTGGCACTGCGGACTTTGCCGGCGGCGATGTCGCAGTCTTGCAGCTGGGTCCGTTCCCAGGCTATTTCGAACATGGATCCAAGGAGGGTTCCTCCGGGCTATTTTAGGCGTTGGAGGCTGCTGATTTTAGCGGTGACCGGCTCGATCTTGTCCGTGGGGGCATTGTAGAATGCCTGCCTGATCGCAGGCTGACAGAAGGGGTGGCGCGACTATTTCCCGTCCCCTTTTTCCTTCACGCCACCGAAGGCGAAGCGGCTGATCAGGGACTCGAGATCGACGGCACTCTCGGTATCGGTGATGAGTTCGCCAGGCTGGAGGAGTTTATCGTCCGAGCCAGGGCTGAGGGCGATGTGTTTGTCGCCGATCAGGCCGCTGGATCGTATGGCGGCAAAGGTGTCGGCCGGGAGTTTGAGGTCGCGGCGCACACGCAGGGTGGCGACGGCGGCGTAGCGTTCGTCGAGCTCGACTTTTTCCACTTGGCCAACGGCAACGCCGGAGATCAGCACACTCGCTCCGGGGGCGAGGCCGCCGAGGTTGGTAAAGCGGGCGCGCACGGTGGTGGTGTCGACCGCCACGAGGGCGCCGCCGCCGATTTTCACAGCGAGGAACACGAGGGCGGCAAGGCCGGCGAGGACGAAGGTGCCGACGGCGAGGTCCAAGCGGGTGTATTTAACGGGGGAGGCTTGCATGACAGTGATTGGGAGAAATGGGAGTTAGCCGAGGTCGGCGGGCAGAGCGGCGCCGGCGCGGAGGGAGGCGATGTCCCGGGCGAGGGCGGCGGGGCTGTCGCGGAAAGAGGCCACCACCGGATCGGGCGTGGCGGCGAAATCGGCCGGGGTGCCGGAAAAGCGGATACGCCCCTGATCAAGCAGGGCGAGGTGGTCGCATGAGGCCAGGGCCTCGGGCAGGTCGTGAGTCACGACCACGGCGGTGAAGCCGAATTCGCGCTGGGCGTGGGCGATCAGGGCGAACACGGCGTTGCGGCGGAGGGGGTCGAGCCCGGCGGTAGGCTCGTCGAACAGCACGATCTCCGGGCGGGTCACAAGGGCGCGGGCGAGGGCGAGGCGCTTCTGCATGCCGCCGGACATCTGCGACGGGTAGCGGGTGGCGTCGGCCTCCAATTCTAGCCGGCGCAGGGCCTCGCTAACTCGAAGGCGAATCTCTGCCTTGGGCAGTAGGGTGGCCTGTTCGAGCGGCAGAGCCACGTTTTCCCAAGCGGTGAGCGAGTCGAGGAGGGCGTTGCCCTGAAACAGATAGCTGCAGCGGCGGCGGAAGGCGGCGAGGGCGTCGGTGCCCGAGGCGTCAGGGGCGGCAGCGCCTAGTGGGCGGCCCTCGAACAAGACCTCGCCGCCGTCGGTTGCGAGCACGCCGGCGAGGCATTTCAGCAGCACGGATTTGCCGGTGCCGGACTTGCCGATGATGGCGAGCACGCGCCCGCGTGGAACCTCTAGAGTGACGTCGGCGAGCACGACTTGGCTGCCGAAGCGTTTGACCAGACTGCGGGTGGCGAGCAGAGGGACTTTTTCGGATTCAGGCATCGGGGCAGGGTCAGACTAGCAGGGAGGTGATCAAATAATCAGCCGCGAGCACGCCGATGCTGGAGAACACCACCGCGCGGGTGGTGGAGGCGGAGACCGCGCGGGCCCCGGTAGCGCCCGTGCGGCGGTGGGCGTTGAAGCCGTTGTGGCAGCAGAGGGAGATAGCGAGCGCGCCGAATACGAGGGCTTTAACCAGGCATTCGGAGACGTCCGCGCCCTTCACCGCGCTATCGATGGAGGCCCAATAGACGTTACCCGCCAGTGGCAGGAGGATGCAGGCGGAGAGCCAACCGCCGATCAGGCCGACCAGTGAGAAAAAGGCGGTCATGATCGGAAACACGATCAGGGCGGCGAGTAAGCGCGGCGCCACGAGAAAACCAAAGGGATCTATGCCCATCGTTTCGAGGGCGTCGATTTGCTCGGAATTACGCTGGATACCGAGCTCGGCGGTGAGAGCCGAGCCGGCCTGGCCGACCAGCATGAGGGCGGCGAGGACGGGGGCGAGTTCGCGTATCAGGGTAAGCGCGACGAGGGGCCCGAGCAGGGCGGAGGAGCCGAAGCGGTTTAGGGTGTGGTAGGCCTGCAGCCCGAGGACCAGACCGGTGAAGATGCCGACGATCAGGATAACGGGCAGGCAGCGGACGCCCTGTTCGTAAACCGAGCGGGCGAGGCGCCGGCCCAGGCGGCGGGAGCCGATGGCGGAGTAAAACCCGCGGAGGGTGAAGCGGGTGAGGTCGCCGGCTTCGGAGACGATGCGCAGGGAAGATTGGCCGAGGGCGGATAACATGGACGCGACTCATAAAGACCCGGGCGAGGTCCTTTTGTCGAACGCACAGTGAGCTGGGGGCGTGTTCTATTTGGCGGTTGCGGCCGGCGTAGCCGGGTTTTGGCTTGGGGAAAACTATGCGAATCAGCGGCGGAGCAGCTCGCGGGGCGGTGTTGGTGGTGCCCAAGGGCGACGCGGTGCGACCGGCTACGGACGGCATGCGCCAGGCGGTGTTTTCCTCGCTCGGAGCGCGCCTGGCCGGCGCACGTTTCGCGGATCTCTTTGCCGGGAGTGGCGGCTACGGACTGGAGGCCTGGAGCCGCGGCGCGGCGGGCGGAATCTTCGTCGAGCAAAACGCGAAGGCGGCGGCCTGCTTGCGGCAAAATATCACCACGGTCGCGAAAAGTGCGCGTCGGGAGGCGGGCGAGCTGCGGCTGGTGGTGGGCGACGCCCTGGCCTGGCGGCCGGCGGCGGGAGAAGCGGAGCCAGACCTGATTTTTGCCGATCCGCCTTATCCGATCATCCCGGAGATCGCGCCGCGTCTGTTCGCTGGCCTGCTCGAGTCCACGGCGGCGGGGGACGATCCCATCGTGGTGCTCGAATACCCCGGTGAACTAGAATTGGCCCCGCCGGGGTGGGTGTTGATAAAACGGATCGGTCGCGGTGCGCGGCAGCCGACGGCGGGTTTTTTCCGGCGGGCTTGACGTCTTCTATCTGTCGCAGAACCGCCACCGTTGCCGGGATCGAATCAGAATAGCATGCCGGCGATGCTCGCGGTGAGGAAGCAGGTGAGGCTGCCACCGAGCAGGGCGCGCCAGCCGAGGAGCGCGAGCTCGGTGCGTTTACCCGGGGCCATCGCGCCAAGGCCGCCGACCTGGATGCCGATGGACACGATGTTGGAAAAGCCGCAAAGGGCGTAGGTGAGGATGATGCGCGTGCGGTCGTCGGTCAGCTGGCCCGCGATCTTCATTTGGGACATGCTGAAATAGGCGTAGAACTCGTTCAGCACGGTTTTCTCGCCCAGCAAGCGACCGGCGGCGAGCAGGTGTTCACTGTCCACGCCGATTAGCCATGCGATGGGCGCTCCGACCATGCCGAAGACGAACTGGAGGGAGAGGTCTTGGAACTGGCCGCCCGTGGCGGTGGCGATGAGGCTGTTAAGTCCGGTCCAGCCGCCGAGGCCTTGGGCTAGGCAGTAGTTGGCCATCGCGACGAGGGCGGTGAACACGATCAGCATGCCGCCCACGTTTACGGCTAGTTTCAGACCGTCGGTCGTGCCGATGCAGATGGCGTCGATCAGGTTGGCGCCGGGGCGTTCGGCGTTGAGGTGCATGGCCTCGTCGACCTTTTCTGTCTGGGGCAGGAGAATCTTGGAGATCACTAAAGTGGCCGGGGCGGCGATGATGGATGCGGTGAGCAGGTGCGTGGCCCAACGCACGCGTTCGGTGGCATCGTCGCCGCCGAGCAGCACTATGTAGACGGCCATGACGCCCCCGGCGATGGTGGCCATGCCGCCCACCATGATGGCGAGCAGTTCGGAGCGCGTCATTTTTTCCAGATACGGTTTGATTAACAGCGGTGCCTCGGTCTGGCCGAGAAAGATGTTGGCCGACGTGCTCAGCGTTTCGGCGCCGGAGAGGCGGAGCGTCTTTGACATGACCCAGGCGAAGGCCTTGACCACGACTTGGAGCCAGCCGAGTCGGTAGAGCAGGGTGGTGAGGGCGGAAAAGAAGATGATGCTCGGCAGGATGGTGATGGCGAATATCGGAGCATGGGTGGCGAAGGTGCGCCCGTCTTGGGCGGCGATGACGATGCCGGTGCCGCCGCTGGGGACGTTCATCAGCCAGCCGAAGACCAGGCGGCTGCCTTCTCCGGTGAAGTCGAGCAGCCGCACAAAAAAGCCGCCCACGGTGTCAAAAATCCCGCGCACGAAGTCGATTTTCAGCACGACCAGGGCGATGACGATCTGCATCACGGTGCCGATGGCGACGACGCGCCAAGGGATAGCACGGCGGTTGGTGCTGAAGAGGGTGGCTAGGCCGAGCATGGCTAAAACGCCGAGCAGACCGCGGAGAACGTGGGTGATTTCCATGTAGACGAATTATTAGGGGTAGATTGACGAGGCGGTGCAGGCTTGTCGCAGGGCGCGTGCCGCGCGAGCGTTTTGGTATGAACTTGGCCGAACGATTACAAAGGCACCTTGGTTGCGTTCCTGATCTGGCGGGGGCGGCGTTTGTGGCGGCCAGCGCCACCGTCTGTGGCGACGTGCGTTTGGGCCGCGACGCGAGCGTCTTTTACGGTGCGGTGTTACGTGGAGATATCCACTCCATCGTGATCGGGAATGGCAGTAACTTGCAGGATAACGTAGTGGTGCATCTTTCGGATGATCACGGCACGTTTGTAGGCGACTGGGTGACGGTCGGGCATGGTGCGACCCTGCATGCCTGCACTGTCGAGGATGGCTGCCTGATCGGAATGGGAGCCATCGTGCTCGACGGGGCGCGGATCGGGGCGGACAGCATCGTGGGGGCGGGTTCCTTGGTGACCATGGGCTTTGCCTGTCCGCCGGGTTCCATGGTCATGGGGAGGCCGGCCAAGGTTACGCGTGCGCTGCGGCCCGAGGAGGTAGGGGCGGGGCGGCGACTGGCGGAAAAATACGTCGTGGTGGCGCGGGCCCACGCTGAGCGGGCTGGGGCCGCGGGATCAGGAAACGCAGCCGGATGATTTTCGCGGTGGAGTCCCTGCGCAGGTCCGCTCTTCTCACGGCATGCACATGACCGCCTCCGACTACTTTGCCCTGCCTGCTTCGTTGGCGTCATTTGCCGGTTTTTTTGATCCGGCGGCGGAGCCTTGGGCCTGGCTAAAGGCCATCCCGGTCGCCTTGGCGAGTTTGCCCGAGGCCGGGGCACGTAGCGGATTGCCGGCCAGTGTGCGGATTGAGGGTGAGGTGCACCTCGCGGAAGACGTGCGGCTGCCGGCTTACTGCACGTTGATCGGGCCTTGCTGGATCGGGCCTGGCACCGAGATCCGGCCGGGTGCCTACGTGCGCGGCAATGTCATCGCCGGGGCGGGTGCGGTGCTGGGCAATTCCTGCGAGTTCAAAAACTGCCTCCTGATGGACGGGGTGCAGGTCCCGCATTTTTCCTACGTCGGCGATTCCATTTTGGGCAATCGCGCCCACCTCGGGGCGGGCGCCGTCTGCTCGAACCTGCGTCTGGACCAAAAGCCCGTCGCGGTGCGCACGGCGGAGCGGGTTTACGAGACGGGTTTACGGAAGTTCGGGGCCATTCTCGGAGATGCCGCCGAGGTCGGCTGCAACGCGGTGCTGAATCCCGGCAGTGTGCTGGGCCGGCGTGCGCTGGTGGCGCCGGGCACGGTTTTCAGCGGCGTGCTGCCGGCTGATACCATCGCACGCCAGCGAGGCGCGGTGTCGCATCTGCCACGGAGGGATTGAAACACGTCCCGGTTTCGGCGCATACTTCACCTTCCCCCATGCGCACTCTCACCGGCATCCAGCCTTCGGGCATCCTTCATCTTGGCAACTACCTCGGTGCCATGCAGCCGGCGATCTCGGCGCAGGACCGGGCCGGCGACTGTTTCTACTTCATCGCCGACTACCACTCGATGACGTCGCTCACGGATCCGCAAAAGCGGCGTGACTACACCCTCGGCGTCGCCCTCGACTGGTTGGCTTGCGGGCTGGATCCAGCCAAGAGCGTGCTCTGGCGCCAGAGCGATGTCCCCGAGGTGTGCGAGCTCGCCTGGATGCTTGGCACGCTCGCGCCAATGGGGCTTTTGGAGCGGGCCCACAGCTACAAGGACAAGACCGCCCGAGGCCTTGCCGCAAACGTGGGGCTCTTCACTTATCCGGTGCTCATGGCGGCCGATATCCTCCTCTACGACACCACTCATGTGCCGGTCGGCCGCGACCAGAAGCAGCACGTGGAGATGACTCGCGACATGGCGATCAAGTTTAACCTGGCCTATGGTGAGACCTTCGTGGTGCCCGATAGCGTGATCCGCGATGAATCCGCGGTCGTGCCCGGCCTTGATGGGCAAAAGATGAGCAAGAGCTACGGCAACACCCTCGATCTCTTCGGTGACGAGAAAGCCACGCGCAAAAAGATCATGGGCATCCCGATGGATTCACGCGCCCCCGGTGAGCCCAAGCCCGACGCCGATCAGAACCTTGCCATCCGCCTGCTTAAAGTGGTCGCCGCCCCGGCGTTTGCCCTTGAGACCGAGGAGCGCTTGCGCGCCGGCGGGCTTGGTTACGGCGACCTCAAGAAGATCCTTTTTGAGCAGGTCTGGACTCATTTTGAGGGAGCCCGTGCGCGTCGCGCCGCGCTGGCCGCGGATCCGGCGCATGTCGAGGCGGTGTTGCGCGAAGGCGCGGCTCGGGCTCGCGCGGTGGCTGAGGTCGTGCTCGCGCGTGCCCGCCGGGCTTGCGGTTTGCGCTGAGCAGGGTGCTGACCCGCGGGGGGGAGGTCTAGACCCCATGTCCATGTGAGGGATTCAGGAGTAGGCTATCGGCGATGGCACGCGATGCCCGCGTGCCCCCTCCTTGATCCTATGAAAACTGCTTCCTCCTCTGTCGATTGTGCCGATTCCAGTCCCTGCGAGGAACTGGTTCGCGACTACGCCTACCACCTTTATGAGCAAAGTAATCGCGCCTCGGGCCGCGATCTTGAGAACTGGCTCGAGGCGTCCGCCTGCCTGCGCGCCCGCATCCCCGCCCACGAATCAGGCGAGCGCCTGCACCGCCATATGGCGGTAAACGGCTACGCCGCTTCCCCCTCCGCGCTCGCCGCAGTCGCGACTGCTTCGACCGCGCCGAGCCTGCCGTCCGTGGCCGCGCCGGTCCGGTCTACCGCCCTGCGCGCCAAGCGCTGAACCCGCAAAACCTACCCACTCCTATGCTGCATAATCTCAAAGCACTTTACGGTTATAAACTCGCGGCCACCAATGGTGAGATCGGTCACATCAAAGATTTCTATTTTGATGATTATTCTTGGGCCGTGCGTTACCTAGTGGTCGACACCGGCTCGTGGTTGACCGGGCGTCTGGTGCTCATCTCGCCCCACGCTTTCGGCCATCTCAATGCGGAGAATCGCACGCTCTCGATAAAATTGACCAAGGCACAGATTGAGCACGCTCCCTCGATCGATACCCACAAGCCCGTTTCCCGCCAATATGAGCAGGATTATTATTCTTATTACGGCTGGCCCGGCTACTGGTCCGGAGGCGGCTTGTGGGGCATGGGCGGTTACCCGGTGCTGCTGCCGGAGGCGAACAGCTTTGGCGCACGCATGGACTACGTGCATCGGGGGGATCCCAAGCTCCGCAGCGCCGTCGCGGTCACCGGTTACCACGTCGAGACTTCGAGCGGTGACGCTGGGCACGTGATCGACTTCAAAGTAAACGATCGTAGCTGGTCGGTGCGCGACCTAGTGGTCGAGACCGGTCATTGGTATGCCGGTAAGGAAGTGCTTATCCCGACGGATAAAATCGACCGCATTAGCTACCCGGAGTCAAAGGTATATACCTCTCTCTCGCAAGAGGATATCCGCAACACTGCCGACCACCACGTGGTGGTCGGGTAAGCCTGGCGCCCCGGGCTTGGGCTTAGCGGTTAGCGAGGCCGGCGCGGCCGATGGGCGCGCCGGCCGGAGGGCCGGTCAGGGAAAGCGGCCCTTAACGCACCACGCGGGCGCCGCCCCCGCCGATGGTCTTCTCGACCTCCTTGCGGGTAGCCATGGAGGTGTCGCCGGGCGTGGTCGAGGCGAGCGCACCGTGGGCGGCTCCGTATTCGACGGCCTTTTTCGGGTCGTTGAACTCGAGGAAGCCGAACTGCAGTCCCGAGGCGAAACTGTCGCCGCCGCCGACGCGGTCGAGGATCTCGAGGCGGGGATACTGCTTGCTCTCGTAGAACTGGCCGTCGTGCCAGAGGATGGCCGACCAGTCGTTCACGGTGGCGGTGTGCACGTGGCGGAGGGTGGTGGCGGCGACCTTGAAATTGGGGAACTCCTTCACGGCGGTTTCGATCATGGCCTTGAAGGCGTCGGTCTCGATGTGCTTCAGGTCCTCGGCGCCCTTGACCGCGAAACCGAGTGAGGCGGTGAAGTCCTCCTCATTGCCGATCATTACATCGACGTATTTGGCGATCTCGCGGTTGACCTCCTGGGCTTTCTTCAGGCCGCCGATGGTCTTCCAGAGCGAGGGGCGGTAGTTCAGGTCGTAGGACACGATCACGCCGTGTTTTTTGGCGGCCTGCACGGCCTCGATGGTGGCCTCGGCGGTGGAGGCGGAGAGGGCGGCGAAGATGCCGCCGGTGTGGAACCAACGCGCCCCGAGTTCGCCGAAGATATGATCCCAGTTAAAATCGCCGGGC
Source organism: uncultured Verrucomicrobiota bacterium (assembly GCA_903869675.1). Lineage (GTDB taxonomy): Bacteria > Verrucomicrobiota > Verrucomicrobiia > Opitutales > Opitutaceae > IMCC26134_A. The sequence continues at coordinate 95,492 of CAIQAB010000018.1, read as the reverse complement.
TTGATTTGCGAGGCGGCGGTGTTGCCGCGGTCGGGATTGCCTACGGCGCCACGAATGCCGAAGCCACGCTCGGTGAAGTTCAGGCCGTTGCGCACGTTGCGACCGATGCCGTCGTCTTCGCGCCACTGGATGAAATCGGTGGCGACGCCGCCCTGCATGATGAAGTCTTCGATCAGGTGACCGATTTCGTTGTCTACGAACGAGGTGGCGACGGCGGTTTTCAGGCCGAAGCATTTACGGAGGCCTCGGGAGGTGTTGTATTCACCACCGCCTTCCCAGGCGGCAAAAGAGCGGGCGGTGCGGATGCGGCCCTCGCCTGGATCGAGGCGGAGCATGACCTCGCCGAGCGAGATCTGGTCGAATACGGTAGATTTAGCGGGTTTGATAGGGAGGCTCATGGAAAAAAGAGGTGAAGGGGAAAGGTGATGGTTAAGTTGGGGAAGAGCGGGCGGGAGGGGAAGCCCAGGCGAAGGGCGGGACTGGAGGCTGACGACCCGTCTAGCACGCAAGCGACCACAACGACCGGCAAGCGGGCCGTGTCTGCAAACAGATGCCGAAAGCGTGTGGGAGATTATCGGTAAAAGGCGGCACGTTTGCGCTCTATTTAGATCTCGAAATTGGACAGGTGTGTGCGTGCATTTTAGGTCATTATTTTTGCATTTCCCAGCATGCCCATCCTGTGGCATCACCGCAGTTTCGCTAAAGTCGTTTTTTACTTTTGCTGCTTAGTTTGTTTCTGGGAAATGAACTCACTATGCGCGCAAACCAGACGAGCAACTCGCTGTTTCAGCGTTGCCCTCGGCAGCATGGGCCGCTGGTCCACATCCGCCTCGGTCGCCTTGGCCGAGCGAGTTTCTCCTCTGGCGCACGGCGAGTTTATTTCCCAGACACACGCTAGATGAAGAACACACACGACGACCTCGCCGGCGTTCCGGCTGGTGCCATCACGCTTCGTCCTGCGGCTGCACGGGGGCACGCGGATCTCGGCTGGCTGGATTCCTGGCACAGTTTCTCCTTCGCTGACTATCACGATCCCGCGCACATGGGCTTTCGCACTTTGCGCGTCATCAATGACGACCGGGTCGCGCCTGGCCGTGGTTTCGGCGCCCATCCGCATCGTGATATGGAGATTTTCAGCTACGTGCTTGAAGGGGCCATCGAACACAAGGACAGCCTGGGGAACGGCCGCGTGCTGACTCCAGGCCGGATCCAGCTCATGAGCGCGGGCCGTGGAGTGACGCACAGTGAATTCAATCCCTCGGACTCCGCACCGCTGCATTTTTTGCAGATCTGGATACTGCCCCGGGCCCGCGGCCTTACCCCCCGCTACACTGAGTGGGAACCCGCGCCCGAGCATGCCTCCGCGCGCAAGGTGCTGGTGATTTCGCCCGATGGACGGGAAGGCTCGGCGACTATCAACCAGGAGGCGGACGTTTACCGCGTGCGACTGCAGCCGGGGGAATCCGTCACGCACGCCTTGCCGGCGGGTCATGGCGCGTGGCTGCAAATCACGCGGGGTGCACTCGCACTCAACGGCCTGCCACTCCAGACCGGCGACGGGGCCAGCACCGAGACCTCCGGCGTGCTGTCTTTGACGGCCATCGCGGCGTGCGAGGCGCTGCTTTTTGACCTCGCGTGACCGGGCCTCAGCCCGTGCCGCTGCCCCGCACGGTGAAAATAGCGCGAGTATTCATCAGGTCTGCATCGCGATCTCGCAGACCATAGCCGACCAGCCACTCCACTCCCGGGTAAACAAAGCCCGTGAGCGTAGGCGTGTGGCGCGAGTCCGCCCGCTGGCGATGCACGATGACAGCGGTGCGGACCTTGCGCGCGCCCCAGGACTCGAGCTGCGCGGTTGCGGCGGCCAAGGTGCGTCCGCTGTCGCAGATATTATCGATCAGGACCACATGGCGATCCCGCACCTCGAGTCCCTGCCAGTCCATGCGCACGGTGTCCTCGGGCTGTCCGTTGCTGCCCTTGAGGTAGCTCCAGGCGCGGCAGAATCCGGGCTCCACCGATTGCCGCGAGTGCAGAAGCAAATCGGAAAAAAAGAATACGCCTCCCCGGAGCAGGCACACGGCGAGCAAGAGACGGCCGGTCTCGGCCTGCGCCTCGGCCGCCCACGAATCCAGGCTGATGGCGAGTTCGCCCAGCCGTGCCTCGATCTGGGCGGGCGTGTAGAGACGGTCGAGGTGTTCAGGTAAGTGCATTGGCGAGTAAAAGGGGGCGGATAGGAGACAGGCGGCCTCAGATGCCCCCAAAAATCCAGCAAACACGGTGCCAGTCCCGCTTGCTCTGGCCCATGGTGTGCTAACTTTTCCGGTGTGGAAAAATCCGACTTCCCTGATCAATCGCCGTCGCCTACCTTGGTTTATGGTCTGGAGGAACCAGTGCCGGCCGGGCCCGCGCTGCTGGTGAGCGCGCAACAAGTAGCGGCCATGGTGGTGGGCACGATCACGTCTCCGCTCATCTTGGCGGGCATTCTCAAGTGGCCGGCGGCCGATACCGCCTACCTCGTTAGCATGGCCCTGATGGCCTCGGCGCTTGGCACTTTACTGCAAACCATGAGACCGGGGCCGGTGGGCTCGGGCTTATTGAGTGTCACGGGGACGAGTTTCTCTTTTCTGCAGCCGCTGATACTTGCCGGACAAGCGGGCGGGCTGGCTTTGATGCTGGGTATGTCGCTGGTGACGGCCCCGGTGCAACTCGTGCTCGCTCCGTTTTTGCCCAAGCTGCGCCAAGTGTTTACCCCGCTGGTATCCGGGGTGGTCGTGCTGCTCATCGGGCTGACCTTGATCCCGTCCGCCATGTATGGCATCGTGGCCCCGGCGGCGGCGGGGGCGCCTCCGTGGGCGGGCGGGCTGGTCGCGGGCATCGTCATCGCCGTGGTGCTGGGTGCTCAGGCCGCCGGGCGGCGTTGGACCCGCTTGGCCTCGGTCTTGTGTGGAGTGGCGGCGGGCTACCTCGTGTGCGCTGCGGGCGGTTGGTTGCACGCGCCGGAGGCGGCGGACGGCACCTGGATCACTTTGCCTCGCTGGTTGCCGCATGGTTTCTCCTTTAGCTGGTCGCTGATGCTGCCTTTTGCGTTTATCTATCTCGTCTCGGTGCTTGAGGCGATGGGTGACATGACCGCCACGGCGGAGCTTTCCGGTTTGCCGGCCGAGGGGCCGACGCACTGGGCGCGACTGCGCGGTGGTGTGTTGGCGGATGGGTTGACCAGTCTCGCCTCGGCGCTGGTGGGCGGCTTCCCCAGCACCACCTACGCCCAAAACAACGGCGTCATCCAAATCACGGGAGTGGCCAGCCGGCGCATCGGTCCGTTGATGGCGCTCATGCTGGCACTGCTGGGGCTTTTCCCTGCGGTCGGCCGCTGGGTCACGGCGATGCCGCCGGCGGTTTTGGGCGCGCTGGCCTTGATGCTTTTCGGGCTAGTGGCGGTCTCCGGACTGCGTTTAATCGCGAGCCGGGGCATCTCGCAACGCGAGGCGTTGATCGTGGCGCTCTCGCTCGCCATCGGTCTCGGCGCACCTTCTCAAACCAGCTGGTTGGGCATGCTGCCGGAATGGGTAAAGGCTTTGCTCGAATCCGGTATCGCCGCCGGCGGCATCACTGCGCTCGTGCTGAATCTGCTGCTACCGAGGGGACGGTCTGCGGCTGCCGCGGATAGGCCGCGGGCGTCTTAAGGTTGGGGAGCTCCAGTTCAGGCGTATAAGCGCGAAAAAGCGGCCCGGTAGGCCGGGCCGCTTGTGGTTACTAGAGGTGGGTGGTTGGTTTTCTTTAGCGGGCCGAGCGCCGGCGGCGATAGAAGGCAAGACCGAGGCCGAGCGTGCCGGCGATGGCGGCATAGCTAGAGGGCTCAGGAATCGCGCCAGAGGTGAATACCTGGTTGGTGAAGCCACCGGTAACGCCGAGAGTGGTCAAGTCGGCGTCGGTGAAGGTGAAGGCGAACCATTTGTTATCGCCAGCGACTCCTTGCACGAAGTCGTTGTCGTTAGCGACTAGCAGGGTGTGGAAGGTAGTGCCGTTGACTTCGATATCACTGCCGAAAGCCATGCCTTCGAGCTTGGCGGGGATCTGGGCATTGGTGATGCTGTGATTGTTCAGCACGGACTTGAGGTCGAGGAACAGGGACTTGGCAGGAGCGTAGGAAGCGATGGTGGTCTCTCCGCTCATGGCGGTTATGTCGGAGGCAGTGGAGTAATCGACCATGTAGATGCTTTTGAAGGCGGTGGAGTCGCCATTGCCCAAGCCGCTGCCGTCGCGCTCAAGCACCAGGAACTGATGGTCGTTAATAGCGAGCATTTCGCTGCTGTTGTAGGTCTTGGTGCCGACTTTGTTGTTGTAGGCCAACTCGGTTGTCGCGCCGGTTGCGATATCGATGGTCACCACGCGGTTGATGCTGCCCTTACCGGCGCCGCTCGTGCTGTCTTGCTCGAGGGGGCTCTGCATGAAGCCATAGAGCTTGGTGCCGTCAGGGGTGATCGCGAGGCCTTCCATTCCCTTGTTGGCGATGCGGCCCACGGTGTTGTTGTTGATCTCGGTATTGCTTAGCGGGCTCAGGTTGGTGACTGCCAGATTGGTCGGCAGGTTGAAGGTGCGGGTGCGAGCGCCGCTGGAGCGATCAAACTCGTAAACATAGGGACCATACTCGTCGGAAACGTAAACTTTGGTTCCATCTTTGGAAAGACGGATACCCTCGGGATCCAGGCGGGCGTTATTGGAGTTCAGTGAATTACCGCTCGAGTAGTTATCGGAACGTCCGGTGAAATAGTATTTGCCGGTGCTATTGTTGATGAGGGCATCGCCGGCGATGTTGGCATTGGTGGCGCTGGCCGCTGCGTAATTCAGGGCGGTGGTGCTATATAGCAGGGTGGTGCCGGTCAGCGTGGGGGTAAGCGAGTAGCTACTGCCGTTGTAGGTCAGGTCGAGGGTAACGGTGTTGAAGCGGGCGATGTAGGAGGCGGTATCATCTACGCTGGTATTCCATGCCGTGGCGTTCGGACCGCGGTCTGGGAGGGCGAGGAAGGTATTGCCGCCTGCCCAAGCAAGACCGGAACCCATGCCGCCGAGCAGGCTGGCGGAAACGCCATTTTCGAGGGTGCCAGTCAACCCGGAGAGATCCGACCCAGCGCCGGAAAGTGATGCGGTGGCTACGAGATCTATGGCGGCGTGAAGCGAGGAGCTAAGAACTGCGGCCGTGAAGGCAGACGCGATGAGACGGTAGTTTTTCATTTGGTAGGCTAGGTATGTAATTTTCGCAGAACGATGACGGCATTTAGTTTTTAAATGTGGTATGATTTAGCGGGTAAATCTTAGGCGGACAAAGTTACATTATTATGACTATCGAGTTACGAAGCCGTCGCGAATAGGTGACTTTTTCCCATCCTGATCGAGTTGCTAGCTTCCAAATAAGCAGAGCAACTTTCGGGAAGGAGGCCGGGTTTGTCTGCGAAAAATGGCTGGTAGCGGCATCGAGCTGCGGCTGGCTGCTGCATCAATGCTGGTGCTGTCTCATATCTAGTATTTCTCGGGCTGTGAGTGGGGTATTCTGGCGGGTGGTGAAACGATAATGCCCGGACCCGACTTCGAGGAGGAGTTTGCCGTTTGCGAAGGCATGCGAGCGCACGCCTGGCGCGGAAATCGCGACACGGCCCTCGTCGCCCTCTTTTACCGTCGCGGGGTCTGCGGTCGGGATGAGGATCTCGGTGCTGGTGTTGGCGGGCACCTTCACGCTCAAGGTGAGGTGGTTGTTTTCGGTCGACCATTCGCTCTCCAGCAGGCCGTAGGGTGTGTGCAGAGAGCCCCTGGCATGGGTGAGGCCGCCTTGGCCGATGAGTGGGGTGATACGCGCGTGTTTGTAGCCGGGCTCGAGGGCTTGCAGGCCACCTAGATGTTGGAACATCCAGGTGGCGACGGCGCCGTAGGCGTAGTGGTTGAACGAATTCATGTCCATCGGGCCGAACTCGCCGTCGGCGCGGATGGTATTCCAGCGTTCCCACATGGTGGTGGCACCCATGCGAATTTCGAAACCCCAGGAGGGATAGTCCTCGTTGAGCAGGAGCCGTAAGGCCAAGTCGTCGCGGCCGATTTTCGTGAGCGCAGGCAGTAGCCAAGGGGTGCCCAAGAAGCCGGTCCTGAGATGATAGTCGTCGCCGGCGAGTTTATCAACGAAGCGGCGAGCGGTGAGTTCCCGTTGCGCGGAGTCAGGGATCAAATCCATGCCTAGTGCCATCGCGTAAACGGTCTGGGTGCCCATGTGGATGGAGCCGTCGGGCTGACAATAGGCCCGCACGAAGGCTTCGCGGATGCGCGGGACAAGCGCGGTCAGCTCCCCGGCCCGGGCGGACTTGCCGAGCGCGGCGGCCATCCCGGCCATCATGCGGGTATCCTCCGCGAAGTAGGCGGTGGCGATGACGGCGTGTTCCCGGCGGCGATCGGCGCCTTCCAGGCTCAGCCAGTCGCCGGAGAACCAGGAGCTGCGACCTTGCTCCAGCAGATCGCCATCACCGGTGGCGCTGGCGTGGACGAAGGCGTAAAAGCGCAACATCGCGTCCCAGTTCTGGCGGAGGATGCGCGCGTCGCCGGTGGCTTGCCAGACGGCGTAGGGCACGGTGAGGACGGCGTCGGACCAGCCGACGCCGGACTCGTCGAACTCGCGGCGGGGCTGGGGCACCACGGCGGGGATGTTGCCGTTGTCGCGTTGGGTGTCGCGCACGTCGGTCATCCATTTGGAGAGGAAAGCCCGGGTGTCCTGGAAGGTGCTGGCGGTTGGGGCGAAGACGCTGATATCGCCGGTCCAGCCGAGACGTTCGTCGCGCGCGGGCGTGTCGGTGGGGATGGAGACGAAGTTGCCGCGCTGGCCCCAGCGGATGTTGCGGACGAGCTGGTCCAGCATCGGGTTGGACAGGCGGAGGTCGCCGATGTTGGCGAGGTCGGAGCCAAGCACCACACCTTGGACGTCCGCGGGCTCTGGCGCCTGATCGAGGCCGGTGAGCTCGACATAGCGAAAGCCGTGCTGGGTAAAAGTCGGCTGGTAGGTGACCGTGCCGTCCTGCGCGAAGGTGTAGAAGTCGGTGACTTTGGCGGTGCGAAAGTTTTCGGTATAAAGGCGACCGATCCGGTCGCCCCGGCGGTAGAGCTCCTCGGCGTAGCGTATGCGGACGGTCTGGCCTGCGTGCCCTTTGAGGAGTAGGCGGGCCACGCCGACCATGTTCTGGCCCATATCGTAAACATACTCGCCGGGCACGCGTTGGGTGCGGGCCGTGGCGGTGCGGATCCCGGTGACGCGGACCGGTTCGTCGGGTTGCGGCACGAGCAGTGAGGCGTCGCCCTCGACAAGGGTGACGGGAGTCCAACTCGACGCGTCAAACTCCGGGGTATCCCAACCGACGGGCTCGCGGCGGGCATCGTAGGTTTCGCCGTCCTGAAGGTCGGCCCGCAGCCAAGGGCCATCGGCGCAGTTCCAGCGCGGGCCGGTGTCGAACCACTCCACGGAATCGTCGGCATAGACTATCTTGAGCCTCGCGATCAACGCGAGGGTGTCGCCGTAGACGCCGTGCCAGCCGAGCCCGACCTTGCCGCGATACCAGCCGTCGGCGAGGGCGGCGCCGAGGGCGTTCGCGCCTGGCTGCAGCAGGATGGTGACATCGTAGGTCTGTGACTGGATGCGTCGCGGGTAGTCGGTCCAGCCGGGGGCGAGGAACTGGTCGCCGACCTTATGGCCGTTAAGGGAAAGTTGGTAGATGCCGCGTGCGGAGGCGTAGAGCCTGGCGGATCGCACCGGTTTCCCCACGTTGAAGACATCGCGTAACAACGGCAGCGGAGCGCCGGCGTCTTTGGCCGGTCGTGCGATCCATCGTGCTCCGTCCCAGTCGGCAGGCGCGAGCAGGCCGGTTTCGAACCAGGCGGGCTCGCTCCACTCGGTTTCGGTGCCGCCACCATCCCAGAGTTTTACCTGCCAAAAATAGCGGGTGGCTGCGACGATCGGCAGAGATACGGCGGGCGAGACGTCCACCTGGCGATCCGAGTCCTGCCGGCCGGAGTCCCAGATTTCGGAACCTTGTTCGGTGGTGCCGATGCGGAGGCGATAGGCGGTCTGGGTGGCGCCGCGTTCTTGCGAGGTCATGGCCCAGCCGAAGGATGGCGTGTCGGCTTCGATGCCCAGTGGTTGAACGCGACCGTTGGTCGTAAGGCTGATAACCGGACTGGGTTTCAATTCGCTGGCTGCGAGCGAAGAAAGCGTGAGGACGCAGGCGAGGCTTATCAAACGGCGGATCTTCTTCACCGGGTATTTCTTTAGACAGTAACCCGGAAGCGCTACCGGACTGGTGCGGACGTCGGAATGTTTGTTGGCTCAGGGGTCGGCGGTGCTTCGGCCAAGGGAGGCATGGGGAGCACCGGTTGATCGCCCATGAGTTCGGCGACTTTTCCCTCGATCGCTTCCGCCCAGAGCCGGTGACCTAGCGGGCTGGGATGTTCGTAATCAGGCATCAATTCCTTGGAAATGGTTCCATCGGGCAGGAGAAAGATGGAGTTAATGTTCAGGTAGAAAATCGTTTTATCGTCGGCGAGCTTGGCGATGGTCGCGTTGGCCTCATCAAAAACCAGACGCTCCTCGGTCGGTTTTTCGCGGCGGTAGAAGATGGCCAGCAGGAGGATTTTGGTCTCGGGGAGCTTTTTCCTGATCGTTTCGACCACTCGCGTGACCCCGTCCGAAATTTCCGCGGGCGTATTATGCCCGCCGTTATTCTGGCCGATCATCACGATCGCGAGTTTTGGAGAAATGCCGTCGATGTTGCCGTGCTCCAGACGCCAGAGGGCGTGCTGCGTGCGGTCTCCACTGATACCTAGATTCAGGGCGTTTCTGGGGGCGTAGTAGTGGTCCCACACCTTTTTGCCTTTGGCGTTGAAATACTGGACGATCGAGTCGCCTAGGTAGATCAGGTCTACATGCCCTTGGGCGGCCCGTTGATTCATCGACTCATTTCTGGCCATCCAGCCTGGCTTCGTCTTGGGCACCGGGATCACGGCCGATTCGTGGTCTGGTGTTGGCCGGGGTGCAAAAGCGGGATCGCTCTGCGCGTGGGTCACAGGACTTGCGGTCGCGGGCGTCTTGGCTGTCTCGGTTTTTTCCTGGGCTCGGACCGGGCCGGATAGACTTAACAGGGCAAGAAGGAAGAGGGGTAACTTCATAGTAGTGCTCAGCCCGGCTGCATTGGGCTTCGGTCTAGGCTTTTCTAGATTGCGGCAAGGCGCGCCAGTCCTTCGGGCGTGGCGGGATAGGCACCACGTTCGGTGATGAGGGCGGTGACGAGCGCGGCGGGGGTGACGTCGAAGGCGTCGTTGCGAGCGGGGGTCGTGGCGGTGGTCAACAACACCTCGGCGCGCGTGCCGTTGCCGTCGTTGCCGACGGCGTGTGTGACCTCGCGGGCGGAGCGTTGCTCGATGGGGATATCGCGCACGCCGTCGGCGGTGGTGGGGTCGAAGGTGCTCAGCGGCAGGGCCACGTAGAAAGGCACGCCGTGGACGCGGGCGGCGAGGGCCTTCAGATAGGTGCCGATTTTATTGGCGACGTCGCCGTTGGCCGCGACGCGGTCGGCCCCGACGATGCAGAGATCGACCAGTCCGCGCTGGAGCAGGTGGCCGGCGGCGTTGTCCACCACGAGAGTGTGGGGCACGCCGTGTTGAGTGAGTTCCCACGCGGTCAGGGAAGCGCCTTGATTGCGCGGGCGGGTCTCGCTCACCCAGACGTGCACGGGCAGGCCGGCGTCGTGGGCTTGATAGACCGGGGCGAGGGCGGTGCCCCAATCGACACAGCCCAGCCAGCCGGCGTTGCAGTGGGTCAGCACGTTCAGGATCGGGCGCTCGGTGGCGGGCTTGGCGGCGAAGACGGTGCGAAAGAGTTCCAGACCGTGGCGGCCGATGGTGGCATTGGTGGCGACGTCGTCCGCGCAGATCTGGGCGGCCTCGGCCCAGGCGGCGGCGGCGCGGGTGGCGGGCGGGAGGGAGACGACGCGGGCGCGCACGCGGTCGAGGGCCCAGCGCAGGTTTACTGCAGTGGGGCGCGTGGCGAGCAACTCGGCGTGAGCCGAGGCGAGGGCGGCGTCGGACGGGTCGGCGGTGAGGGCGAAGGCGAGGCCGTGGGCGGCGGTGGCGCCGATCAGGGGGGCACCGCGGACCTGCATTACTCGGATGGCGTGGGCGGCCTCGGCGGCGGAGGTGAGCTCTCGCCAGACGATTTCGTGGGGCAGGAGGGTTTGGTCGAGGATTTGCACGGCGCGGCGGCCGGGCAGGGGCTCGATGGTGTGGCGGGGGCGGCCTTCGACGTTCATGGAGTGATTTCGAGCAGGGAGGAGAAGGCCGGATGCGCGTGGGATGGAGCCGGGGGATTGCCGGGGCGCAGGGCGAGGGCGGTGCGCAGGCCGGCGGCGCGAGCGGCGTCGAGCTCGGCTACGATGTCGCTCAAGAACAGGATCGCGGCCGGCGCGCGGCCGGCGGCGGCAGTGATGGCGGCGTAGCTGGCGGCGGATTTTTTCGGGCCGACGGTGGTGTCGTGATAGCCGGATAGGAGCGGGGTAAGGTCGCCGTCGACGGTGTGGGCGAAAAACAATTTCTGCGCGTGCACGCTACCGGACGAGTAGATGCGTAGCTCGACGCCGTCGGCGTGCCAGGCGCGGAGGGCGGGGGCCACGTCGGGGAAGAGGTCTGCGCGGAGCTCGCCCGATTGGAAGCCGCCTTCCCAGATCAGGCCCTGAAGCTGTTTCAGGCCGGTGGCTTTCACGTCGCGGTCCATGAGGTCATGCAGGTGGGCGACGATGGCGGTCAGGGTTTCTGAGGCGGGGGCTGGCAGGATGAGGCCGCTCGCCGAGGCCTCGGCGGCGACCTGCCCGAGGGCGGCGGCGACCTCGGGGCGGTCGAGGTGGTCCGTGAGAAACTCCGCCAGCCGGGTGCGGGCGAAGGGGAACATCGTCGCGTGGACGTAGGCCAGGGGCGAGACCGTGCCCTCGATGTCGAGGAGCACGAGGGCGGCGGGCGCCGTCATACGATGGCGGGGCCGGGGGCGAGGCGGGGTTGGTTGGGGTTGAAAAAACCCGGGCCGAAGCAAAGCGGTTCGTGGGCTGCGGCGATGGCGTCGCCGGTGTAGAGCGGGGACCAGCCGGCTTTTTCGCGGAAGAGGCGTATGGCGCGGATGGTGCGGTCGCGGCAGAGGTCGAACCAGTGTTTGGTGCCGGCGGGGACGTTCATCAAATCGCCCTCCTCGACCTCGACGGAGAACACCGGATGCGCGTCCGGGTGGATAAAGAACAGCCCGCGACCCTTTACAATGAAGCGAACCTCGTCCTCGGCGTGGGTGTGCTCCTTGTTGAAGCGGTCGAGCATGGCCTGGAGGCCGGGGACGTCGGGGGTGACGTCGATTACGTCGGCGGTGATGTAGCCGCCGCGGCGGTTGAGCTCCTGGATCTCTGGGTTGTAGGCGCGAAGGATCTCCTCGGAGAAAGCGTCGCGGTCGATGCGGCCGGCGACGGCCCAGCGGTCGTATTCGATGCCGAAGGGGGCGAGGAAGGCGCGGATCTCGGCTTTCTCGGTGAAGGTGCGGTTTTGTTCCGGGACGCGGACGGTGGCCATGGCGGGTGGGCGGTTTACCGCGATAATTCGCGTTTTTGGGTAAAAACCTCAAACAGGAACTCGAAAACTTCGATGTGACGGCGGGCGGCGGCGAGGTTTTCGCCCCAGGCGTAGAGCCCGTGGCCGGCGATGAGGAAGCCGGGCGGCACCGGGGCGGCGGGAGTGGCGGCGGCGGTCGCGGCTCGCAGGTAGTTTTCCACCTGAGTGGCGAGGGCGGGGATGTCCTGGGTGTTGGCGAAGATGGGCACGCGGATGGCGGTCTCGTGCGTGGTGATGCCCGCGAGGCCCTTGAGCATCTCGTAGCCGGCGAGGGGCAGGGCGCCGTCGGCGAGAAAAAGCTCGGATAGCACGGTGCCGCGCACGGAGTGGGTATGGAGGATGGCGCCGGCGCCGGCGACGCGGGCCAGCACCACGTGGAGCATGGTCTCGGCGGAAGGCTTGGGCAGGGCGGGGTCGAGGGCTCGGCCGTCAGGTCCGACGAGGGTGAACTGCGCGGGCTGGAGGCGGCCCTTGTCGAAGCCGCTGCCGGTGAGCACGAGGGCGAGCGGGTCGTGGGAGGCGATAACGCTGTAGTTGCTGCTGGTGCCCAGGGACCAGCCGCGGGTGTGGAAATCACGACCGGTCTCGATCAGGCCGGCGAGGGCGGCCTCATGGGCCTGAAGGGCGGGGGGCGTGGCGGCGGACATGGGCCTGAGATGAAGCCGCGTGGCGATCGGGCGTGTCAAGGCACGGCGGGGCTAGGCGCGGTTCCAGGGGGCTTTCGCGAGTAGCAGGCCCATGCCGCAAAAGCCGGTGATGCCGGCGAAGACCAGCCCGCCGCCGATGAAGCCGGATAGCCACATGAAGCCGGGATGCACGGTGCGGGCCAGCGCGACCCCCAGCACGACCAGCACACCCGCGACGATGCGCACTTGGCGTTCCAGTTCGATGGCCCGGGTATGTCCGTGCACCACGGGCAAGCCGGCCGCCGTCCAGGCCTCGGTGCCGCCCGTCACCACCGTCGCTTGGGCGAAACCGGCGGCGGCGAGGCGCGAGCAGGCCGACTGGGCGCGTTGGCCGCTTTGGCAGAGCACGTAGACCGGTGCCTCCGGATCGGTGTGACCGAGGGCGGTGAGTGCGGCGGGCGAGACATCGGGCAGGGGCAGGTTGCGCGCCGGGGCGGCGTGCAAGGCGGCGAATTCGCCCGGCGTGCGCACGTCGATCACGGTCAGGCCGGCGTTGGTGGCGAGGCGGGCGGCGAGGGCGGGTGCGGAGAGGGCGGCAGGTTTCACGGCATGATTATGAAAACGCGCATAAGCGACGACAAGCATCCAAGCGACTAGACGCCGGGCCTTCGGAGCCCCTCTGGTTCTGGGTGTGCAACATTTCATGGCGTTGTGCGAAAACCGAGCCACCGTGGCGCCCATGTCGTTTTTATCCTTGGGTCTCTCCGAACCGCTCCAACGCGCCGTGGCGGCGTGGCATTACGAAGAGCCGACCCCTATCCAAGCCGCGGCGATTCCAGCGATTTTACGCGGTGCGGACGTCTGGGCCTCGGCCCAGACCGGCTCGGGCAAGACGGCGGCTTTCGCCCTGCCCTTGGTGCAAAAACTGGCGGCTGCGCGGCGGCCGCATGGCCGCTATGTGAGCGCGCTCATTCTGGTGCCCACACGAGAACTGGCGGCTCAGGTGGTGGAGGCGGTTCGGCGCTACGCACGCTACCTGCCCCAGCCGCTCAAGACCCTCGTCGCGGTCGGCGGCCTCTCGATCAATCCGCAAATGATGGCCCTCGGTGGAGGCGCCGATCTGCTGGTCGCCACGCCTGGGCGCCTGCTCGATCTCATCAACCATAACGCACTCTCGCTGGCGGAAATCTCGGTGCTGGTGCTGGACGAGGCAGACCGATTGCTCGACCTCGGCTTCAAGGCCGAGCTGGACCGCATCGTGGGGCTTCTGCCGGCGCGGCGGCAGAGCCTGTTCTTCTCCGCCACCTTTCCGGCCGAGGTGCAAGCGCTGGCGGCGGCCTTGCTCCGCGACCCGCTCCGCATCGAGACGCCGGATACGGCGGAGAACACGCCGGAGATTTTGCAACGCGTGATCGAGGTGGACGCGCCGCGCCGCACCCAGCTTTTGCGGCATCTGGTCGAGACGAACGGTTGGGCGGGTGCGCTGGTGTTCGTGGCGACGAAATACACCTGCGAGCACGTCGCTGAGAAGCTGATCCGCGCGGGTATCTCAGCGGCGGCGCTGCACGGCGAACTCAGCCAGGGTGCGCGCACCCAGGCGCTGGCGGACCTGAAGGCGGGCACGGTGAAGGTTTTGATCGCGACTGATCTGGCGGCGCGGGGCATCGATATCCCGAAGCTGCCGGCGGTGGTTAACTACGATCTACCGCGCTCGGCGGTGGACTACACCCACCGCATCGGCCGGACGGGTCGCGCGGGGGAGGCCGGGGTGGCGATCAGCTTTGTCAGCGCGGGCAGCCACGCGCATTTCCGCCTGATCGAGAAACTGCACGGCCTCCAGTTGGGGCGGGATCAGATCCCGGGTTTCGAGCCTTGTGAGACGGAGGTCACCGCGCCGCTGGTGGCGCCGGATGGCGGCGGCATCAAAGGGCGACGTAAGAGTAAAAAGGACAAGATCCGCGAGGTCGCGGCGCGAGCCGTCGGCGAGCCGGTGCCGGTGCGGGTGGTGCCGCCGAGGCCGGACCGGCCGATGCCGCGGCTGGGCAGAGGATTTTAACCACGAAGGACATGAAGGCTAGAAGCGGGCGCCGACGGGCCCGGAACTTCGTGGCCTCGCGCCTTCGTGGTTACCTTAATTTGTTCAGACCGTGGCGGTCTTGAGTGTGGCGGCGTCCCACTCGGGCTGGCCGCACTCGCGGGCGACCTCGTTGAACGCATCGACTTCAGCCTTTGTGAACAACAGGCCGCCGGCGGCGGCGGTGTGCTTGGCGAAGGTGGCCTCGATCTGGCCGGGAATGATCGCGCCTTCGTTGCCGTGGCCGAGCACGTCGGCGAGGACGGCCTTCACGTTTTCGGTCTGGGTGCGGCCCTTGGCGAAGAGACCGCCGCTGAGGGCCTCGGGGTGGATGACCTGGAAGAAGAAGGCGCAGGTGCCCTTTTCACCGGCGGGCACTTGGTCCCAGCGGTTGCGGATGGTGGGGAGGGAACCGCCGATAAAGGCGCCGACCACCTCGTTGAGCAGGGAGAGACCGTAGCCCTTGTGCGCGCCGAAGGGGAGGAGGGCGGCGACGTCGTCGGGGTTGGTGGTAGGCTGGCCGTTTTTATCCACGGCGGCCATGGGGGGCAGTTGTTTGCCTTCGCGTTTGAGTTGCTGGACGCGGCCCATGGCGATGACGGAGGTGGCCCAATCGATCACGAGCGGGAAGCCGACGGCGTCAGTCGTGGGGAAGCCCCAGGAGTGGGGGTTCGTGCCGAGGGTGGGGAACTTGCCGCCGAAGGGAACGACCTCGGCGAGGGCGGCGGTGCAATTCGTGTAGGCGATGTAACCGCGGCGGGCGGCATCCATCACGTAGCCGGCGCCCCAGAGATAATGGAAAGCGTTGTCCACCGAAACGGTGCCGACGCCGTAGATATCGGCCAGGCGGATGGCCTCGTCGATGGCGCGGTAGGCGGTGGCCTGGCCGAGCTTCTTATTCGCGTTCCAGATCTTGGCGGAGGGGAAGCGGGACGGGCGTTCCTCGATCTGTGCGCCGGGCACGCAGCCCTTCGAGCCGGAGCCGAAGAGGTGGTCGAGGTGGAGGGCCTTGAGGCCGTTGTGGGTGCGGATTCCGTGGCGGGAGGCCTCGGCGCAGAAGCGGGCGCCCTCGGCGGCTTCATCGGCGTGGTAACCGCGATGCTGGTAAGCCGCAGCGACGAGAGCGTTGTGGGCGGATTCAGGGACTACGAGGTAGGTTTCGGGCATGGGTGAAATGGTTTAAGGGGAAAGTTGAAGTGAAAGGGCGGAGGGAGACGGGCTGGTTATCTTAATCTTAATACTTAAACTAAACCGCCCGGGCGATGGGTTCCTTGCCTGTGAGGAAGCGGGTGAGGTTTTCGACCGCGCAGGAAGCCTGGCGCTGGACGCTCTCGTGGGTGCGGCTGCCGATGTGCGGGGTAAGGATGACACCGGGCAGGCCGAGGAGTGGGTGGTCGGCGGGCGGGGGCTCCTGATCGAGCACGTCGGCGGCGTAGCGGATATGGCCGGACTTCAGGGCGGCCACGAGGGAGGCGAGGTCGAGGAGTTCACCGCGGCCGGTGTTGACGATCACGGCGCCTTGCGGGAGCAGCGCGAGGCGGCGGGCGTCCAGCAGGCCCTTGGTCTCGGCGGTCAGCTTGGTGTGCAGCGTGACGAAATCGGCGATGCGCAGGGCGTCGTCGAGGGTTTCGGCGCGTTCGAGGCCGTGCCAGCGGGCGAAGTCTTCGTCCCAGTGGTTGGCGAAAACAATGACCCGCAGACCGAAGGCCCGGGCGCGGATGGCGACCTCCTTGGCGATCCGACCGAGGCCGATCAGGGCAAGGGTTTTGCCGCAGACTTCGTTGCCGGTGATGCGTGTCCAGCGGCCGGCGGCGACGTGGTTGGCCTCGACGACGAGGTTGCGCACGGTGGCGAGGAGAAGGGCGAAGGTGTGTTCGGCGACCGTGGTGTGGTTGACGCCGGGGGTGAAGAGGACAGGCAGGCCGAGGTCCTTGGCGGCGGTGAGATCGATCTTATCCAGGCCTATGCCGTATTTGCTGATAACCTTCAGGCGAGGCAGCGATTTTTGCATGACGGCGCGGGTCATGGCGTCGTCTCCGCAGAGGTAGGCATCGAACTGCCCGGCGAGTTCCAGCATGCGGGACTCGGGCAGCGGGCCGCGCTCGCGCACGATTTCAAAGCCGGCGGCGGCGAGCATCGTGTGATGGATGCCGGGAGTATCTTGGAAGGAGGTGGTGGTGAGGAGGACGCGGGTCATGGAAAAGTCGGCCGAGGGCCGGATTTAAAGAAATGACAACTTTGCGCAGCGAACGAAGCCAGGACGAGCGGAGAGCTTGTGAAAAGGTTTGCAGGCGGCTTGGGCGTTGCGCTGGGAGGGGTGATCGGGGATTGATGCGGGACTATGGCTACATCGGATGTGGATAAAGTTGCCTTCGTTACCGCCACTCGGGCCTTGCGCCAGCGTTTGGGGACGGGGGTGGTTCGCACCGATGAGGTTGCGTTGAAGGAGGCTTCATTTGATTCGAGCCGTATCGCGGTGCGACCGGTGGCGGTCATTCGACCGCTCAAGCGCGAGCAAATCGGCGTGGTGCTCAAGCTGGCCAACCTGCACGGCGTTCCAGTGACGCCGCGCGGGCGGGGCACGACTCTGATGGGATCGGCCGTGCCGCTCCACGGGGGCTGGGTGCTGGATTTGATGGGGCTCGACGCCATCCGCATCGACGTCGAGGCGGGGTTGGCCCACGTGCAGGCGGGCGCGAACGTCGTTGCGGTTCAGGATGCGGCGGCGGCTGCGGGCTGGTTTTATCCGCCCGATCCCTCCTCCAAGCAATATTGCACCATAGGCGGCAATATCGCCTGCAACGCCGGCGGCATGCACGGTGGCAAATACGGGGTGACGCGCGACTTCGTGGTGGCATTGAAGGGGTATCTGCCGACGGGCGAATTTGTTGAGTGGGGCACGGCGACGCGGAAATTTGCGGCGGGTTTTAACCTTCGGGATCTTTGGATCGGCAGCGAGGGCATGCTCGGGGTGGTGACGGACGCGGTGCTGCGGCTCATCCCGGCGCCGGCGGCGCGTTGGACGCTGTTGACCAGTTTTGCCGACGAGTTGTCGGCTTTCCGGGCGGCGCGGGCGCTCTTCGCGGCGCGGGTGCAGCCGGCGATTTGCGAGTTCCTCGACCGGGCGTCGGTGACTTGTGCGGAGGCGGCGATGAAGACGACGATCTTTCCCGGCCAGCCGGGGCGGCCGGTGATTCTGCTGGAGCTGGCGGGCTCGGCGGCCGAACTGCGCGACGCCAAGAAGGCGGTGCTGGCGTGGGCGGCGGAGCACGCGGCAGGGCATCGTGCGGCGAAGAACCGCGACGAGGCCGAGGCGCTGTGGGCGGTGCGGCGCAAGTGCTCCGGGGCGATGTTCCAGATGGGCGATGCGAAGCTGAACGAGGACATCACCGTGCCGCTCGGCGCTTACGAAGAGTTTGCGGTGTGGCTCGAAAAACTCCGTGCCTCTTCGGGCCTCGCGATTCCGACTTTCGGTCACCTCGCGGACGGCAATCTCCATGTGAACATCATGTATCACAAGGCGGTGCCGGCGGAGTGCCGCGCGGCGGAGAAGGCGGTGCTGGCGTTGATGAAAAAGGTCGTTTCGCTGGGCGGGGCGATTTCGGGCGAGCATGGCATCGGTCTGGCGAAGACGCCGTTTTTACGGCTCCAGCACTCGGCGGCGGCGATCGGAGCCATGCAGGCGGTGAAGCACGCGCTTGATCCCAAGGGAATTTTGAACCCCGGAAAGATGTTCGAGGTTTTCGAGGTCTGGAAGTCGCCGCGGGTGGTCGCGAGTTTCCCTTGGGACCACAAGTGAGCGGGGGCATACGGCCGCTTGCCTCGGCAGCGGGGGTAGTTTGAGGTCAGTCATGACCGCCGTTATCCGCTTTGTCTGTTTACTGGCTGTGGGATTCGCGCAGTGGGCGTATGCTAATGTTGCCGCGCCGGTTGGAGATCCGGTTAAGATCGGGTTTTTCATGTCCCTGACCGGCCGCGATGCCTCCTTTGGCGAGGCCGCGCTGCGTGGCGCCAGGCTGGCGATCGACGACCTCAACGCCGCCGGTGGCATCCTCGGGCGCCCGGCCGAGCTGGTCGTCGAGGATAATCGCTCGCTGCCGGGAGAGTCCGCGACTGCCGCGAAAAAACTCATCGGTCGCGACAAGGTCGTAGCCCTGGTCGGCGAGTGCGCGTCCTCGCGCACTCTTGAGGCTGCGCCTCTCGCGCAAGCCGCCGGCTTGCCGCTGGTGACGCCTGCCTCGACCAATCCGCGTGTGACTGCCGTGGGTGATTGCGTTTTCCGAGTGTGTTTTGCCGATCCCTTCCAAGGCGCGGTGCTTGCCACTTATGCTTGGAAAAATCTCGGTATGCGTCGTGCGGCTCTGCTCATCGATTCTACCGCCAGCTACTCGGTGGGCCTCGCGGAGGTGTTTTCCAAGAGTTTCACCGCGCTCGGCGGTGAAGTGGTGGCTTCACAAAAATACACCGGCGGCGACAAGGATTTTCGGGCACAACTCACCGCCATCCGCGCGACCCGCGCGGAGACGATTTTCCTGCCGGGCTATTATGTCGAGGCCGGCCTGATTGCCAGGCAGGCGCGTGAACTGGGACTCGCCGCAACATTGCTAGGCGGGGATGGCTTCGAGGCGCCGCAGTTGCTTGAGATCGGCGGAGAGGCGCTGGAAGGCGCGGTTTACTCCACCCACTACTCCTCCGAGAGCTCAGACCCCGCCTCGCGCCGGTTTGTCGCCGCTTACACCGCCCGCCATGGCAGCGCGCCAGTGGGTCTCGCCGCCTTAAGTTATGACGCGGTCGGTCTGATCGCCGACGCGGCTCGCCGGGCTGGCTCGGTCGAACGCGGGGCCTTGAAGAGCGCCCTCGCCACCACCCGCGACTTTGCAGGCGTGACAGGAAGAACTGGCTTTGACGAAAACCGTGATGCGCAAAAGGCTGCCGCCATTATCGCGGTGCGCGGCGGACGCTGCGTTTTTGTCGATTCGGTGCGTCCTTAGGCGCTGGCCCGCCCGTGCGGGGCTGCGCGGAGACGGCAGAAGCTGCACGGTTGACGCGGCGGGCGCTGCTTCGTTTTGCTTGTTGGCTAATTTTCACGCTTCTAATCCGCCCATGACGAACACGCACCACTGCGCCCAGCTCACCGCCGCCGATCTCGGCGCCACCGTATCGCTCGTCGGCTGGGTTGATTCCATCCGCGACCACGGCGGCATCCTCTTCATCGACTTGCGTGACCGCAAGGGCGTCACCCAGGTCAAGTTCGACCCTCAGGATCATGCCGAGCTGGCCGCGCAGGCCGCCACGGTGAAGCCCGAGTCGGTCATCGCCATCAGTGGCGTGGTTGTCGCCCGTCCCGAGGGCACGACCAATGTCTCCCTGCCGACCGGGGCCATCGAGGTCGCCGCCACTTCGCTCATCATTCACAATATTTCCGACACCCCGCCTTTTCCGCTGACCGATGCGGGCGGGGACAAGGTTAACGAAGACCTGCGCCTGACCTACCGATACCTCGACCTGCGCCGTCCGAAGATGCGCCACAACCTCCAGGTGCGCCACAAGGCCACCAAGGCCATCCGTGACTACTTCGATTCCCAGGAATTTATCGAGGTCGAGACGCCCGCCCTCTTCAAATCCACCCCGGAAGGCGCGCGCGAATACCTCGTGCCATCGCGCATCCATGCCGGTCAGTTCTACGCTCTCTCGCAGTCGCCGCAGCAGTTTAAACAGATCCTCATGGTCGCGGGCGTTGAGCGCTACTTCCAGCTCGCCCGCTGTTTCCGCGACGAGGACTTGCGCGCCGATCGCCAGATGGAGTTCACCCAGGTGGACGTTGAAGCATCTTTCATCGACCGCGAGGACGTCTACCGCCTGTTCGAGGGGATGGTGAAACGTATTTGGAGCACGGTGCTCGGGGTGGATATCCCAACGCCCTTCCTGCGCATGCCGTTTCACGAGGCGATGAACCGCTTCGGCGTGGACAAGCCTGACATGCGTTTCGGTCTCGAGTTGTCCGATCTATCGGAAGTTTTCAGAAACTCCGCATTCAAGGTTTTTCAGGCCACGGTGGCCGGCGGTGGTGTTATCAAGGCCTTCAATGCCAAGGGGCTGGCCGATCTTACGCAGGGCGAATTAAAGGCCCTCGAGGATATCGCCAAGAGCCTCGGCGCCAAGGGGCTCGCCTTCATCAAGAGCGAGGGTGGCGAGTGGAAATCCCCCATCGTCAAATTCTTCTCCGACGCCGAGAAAGCCTCGCTCACCGCCCAACTTGGCATCGAGGATGGAGACATGGTGTTTTTTGCCGCCGCACCTTGGGAAAAGGCCTGCGCAATCCTCGGGCGCATCCGCCTTGAGGCTGCGCAACTGCTCGTCAAGCGCGGCAAGATGACGATCCGCCATGACGATTGGAAGTTCCTTTGGGTCGTGGAGTTCCCGCTCATGACCTACGATGAGGAGGCCAAGCGCTATCTCGCTACCCACCATCCTTTCACCGCGCCGGTCCCGGAAGATTTGCATCTGCTCGCCACCGCTCCCGACAAGGTGCGTGGCCAACATTATGACCTCGTCCTTAACGGCATGGAGCTCGGCGGAGGCTCCATCCGCATTCACCAACCGGCGGTGCAGGAAATGGTCTTCAAGGATGTGCTCAAAATCCCGGCCGATGTGGTCGAGAGCCGCTTCGGTTACATGCTCAAGGCCTTCACCTACGGCGCGCCCCCCCATGGCGGCATCGCCTTCGGCCTGGACCGCATGTGTGCGTTGCTCTGCGGGACAACCAGTATCCGCGACGTCATCGCTTTCCCCAAGACCCAGAAGGGCCAGGATCTCATGGCCCAGTCGCCTACGCCGGTGACCGACAAACAGCTTAAGGAGTTGCATATCGCGGTGGTTGCTCCGGTGACGCCTGAGGCGGGCTAAAACGTCCAGCCGCAAGACACCCAGACGGCTTTTTCGCCGCGCTCCTGCTGGGGCGCGGCTTTTTTTGTTCGAGCTTAGCGGGGATTCTGCGGAGTTGAGCGGCATATGCCGAACATCTGGTGGAAACCTTGGCGCTGGCCGCTCGCCAACCGTATCTTGGCGGGACTGCTTCTCGGCGTGCTCGCGGGGCTGGTGGCGAATCAGGCGACCACCTCCGATGCGGGGCGGGCTGCGCTCGATCTTTGGCTTGTGCAGCTGGTCCAGCCCGCGGGGAAGTTGTTTATCCGCATCATTTTCATGATCGTGATTCCACTTATCTTCTCCGCCATCACGCTCGGGGTGGCGGAGATGGGGGACGTGCGTAAACTAGGGCGGGTAGGCTTGCGCTCGGTAGGCTACACCGTGCTGCTCTCCACTGTGAGCGTGGGGGTGGGGCTGGTGCTGGTGAATGTCTGCGCGCCCGGTCGTAAGCTCGACCCGATCACCCGCGACGCCTTGGTGGCCCGATACCAAGGAGATGCCATCGCAAAGGTTGCCCAGGGCACCCAGTCGGCCAAGCCGCTCGCGGAGACCTTGCTCGCCCTTATTCCGCAAAATCCGCTGGCCGAGGCGGTGAATGCCTTCACGCCCAACTACACTGGAGGCGGCCTGATCTCGGTCATGGTATTCAGCCTCTTTTTCGGTATCGCGATGGCCCTCACTCCGCCGGAAATAATCGCGCCGCTCACGGGCTTGTTGCAGGCGGTTTTCGAGGTCTGCATGCGCGTGATCGGCTTCGCCATGACCCTTGCGCCACTGGGCGTGGCGTGCCTCGGCTTCGGGCTCACCGCTACTCTCGGGCTTGGTTTGCTCAAGCCCCTTGGTTTCTACGTCGCCGTGGTCTTGCTGGGACTGGCGATCCAGCAATTCGGCGTTTATTCGCTGTGCCTGCGCTGGATTGGCGGAGTGTCTCCGAGATGGTTTTTTGAACGGTCGCGCGATGCGATGTTGACGGCCTTCAGCACGTCTTCGAGCAATGCCACCCTGCCTGTTTCGATGCGCGTGGCGGAGGAACAGCTCGGTCTGCCCCGGCGGATCAGTCGTTTCGTGCTCACCCTGGGGGCGAGTGCGAACCAGAATGGCACCGCGCTCTACGAGGGCGTCACAGTCTTGTTTTTGGCGCAGGTTTTTGGAGTCGAACTCTCCCTCGTGCAGCAAGTCGTGGTGGCGTTGATGTGCATCCTAGCCGGGTTGGGCACGGCGGGTGTGCCGGGTGGATCGCTGCCTCTGGTCGTGGGCGTGCTGGTGACCATCGGCGTGCCGGGGGAGAGCATTGCCATCATCCTCGGCATCGATCGTCTGCTGGACATGTGCCGAACCTGCCTGAACGTCACGGGCGATCTAGTTTGTGCCGTCTTGGTTGCGAAGGGCGAACCGGCAGAAGAAACGCAGGTAACTGCGCTATAGGACGTTTGGGGTTAGGCTTTGGCTTGGTTCCCGCTGCGCACCAGCGCTCATGCTTGCATCGGGACCGATTGAAGCAGGGCACATGCACTTCGCAGGCAATTAAAGGCATATCGCCAAAAAGATGGCATTCGCCCTTTCTTGCGCCTTGGTGTCGTTTACATTAATCCCAGTGCATCGCTTTAATTTATTCTCCCATGAAACTCATTATCGCTATTATAAAACCATTTAAGCTCGAGGAAGTTAAGGAAGCACTTGCCGGTGTCGGCGTGGAGGGTATGACCGTCACGGAGGTAAAAGGGTTCGGTCGCCAAAAGGGCCACACGGAGATTTATCGTGGGAGTGAATACACAGTCGATTTCCTGCCCAAGGTGAAGCTGGAGATTGTGGTGGCGGATGACTTGGCCGACAAGACGGTCAATGCCATCGTGAAGGCGGCCAAGACGGGTAAGATAGGGGATGGCAAGGTCTTCGTGATCGGCCTAGAAAACGCGGTCCGTATTCGCACCGACGAACGTGGCGAGGCGGCGATTTAAAGCCCCTTTTTTATGCCGAGCATCGGCCGGCCGGTGTTTCCTCGCGAAACGCCGGCTTTTTTGTGCCCCAGGTTTGGGGGATTCGGTTCGAAGCTTGGTTCGGGCAAGTCCGGACACGTTATTGCCTGAGCGTCGCGGTGATTTCCGTTGCGATTTTAAGCCCGTTTCAGGTGCGTGACAGAGTTTAATTATTACCTATCATTATGTTTAGGAAAGTTTTGAATTTTAGTGAAAATATTTCATGCAGATTTAAGCGGATGGCCTGCCGTCTGCTAAAGAGCAGTGTCTATGAAGCCATTCCTCAAATCCATCCTCTGTGCGCTAGCCTTGGCTGGCGCTTCGTTCCCCGCGTTTGCCCAAGAAGTCGCTCCGGCTCCCGCCGCTGCAGCGGCGACTCCGGCCCCGACGGTGGACGGCGCTTTCGCCGCCTACGTCAATAACGTCGACCCCGGCGCTGCCCTTCCAGGCGTGGCCGGTCCCGGCCATAACGCGTTCATGATGATCTGCGCCGCTTTGGTGCTTTTCATGACTCTGCCCGGCCTCGCGCTCTTTTACGGCGGCTTGGTGCGCAAGAAGAACGTCCTCTCCGTTCTCGCTCAATGTCTGGGAATCACCGGTTTGGTCACCATCATGTGGTGGGCCTTCGGTTACTCCTTCGTCTTCGGCAAGAGCTTCGGCAGCCCCTTCCTCGGCGGCACTGAGTTCTTGTTCCTGAAGGGCGTTACTTCCGCGCCCAATACGGATTATGCCTACTGGATCAGTCAGAATGTATTCTCGATGTATCAGATGATGTTCGCGATCATTACTCCCGCGTTGATCGTCGGCGCCATTGCCGAGCGCATGAAGTTTACTGCCATCCTCGTCTTCGTGGCGATCTGGATGGTCGTGGTCTACTTCCCTCTCGCCCACATGGTTTGGGGAGTTAACGGCTGGATGAACGGTGTTTGGAACGGAGATGCCGTTATCAAGGCGATAGACTTTGCGGGCGGCACCGTGGTGCACATGAGCTCGGGTTGGTCCGCGCTCTTGCTTTGTATCATCCTAGGGCCTCGTCTCGGTTTCGGTAAGGAGAAGATGACCCCGCACAGCATGGTCCTCTGTATGGTTGGCACTGGTATGCTCTACGTCGGCTGGTTCGGCTTCAACGCTGGCTCCGCCCTCGCCGCCGATGGCGTCGCCGCCAACGCCTTCATGACCACCATGATCGCCGCAGCCGTGGCCGGTTTTGTCTGGGGCTTGATCGAATTGGTCTTCCGTGGCCACGCCTCGATTCTCGGTTTCTGCTCCGGTGTTGTAGCCGGTCTCGTCGTCATCACTCCCGCCACCGGGTTTGTGGACTCCACGGGTGCAGTTATCATCGGCGTATTAGCCGCAGTGGTTCCTTACTTCGCCGTGACCAAGCTCAAGGGCTGGCTCGGTTACGATGATGCCCTCGATACTTTCGGCGTCCACGCCGTAGGTGGCACCTTGGGTGCTTTAGTCACCGGCATCCTCGCCACTAAGGAGGTCAACGGCAACTTGGTTGGCAGCTACGCCACCACCAACGGGCTCGCCAAGCTTGTGACTGACGGCGGTCTCTGGCTCGAACAGCTCAAGGCCATCGGTGTCACGCTGGTGCTCTCGTTGCTCGCCACTTTGGTTATTACCTACATCGTCAAGGCCGTCATCGGTCTACGTCCGACCGCTGAGGTCGAGCGTCAGGGTCTGGACATCAACGAACATGGCGAAGAGGGTTATGTAGACTAATCTCCGCCTCCTCCAACACTCATCCTATTTTTAATCACATGAAACTCATCATCGCAGTCATCAAGCCCTTCAAGCTCGAGGAAGTTAAGGAAGCCCTCGCCGCCATCGGCGTCGAGGGCATGACCGTCACCGAGGTCAAGGGCTTCGGCCGCCAGAAAGGCCATACCGAGATTTACCGCGGCAGCGAATACACCGTGGACTTTCTGCCCAAGACCAAACTGGAGATCGTGGTCGGTGACGACCTCGCCCCCAAGGCGGTCGATGCCATCACCACCGCCGCCAAGACCGGCAAGATCGGCGACGGCAAAATCTTCGTCCTCCCGGTCGAAGACGTAGTCCGCATCCGCACCGAGGAGCGTGGCGACGCCGCCGTCTAAACCAGGTTCCGCTCCCAGTCGCATCCCGCCCCGGCCGTGCCTAGTGCGCGCCGGGGCTTTTTTGGTGTGACCGCTTTGACCGGATATCGGGGCTTCCGGGCTAGGTTACGCCAAACTTTTAATGGCTTTTCGTAGTTGCGGCGCAGGGGTTGGTAACCATGAGCACGCCGGACCCGATACCCCTAAGATGCAGGCGCAGATATTGGTCCACCGTGTCGTTTATTCGCCCCTCTTTTTTGTTCATCAGCACGCGGTCTCGGGCATCCTGATCTTGGACTCCGTTGATGCGGGTCGTGTTAAGAGAGCCTCAAATGTTCGGGGATGGATCCAGCGGGGCCGATGCACTGGAGGTGCACGTATTAGGATGGGCAAACAGGTCGAGCGGCCCCCTCACCAAAAAATACGGCGCGTTATTTACACTGGCACGTGACGTTGTCATACTTCCTACACGCTGTTATTCATGCCCGCTTGGCTTCATCGTCTTACGTTGGCCCTTTCTGCCCTCGTCGCGCTCGGCATCATTGCCGGTCTGGCGGTGGTGCTGGCCCAGACGCGCGCCGAGTATGCGCAGGTCAGGCAATTGGAGATTCGCACCCGGCAGCGCCTCGTGGAGGTGGAGACGAAGCTGGCGGAGCAGGAATTGGTGCTGGAGCGGCTGCGTTCCGACCCCTCCTACGTCGAGCGGGTCATTCGTCGACGGCTGGGCTACGCCAAGCCCGACGAGTTTGTTTTTCGTTTCGAGGAATAGGCTTCCTTGGAATGTTGCGCGAAAAGGCATTGCCGGGCGCGGATGCGGGCGCCTTCACTGCATATCTTTTCCATGGTTTCCCAACCTCTTATCGCGGCGTTTCAGCAGGCCGGCCAGGGCCACGTATTTGCGTTTTACGATCAGCTTTCGCCAGAGGAGCAGGCGGCCTTGCTGGCGGATGCAGCCGAGATCGACCTCGCTGAAATCAGCGCACTCAACCGGACACTGGTTCAAGGGAACGCCGCCGCCGGGATCGATCTCTCCGATCTTGCGCCTGCGCCTTACGCGGCCCTGCCGAAAAACGGCGGTGACGCCTCCGCCTGGGCCGAGGCTAAGCGTTTGGGAGAGGAGGCTCTGCGCGCCGGTCGAGTGGCGGCTTTCGTGGTCGCGGGCGGCCAGGGCACGCGCCTGGGCTACGATGGTCCGAAGGGCACCTATCCGGTCACGCCGGTGCGGAAAAAGACCCTCTTCCAGGTCTTTGCTGAAAAGATCCGCGCGGCCGGAATGCGCTACGGCCGGCCTGTCCACTGGTTTATTATGACCAGTCACCTCAACCATGCGGCGACCGAGCTGTTTTTCCGCGAGCACGGTTTCTTCGGCCTAGCCGAGACGCAGGTGCATTTTTTCCGTCAGGGGCGCATGCCGGCGGTGGGCTTGGATGGCCGCATTTTGCTGGAGGAAAAGCATCGCATCGCGATGTCACCGGACGGCCACGGCGGTTCGCTGCGTGCTCTTCAACGTAGCGGTGCGGTGGATCTAATGGCACGGGAGGGCATCGAGATCCTCAGCTACTTCCAGGTAGACAACCCGCTGGTGCGTTTTATCGACCCCGCTTTCGTGGGCTGGCATCTGAAGAGTCGCTCGGAAATGAGCAGTAAAATGGTGCCCAAGGCCTATGCTGGCGAGAAAGTCGGCCACTTTTGCTCCCAGCGCGGCAAGACGGTGGTCATTGAGTATTCCGATTTGCCCAAGGCGCGCCAGGAAGAGACCGATACGGCCGGTCGGCTGCGTTTTCTCGCCGGATCCATCGCGATCCACCTGCTCGACCGCGACTTTATCAGCCGTATGGCCACGGGTGCGGACGCGCTGCCCTTTCATCGGGCGGATAAAAAAATACCCTGCCTCGATGCTGCTGGCCTGCCGCTCAAGCCGGAGAAACCCAACGGCGTGAAGTTCGAACTTTTTGTTTTCGACGCGCTGCCCTTTGCGAGGAATCCGGTCATAATCGAGACCGATCGCGCGGATGACTTCTCCCCTGTCAAGAACGCCGAGGGTGTGGACTCCCCGCGCACCTGCGCCGAGGACCAGACGAGGCAGTTCGCCCGCTGGGTCAACGCCCGCGGGGCGAGCATTCCGGTGGATGTCACCGGCTTGCCGCCGTTCGCGTTTGAGGTGTCTCCGCTCTTTGGTTACGACGAGGACAGCTTCGCTGCCTCTTGGGTCGCCTGTTCGTCTCCCCCCAGCATCGCCGCCGGGGTGGTGCTTGAGTAACCGCTGCTTTTCCCTTCATGCCTTCACCTCTCTCATTCAAGGCCGCGCTCGAGGGCGCGGAACTGTTACCGTCCACCCTCGCTAATTTGCATCGCTGGTTGGACGCCGGCTTACCCGACTGGGCGCTCCAATCCCTGACCGAGCTCATTGCCGCCCGGGCGTGGGATGAGTTAAACGACCGTTTCTATCGCGACCTCGAGTTCGGCACCGGCGGCATGCGCGGTCGCACTATCGGCCGCGTCTCCACGGCCGCCGAACAAGGCGTGGTCGGGCCCCTGGGCACGCCGCAATATGCCGCCATCGGCAGCAATATACTCAACGACTACACTCTAGTTCGTGCGACGCTCGGGCTCTTTCGCTACACGGCGTCGGTGCTGGCGGCGCAGGGGGACTCGCGCCCGCCCGCGCTGGTTATCGCGCACGATGTCCGGCATTTTTCGCGGCATTTTTGCGAACTCGCAGCTTCCGCGTGGTCCCGCTTGGGTGGCCAAGCCTACATTTTCTCCGGCCCGCGTTCCACTCCCCAGCTTAGCTTCACGGTCAGGCATCTCGGCGCCCACTGCGGGGTTGTGATCACCGCCAGTCATAACCCGCCCCATGACAACGGGTTCAAGGCCTACTTCGGCGATGGTGCGCAACTCGTCACCCCGCATGATGCGGGTGTGGTCGCCGAGGTTGGCAAGGTGCCGCTCGCGGAGCTCGCCCCGTTTCTGAGCAAGGATCTTTCCCGCGTGGTCACGCTTGGCGAGTCGATGGACGCCGCTTACCGCGTCGCTGCTGCGACTGCGGTGATCGATCCGACTGTCTTCGAGGGGGTTCGCCTGAAGGTCGCCTTCACTTCGATCCACGGAGTGGGTAATGTCATGTCGGTCCCGTTGCTGGCTGCTGCCGGTGTGGAGTTGCATGAAGAGCTTGCGCAAGCGGTCCATGATCCGCGTTTTCCCACTGTCAAATCCCCCAATCCGGAAAACGCCGAGGCCTTGGCGCTGGCGGTGAAGCTGGCCGAGGAGAAGGGACTGGACCTGGTGTTGGCTACGGATCCTGACTGCGATCGCATGGGTTGCGCGGTGCGTGGACCTGACGGCAAAATGCATTTGCTCAGTGGCAACCAGATCGGCGCTCTGATGACGGACTACCGGCTGACTCGTTACAAGGAGCGTGGGGTCATTCCTGCCGGTGGTTCCGACCGCGTCGCGCTGGTGAAGACTTTTGTTACGACTTCATTGCAGGATGAAATCGCCCGTTCCCATGGTGTGAAGGTCGTGAATACCCTCACTGGTTTCAAGTGGATCGCGGCCAAGATCCGAGGTTACGAGGCCGCCTTGAAGGACCGTTATCTGGCGAAGCACGGGGTCGCGATCGATTACGATGCCACGCCCTTTGCCAGCCGGGCCCGCCTACTCCAGGAGTTCTCCACCTTCTACGCCTTCGGCTGCGAGGAGAGTTACGGTTATCTCGCGAACGACTTGGTGCGCGACAAGGATGGCAACTCCGCCTGCCTGATGCTGGCCGAGCTCTGCGCTTATGTGAAGGGCCGCGGCATCACCGTGCCGGATTATCTGGACGAGATTTACCTGCGCACCGGCTACTTCCTCGAGGGGGTTATCAATCTTTACTACGAAGGCGCGAGCGGCGCGGCCAAGATCAAGCGCATCCTATCCACCTACCGGGATAACCCACCGGCGGCGTTCGGCGATGTGGCGGTCACGAAGTTTGAGGATTTCGGCCGCATGGACATCTATGACGCCGATGGCGAGCTCGTGCCGAAGCAGGATCTCTATCTTGTGACGCTGGCCAACGGCTGCACCTTCGCGGCGCGCGGGTCGGGCACTGAGCCGAAGATGAAATTCTATGTTTTCGCCAAGGCTCCGGTTGCCGCTGCCGCCACGCTCCCCGCCGTCAAGTCGGCGGTGAAGGCTGAGTTGGATCGCGTGAAGGCGCTGATTGAGGCCGATGCCCAGGCTCGGGCTGAAGTTTGATCCGTGATGCTCTTTTCTTCGTATCCCCGATTGCCCTGGGGGCCTGGCTTAGGATCGCTGGGACCGGGCCGCAGTGTCATTTGAAACAACGCGGGATTGAATCAATCTTGCATGCCGGCGTGCCTTGCGGTGCGGGTATTGCCTTTGTTTGCGTGTGCCCCGTTCGGGGTTGACGGTATTTTTTCCTCCATGTCCGAATCCCCATCTGGTCTTGTCTATCTTGTTGGCGCCGGCCCCGGCGATATCGGGCTGGTCACCTTTCGCGCCAAAGAGCTTATCGCGGCGTGCGACGTGTTGGTTTATGACTACCTGGCGCACCCGGAGCTGGTGAAATGGTGCCGGCCGGGCTGCGAGGTGTTTTACGTCGGCAAGAAGGCCGGTTGCCACACCGTCCCTCAGGAGGAGATCGAGACTTTGCTGGTCGCGCACGCGCGGTCCGGACGCAAGGTCGTGCGGCTAAAGGGTGGCGATCCCTACGTCTTTGGCCGCGGGGGCGAGGAGGCGAGGGCGCTGGCTCGCCACGGCATTCCCTTTGAGGTCGTGCCCGGTGTGACCGCTGCGCTGGCGGCTGGGGCCTACTCGGGTATCCCGCTGACCTATCGCAACCTCAGCACTTCGCTGGTCCTGCTCACCGGCCACGAGGATCCGGTGAAAACCGAATCGCAGGTCGATTGGCGGAGCTACGGCGCGCTGAAAAACTCCACCCTCGCGATCTACATGGGCATGGGCCGGCTTGGCTTTATTCTCAGCGAGCTTCGGGCGGGTGGCTTGGCGGCGGACACCCCGGCGGCGGTCGTGCAGTGGGCTTCGCTGGGGCGGCAACGGAGCGTGGCTGGCACCGTCGCCGATCTGGAGGAGCGCGTGGCGTCCGCCGGGTTGGGCGCGCCAGCGATCATCTTCGTTGGCGAGGTCGTTCGCGACCACGAGGCGATCGATTGGTTTGAGCGCCTGCCTTTGTTTGGCCGGCGCGTGGCCATCACCCGCACCCGCGACCAGAACAGCGAACTGCGGGAAAAACTCGAGGCGCTCGGCGCCGAGGTGCTGGAGCTGCCCTTGATCACTATTTCCAAGGATGTGGACAAGGTCGGCTTTGTCGAAATCCTGAGCGAGCTGGGCAGCTACGACTGGATCGTGTTCACCAGTGCCAACGGAGTGCGTTATTTTTTCGAGGATTTCCTCAAGGGCTACGCCGATATCCGCGCGCTCGGGTTGCTGCGTTTCGCCTGCATTGGTCGCGCCACCGCCCGCGAGGTCGAGCGCCATTTTATCAAGGTCGAGTGTATGCCCGACACCGCCACCGGGGCATCTCTGGCGGACGCGTTGATCGCAACCGGCAGCCTGGATAGCGCCAAGGTCATCGTCGTCACGGGCAATCTGAACCGTGACCGCCTGGTGAAAAAACTCGAGGCCGCTCGCGCCATCGTGGACCGCATGCAGATTTACAAGACCGAGAAAACCGACCTTTCAGCCGACCCCGTGGCGGACGATTTTCGCACCCGCGGGGCGGACGCTATTCTCTTCGCCAGCTCCTCCGCCGCCGAGTCCTACCACGCTCAGGGCGACTCCCTCGCGCTTGGCCCTGACGCGCAAAAGCCACTCGTCGGCAGCATCGGCGAGCAAACCACCGGTAGTTTGGCGGAAATCGGCCTGCCGCCGGATTTCGTCGCGGCCAAGCCCAGCCTCGACGCCCTCCTGGCCGCGCTCATCGAACGTCTGGGACCGCTCAACCGCGTCTAGCGCCTTTTGGCGTTCCGCCGCCTATTACCGGCGGAACGTGGCTCCGAGCTTGTGCCGGCTGGCGGCCGGCGCGTAGAATGTCGGGTCATTCATCATGCCACGCCTCGTCGCCATCGTCGGACGCCCCAATGTGGGCAAGAGCCGCCTCTTTAATCGGCTCACGCGGTCGCGTATTTCGATCGTGCACGACCAGCCTGGCGTGACCCGCGACGTCGTATCCGCCGAGGTCGCGGAGGGCGCCTACACGCTGATGGATACCGGCGGTCTGGGTCTGAAGGGCGGCGATTCCCCGGCCGAGCTGACCGTTGCCTCCGAGCGCCAGGTCGAGTTCGCCATCTCCTCGGCCGACCTCGTGCTGTTTGTCGTCGACGGTCTCGAGGGCCTTACCGCGCTCGACGCGAAGATCGCAACCATGCTGCGCCGGGGCAAAAAAGACGTGGTCTTGGTGGTCAACAAGGCCGACTTCAACGACGATAAACTCGAACTCGGTGAGATCTACCGCCTTGGCCTAGGCGAGCCCATCCGTTTCTCCGCTGAGCACGGCCGCGGCGAGGCCGAGCTCCGCTCCATCATTGTAGGGAAACTCGGCCCTGCGCCCGACGTTGCCCCGACCGCACCGCGTCCGACCACCGACGAGGAGGGCCGCCCGCTGCTGCCCGGTGCGCGTGATCCCTCCGCTCCGCTTTGCGTCTGCTTCATCGGCCGGCCTAACGTCGGCAAGTCCTCCCTCAGTAATCGTCTGCTCGGCAGCGATCGTCTGATCGTCTCCAACATACCCGGCACCACCCGTGATGCGGTCGAGATCCCCTTTACCTTCCTTGGCCGTAACCAGAAGGAATACCCCTTCCGCCTGATCGACACCGCGGGAATAAAGGCACAGACAAAGCTCGCCTCGCCAGTCGAGTATTTCTCCCGCCTGCGTTCGCTCGACGCCATCAACAAGTGCGATGTCGTCTTTCTTGTCCTTGACGCCATCGACGGTGTCACCGCCCAGGATAAGGCCATCGCGGGCGAGGCCATCAAGGAACGCAAACCCATCATCATTATCGTCAATAAGTGGGACGTGGTGAAGGACGCCTTCCGGAAAAAGCTCGACCCCGACTGTGCCCCCGAGGCTGGCCTTCACGATTACAAGACCGAGCGCGAATACCGCGTGAAGTATGAGCAGTCGCTGCGCTCAAGTCTGTTCTTCACGCCCGGCGCACCGGTGTTGTTCGTGTCCGCGCTGAGCGGCTACGAGGTCGACCGCATGCTCAACGCCGCTGTGCAGCTCAATCGCTCCTTGGACAAGCGTATCGCCACTGCAAAGTTGAATGCCCTTATCGGCGACCTCGCCGAGCGCGTGCCGGCCCCCGCCATCGGCGGCAAGCGTTTCCGCGTCTACTACGCGCTCCAGACCGGCGTGCGGCCCTTCCGCATTAAACTCTTCTGCAACCGCGAAGACAAATTATCCGAGCAATACCGCCGCTACCTTGAGGCGGGTATGGTCAAGGAATTTGGGATCGACGGCTGTCCGGTCTATTTCGATCTGGTGGGCAAACCGAAGCATACCCCGGGCACGCCTTACACGGGCAAGGCGGCGATACTGGAGAAAAAACGTGCGGAAAACGAACTGACCGGGGTGCCCAAGTGGAAGATCAAGGAGGCCCGCGAAGAGCAGGGCCTGGGTGAGGCTTTTGACTATGAAACACTCGAAGATTGAAATCGACGGGGCCGACGGCCTCCGTCTGGAAACCGGTGCATTCGCCCTCGAAGTTACCACTGGGGTCGGCCCGCGCATCACCTCCTTCCGCTCGAAAAAGGGCAAGGCGGGCAACCTCTTCTTGGAGATGGGCGCCGATCAACCGGTATTCCCCGGCGGCTTCAAGCTGCGCGGCGGCCACCGTCTCTGGCACGCGCCCGAGCACGGTGTGCGCACTTATCAGCCCGACAACGACGCCCTTGCGCTCAAGCCACTCAAAACGGGCGTCGCCCTTGCCCAACCGGTCGAGCCGCTCACGGGCATGCAGAAGGCGATCAAGATCGAGGCGCGCGGCGAGCGCACCGTGCGTGTCACCCACGCTCTGACCAACCATGGGCTCTGGCCGGTCGAGACCGCCTGCTGGGCGCTTACCATGTTCCGCGCCGGTGGCTACGGCGTCGTGCCCCTGCTCCCCAAGGGCGACCACGCCAAGGGTGATTTCCTGCCCACCTACTCGCTTGTTCCCTGGAGCTACACCGATCTCTCGGACGATGTCTGGGACCTACACCGCGACTACTTCGGCATCGATGTAGCCGCCGCCGATCGCCCGCACAAGCTTGGTCTGACCAACTACCCCGGCTGGTCCGCCTATTTCTACGAGGGCACGACTTTCGTGAAGCACGCCGCTCTGGTGGCGGGGGCGGTCTATCCGGACAATGGTTGCGCCTTCGAGACCTTCACCAACGGCCAGATGTGCGAGCTCGAGACGCTCAGCCCGCTGGTGAACCTGGCTCCGGGTCAGTCGATTCAGCACGTCGAGCACTGGACGCTTTTCGATGGCCTCAAGGAGCCTGCCACCGACGGCGCCTTCGCTGCGCTTTCCGCAGCCGCGTCCAAGTGGATAGCGACGCTCTGAGCGGGTTTTTTCACGGCGCGCCGTAAATCGCCGCTTCTTATGGCCATGTCCCGCCCGCGCGCTGTTTTTTTGGGTTCCGACGCCATCGCGTTGCCCCTGCTCGACTGGCTGGTCGGGCCCGAGGGGGCGGCGCAGGTCGAGCTGACGGCGGTTTACACCCAACCGGACCGGCCGGTGGGGCGCGGGCAGCAGGTGCAGGCCAACGCGATCAAACGCTGGGCGCTGGATCGAGGTCTGCCAGTTCATCAGCCGGAGAAACTCACGCCCGAGGTTCGCGCCGCCTACATCGCCGCGCCCCCTGATCTCGCCCTCGTCATGGCCTATGGGCATATCCTGCGGGAAGACTTCATCTCCGCCGCGCCGCTCGGCACGATTAACTTCCACGCCTCGCTCCTTCCCTTTTTTCGCGGGGCTTCACCCATTCAGACCGCCGTCGCTGCAGGCGTGGCCGAGACTGGCGTGTCCTTTATGCGCATCGTCCGCGCGCTCGATGCCGGACCGGTGTCTGATCGCGAGGTTGTGTCCATCGGATCGTTCGATACGGCGCTCGAGGTGGAGCAAAAACTCGCCGCCGCCTGCGTGCCGCTCCTCGCCCGGGCGCTGCCGCGCCTGCTGGCGGGCGGGCTGGAGTTTGTCGCGCAGGACGCCACCGCCGCGACCTTTTGCCGCAAACTCACCAAGGAGGATGCGGCGCTTGATTTCGCGGTGCCGGCAACAGTCCTCGCCGCGCGCATCAACGGCCTCAACCCCTGGCCGGCGGCGCAGGTGGAGTGGCGTGGGCAGGCCTTGAAATTCGGTTTGGCGGATGTGCCGGGCGGCGTGGTGCTGGACGGCACTCCGGGGACGGTGCTGGGTGCGGATGGGACTGGGCTACTAATCGCCACCGGGGCGGGGGTGCTCCGGGTGCGGCGCCTGCAAAAACCGGGCGGTCGTATGCTGGCGGCGGCGGAGTTTTTGCGCGGCTCGCCCATCCCGCAGGGCACGGTGTTCGGATCGCGCTCAATGGCGCCGCTGGTGGCGTCGCAGCCGTTTCCCATCGGAGCGCGGTCGACGGGTTTGGCCTGAATTATTAATTCGATTTAACCACAGGATGCGCAGCTAGGTAAAGCGGGCCACCGATTACTTAGGGCGTGGCGGCGGGGCGGGCGGCCTGAAGGGTCTCAAGTTGGGCGTTTAACTCGGCGATACGGGCGAGGATTCGTTCGTTACCGAGCTCGAGCGTCTTGTCGTAGTGAGGCCGGCGTTTGTATTCGCTGGAGTAGATGATACGGGGCTCGAGTTCGGCCTTTAGCGCGGCGATGTCTTCTGTGAGGGCGGCCTCGCGTTCCTGCTGGAGTTTGATTGCGGCGAGGCGGGCGGTTTCGCGCTCGGCGGCGGCTTTTTGAGCGGCTTCCTCGGCTTGGAGTTTCTCCATGGCGATCTGGCGGGCGCGTGTTGCCTCGGCATGTTCGCGGGCGCGTTGCTCGGCGAGGCGGGCGGCTTCGCGCTCGGCGGCGGCTTTTTGAGCGGCGAGTGCGGCGGCGTGTTCGCTGGCGGCTTTTTGCGCGGCCTGTTCAGCGGCGAGGCGTTCGGCGAGTGCGGCGGCCTCGGTTTCCTTTAAACGTTTCTCCTCGGCGGCGGCTTTTTCGGCGGCGAGGCGGGCTTGTTCGGCGGCTTTTTTGGCGGCCTCGGCTGCCTGTTCGGCGGCTTTTTGCTCGGCGGCGAGGCGTTCGGCGATGGAACCTTTGGCGGCGGCTTCGCGACTGGCTGCCAAGGTGCGGGCGGTCTCGGCCTGGCGGGATTTGTAGGAGCTCCAGCCCAGATAGCCGACTAGGAGCAGAAGCAGGGTAACGACTATGGTGATGGTGCGTTTCATGAGTTGAGCTTAGGACCGGGGGTGGGCGCGGCAAGTTCCATGCCGGGGAGATCGAATTCCGCGATGCCCGGGTGCGAGGCGTTGGCGGAGGCCAAGGGAAGGGCGTAGGCGAGCGCCTCTGGCCAATCGCACCCGAGGGTGAGCCGGGCGTGGAGCAGGGCGGCGAGCAGAACGTCTCCGCTGCCGGTAGCGGAGACTTCGTGCACAACCGGCGGGTTTAGGGTGAGCACAGGGTGATCCGCACGGACAAGGTGGACGGGGCCTGGGCCGTCGGATACGATCCAGACTTTGGTGGGAGAGCGGCGGACAAAGGCCTGGATGACGGCCGCGCGCGCGGCGGGGTCCGGCGCACAGCCGGCGAGGGCGGCAAATTCGTCGGCGTTGATTTTTATCAACCCGGCTGGCCGGGCGGCGAGTTCAGCCAAAGGGGGGCCATAGGTATCGACCACGAGGTGGCCGGTATCGGCACGGCGGGCCAGGGCAGTGCGGAGCGAGGTCGCTGCGGGCGAGGCCCAGCCGGGCACGCTCCCGCACAGGGCGACGATGGTTTCGGGCGGGGCGGCATCGACTCTGGCGGCAAGGGCGGCGAAGGCCTCCGAGCACAGGGGGGCATCGGGCCCGAGGAAGGTGGTCTCGGTTGCGGTGGCGGGGTCCGGACCGCGCACTACCAAGCCGGCGCGGGTGGGTGTGGTGGTGTGGCTCAGCTCGATCCGCCAGAGCTGGCTGGCGGCCCAGTTGCGGCACTCCTGGCCGGTTGACCCGCCGGCTGCGGCGAGGGCGAGGGCCGGGGTGCCGAGGCGGGCCAGCATCTTGGCCACGTTCAGCCCCTTCCCACCGACTTGGAAAGAGGCGGTCGTCGCGCGCTGGGTGTGGCCGAGGGCGGGCGCAGCCGGTAGTATGAACGTGGTTTCCGCGAGCAGGTTTGCGGTCAGGGTGAAGACTGCCGGAGGCATGGTGTGTCGGAAGACCCGGTTCAGGAACGGTTTCGCAGACGGCGGGGGGCGCGGTAAAAGACGTATTGGGAAAGGAACGATACTCCGGAAAGCGCGGCGAGGGTGCGAACGTTGCGCATTGCGCCAACCACGTGGGTCAGGGGGGCCGCGGCGGGTTCCTCTACCTTGAGCAAAAGCCATGCAGCGGCGAGAGCAAGAGCCGGTTGGGTGATGAAGCACACGTGGTAGATGGCGAGATTTTGTCCGGTCCAGTGGGCTTGGGCCCAGTCGAGAATCAAGCCGCCTATTATGGGCGCGACGGCGGCGAAGGTGGATGTGACGGCAAGATTGAGACCGATGGCGAGGTTACGGGCCGCCACCGGGATCAGTTTTAGCAGCAGAGTGAACTGGCCGAGGAAGAAGCCGGCATTGGTTAGCCCGCCGAAGAACCACAGCAGATAAAGCCAGTCGTGGTTGGCAGGGGTGACGAAGCACCAGAAGACGTTGGAAAGCTGCCACAGCACCAGCGAGACGGTCATTACGGACTTATTGCCGAAGCGGTCGAGCAACTGTCCCCACGCGGGCATGGACAGGGCGGCGCCGGTCGCGCCACAGACCGACAGGAGGCTCACCTGCAGCGTGGACAGGGTGAGTTCCTTAAACATGAAGACGTGGTAAAAGGGGCCGAAGCAGTTTGCGGCGAAGGCCCAGGAGGCGCCGAAGACGATGAACCATAGGTAGGAGCGGGCACGGCGCAGGGTGAGGAGTTGGTCGGTCAGCCCGGCGGTGCGGAAGGCCGGGCGGTCAGTGGCCTCGGTTGGCATGCGATACTGCCACAGGATGGACAGCGCGCGTAGCAGGACGGCAAATGCGATGATGAGTTGAAAGGCCGGGCGGGCGTAGTCCCAAGCGGCAAGCACCCAACCGCTCAGGAGAAGAAAAACCAAATTGGACATTTGGCAGATGCGATTGCGGCGGCCGAAATATTTCCCCCGCAAACGGGCGGGCACCCATTCCTGAATCCAGGCGCTCCAGGACACGCCGGTGATGGCACCGCAGAAGCTGGAGATAAAAAACCAGATGCCGATCATCAGGCCGGCTGTGGCGGGGTCACCGGCAGGTAGAAAATTCAGCAGGCCGGCGAAAAAGACCCATGACAAAAGTTGCAGGGAGGCGGCGACCACCGTGGTAGACTTCGCGGAGAACCAGCGGGATAGCAGCGGAGACAACCCGACCTGTAGGCAATTGCACACGAAGGGCAGGGCGGTGATGATGCCGATGGTGTGATTGGGAAGAGCCAGCGTCTTGGTGAACAGGGCTGCCAGCACGACATTCACCGGCAGAGTCATGATTACCAGCGGGGTGGCGACCACGCCCTCGCTCGTGCAGAGTCGGAAGCTGGTGGTGAGGGCGCGTTTCCTGGCTTGGGCGGTTTTGTAGCGGATAGCCTCTGGCGGAGCGGAGCAGGAAGCGCCAGGCGGACCGGAGGAAGAGGACGGTAGTGCGTTCAAGGCGAGGGAGTCGGAATACTGGGCTAAGGCCGGCGGGGAGGGGAAGCGAAAGTGGGCCTGAGGGATGAACCAGCACCGTCTCAGTCAAACGGTTCGGAGAGCGGGTGAATCTGGCTTGGTTGACGTGAAGGTGAAAAGGCTGCCTGTTTTTGCTTTGGCAACAACCGACCCTTGCCGGTGTCTTTCTTTTCCCATTCCGATTACATTTTCGTATGCCGCTTGCCATTATCGATCTCCTCAAGGGTGCAGATATCCTCATCTACCCGCTCGCGCTTTGTTCTCTCGTGCTCGTTTACATTCTTTGCGAGCGGTCCTGTGCCTTGCGAAGGAGTGCGATCATTCCGGATGATATGGCGGATGCGATTGTGGCGGGGCAGGCCATGGCGGGCGGCGAGCACTCCGTGCTCGGGCGTATCGTGCGTTTTGCGGCGGCACATCCGGGCGATGCCGACGGGGTGCGGGCCTTTGCCCGGTTGGAAGTGTCCCGCATGGAGCGGGGTTTGCCCTACTTGGATGTGATTTACGCTGGTGCGCCGCTTATTGGACTCACCGGCACGGTTTGGTCGCTTATCCGGGTTTTTTCGAGCATCAGCGGCCAGGGTGGTCTGCCCGATCCGGCCAAGTTCACCAGTGGCGTTTCGCTCGCGCTTTCCGCCACGGTTATCGGACTGTGTATTGCGCTTCCGGCCTTGATTGGGGGGGGAATCTTGCAGCGTCGGGTGGATAATTTTGCCGCACAGCTGGACGTTTTATTGGCGCGCTTGCTGGCAGAAAAGCCCAAGGCCTGAACCCGGAGCATATCTGGACATGAGCGGTTTACAGATTCGTCGGCGCAAGCGTCCCGAGCTTAACCTCGTGCCGCTCATTGATGTGCTCGTGATGCTCGTTTTCTTTGCCTTTGTGACCATGCAGTTTCGTTCCCCCGGGACGCTTAATATCACGCTGCCTCGGGTGGAGACGGCCGGCAAAAACGCTTTTGGTGGCACGGTTATCCTTGGGATTGGCAAGGAGGGTGAGCTGACGTTTGCCACGGATAATTCCGCGCCGCGGCGTATTGCGGAGGCTGAGTTGGCCGGTTTACTGGTGCGGGTCGGGGGTCTGAATCGGGATGTTCCGGTGCTCATTCGCGCCGACGAGACGACCCCGCTCAAGACCCTGGCCTTTGTAATGGATTGCTGCCGCAAAGCCGGGCTGAATAAATTTAGTCTTCAGAGCCGCTGAGGCTGGGCTTGGCGGGGACGTATGTCTCGGATCAGCTAAATCCTATTGTGCTGCGCTTGCAGGCTGTCGAGGCGTCCAAGCGGTCAGGTTGACGTGGTTAACCCGCACGGATGGCTAGCGCCTTCACGTGCGCGCAGCCCGGTAGGGTCCGGATGCGGGTCAGGATGGCCTGCTGGTGAAAACGGAGTTCGTTGCCGGCTACGGCCTGGTTATAAAGCACGGTGAGCGTGCCGCGGGCGTCCAAAGTCTTGGCGTGGGAGTAGTGGGCGATGGCTGGCCCAGCGACGGCGGGCCAGTTTTCGCGGATGGCATCCTCCGGGGCAGCGCGGCCGATGCGATGCTCGACTAGCAGGGCCTCGAGAAGGGGGGAAAGAGACTGGGTGGGACGTCGGCGTTGCCGGGCGGGCACGTCGTTAGCCACGCCGCGGAAGGCCGCGATGAGTTCGCGCGCGGCGTGGTTGAAAGGGTTCTCGGGTGAGACGGGCACGAACGGGAGGTGGATGAATCAGTCCTTGGCGGCGCGGACGTCGAGCGCGTCTCGCAGGCCGTCGCCGAGCAGGTTTAACGCGAGCAGGGTCGCGGCGAAGACGCCGCCAGGGAAAACCAGCAACCACGGGAAGTTCTCCATCTTGTCTGCGCCGTCCTTGATCAGCGTGCCCCAGCTGCTCAGGGGGGCATCCACCCCGAGGCCGAGAAAACTCAGGAAACTCTCCAGCATCATCACGGATGGTATGGTTAGGGTGGTAAACACGATGACCGGACCGAGCAGGTTGGGCACGATGTGTTTAAAAATAATGCGCGTGTGGCCGAAGCCGAGGGTGCGCGCAGCCTCGATGTATTCCATTTTTTTCACCGTCAGCACCTGGCCGCGGACGATGCGCGCCATGGTGAGCCACTCGACCGCGCCTATAGCGGCGAAAAGGCCGACGATCTTGCCGATACCTTGGAGGTTTTTCAAAAAATCGAACTGTCGCAGCCAGGTGTCGAGTTGATCCATCGGCTGCTTGAGAAACACCATCATCAGGATGACGAAAATAGTGAAAGGCAGCGCGTAAAGGATATCTACCACGCGCATCAGGAAAGCGTCTAGCTTGCCGCCGGCATAGCCCGCGACGGCCCCGTAGGTCACACCGATGATCAGCGCCACGAGCGAGGCGACGAAGCCGACCATCAGGGAGATGCGACCGCCGTAGAGTAGGCGGGCTAAGAGATCGCGCCCGAGCTCGTCCGTTCCGAACCAGTGCGTGGCGGCTGGCGGGGTGGCGCCGAGTGAGAGGTCTTGGTCGGCGTAGCCGTGGCCGAGGAAGGGTGGGGCTAAGACGCAGATGACGCCGAGGAGGACGACGAACACCCCGGATGCGACTGCCAGACGGTTGCGCCGCAGGCGCAGCCAGGCATCGCGCCCAGGCGAAGTAGGGCGCTCGGCGGCGGCGGGCGGGGCGGTTGGGGCGGTGGCCTTCATTCGAATTTCAAGCGGGGATTGAGCCAAACCTGGACGACGTCCACGGCGAGGTTTAGCGCCACGATTAGTCCGGCGTAAAGCAGCACGGTGCCGCTCACCAAGGTGTAGTCGCGGTTGAAGGCGGAAGTGACGAACTCTCGGCCTAGGCCGGGGATCTGGAAGATGGTCTCGATCACGAAGGAGCCCGAGATGATGCCGGCGATGGCAGGGCCGAGAAAGGTGATCACCGGCAGAAGTCCGCCGCGGAGGGCATGGCGCAGCACGATGCGGGTCTCGCTTGCGCCCTTGGCGCGAGCGGTGCGGATGTAGTCTTGGTTTAACACTTC
The DNA here is from genome assembly GCA_903869675.1 of uncultured Verrucomicrobiota bacterium. Classification (GTDB taxonomy): domain Bacteria; phylum Verrucomicrobiota; class Verrucomicrobiia; order Opitutales; family Opitutaceae; genus IMCC26134_A. The sequence goes on along the minus strand of CAIQAB010000018.1, from coordinate 54,261 downwards.
CAGCATGCCGCCGCGGGTGAGGCGGGCGACGTAGGCGGCGTAGACCAGTCCGAGCGTGGCGGCGGGGAGCACGCGATCAGAGGCGAAATACCAGCCGGAGGCATTGAACCAGTGCAGATGCAGGGCGAAGAACAGCACCAGCAAAGGCCCCATTACGAACGTCGGCACGCAGATTCCGACCATGGCCAGGGTGGAGGCCGTGTAATCGGCCGCGGTATTCTTTCGCATGGCGGCGAGCACGCCCAAGGGCATCCCGAGGGCGAGGGCAACGGCGAGGGCCCAGAGGCCGAGTTCTAGGGAGTGGGGCAATTTGTCGGCGATGATCTCGTTAACCGTGCGATTGGGGTATTTGAAAGAGGGCCCAAGGTTTATGCCAAAGGCGGCCTTTAAGTCGAAATCAGGGGATTCGTTCCTGTCGGTGTCGGCGAAGAGACGCCAGGGGGCAAAACGCTTGGGCGTGATGTCCCAGAGGTAGGCGGCGTATTGGGCGGGCAGGGGTTTATCCAGGCCGTAGTGGGCCTGAAGGTTGCGAAGTATCTCCTTGGAAACGGCTTTCTCGGCGGTGAAGGGCCCGCCGGGCACGAGCCGGAGCATGAAGAAAGTCGCCGACGCGATGATCAGCAGGACCGGGATGGTCTCCAGCAGACGGCGAAGGATGAAGCGGAGCATGGGGTGTTGGCCGGCCGGCTACGGCCGGCCAAGTTTAAGAGAAAATTTTAGGATGAAGGGTTTACGATTTAAGCAGGGAGGGAACAGGCGTGGTTCGTGGGTGGCCTTAAACTTAATCTTTACCCTTCAAATCCCCGCTGGCGATGACGGGGTCCAAGTCGATGTATTGCCAACCGCGGTTGTCGATGATGTTGGGCACCCAGTTTTTCACGCGCGGACTGATGAGGTGCACGCGTTTGTAGAAATAAAGGGGGATTTCGGGCACGTCGCGGGTGAGCATGGTGTCGAGCTGGCGATAGATATCCATGCGGGCGGACTGATCGGGCAGACCGAGGGCGGACTTGAGCAGGCGGTCGTAACCGGGGTTGGCATAGCCGGTGTCATTATTGCCGCCGCCGGTCATGAAGACCTCGAGGAAGCCGTGCGGGTCGGGAAAATCCCCGATCCAGCCAGCGCGGCATACATCGTAGGCGAGGTTATCTTTGGAATCCAGATACACCTTCCACTCCTCGTTGCGCAGTGCGACTTCGACGCCTAGGCCGGTGCGCCACATCTGCTGGACGGCCTCGGCGACAGCCTTGTGGGCCTCGGAGGTGTTGTAGAGGATCTCGAGACGGCGCATGCCTTTGCCTTCGGGGTAGCCGGCCTCGGCCAGCAGGCGGCGGGCCTCGGCGAGGCCGCCGGTCAGTTTCTCACCCGGGGTGTAGCCGGCGTAGGGCGGCGTGAAGTGGTAGGCAGGTTCCTGGCCGGCGCGCAGGATGGTTTTGACAATGGCTTCGCGGTCGAGCGCCAGGGCGAGGGCGCGGCGCACGCGCACGTCATCGAGCGGGGGGCGCGTGAGGTTCAGATTGTAATAATAGGTCCCGTAAAAGGGATCGAGGCGGAGCAATTCGGGGCGTTCTCGGCGATATGCGTCAATCTTATCGGTCGGGATGGTCTCGGTGACGTCGAGTTGGCCAGAGCGGAACATGCGTTCCTCGGTGTTGTTATCCTCGACGGGGTGGAAGATGATGGTGTCCAGCTTCACCTCGGCGGCGTTCCAGTAGGTTGGGGAGCGTTCCACGGTGATGGCTTGGTTGGGCAGCCATTTGGTGAGGATGAATGGGCCGTTGCCGACGAGGTTGCCAGCGCGGGTCCAAGCGCTGCCCTTACGGTCGGGAGGGCCGAACTTCTCGATGGTGGGCAGGTGGACGGGAAACCAGGAGGTGTGGCGGAGTGCGTAGAGAAGGTAGGGGACGGGTTGGACGAGGTGGAGCACGAGGGTGTGGTCGTCCAACGCGGAGAAACCGGTTTTCGCGAAGTCGGTCAGCGTGCCTTTGTTGAAGGCCTCGGCGCCCTCGACCACGTAGAGTTGGTAGCTGTATTCAGCGGCGAATACAGGCGTGAGGATGCGCTGGTAGGACCGGATGAAGTCATGCGCGGTCACGGGGTCGCCGTTGGACCATCTGGCCTTGGCGCGGAGGTGAAAAGTCCAAGTGAGCTGGTCGGCGGAGGTTTCCCAAGACTCGGCAACGCCTGGGGCGATGCCCTCGCCGGAGGGGTGTTCGGCGACGAGGCCTTCGAACAAGGCCATCAGCAGGTGATGCTCGGTCACGCCGGTCGTGACCTGAGGATCCAGGTCCTGGGGTTCGGCGCCATTCCCGACGTTGAGGATTTTTTTGGCCGGGCTGCTGGCGGTGGCTTGGCCGGTTTTACCACAGCCTGGAAAAAGCAGGATGGCGAGGGCGAGCGCGAGATAAGAGAACGGGACTGGTGAGGATTGGATAGGCGCACGCATGGGGTGACCCCAGCATTCAGCGATTGGCGGGCCAAGGGCAAGAGGCGGTGTGTCCTCTTGCGGAGAACCGGACGGATCGGCTCGGCGCCCTTCGGCCCGAAGGAAAAACAGCAGAAGCCCTGTTTTTACACCAGATAGGTCTGCCCGGGCACCGGGTCGATGACCTGGGTGCCGGGCAGGCGGGCGGTGAGCTCTTTCATGAACCAGGCGCGGGCGGCGGGTTCACCGTGGGCGAGAACGATGCTGCGGGCCTGGGTTTGAACGGCGAACTGGAGCAACTCTTCGCGGTCGGCGTGGCCGGACAGCTCGAAGCGCTCGACCTTCGCGGCGATCTTTACTCGCACGTTGATCGTCTCGAAGAGGAAGCTGTCGCCGGGCTTCGATTTTTGCAACTGGCCGCCGGGAGTATCGGGGTCGCAGTAGCCGACGAAAGCGACGGTGTTGCGAGCGTGTCCGAGCAGACCGGAGGCCAGGGTGTAGCTGGGGGTGTTTTCCACCAGCATTCCGGAGCTGATGAGGTAAAGCGCGCGTTGTTTCGGGTCTACGCCGGGTTCGAGTCGGCGGGGAAGGGGCTTGGTCTTGAGGTCTTTCAGGATGCCGCGGCTAAAATGCACGTGTTTGGTCTTGCGGGCGATCTCGTCGAAGTAGTCGCACAGGTCTAGGCCGAGGCCGGAGGTGTAGATGGGGCAATCGACGAGTTTGCCGAAGCGGCGGGCGTCGTGGAAGATGGCCAGCAACTCCTGCATGCGGCCAAGGGCGAAGACGGGGATAAGGACGGAACCGCCGTTCTGGATGGTTTCGTTGATGCAATCGATCAACCGGGCGACCTCATTGATGCGTTCCTTACCTTCGGGTCGCTCGGTGGTGCCGCGGGTCGTTTCGGTGATCAGCGTATCGAAGTGGCCGGCGGGGAAGCGGGCGCCCTTTACGACGCGCTGGTCCTCGAACAAGACGTCGCCAGTGACGAAGATGTGGCGATCTTTATGGCGGATCTCGACGGCGCAGGCGCCGGCGACGTGCCCGGCGGGGTGGAGGGTCACCTCGACCTCGTCCTTGCCGTTGGAAAAGCGTTTTGGCTGGTTAAAGGCGAGCCCGGTGAAGCGTGGCGCGCAGCGATCGATGTCGTCGTGGGTGAAGTGCGGCGCATCCTTGGTCTGGCCCTCGGTCACTTGGCGGCGCATGACGTTGGCCGAGTTGTGAAGCATGCGTTCCACGATCATACGGCTGGACAGCGACATGATGACCGGGGCGTGTGGCTGCTCGCGCATGGCGACGGGCAGCGTGCCGAGGTGATCGAGGTGACAGTGGGTCAGCACGATAAGATCGACGGTGATGCCGGCCAGCTTGGCGAATTCAGGCATGGCCGCGCGGCCAGTCATCTTAGGGTGCAAGCCGCTGTCGATGAGGATGTTAATTTCGCCGATTTGGAGCAGGGTGCAGCTGCACCCGATGCCACCCTCACGGTTGAGGTCGATTAGTTTCATTCTTGGAATCGGTCAGACGACACACTGCGCGGGGTGAGCGCAAGCGTAACCTCGGAATTGACCATGCGAAAGGTTGGAGGACGGGCCGCCTTCGGTTTTCCCCTTGCCGCACGCGGTGTGCGGGGCGACTTTGGTGCGCCTGTTTTCCGGAATATCCGGGACGGGATTTCTTCACCATGGCTGAACCCACTACGGAATACGACCTCATCGTCATCGGCGGCGGCCCCGCGGGCTACGCCGGCGCCATTCGCGCCGGACAGCTCGGCAAAAAAGTCGCCTGCATTGAAATGGAACGCGCGGGCGGCACTTGTTTAAACTGGGGCTGCATTCCCACCAAGGCCTTGCTCAAGAGCGCCGAGCTCTACGTGAAAATGAAGAAGGCCGAGGTCTATGGATTGACCGTCAAGGAGGTTGGTTTTGATTTTGCCGCGGTGATGCTGCGTTCGCGCGATGTGGCCAAGCAGATGGCCAAGGGCATCGAGTTCCTCTTCCGCAAGAACAAGGTGGAATACATTATCGGCAAGGCCCACGTGCCCGCCGCAGGCATGGTGGAGATCACCGAGGGCGAAAAGAAAGGCCAGTTGCTGAAGACCAAGGCTATTCTCATCGCAACCGGTTGCAAGATGCGCCAGATTCCGGGCTTGGAGTATGATGGGACGCGGGTCATGACCTCGCGCGAGGCGCTTGACACCAAGGTGCAGCCAAAGTCCGTCACCATCGTCGGCGCCGGCGCCATCGGGGTGGAGTTTGCCTACTTCTTCAACGCCCTCGGGACCAAGGTCACGCTAGTCGAGATGATGCCCAACGTCCTCCCGGTCGAGGACGAGGAGATTTCCAAGGGGCTGCACCGCTCTTTCGAGAAGCAGGGCATCAAGATCCATGTGAATACGAAGTGTGAAAACTTCCGCGTCGGTCAGGCTTCGGTCAAGGTGGACTTGGTCGAGGGCGATAAGCGCACCGAAATCGAATCCGAGGTGCTGCTCTCGGCCATCGGCGTGACCGCCAACACCGACGGCTTGCTCGGCCGGGGCGCGCAACTCGAGCTCGACCGGGGTTACGTCAAGGTGGACGCCCGCTATCAAACTTCCATCAAGGGAATCTACGCAGCAGGCGACATCATCGGCCCGCCCTGGCTGGCTCACATTGCCACCTATGAGGCAGTCAATGCGGTCAACGGCCTGTTTGGTCATGGCGAGCCCAAGCGCGTGACGAGCTTTCCCGGCTGCACTTACTGCCAGCCGCAGATCGCCTCAACCGGGCTCACCGAAAAGCAGGCCCGTGAAAAGAAACTCGACTTCAAGATCGGCAAGTTCCCCTTCACCGCGTCTGGCAAGGCGGTGGCCTCGGCCGATAGCGAGGGTTTTGTGAAGGTGATATCGGACGCCCGGACGGGCGAGATCTATGGCGCGCATATCCTGGGCAGCGACGCGACCGAGTTGATCGCCGAATACGGGCTGGCTATCCAGCTCGAGGCGACGGTCGAGGACGTGCACCAGACTATCCACGCCCACCCCACGCTCTCCGAAGCGCTGGCCGAGGCGGCGGCAGACACGACCAAAGAGGCGATCCACATCTGAGAACTGGCTCAGGGAAACGCTGTGAGGATTTTAACCGCGGATGGCGCGGATGGTCGCGGATATAAAGCTGTCCGTGTTTTATCCGCGTAATCTGCGGTTAAAGTTTTAACGCTTGAGGAAGTCGTCGTCCGGACCCCGCCCGCCACAGCTTAGATAGGGCGCCGCGTCGGCCGGTGCTCAGGTTTCCGACGCGCGGGCGCGCTGGCTGGCGGCGGCGAGGAAGTAGTTCTGCGCCGAAAAGGCGGGCATGCCCTCCGCGCGGGGGATGGGCAGATAGCCCCCGCCGGCGGCGAGAAGGCGGGCAGACTCAGTGTCCTGCAGTTCCATCGCAAAGAGCTCATCAATCATCCATTTGCGCAGGCTGGCGTCCAGTATCGGGAAGACGACCTCGATGCGCCGGAAAAAGTTACGCGGCATCCAGTCGGCGCTACCGGCGTAGATCGCGGCTTCGCCGCCGTCGTTGAGGAAATAGTAGGCGCGCACGTGTTCGAGGAATCGGCCCACGAGAGAGCGCACGCGGATGTTGTCGGAGAGCCCGGGCACGCCGGGGACGAGGCAGCACACACCCCGGATGATGAGGTCGACCTGCACGCCGGCGCGGGAGGCGGCGTAAAGGGCGTCGATGATGGCCTGATCAACCAGCGAGTTCATCTTGGCAAGGATGCGGGCCGGCCGGCCGGCGGCGGCGTTCGCTGTTTCGCGTTTGATCAGCTCCACCATGCGGCGGTGAAGAGTGAAGGGAGCCACCAGCAGGTGATCGAACTCGGGGGCGCGGCCGAAGCCAGTGAGGGCGTTAAAAAGTGTGGCGGCGTCGGCGGTGAGCTCAGCGCGCGAAGTAAAGCAGCTCAGATCGGTGTAGATCTTGGCGGTGCGGGGGTTGTAGTTACCGGTGCCCAGATGGGCGTAGCGGCGGAGCTTGCCGTCGGATTCGCGGCGCACGACGAGGGCGACCTTGCAGTGGGTTTTGTGACCGACCAAGCCGTAGACGACATGCACGCCTGCCTCTTCCAGCTGGCGGGCCCACTGGATGTTATTGGCCTCGTCGAAGCGGGCCTTCAACTCGACCAGAGCGGTGACCTGCTTGCCGTTGCGCGAAGCCTCAATGAGGGCGCGCACGAAGGGTGAGTCGCCAGAGGTGCGGTAGAGGGTCTGCTTGATGGCGAGGACGCGGGGATCGCGCGCCGCCTGCTCGACAAAATCAACGACCGGTTGGAACGAGTCGTAGGGGTGGTGCAGGAGCACGTCGCGGTCGCGCAGGGTGTCGAACACGAGCGCGGGCTCGCGGAGCGGGGAGACGTTGACCGGGGCGAACGGAGGATATTTCAGGTCGGGGCGGTCGATGTCGGCCAGCGCCATCAGGCGCAGGTGGTTGATGGGGCCCTCTAGCCGGAACACATATTCGTGTGAAAGCGAAAGGTGGTCGCAGAGAGTGGCGAAGATGGTGTCGTTCACGCCATCCTCGATCTCTAAGCGGACGGCGGCGCCGCGGCGGAGGTTGCGCAGCTCCTCCTCGATCTTTTTAAGGAGGTTCTCGGCTTCCTCCTCGTCGATGTAGAGATCGCTGTTGCGGGTGACGCGGAAAGCGTGGGCGCCTTCGATTTTATAGCCGGGGAAAAAGTCGGCGGCGCAGAGCTTGATGATGTCGGAGAGGAAGATGAAGCGGCGCCCGCGTTTGTCGGCGTCGGTAGCATCAATCGGCACGATGCGGGGCAAGACCCGGGGCACGGGCAGGATGGCGAAGTGGCGGTCGAGTTCGGGGGTGGATGGATCGTCGAGGGAGACGACTATGTTTAGCGTCTTGTTGCCCAGCTGGGGGAATGGGTGCGACTGGTCGATGGCCAGCGGGGTGAGGACGGGGAAGACTTGCTCCTCAAAGTAGGTGCGCACCCAGGCCAGTTCGCCGGCATTGAGGGCGGTGGCGGTGGCGAAGGTGATGCCCTCGGCGGCTAGGGCGGGGATAAGTTGCTCGCGCCAGCAGCGGTATTGGTCGTCAACCAGCGAGGCGACGACGCTGTGGATGCGACGGAGTTGTTCGCGGGGACCGAGGGCGTCGATGCCGCCGGATTCGACCACATTGTTGTCCACCTGCTGGATGAGGCCGGCGACGCGAATTTCGAAGAATTCATCAAGATTACTAGAGACGATAGCGAGGAAGCGGACGCGTTCTAGCAGGGGGTGGCGGGCATTTTGGGCCTGTTCGAGGACCCGGCGGTTGAAGGCGAGCCAGCTTAGTTCGCGGTTAAAATAGGCGGCCTTGGTGGGCGTGCCGCCCAGGGTGATGGGGGCGGGGTGGTTTCCGGGTAGCAAGATGGTCTCGTCGTCCTTGTTCAGACCGGCAGGTGCGGGGCTTGAGGGGGCTGGGTGCCCGACCACAGCCTTGGGGGCGGTGGTTTTGGCCGGGGCGGGAGACTGGGATGGGTGGCGCTTGGGTGCCATACTGGAAGGGAAAGGAACTCAACGCACCGCAACGCGGGGCAGCAGACGAGGATATTGCGGATAGTCGCTTGTTTTTAACAACCCGCCTTTAGGCGAACCAAAGCGTTTTGGGATTGGTGAAGGCGAGCACGCCGGGGCGCCCGAGTTCGCGGCCGAGGCCGGAGGCCTTGCTGCCGCCGAATGGAACGGCGACATGGGAGCACACGGCGCGGTTGACGAAAACCATGCCAGCCTGGAGCTTGGAGGCAAACTCGGCGCGGGCGCGGCGGATGTCGCGGGTGAAGATGGCGCCACCTAGCCCATAGATTGAGCGATTGGCGGCGGCGAGCAGGGCGTCATCGTCGGCAGCGGTCTCTACCGCGGCAACCGGGCCGAAAATCTCTTCGTCGGCGGCGGGCATGCCGGGAGCTACTCCGGTGAGCAGGGTCGGCGGATAAAACGCGCCCGGGCCGGCGGGCACCCGGCCACCGAGCACGCGCTGGGCGCCGCGCCGGATAGAGCGAGTCACTTGTGAATGGAGTTCCTCGCGCAGATCGAGACGGGCGAGCGGGCCAAGGCGGATGCCGGGGACGAGGGGATCGCCGAAGGAAAACGCGGCGAGTTCGGCGGCGAAGAGCCGGGCGAACTCGCCCGCGACCCGGGAGTGCACGAGGAAACGTTTGGCCGCGATGCAGCTTTGTCCGTTATTCACCAGCCGGGCGGCGGCGCAGACGCGGGCGGCGAAGGGCAGGTCGGCGTCGGCGAGAACGAGGTAGGGATCGCTGCCGCCAAGTTCTAGCACGGCCGGTTTCAGGGCGGCGCCGGCGAGGGCGGCGATGCGGCGGCCCACGGCGGTGCCGCCGGTGAAGGTGACGCCGCGCACGCGTGGGTCGGCGACCAGCGGCTCGATCGCCGCGCCGGGCGCGAGCAGGCAATCGAACACGCCTGCGGGCAGGCCGGCGCGGTGGAAGGCGGCGGCGAGCGCGAGCGCGGTGCCAGTGACGTTCCCGGCGTGTTTGAGCAGCATCACGTTGCCGGAGACGAGGGCGGGCACGGCAGCGCGGATGGCCTGCCAGAGCGGGTAGTTCCACGGCATGATGGCGAGGATGACGCCGAGCGGTTCTGACCGTATCGACACGCCGCGCGGTGCGCCTTGGGGCTTTTCGGGGCGGAGCAAGGCGGCGCCGTGGCGGGCGTAGTGGCGGCAGCAATCGACACATTTGGAAACCTCGGCGAGGGCGTCGGCAAGGGGTTTGCCCATCTCGGCAGTCACGAGGGCGGCGAGGTTGCGCCGTTCACGGTGCAGGGTGGTGGCGACCGCGTGCAGATGGCGGGCCCGGGCGCTGGCCGGGAGTTCACGCCAGTTGGCCGCGGCCTTGTGAGCTAGGGCGAGGCGTCGTTCGATCTCGCCGCTGGAGTGGACGGGGTAGCGGGCGAGAGTTCGCCCGGTGGCGGGATTGACGGAGACGAGCGCCATGTGCGGGTCGGCGAAATTGCCGGTTTAGGGTGGGCGGCGGCAACTCTGAATCGGTGAGCCGGCTTTGAGGGCGGGTGGGGCTGACCGAATCTCAGTTGCGCAACCAACCAGCGAGAGCGGCACGTAGTTTAGCGCGGGCGCGGGCGAGGCGGGATTCCACCGCCTTGGCGGTTGAGCCGATGAGGGCGGCGATTTCCGCATGCGGGAGAAGTTCGTATTCTGCGAGGAGGACGACTTCGCGGAGGTCGGCGGGCAGATCGGCGAGGGCGGCACGGACGGCGGCGCGTTCCTCGGCCTGCCAACTGGCGGCGTCAGGTGCTTCGCCGGGGTCGGCAAGGTTGGCCGTAGGCGCGGCGTCGAGGGAGTCTGTGCGGCGGCGGACGGTCTTGCGGGCGTGGTCACGCGCCAGGTTGAGCGCGATTTGAAATAGCCAGGTGCTGAACCGGGCCCCTGAGCGGTAGCGACTGCGATGTTGGTAGACGCGGACAAAGGCCTCCTGGGTTAGATCGCGGGCGTCGGCCTCGTTCCTAAGTTGGCGATGCAGGAAGCCGAGCAGCGGGCCTTGCCAGCGCAGCATGAGCGCGTCCAGCGCGGGTAAGTTATCCGCGGCAAGGGCAGCCATCAGCGCTTCGTCGGTTGGGGAGGGCGACTCCTCGGCGGTCGGGCCGTTCATGGTCGGCCGTCGAGCGCGGGCGCGCCGGTATGGCTTTCGCTGTGCATCACACGTGGCTCCATCAGGGCGAGAAAACGTGCCCCTTGCTCTGGCCGCATGCAGGCAGCGACGGCATGCAGGTGGGCTCGGGTGGCTTCGGTGCAGAGTATTTTCAGGCGCTCCAGTTCGGCTAGCGCGGCGGTGCGGGCAGTGGCTTCGGTGGCGGCGTCGAAGGCCGCGTGAGCGCGGGAAATGGCATCGCAATGGCCGGCGCAGACCGGGGCGTAGCTGGCTTGGAGGGCGTCAATGCGGGCGGACTGGGCAGGACTTAAGTTGAATTCATCGCACAACCAGCGATGGCGCCCTTCAGCGTCGGTCGCGGGTGCTGGGAGCAAACGATGGGTGAGGCTGTAGCCGACTAAGCCGGCGAGCAGGATCAGGCCGAGAAAGAGAACCAATCGTCGCGACACGGTCGGGCGTTAATGAAGGGAGGCCAGCGCGGGACCGTGCATCAGCCACGGGTCTATGCTCCGGGCGTAGGCAGCGGCGTGGACGGTCGTCGTATGGGAGCGCTGGGCGGCGTAGGCCAAGCCGCTGCCTGCGAGTGCGCCCACCAGCGTGAGCGCGGAGGCGAAAGGCAGGATTTCGCGGGCGAGGCCGAGGCGAGCCCACCATGAAACGGAAGCTCGGGCACGAAGTCGGCGGTGCACGGCCGCGGCGAAGCCCTCAGGTGGCAGGGGTTCGATGGAACCGGCCGGATCGGCGCGGCGGAGGAGCGCGCTGAGGGCGGGATCGGTCGTAGGGGGCATGCGGGTGATACGTTCGGCGATGAAAAATCCCCCGGCAAGCTTTGAGGGTTTTTGGCTTGGCTGGACTTTAGCTCGCGTCGGTTGTTACGCCGTAAGCCTTTGCCTGGATCAGCTGGGCCAGTTTTTTTGCGCGGTAAGACCGTGGGAATTTTCCCGAATTCAGCACCCGCCTAGAATGGCTCCCTTTTTTAAGGGGAAAAGTGGTGGCAAGACCCGGAATCGAACCGGGGACACGTTGATTTTCAGTCAACTGCTCTACCGACTGAGCTATCTTGCCGACGCCGCAGCGAACTGCGGGAATGGGGAGCAAAAGGCGGGCGGGGGGGGCGTCAACGGGAATTTTGTCCACTGCTCCGGCGGCCGGTTCAGCGAGCCAGCAGGTCGCGGAGGTCCGAGAGGGTTAGTTTCGCATTCACCGCATCGCTCGCTTCGAACACGTCGGCCAGAAGGCGGCGTTTTTCGTCCTGAAGCATCATGACCTTCTCTTCCACCGTGCCGGCGCAGATCAGTTTGTAGCTGGTCACGACCTTGGTCTGGCCGATGCGGTGGGCGCGGTCGGTCGCTTGGGCCTCGGCGGCGGGGTTCCACCACGGGTCGAAGTGGACCACGGTATCGGCGCCGGTGAGATTGAGGCCGGTGCCGCCGGCCTTGAGCGAGATGAGAAATACCGGGATGTCAGGCGAGGCGTTGTAGCGGTCCACCTCGACCTGGCGTTGTTTCTGCGGGGTGGAGCCGTCGAGGTAGCAGAAGGCGATCCCCTGTTTGTCGAGTTCGTCGCGGAGGAGTCCGAGCAGGCTGGTGAACTGGGAGAACACGAGCAGGCGGTGCCCGTCGTCGATCGCCTCCGCGAGGAGTTCGCGGAAGGCTTCCAGTTTGGCCGACGAAGAGGCCTCGGCCATCTGCTCGACCAGACGCGGGTCGCAGCAAATCTGGCGCAGGCGGAGGAGCTGAGTGAGGGTGGCTAGGCGTTGGGAGTTTTCCGAGGCACCATCGGCGGCTAGGGCGTTAAGTTGTTCCTCGGATCTGCGCTGGTAATCTTGGTAGAGTGCAAGCTGTTCGCTTGTCGGGGTGCAGAAAATCACTTGCTCGATCTTTGGTGGCAGCTCGGTGGCGACGGCGGACTTGGTCCGGCGAAGGATATAGGGGGCAGTTTGTTTACGCAGACGTTCATCCTGCCAGTCCCGGTCAGCCGACTTAACGCCTGAGCCGAGGGCGGCGGGGAGCTTGGCATCGACGTAGCTGGGCAACACGATTTCGAAGAGCGTGCGCAGGTCCTCGAGCGAGTTCTCCACTGGGGTGCCTGTGAGAAGGATACGACTCTGGGCATGCAGTCCCCGGAGGGCGCGGGCGTTCAGGGAGCGACGATTTTTAGCATGCTGGGCCTCGTCGGCGACCAAAGTGGCAAGGTCTAGTTCGGCGAACAGTTCCGCATCCCGGCCTAGCGTGCCGTAGGAGGTGATGAACAAATCGTGCGCGGCGGCGGCCTCGGTCGAGGCGAGGCGGTTCGTGCCGTGGTGGATGAACACGCGCAGGCCAGGAGCGAAGCGGGCGGCCTCGCGGCGCCAGTTCTCCACCAGCGAGGCAGGGCAGACCACCAGCGAGGGGCGGCGCTGTTTCGAGGCAGTGGCGTGGCCGATGGCGGCGAGCAGGGCGAGGGCCTGGGCGGTTTTCCCGAGGCCCATTTCGTCGGCGAGGATGCCGCCGAGGTCGTGGCGGTGCAGGTGCCACAACCAGGCGGCGCCGATCTGCTGGTAGGGGCGCAGGGTGGCGGCGAAGTCGGGTGGTAGAGGTGCGGGTTCGAGGCGGGATAGGTCGCGCAGCGCCTCGGCGCGGCGGCGCCAGCCTTCGGGCGTCTGGGCATCGGGCGAGATTTCATCGAGCATGTCCTGGAGCTCGGGGATACGGGCTGCGGCCACGCGCTGGATCTTGCGGGCGACGACCGGGGCGGCGGTGCCGCCGGCAAGGGCCGCCTGGGCCTTGGCGAGTCGTTCCAACTGGTCGGGCGGCAGTAGATAGATTTTTTTCCCATCCTCCACAAAGCGTCGACCTGCGGCCAGAGCGGTGCGCAGCTCCTCCTCGGTGACTTTTCCAGCGGCGAGGCCAACGGTCACGGCGAACTCGCCGCCGCCGGCTTCGGCGACTTTCGCCTCCACTCGGGCCTTGGCGAGGCTGGCGGTGTTCTTCTCGAAATTCAGGGTGAAGTCGGCGTGGAAGCGACTGCGCAGGGCCTCGCCGTGGGCGGCGAGGAAATTGAGGACCTTGTGGCGATCACGCAGCCACCATTTTTTTGTGGAGGGATCTAGGGCGAAACCGTGAGTAGAAAGCAACTCGCGGGCGGCAACGTAGCCGGGAGCTTCGCGGGAGGGCAGGCCGATGGCCAAATAGTGTTCGCTCCCATCGACTAGCAACGGGGTAAGGGGTTCGTCGTGTGGCACGATGCGCGGAGTGCGAACCGAGAGAGAGCGGGGGCCGGCGGAGGGGATGGGTGCGGAGGCGGAGGGCAGGGGCGTGGCGGGCGTCAGGTGTTCGCTCACGCCGCGCAGGCGGGGGCCGAGCCAGAGCAGATTTTTATCCGGCTCCGCCAGAGCAGCGAATACCGGTTGCCCAGTCAGCGCGGTCACCAACTCGCGCAATTGGGCGCGGGTTAACTGAAGAAAAGGGGGAGGAGTAGCCCCGCCTCCGCCGATACGGGCAAGGACAGCAAGGCCGGGAAATTGGGCGGGCACAGGCGTGGCCTGCGGATCGAGCTGAATCTTGATGGGTATGGCGTCGCGCAGCGCGGCGGCGGGCAAATTCGGAGGGAGCAGGAGGCGCAACATTCGGAACGGCTCAGCTTGGTGGCGGCGGAGCGTTGCGAAAGGAAAAAGGCGAAAAGCTGAGGGTGTGACTGGATGCCGTTTTTAATCTTTGAACTGAGCCCTGAGCGGTGCCCGATCAAGGGGGGCGGGATTAGTTCGAGTATTATTCAGGCGTTTTACGGACGATGATATCTCGTTTATTGCTACAAATCCGTGACTTTAAGCGATGAAAGGGCACGTCTTTGCATGTGCGCTTGCATGTCGTGCCCGAATCCTTACGTTTATGGTGTTGACCGTATTTTGCCATTACTTTGCTTTTCTTATTACGCTTATGAAAAATATACTTCGTTGGATCACCGCGGGTCTTACCGCCACTTTCCTTGCCTTAGCGGCTCATGCCGCTGACATGGCTCCCGGCACCTTTGCTGCCTCCACTGTTAAGGGCGATGTTTCCTATAAACTCGCTGGTGCCACGAATTATGTGAAGCTCGCGCCCGGCACCACCCTGCCCCAAGGCTCCACCATCAAGACCGCTCCCGGCTCCTTGGCCATCGTCGTTTTCGCGAGCGGTTCTACTGCCACCGTGCGTCCGGCCTCTGAGGTAGTGATTAATTTCGATCAGAAGCCTTTCAGCGGTGCCATCCCGGTTGGCGCCGAGCCTTCTGTTTCCAACACCAAGATCCACATTGTTGACGGTTCCGTAATCTCGAAGGTTGCCAAGCTTAAGAAGGGTTCGGAATTCAATATCACTTCTCCGGTCGGAGCGGCCGGCGTGCGCGGCACAGATTTGGAAGTGTCATACAGCGCGGCCACAGGCGCCTTTAATGTCACGTGCGCCTCTGGTGCAGTTGTAGTTCAATCCGCTGACGGCACCGCCACTCCCGTGAGTGCAGGTCAAACGCTCAGTTCCACCGGTGGTGGAGTCCAGGCTGCCCCTCCTGCCGCTTTGGCTGCCATGGAAGCGGCTAGCGAGTCCCCTGATGCTCCTTCTGCTACTCAGGTGCAAGCCGGTGAGGCTCCGGCCCCTGCGGCTCCCGCTGCTGGTGAAACCACTGCTACCGGTGAGACCACTGCTACCGGTGAGACCACCACAGGTGGGACCGCTACAACTGGTGAGACCACTGCCACGGGTGGGACCTCCGCTACTGGTGATACCGCTTCCACCGGTGGCACAACCGCCACTAGCACTGGATCTTATTCCGCCGCGGCAGCTGCTAGCGTCGGTGGTGCGGCAGGTGTTGCTAACATCGGTAGCCTCGGTGGTGGTTCGACTGGCTCAACCGGCTCTACGGGCGGCTCATCCGGCGGATCGACCGGTGGTGGTATTCCCTCCGGCCCCACGATCCCTGACACCACTGTCGTGGATCCTGTCAGCCCGAACTGATCAAGACTTCGTAGTTTAGAAGATTTCAGCCCGCCTCTTTTGAGGCGGGCTTTTTTGTGCAAATCCTATCCGGATTTTCGTGGGGAGGGTTTGCCGCGATAAAACGGACAGGCCTTGGGCGTGGGTTACAGCGGGTTACTTGAAGTTGGTAATAGTCGATTGAGGTTACCCTGAATCGATGGGCACGAGGCGAACCACTAAACCACTAAACATTTAGTGAATATCACCGCCGGTGGTTCGGGAGTCGGTCTGGGCTTTTTCCACTATAGTGACGTGACCGGCCTCGAAGGTCACGCGTAGGCGGTCCTCGACGTGCGGTGTGTAGATAGGTTGGTAATCAGGCCGGTAGGAAACCTGGTATTTTTTAGTGCCAGGGTCGTAGGCGACATCCGGTCGGTAGCCGACCAAGCGAGTGCCCTGATATTCCTCCCAGTAAGCACTGTAGATCCAGATTTCTGCTGTCCCGGAGGCGGTGGTTTTTTCCAGTGTCTCATTCGGGCGCCCTAGCGCGATGTAAACCATGTCAGCGGTATCCCCGATCTGGATATGGCGGGCCTCCAAACGTGCTTGGGTGGAGGCATCGAGGACGGAAAAGAGGGGGGCTTTTTCCTTGGCACGGGATGCGAAGGAGGAGCATCCGGATAAAAGTCCCAAGGAGGGGAGGAGAAGGAACAGGAAAAGGGTGTTCGCCGGGAGGGAACAGGGCATATCGTAGGTTAGCTATATTCCTCATGCGCTGTAAACAGCCTAGAAGCTCGGGGCCTTCTCGGATGGCGTGGGGTGTGGCCCCTGGTTTGAAGCCTAGTAACGATAGTTGCGTCGGACGGCTTCAGCCCGCTTTGCATACTTCTGCTCAGGTTAGGTCGAGGTCCAGCGCGGTTAGATCGGAGTCGGCAAGTGCTATTTCGCGCCAGGCGGGGTCGCGGGCGCAGACGTCGGCGAGCAGCATACGCGCATCGTCCAGTTCGCCGAGCAGGCAGGCGTAGCAGGCGAGATTGTAGTCCACGATGGGGTCGGGGTCGGTGATAAGGCGCCGGCCGGTGAAGAGAATTTCCTGGGCTTCGTGGATGCGTTGTAATTCACGCAGAGCGTAGGCCCAGGCGATCCAAGGGCGCTCGGCGGTGTTGTCCACGGCGACGAGCTCGGGGGCGAGCTCAACGACTTCATTCCAAGCGTTGCTGGCCATGGCTATTTCAACGCGGAGCTGAAGGGCGGGCGGGGTCGCGAGAAACTCGGGGGAAAGGTCGGTGAGTTCGGCGCGGGCCTGTGGGTGGAGGTCGAGCGCAAGGTAGCCAACGGCGTAGGCGAGGTGTTTTTCCGGTGAGATCACGGGTGGGTAATTGTTAGCTTCAGGTTCCGGCTCTTGACACGAAAAACCACGTCTGGAACCGGGGAAGCAGGCGACTTCAGGCGAAAATGGCGCCTTCATGGAGCAGCAGCCAGCGCTTGCGGGCGATACCTCCGGCGTAGCCAGTCAGGGAGCCATCGGCGCCGATCACCCGGTGGCAGGGCAGGACAAGGGAGAGGGGGTTAGCGCCGGCGGCGGCGCCCACCGCGCGGGACCCGCTGCCAGCCTCGGATGCAAGGCGGGCGTAGCTCCAGGTCTCGCCTAAGGGGATGCGGGCAAGGGTTTGCCAGACTCGGCGCTGGAACGGGGTGCCGACGCGGGGAGCGACGGGTAGGTCTAGGCCATGGCGGGCGTCCGTAAAGTAGGTGGCGAGCTGTTCGCGAAAGGCGGCGGTGCGCGCCGGCTCGGGGACGAGGGCGTAGGCTTGAGCGGGGGTGAGTCCACAGAGTGGCGCGAGGCCGCTTGCAGGTCCGAACGTAACGGCAACCAGAGCAGCGTTATCGTCCACTGCGAAGGAGAGTTCGCCGAGCGGAGTGGGCAAAGACGCGGGATGGAAAAATACGGGCATGGCGGCGGGTAGGCTTCTGGTTCGCGAGCGCATCTGGCGCGGTTCGGACGAGCGTTAATCTGGGTGCTGCCTGGCTGGATGCGAGTCAATGACTGGGGCCGGGATGGCTGCGGACTTGCGGCGCGGGGGCTTTGGGTTGTGCTGGTGGTTCATGCCGCTCCAGATTCACGTCCTGCCCGCCGGTCCGATCGAAACCAACGCCTACCTCCTGACCGACGCATCCCGCGGCGAGGCGGTGTTGATAGATGCCCCTGGGGATGTCTGGACTCAAGTGGCGCCCCTGCTCGTGGCGGGGAAATGCCGCTTGCTGGAGCTTTGGCTGACCCATGGGCACTGGGATCATATGCAGGGTGCGGCGGAGGTGGTGGCGGCTACGGGGGCGCGGGTTAGTGCGCATTTCGATGATCGTATCCTACTGGAGACGCCCGGGGTCATGGAGGTTTTTCTGCCCTCTGCCATCCGGTTGGCTCCAGTGCGGACGGACCGCTGGCTGGTGGATGGCGAGCGTTTCGAGGCACTGGGCCGAGCCTGGGAGGCGCGGCATGTGCCCGGGCACTGTCCGGGCAGTCTTTTGTTTTGGTGCGAGGCGCAGGGGGCCGCCTTCTGTGGGGATGCAATTTTCCAAGGCGGGGTGGGGCGGACCGACTTTCCTGGCGGCAGCATGGCGATGCTGGAAAAATCCATTCGCGCCCGCATCTACACTTTGCCGAAGGAAACGCTTTTATATCCGGGGCATGGTGCTGAGACCACCGTGGCGGCGGAGCGGGCGGGCAACCCCTTTGTGAGCGACTGAGGCTCGGGCGGCCAAAACACGTCCTATAACGCCATCCCGATGGACTTTGACGAGACGATGATGGGACGGGCCTTGCAGCTGGCGCGACGCGCGTGGGGCGATACGCATCCTAATCCGATGGTAGGTTCGGTGTTGGTCGAGGACGGCGTCGTGGTTGCCGAGGGATGGCACGTCCGGGATGGTGGACCGCACGCTGAGCGGGTCGCGCTGGCGTCGCTCGGTCGGCGTCCGGCGGCAGGGGCAACGCTCTACGTTACCTTGGAGCCGTGCTCTACGCCTGGGCGCACGGGGGCGTGTTGCGATTTGATCCGTGACGCTGGGATCTCGCGGGTGGTGATTGGTGCGACCGATCCGAACCCGGCGCATGCCGGGCGTGCGCTCGGTTTGCTACGCGCGGCGGGGGTCGAGGTGCGTTCGGGCGTGCGCGCCGAGGAGTGCGCCGACTTGAATCTAGTTTTCAACCACTGGATTACCACCGGTCTGCCCTTGCTGGCGGGAAAAATCGCCACGACGCAGGACGGTTTTTCAATTCCACCTCCTGGGACTTCCCGCTGGATCACGGGAGAGCCGGCGCGGGCGGATGCGCACTGCTGGCGGCGGTTGTTTCCGGGCATTCTGGTGGGTGCGGCTACGGTTCGGGCCGACGACCCTGCGCTGACTAGGCGCTGGACCGAGAGTGGAGTGCAGCGGGAGGACTGTGCCCGGCGTTTTGTGCTCGATCCGCTTCTGGCCACTGCGGCGGGTGTTCAGGCTTCCTGGCCTCGTCTTTATACCGATCAATGGCGCGAGCGGACCACCGTGGTGGTGACCCCTGCGGCGGATCCGCAACTGCGGGCGCGATTGGAGGCCGCGGGCGTGACGGTGTGGGAACAAGAGACGACGCGAGGGGTGACGGGGTGGGGCAGCTTCGCGCGGCGCTGCGCCTCCGAGGGCGTGACCGGCGTGCTCATTGAGGGCGGTGCTGCCGTCCTCAACGATGCGTTGGCGGCGGGTGCGTTGGATTATGGGTTTTGGTATGAGGCTGTTTTTTGCGGGGATGCAACTTGGAGCGGCAAGGTGCAGTCTTGGAACCTGTCGTCGGCTCCGGCGGCGCGGTTGGGCGAAGATCAACTCAGGCGCGGGAGGATTTTAGCGTGAGCGCGGCGAACCGGCCGGTAGTGTTTTTGGCTTCGGGCAACGCCCACAAAGCAGCGGAGTTGCGAGCCTTCGCCGAGCGGGACGGGCTGGCATTGGAGATTCGTTCGGCCAAGGCGCTCGGCGGAATGCCGGCGGTGGCGGAGGACACCGGGACCTTCGCGGGCAACGCCCGGAAGAAAGCGCATACCCTGCGGTCGATCGCGCCGTCAGGTAGCTGGGTGCTGGCGGACGATAGCGGTGTTTGCGTGGATCATCTCGACGGAGGTCCCGGGGTGGAGAGTGCCTACTTCGCCGGGCCGGCAGGTGATGCGGCGGCGAATTTACGCAAGCTCGTCGAGGTGATGCGGGGGGTTCCGTCGAGGCGGCGCGGTGCGCGATTTTATTGCCTGCTTCTTCTGCTGGATGAGCAGGGGAACGAGCGAATTTTCGAGGGGCAATGCGTCGGCACCTTGTTGGACGAGCCGAGGGGTGGGGCAGGTTTTGGCTATGATCCGCTGTTCATGCCCGAGGGGTTTTCGGCAAGTTATGCCGAACTGGGTGACGAGGTGAAAGGACGTTTGAGTCATCGGGCCCAAGCTTGGGCTGCGTTGGCAGCTTGGTGGCGGTTTAGGTAACGAGGGTGTTTTTCAGCGCTCTGCTCTTCCGTTCGTGCCGCCATGGCGATCGTCTGACGGATATCCAAGACACGCTCCCTGGTATTGTTTATAACTGATACGGTAAAGTAGGCTGCCCCCGGATGGTGAGTTCTGGGTGAATGAATCTTGGATGCGCTTGATTGTGCTTGGGGGCTTGCGCGGCGGGCTCTGGGCCGGGCAGTTTATCTGATTAACCTTCTTTTTTGCTTATGAGTTCCGTCCGCGTTCGCTTCGCCCCTAGTCCCACTGGTTTTTTTCACATCGGCAGCGCGCGCACGGCGTTGTTCAACTGGCTGTATGCTCGGCACACGGGTGGCGTCTTCATACTGCGCATCGAGGACACGGATGCGGCGCGTAATTCGGAGGAATTTTTGAACGTCATCTATCAATCGCTGGCGTGGCTTGGGCTTAACTGGGACGAAGGTCCTGTGTTTGGCACGAATGGCGGCGGCGAGTTCGGCCCTTACCGCCAGAGTGAGCGCGGCCACGTTTACCGTGAGTATCTCGAGAAGCTACGCGCCGCCGGCCGGGTTTACGAGAAGGACGGCGCCACCTGGTTTCGCCTGCTTGGCGAGCGCCACGAAGTCTATGACGAGCATCGCCAGAAGACCGTAACGAAGGTGAAGACTGCCCCCATGGTCATCGACGACGCCATCCGCGGCCGGGTGGAGCGGGTAGAGGATGAAGACTTCGTGATCTTTCGCTCCGACGGCAACCCGGTCTTCCACTTCGTCAACGTGGTTGATGACATCGCCATGCGCATCACCCACGTCATCCGTGGCGAGGACCATCTTTCCAATAGCAGCAAGCACGTGGCGCTTTTCGAGGCCTTTGGGGTGCAACCGCCGATCTTTGCGCATATACCGCTCATCCTGAAGCAGAATGGGCCCGGCAAAATGTCCAAGCGCGATCAGGGTGCGTTGATTGAGGAATACCAAAAACGCGGATACCTCTCGGGGGCGGTGGTCAACTTCATCACCCTCTTGGGTTGGAATCCGGGCGGTGACCGCGAAAAGTTGCCCCTTGACGAGATTGTCGCGCTCTTTGACCTGCCGGCGGTCAACCAGAGCAATGCCCGCTTCGACGACAAGAAGATGGCGCACATGAATATGCTCTACCTGCTAGCCTTGCCGGCTTCGGAATTCGTCGCGCAGGCGCGGGCCTTTTTCAGTGGTTTACCGGAGTTGGCGGGTGCGGCTGCGCTGGCGGCGGACGCAGGCTACTTTGAAGCGGTGATGGCGCTCGCGCAGCCCAAGATCAAGGGCTTCGAGGAGTTGCCGGCCTACACCGCTTATTTTTGGGCCGAGGAATATCCGACCGATGAAAAGGCCAAGGCCAAAGCGCTCGCCAAGGGCGAGCCCAGGGCGCGACTGGCTGAGCTGGCGCAACTGGTGCGCGCGCCGGGCACGGACTTTTCGTCCGACGCCTCACTTGAGGCCGCGATCAAGGCCTTGGCGGAGGCGCGTGGGCTGGGTTTTGGCGACTACCAGGGCGTGGCGCGTGTGGCCGTGACCGGTCTAGCCGCCGGGCCTAGCATAACGAGCCTCATTCGTCTGCTTGGTCGCGAGCGAGTCGCCGCCCGGCTGGATCGCTTCGCGGCGGTGCTGGTTTGAGCGTGCCCGTGTAGGTGGATTTCAGACGAAAGGCGCACGCTCGCCGAAGGGGCGTGCTTGGTTTATCCATCAGGAGGCTTCGTATATGGAGCCGCCGCAGATCGTTTTTTTGTAAAATCCAGTTTCCAAGCACTTACCGATTCTGAAAGAATCCAGTTCAAGAGATGAAAAATCCTATCACGTCCTTGTTTCTGCCGCTTGTTCTGGGGTTCTTGGTGCTTACCGGATGCAAAGAAACGCCTGTGCTTAAAAGCGGCACTGTGCCGGGGAAGGATTTCCCGTATGCATTCGATAAATCACCATTTATCAGTCCGAAAATCATTCAAGACTTTGCGACCTGGTCTAGTGACAACGGGGATGCCATTGTGGCCATCAATGTTTTAGAAGCACAGGGCAGCAATCGGTATTGTGGTGATGCGCTTGTCCGGAACACGCCTGGCGAGTATCCATACGTCTATCACGAGACCGCGACCGCGGGCAGCTTTAGCGAGTTTGGTTACCGTTATGTCGGGCGCACTAGTTCCGGTGTTTACGTCTTGCACACGACAGATTGTGGCGGTGGCTCGGGCGTTTATCACAATCTTATGCTCGTCACGTTTGAGTATGATCAATCGCTCAACTGCGATTGGGATAAAAACGTGGTTCAGCCTGGGGAAAAACGTATCCTCATCAAGAAGCAGGGCGAGTTCGCCCTGGGTGACCGCTGGGACGGCAAACTCAGCGTAAAGGGCGATTCGATTTTTGTCGGCCAGGATGTCGGCTGGTTTGCCGATTCTGGCGGCACGGGCGGAGGACCAGCGTCCACCGAACGCAAAAGCCATGTGCTTCAGATCCATCTAGCCCGTTGAGACCGGCCCGCGACTTTCTAACTAGAGTTTCAGCAAGCTTGAATCGGAGTAGTGATTGCTCCCCCGCCAGCTTGTGGTCGCCATTCAGTGGCCTGGACTTGGTGGCGAGGGTTTCGGAGTGCCTGAGGTCAGCGTTTCGGCTGTGGCAGGCGAAAGGTGGCGGCGCAGGCTGCGAGGGCAAGGGCGGCGGCGGCGGCGTAAAGCATGGGGGCGCCCGCCGTCCAATAGAGGATGCCGGCGCAGATCGGGGTGATGGCGCGGGCGAGGGAACCAAGGGAGCGGTAGATGCCGAGCACACGGCCTTGTTCCTCCGGGCCGGCGTAAAGCGAGATCAGGCCGGTGTTGGCCGGGTTGATCAGTCCGCCACCGAAGGCCAAGGCGGCAACCGCCGCGTAGAGCCCCCCCTCGCTAGGTGTGAAGCCTACCCCGAGCAGGCCGGCGGTTGAGCACACTAGGCCGATCGCGAGGAGGCGGGTCTCGGCCACGCGACCGACGAGTTTCCGCACGATGTAGCCTTGGGTGATAATCGAGCAGACCCCGAGGAAACCCATGAGCTTGCCGTTCTGCATCGGGCTGTATTGAAAACGCTCGGCGCTGACGAAAACAAGCGAGGCCTCCATTGCAACGAAGGCAAGTTGGTAGAGGAAACCCACGAGGTTAGCACCGCGGATCGCGGCGTTTTCGAGCCCGAGGATGGCGCGGAGGGGATTGCGCAGGCGTGGTTCGGCGGACCTGCCTGCCGAGGTGGATGGGAGGGTCTCTCGGAAGCGGGTCCGTATCCAGATCAGGTTGATCAAGCCGAGGCCAAAGGCAAAGAGCGCAGGCACGGAGAAGGGGTTTACGCCGTAAGACGCCAGGTGAGGCCAGGTGTCGAGCAGGTTGTAGCGCGCGGTCAGTGCTCCGATGAGCGGCCCAGTGACCAGGCCTAGGCCGAAGGCGGCGCCGATTAAGCCCATGGCCTTGCTGCGTTCAGCGCGGGTGGTTACGTCGGCCACGGCCGCGGTAGCGACGGAAAGGTTGCCGCCAAAGAGGCCGGCGAGCACACGTGCGGCGAGGAAAAGCCAGAAACTCCCGCTCACGGCCCAGAGTGCATAGCTGAGCGCGGTGCCAGCCACCGTATAAAGTAGCACGGGGCGTCGGCCTACCCGGTCGGACAGGCCGCCCCAGAAAGGTGAGAAGACGAATTGCAGCACCGAGAAAATCGAGCTGATGATCCCGCCGAAGAGGACCTCCGGCAGATGTGAGGTGTTACCCAAGGCGAGGGCAAGCGAGTTGACCCAGTCAAGCAGGGCTCCAAGCAGACCGGACGAGCCATCGGCGGCCAGGTAGTGCTTTAACAGGTCGGGGCCGAGTGGGAAGACGATGGAGAAGCCGATCAGGTCCAGATAGAGCGTGAGGAAGATTACGCCGAGGGACAACGGGCGGGACGTTCCGACGGTGGCGGCTGAAAAGGTGGGCTTTGACACTTGAAAAAAGAGGGTGCGAACGGATGCGGCGAGGGAACTCTCAGTTAGGACAAGCGGAAACGCCCCAATGTCCAACCTCCAACCATGTGTTCCTTCCAGCTGGTCTGGCCGCGTTGTTCTTCGATACAGCCATGCCGGACCTTACACACGCGACGTCGGGGTCTAGTTGCGTTTGACCGATTCGCGGGGGACTACGTCGCTAGTGGGTAGAGAATCGGGCAGCTGCTTGTTGCCCTTAGCCCCCAGTTTTTCTAGGTTTCGTCCGGCGGGGAGGACGCGGCCTTCGAATGAGCCGATGGCGGAATTGTAGGCCTTTGCGGCCGAGTCTAGAGCGGGGCCTATTTTGGTCAGGTGATCAACGAAGCTGGTTACTCGGTCGTAGAGTTCGCGGGCTTGCTCGGATATTTCCTCGGCATTGCGCGAGGCGTTTTCCTGGCGCCAGCCGTAGGCGGCGGCCTTGAGCAGGGCGATGAGGGTGGCGGGGGTGGCGAGTAGGACTTTTTTCTGGATGGCTCGTTCCAGCAACTCGGGGTCGACGGAGAGGGCTCCGGCGAGGAATTGGTCGCCGGGTAGGAAAAGCACGACGAACTCGGGCGAGGGCTGGAACTGTTCCCAGTAAGCCTTGGCTCCGAGGGTATCGACGTGGCCCCGGACCTTTGCGGCGTGTTCGCCGAGTTTGGTAACGCGGGTAGCCTCGTCGGGGGCGGAGGCGGCTTCGCGGTAGGCCTCGTTGGGGGCCTTGGCATCGACTACGATTCGCTGCCCTCCGGGCAGATGCACCACTAGATCAGGCCGGAGACGGCGGTCCTCCGTGGTCACGGACGACTGCTCGGTGAAATCGCAGTAGGCGGTCATGCCGGCGAGTTCGACCACGCGGCGAAGTTGGAGCTCGCCCCAGGTGCCGGCGGTGGTGGTGGAGCGCAGGGCCGTGGAGAGACGTGTGGTCTCGTTTTGCAGGGTAGCTTGGGAAGTTGCCAGCGTCTGAAGTTGCTGACCGAGGGCGGCGGCGGAGGCGGCGCGGGTCTGGTCAAACGCGGTGATCTTGGCATCGACTTGTGCGAGTGTCTCGCGGAGCGGTTTCACCAGTGCGTCGATCGCTAGTTGGCGTTTTTCCAAATCGCCGTCGGCTAGTTGGCGGGAGCTGCTTAGGGTCTCTTTGGCGAGGTCGAGGAAGGCGGTGTTATTGGCTTGGAGGGCGGCGGCGGAGAGGGCCTTGAATTCGTTGGCGGCGCGGTTTTGGGCCTCGGTAAGAGCGGCCAATTTCTCGGTAGAGGACGCGCGTTCGGCGGCGAGCGTGGCCTGCAGTCCGGCGGCGGTGGCCCGGACGGTTTCCAGGTCCCGGCGGGCCTCGGTTAGGCTGGTATCGCGGGTATCCACCTCGGTTTGCATGCGGACGAGGTCGGCTTCGCGGGCGAGCAACCGCTCGCGCAGGGTGCTGGCGCGGCCCGAGAGAAACAGCCAAGCGAGCAATGACCCAAGCAGCAGGGCGCCTGTGGCGATGAGTAGTTCTAGCATGGCAATTAAAGGTATGTTTTCCAACGTGGTGCCGACCGCGAGCTAGAATTCTTTTTCGTTTGCTTCACTGGGTTTCGAAGCGGCGAACAACCTGACCTCGCGGCGGGTGCTGGCGGCCTCTGGCGCGCCCCGGGGTGGAGTGAACCAGCGGTTAAAGTGGAGTTGGGTATCCAGCACAGTGCCGATGCTTGCCGCTAAAATCACGCCGCTCATCCAGTGCGGCAGATGATGGAGCGCCGCGCCGAGATCAAGCACATGGATGAGGTGTTTTCTTTGTAGATTCCCGAGCTCCGTGCGAAGTTAGTGGGGTGACTTTTACCAGACCGCTGAAATCCAGCCAGTGAGTCGCGCACAGCCTTGGGTTGCCCATCTAGCCGCCAAGTGGTGGAACGCTACGGCGGTGAGATGAGCCTGCGCAGTGAACCGGGCGGGGCCAAGTTTACGCTGGTGTTGCTGGCGCGCTAACGGCGGGCGTGTCGGCTCGACCGAAGAGTTCGGCGATCACGTCCTCGAGTGGAACGTCGGAAATGGTGATGTCGGCCACCGGTCCGGCGGCAAGGATGCGGCCGGTGAGTGCGACGATTTCGGCCGAGGGCACGGTCAGCACGATCTCGCCGTCCTCCGTCTCGACTACCTTGCCGCCGCCTAGACCAGCCAGACCGGGGAAGGGTATGGCAAGGGGTCGGAAGCGGACGATTTTTTTCCGGCCGCCGGCTGATTCGAGACGATCGAGCGCGCCGTCGTAGATCTTGCGGCCCTTGTCGATGACAATGACGCGGTCGCATAATTCTTGGATGTCGGCCATATAGTGGCTGGTGAGCAGGATTGTGGTGCGGTAGCGGCGGTTGTAATCGCGCAGGAAGCCGCGCACGGCCTTTTGGGAAACGACGTCGAGTCCGATGGTTGGTTCGTCGAGAAAAAGCACGCGGGGCCGGTGGAGGAGGGCGGCGATAAGTTCCATCTTCATGCGTTCGCCGAGCGAGAGCTCGCGGACCATGGTGCCGAGTTTGCCGCGCACGCCGAGCAGGTCTACCAGTTCATCTAGAGTAGACTGATATTGCTCAGCGGACAGGCCGTAGATGTGGCGGAGCAGCAGGAAACTTTCTTGGGCGGGTAGGTCCCACCAGAGCTGGTTTTTCTGGCCGAGGACGAGGGCGAAGAGGCGGCGGTAAGCGTTCTCTCGCTTAACGGGGTCGAAGCCGGCCACGCGGGCGTGGCCTGTGGTCGGGTGGATGAGCCCGGCAAGCATCTTTAAAGTGGTGGTTTTGCCGGCGCCGTTCGGTCCCAGGAAACCTACGAACTCGCCTTCGGCGATGGAGAAGGAGATGTCCTTGGCGGCGGCGAGTTCTTCGAATTCGCGATGGAAAAGGCCACGCACACCGGCCCAGAAGCCGGGGGGTTTTTTGTAGGTGCGGAAGACGCGGGTGAGGTTTTCGACTTCTATCATGGGCGGAGAGATTTTTTTACCGCAGGGAGCTCGGATGGGCGCGGATAAAGGAGCTAGATACGAGTTTATTTCCAGATGCCAGCGGCCTCGAGCGTGCGGATGGGCTCGGCGGGCCAGCCTTTATTGGCGGCGGGGCTGGCGGGACTAGGGTGGAGCATCTGGGTTATCTTCCAAGTGTCGGTTGGTGTGGTCACCTCGGAGAACTTTTTCGCGGCGTAGGCTCCGATACCCACGAGGTGTTCGGGCCGTAGGACATCGAGCACGGCTCGGAGATGGGTGCGACATGGCTCCTCCACGGCGTTGCGCTCTGCGGCGGCGAGTTTGTCGGGTGTCAGGTTGGCTCCGGTGGCGGACATCCAGACGAGCGGGCAGTAGTTTAGCACGAAATGTTCGGCAAAGAAGCTTTCGGGTGTGCCAAAACGCTCTGCGAAAAGTCCCCAGAGCCGACGCCCGCTGACTTCACTTCGTGTGCAGGATAGACCGGTGACTGGCCGTTTGGGGTGTTCTTGAGCCGGTTTAGTCACTGTATCGCTAATGCGCAGCCAGTTGCGGACGGCAGCGACCTCGCCAAAAGGAACTCCGGTCTGGGTCATGCCAAAAGGCCCTGGGTTCATGCCTAGAAACACCACGCGTTTGGAGGTGGCGCCGTAACGAGTCAGATAAGTGGCATGAGAGGTCCAAGCATAGCGGAGCGGGTTGTAGGTGCAGGCGACGGGCGGGCCGAAGGTGAGGGCGTCGACGGCGTCGCGCAGCGCGGCGGCGGGAGTGAGGAGATCGGGCATGGACGGGTATTCAGAGCCGGGTGTAATCGAGGACGCTGTGGCTAATCAGACCGGCGGAGACAGCTGATTTGTCCGTTTCGAGACCGGGCGGGGAGCGGTCCATCGCCTCGGCAAAAACAAAACGGTGGGTGCCGTCGTCGGCGGCGGGACTGAAGAGTTTTGGCACGATCACACGGGCGGGCACGGTCCGCGCCACGGTGGAGGCCGGGGTGCAGGGGTTGGGGAAATTCAGGTTGTGCACCACAAATTGGCCCGGACCGGTGGCGGGCAGTAATTCGGAGGCGAGCCGGGCGGCGTGGGCGGCCGAGGCTTCGATGGTTGCGCGGGTGTCGGGTAGGCTATCGAGCGATTGTCCGCCGGTGAGGGCATGCCATTCTGAGTAAGTCAGGTCTTGGGAGCAGGCCATGGCGGGTAGTCCGTGCAGGGCGCCCTCCCAGGCGGCGGCGATGGTGCCGCTGGCGGCAATGAAGCCGAGGGTGGTGTTGAGCCCGAGGTTTATTCCGGTGACGACGCCGTCCACGGCCGCAATGCCGCCAGGCAAGAGGTGGGCGAGAGCGATGTTCACGCAATCGGCCGGGGTTCCGTCTACCGTCCATGTGGGCACTCCTAGTCCGTGGTTGGCTCGGGCGGAGGCAACGGGGCGGTGTCGGCACTTGCTGGCGCCGGTCCAGCTCTGTTCGTTGAGCGGGGCCACCACGAATAAATCGTGGCCGGCGGCGTGAAGCGCTGCGACCAAAGCGTGCAGCAGGGGAGAGCGGATGCCGTCGTCGTTCGAAATCAGTAGGCGCATCCGGTGATGCGAGACAGGCCCCGCGCGCTTTGCCACCAAAAGCGCGCGGTCTGGTTTGCCTACTCGGTCCCGAAGCTGGGGTTTTTACCTTCCGGGTCGAACATGTAGCCTACCCCGTGGACGGTGCGCAGGGCTTCCACACCGCTCAGGCATGCTCGACAAAAATCACGGACTTTAACGATGTATTGATCTAGCGAGCGGCTACGCACGTTTGCGTGTTGCCCCCATACGGCGTGGATGAGGGCCTTGCGGGTGATGACTTCCCCCTCGTGCTTGTTGAGGTGGGACATGATACCAATCTCCTTCCGGCCTATCTTCGCGACATTGCCGTCGGGCAAAGTCACTTCCAATCGCTGGGGATTAATCATGGCCCGGCAAAATTGAAAGGGCTCATCCGATACGGAGACATTGCGGGTGAGTGCTTGGTCGCTGCTGCCTTCGGCACGACGAAGCACGGCGCGGATACGGGATACCAATTCAGGATAGCTGAAAGGTTTGGTTACGTAATCGTCGCCGCCCAACTCCAATCCCCTGACCTTGCTGTCTTCTATGCTGTTACCCGTCAAAAAGATGACCGGCACCTGCACATTTTCTCTGCGCAGTTCGGACAATAGTTCGAAACCACTTTTATCCGGAAGGGTTATATCCAAAAGCAGTAGATTGGCGAAATTGGCCTTAAGGAAACGAACGGCGCTTTGACCTCGATTGCACACCTGGGTGCGCATACCAGCCTCTTCCAGGTAAACAGAAACCAGCTTGGCTAATTCCGGTTCATCTTCTACGATAAGGATTAGAGGTTTATACGTCTTGCTCATGCAAATTGGGGTGAGGTCTGGCTTTGGGGTATATTTGGTGCGCTTATTACTGACGTTTTTTACAAGTGAAGCGATTGTGTGTAAAGAAACAACTGGTCGAACAACTGGCCGACTTTTTTAAGACGGTAAGGTAGCGAGTCAGAATTCTGTTAGGCGGCTAGTAACCTTTTGCCGCCTTTAGTCTTGAAGCACCCTGTTTGCGCCCGCTCCGTTGCGTCATGTCCGCCTCCGCACCGCTTCTTATGCTCGGTCTTCCCAAGGGGAGTCTCGAGGAATCGACCAAGGCCCTCTTCGCCAAGGCCGGCTGGAAAATCACGACCAGCTCGCGCTCCTACAAGCCGTCCATCGACGACCCAGAACTCGATGGACGTTTCGTGCGCGCGCAAGAGGTGGCCCGATATGTTGACCACGGGTTTTTCGATTGCGGCCTGACCGGCTGGGATTGGGTGCAGGAGAACAAGGCCGACGTAGTCGAGGTATGTGACCTTGTTTACAGCCGAGCCTCTACCCTGAAGTCCCGCTGGGTCCTGTGCGTGCCCGAGTCCTCGTCGATCAAGACCGCCGCTGACCTCGCCGGCAAACGCGTTGCCACTGAGTTGGTTGACACTACCAAGCGCTGGTTCGCTGAGCGCGGTATTCCGGTGCTCATCGAGTTTTCCTGGGGGGCCACCGAGGTGAAGGTCCCTGATCTGGTCGACGCTATTGTAGACATCACCGAGACCGGCTCCTCCCTGCGCGCCAACAAGCTCCGCATCGTCGATACCCTGCTTGAGACCAACACCAAGCTCATCGCCAATAAAGCTGCTTGGGAAAACCCGGCCAAGCGTCGCAAGATTGAGACCATCGCGCTGCTCCTGCGCGGGGCGCTGGAGGCCCACAGCAAGGTTGGCCTGAAAATGAACCTGCCGCGCGCTTCACTGGAGAACGTCATCTCTCGCCTGCCCGCCCTGCGCAACCCCACCATCGCGCCCCTCAGCAACCCCGACTGGATCGCACTGGAGACCATCATCGATGAGAGCGTGGTCCGTGAAATCATCCCGGTGCTCAAGACCTACGGCGCCGAGGGAATCGTCGAGTATCCACTCAACAAGGTCGTCTACTAACCCGCGCTTTCGGTTTTCGTTTCACCGCCGTCGTCCGTCTCCGCCCCCCGCCATGCCCGCTCCCAAGACCGTCACTCTCGGCCTGCTTCAACACGCTTGCGTCGCTGATCCCGCGGCCAACCTGAAAAAGGCCCTCGCTCTCGCTGAAAAGGCCGCCAAGCGCGGCGCTCAAATCATCTGCACCCAGGAGATGTTCCGCTCCCAGTATTTCTGCCAGAGCGAGGACCACGCCTGTTTTGGCCTCGCCGAGGTCATCCCCGGCGGCCCCAGCACGGTCGCATTCCAGAAACTAGCTAAAAAACACGGGGTTGTTGTGATCGCCTCGCTGTTCGAGAAGCGTGCCAGCGGCCTTTACCACAACACCGCTGTCATCATCGATGCCGATGGCTCCGTGCTCGGGGTGTATCGCAAGATGCACATCCCGGACGACCCCCTATTCTACGAGAAATTTTACTTCACCCCCGGCGATACCGGCTTCCGCGCGTGGGATACGAAATTCGGCCGCATCGGCGTGCTGGTTTGCTGGGACCAGTGGTATCCCGAGGCCGCGCGCCTCACCGCCATGCAGGGTGCCGAGATCCTTTTTTACCCGACTGCCATCGGCTGGCACCCGAAGGAAAAGGCTGAATACGGTGTCAACCAGCATGGCGCTTGGGAAACCATCCAGCGTTCGCATGCCGTTGCCAACGGCTGCTACGTCGCCGCGATCAACCGCATCGGCCATGAAACCATTAAGGGCGTTGGTGGAGATGGTCTCGAGTTTTGGGGGCAGTCCTTCGTGGCCGGCACTTCCGGCCAGATCCTGGCCAAGGGCTCGGTCTCCGGTGAAGAGGTTCTGATCGTCCCGGTCGAGCTGGCGAAGGTCGATGTCACCCGCACCCATTGGCCCTTCCTTCGCGACCGCCGCATCGACGCCTACGGTGACCTCACCAAGCGTTTCATCGACAGCCCGCTGTGACCATGGCCAAAGCCAAAGCCCCCGTGAAAGCGTCGGCCGTTAAGCCCGCTTCCGCCTCTAAAAAGCCCGCCGCTCTATCCGCGTCTGTCCAGACGAACGGATTACCTGTCGATGCCGGATTTCGTATGCCTGCCGAGTGGGAGCCGCAGGAGGCGGTGTGGTTGTCGTGGCCGCATAACTACGGTTCTTGGCCCGGCCGCTTCCGACCCGTGCCCTATAATTTTGCCCGCATCGTGGCCGCCATCAGCCGCTTCGAGCCGGTTCGGATCAATGCCACGAAAAAGCTCCACGCCCGCGCCGCCCGCCTTTGTGAACGCGCCGGCGCCAACCTCTCTCGCGTCACTTTTTACGACCACCCGACCAACGACGCCTGGTGCCGCGACCACGGCCCCATCTTTGTTAAAAACCCCGCCAGCGGCGCGGTCGCCCTGACCGACTGGGCCTACAACGCCTGGGGCGGTAAATATCCGCCCTACGATCTCGATAACGAGATCCCGCCCTCCATCGGTCGAGTCACCGGTTTGCCCCGCTTCATCAACGACATGGTGCTTGAGGGTGGTTCCATCGATGTGAATGGCGTCGGCGGGCTGCTTACCAGCGAGCAGTGCCTGCTCAATCCAAACCGTAACCCGCACCTGACGAAGGAGCAGATCGAGCAAAACCTGCGCGACTACCTTGGCGTCACCGATTTTTACTGGCTGGGCGAAGGCATCGTGGGCGACGACACCGACGGGCACATCGATGACATGACACGCTTCTTCAAGCCCGACGGCTTCATCACCTGCGTCGAGCCGAATAAAAAGGAGAAGAACCACGAAATTCTCGCCGCAAATCTCGCTCGCCTGAAGAAATTCCGCACCCCTGCGGGCAAGAAATTCGACATTATCGAACTGCCCATGCCGCGTCCCTTTGGCTTTGATCGCCAGCGCGTGCCGGCCAGTTATGCGAATTTCCTGATCGTGAATGGCGGCGTGCTCGTGCCGACCTTCCGGCAGCCCGGCCCCGATGCCCGCGCGGTCGCGATCATCGCAGAGTGCTTCCCCGGTCGCGAGGTGGTCGGCGTCGATTGTTACCACCTTATCTGGGGTCTCGGCACCTTGCATTGCATCTCGCAACAACAACCCGCCGCCGGGTCCACCGTCTGATGCTCATTTCGTTTTGCCGAAGTTATTGCCTTCTTGGCCTGTCCGCTGCCGCTTGGGCTTTAGCCCTGGTGGGGTGCGCCTCCGGCAACGGTGCCGCTTCCGTCGGCGCATCTCGCTTGCCCGCGGCGCTGGGCGAACGCTGGACGCCCCCGGCTAACGCCACCCGCACGCTGGACGGCGAACCGGTCGCTGTGTTCGCGGCGGCGGCGCGTGCAGCCGAGTCCATGGGGTTTACCCTTGACCGCCGCGACCTTGCCCGCGGCCGTCTTTCCGCCGCGCGGCGGCAGTCGACCGGTTTTGACGGTGCAAGGCAGGATACCCTTGACCTGGTCTCAACTACCCGCGCACAGGGGTCGGTCGAGCTGGCGTTGGTTTTCCGCGTGGCGGTGGAGTCGGGTGGGATGGTCACGTCCGCGTTGGTGCGGGACCGTGCACCCTACGATGTCTTTTTCGCGCGTTTAGCCGAAGGCCTGGCTGCTGCCGCTTTGCCGGTGGTGCCGTAATCGGCGGGCTCGATGCCCAGGTCAGCGGGTCCGAAGGCCCCTGGTAGCAGGGCGTCGATGGTCGTTTCGAGGGTATCCTCGCCCCGGCAGCAACTCACCACCTCCGCATCGGGTCCGAATTCAAAGATAACCTGCCGGCAGGCCCCGCAGGGTGCAGTGGGCGAAGGTGTGGGCGTGTAGACCACGACACGCTCAACTCGTCTAGCACCGGCGGCGGCGGCGGCAAAAATCGCAGTGCGTTCGGCACAGTTGGTCAGGCCGTAGGACGCGTTCTCCACGTTCGCTCCGGTGAACAGACCGCGGTCTGTCCAGACGGCGGCACCTACGGTGAAGCCGCTGTAGGGGGCGTAAGCGAGGGCGGCGGCGTTTTGAGCGGCGAGGCGCAATTGCCCGATCGGGGGACATTTCTTGGGGGTGATTTTGGACATGGGGCCAGGGTGGGCCGGGTTGGGACCGAGGGCAATCTTGCGCACGGCCCGCCGGCTGTTTGGCTTTGGCCACCACCCCTATGTCCAACCGTTTTTATGGCGTTTTTGATCAGGAAACCTGGGGCGGGGCGCGCAAGCCCGACTACCGCTCGTGCTTCCAAGTCGATCGCGACCGCGTGATTCACGCCCATGCTTTCCGCAAGCTCCAGTCGAAGACGCAGGTGTTTCTCTCGGGCGAGTATGACTTTTATCGCACGCGTCTGACCCACTCGATGGAAGTCGCGCAGATTGGCCGCTCTATCTGCGCCTGGTTGCTTTCGCGCGGCGAGCCGTTGGCGGCGGATTTTTTTATCGATGGCGATCTGGTGGAGGCGGTGTGCCTGGCGCACGATCTCGGCCATCCGCCTTTCGGGCATTCTGGCGAACGCACGCTGCAGGAGTTGATGAAGCCCCACGGCGGCTTCGAGGGCAACGCCCAGACCCTTCATCTGTTGACCGAGACGATGTATCAGAACGAGTCGGGCGTGCGCGGCATGCAGCCCAGTCGCGCGCTGCTCGACGGCGTGCTGAAATATAAAAAACTCTACCGCGAATACCCAACGCCTCCGCGCAACCACTTCCTCTACGACCCGCAGGTGGTCTATCGGGACTTTGTCTTCGGCGGAGCCACGCCGGCCTCGCTCGCAGCGGGCGAGGCGTTGAACCAGTTCAAGAGCGTCGAGTGCCAGATCATGGACTGGGCGGACGACGCGGCCTACTCGCTCAATGACATTGTCGACGGGGTGCGGGCGGGCTTTTTAACCATTGAGCGGATTGAGGCTTGGGCGGCGGAGGTCGGCATCGACGCGGAGCGTCAGCGGCATCTGGATGTGCTCTTTGGAGCGATCCGGAGTGATCGGCTGGAAGAGGTTTTTTCCGAGAAAACGGGGCGGTTTATCACCGGTTGCCGGCTGCGCGACCGGGCGGCGGGCAATCCGATGGCGGCACGCACCAACCGCTACCGTTTCGAGTTGGTGGTGGCGGCCGAGGCGGAGCGGGAGGCGGCGTTCTACAAGCGCATGGCCAACGATATCATTTTCGAGAGTCCGCAGCTCCAGCAGATGGAGCACAAGGCGCGCAAGGTCCTCTTCGATCTCTGGGGCGCAGCCTGGGACAATTACGTCCAACCGGGCGAACGCATTATTCGTCTGCTGCCGCCACGGGTGGGGCGCTTGGTCGACGCCGAGGTGACGACGCCGGGCAAGGCGCGCCGCATCTGCGACTGGCTGGCCGGCCTGACCGACGGAATGATCGTGCGCACCTATCGGAGGCTGCACGACCCTGATTTCGGCTCGCTGCGGGATTTATCCTAGGCTGGTCCAAGTGATTAAAATCAGTGCTTGCGCCGGGCGCGGGCGGACGTTGCGCTCTCGCCTTTAACCAATTCTACCATGGCCCAAGAACTCGTCACCCTTGAATGCACCGAAGCCCGCAAAGAGGGTAAGCCCACCTCCCGCTATCTGACCTTCCGTAACAAGAAGACCGTCACCGAGCGTATCGAAAAGAAAAAGTATAACCCCTTCCTGAAGCGCCACACGGTCCACAAGGAGATCAAGTAATCTAGTTTCCGCGCGCCTGTTCGGCGTCGTTTTGGTTTTTTGCACGAAGCGTTCCGCTTCGTGCTTTTTTGCGCCTCTTTATCGAGGTGCGGCGGGCGTATCGTCTTCTGGTTTAGATGAATGGTCCGGTTGCTTTAAGCCCGGATTCCGCAGTTATGACTATTAGGGTGCGAGGGATGGCGGGGCAGTGGTCGTGGCGACCGGTGGGTATAGTCCTGATTTATCCGCCCAGGCTTTAAAAATCGCCCCGGCCACGGGGGCGGCGTAGCGGCCGCCGGCGACATCTTCGCCCGGAGTGTCCCCTTCGACGATCACGGCGACGGCGATTTGGGGTTTTTCGACCGGGACAAAGCCTACGAACCAGGCGAAATTCAGGATACCTTGGGTCGTCGCCTTTTGGGCGGTGCCGGTCTTACCTGCTATCCTCAGGCCGGGCACCCGG
Source organism: uncultured Verrucomicrobiota bacterium (assembly GCA_903869675.1). Taxonomy (GTDB): domain Bacteria; phylum Verrucomicrobiota; class Verrucomicrobiia; order Opitutales; family Opitutaceae; genus IMCC26134_A. Next base: position 19,285 of record CAIQAB010000018.1, on the reverse strand, counting down.
AAACGGGGGGTCTGGAGTATCCGGCCGGTTCCGGTGTTGGTCACGGCTTCCATGCCTGCGAGGATAGCGGCTCTTGCGATCGGGGCAATGCCGTCCCGGGGCTGGATTTGCTGCTCGGGCGGGTTTTGGTGCAGCAGGGTAGGGCGGGTAATGGTTTCGCCTCGTGCCAGTGAAGCGACGAGGCAGACCATTTGCAACGGGGTCAGGGCGAGGTCGCCCTGCCCGATGGAGACGTTGGCGGTGTCTCCCGGGAACCAGCGGTCACCACGGCGGGTCTCTTTCCAGGCGGGGTCTGGAACGAGCATGTGGCGAGCCTCATGGGGCAGGTCTATCCCAGTCGGACGGTCCAGCCCGTGCAACCGGGCCTCGGCTGCGATGGCGTCTATTCCGGTTTGGAGGCCGTAGTGGTAGAAAAACGTGTTGCAGCTCTTTTCCAGTGCCTGAGGCAGGGTAATGATGCCGCGGTCGCGGTGGTTGTTGCACACAAAGACGCGGCCGCCGACTTGGTAACTGCCGGTGCATTCTACCTGGGAATCAGGCAGCATATGGCCGGTGCGCAGGCCGGCGAGGGCGGTCACCAGTTTGAAGGTGGAGCCCGGCGGATAGAGACCCTGGGTGGCTCGGTTGAGCCAGGCGCCTTGGGCGTTGATCTCGGAGGCGGTTTTTTCGCTCAGACGCGGGGTGAAATCGTTCAGATCATAATCGGGGTGGCTGGCCAGCACCAGCACTTCACCGGAGGCGATATCAAGGGCCACGGCGGCTCCGGCCAGGCCGTTCTCGGCCATTTGGATTTCCGCGGCGCGTTGCAGATCGAGGTCTAGACTGGTGACGATATCCGCGCCCTGCACGGGGCGGCGTTTTTCCAGCGCGGGCTGGAGGCGGTAGCCGGCGGGATCGACCCGGTAGATTGCGCCTCCAGCTTGGCCTTGGAGACGGGCGTCGAGGGCGGCTTCCAGACCTTGGCGCCCAACCGAGCCACGCATTTTAAACGTGGTAAGCTCCGCGCCGGGGAGTCCTTCATTCACTGCGAGGTAATCGTCCGAAGCGGTGTAGCCGAGGGTGTGGGCAGCGAGTCGCCCGTGAGGATAGGAGCGCGTCGAGGCGGTATAGACCTGGAGGGGAGAGTTAACCGGCAACTGTTCCAGCAGGCGTGAGTAGGCTTCTGCGGTGATGTCCTCGAGCAGAATGAAAGGGAGGATGCGCGCCTGACTGTAGTGACGCTCCAACGCTTCGGCGTTCACTTTCTCGCGAACGCCGAGGATCCGGTTAACAGTCTGGAGATAACCCTGCACCACCGAGACCCTCGCGATTCTTTCGAGTTGAGTGGCGTTGGGCAGGTCCTTGTCGCCGGTCTCGCGGTAGTTGCGCCGCACCCGGAGGTATTCGCGGCGAAACTCGGTGCGCAACTCGTCCAAGTTAAGGGTGACAGCGAAGCGGGGACGATTGCCCACCAGTAGGCGGCCTTCGCGATCGAAGAGGTTTCCGCGGGGGCCGGGCACGATCACGCGACGCTGGCTTTGCACGGTTTCGCGTTCGCGATGCAGATCAGTCCGGCCCAGTTGCTGGTAGCTCAGTCCCGCGGCCAGCACGCCCAGCAACAAAGCGAGGAGGCCGTAAAAAAGCCAAAGCCGCGGGTCGTAGCCGCGGTGGGACTCGACCATGGAGCCGGGGCGGTCCGGCACGGAGGAACGCGGGGCGTAGGCCATGCTTAGACGGGGTGGCGCGCCCTATTGGGCGGCGGGGCGCCGGCGAGAATCAGCATGCCGTTTTGCAGGGAGAGAAACCAGGGGCCGGCCAGCGTGGTGAACACCTGCGATACGATGAGGTCGGCTAGTAGGCGCAGCGCACCGGCGCTGGAATCCGGGAGCGAGCCGAGATCGATCACGGCCAGCAGCACGAAGAGGCCGAGGTTGACGAAGAGGGCCGAGACCACTCCGATCAGGGTCTCTTCACGCGGGAGTCGGCGGGCGGTATTGTGCAGGAAACCAAACGCGATACCGAGCAGTGCCGCCTGTCGGCCGAAAGGCGTCGTGGCGGCGGCGTCAAGCCAGAGACCGGAGAAAAGCACCAACGCGAGCCCGGTTCTGGTGGGTAACCGCAGCGCGGCGAAGGCAATCAGTAGGCCGGGAGCCGAGACCGTAACGGCGAGTGGCGCTAAGGCGTGGTTTAACTGGGCGATGATCGCGATAAGGATGCCCGCGCAGGCCAGCAGGGCGAGGACCTGACGTGAATCGCGGAGCATCACGGCGCGGGGTCTAGAGGCACCAGCACGGTGACCTCGGTCAGTCGGCCAAGGCGAGGATCGAGGACTGCGCGACCGGTTTTGAAAAGCCCGTCGGTGCTTGCTTCCAGGGTGAAGACTTCACCGACGTAAAGTCCGGGCGGATAAACCCCGCCCAGCCCGGAAGTGACTAACCGGCGCGGCGAGGCGGCGGTGGCGAAAACATCGAGCGGGACGTATTCGAGCAAGGCTTCGGCGGGTCGCAGCGGAGCGTTCACGCCTCCTTGGAAGCTTACGGGCCGGTCATCGCCGTCGAACACGGCGGCCAGTCTCAGGCCCGGGCTGCTGATCAACTCCACCACGGCGGTGTTGGCGTGAACCTCGGACACGCGACCCACGAGGCCGCCGCTGTAGATCGCTGGTGCTCCGACGGTAAGTCCGTGGTTGGCGCCCTTGCGTATCACCAAGCGCTGCCACCAGACGGAAAAATCCCTTCGCACCACGCGGGCCGGTTCGGCGCGGAAATCTCCGTAAGAGGGCAGGCGCAGCAGTTCTTCGAGCCGGGCGATCTCGGTTCTGAGCCGGGCGTCATCTTGCAGGCGCAGTTCGTAGGAGGCGTTCAGGCGGGCCAGATCGCGGGCGGCCTCAATCAGTTCGTTTTTTGAGCGGGTTTTTTGCGACCAGAAATCCTGCAGATCACGGGCGTAGGAGGCGGCTATATCCACCGGGGACTGCAGTTCGTAGAAACCGAGACGGGTGACGCGTTTGACGGCGGTGGGCAGGACAAGCCAGACGAGCAGGACGAGTCCCAGCGTAAGAAAAGGACGGGCTTGGTCGAAGCGCGGCACGGAGCGGGAGGGACGGATTTCCGGGGAAGGCTTTGGAGCCCGGATGCGGAGGGGGCAATCCGCCTGCCTTAGACGTTCTGCAGCACCCAGTTAAGGTCGTCCAGAACTGCGCCCGTGCCGTTGGCGACGGCGGAGAGGGGGTCGTCGGCCACGGTGACAGGCAGTCCGGTTTTTTCAGAAAGCAAGCGGTCAATCCCGCGGATCAGGGCGCCGCCTCCGGCCATCACGAAGCCGCGATCCACGAGGTCGGCGGAGAGCTCAGGGGGGCAGCGTTCCAGCGTGGAGCGGACCGCGTCCACGATGGACGAGATGGGGTCGCTCAGCGCTTCACGGATTTCTTGGGAGGTGATGTGAATGGTCTTGGGCAGGCCGGCGACCGAATCGCGGCCTTTTACCTCCATGCTCAGCTCCTCGTCCAGGGGGTAGGCGGAGCCGACGCGCAGTTTGATTTCCTCGGCGGTGCGTTCGCCGATTAGCAGATTATAGGCGCGCTTCATGTAGTTCACAATCGCGCTATCCAACTCGTCGCCGGCAACGCGAATGGATTTGCTTAATACGATGCCGGAGAGGGAGATGATGGCGATCTCGGTGGTGCCGCCGCCGATATCGACAATCATGTTGGCGGCCGGTTCGTCGATGGGCAGTCCGACTCCTATGGCTGCGGCCATGGGCTCGGGGATGGTGATGACGTCGCGAGCGCCGGCGTGGGTGGCGGAGTCTTTGACCGCCCGTTTTTCCACTTCGGTGATGCCCGAGGGGATGGCGATGACGACCCGGGGATTCACGCGCAGGGCGTTGTTGTGCACCTTGCGGATGAAGTAGCGCAGCATCGCCTCGGTCACGTCGAAGTCAGCGATCACGCCATCTTTCATCGGGCGGATGGCGGTGATGTTTCCCGGGGTGCGGCCCAGCATTTTCTTGGCCTCGTCGCCGACTGCGCGAACCTTGCGGGTTTGTGTATCCAGCGCGACTACCGAGGGTTCGCGCAGGACGATGCCCTTGTCTTTGACGTAGACCAGGGTGTTGGCGGTGCCGAGGTCGATGCCGATGTCGTTGGTAAAGTAGCCGAAAAAAGAGGACATGGAGACGTTAGTGGGGGCGGCGGGCGCGAATGTTTCTATCGCTCATGCAATTCGCAGGCCGCAGGGTGTCAAAAGGTAAAACCCCGGTTCTGCGTTCTTGGTGGTGATGGTTTACGGCGGACCGTGGCTGCGGGTGGAGTCTAGTTATTGTCGGCAGGGATTGAAAAATGCGGTAGAAGCATCCGTTTTGAAGTCATGGCCAAGGCACCTGTTAATGTCCGCGTTTATTATGTTCTGCCCTGCTGTCTCCTCCTGCTCAACCTAGTCAACGCGACGATCGGGTATCAGGCGGGACGGTTCGAGGACCCTTGGGTCCGGACCTTGGTGGTGATCGGCTTGGTGCTCTTCGGTTCTTCGCTGGTGGCTTTTGTGGTCGCGCCTGGGTTGGAGTTTTTTATCCGCTGGCTGCATCGCACCAGCCGGGCGCAGGCAGGGGGGCTGGGTGAGGCCTTGTTCCTCATCGCTTTGGGAGCGGGGGTGTTCTGGCTGTATTATCAACTGGTCAACCACGGCATCGAATCGCTGCTGCCTTTGAACTGGCGCCATGTTTGAGTCCCGGGCAAACGCTTTGTAACATGCACGAAGCCGCCTTCATCCAAGACCTTGCGATCATTCTGGCCGCCGCGGCCGGGCTGGGCTGGTTGTGCCAGCGGATCGGCTTGTCGGCGGTGGTGGGTTACCTCGTGGCGGGAATGGTCGTGGGGCCTTATACGCCGCCGTTTTCTTTGGTGACGGATGATGCGAGCATCGCGACGGCGGCGGAGGTGGGTCTGGTCTTTCTGATGTTTTCCATCGGCTTGCGCTTGAGCTTTCGCCGATTGAAACGACTCGGGCTGGGTCTGGTGCTGGCGGTATTCATCGGCGCGGTTCTGGTTTATTATGCGACGCGTGGTCTCGGGTTGGTCGCAGGACTGGATGGCGGGCAGACCTTATTTTTAGCGTCGATGTTGATGGTCTCGTCCTCCGCGATCATCAGCAAGGTGCTGCATGAGACTGGGGCGGGGCATGAGCGGCATGGGCAACTGGCCATGGGGGTGGCGGTCTTGGAGGACGTGGTGGCGGTGGTGATGCTCACCGTGCTCAACTCGGTGGTCGCGCTCGGTGATGGGAACTCCGGCGGGGGCGGGTTGGCTGCCACGCTCGGTGGCTTTGGTGCATTCGTCGTCTTTACGGGTGTGCTCGGCCTGCTTTTGGTGCCGTGGCTCTTGCGTGTATTGAGCGTCAAGGCGGACGAGGAATTGCAGACCCTCGCGACCGCCGCGTTCCTCTTCGGTCTGGCGATCATCGCGCAACGTGCAGGCTACTCACTGGCGTTGGGCGCCTTTCTGATCGGCTGCATCGTGGCGGAGACGCCGCACCGGCACTCGGTTGAGCGTATTTTCGAGGGTATGCGCGATGTTTTCAGCGCGGTATTTTTCGTGGCGATCGGGCTGCAGATCGACGTGCGCGCGCTGGGCGAGGCCTGGTGGCTGGTGCTCGGTCTCGCTTTGTTCACCCTAATCGTGCGGGTTGGGGCGGTGTCGACGGGTTTGGTTTTGATCGGTCGTTCGCACCGGGATGCACTGCGTGCCGGTTTGGTGGCTACGCCGATCGGAGAATTCTCCTTTATTATCGCCCAGCTTGGCGTTGCCGCGAAACTGGTGCCGACGGTGTTTTATCCGCTCGCGGTGGGCTTGTCTCTGGTCACGTCGTTGACTGCTCCTTTCCTCACGCGCAAGGCCGAGCCAGTGGCGGACGTTTTGCTTCGTTTGCGACCACGCTGGTTGGTGGGTCTGCTTGAGTCCTATCAGGGCTGGTTGGATCGACTGGGGGAGAAGCAGGCCGGCAACATGCTTTGGAAGCTCTGTCGCCGGCGCGTGATCCAGATCGTGGTCGAGCTCTTGTTTGTGGCGGGGCTTTTGGCCAGTGCGGAGCGGCTTCAACTTCTTATCACGCGCTGGTTAAATGGCCCGGGATGGCTTTTTTGGACTGCCTTGGTGGCGGTTGCGATGGTGCCTTTGTTCGCCGTCTGGCGCAATGTCTCGGTGCTCGCGCTCATGGTGGCGGAATTCAGCACGGAGGGAATGGCGGTGGACGCTCGCGACCGGTTGCGTAGCTTGATTGCACTTGGCGTGCGGATCGTGGCGACGGTGGCGATGGTGACCTGGGTGGCGTCGTTCGCCCCGACTGGGGCGGTGCGCTGGGCCTTGCCCGCGAGCGCACTGGTGGCGCTGGCTGTTTTTGTGTGGCTAAGGCAGCGCATGATCTTCTGGCATAGCGAGCTGGAGGTCGGTTTGCAGGATGTTTTGGGCGATGCTGGTGTCGTGCGCATGAGCTCCACCTCGGTGCCCTGGGCGGGCCGTCAGCACGAGGAATGGAATTTGAGTGTGGCGGATTGCGTGATCCCGGATCTGGCGGAGTGCTCCGGTCGCAGTCTTGCGCAGCTCGGACTGCGCGCGCGTTTCGGTTGCACCGTAGTGGGGGTGGAGCGGCAGGGTTGCATGATTTCCCTGCCTGGTTCGGGCGAATCGCTTTTCCCCCGTGACAAGGTGCTTTTGCTTGGCGATCCAGAGCATATGGTCGCGGCCAAGGCGGCTCTGGGTGTGGTGGCGGCGACGGAGTCCTCGGAATTCGACGCCGTGGGGCTGGAGACCATCCTAGTGCCGGCGCGGAGTCGGGCGGCGGGTGCAACCCTGGCTGAATTGTCCCCTTCAGCCGTGCATGGGGTGCAGTTGGCAGGGATAGGCCGGGGACCTCTTCGTATTCTTAATCCTGGTCCGGGTGAGCGTTTGCAACCGGGGGACAAGGTGCTGGCGCTTGGCACTCCGGTGAAACTGCGCGCCTTCCGTGCTTGGGTGCGCGATAATCAAGCCCAGCGTATATCAGCCGGTGGCGGCGACGGGGGCAGCCGGACTGATGGCGAGGTGGATGCCCTCGCGTAGGAGTTCGAGTCGAGCAGGCTCGATCGTCTCGGCTGGCCGGGCGTTTTCTATGTAAAAATTGTCGATGGCGACGTCCCGTTCGGTGCCTATGCGGGCGAAGGTGATGTCGAAGCCGTGGTCGCTGATGAGTTTGGCCAGCTTGAAGAGCAGGCCGATCTCGTCGCGGGCCTGCACCTCCACGATGGTGCGTTGCATGGACAGTTCGTGGTAGACCTCCACGGTCGGGGGCAGACTGCCAAGCTCGACGGGATTTTTATCGAAACCGAAGCGGGAGCTACGGACTTTCTTGGCTTGGGCGACGATGTCGGGATAGAGATCCTTGTTGGTGACGAGCGCCTCTTCCACAGTGCGGGCGAAGATTTCCTGCGCCTTGGCGGACTGGACTACGCCTCGCCCGGGCTCGACCACGTAAAAAGTGTCGATGGCGATGTGGTCGTTGCGGGAAATGACCTTGGCTGAAAGGATGGAAAGGCCGGCGACGGAGAAGGCGCCGGCGAGTTTGTAGAAAAGGCCCGCTCGGTCCCATGTGACGACATTGACCACGGTCAGCGAGCGGTTGAGGTCGTCGTGCCAGGCTATCACGGGGCGCAGGCTGCCGATTGCGTCTGCCTGGTTTATGGAGGTGAGCAACTGATTCACCATCCGGATGTGTTGTGCGATTTGATCGGCGTCAGTGTGGATGAAGTAGCGCTCGGGCAGGAGTTGAAAATGCGCGGTAATCTCATCTGCGCTGATGCCCGGGATTTTTTTCGCGACGAGGTCCTGGTAGGTCGACTGCATGCGGGCGGTGTTTAGGTCGGCGATCTGGACGGCACCGTGCGTCAGTTGTTCGAGGGTCGCGCGATAGAGCGTGCCGTGCAGGGTGTCCTTATAGCCATTCCACAGGCCGGCCGCGGTGCCGCGGGCATCGCAAAGGGTATGAACGTAGAGGTAGCGCAATTTATCCACCTCGGGGACGAGTTCGGCAAAGGCAGCGGCGGAAGCGGGGTCATCGACATCCCGCTTCTGCCAAAACCGTGCCATAATCAGGTGGTATCTTATTACAAAAATGACAATTTCTTGCTCTGGATCGTTGATTTCCATGCGGGCCAGCAGCGGGCGGGCGATTTCAACGCCAAATTCGGCGTGTCCCTTGATCCCCTTGGCTTTGCCGATGTCGTGGAGCAGTAGGATGAGATAAAGGAGGGTGGGGTTGGCGGTCTCGTGAAGGACATCGCGGTATTTTTTCTCGAGCGCCTCGCCTCCAGCGAAGATTAAATCGAGTTCCCGGATGGCGTTGAGGGTGTGGATATCAGCCGTGTAGCGGTGATAGAACTCGTGTTGCACGAGGCAGGTCAGGCCTTGGAATTCGGGGATGAAGCGACCGAGCACGCCGAGTTCGTGCATGAGCGCGAGGGTGGGGTGGACGGCGCCGGCGTTATCGAGAATGGCCTTGAAGCTGATGTTGGCGTCGCGGTCCTCCGATACGCGACGGGTCAGCAGGGGCAGGGATTCTCGGATGAGGGAATGGAGCGCAAAATCAGGCTGGGCGTTGAGCGATTGGGCGTGGCGAAACACGCGCACAAGGCGGATCGGATCTTCTTTAAAGACCTGCGGAGTCTCGGCCATCAGTTCCGTGCCGCGCAGGACGAAGCCGTCGATACGCTTCGTTTTGATGAAGCGGTGGGAGCGGACAAGATCCCGGAAGGAGACTTTTTTTTCCTCGTTGGCTTCCATGGTCAGGGCAAGGCGGTTCTCAACCAGCCGGGAGGTCCGGTAGATCGTCTGGGCGGCACGGTAGTAATCGTGCATGAACTGCTCGACGCGGCCCAGGATATCTTGGTTCGTGTAGCCGATCCCTAGCGCGATCCTCGGTTGGGCTTCAAGGTCGAGTAGATCGGTGGGTCGTTTGCTCTGGAAATGCAGTTCGTTGCGAACGCGCAGGAGGAACTCGTAGGCGCGATGAAAGTCGCGGAGTTCATTGCGTTTTAAGTAACCTTGCTCTACCAACTCGTCCATCGAACCCAGCCCGAGTTTCACCCGGGCCATCCACAGGGTGTTCTGGTAATCGCGCAGGCCGCCGACGCCGTTTTTAATGTCCGGTTCTTGGAGGAAGACGGAGTCGCCGTATTTGGCCCGCCGGGTCGCCTGATCCTCGAGCCGGGCGCGAATATAGCCCTTGGTTCCTTCCTGGGTGTAGTAGTTGCGATAAGCGGCGGTGAAGCCATCGAAGAGCGGTTGCGCGCCGGCGACCAGACGTGCTTCGAGCAGGGCGGTTTTGGTCTGGATGTCCCGTTTTGCCTCCTCGAACACGTCTTCCACCGTGCGGGTGGAGTGGCCGACTTTCAGCCCGCAGTCCCAGAGCACGTAGAGCACTTCGTCGATCAGATGCTGCTGCAGCGGCTGGATTGCGGCCGTGCGGCTTTTCGACGGAAAGAGAAACATGATGTCCACATCGCTCAGCGGGCTGAGCTCGCCGCGACCGTAGCCTCCGAGGGCAAGCAGGGCGCAGGCGGCGGGGAGTTTGCCATGCAGGCGCTCAAAGCTGGCGAGGGCATGCTTGAACAGGTGTGAGAGCATTACGTCCACCATCGCCGCCCGGGCCTGTGCGACGACTCCGCCCGACTCGCCGCCGTCGTGACGCATATGAATCATCGCGCTTTCGAGCCGCAGGAAGGTCTTGCAGGCGGCAAGCCGCTCCGGTCGCTTGGAATCCGGTGCGAAGTCGAGCCGTTCGAGGGCGTGTTTCTGGATGCGGCCGTGGAAAGGGGAGGTGCTGGGCATGCGCTTTGAGACGGCGCGGACTTGAGCCGTGAACCCCTAAGCTGGGATTTATACCGTTCCGTGCAATGCGGTAAACTCGCGCTCGTCGTCGGCACCTGGGCTTGCTTCGTGACGCCGCTCCCGGTTGGATTTCACCCTTACGCCCATGCCCGAGATTTCCAAGAGCTACGAACCGCGTGACGTTGAGACTAAATGGTATGCCGCCTGGCAGGAGGCCAAGTGCTTCGCCGGCCTGGCCGCGCCTGGGCAGGAGACCTATAGCATCGTCATCCCGCCGCCCAACGTCACCGGGATCCTGCACATGGGCCACGTGCTCAACAATACCCTTCAAGATGCGCTCATCCGCCGCGCCCGCCTCGAGGGCAAGGCCGCCTGCTGGATTCCCGGCACTGACCACGCCGGCATCGCCACGCAGACGATGGTTGAAAAACACCTCAAGAAAACCGAGGGCAAGGGCCGCCGTGATCTTGGCCGTGAGGAGTTTTTAAGACGCGTCTGGACCTGGCGTGACGAGAAGGGCGACCACATCCTCAAGCAGCTCCGCGAGCTTGGCTGCTCATGCGACTGGGAGCGCACCCACTTCACCATGGATCCCGGCTACTCGAAGGCGGTGCTGACATCGTTCGTCAAACTTTTCGACCAAGGGCATATTTATCGGGGCAAACGGATGGTCAACTGGTGCCCGGTCTCGCTCACTGCCCTCTCCGATGAGGAGGTCGAGATGCGCCCGACCAAAGGCCACATCTTCCGCCTGCGTTACGAGTTGGTCGAGCCATCCACCACGGCCGACGCCGAGGGCAACGTCGTCCCTCTCACCCATCTTATTCTCGAGACCACCCGCCCCGAGACCATTGCGGCCGATGTCGCCGTAGCCGTTCACCCGACCGACCCCCGCTACACCCACCTCGTGGGCAAGGCCGTCTGGCGTCCGCTGGGCGAGCGTATCCAGATTCCCATCATCGCCGACGAGGCGGTCGATCCGGCCTTCGCCGCTGGCGCGCTCAAGGTCACGCCGGCCCACGACAAAGTCGATTTCGAGATCGGCCAACGCCACCGCCTGCCGGTCATCGACGCGCTTAACGCCGACGGCACGATGAACGAGTTCGCCGGCCCCGAGCTGGCCGGGATGGAGCGTTTCGCCGCCCGCAAAAAAGCCGCCGAGATTCTGGCCGAGCGGGGCAACCTCATCGAGGCCAAGCCCTATGAGAACAACGTCGGCCATTCCCAGCGCGCCGGCGTGCCCATCGAGCCGCGCCTCACCCAGCAGTGGTGGCTGCGCTACCCGCGTGTCGAGGAGGCCAAGGCGGTGGTCCGCGACGGGCTCATCCAGATGCACCCCGAGCGCTGGTCCAAGGTTTACCTGAACTGGCTGGAAAACATCCAGGACTGGTGCATCAGCCGCCAACTTTGGTGGGGCCACCGCATCCCGGTCTGGTATGCCAAGTGCGTTGACCGCGAAAAAATCACCGAGGCCGATCTGCGCGACCCGACCAAGATCCACGTCTCGCTCGACGGACCCGCCGACCCCGAGAACTGGACCCAAGAGGATGACGTGCTCGACACCTGGGCCTCCTCCTGGCTCTGGCCGTTTGCCACCCTCGGTTGGCCCGACGCCGAGGCCCAGGCCAAGGCGGGCTTTGGATCGTTTTACCCGACCACCACCCTCGCCACAGGCGCCGATATCATTTTCTTCTGGGTCGCCCGCATGATCATGGCCGGCTTGGAGTTTGCAAAGCCCGGCGCGCCGGTCGAAGAGCGCATTCCGTTCAAACACGTCTACTTCAACGGCATCGTGCGCGACAAGCAGGGCCGCAAGATGTCCAAGACCCTCGGTAACTCGCCCGACCCGCTCGACCTCATCGTCAAATACGGCGCGGACGGCCTGCGCTTCGGCCTGCTTCAGATCGCCCCCCTTGGCCAGGACGTGAAGTTTGACGAGGACCGCATCGAGAGCGGCAAGGGCTTCTGCAACAAGCTCTGGAACGCCTGCCGATTCCGTCAGATGAGCGGACCGATGGGCGACAACTCTTCGCTCGCTGCCATCCTCGCGCGCCTCGACCCGGCCCACTTCGATGACGACGACCACGCCCTCCTCGCCGCGCTGCTTGACACCTCGCGCACCCTTGAAAAGAGCTTCGCCGACTTCGAGTTCGCCGGCGCCACCCAGCGCTTGTATTCGTTTTTTTGGAATGATTTCTGCGATTGGTATGTCGAGGTAGCCAAGACCCGTGTGCAGGATCCACTGGCGAAGGATCATGCTCTCGCGGTGCAGGATCTCGTCATCCGCCAGTTTCTCCTGCTCTTCGAGCCTTTCGCCCCATTCATCACCGAGGAACTCTGGTCCTTGCTCGGCTACGCCCCCGCTGACAAACGTTTCCTTCAGGACACCCGCCTCGAAACCGCCGAGGGTCTCGCCGCCGCCATCGCCGCGCGCGGCACTCCGGTTGATCCCGCCGCCGCCGGCCGGGTGGAGCAGCTCAAGCAGGTCGCCTCGCTTGCCCGCCAGCTCAAGACCGAGCAGTCCGTGCCCCAGAAACGGGACGTGAAATTCTTCGTCCTCGCGCATCAGGCCGAGTGGCTGGCTTTGGAAAAAAACGCCGCCAAACTCGCCCGTCTGGTCGGCGCGGCCGACATCGGTCGCACCACAGAAAAACTAGCCCTGCCGGCGGTCGTGACGCCTCTGGGCACGCTGTTTCTCGACACCGGTGTGAAGATCGACCCTGCCGCCGAGCGTGCCCGCTTGGGCAAGGAACTCGACCAAGTGAACAAGCATATCGCCGGCACCGAAGCACGTCTCGGCAACGAGGCTTTCACCAGCAAGGCACCCCCCGCCGTTCTGGAGGGAGCCCGCAAGCAACTCGCCGATCAGCGAGTCAAGGCCGCCGAACTCCAGCGCCTGCTCGCCGCGCTGGGTTGATCAGCCTTTGCGATATTATCCGTGCGCCAACGGTTGCACTCGGACACCGCTTTTTTCGCGGTTTGTTTCGATGACTCCGTGGGCCACCTGTTCATCGTGCCAGACATGCCGAACTCCGTTTAGCCGGCACAACTGCGGTATCGACGTGAAATTTCGCCCGCGATGGTCACTTTTGGCCAGCGATTCGTCTGCTATGCAACGACGGTAAACATCAGTTTGGATTTCTTTTTCGTGATGGGCGCCGAAGGAGTGCTGCATATCGCAACGTTTTTTAGTCATGCCTGTATTTGGGGTGCTTCATTTTTGTTCATAAGCCTTATTTTCTATTGTCACCTAATGATTTAAGCGACGTTAGCCTTGGAAAAGATTCAATCGAGCATGGGTTGGCATAGTTGTGGCTAAACTTAGCATGGTCTACGATATGACCCTCTCCGGGAAATATCGTGGACGTCGCATACCTACAAACAACCCAACCAAGTATGAAATCCCGATTCCAACTCGCCGGCCTTTCGGCCGCTCTCGTTACCACCGCCGTTCAGGCCGAGGTGAAGATCAACGAAAACCTCGCGGTCGATGGCTACGCCATCGGTTCTGCCGTCATCACCCACGGCACTCCCGACACCAACCAAACCATCGTCGGTAAAAGTGGTAATGCGTTTGACTCTGTTTTCGTCGGAGTGAGCGGAAAATACAGCGATCTGTCTGGCCGCGTCAGCTTCCAGGCCGCTAATCCCTTCGATAACACCTCCAGCGACGCCTCCGGTGTGTTGGATGCCTATGTCACCTACACCGCGGGTGATGTCGCTGTTACCGCTGGCAAATACCTCGGTTACCTCGGTTTCGAGTCCTACCACACGCCAAACAACGCGTTTATTTCCTACAGCAACGCATTTTATTTCAGCCCCTTCGCTACGGGCGTGAAAGTCGACTATACGGGTGACGGATTTGCTGCCGGTGTTTCTGCACGCGACAGTCAGGTCTTGGGCGGTTCCAATTTCGCCACCGGTGACGGCGAGTATTCCGACGATATCGGTTATGAGGCCTATTTCTCCTACACCGGCATCAAGGATCTCACCTTGTTCTTCGGCGTTGGCTACGAGAATCTCGACGGTTACGACAGCGTGCTCGAGGGTGACTTTTGGTTTAGCTACAACGTCTCCGAGAAACTTAGCTTGGCTGGTGAAGTAACTTCTGTAGAGGACGTTACCGATCTTTCTTGGCTCGGTCAGGCCAGTTATAAGCTCACGAAAGAGCTCACTGCTTCTGCTCGTGTGACCTATTTCGATGGTAATTTCGCTGACGCGCTTGGCTACGGCGTCGCCTCCACCTATACGTTCACCCCCAACTTCTCGTTGAAGGGCGAAATTAGCCTGAACGATCAGAATGCCGGCGCTTCTGACTCCGTGAAATACGCTCTCCAGGGTCTGTTCCGCTTCTAAGCGGATCTGACTGACTGTCTAGGTAATCTCTGAGCAGGGCCGTTTGGAAGTGAGTAAACGGCCCTGCCCTTCAGCTCTTCAGTAAGTCCTCTCGGAGGCGCAAACGCATGGCTACTGCCTTGCCCAAATTTCCCTAAATCCACGCATCCATCACCAGATTTCCCGCCATGATTAATAAACTAAACAAGACCATTGGAGCCAGTGCACTCGCGCTAGGTCTCCTCGCCACCACTGCATTGCGCGCCGCCGACACCGTCAAGGTAGGCCAGCCGTTCCCAAGCCGTCGCCGCCCTCGCTCGAGACGGCCTGGTTGAATATGCCGCCCAGCTCGGCACCGCCTCCGTCGCCGGCACCATCAGCCTCGTCTACGACCATCGCCAAGCCGGCCTCCAGGCCCGCCTCGCCGCCATCCAGCACAAGTATTACCTGCTCGTTGTCACATCCATGCACGTGCACCTCGAGCACCACCACTACATGGAGGTCCTGCTAGTCCAAGGCCCGGCCGATCAACTCCAGACCCTCGCCGACGAACTCGTGACGGTGCGCGGCGTGAAGCAAGGCAAACTCAGCCTCACCGCCACCGCCATGCCTCCCTTGCTCTGATCTTTGCGCCTTCGCGCCTCGAGCCTGCTCAGGGAGATGCGGCGGTATCCGTTCCGCCTCCCTTGGCCTTTCTTACTAGTTCGGCCACGCGGATGACCATAAACATTACCAAAGCGACGAGGAAGAAAACCAGCAGCACCCAGGCGAGCCCCTGCAAAGATTCGATGACAGTGCGATACACCTCCAGCACCCACCGCTCCGTAGTCAGCACCAGCACATTGCCTTCATTTTTCACGTCTCGCGGATTCAGATAGGCCTGGATCTGATTGATTCTTACCCCCGAGGAGATGCCGACTACATAAAGCGAAAACTTGAGGTAGGTAAGCCACGAATTGTGGATCGGATCCTGGATGATACGCTTTAAAATAACCTCAGCCGGCTTGGTAAAAATGCGCGCCGTCAACGCCGCCACCCCAATCGAAAGCAGAAAAGTGACGAATAATAAGGTATAGAACATGTTGCCCCAAAATCGCGCGCCAAGGCCCGCTCTGCAAATGCATTTTTAGCAAGTGCCTGGGGCGCCCCACAGGCCGTTTACCCCGCGGATCGGGCGATTTTCTTGTCCAGTTAACTGACTATCGTGCTTGCGGAGGCACTGCCTCCAGGTTTGGACGGAAGAAAGAGGCCCGGCCTGCCCGCTGCGGTCCTCTTGCCCCTTTGCGGGCACTGCCTGCCTGACCAAAATTGGCCCAATCCCACAGGTTGCGCCCTCCGCAACTATCCGGACCATAGCCACTGAGCTAACCCCCGGTTTTTGGATGGCATAATTAGTTGGATAGCATAGATTTTCGATAGCAATGGTCCTTTTGCCTCGGCGCTCTGCACTCCATGTGTGGAGTCCCGGCCTTTGACCTCGGAGCGCCACCCTCCCTGGTCGGCGCGCCGCACTCTCTGATCGACTCGCCGCACTTTTGTTAGAGCTTGAACTAAACTAACAAAACTCGGCCAGACCCTATAGATTGCTGACCTAGAGTAGGCCTTATGTCTTGTTAGGCTTATTTTTCTTTCATAAATTTCTGAGCGATGGGCGAATTTAATGGAATAACGGTATTGCTGTCGCAATTTGAACACGCTTCATAACGAGTCGTGAGTCGCCAAACGGAGTAAAGTAGACCTGGTAGAAGGAAGAACAACCAAAGTAGGAGTTCGATTGCGAATGAGCCCTTTGTGACTGTTTTTGTATTTCCGACGTGTCCGCATGTGGTGCATAATTTTTGTGGCATATGTTTTTGGGTTGGAGGAAAATGGCTTGAAGCTTGTATTGTGCTTCTTCACTTCGTTCGGGGATTTCTTCTGCCTAACGCTCAAACTGAGCCATGCGGTTGCTTGGCGCAGATCATGCCCGAACGAAGTGAGGAAAAAGCATGATCTGTGACAAGCAATCGCATTGGCTCCAGTGCTTTGTTGGGCTCATTTTATTTTTCTGTCGAAAAAGCTGGCGATCTCCTTCGCGAGAAGATCAGCACCTTCCCCTTGCTGATTCAATATATGAATTAACTCCTTAGTCTTTGACTCAATTATTATTTGCTCTTCTTTATCTGGCAAGAATACCGGTGTTCTTAATATATATTTACAGGAATTATTGGCGGACGGATTTATAGACTTAAGCTCACTCCAGAATAGATTGGAATTACAGTAAGCTAAAAGAAATTCTAAGCTTACCTCAGCTTTTGGGAAGATACCTACAACGGATTGATCGAATAGTGAATTTTCGAGTAGTGCCGCCGTTGGCCGTGAGGAGGTGACCATCGGGAATCCAATACCTCTTTTAAAGTAATACGAAGAGTTTTGGAATCTGGCTTTTTTGTCTGATTTATAGTGCGCAACTGCTGTCTTACTCCACTCCATAAACCACAAAGAGGGCTTGACGAAATTATAGCCTCCACCCTTGAGAATGGGAATGAAACACTTCTCGCCATCTATACCGTCGAGTGCATTAGCTAAATTAGCCGGATTTCTTTCAATAAATTGATCATCAACCGCCTCGTAGTCCTCGGATCTCTTGTGATTGGAAAATGAACGCCTCAAGAATCTCTTATCATTTCCTGAGTAAAATCCAGTTACGCAATTCGCGATATCTGACATTGGGAGCACCCCAACCCCAGACGATTCAATAACAGAACTGCTTCTTGGTGGTGAAATCTGATACCCATCCGATTTCAAGAACAAAGCCTGCGACATATAGCTGGAATCTTTGCCTATACTTTCGCTGTCTTGAAAAAACACGGCATCTGATACATGCCGAAAACGCACTTGGTGGCTATGCCCACAACGCTTGGCGGTAATGCAAACTATGCATAAGTCTGCATATCCGAATGCAATACCGGGGAATAAACTAGAATTAAAAGTATCAACACTCTCTAAAGTGTATTCCTTGAGAATAAGCTCCCTGATAGCGGCATGTAAATTTAGATACAAGAAGGTCGCTGGAATAATAAAAACTAGCTTCCCCCCGTCCTCAAGTAAGCGAAGACAACGAAGTAAAAACAGAGTGTAAGTTTCTCGAACGTAGAAGCCTGGGAACCGCTTCTTTAGGTCTGTGCGCCTATCTAGTTCCTGCCAGCCTCCATAAGGCGGATTAGCAATAATCTTTGTAAACTTTGGGCCAAATGATTCCCTAAGATCCAGTTCTGCGCAAAGTATCGTGTCCTTAGATAGTATTCTCGTGTTTCCGCTCTCAGGGAATTTAGCCGCTAGGTTATCGCAATACTGAGGATGAATCTCATATGCCGTTACATCTAACTCGGGCTGGTTCCTTCGAGCGGCGGCGATTAAGTGCCCATCGCCTGCCGCAGGCTCTAAAAGCGTATCGGTCGCCTTTAACTCCAAAAGCGAAGCCATATATTCGCCAATAGCTTCATCAGTAGTGAAAAATGCTCTATACTGATCCTTGTGCCTGAATGAGGTTACCATTCTAGATATTTGATTAAATTATTCGACTTGAAATGTGTGTATGTTTCGGCCCGCAAGTCATTCGGCCAATCGATGTTCGTTTGAATCCAATCTTTTAATCCGAACCCCGTATACGTGCCAATCTTTTCGTATGCCTCATCTCCGCAATACGCCTGCCACACACTAGATCTTTTGAGTGTCCGAAAATAGTTATTGTTCGAATCCTCCCTTGCTCGAACAAGGAGAACATTGTCGTAGCTATCGCCAAGATTTTTGTAAATAGTCGCAACCATCAGCAAACGATTGGTGTTTCCTTTCTCATTCGATCCAAATCCACTTTTGAAGTCTATATTCAACTTCCTTCCATTCACTTCAGTATGTAGATCAAGCTGAAGGCTGATTTCGCCAGAATCAACCAAGAGCCAAACCTTTTCATAGTAAATAATTAGCTCCCGCTTCTGCTCTTCGGCCAAGGGAAGTTCACTTATGTAAACTTCAATTTCCTCCCTTAGGCTACTCCTTACCTCTTCAAATAGTGGCGGTATAAAGGGAGTGGCATCCGTTACCGCATAATCAAACGGAATATGAACGAACTGCTCCCACAATTCACCAATCCGTCGTGAAAACGCCATATATTCGTATGGCCATACATCATTCCTCAGATCTAACATCGCCACTTGGGCACAATAGGTAGATGTGAGCATGGAGCGCATAATATCGTCATTTTTCCATGACTCCTTTTTTGCTTTTGCAAGCAAAGCTATTCTAAATACACTCAGGCTCTCGCCTATTGCTTTATTTAACTCGGATGCTAATTCCTTGAAATTATTTGAACCAATTTCGGTTTTTAACTCGTTCAGTTTCTCACTTCCCCTTTCACGAAAGTAATTCAATAATGATCCCTTGTTTTGTGTATCAGCTTGAGTGAGTTGGAGCGATGTCATTAAAGATATAAGTATTATATTCTAGGATTTTTACGTCAAGAATCATCTCTGCCGCGCTTTAGCGCGGCTTTCTCTTCTTTCGTAGGTTGCGGTGATGTGGGCGGAGCCCACTGTGGAATTTGGAGTGCAAAGCACTTCATGAGCACGGCTTGCCGCGCGCAATGATGTGCGACGCACGGCTCGGGGTTCGTTGATTTGGCTTTCGCAAACCGAGTCATTTTGCAAAAAGACGACTTTGTGAGCACCGATGCGGCTTGCCGCATGGAGCGGAACAAGGTCGGGAGAATGTAGCCACGAGGCCGAAGTCTGAGCGGGGTCGAAAAATAAAGCATCGAATTACACTACGGCTTCGCTCCTCAATAAATTGTTTGTTTCTGCCCAACGTCCTAGATGAGCCGCACGGTTACTTGGCGCGGAGCGTGCTGCTCGGAGCACGATCCGTGACAAGTAACCGTGTTGGCTCTAGCGCCTTGTTGGGCTCAGTGGTTTTATAATTTTTCAATCGCGGCCTCCATCGCCTGTTTCATCAACTTCTTCTTAATTGAGGGGTCGGTTTGCTGAATAAACTCTACAGCCGATAAATCATCGCCTCTCTTTCTATTCTGACGTGGTTCGAGTGCCTCTATAAGAATCGCTTCAAGTGCAGGCAAAAGCT